>JAFZLD010000006.1 GCA_017553505.1 Lachnospiraceae bacterium
CTCGTCACCATAATCCAAGCAATATCTCCCCAATATATCATCAACCTCATAAGCCAAATTTATTCCGGAATACTTCAACGTCTTCAATGTACTGATATTAAAATCTTCTTCACCTATTAGAAATATCCATTTCATATAACATCATCCCTTGTACTATTTTCGCCTTGTCTTTTCTCCCTATACAAGCACGTCTTCTCAATTAGTCATTATATACTATTCTCAATGTGACAGTAAACAAAAAGAACGCAACCCTCTAGTCGCGTTCTTCTTCCTTCATTACGTCTATTAATTCATCAATACCCGAGGACTCCGAATCCTCATCAAAGAGCTTCTCAACAGTCTCGCCGGAGATTTGTCTCGCTGTCTCGACCATCTTTTCAAACTCTTCCTCGGTTATGTTCTTGCAAAACTCGTACAGACTTTTCTTGTCTTTCTCGCTTATCTCTACGTCCTTGGAATCTGTGCCCTTAATCTTCTCAAGTATCTGAACGTAGGGCTCCACAAAATCATCAATTTCTTTCTGAGTCAGGTTAATCTTGCCAAGCTCCTGCGTGTCCACCGAATGCTTGACCTCCTCCGGCGTAGGAAGTGTGCATGCCGAAATTAACAGGCACATCACACAAAGCGCCATAACCCAATATCGTATTTTACCCATTCTTCTATAATCCTTTATTCAAAAATGCTGTCGTGGTCGAATTCCCGGTACAACTTTCTGACTTTCTCAAGATGCTCAAGATAGTTATCCTTGGTCATCAGACCTTCGCCGCGCTTCATGCACTCGCAGATATAAGTGTTGATATCTTCGCTGTAATGAAGCGTATCCATGTAATTATCAAGATTGCCGGTAATATCTATCCTGTCGAAAAAAGAATACAGCTTAATATTATCAACTTCCAGAAGCATCGCATACGTGAGCTCAAGCTCGTCCATTACATCTTCGTAGTTGCCGCTTCTGATAAGTGCATCCCAAAAACACACGCAGGGAGGTGTCATGAAGAGGCAGAACTCTATGTCGGGATGAGCCTTAGCGGTATCGATAATGTTCTGATTAATGTTATCGCGAATACGTTCAAAATCCTCATCCGTGAAATGAGCGGGCTCAGCAACAACGTCCTGTCTCTCGAAAGTTCTGAGAACGGCTTCCCGCCCGAAGGTCTTCATATCGTTACAGTTGGAATACTCGTCAAAGGTCATGGGACCCTTGCCCTTAATACCCCTCATCACGATATTACCTATCATTACCCACACATCTTTGTTAAAGAGGTAATCATAGTCGTTGAAGGGATTCTTATCGTAAAGATACTGAGGGTAATTTTCATAGCCCATCTCATCTTTATCGCAGTTTATGCGGTTTGGATCGAGTCCGCGGATGACCAGCTTCAAATCATCATTGGCCGCTATCGCAGTCCTGACAATGCTGTCCTGCTCCTTAAACGTTGCGCCGGCAAAAGGAAGCTTCACGGCCTCATATCCCCAGAGTCTCTCAACGTCCGTCGTCTTGAAATTCTGCGAAGTACTGGAGCCTGTAATTATCGCTTCGTACTTAAAATGCCTTGCAATACCGTTGTTCTGATAGCGCTCCTCGGTAAGCACATAAGGCATACCCTTTATCGGAGCATGGTAGTGAAAGAAAGGGTCGATAATCACTATCGCCGAAGCCGCAAGTACCACGGGAATCAACAATATAATAAAAAACTTTAATATGCTATTTTTCTTCAATTACTATTCTCCCGCTTCCACTAACTCTATCATTCCCATAAATGGGTGCACAAGAAAGCACACCCGCTTGCCGCCCATGGCAACAGCCTCGTGGGGCTCTTCCCACATAACATAGCCGTTCTGCGACAATTCGGCAGCGCTTTTCTCGATATCATCCGTCTCATAGCAGATGTGATAAGGTGAATTGCCGATTTTCTTGAAAAGTTCTGACACTACGGAATCCTTCTCCTTGGGGGAGACAATTTCGACCACGTAGCCGTCTCTGGCCAGGAAAGTGATGTCGATACCTCTGTACTCGTCGAAAACGGTATCCTGAGTCACTTCGAAGCCCAGCTTCTCAAATTCTTTTAACGCCTTATCGTGTTTTTTTACCAGGTATCCCAGATGGTGTATTTTCATATTACTTGGAAAGCTCCGAAATCTTGTCTACAAGCTGGCCTACGTTCTTCATGCCTACGATGTCCTTCATGGGGAACTTGATGCCGAACTCTGCTTCGATGGTGCCGATGATGGTGATGTGCATAAGGCTGTCCCAACCGTCAACGTCGGAAGCGACGGTAGCGTCATTTACCGTGATGGAATCGTCATCGAATAAGTCTCTGAATATCTCATTAATCTTGGCTAAAATTTCTTCTCTTGTCATAATTATTCCTTTCTCTGTCAAACATTTATAGCAATGTTGTGTTTCTTCTCGTTATATTTGTCTACGTCTATAGCCCACAAAGCGTTGCCGGCTTCGTCTTCCTCTTCCTTAACAAAACCGTGGAGTGCGTAGAAGTCCTTGACCATAGCGTTCTTGGCTGTGGGGTAGTAATGAGCAGTAATCCTTGTAACGCCAAGCGCTTTAAGCTTCTTCACAAGCTCGCCCATCATAGCGAATTCCATATCGCGCTTAAGTACTCTGCAGCTCATGAGCCACAAAAGAATATCCGCCGTATCGCCGTTAACCTTGGCGATAACCACGCTTACGACACCGTTGTCACCGAACTTGTCCGCAAGCTTACCGTACAAAGTAACGTATGCGCTGTCTGCCGCCATCTTCTCAATCTCGCTCCGGGCAAGGCGCCATGTCGTAAGATTGAACTGGTTGCTCTTATTGGTAAGCTGAGCGATTCTGTCAAGATACTCCGGCACAAACGCGCCTATCTCAGCCTTCATCTCCAGGGACTTAAGGTAAGAATCGTAGTCTTCGTACTTGGCCATCTCGTTGCTTCTGATAGCGTTCTCGCGGTACATCTTGGCACGCTCCGCATCGTCCTTGGACAAAGCAGTCACTTCAAAGAAGCCGGAACGGTCCAATATCTTAATATAATTCTCGACACCGTCCATCTCGGGAACCGCCACACCGCTTACATTGCCCGCAACAAGCCCTCTCTCGACAGGATTATCATCTACAAAAACAAAGCTTTCGGGTAAGAGTGTTAAACTCTCGGCCGTCCTCTTAAGATTCAAATCTTTATTGTCCCAGTTAGCGTAGAATGCCGCAAAATCGTCAAGCTTCAATACGCTGTCGGGTCTTTCAAAACCTTTTCTGGCCACATCGTCGTTATTCTTGGAATTAACCGCAAGGATAACTCCTATCTCGGCGTGGCGCTTTAAGTATGACTGAAACTCGCTGTAGCCCTGAGCCATGGGTGTCTCCTGGCCGACCTCGATATTCTCGGGACCGTCATCGCCGATAACTCCGCCCCAAAGCGTATTATCAAGGTCAAGTGACAGTGCTTTCTTGTTCTTACCGTAAATACTCTTTATGATACGCGCAACTCCGTAAGAGCACTCCGGAATGGCGCTTAACGTCATGGCGTACTTGTACATATACCAATAGGAAAGATCCGTCCACTTATTAAGGCCGTAGCAGGATGCTTCGTAATTGATATCGTGAATGTACAAATCCTTGTGCGTATACGTATATTCTGCAAACATCGCATTGATACCGTTTATAAAGTTAACGGCTCCGCCCGGATACACGCAATCGCTGTTGCCTAAAAGCCTGTACATAGGCGGCTCAAAGTTATTCTGAATTATGGCGCATCCGTACTTATCAAAAATGCTTTCCCATAACGCTTTAAACTTAAAGAAAACATCCTCCTGCAGCTTGCGCGCCGTTTCCTTGTCATCTGCTGCCTTGGGGAATACATCGATGTTTCGCGAGGTCGTATGTATATAGATTAAGTCCGGCTTAAACTCCTTAAGCTCGGGATTCTCGAACATTCCGTCTTCAAAGTATTTATTATATTCGGACTCGTAAAAAAAAGGCTTAATGCCAAAGTTTAACAAAAAAAGTTCCAGCATATCCTTGACTGCCGACGTAGTGCTACCGCCGAGAATAGCTATTCTTTTGTCAATAAAGGGGCCGCCTTCGCTTAATAACTGCTTCTTTAATTTGCGTCCGTTTTTAAACAGATAATCCGAATCAAAAGGATATTCCAGTTCCTTCACTCACATACCGCCTTTAATTACATACTTAGGTGCAGATTTATACCGTTTAATTATATTTTTTCATAATGTAAATTGCAAGTCCTCCGGGTATTATATATTCACGGCTTTCTTTTTTATGTTATAATTCTATTCGAATAAATTTTGACGGTAAGGACAGCATCATGCTTTTTAATTCACACATCTTTATTTTTGTATTTTTACCTTTGTGTCTGTGCGGATGGTATTTACTTAACCATTTTAAATTCTATAAAATCGCGACGGCATTCTTAATCGGAATGTCTCTTTGGTTCTACGGATACTTTAACCCTTCGTACCTGTATATCATAATCGGCAGTATGCTCGGTAACTACTGCATCAGCTTTCTTATCGAGAAGTTCCCGGCGAAGCGTAAGCTTTTCTTTTTCATAGGGCTTATCGCCAATATCTGCCTGCTCGGATACTACAAGTACTACGACTTTTTCGTGGAGAATATCAACGCGGTGTTTAAGTCTTCTTTTGCACTCAAGCACATTTTATTGCCGCTTGGTATAAGCTTCTTCACGCTTCAGCAGATTTCTTATCTTATCGACCGTTACTGGGAGTCTGCGCCACACTACAATATCCTTGATTACCTGGCTTATGTGGCATTCTTCCCTCAGCTTATTGCAGGACCGATTGTGCTTCACAACGAGATTATTCCTCAGATGCAGGACCACACCCTTAGAAAGTTCAACGCCGAGTCATTCCGCGACGGCTGGATTCTTTTTATCATCGGTCTTGCCAAGAAAGTGTTGATTGCGGATTTGTTCGCTCACCCCGTCAATCTGGGCTTTCAGTGTGTCGATAACATCGATACTCCTTCGGGCTGGATTATGGCTATCTGCTATACTTTCGAACTGTACTTTGACTTCAGCGGATACTGCGATATGGCTTGCGGTCTCGGCAAGATGTTTAACTTCGAGCTGCCCATCAACTTTAAGTCCCCCTATAAGTCACACAGCGTTCCGGAGTACTGGAACCGTTGGCACTTTACGCTTACCAGATTCTTCACTTCGTATATTTACACCCCCCTCACCATCCACGGTGTAAGAGTCAAAAAAAGAAAGCTCTACTCATATCTGACACCCATGGTAGTCTTCTTCGTGAGCGGTTTCTGGCACGGCGCCAGCTGGACTTTTGTCCTCTGGGGTATCGCTCAGGGCCTTGCGACTCTTTGGGCTCAGCGTAAGTTCTTCAAGCTTAAAAAGAACTTTATTACGTGGTTCGGCACTTTCTTTTTCATTATGATTACTCAGGTGATCTTCAGAAGTGAGACCATCTATAATATGGTACGTGTTCTTAAGGTTATGTTTGTTCCTTCCTTTAGCAGGTTCTGGCTTAATCTTGTGGGCTCGTTCAATCAGGTTACCGTCGTTAAGAAATTGATCGAAAACACTTTGTATCTGCAGGGTACGAAGCTTTATCTCGTATACGGAATTCTGTGGCTGGCTTGCCTGTTAATCGCTGTTTTCTTGCTTATCGGTAAGAATTCCAACGAAATACTTGATGCGCAGAGAGAAAAGGGCGTTAAGGCTTCTTTTGCACTCTTCCTGGGTGTTGTGCTTGCGGCTTGTCTGATTTCCATGACCGGTGTGAGCACCTTCCTGTACTTCAATTTTTAGCCATTTTGTTAATCGATTGTGTGTAATATTATGTTGAAGTAGTATTCGCACAAGAGAGTGGAAAAATGGCAGACTATAAGACAATCGTCGTCCTCGAGCAGGATTTTACGGTCGACTACGTCGGCGGCGCTCTGGACGGAATCAGAGACTTTTATAAAGACAAAAATGTTAAGCTCATTATTACTCACACTATGCTTCCGGGTATCGAATATCTCGATCTCGGATATCAGTATTGGACCATGATGAGCATTCTCGACAACGAGAGCGTTGACGGGTATATTGTGCTTTCAGGCTCCTATTCGTCGAAGCTTAGCATGGACGAGCTTTGCAATTTGCTGAAGCCTTTTACCAACAAGCCTCTTGTATCTATGTCTATCCCGCTTGGTATAGACGGGGTTCTAAACACTTCCATCAGCTGCGAATCCGGCTACATGGAAGTGGTCGACCATCTCGTCAACACGCACGGGTGTCGCAAATTCGCTTTTATTTCAGCCAATTCTACCAAATCCGTTGAATCTGTAGCCAGACAGAATGCTTTCATGGCGGCTGTCAAAGCAACCGGTATTCACGCCGATGAAGTTTCCTTTTTTGACAGCAACTTCACTTTCGGTGATACTCAGCGGATGATTAACGCTTATATTGCAGCGCAGGGCGGTTTCCCTTTCGACACTGTCGTTGCGGCCAATGACCGTATGGCTCTTGGTTGCATGGCGGCTCTTAGCGAGCACGGAATCAAAGTACCTGAAGACGTGAAAGTTGTGGGCTATGACAACACTCTAAGCGCCGAGACTTCCACGCCGACGCTTTCAACTATCAGCCAGGATCTGTTCAAGCAAGGGCAGACCGTTGCCGAGCTTTTATATGCGAAATTATACGGTCGCGAGAATGAAGTGACTACCACTTCAGACGTAAAGCCTATTTACAGGCAGTCCTGCGGCTGTATCTCTCGTGATGACTCTCGCCATTACCTTTCCTTTGACGAGTCCGGCTGTCTGAAAGAAAAAATGTCGACTCTCAGCGGCACTTCCGATTTGATTTACTCTGCCGCTCAGTTCGACAGTATATATATTCTGCTTGGTGTGCTTCAGCGCGCGGGCAACTACGAGTCCATCATCAATCAGCTCCCGACCATTCTCCCGAGTGTCAGAGATATAGAGTTCTTTGCGCTGTTTCTTTATCAGAATGTAGTCGAAGTCGAGCCTGATGAGGATTTTTCGCTTCCTTCACGAGTTTATCTTTCTTCGTACTGGAGCCGTAACGGAAAGAGCGAGATTCTGGACGAATATAATTCTTTTAACCCCAAGCGAGAGATTATGCCGTATATTGACGGTTGCGACACCGGTTGCTTTTTCATGCACCCGATATGCTATCGTAACAATCAGTACGGATACATGATGTTCAAATTTTCGAGCAACAACTATCTGCTGTACTCGATTTATATGCGCATTATTTCAAACTTTATTTCGCAGGGTCAGGATTTCTCCGCCGAGATTCATAAAAATGCCGAGCTTAACACCCTCAACAAAGAGCTCGAAAGCCAGAATACGGACCTGAGTCGTCAGAGTGTTACCGACGAGCTTACCGGCATTCTTAACAGGCGCGGCTTTTACGAGTACGGGAAGAGTGCGGTGGATTACTCGGTTAAGCTGGGGCGAAGCGGACTTGTTCTTTTTGCGGACATGAACGGTCTTAAGAATATCAACGACACTTACGGCCACGATATGGGCGATGTGGCAATCAAGACTCAGGCCGAGGTGCTTAAGTTGTGCTTCCGCGGTAACGATATTGTGGGAAGAATCAGCGGTGACGAATTCGCCATTGTGGCACCCGGTATGCCACTTTCGATTGTGGGCCATTTCCGGGAGCGTATAGCCAAAGCATGCGCGGAATTATCGGCCAAGAACGGTCTTCCTATCACTATATCCTTAAGCATTGGCGCAGTTGAGTATTCGGATTGGGAATGCGACCTTGAGAAGCTTGTATCCATGGCTGACGAGGCCCAGTATGTAGAGAAGCGCCTGTTCCACAAGAACGAGTGCAGGCAGTAGATAAGAGGCAAAAATGTAACAGGGAGAAAAGTCTTTTTACCGATTGACTTTTCTCCCTTTATCTATTATCATAACAAGGCAACATTGGATACCGTATCTTCACGGTCGCCATGTGTCGCTTATGAACATTTCGGTCTCGCGCAATGGAAATCCACGAACCGTGTCAGGTCGGGAACGAAGCAGCACTAAGAGGAATCTTCCATGTGCCGCGAGGAAACCGGAGTGTTCGCGGCACTGACGGCTATGTGGATACGGTATTTTTGTATGTCTGATTCTGATTTACATGTGGCAAAAGAATATGAGAACTGCAGGCTTTGCCCCCGCGAGTGTAACGCTCGTCGTACCGAGGGTGCTCTTGGCGTGTGCAGTGAGAGCAGTCGTCTGATGGTTACCCGAGCCGCTCTTCATATGTGGGAGGAGCCCTGTATCAGCGGCAGCAAAGGCTCCGGCGCCGTGTTCTTCGCAGGTTGCCCGCTCAAGTGCGTATTCTGCCAGAATTACGAAATCTCCCGTGGTAAGTACGGCAAAGAAATCTCGGCAAACAGGCTAGCGGAAATCTTTCTTGAGCTTCAGGACAAGGGTGCCAACAACATCAATCTTGTCACCCCTACTCACTATGTACCGCATATAGTTGCCGCCGCTTCCCGTGCGCGAGAGAAGGGCTTAAAGATACCTTTCGTATACAATACCTCCGGCTATGAGAAGCCTGAGACCCTCGAGTTACTGCGCGGTATTGTGGATGTTTTTTTGCCAGATTTTAAATATATAAGCAGTGATACTGCCGCCCTCTTCTCTAAGGCTCCCGACTATCCGGAAGTCGCAAAGAAGGCTGTCGACAAGATGGTAGAAATGGCCGGCGCGGCTTCTTTTGACGATACCACGGGAATTATTAAGAAGGGCGTAATCGTGCGCATTCTCGTGCTTCCTGCGCATACGAACGAAGCTATTAAAATAATCCGCTATCTCCATGACAGATACGCGGACATCATTTATCTAAGTATTATGAGTCAGTACACTCCGCTCTCCGCTATCATACCGGACGGCGCGGAATACGCCTGTTTAAGGCGCTCTCTTACCAAGCGCGAATACGACAAGGTCATCAATGCCGCCCTTGATATGGGCGTCACTAACGCTTTCTTTCAGGAAGGCGAAGTCAACAAGGAAAGCTTTATCCCGCCCTTCGACCTTGAAGGTGTATAAATAAACCCCCGGCAATTATCTGTCGAGGGCTTTCTTTTACTCAAGATTATCAAGATATTTAATGTAGTTAACAACCATAAGCGCAATCTTAAATGTAAGAGCATCATCGAAGGTTCTTACGTCAAGGCCTGTAGCCTTCTCAAGCTTCTCAAGACGGTATACAAGCGTGTTACGATGCACGAACAGCTGTCTGGAAGTCTCCGACACGTTCAAGTTGTTCTCGAAGAACTTATTGACTGTAGAAAGAATCTCCTCATCAATAGTCTCCGGAATACCGTCTCTGAATATCTCATCGATGAACAAGTGGCAAAGATTCTCGGGAAGCTGATAGATAAGTCTACCGATACCGAGAGAAGTATAGGAAATAACCGTCTTCTCAGCGTAGAAAATCTTACCTACATCGAGCGCCATCTTGGCTTCCTTGTAGGACTTGGAAACGTCCTTAAGCTCATTAACCTTGGAGCCGAAAGAAACCTTAACCTTAAGCATCGCCTCTGTGTTAACAATGTCAACGATGGTATTGGCTATCTCAACGTAATCCTCATATCCTGCGCACTCTTCCACGTTCTTGATAAGAATAATGTTCTTCTCATCAACTGCTGTAAGATAGTCGCCCGCCTGCTGAGAGAACATGCCCTTAAGCACTTCCATTGCGGAATTGTCCTTCTCGATGCGAGCCTCCACAAGGAATACGACTCTGGGCGCATTAACCTCAATATGGAGCTTCTTGGCACGATTATAAATATCTACCAAAAGAAGGTTATCAAGCATCAGATTCTGGAAGAAGTTGTTTCTGTCGAATCTTTCTTTGTACGCAATGATAAGGGCCTGAATCTGGGAAACACAGATTTTGGCCACCATGTATACATCTTCGGACATTCCCTTGGCCACCAGAATGTAGGCTGTCTCTTCCTCATCATGAATCTTTAAGAGGTGATGAGCTCCTATTACCTGTGAGTCAGCGGGTGATACAGCGAAAGAATAAATAAACTCTCCCGTAATGTCCGATGCATCGAAGGTGGAGGCTATCTTAAGTCCTTCCGGATCGTATACGCAAAAATCGATTTTGGTAATGGTATGCAAATCATCTATACAGTTTTGAATAACAGAAGATGTAATCATATTGTCGTCCTAACTTAATCAGTTTTTGGTTACACTTATTTTATAGCACATAACATCATTTTACAAGTTAACAGAAAAGTGCCTCACATTAAAATAGGGCACCGGCAATGCCGATGCCCTAAATAGGTTCTTACTAGTTGGTAATAACCTGCTCTGTTTCCTTATCGAATACGTGAATCTTCTCAACGTCAAGAGCGAACTTGATAGCATCGCCGGGTCTTGAAGTTGTTCTGGAGTCAACTCTTGCAGTGATAGGGAACTCAGCAAGATCGAAGTATAAGTAAACTTCTGCACCGAGCAATTCGTAAACCTTAACGGTTGATTCGAATACGCTGTTAGGTGAGGTCTCGATAAACATCTGAGAATCGTAAACATCTTCAGGACGAATACCGAATGTAACGGTCTTTCCGTTGTAACCGCCGTCGATAAGCTTCTTGGACTTAGCGGGAGGAAGAGGAATGGACTTACCTGCGATATTGAGGCAAGCAACATCACCCTTAACTTCAACTTCTGCATCAAGGAAGTTCATCTGAGGTGATCCCATGAATCCTGCAACGAAGAGGTTGCAAGGCTTCTCGTAAAGGTTCTGAGGTGTATCAACCTGCTGGATAACACCGTCCTTCATAACTACGATTCTGGTACCAAGTGTCATAGCCTCGGTCTGGTCGTGTGTTACGTAGATGATGGTGGTACCAAGTCTCTGGTGTAACTTAGCGATCTCGATACGCATCTGTACACGGAGCTTAGCATCAAGGTTGGAAAGAGGCTCGTCCATAAGGAATACCTTAGGGTTACGAACGATAGCACGTCCCATAGCAACACGCTGTCTCTGACCACCGGAAAGAGCCTTGGGTCTTCTGTCAAGAAGAGGAGTAAGGTCAAGAATCTTAGCTGCTTCCTTAACCATCTTGTCGATTTCGTCCTTCGGAACTTTTCTTAACTTAAGACCGAAAGCCATGTTATCGTATACGGACATATGAGGATACAATGCGTAGTTCTGGAATACCATTGCGATATCTCTGTCCTTGGGTTCAACGTCGTTAACTACTCTGTCACCAATCTTCAACTCACCTGAAGAAATATCTTCAAGACCTGCGATCATACGAAGTGTGGTAGACTTACCACAACCTGAAGGTCCAACGAAGATGATGAACTCTTTATCTGCGATCTCAAGGTTGAAGTTCTTAACAGCTTCAAAACCGTTGGGATATACTTTGCAGATGTTTTTCATTGATAAACTTGCCATAATAATCCTCCTAAAAAATTACGGGGATGTCCCCAATCAATCTGTTAACAGTATATTAAAAACTTCTCTTTAATGCCATGCCATATTTGCCCAAAAAAAAGACTCATCCTTGTTAATATTGCCGATTTTCAGACCCTTATGCAGGTCATTTGGGCATCTTTTCTAAAGGATGAGCCTTTGAGTGTACATATTTACCATAGGTATGGCGGAAGTGTCATAAAAAGCAAGTTACAGGCTTTTTAGCCTTCTTCATTGTAGAATGCAAGCTGGTTCTTGCCGCGCTTCTTGGCCTTATATAATGCCTGGTCCGCAGCCATGTATAAGTCCTTGAAATTCTTGGCATCATCGGGATAAATAGCCGCACCTATGCTTGCGGATGCGGAATACTTAACGTATTCACCGCCTGCCTTAAAGTCATGGAAGAACCTTGTAATACGATTGGCCTCTCTCTCGATAATCAAATCGTCGGTAACGTCTTTAAGGAATACCATAAACTCGTCGCCGCCGGTTCTTCCGATGATATCCGTCATACGGAATTCCATCCTGATTTCTTTGCCCAGAGTCTTAAGAAGAGTATCGCCGAAAGCATGTCCCATCGTATCGTTAATTTTCTTGAAATTATCGATATCGAGAATGAACATCATTGCTCTCGAGTCAGGATTGTCCTGAATGTATTCTTTAATCTTACGCTCGGTAGCCGCTTTGTTGTACAGTTCGGTAAGCAAGTCTGTATCAGCCTTATCTTCGAGAACACGACCGCGCTCTCTTGACTTAAGAGAATTGAATACCGCAACACTGATAACGAATATTATGAACACCACGATTATGATACCTATCTTAACCGCAGTACCTTTAATCACGCTGAAGTATTTGGTGGAAACCCTGTCTATATATGCCTGACGAACACCGTACACAAGACTTAACCCCGCATATTCAAGCGGCGCAGTCACAACGGTACGCACATCGCCGTTATATACCACTTTAATCGAGGAGCAAAGACCGTTTTTGTATCTTACGTCAAACAGATAATAGTCATCCAGATTGGAGCCTTCCTTGATGGTCTTCATCATATTTTCGCTCATCAAAAACTTGCTGTCGGTATCCTTGTATTTGTTGTAATTACCGACTATGCGTCCCTGGCTGTCCATAACCGCAAGAAAAGAAACCGTATCATAAGGCGATACCATGAACTTCTCACCGAGTGTATTCAAATCGGTAACCGAAATTGCATAATCCTTATTCTTGTACGGTATTGCCACAACAAGCATATCGTCTTCATAAAGCTTGCCGTCTCTCTTCATAACCGTAGCCATAACGCTCGAACAATTTGCAAAAGGCTCAAGCGAAAACGTCTCGACCTGCTCACCCTTTTCGTTGCAGATAAGCTTATTGCCTCTGCAGAAATATATGTGGCTCACATCCGTCTTGGATACGATATCGTTGGCAAAAGCACACGTCTCGATTCCGCCGAGCTCAAAGTTCTGACCCTTGGAGAACTCTATAAGCGCCATTGTCTCACCTATAATGTGCTCCACGCGGGAATTAAGCTGCCCCGCCCACGTGCTGGCATAGCCCTCAAGTCTGTCCTTACTTAAGTCGGACGACATCATTTTGCCGTCATTAATAAACTTAAAGAGCATAAACATTATAATAATTACAAACGCAACCCCTATAAGCGACCAGGAGACAAACGTCACCTTCGCCTGCTTATTGTCTTCCATAGCTAAGCATACCTCCCAAGCAGCACAATGTGTTTAACCCTAATGTAAAATACCACCCCTGATATTTTATTCTTCCGATGAATTCTCCTTATCGCCTTCCCCTTTGGCTTCAATTGTCGAAGAATCCGCATTCTCGTCCGCACTCTCAGCTTTTGTCTCTTCACCCTCTTCCGATGCGCTCACGGTCCATTCCATATCATCCGCAGGCTTAGCGGTTTCGGGCTCAAAACGTTTGAAAGTCTTATCATATAACTTCGCGCAGTAATATGCGGGAAGCGAGAACCAGAATAACATTGTAAGAGGAATAAGCCATACCATAACTTCAAACCTCTCCACAAGATAAATAATTACAAGCGGAACTGCCGTAAGAATCATCATGACCACAGTTCTCGGAAGCGCCAGAATACTCATAAAGAAAGAATTTCTCACAGTACCCTTAATGCTGTTCTCAAAGTGTGAAAGAACAGGGAATACATAAAGAAGCGTTCCGAAAATGAATATAGCGGCAACAGCCGAAGCTGCAAAGAACAGCGTTCCGGCTTTCATTCCCTGAATATTGGTAAAGTTAAAGATCAAAATGCCTATAATAATCATGGCAACGCCCCAGATGATGGTTGCCTGTCTGAAATTAAGCTTAAATGATTTAAAGAAATCCTTGGTGATGTAGCCTTCTTCGTCTCTTACCATCTTAAGAAGCACGTAGTGCATAGCTGTAAACGCCGCACCGATAGGTGTTGCTGCAAGAATCACGAGTAAGATAATCAGAATCTCCGTCCCGGTCGAGGGCATAGCGCCACTATTGACAATGGCACTGGCAAAAAGATAATACACGACTCCCGGAGGTACAAAGAAAATAAGTACCAGAATGTTAAGCCATAAAATGTCCGTCATCCTGCTTAAAAATTTCATCAGCGGACTGTCTAAGTTAAAAAGTTTCATTACTCCATTTCCTCCATGTAAACGGCATAATATGCCGCGCGCACCTAAGTATACGATGCGCTTTCTTCTCAATATGTGACCATACGGCCAAAGAAAACTTACTGATTGGTCTGCTTGTATGTAGCCTCGTAGCTGTCCTGGAGCTTTCTGTACATTAACAGCATTTCATCGGACTTCTGCTTAACGCCGGCCATAATCTCGTCATAATAAGTGGTAGCCGCTCTTACTACTTCCTTACCGAGCTTGCCCTTCTCAGCCTCTTCTTTGAGTATGCTAATTACCACTTCCTTGGGCTTGGGATCACGGTAGCTTCTGGGATTGGTAAGACCCGTCATGGTATCGGCCACCTGCAAGATTCTCATAAGGCGGTTCATCTGATCGGACTTTAAGCGCTTGGGATAACCGCTGCCGTCACCTCTTTCATGGTGAGCCATAATCGTATCGAGAACGCCTTCGTCAATTCTTCCCTTAAGGATAGACTCAACAACCTCAACGTGTGTACGAAGGGTCTGCATTTCCTCATCGGTAAGCTTTCTGGGAGCCTCACTTATGTCCTTGGAAATCGCGCACATGCCTGCGTCGTGAAGAAGCGTTGCATAAAACAGTATCTCCTTCTCGTCTTCCGAAATCATAAGTCTGTCGCCCAGCGATTCCGCAATCTGAATAGCCGTAACCGAATCAAGCATGGTGTACTCACTTCTGAAACCTACGATGTACATAAGTCCCACAAGGAATTCTTTCTTTTCTTCGTCGGTAAAAATAAGATACTCATAAAGCTCCGCCAGTTCGTTCTTATACTCGCCGGAAGAAAGCTTGCTGAATATGTTGTACTTCTTCTCTGCCTGATACAAAAGCCCCAAAGCCTTATCGGAGTATCTGGTACCCGCATGCTTCTGGAACATCATGTAATCGAACTTGGAACCCAGGATATTGGAATACATATCCATCTTCTCAGCGACGTTCAGGCAATGAATAATATCATTGAATTCGTACGCCTGCTTGGGCACTTTATCATAATCCGTATGATGATACAGAATAATCTTGGCTCTGTCCTTAAAGGGTGTCAGATAAAGAAGGAACAGGTATCCGTAAATCGAGTGCGGCATAAAGTCCTTGGTCTCGTATGCAAGCTGATCCGCACCGGGATTGGTCTTGTATGCACCAAGGTCGTGAAGCGTCGCAAGAAAAGCAAACTCCGCTATCTCGTACATCTCAAACTTCTTACCTTCCATGCACTGAAGCATACGGTAAAGGATGTAAGAGGTTCTCGCGCCATGATTCATTACCTTGGGGTCAAGGCACTTCATTACGTCTCTGAAAATGTAGTAGATGTCCTTACTATGAACCAGATTCATAGAACAAACCCGCCTTTTGCGTTTATTTGTACCGCTCGTCCAATCTAGTCATGCATCGCATGGGTAGATAAGTAATGCCGTCGGCAGTCTTAAAATCGTCTGTCTTAATAAACCCCAGTTTCTCGTAAAATCCTACAGCGTACGGTGCGGCATTAACCGTCATCTGTACGCATTCACCCGTTATAAATTCTCTTTGGAGCGCCGCAACAAGCCTTGTGGCGATTCCCCTCTTGTGGTACTTCTCATCCACAAAAAGAAGGGATATGTGATTGCCCGTTCTTAAACTTGCAACCCCGACAATCTTCGAATCGTCTCTGGCCACAATAACCTTATACTCACCGCACAAAAACATCTTATAAAGTTCCTGTCCCGATATAAACTCAAGAAACTTATCTGTACCTTCCTGAGAATAATCCGGTGCTTCAAACTTAAGAAAAGTGCGCCATGCAAGCTCCATGGCATCTTCCCAGTCTTCGGCACGTGCGATGTCTATTACAATGTCACTCATTGCCGTCTCCGACTATCCAATTGTATATGTCTTCGTAAACAGTTGCCTTGTCCGTCTCGTTGAGAATCTCGTGACGATCACCCTCATAGAGCTTGAACTGAACGCGCTGCATGCCCTGTGCCAGGAAGGATTCGTAAACCTTCTTAGGACCTGCGCCGTAATTACCTACGGGGTCCTCGGAACCGCTTATTATAAATGTCCTTAATGTAACCGGCATCTTGGAAACATATGAATCCTTGTAAAGTCTCCAGATAGTCTCCGCCAGGGTCTTAAATCCGTTGCCGGTAAAAGTAAATCCGCAAAGAGGATCTGCAATGTACTTATCTACAATCGCCTCGTCCTTGGTAAGCCAGTCAAACGGAGTACGGGGATTCTTAATACGTTTCTGATACGCGCCCGTAGCCGCCTTATCCGCAAGCTTGCAAGGCTTGGAATACTTGCCAAGCAGCGATGAAACCGCAATTATCGCTTTAAGCCCCAACACTCTGAACTTAGGCTCCATGCCGGTACCCATGATAATGGCTCCGTCTATGCCCTTTCCGTATCTGCAAAGATAATTTCTAAGCATATACGAACCCATTGAATGACCCAAAATAAAATAAGGTACCCCGGGATAAGCCTCCTGATTCATCTTCTTAAGTCTGTGAACATCTCGCACTATAACCGTTGCGGGATCCTGTTTGCAAAAGAAACCGGGGCCTTTATCGGTGATACTCTTTCCGTGTCCCAAGTGATCCTCGGCTGTAACCATGATGCCCTTGCCGGTCATGTACTCAGCGAATGCCTCGTATCTGTCCACGTGCTCAGCCATACCGTGCACAATCTGCAGGATATACTTAGGCTTCCTATCATCGGGAATCCACCTTACCGCGTGAAGCTTAGTAAGGTTATCTCTCGACTCAAACTGAAAATCTTCTCTAATCATTAACTTCTCCCACGTATAAACACTTATACAGATTTAATTATAATGCAAGGGTATTATTTTCGCAATAACAACAAAGCCGAAGCGCATGCGCACTTCGGCTCGTTTAATCACTCTAGCAAAGGGAGAATCCCTTGCTTTTTAAATTGTTCTCTACTTCCCTCGCATCTTCGGTATGAAGAATCATGATGGGGCATCCGCTCTCACGGTTAAAAGAAAGATAGAGGTAATCCACATTGATGTAAGCATCGTCAAGAGCCTGAAGAAGCTTCTTTAAATTACCTACTTCATCCTTAATCTCGACTCCGATTACATCGGTAAGCTTACAGATGATACCCTTATCGGATAAAACCTTACAAGCCTTGTCGGGCTCGCTTACCACCATTCTTACTATTCCGTATTCTGCCGAGTCGTTGGTGACGGAACCTAATATATTGATGTTCTCGTCTGCAAGAATGCTTGTAATTTCAAGCATCTTACCCTTAACGTTCTCAGCGTAGATAGAAACCTGTTTTAACATTTTATTTCTCCTTATACAGTACCCGCGCCCCTGTCCGAGGCTTGCAGGATATTAGCAAATCTCGGCGCCCGCGGGCATTTCTCTCTCGGGAGTCATAAGCGCAAGCTTACCGTCCTGATCCTCGGCACAAAGTAACATACCTTCGGATACAACACCTGCAAGTGTAGCGGGCTTAAGGTTAACAAGCACCATTACCTTCTTGCCGACCATTTCCTCGGCACTGTAGTGCTGCTTAATACCGGAAACAATCTGCTTAACGGTATCACCGATCTTAACCTGTGAGCAAAGAAGCTTCTTTGACTTCGGAACTTCCTCGCACTTGATAATCTCACCTACCGCAAACTGAAGCTTCGCAAAATCATCATAGGTAATCTCGGGACGAACTTCAAGCTTAATAGCGTTTTCTTCTGCTGCGGGCTCCTCTGTAACACCTGCTTCAGCCTTCTGAATGGCTGCGATTCTCTCAGCCTCGGCAAGTACGTCCTTGGGATCGAGACGAGCGAATAAAATCTCGGGAGCATCAGTTACCTTGTTGCCGCTCTTGTAAGCACCAAACTTATCAAGAGTGTCAAAGTCTCTAAGCTCTGTATTAAGCTGACGAGCAATCTTCTCGGCTGTTTCGGGAAGGAAAGGCCACAAAAGGCTCGCACCGATATTGATGCTTTCGCAAAGGTTGTAAAGAACTGTCGCAAGACGGTCTTTCTTAGCCTCGTCCTTGGCAAGTACCCAGGGCTCGGTCTCGTCGATATATTTGTTGCATCTCTTAAAGAGCGCGAAAATCTCTGTAATAGCGTCGGCAACATGAAGGTCGGCCATCTTGGCGCTTACGCGATTGTAAGTGTCTGTGGCAACTGCCTTAAGGTCTGCATCAACAGCCTCGGCAACACCCTTATCTTCCACAACTCCGCCGAAGTACTTGTTGCTCATGGAGATGGTACGGTTTACAAGGTTACCGAGAACGTTAGCGAGATCGGAATTGATACGCTCGGTCATAAGGTCCCATGTAACTGCGCCGTCGTTCTCGAAAGGCATCTCGTGAATAAGGAAGTATCTTACCGCATCCACGCCAAAGAACTTGGCGAGGTCATCCGCATACATTACGTTGCCCCTTGACTTACTCATCTTACCGTCGCCAGCAAGTAACCAGGGATGTCCGAATACCTGCTTGGGAAGGGGCTCACCGAGAGCCATTAAGAATATCGGCCAATAAATGGTATGGAATCTCACGATATCCTTACCGATTAAGTGAAGGTCTGCGGGCCAGTATTTCTTGTACTGATCGGTAGAGTTACCGTCTGCATCGTAGCCGATACCGGTAATGTAGTTGGTAAGCGCATCAAGCCATACATATACTACATGTCTTTCATCAAAAGAAACCGGAATGCCCCACTTAAAGGACGTTCTCGATACGCAAAGATCCTGAAGACCGGGAAGAAGGAAGTTGTTCATCATCTCGTTCTTACGGGATACAGGCTGTATAAACTCAGGATGAGTGTTGATGTGCTCGATAAGTCTGTCGGCATACTTGCTCATCTTGAAGAAATATGCTTCTTCTTTGGCCGGCTTAACGTCGCGACCGCAGTCGGGGCACTTGCCGTTAACAAGCTGTGACTCTGTCCAGAAAGACTCGCAAGGCGTACAGTAAAGGCCTTCGTAATGACCCTTGTAAATATCACCCTGATCGTATAACTTCTTGAAAATTTTCTGAACCTGTCCCTCGTGATCCTTATCTGTGGTACGGATAAACTTATCGTATGAACAGTTAAGGCAATCGCAGATGCCCTTGATCTCGCCTGCGACTCCGTCTACGAATTCCTTGGGTGTAACGCCGGCTTCTCCTGCCTTAATCTCAATCTTCTGGCCGTGCTCGTCGGTACCCGTCTGGAAGAATACTTCGTATCCGTCTTTTCTCTTAAATCTTGCAATTGCATCCGCAAGCACTATCTCATAGCTGTTTCCGATATGAGGCTTACCCGATGTATAGGCAATGGCCGTTGTGATGTAATATTTTCCTTTGTTAGTCATAATATCCCTCCTGACAACTTCTCGCGAGAAACAAAAAACGTCTTCTCGCGCACTGCGAGAAGACGTATGAATACGTGTTACCACTTCTCTTTATCATAACCTCACGATTATGACCTTAGCGGGTACTGAATAATACCCTGTCGCTTTAACGGGCGAATCCCGTCGCAGCCTTACCTTGCGGTTCGGTGCGCTGCTCAAAAGCCATCTTCGGTATATTCCTCATCCGGGTCTCTCAGCTTACAACCCTTCTCTGTAAATGCGTCCTATACGTACTCTCTTTATCATCGCGTTTGTCTTTGTAGATTCAAAGATAGCACAGTAAAAAAGTCTTGTCAACGTTTCGCACCCGTTTACTGATTTTTGCCTACTATATTGTAAAATGATAGGGTTAAATATACTTTTGAGGACACGTATGATACCGATTCTCGTTTACCTTTTACCGACTTTAATAGCAGCATTCATGCTTTGGCTCCTTCTTGTTACCACCGAGGAGCAAAAGAATACTTATCGTACCCTTTTATTCCTGACGGTTTTCTTTGTTAATCTGTCTTATTTTTGTGTAAGCGTTTCAAAGTCCACACAGGAAGCGCTTCTTGCCACCAAGTTTACATATTTCAGCGGCACTTTTCTTACTCTGTTTATGCTTAAGTGCATACTTCAGATATGTAATGTTAAGACCAAACACTGGTGGTTCATTCCTCTTATTTTGCTCGATACAGAGGTCATGATCTCGGTATTTCTGACCGAAACGACACATTTACATTATCGATGGGTATACCTGACCAACGATAATGGGCTTAAATATCTTGTAAAGGGTTACGGTCCTCATCACTCGGTTTATTTTGTTGTTCTTGCCATCAATATGCTGCTTCCGGTTTTGGCCATCGTGTGGGCTTTCATGCACAAAAAACAGGTATCATGGCTATACGCCTTCTTGCTCGGTCTCGCCGAAGCATTCATTATATCACTTTACTTTACCGAGCGTGCAATCGGTCTTAAGGTAGAGCTTCTTCCTTTTGCATATGATTTCGTCGAAGTCATTATATACATGATAATGCGCCGTTCCGCCATCTATGACGTCAACGCCAACGTACACCTCTCCCTGCTTGGAACCAAGGACACGGGCTACGTAATGCTAGACTCTGAATTAAGATATGTAGGCGCAGATGAGGTTGCAAAGAAATACTTCCCCGAGCTTAACGAACTTGAAATAGACAAAAAAGTAACCGACCACAATCTTCGCCATGAATTCGGCGACTGGGTGCTTGCATCACTTGAGGGTGATGTTGAGCCCAAAATTATGGAGCGTTCGGGCGACATTATTCGCATCACCATTAAACCTTTTTTCTCCGCGAACGGCAAAAAGCTTATGGGTTATGCCGTCAAG
This sequence comes from Lachnospiraceae bacterium, assembly GCA_017553505.1. GTDB lineage: Bacteria > Bacillota > Clostridia > Lachnospirales > Lachnospiraceae > UBA1258. The sequence goes on from JAFZLD010000006.1 coordinate 20,792, forward strand.
ATAAGTGATGATACTCACACGCAGAAATACATTTCAATGTTAAAAGAAAGTAAGGCTCTGGCCGAAGAAATGGCTGAGAAAGCCGAAGCTGCCAATAAATATAAGAGTGAATTTCTCGCTAACATTTCTCATGAAATCAGAACCCCCATCAACGCGGTGCTTGGTTTCAACGAAATGGTAATAAGAGAATCTCAGGAAGAAAAAATCCGCAACTATGCCGTAGATATCAAGAAGTCCGGCTCCACCATGCTTAATCTTATCAACGACCTTCTCGACCTTTCCAAGATTGAGTCCGGTAAGATGGAGCTTGTTCCCGTCACCTTTGACCTTGTTAACATGCTTAACGAAATCATCAGCATGAACAGCGTCCGCGCACAGGACAAGGGCTTAAATTTCGAAGTCAATATCGATCCCGATATTCCGAGAAAGCTTATCGGCGACGAAATACGAATCAAGCAGATTCTCATGAATATTCTTTCAAACGCCGTTAAATACACGAAGAAGGGCACGGTTACCCTCTCCATGTCCCATAAGAAACTGGGCGACAAGAACATTAACCTTACCGTTAAAGTTAAGGATACCGGTATCGGCATGAAGCCCGAGACCATGCAGCACCTCTTTATTCCTTACGAGCGTATCGATCAAAAGAAAAACCGTTACATCGAAGGAACCGGACTCGGAATGTCCATTACCCACAGGCTGCTCGAGCTTATGGGCACAAGTCCCGAAGTTACCAGCGAGTACGGCAAGGGCTCGGAGTTTTCTTTTGTCTTAAGGCTTCCTTATTCCGGCAACTCAACCGTCGGCGATATTCAGGACAGCTTCGATAAGATGCGCGAGAACATTAAGGAGTACAAGGTTTCTTTTACCGCTCCCAATGCGCGGGTGCTGGTGATAGACGATACCGCGGTAAATATCAGCATCTTCAAGGGACTCCTCAAGCGCACTCTTGTTAAGATTGACGCCGCGCCTTCCGGCGAGGCAGGTATAGAGCTTGCCAAAGAAAATAAATACGACGCAATCTTCATCGACCACATGATGCCGGGCATGGACGGAATCGAGACCTTCAACGCCATCAGGAATGACGAAAGTAATCCCAACTCATCCACCCCGATGATTATGATGACCGCGAACGTTACCTCCAACTCTCACGAGTCCTACCTCTCCATCGGCTTCAACGACTTCATCGGCAAGCCTGTCGACCCGATACTACTGGAATCGATGTTAAGAAGGCTGTTGTAAAAGCATAATAAAAGCTCCCCATCGCGGGGAGCTTTTTAAGTCTACAGAATATCATCAAATATGTGATAATACGAAAACAGTGAGTACACATGCAGCAAAAGAAGGAACCATCCTATCATAACGTTGGCTATGTGGGCCTTGTTTCTTTTGCTGAGAAGCGTCGTAAGTATCAGTCTTACCACTGCTACTGCGTAGAATACTACCATACCGGACATCATGCACCAGGCGAAGTTAGCGGCGTCCATACGCGCGCCCGATTCAGCGAGAAGTGTGAACTCGGCTACACCTACGGCGTAGCACACAAGGGCAAGTCTTCCTTCAATCGATTTAAAGAAGTAGCCCGGGTGCGTAATCAGCATGTAGAGCGGGAAGCACATTCCGAGGAGTATTGCCGTCGGAACATCCTCAGCCAGCATGTGCCATACGGTGAGTGGCTTGGTAATGATAATCGATGATGAGTTGGTGGCATCGCCCCAGTAATAAAAGGCAAAGTATTCGACAAGCAGGTAGATTATCGAGGGAATCGATGCGCAGGCAATCTTCCAGATAGCGCCGCCTATCTTATCTGCGGTACCGTCTTTCTTAACGAGTCCCTTTACAAGATCTATGAGCACTACGATAAATCCTGCAGGAAGCAACATGTACATGAACGTAGGTTTCGTAATGGTTGATAAGAAAAGGAAAATGCCGAAATACAGGTAAAGTTTCTTTTCTTTCTTGAAGAATACTGTCTCATCGCTACGGTATCTTCTGATAATGTCGATACCTGCCATGAGTACCAAGAGTCCGAAGCCCTTAACAGCCATGTGCGTGGGGTTGTGAAGGGGATTGGGCGAAAGCGCGGTACCGTATGCGTCTCCTACCCACCAACAGGAAAGCGGTCCCACAAAGCTAAGCAACAACGAGCCTACTGCCGAGAACATGAATGCGTTTTTCTTGGTATAGCGCTCAATCAGATTCTTTAAGAACCACGTTGTAATGCCGAAGTTAAACACTCCGAAGGATGCGAAGGTAAAAGAAGCCGCATCCCAAAGCGGAAATCCGCACCTGGACTCGAGAGTCTTAACGATAAGGTGCCACATCATATACGGAAGTCTCAGCCACGCCTTTAAGAAGAGGTCGCCTCGCATATAGAATTCCTGAGCAAACAATGCGTGTGCCTTCATGTCCTGACGGCCGGGGTCGTTGCAGAATACAAATGCCACGAGATAATATGCCACGAATATTAAAACAGCAAAACCGCCGCATGCGACGTAAGCCGCATACGACGGAGATTTTGTGTCTTCGTATGAATCTTCACATGGGTCTTTGGAACTGTTCTTGAACCAATCTACAATTTTGTCCCATAAATCATTAACTGCTTTTCCCATAGATTACATCCTTTTTATTTGATGGATGCATGAAGCTCCTGTAAGGATTTAACCGCAGAGTGTGCGCCGCTCTTGACTGCCTTGATACCTTCGGCTGTAGCCTTGGCTGCCGCCATTGTGGTAATGTAAGGAACCTTGGCGCGGATGGCTGACTTACGGATGTAAGAGTCATCCTGTGCACTCTTCTTGCCGATGGGTGTATTGATTACAAGCTGAACCTCGCGGTTGATGATGTAATCGGCTACATCGGGACGGCCTTCGTACATCTTGCATACCTTCTTAACATCATATCCGGCGTTCTTGATAAGCTCGTAAGTACGTCCTGTAGCCACGAACTTGAATCCGCACTCTGCAAGAGGCTTGATTACGTCAAGTAACTCGGGCTTGTCGTTGTCATTGACGCTGACAAGTGCTGTTCCTTCAAGAGGAAGGCTGGTCTGAGTAGCTTCCTGAGCCTTAAAGAAGGCTTCACCGAAGTTCTCGGAGATACCGAGCACTTCACCTGTGGAACGCATTTCGGGTCCGAGTACGGGGTCCACTTCAGGGAACATGTTGAAGGGGAATACCGCTTCTTTGACACCGTGATAAGGTATATGTTTCTTGGTAAGAGCGGGTACCGGCGAAGGTCTTCCGGTAATCTCTCTTGTAACGATTTCGGTGGCAATAGGCACCATCTGAATGTTGCAGACCTTGGATACAAGCGGAACCGTACGGGACGCACGAGGATTGGCCTCGATAACGTATACCTTACCGTTCTCGATCGCGTACTGCATGTTCATAAGTCCCTGAACGTGCATCTCTTCTGCAATCTTACGGGTGTAGGTCTCGATGGTCTTTAAGTTCTCTTCTGAAATGTTCATGGAAGGAACTATGCAGGCCGAGTCGCCGGAGTGGATACCTGCAAGCTCGATGTGCTCCATAACAGCGGGCACAAATGCATGCTCGCCGTCGCAGATTGCATCGGACTCACACTCGGTTGCGTGCTTTAAGAATCTGTCTATAAGGATGGGTCTGTCGGGTGTTACACCGATAGCCGCCTTCATATATTCTACCAAAGTTTCGTCGTCATGTACAACTTCCATTCCGCGTCCGCCGAGAACGTAGGAAGGACGTACCATTACAGGGTAACCGATCTTATTGGCTACTTCAAGCGCTTCGTCTGTGGTAACAGCCATTCCTGCTTCGGGCATCGGAATTCCGAGCTTGTCCATCATTGCTCTGAACTGGTCTCTGTCCTCTGCAAGGTCGATAACTTCGGGTGAAGTACCAAGAATCTTAACACCGTTTTTCTTAAGCTCTGCAGCAAGGTTAAGAGGTGTCTGTCCGCCGAACTGAGCGATTACGCCGAGAGGCTTCTCTTTGTTGTAGATGCTGAGTACGTCTTCAAGTGTAAGAGGCTCAAAATAAAGCTTGTCGGATGTATCGTAGTCTGTGGAAACCGTCTCGGGGTTACAGTTAACGATGATGGTCTCAAAACCTAACTTCTTAAGAGCAAGTGCCGCATGAACGGAGCAGTAGTCAAATTCGATACCCTGTCCGATTCTGTTGGGGCCGCCGCCTAAGATCATAATCTTCTGCTTGTCGGTGTTAACGGGGTTCTTGTCGGTTGCGTTGTATGTTGAGTAGTAGTATGCGCTGTTCTCTGTACCGCTTACGTGAACGCCTTCCCAAGCTTCCTCTACGCCGATGGAGATACGCTTGTTGCGAATCTGCTCTTCGGGAATCTCAAGGAGTTTGCTTAAGTACTTATCTGAGAAACCGTCCTTCTTTGCCTTGGTAAGTGCCTCGTCTGAAGGAAGGGAACCTTTGCCCTTAAGGAGAGTTTCTTCTTCCTCTACGAGTTCTTTCATCTGCTCTACGAAATAATGCTTAACCTTGGTAAGCTCGAAGATTTCATCTGCGGTAGCGCCTTTGCGGAGTGCTTCGTACATGATGAAATAACGCTCGCTTGAAGGTGTTGCAAGCATCTTTAAGAGTTCTTCCTTGGTCTTGGAGTTAAAGTCCTTGGCCCAGCCTAAGCCGTAGCGACCGGTCTCGAGGCTTCGGATAGCTTTCTGGAAAGCCTCTTTGAAGTTCTTACCGATGCTCATTACTTCACCTACGGCACGCATCTGGGTGCCGAGCTTGTCCTGAACGCCTTTGAACTTTTCAAATGCCCAGCGTGCGAACTTAATTACCACATAGTCGCCGTCGGGAACGTATTTATCGAGGGTTCCGTACTTACCGCAGGGAATCTCATCAAGGGTAAGTCCGCTTGCAAGCATTGCGGATACAAGTGCAATCGGGAAACCTGTTGCCTTGGACGCAAGTGCTGAAGAACGTGAAGTTCTGGGGTTAATCTCTATTACGATGATTCTGCCGGTTACGGGGTCGTGTGCGAACTGAACGTTGGTACCGCCGATAACCTCTACTTCATTAACAATCTTGTAAGCCTGACGCTGTAACTCTTTCTGAACGTCTTCGGAAATGGTAAGCATGGGAGCCGAGCAGAATGAGTCGCCGGTATGTACTCCGAGGGGATCGATGTTCTCGATGAAACATACGGTAATCATCTGACCCTTAGCATCTCTTACTACCTCAAGCTCGAGCTCTTCCCAGCCGAGGATGGATTCCTCTACAAGAACCTGTCCTACCAAAGAAGCCTTAAGACCTCTCTCACATACTGTGGTAAGCTCCTCCTTATTGTATACAAGGCCGCCGCCTGCACCGCCCATGGTGTATGCGGGACGAAGTACTACGGGGTAGCCGAGTCTGTCTGCGATATCAAGTGCTTCCTGAACAGAGTAGGAAACTTCGCTTCGAGCCATTTCGATGCCGAGCTTCTCCATGGTCTTCTTAAATTCAATACGGTCTTCGCCTCTCTCGATGGCGTCAATCTGTACACCGATTACCTTAACACCGTACTTGTCAAGGATGCCCTTGCTTGCAAGCTCAGAGCAGAGGTTAAGTCCTGACTGTCCGCCGAGGTTAGGCAGGATTGCGTCGGGACGTTCTTTGGCAATGATTGCCTCGAGTCTGTTGACGTTAAGCGGCTCAATATATGTCTCATCGGCAATTCCGGGGTCTGTCATAATTGTGGCAGGGTTGGAATTAACCAGTACAATTTCGTAGCCTAACTTTCTTAATGCCTTACATGCCTGTGTACCCGAGTAGTCGAACTCGCAGGCCTGTCCGATGATAATGGGGCCGGAGCCTATTATCAACACTTTCTTAATATCGTTTCTTTTTCCCATTTTGTGTCTCCTTTGCACTAAAAATTAATGGTAAAGAAAAAACCTCCGATTAAAGAGGTTTATAATCCTTTGAAATATTCAACATTTGAAGTGATATTTCCCTTAAACACCGCTGAGCCGGCAACGATAACATTGGCGCCGGCGTCAAGAATCATGGAAATATTATCCCTTGTAACTCCCCCGTCGATTTCAACGTCAACGGAAAGGCCACGCTCGTCGATTTCCCGACGAACTGCCTGTATCTTGGGAGTGGTGATATCCATATATTTCTGCCCGCCGAATCCGGGCTCAACTGTCATAACTAGAACCATCTCGACCTTATTAAGGTAAGGGAATAAGCAATCCACGGGAGTTCCGGGCTTAATAGATAAGCCTGCCTTACATCCCGCTGCGTGAATGGCATCGATGGTACCTTCAACATCACTGCACGCTTCATAATGAACAGTGATAATATCGGCACCGCACTGAGCGAATTCCGTAATGTAACGGATAGGCTCAACAACCATAAGATGTACATCAAAAACCCTGTCAGTGGCACTGCGGATTGAAGTGATGACGGGCATTCCGAAAGAAATAGAAGGGACAAAGGAACCGTCCATTACATCAATATGAATGTAATCGGCGCCTGCCTGCTCGAGCTCCTGTAACTGTTGTCCCAGTATTTTGAAATCTGCCGCCAAAATCGAAGGTGATAAAATCATTTTCAATCCTTTTGTGCGAGGTTTTTGCTATCCATAATAATTTAATTCACTTCACGCTTATTTTCAAGAACTTTTTTGTAAAAAAAGGACCTCAATTTGCAAAAAGTTGTTGGTAGTTTTCACTCATTACATAAGTTTGAGAAGATCTTCGTAAGTCTCGCGCTTTCTAATAAGCTGAAGACTTCCGTCGGACTTCACAAGTACCTCAGCCGGTCTCGGGCGGGAATTGTATGTCGAGCACATGCTGTAACCGTACGCACCCGTATCAAGAACGCATACGAGGTCACCCTTTTCAGCCTTGGGAAGGGGTCTGTCCTTGCAAAGAAGGTCGCCCGACTCACAGATGTTACCGCATACGTTGGCCGGTGCAAGTTCTTTTCTCGAAACGGGCTTGCCGACTCTTAAAATCTCGATATCGTGCCATGAGTCATACATGGAAGGACGTACGAGCACATTCATGCCGACGTCGGTTCCTATGAAGTGGTGGCCGGAGTTGTCCTTGGTTGCATGCACTCTGCCGAGTATTACGCTGCCTTCCGCCACGCAGTATCTGCCGGGCTCGGACTTAAAGAGCGGAGCCTTACCGTAGTCTGCGACAAAAGAATCGATAATGGGCTCAAGACGCTTTTTGAAGTCTGCCATGTCGTATTCTTTTTCATCGTCGAGCTTATGGTAGGGGATACCGTAGCCGCCGCCGAAGTCGATGAACTCAAGGTTATCGAAACGCTTGGCAATTCTTAAAAGGTTAGCCACAGCATCAAGGTATGGCGTGGGCTCCATGAAGAGGGAGCCGATGTGCTGGTTGATACCTGCGATGGTGAGGTTGTATTTATCGCAAATCTTGAAGATTTCGTCGATGTCGGATTCGGAAATACCGAACTTGGTCTTCTTGCCGCCGGTTACAACTTTCTCGTGGTGACCTGCGCCTACGCCGGGATTGATGCGGACCGCGCACTTGCCGCCGGGATTAAGCTCACCGTACTGCTCAAGCTGAGAAAGAGAGTCGCAGCTGGTCATTATGTTTCTGTCGATTGCGTACTGCATCTCTTCCCTCGACACGTTATTGGGCACAAAGAAAATTCTGTCGTAGGGAAGCCTGCCGCCTCAAGCATTCTTATCTCGCCTTCGCTCATGGCATCGCAGTTGACGCCCTCTTCGAGCGCGAACTTCAAGATGTGAATGTTGGTGTTGGCCTTAACCGAATAATTGGCCGTGTAAGGGTACTTGGTAATTACCTGTGCGACGCTTTTCATGTGGGCACGAATAACGTCTTCGTTGTATACGTAGACGGGTGTGCCATATTCTCCTGCTATATCTTCGGGATTGTTACCCTTGAAAAAATCAACGTGGTTGATATACGATTCCATGCTAATCTCCTGTCGGAATTATAATAAGTGAGCTCTGATTTCGTCGCCGGAAAGAGGGCTTAAGTAAGCGGGTGCAATGTCGAATACGGTCTTGCAGCCGGTTACGCCTTCTTTGTTAAGTCTGGCGATGGCTCTTGCATATGCAACGAGTACGGAAGCGGTGAACTCGGGGTTGGAGTCAAGCTTTAAGCTGTACTCGATGATGGCCTTGTTCTCCTTGTTCCAGCCGATTGAGCCCGAGCGGAATACGAAGCCGCCGTGAGGGATGCCTGCGTGGTCGCGCTTAAGCTCTTCTTCGGTGATGAAGTGTACGGTTGTGTCATACTCGTCGAAGTAGTTGGGCATTGTCTTGATTTCTTTTTCAATACGGGCAAGATCTGCGCCTTCTTCAGCTACTACGAAGCATTCTCTGGTGTGCTTCTGTCTGGTGGTAAGAGTGGGGTTCTCGCCGGCTCTTACTGCCTTCAAAGCTTCGGGAACGGGGATGGTGTACTGCTTGCCGTCCTTAACGCCGTCGATTCGTCTGATTGCGTCGGAGTGGCCCTGGCTTACGCCCTTGCCCCAGAAGGTGTAGTCGTTACCGTCGGGAAGAATGCAGTTGGCATATAATCTGTTAAGAGAGAACATACCGGGGTCCCAGCCTGCGGAAATGAGGGCTGTGTGACCGGAAACCTTAGCTGCCTTGTCAACGTTGGCGAAGTGCTCGGGAATACGAGCGTGGGTATCGAAGCTGTCGATTACGTTGAAGTACTGAGCGTACTCGGGAGTCATCTTGGGAAGGTCGGTAGCGCTGCCGCCACAGATGATGAGCACGTCGATGTCGTCCTTATAGTTCTGAATTTCGCTTACGTTCTTAACCGCTACGCCGTCTGTAAGAATCTTAACTGTTGCGGGATCTCTTCTGGTAAATACGTATTTAAGTTCTACGTCCTTATTCTGCTTAACGGCACACTCAACGCCTTTGCCTAAGTTGCCATATCCGAGTATTGCAAGTTTCATATGTCTATGTCCTCCTTGAAATTGTTTTGTATTAGTAAGATTTTATTTCTCAATGCTTCCTTCATGACCAGCACAAGGTTGCTCTGGCCGGAATAGAGGCATTTATCGTCATCGTTGTTATTAAGTGTACCGGTCAGGACAAAAGAAGAATCCGTGATGAATCGAAGCTGTCCCTTCTCCGGGGTGGTCTTGTAAATTGTGGCGCCTTTGAGCTTGAACTTGTCAGTCAGGATTACCACTTTCTTACCTGCTTGCACGAGTGCCTCGAGGCCGTCCCGATACTCTTCAAGCAATGTCGCCTCCGCCAGGATGTAAAGCCTTAACTCACACTTATCAAGCATGTCGGAAACCTTGTTCTTGATATTGGCGGTTCCACTTATGGTGATGTAGCCTTCCGACATATCAGCCTTGCCCGGCGCGTGCTCCGCAAGTTCCTTGGCCCGCTTCTGAAGGTCCTTAAGCACGTTGCCTGTGTACACCGTCACATCCTCGGGAGTGTATCTGGTCACCTCTCCCTCGTACACGTATGCCGCGCCCTTGTCCACCAGGCTGCTGAGGGAGCCGTAAGCATTGGAGCGGGAAATGCCCGTTTCCTTGGCCACTTCGTAGCCCGTCATGGTGCCGTGCTTGAGTAACGCTTCATAAATCAGCGCCTCCTGACCCGTCAGCCCGAACGCTCTTAAATTGTCCAAAAATGCTTTATCTGACATATTGTCACCGTAGTGTTCCTTTTTGGTACTACGTGAATAGTAATATAGGTTCTTAGTTTTGTCAATAAAACTTTTATAAAAAGAAAAGAAGCCTTCTTTCGAAAGCTTCTTAAATCTCTGTTATTCTGTTGCCGGACCGTTCTTTTCAAGGCAGGCCTTGTAGTTCTTCATGGAGTCCCACATTCTCACAAGGAACATCGCGCTCACCACTACGATTCCCAACGCTCCCACGAGCTTAAGTCCGTTGACCGGAAGCATGGAGCAAATCGTGAACACGAACACCGCCACCCACGCTCTGAAGAGCTTAGCACTGTAGAACTCCGCGTTTCTCTTAATCTCCATATCCCTGATGCCGCGCACCGCAAGATAGCAAAAGAAAAGTGTTGCCGTATTATAAAGTATCCCCACCACGAACGTAGACATCTTGTCGCTCGCAAGAAGGTTAAACATAGTCAAAATATACTTGGCTGTCGATGCAAATATAAACACTATCGACGCAGGAATAAGCTTCTTAAAAATCCGGCTCTCCGGTGTCAACACCACAAGGCCTCTCCACACCAGCAAAAATCCTACAAAATCAGGCAATCCCAGTGTAAGTCCCCACAAATTGAAAGTCAGATATGCGAAAGGGAATTTGAATATAAGAAGAAAACCCCAAAATAAATATGCCATGTATCTATCCTCCGTGTTACTTAGTACAGTATACAGCATTTGGGGATTTCTTTCTACAAGAAAAACTTTTGGCGGCACCTCCGGGTACCGCCAATTTGTTATTTAGCCGTTCTGAATATGTAATCTATGCAAGGTGTGTCCTCGAAACATAGGTATGTTCCGTAAGTAGGAACGGTGCATGACATAACCTTGATTCCTGCGGGTACAAGTATCTGGTAGCCCTTGGTAGACATGAACACTGCGGGGCGGTCTGCAGAGCCGTGGGAAATGTACTTGGCGGTGTTGCATAGGTCGGTCCAGGAGATGTCGTCTTCGCCGCGGCCGCTTAGGAGTTCTTTTTTGGACCAGTCGAAGTAGTTCCACCAGATGTCGGCGGCACCGTGGTACTGCCTTGCGGTCATCGGGTTCTCAGAAAGGAGTGTGGCGCCGCTCTTGGATATGAAGGTGAGCGCGCCGCTTCTCTTATCTATCTTAACCGTCAGTTTCTCAAGTCTAATCTCCAGCGAGTCGCGCATGTCGGCGCAGAGCCACTTTACTTGAAGTTGTCTCGTGATTTCTTCGGGAAGTGCTCGGAGCTTGTCGACCGAACCTTTGGCGAAGGTAACTCTGACAGTTTCGTCGGAAATCGGTGTGATGGTCAAAGTGCCGTAACCGCCTACGATTTCGACCTTGGTCTTGTCTTTGTTCATCCACCTGACGCCGTTGTCAATCTTGCCGTGACCGATGGGCTTGAGCGCTGAAGTCTCAGGCATTGTACCGAACTCCGACTTAAATTGTTTCGCGGGCTTTTCGGCCGGCATCTTGTAGGGTGCCTCGGGCTTGTAGGTCGAAGGCATCTTGATGGCCACTTTAGAATGTGCCGGCGTATTCACGGGAGTTCTTGCGGTCACCGCGTGAACCGTAGGCTTAGGCTTAGCTACAGGCTTGTCCGGCTCGGATTTAATCGTGTTTACTACAATCTTCTTGGGACCGTACTTGTCTCTGAGTGCCCTTTCTCTGTCGCCTTCAAGCGCCTGCTCTCTTGCTATCTCCTCGCGGGTCTTGAACTCTTCCTCGTACACATAAGGTTTGATGTGGAAGTCGTCCTTGGCAAAAGAAATATTCTTTCTATCCTCAGGTACCGGATCTGCCACCAGTCCAGTGAGCTCGCCTACGTAGAATACCGCAAGCTCGTGAAGCGCTCTGGTCGCTGCCACATACAGAAGTTTCGCGTAGCCGTCTTCCTTGGGATAAGCTTCACTCGACGCATCGTAGATTATTACCGCATCGAACTCGAGACCTTTCGAGTACTCGATGGGAATGACGTAGATTCCGCTTGAGAACTCTGTGTCCTCGCCCGAGAAGTACTTAACCTCGGTGAGATTGTTCATATATTCGTAAACTGCCTTGGCCTCAGCGGTGTCCTTACAGATGATCGCTATAGTCTCGTAGTCTTTTTCTTTCATCGCAAGGGCGCGCTTTACAACCGCCTTCTTAAGTGCTCCATCATCAACACACTTCTCGCATTCTACCTTGTCACCATGACGCACAATCGGCTCCACCGGATATATAGGGAAGGTTCCGTGGCGAAGAATATCGGTTGCAAACTCCGAAATCTCAACGGTGTTACGGTAACTCTTCTTAAGCAGTCCGAAGTAGTCGTACTTGTCGGGAAGCATAACTTTCTTAAGCTCTTCCCAGTCCGACAGACCGCAGCCGAAGTTGATGTTCTGCGATACGTCGCCCATGATGGTGAAGGTACATTTGCTCATGCAGTACTTAAGCGAGTTGTATATCATCATACCGAAGTCCTGAGCCTCGTCGATTACCACGTGGCTGGCTTCCTGGATGACTTCGCTTTCTTTGATACGCTTGTAGATGTAAGCGAGAGATGCGAGGTCGTAAAGGTCGGGAGTGTTCTTCTCGTAGATTATGTCAGGGTTCTTAGCCTGCTCTTTCAGCGCGAACTCCTCGTAGAGATCGAATACCGAGTCTTCCCAAAAGAACCTGTTAAAGTAGTCCTTGTATTTCTTGGTGAGTTTCTTTTGCTCCTCAACGTTATATGAGTAGTACTTACCGTATATTTCGTTCTCGAGCTTGGTCATGAGAACGTCGTTCATGCGCTCAAACTTGCGCGCCATGGGCCAGTCGGGGTACTGATGAATTACCTCTTCTATGTCGGCGCGGCTCATTATCAGGCGATTGTTCTTTTCAATCCTGATGTCCTCGCGGGGGATATAATCCCACTCGACCTTGTCGCAGAACTTCTTAAGGCGCTTGAACCACTCGCCGGTTCCCTTGATGCCTATGCTTTTTTCTTTCTTGTCGAAGGTGCGGACCTTGTATTTCTTCTTATCCCAGTCTTCATAGAGAAGTCTGGTGAAAAGCTCCTCCATGGTCATCTGGCGGACACCGTACACATCGAGGTCCGGCAGAACGCCCGTGATGTAATTCAGGAGCACCTTGTTACTGCCGACGATATAAAAGCCGTCGGGCTTAAACTCAGTGTCGTAGTTGTAAAGGATATATGAAATTCTGTGCATCGCCACCGTAGTCTTACCGGAGCCCGCACTACCCTGCACCAGCACGTTGTGGCGGGGATTCTTGCGGATTACTTCGTTTTGTTCCTGCTGGATGGTTGCGATGATTTCGCTTAGAACGTTTCTTTTGCTCTTGGATAAATACTTGGTAAGAAGGTCGTCGTTGGCTACCACATCGGAATCGTAGTAGTCCTTGATGGCACCGTCCTCGATTTCGTAGGTGCGCTTTCTCTTAAGATCGACCTTGAAGATGCCTTCCTGAGGCACTTTGTAGGTACAGATACCGAGGCTGTGATCGTAGTACACCGAAGATATCGGTGCTCTCCAGTCGATAACCTCAGGCTCCGACGGGTTCATGGCCACAACGGTTTTACCGATGTAGAAGGTCTCCCGCCGCTTGTTTTCTTTGTCCTCGATATCGATTCGGCCAAAGAAAGGTTTCTTGCCGGCACGCTCGGCTCGTCTTAATTCGTTTCTAACTTCATTGAATCTTGCATCGGTGTTGAACCACTGGGCGAGTCCTTCTTTGTCATCTACGTCGTAGACTTCGCGAAGGGACTTTAAGTCGTCCTGGAGCTTAGCGGCCTGACCCTGAATACCCTTCAGTTTGTCTTCCGCAATCTTCTTGACCAAAGCAAGCTTCTTTTCTTCGTCTTCCCGGGTTGTTCCGTAGAAAGTTCCGGTTAACATTTTCTCACTCATGCGTCCTCTCCTTTTCTTATTGTTCCTACATGTTAGCAGAAAATTTCAAAAAGGTATAGACTTGTTTTTCAAATTATGATATCATGCAAAATGAAGTGTGCGATGAAATATCCGAGACGGAATTTCATCTTTTTTTATGCCTTTTTTGCAAAAGAAAACCCCTTCGGAACATACGAACCGAAGGGGGCTTTTAATTCAATAATTATTTAAGGAAATCCTTAATGTCGGCATATACGCCCTTGCCATCGAGATGATACTTCTCAACAAGTGCGGAAGCAGAACCGGACTCACCGAAGATGTCCTGCATACCGAGCTTCTTAACGGGTACGGGATGCTTAGCGCAAAGTGCGTCGCATACTGCGCTGCCGAGACCGCCGATAACGGAGTGCTCTTCAACGGTTACAACCTTGCCGGTCTTAGTAGCACTCTTAACGATGATGTCTTCATCGAGGGGCTTAATGGTGTGGATGTTAATTACTTCAGCATCGATACCGTCAGCCTTGAGCATTTCTGCTGCCTGAAGAGCGGAATCTACACAGATACCTGTAGCAACAATTGTTACGTCCTTACCTTCTTTAAGAAGAACGCCCTTGCCCATCTCGAACTTGTAGTCGGGACGGTCATTGATTACCGGAACGGCTGCACGACCGAAACGGATGTATACGGGGCCTTCGTACTCAATAGCCGCACGAACTGCTGCCTTAGCCTCTACATCGTCGGAAGGGCACATAACTACCATACCGGGGATGGTGCGCATAAGTGCAAGGTCTTCGTTGCACTGATGAGTAGCGCCGTCTTCACCAACAGTGATACCTGCGTGGGTAGCACCAATCTTAACGTTCAAATGAGGGTAGCCGATTGAGTTACGAACCTGCTCGTAAGCACGGCCTGCTGCGAACATTGCAAAAGAAGATGCAAAAGGAATAAGTCCTGTTGTTGCAAGTCCGGCAGCGATACCCATCATGTTACATTCTGCGATACCGCAGTCGAAAAATCTGTCGGGATATGCTTTCTTGAATACGCCTGTCTTGGTAGCTGCAGCAAGGTCGGCATCAAGTACTACGAGGTTGGGGAACTCTGCACCGAGTTCTTTCAAAGCATTTCCGTAGCTTTCTCTGGTAGCGATTTTAACTACTTCTGACATAATGCTTCACCTACTTTCTCAAGATCTGCCATAGCAACTGCGTACTCCTCATCGTTGGGAGCCTTGCCGTGCCATCCGCAGTTATTCTCCATGAAGGAAACACCCTTACCCTTTACAGAGTGAGCAATGATAACTGTGGGCTGACATTTGGTCTCTCTTGCTTCTTTAAATGCTGCTCTGATCTCGTCGAAATCATGAGCGTTAATCTCAATTACATGGAAACGGAATGCCTTGAACTTGTCTGCGAAAGGCTCTGCAGAACAAACTTCCTCAAGCTTACCGTCGATCTGAAGTCCGTTGTAGTCAAGGATGATGCAAAGGTTGTCAAGCTTTCTGTGGCCTGCAAACATTGCTGCTTCCCATACCTGGCCTTCTTCGGCCTCACCGTCACCTACTAAGCAGTATACACGGTTGTCCTTACCCTGAACCTTGGCACCGAGAGCCATACCGACTGCTGCGGAGATACCCTGTCCGAGGGAACCTGAAGACATATCTACACCGGGAATGTGTACACAGGGATGTCCCTGAAGATATGAACCAAGCTTACGAAGTGTTTTTAAATCTTCAACCGGGAAGTAACCGCGGTTTGCAAGTGTGGAATAAAGGCCGGGAGCTGTGTGTCCCTTGGAAAGAACGAAACGGTCTCTGTCGTCCTTGTTAGGATTCTTGGGATCGATGTTCATCTCTTCAAAATAAAGATACGTATAGATATCTGCTGCCGAAAGCGATCCGCCGGGATGACCCGCCTTAGCGCTGTGAACGGCGGTCACGATACCCTTACGAACTTCATTAGCCATTTTTTGAAGTTCTAAGTTAGTCATGATGCCTCCTAAAAATGTTATTAATATACTATCCTAAGCTACAAGTTAGCACATTTATGCACGTCAGTCCATCAAACTTCATGCTAAATATTTATCAATTCTTGCTAATTGGGGGAGTAAAACTTTTTACTGCTCTTTCTGTCCGTAATAAGCGTTAGCTCCGTGCTTTCTGTAATAGTGCTTGTCCTGAAGCTCCTGAGGTGCGGGCTTAACTTCGGGATTGATAAGCTCTGTTCTGAAAGCCATCTTGGCAACTTCTTCCAAAACTACTGCGTTGTGAACGGCTTCGTGAGCGTTCTTGCCCCAGGTGAAGGGTCCGTGGTTCTTGCAAAGAACTGCGGGAACTGCCATGAAATCCTTGTCCTTGTAGTAATCTACGATAAGGATACCTGTGTTCTTTTCATACGCGCCGTCAATTTCTTCCTTGGTAAGGCATCTTAAGCAGGGAACCTCGCCGTAGATGTAATCTGCGTGAGTGGTGCCGTAGCAGGGAATGCTTCTACCGGACTGTGCCCAGCTGGTAGCGTAAGAAGAATGTGTGTGCACTACGCCGCCAATGTCAGGACAAGCCTTGTAAAGCTCAAGGTGTGTGGCGGTATCGGAAGAAGGATTGTAGCGACCCTCAACCTTTTCGCCGTTAAGATTCATAACTACCATGTCGTCGGGAGTAAGCTTGTCATAATCAACGCCGCTGGGCTTAATTACGAAAAGTCCGCTCTCTCTGTCAATCCCGCTTACGTTGCCCCATGTGAATGTGACAAGCTCGTATTTGGGCAGAAGCATATTGGCTTCATATACTTCTTTTTTCAACTGCTCTAACATTTTTCTCTCTCCTCTCAGGGCTTTCGCCCACAAACTCTATTTGACAGCTTTAACCGCTGCTCTTTCCACTTCAATAGCTTTCTTGTAAGCCTCAATATATTCGTCGAATCCCTTAACGTCTGCTGCGTCGGGAGCGATGGTTTCTTTCTTCATGCCGGTGAATACGCGGTTGGTAAGGTAAGCGTCAAGTGTCTCGCCTGCTGCCTTCTGAACCATGAAGTTGGCAAGTACTGCCATACCCCAAGCGCCGCCTTCGCCTGCAGTCTCCATAACGGAAACGGGTGCGTTGAGTGCAGCTGCAAGGATAGACTGACCTACGCCCTTGGTCTTGAACAATCCGCCGTGACCGGTGATGGAATCAACTTTAACGCCTTCTTCTTTGAAGAGGATATCGCAACCGATCTTAAGGGTAGAAAGTGATGCGAAAAGGTTGCTTCTCATGAAGTTGGCAAGGTTCATCTTGGCATTCTGCTCGCGTACGAATAACGGACGACCTTCGTCGAACTTGGTAACGCCTTCGCCTGAGAAGTAGTTAAAAGAAATCAGTCCGCCGGCGTTCTTGTCGCCTTCCAATGCCTTATTGTAAAGAACCGAGAAGAGCTTGGTCATGTCAACGGATACGCCGTAGCTCTCCAAGCTTTCTTTGAACAGGTTAACCCACGCGTTGAGGTCTGAAGTACAGTTGTTGCAATGTACCATACCTACGAGGTCACCTGCGGGAGTGGTAACAAGGTCGATTTCCTCATAAACCTTGGTAAGAACTTTCTCAAGTACTACCATAGCAAATACGCTGGTGCCGGCCGAAACGTTACCGGTACGAACCTTAACTGCGTTGGTAGCTACCATACCGGTGCCTGCGTCGCCTTCGCAAGGAGCAACGGGAACGCCTGCTTCGAGCTCGCCGCTTTCGTCAAGGAATGCTGCACCTGCCTTGGTCAATGTGCCTGCGTTCTCACCCGCAACGACAACCTTGGGGAAGATGTCGCGAAGCTTGTAAGGCATGCCTTCTTTGGCAAGTAATGCATCGAACTTGCCTACCATCTCAGCATCGAAATCTCTTGTAGCGGGGTCAACCGGGAACATACCGGAAGCTTCGCCTACGCCCATGACCTTCTCGCCGGTGAGCATCCAGTGGATGTAGCCCGCAAGTGTGGTCTGGAATGCGATGTCCTTAACGTGAGGTTCCTTGTTGAGGATAGCCTGATAAAGGTGAGCGATGCTCCAGCGCTGAGGAATGTTGTAGTTGAATTCCTTGGTAAGCTTGGCTGCCGCTTCCTCGGTGATGGTGTTACGCCAAGTTCTGAAAGGAACGAGGAGCTTGTCGCTCTTGTCAAAAGCAAGATAACCGTGCATCATACCGCTGATACCGATAGCCGCAAGCTTCTTAATGCCTACTCCGTATTTATTCTTAACGTCTTTCTTAAGATCGCTGTAGCAGGTCTTAAAACCTGTGTGAATCTCCTCCAAAGGATAGGTCCAGATACCGTTATCGAGGTGATTCTCCCAGTCAAAGCTTCCCTGTGCGATGGGAGCGTTCTTGTCGTCTACAAGAACTGCCTTGATACGTGTGGAACCGAACTCTATACCGAGAACTGCCTTTCCGTCTTCAATAAGTTTCTTGATGTCTTCGCTTGTGTAGCCCATAAAACCTCCTTAATAATCTTGCGCCCGAAGCGCTGCTCTTTTCTCTTTTATATATTTTTAACGCTTCCGCGTTCTTTGACCTCTGTAACAAATTCCTTGGTGGCGTCGAATTTGGGATTGTCGATAAGCTTAATCAGATTCTCCGCCGCAACGCGTCCAAGCTCCGCCATAGGATGCGGGCACGATGTAATCTTCACGTCGCCAAGCTTCGCAAGATCCGAGTCGTCCATGCTGATAACCGACACATCCTCAGGAACCTTCTGCCCCTTCGACTGAAGGTAGTTGATAAGCTCACGCGCCACCTTATCATTATAGCAGAAAACCGCCGTACATCCATTCAATCTCTTCATCGAATGACTGTCGAACATATCGTAGCGTCCCTCGTCGCCCGTATCGTACCACATCACGTAATCCGAAGGATTCTTGACTCCCTGCTCGTACAGCGCGCGTCTGTAACCTGCGAACCGCAAGTGCCCCTGCCCGTCGTCCATCTTAAGTATCGCGCTGATACGCTTGTGGCCCTTGGAAATTAAGTACTTGGTCGCCATGTAAGCCATCGCCTCGTCATTAAGCGACACATGCGGGATATCTGTCTCCCTGTAATAAGTATTTATAAAAAGAACGGGCACGCCCTTCTCCCTTAAGCTTTCGTAAATCTCAAGGTTGGGGTTCGGAAGCGCACTCTTGACGGGTTCCATTATGATGCCGGCCACGTCTTCTTTGGCCAGGATATCGGTTAAGACTTCACGTTCTTTCTCAAACTGATTGTCGGTAAAAGAAAGCTGCATGCTGTATCCGCGCTGCGAAAGGGTGGCCTCGATGCCTTTAATAATCTTGGGAAAAATATAGTTCTCGACATACGTAGTCACCACAGCGATTCGGTCGGAAGAAAAGCCCTTGCGAAGGCGCACAAAAGTACCGCTTCCGCGCTTACTGACCAATATGCCCTCAAGCTCGAGCGCCTTAAAACCGCGGCGAACCGTGTCACGGCTTACGCTAAACTTGTTGGTAAGCGCATTCTCGGAAGGGACCTTGTCACCGTCCTTAAGGCTTCCCGCCGCTATTTTCTTCTTAATGTAGTCTGTGATGATTTCGTACTTGGAATTCTGCATAGATGTAGTTGTATGTATGTCTGTTGTGGTCTCTTGGCAAGTTGTATGTGACTTGTATGCCTACTTATTTACAGAATATCGCTAATTTTCCCAAATTACAACATTAGAATCGCATATTCATCACATTTAGTTGTAGCCATACAAGTATGGCGGTGGTATTATTTTCATAAAGCAAAATAAGGAGAGTATAATATGGAGACTACAGAGAAAAAAGGCTTGACGAGCTTTGCCATCAAAGTCATAGCCATTGTTACAATGTTTATCGATCATTGCGGCGCGGTTTTTGTGGAACGCGAGTTAGCCTTAATCAAAGCAACCGTTCCGAACTATGAAGGTGACCCGACCTACGTCGCACTCAACATTACCGACGGTATCATGCGAAGCATCGGACGAATCGCCTTCCCGCTATTCATCTTCTTGCTGATTCAGGGCTTTATGCACACGCGTAACCGTTTGAAGTACGCAATCCGCCTCGGGCTCTTCGCACTTATCTCGGAAGTTCCCTTCGACATGGCCTTCAGAAACACCTATTTCACCATGTCCTACCAGAACGTATTCTTTACACTGTTCTTAGGCTTCCTGTTCATGTGCGTTGCCGACTTCATATACAAGAAGCACATCGCACCTTGGCTTGGATATGTCAGCATAGTGTTAAATTCAGTATTTATCGGCTTCTTCTGCGTTATGATAGTCAACACTATCGGCTATACAAAATTTAACACGACACCTTTTGCAAATTTAGGCGCTCTTGTCGCTGTAGCTGTTTTTGCCGCCATAACGGTCATTGTGGAAATCCTGGTTTGTCGAAAGAAACCTTTTGAAGAATTATCCAGACTCGCTCTTTCTATAACGGTACTTATCTTATTAATGTTCGTAGCCGGCTTGCTATACACCGATTACAACGTAGGCGGCGTCCTTGCCATCGCGGTAGCATACGCATGTCGCGAAAGTAAGACCAAGACCATCGTCGGCGCTGTCATTACCTTGGCACTCACCTGCGGTTTCATCGAAGCCGTCGCCATCGTCGACTACTTCATCGTCGCCAAGTACAACGGCGAGCGAGGCAAGAGCATGAAGTATTTCTTCTACGCGTTCTACCCTTGTCACTTACTGATAATTGCGCTGATAGCGAAATTTCTTTTAGGTCTGTAAATGATTAAAGGCGCCACCCTACGGTGACGCCTTTTTTGTGTACTTTTTTAATTCACGTAATGCCCACCGGAAAACAGTTTCACGATGGTATCGATTGTATTCGGGTACCTTTCCAGAATAGCATCTCTGATTGCTCTGCCCTGTCCCTCGACATGAATGTTAAAAAGAATTTCTCCTTTTACCGAGTCGCCTATGGCTATGGCTCCGTTAGCGTAACCGCCCATCGCCACTCTTGAAGCTATCGCCGCACCACCGAGCGCGTACACGCCGATTGAAAGGCCACCCACTGCAAGATATCCGATTGCCAGACCGCCGAAGGCCACAACGCCGATTGAAAGGCCGGCAAAAGAAAGAATTCCCGCCGCCATCGCAGCGAAGGCAATCAGCCCAAGTGCCAGACTTCCGAATGCCAGCAGACCCACGGAAATAATTCCCATGGATACAACCCCGAAGGCCATATTTCCGATAGCAATAATGCCTTTAGCCTTGTACATTCCAAGACCGATATTGATATGTACTAACGGAATCCCACATATACTTATCTTGCTCTTATATTCGTAATTCCGCTTTCTCGCCCTCATACAGAGTGCGCCTTCCTGTAAGTCCTCTTCTTTGTGCCCTACCAGCTCGTCTATACTTGTGTTAAACAAGCCCGCAAGAGCAATAAGTTTGTCCATGTCCGGCGTCGTCTCGCCCAGCTCCCATTTGGAAACCGTCTGTCTTGTCACTCCGACGGCATCGCCGAGCTGTTCCTGTGACAGTCCCTTTTGTTTTCTCAAACATATCAGTTTTTCATTAAAGTCCATTTCATCCTCCAACGTTCGATTTATTGTTGCCTAAATCATAAAAAGGATTGTCACGTTAATCTACCAATTCGCCTTGGAAGTTTGTCACGTAAACTTAACATCGCCCGAAAAATCTCCATTTTG
Source organism: Lachnospiraceae bacterium (assembly GCA_017553505.1). Lineage (GTDB taxonomy): Bacteria > Bacillota > Clostridia > Lachnospirales > Lachnospiraceae > UBA1258. Next base: position 41,931 of record JAFZLD010000006.1, read on the forward strand.
CACTATTCTTCTCTAGGATCGATTTTTATAACCGCTCCGCCTTCAAGTTTCTCAAACGGCCCCGCCACATGCCCCAGTTCTTTCATTGCATCCTCAGGCTTCAGAATCAGGCTGTCATCTTTCTTGCCGAAAAAGAACGGTTTATCCACAGCTTCCCTCACTGTAAGGGTAAGGTTATCCACATCTATGTCGAAATCAAACCAGCCTTCGCGGGCAGTCTTGTCGAAGCCGTAGAATTCCTGCCAGGAACGAAGGTCGAGGCACACTTCGGGTTGTGGATAAAGAATGCGCAAGTAACCGCCGGGCATCTTAACATAGAGGTTGCCCTCAGACTCATTCTTCTCGGTAGGCATTTTAATGGCTGCCTCGCCGCAAGCGTAGAAGATATTGTTAAGGAACTTAGCGTCGCGAGATGTGCCGCCGCGCTCACGTCCCGAAATTCTGAAAGGAACAGGCTTAGCAAAATATCCTGCGCTCCTGCACTTGCCGATAAAGTTATTCTCGACACGCATTCTGTCGGTGCCCTCGCCATATACAGCGTAGCCGTTCACAACTTCATGCTCGGAAAGCTTGTACCAACCTGATGAGCCGGGTTCTACAGGAATCTTGTTCTTATCAAAGCGTCCCTCGATGTTCCAGAAAATGTTATTGTCTATAAGATTGACGCCGTCCTTAGTGCACTCGATAAAGATTGCTTCACGCTGCTCGATACCATTAAGGAACAGGTTCTCCGTAATTCTGTTATTAACGTTACCGCAGTCGAGCCAGATGCAGTCAGCGCGGAAAGTGTTTCTGAAAACGTTACGACGGAACAATCCATTTACGCTGTTATGAAGCTTGATACCGCCCGCTTCCCACGAAAGCTCCATCTTCTGCCAGCCGGTACCCTCAATTAAGCAGTCCTCGATAAGCATTCCCTGCGCATAAAGGCCCGCAATACCGCACACGCCCGCGTCGATAATGTCGCATCGTCTGATAACGCTGTAGCCCACAGTCTGCTCGAAATCAAACTTATGATGCCAGTCTTCGTTACCGATATCGATACCCGTAGCATTGCTCCACAGCACCTTACAATCTTCAATTACCCAATGGTGGCCACGGTGCGCAGAAATGGCGCCGCGCTGAGGAATAGGCGCACCCATGGTCGCATGAGCACACACAAGCCCCTTAACCTTTATGTACGAAAGAAAGGGCTTCTCCGGTGCGAAGCACTGCTCTCTTACAGAAATCTCTATCAAATGATTCTTCGGATCGTCATCTCCCGGCAGTCTGAAATGCACCGCCATACCGTTGGCTTCCACCCAGTAAGTACCGGGCTTGCTGCCAAGGTCATTGGAGAGCGGAACCTGCTCCAAAGGCTTACCGTCGCAGAACACCATACCGCGGCGGTTAAGATAAGGCGTCATATCCGTCTTATCGTACTCTATAAACAATCTGTCGTGAATAATATTCACCGCACAGAAAGGGTTATATCCCTTGAACATCTCGGGGTTAAGTCTATGGCACCACACCGACGCACTCTCGGGCGCGGGCGCACCGAATCCCGAAATCATCCACTCAGTCGTAGGCTCAAACTCCGTAACCGGCTCGGATGCCTTAATGACAACAGTTCCCTTTTCAACCGCTTCATAACACACCATCGACTCAGGTCCGTCGCCGCCGTGCATAGGGCTTACACACTCCCTATACTCGCCCGGCATAATCCACACATGTGTGCCTGCCGTAGCAATATCAGCCGCCGCCTGAATGGTCTTAAACGGATGCTCGCGACTTCCGTCATTATCATCCGACGCAGAAGCGCTTCCCCCATCGACATACAGCTCCTTAACATATTTGACTTTCTTTTCCCAGAAATCAAATCTGCTGCCGTCCACCAGAATTGCTGAATCTTTATTCATTTGTATACCCTCCATAACTATATAATATCTCTATACCTTCTCACCACTTCTATATTCCCTTTACATGGTGAAGTATCCTATTTTATTTCACCCTATATCTATTAGTACTATCAGGAAAGCCAGGTAATCTGCCAAAAGCAACAACTCTCCCATGTGTATTAACCCACGCATACCCTATATAATTCATTTCTTTTTGTACCAATTCAAATCGATAACACTTTTCAGTTGAATATGCTTGCCTAATCAATTCAGAATCTGACACTTCCGAAAGAAATATTTCAGCATAATCAACCGAATGGCTCACTGGGGTCCAGAAAAATCTGCTTGGCAGTTCATCTTCTCCTATCAGCGTTATACTCCACCCTTCTGCCTTAGAATAAATACCAGCCAATACATCAACCGAAGAGTCCTTATCCACTGTTCCTAAATCTTTACTACAATAATCCAGACCCGCATACTGTGTTTCTTCAGGAATCACTGTTCCCGCACTTTGGTTAAGCTTTGTCTCTTCGCCATTCTTGCTTGTTGCAAAAGCAATAAGAATAACAAGTAATGAACAGGCCGAAATAGTTATAATCTTACCTCGCCTTGATAGTTTTCGAAAATTAACAGCAATTTTTTCTGCAAGTCTTAGTACTTGAACCCTAACGCTTTTAAATCTTTTTCAACAATGTCTCCAACTCTAATCGTCTCCCCATTGCCATCGTCTTTAAGTATTTCTTGTTCCGTTACCTTATTTTCTTGCTTAATTTCTTTGACAGTTTCAGCATCAGCCTTTGCCATCTTATCATCAATGTGTGTCGCAATATTTTCTATCTCTTGCCCGAAAATATGCATTTTCCCACCGGAATATTTCTGCATGCATGAATTACATATTACTCTATCAGTCGCATGCTCTTTATTACAAATAAAGCAATTTTTCGAGCTACTTCCATTCTCAACATCAAGCAAATGTGCCATGTATTTTTTGCCCAATGAAGTAGAAAAATCATTTTTCGCCTTAAGCAGTTCATTTAGCTTTTTTACAACCCTGTCGTCACATAAATTATACTTTTCACTAATCGATAGTATTAACCGGAGTTCTTTTTTAAGCTTTTCCTTCTCATCCATAAATTCTCTCCCTTAACATTTATGTGATTACATGTTATTTCGTTATTCCACCGACTTAAGCGACTCTGCCATCTTAATCCGCTCAAGCTTAAAGTACAGCACAAAGTCCACAACGAATGCAAAAAGAAACGTAAGCACCACACCGTACACATAGCTCATCGGCAGTATCTTCGTGTCGAATGTAACCGCTTCGACATTGACATTGTACATAACATAGCGGTGCAGTCCGTAACCCATAAACAGCCCCGCGAAGATGCCGAAGCCCGTAAGCACCAGAATCTCTCTGAACACATACATTGCCGTCTCGCCCGAATAGAATCCGAGCACCTTAAGCGTCGCAATCTCACGCAAACGCTCGGTAATATTGATATTCGTAAGATTGTAAATAACGATAAAAGCAAGTGCCGCCGCACAGAATATAACTACCCACACGATATCGTTAAGACTCTCCATCATGTTGTCGATTCGTGAACTCATCTCGTCGGAAATTGTCACCGCCGAAACGTAATCGAGAGTACCGATTTCCGCACCGAAACTGTACACATCCGCATCGGTCTTCACGAAAGCGGTATTATAGTCGGGCTCAACGCCTCTCTGCTCCGCGAACGTCTCAGGTGCAATGTACACCCAGTTATACACGTAATTCTTCATGACTCCCGAAACCGTCGCCTCAATCTCGTTAAGGTCCGGATCGCGTAAGAGTACCTTATCACCAATTTCCACATCAAGCGCCTTGGCCATCTTCTCGGTAACTATAGCCTCGCCCTTACCCGGCACGGGAATGGGTCGTTCTTTGGCATCCATGAAATTGATGTAGTCGCCGATAGCTCCGCCGGCACCGCTCTTGTCAAACACCACAAGGGTCGCAGACTTCACCAAACCGTTCGCATTCACATCAACTGTCTTCGTCTCGGCATACGCGAACTCACCATGTTCTCTGACTTCCTGCTCGAACTCTTCTCTGTCGTCAAGTGCCACTCCGTCGTCAAAAGAAACCGTAATATCATACTTCTGGATTATCTTAAACTGGCAATCGCACACATCCGCTACAGAATCCTTGATACCAAAGCCGGTAATCAAAAGTCCGTAACAGCCGCCCACACCAAGCACCATCATCCAGAAACGCTTCCTGTATCTGAACACGTTTCGCACCGACACCTTGCTCGTGAACTTAAGTCGCTTCCAGATAAATCCAATCTTTTCAAGGAATACGCGCTTACCGTTCGTCGGAGCCTTAGGTCTTATCAAATCGGCCGCGTTGCTCTTAAACTCTTTGTTAAGCGTATAGTAAGTCGCGCCCATGGAGCACAGTACCGACACAGCAACCGAAATCGTCGCAAGCACCGCATCATATACATACACGATATCAGGCATGCTATACATGATACCGTACACATTCCAAATAATCTTAGGGAACATCCACGACCCAAGCAGGAATCCGCCCACGCAGCCGATAATAGCCGCACTTCCCGAGTAAATCAGGTACTTGCCCATAATAGCCGCTTCACTGTATCCAAGCGCCTTCATGGTACCCACCTCGGTACGCTTCTCCTCCACCATTCGGTTCATGGTAGTCATACACACAAGCGCCGCCACGAGGAAAAAGAACACGGGAAATACATTTCCGATACCCTCTACAATCGCAGAGTCGTTCTCAAAGCAAGCATAACCAATATTGGCAGTTCTTGTAAGCACGTAAGTGTCGGGCTCATCAAGGTCAGCAAGCTTCTCCTCCGCGTCCTTAAGCTCTTCCTCATGTTCAGCCACTTCTTTTTTGGCATCGTCTATCTTAACCTGCGCTTCGGCTATGTCGGACTTGGCGTCTTCGATTTCTTTTTCCTTATCCTTAAGCTCAGCTTCGGCATCGTCGAGTTCCTTAACGGAAGCCTCATACATTGCGGGTGGCATGAATGCCTTCATTGCCTCAAGCTCGTCACGGGAATCTTCAAGCTTGGAATATCCGTCGGAAATCTTGCTTTCGCCCTCAAGAATGTCATGCTCGGCGTCCGCAATCTTCTGCTCGTTCTCGGCTATCTCGTCCTTGGCGTCATTAAGCTTGACCTTCGCGTCGTCGATTTCTTCCTGCGCATCGGTTTTAAGCTCTGTATATTTCAAAAAGGCGCGTTCCTCAAGAAACGCCTTAAACTCGCCCTCTTCAACATCAATACCGTCTTTGTACGCGTCGGTGTAAATGGTCTCATCGCTCATGTCCGTAATCGCGTACACTTCGGTATAATAATCACAATCAAAAGTCTCAGGAAGCACATACATAAAGCCCGAAATTCTTCCGCTTCCGAGCGTCGTGCTGCCACGCTCAAAGTTCACGTAAAGAGAAGACCTGCATATGCCGACTATCTCATATTCCGTATCTTTAAGCATGTCGAGCGTATCCTCGGAATTAGAGTCGGTAATCTTAATCTTCTCACCGATCTGACTCTCCTCATACCAACGCGAATCCGCCAAGCACTCATTGCTCTTCTCGGGCATACGACCGCTTAACAGCTCAACCTTATTGATGCGGTCGGACAAAGAATGCATCTTGGCAACCACAATCGACGCATCTTCTCTCTCTACCAGCACATCAAGGCTGTAAGCGCCTTCCACGTCCCGCACATAGGACAGTTCTTTAAAGGCCTCCACATCCTCGTCGTAAAGGCCGAGCGTCGAAATCAACCTGAAATCATGCAAACCGTTGTCCCTAAAATACGCATCGCCGGTTCTGACCATCGCTTCCTTGGTGACCTTTAAGCCCGCAAAAAGACCGACACCGAGCGCCACAATCGCAAGGATTGCCAGAAATCGTCCGATGCTTTGCCAAATTTCCCTCATTAAGTTTTTAATCAGGGCAGTTCTCTTCATCTACCAGGAAATCTCCTCAACAGGAAGCTTATTGTCATTCATTCTTACAGATTCAATCTTACCGCTCTTAACAGAAATAACGCGGTCAGCCATCTGCGTAATCGCCTGATTGTGGGTAATTACGATAACAGTCTTGCCGGTGTTAACGCACGTATCCTCAAGAAGCTTAAGAATCGCCTTACCGGTGTTGTAATCAAGTGCACCCGTAGGCTCGTCGCACAGCAATATCTTCGGATTTTTGGCAAGCGCTCTCGCAATCGCCACTCTCTGCTGCTCACCGCCCGACAACTGCGCCGGGAAGTTATTCATGCGCTCCGCAAGGCCCACTTCTCTTAACACTTCCGCCGCGTCCAAAGGCTCCTTACATATCTGAGCCGCAAGTTCCACATTCTCAAGAGCCGTCAGATTCTGCACCAGATTATAGAACTGGAACACAAATCCCACGTCGTGACGCCTATATGTAGTAAGTCTCTTCTTGGAAAAAGAAGACACCTCTTCTCCGTCCAACATAACCGTTCCGGAAGTCAGTGTATCCATTCCTCCGAGAATATTAAGAATCGTGGTCTTGCCGGCGCCCGAAGCACCTACTACCACCACGAATTCTCCTTCCTTAACCTCGAAGTCGACACCGCCCAAAGCGACTGTATCTACCTCTCCGGTATGATATATTTTCTTAACGTCTTTAAAAGAAATAAAGGGCTCCATGTTTCACCTCATTTTGCTTGTGCGCAATACAAGGTTAGTGTAACATGAAACCCTTAAAAAATAGTATAAAATTATTGTGAAATCTATGAAATCAGGTTTTTAAGCACTCTGTCGAATACATCCTTTTGCATATCGCACATTTTTTCCGGTGATTCGTAGTAGTCGCCGGTTTCCATCTTGTTATTATTGATGCATCTATGACAATATGTATTCAGATAACAGTCTTTGCAATTGCCCTCGTCGACAGCTTTGTTGTGATTGTAGAGTTCATCAGACTTTGAAATGACTTTTTCTTTTAACACTTCCACCGGTTCATAAACGTTACCGAATTTTAGCTCTTCCACGCCCAGATTTCCCTGGCAGGCGTATATATCGCCGGTAGCCGAAACCGCGGTCTTACCGAATCCCGCACCGCAGAAATGATAATAAGGACGGCCGCTTGAAAGTCTCTCCATTATTGAAGTTACAAACGGCGAAGTATTATAAAGATTCTCATCCTCCTTCAGTTCATCAAGAGATTCCCCGAAATTGCTGAAATCTGTAATTTGGAACCTGGGATTACAACTTGTTACCGAATTAAAAACCATGTATACATCGCCAAAATCTCTTCTGATATCTTTGATGAGTCTTGCAGGTGAGTATCCTTTGACCCTGTGCTCTTCGGTATATGTTATTTCTACCGCAAAGGGTTCTTCCGTTCTTTCTCTTAAGTATCTGAAATTCTTAAGAACCAAATCATAGGAAGGAGCTCCTCCCGTAAGCGGCCTTAACATGTCTTGCATAGGCTGCATATCCACGCTGAAAGTCACCCTAAGCCCATAATCCTTAATCAATTCCACCAATTCGTCTCCCGCATAAGTACCGTTGGACACCATTCCGACGTATGTATTCTTATGGTTTTCTTTAACGTATTGGCATGCCACCTTAACTACATCAAGATTCATCGTCGGCTCTCCGCCAAAGAAGTTAATGAAGTCAATCTGCGGATATATGGCATACATCTTATCAAGCGTCTCAATCACGGTTTCCCTGGTCATAAGCTCGCGCTTCATATTGTAACAACCGCCCTGCCCATAACAATACAAGCATCTCATGTTGCAGTCATTGCTCACATGAACTACCAGCTCAGGCAAATGATTTCTGTCTCTTTCCGGCAGACTGTTATCAATGCCGTCGCCCAGCATTTTTTTGTAAGCAAGATACGTCTCTTCGCCCAAAACATACCCTTCTTTTTCCAGTTCCGCGCAGGATTTCCCGGCAACTATCATGTTTAAGACGTTTATCTCATTTTCACTTCCCTTAATGATAGTACTCGTTTCCGGAAAATAAATCGCATATCCCGCGTCCCCGGCCTTTACACTGTGAAATCGCATTTTCCATAACCTCCCGTCAACATTTAAACATTGAAACCGCAACTTTCTTCTCTTCTTTGCGGTTGTTTATCAATTCTTCAAGCACAAAAGCATAATTTCTGTATACATTCCCCATATCGGTTTTGCCTTCCAGTTCGTATGCTTTGGCTTCTATATCAAAAATCGCTTTCTTGAAATATGGCTTTCTTTTTCGCTCAATCTCCTTAAGTGCGCGGGCACATATCGAAAGACTTTTGTCCGGATAGCCGCTGTCTGCGGATATATCTGCATATTCTGCCAGCAAAAGAATATACAACTCTCCGTATACGCCGTCTAAGCAGCTGCTGCCTTCCATATATTCTTCCAGCTTTTTGATAAGCTTTTCGGCGTAGTCATATTCTCCCGTTTTATGAAGACACTTCGCCACAAGAATGAGCCTGTGAATTTCAAACGGCTCCATTATCGCATAATCGATTTCCGGCCAATTTCCCAAGGATTTTTTCTCCGTGAGTGCAGCATCAAGAAGCTCTATACATCCGACAAAGTCCTGCTTGTCAAAACTTGTAACGGCTTTGACATACTTAACAAACGCGTCCTCGCATTCTGTAGCCGCATATTCTGCCAAAATATCGTCATTTTGGCTTTTGGGATTACGTATTATATTCCTCACAGCAAGATATCTGAGTCTGTATGCTTCATCTCCCGATGCCTCGCATCCCGACAATCCTTTGGGGGCACCCAGACGTTTGATTATCTTATCAAAAGTCGTTTTGGCAGGAGTTTCGAGCCCGTTTTCGATTCTTGAAAGCGTACTTACTGAACATATTCCGAAAGCAATGTCTTCCTGCTTCATGTTGCGCATCTTCCGGGTTCTTTTTATCATTTCGCCAATGCTATATTCGCTCAAAGGTGCCCACACTCCTTCCTGATATAATCATCGAATCTTTCGGCGGTCTCTATACCTTTATCCATCTTAATTACTTCCCTGGTCTGCTTTATCATCCGCTTTACACAATCGGGAGATTTCTTAAGATTAATAGCTATTATGGTTCGATTAATCATTACTTCCGCGAGATTGGCCATTCCTTTGTTTTTTGAAAACACCTCGATAAGCTCATCGCTGTAGGTATCAGCTTCCACAAATCGCCCGAGTGAAACCAGTATCTCTACTATTCCCAAAGTCACTGTCTCGTAGCCCTCGCGTATAAGTTCGTAATCCATATACTTTCTTGCAAGATATTGTCTTACTTTTGAAAGAACCTCAAGCGCGCGTTCTTTGTCTCCGATTAACACCAGCGTTTTTCCGTAATCAATAAGGATGTTCCACTCGGTCTTTGAATAAAGACTCCTTTCCGCCACCTCAGATGACAAATCGGGGTGGGTAATTCTTAGTAATTCAAGCGCTTCTGCCGCAATGGTTTCAAATGGTTTCTTTTGCTCCAAAATATCATTTCGCAGGCTATACGCTCCCACAGTCTGACGTTCTGCAGCGTTATCTTCATTCATTAAGTCATATGCCTTTTTAAGGGTTTCGCCTGCCGATTTGGGCTCAGTCTTAAAAGAATTATTCAATTCTTCCAAAACGTTGTTAAGTTCAATCTCCCGCCCGGAAGAAAGAATAAAATACTGTTCGGTATCTATCCCCAGTCGTTCCATAAGGTATCGAAGTTTGAAACTGGTCGGAAACATCAGTCCGTTTTCTATCTTTGAAAGCGTGCTGACCGTACAAATTCCGCCACACAAATCTGCCTGTCTGATGCCAAGTTTTTCTCTTTTTTTCTTTATTATTTCACCGATTTTAACTTCCCACACATTGCGCTCCAAGTTCTTAATATGAGTCACAATCCTATACTACACAATTGATTTAATGTGTGCTATATAAGATTAATAAAACGATTTTTGACAATTATTATAACCTTGACACGTGTCTTTCGCCCGATGTACCATGATTATGTGGAATGAATGTGAGGTGTGCTAACATGAAAGTGATTGATATTGGCGAGCTTATCAAAAGCGAGCGCATTAAGAAAGGGATGACGCAAGCCGATCTCTCTTTTGACTTGTGTACAATTGCCACACTGTCTCGCATTGAGAACGGACTGCATATACCTCAGAGCAGAGTGTTATTCGGCCTTTTGGAGCGCCTCGATCTTACCGATTATAAACTCCTTGGCCCCATGCAGGATGACTCGGATTTTGATGCTCATATTCACTTTTTGGAAGAGAAACTGGAACAATTATGTTCCGAGAAGAATTGGACGGATTTTCTTGTCTGTCTTAACGAACTCAAAGCTTCAAACATAGAATACAATCCCGCTGACAGACAATTTCTGATAGTTTACGAAACAATTTACAATTTTGAAAACGGCCGAAGGAATTTCATTGTCTTAACAGATTTGCTTGCTGCCATCAGACTTACCATTCCGGGTTTTTCTTTGGATTCACCGATAGAATATAACCTTACGACCAACGAGCAGTACTTGCTTATCTTCATGGTCTTTTGCTGTATTCAGGCTCACAACGACGCCTTAGCTTCTTATCTTATCGCTGCGCTTAAGGTTTCTTTTGACAATACCATAGCAAGGCACGGGCTATGGACCGAGCCCGTTTTCTATTATTACGAGATACTGATTAACCATTACATAGATAACAACGATTACACATCTGCGCTTGAAGCAATTAACAACCACAGACTGTTTTGCAAAAAGCAAGGACGCTTTTCTCAATACACCGCCTATGCCTATGAGGAAATACTATGCTATATGCGCTTAAATATGGTTGATGATGCAAGGGAGCGGATTCTTACAAATTATTTCCACCTTCGGGGAATCAGAAAGCAAGAGGAAGCCGAAGCTTTCAGGATGCGCATCAGGGAAGACTATTTAATAGACTTTAGAATCATTGAAAGGAGAACTCCCAATGCCTGACCTTTCATATCTTGGGAAGATGATTCATGATGCAAGAGAGCGGGCTAAAATCTCTTCTTCAGAATTATGCTACGGTCTATGTTCAATCTCTATGTTAAGCCGTATAGAAAGCGGCAAACGCACTCCGGATTTCCTTTTGTTTTCCGCTTTATTTCAACGGGCCGGCGGCTCTACTTCCGACCTGGTATATCTGTGCTCCAAAAGAGAAGTTAAGCTCTTCTCCATTATTCATGACTCATATCTATTTGACACTTACAGCATAGATAAAAAGAAAAAAATACTGGAAGAATATAAACAGACAGCCCTTTTGTCCAACAATCTTGAAGCTCAATACTATTATTACTTTTCGGCACTGTGCGAAAAGAACGCCGACAAAAGATATGAGCTCATTCTCAAGGCGTTAAACTGTACTCTTCCGAACATAGACATATATAATGACAGTTTTTACTGTCTGTCACATATGGAGCGCATCATCATTACCCATGCTCTGCATTATTGTATATGGCACCATAAAACGCGGCTTGCAGCCAAGGTATATGAGACCCTTGCTTATACGCAGGAAAAAATGGGCGCTGATATAATGTCCGTTCGTAATTCTTTTTCCGACAGATATGGTGTGCTGATTTGCAATCTTGTGGAAGGCGATATTGAAGAAGTTCTGCATCTGGCCAAGAAGTTTTTCAAGAAATACAGTCCATATGTATACCCTGATATGGAAATAACTGTTGCCAAGTATAATTATCAGCTTGGTTATGCCACACTGTACATGGACAAGTCCGCTTCCGGAATTGACGTAGTAACAGCATATTATATGCACAGACTTCAAAATGATTATAAAAAGGCTGAGGCTATCCGCTTAGATGCTCTGAATGATTTGGGATACGAATTTAATATAGAATTTTTCGAATTATAAAATTCGTCAAATGATATTTTCTTTGGCTTATATTTCACTCTTAAACAGTGGGATATATCATGGAATTACTTATAATTTTCAGATAGAAAGGAAGATAAAAATGAAAAATGTATTGGTCAAAACAGCTCTGTTAACCGTAATCACTCTTATTACCGCCGGCGCGTATCGCGAAACTGCATTACTTAATGCAAACAATTCCAATGTGCTCACTACCGGTTTTCCCGATAGTTGCCCCATTGAAATCAACATTATTATCGATGACGAAACAGACCAATATGCCGAATAAGTGAGCATTAAAAAACCTCTCATTACATACACGTATTGAGAGGTTTTTTAGTCCGATAATTATCCTTTTTTCGCGAACTTACCGAATTAGTAAGCAACGAGACCTGTAGGAATAGGTCTGGGGAAAGGAATCGGCTTGGGCACTACGATGATAGGTCCGATATCGATGATAATCTTCTCCATAAGTTCAGGTTCCTCCTTCTTTAAATTTATATATAAGTCCGGCATCGCCGACCTATTTTTAGTATGCAGAAAACGAATCAGACAGTTTTCCTTATACAGATTAGTCTCAATTTGTATAATAATTATATTTCCAATAGCGCAAATACCCCATAGCGTTTCGGGAAAAAATAAATTTCCTGAAACCGCAAGTTTTGCAGACAAAAGAAAAACCCGCTCCGAATCGGAACGGGTCTTTAAGCTTATATTGAATTAAAAATCCTTCTTGGTGGCCTCGTAAAGCGCTATGCTGGCGGCTATGGGAAGGTTAAGACTGTCAATCCTGTGGGAGTGGGTTATTATAACGCTCGTGCCCACATTGAGGAAGGAATCCGGAAGACCGGTGGCCTCATTGCCGAAGATTAACGAATAGGGCTCCTGCACAGTCAGCTCCGAAAGCTTCTTCTGAGCCTTAAGCATGAACGGGTACATGGATCTGTTACCATACTGAGCCGCATATTCTTCAAAAGAAGAAAATACGGAAATGTTCAAGTGGAACAGTGCGCCCATAGATGCTCTGACGGTCTTGGGGTCAAAGTGATCCACCGCGGGAGTAATGATTACAAGGTTCGTAATGCCGAACCCTGCCGCGCTTCTCATGATGGTGCCCATGTTGCCGGCATTCGACGGATTGTGAAGCACTACATGATTGGCGCCCGCGTCGACGGGTCTTTCAAACTTTTCAAATTCGCCTATGCAAAAGCAGTTTTCTTTTTGCGATAAGATATTAAAGGGCTTGTCGCCGTATTCCATGGGAATCTTTAACTCTTTGCATAAAGCCTCGAGCTTGTCGAAGGCCTCACCCTTCTGCATGGCTGAATGAATATATACTCGTCTCGCATGCTCGGGAGCGTACTTAAGCATTTCAAAAGTAAGCGTAATTCCAAGCGCGTAGGAGACGGGGTCTTCTTTCTTATACCGTTTCATTTTCTTTAGCTTCCTCGACTGCGGCTTCGGCAGGTTCTTCAGCGGGAACCTCAGCTACAGTACTCTTACGTGTCTGTGCAAAAACAAATATCGCTACACCTAAAACAAGGCTGAATATTCCGTAGAACTGTGATGTGGAAAGTGCACCTACGCTTCCTCTCTCATCAGCTCTCAACATCTCTACAAGGTAACGTCCAACGCTGTAGAACATAATGTAGCAAGCGGTTACGGTTCCCTTCTTCTTGGTATGCTTTGCAATAAAAAGAAGGAGCGCCATATTAAGCAAGTCTCCGCCGGCAGAGATAAGCTGTGTAGGAATAAGCTTAACACCGTTGGGCGCATAGAGAGAATTGTGGAAAGTTACACCGATAGCGCAGTCCGTCTCTCTTCCGTAGCAGCAACCCGCAAAAAAACATCCCACACGACCGAAGGCCTGAGCAAGCGCCACCGAAGGCATGCAAAGCTCAAGATAGTCTATGAACTTAACCTTCTTAATCTTACAATAAAGCATTACCGCAAGAATACCGCCCGTAATGCCTCCGTATACCACAAATCCGCTGGAAGAGATAAAAGAAAGCGGATCCTGAATAAAAGTCTTCCACTCCACCAGACAATACATAACCTTGGCGAATAAGAAACCAAATACAGCCGCAACGAATACTATTCCATAAACAATGTCGTCATTAAGGCCCCTTTTCTTACCTCTGTGGCTTGCCTGGAAAAGCGCAAGCAATAATCCTATTGCAATACAAGCGCCGTAACCGTGGATGGTAACGGGCCCGATGGTCAACCAGTCGTTGTACATTTCTACCTCCGTTTCTGAGTGTACCTGACAAAAAAATAGCTCCGGCCAACTTATGCCGGAGCCGCTTTAAATTTCTTACTGATCGGTATATTTCTTAATGAACTCCATAACATCGCCGACGGTCTGAATTCCTTCAAGCTCCTCGGGATCGAGTTCCATGTTGTACTCCTCTTCAAAAGCCATAACAAGTTCAAGTAAATCCAAAGAATCTACTCCAAGATCATCCTTAAAAGATGTATCCTCTGTGATTTCAACATCATCAATATTCAACTGCTCTCTGATAATATCAATAATCCTGTCTAACATTTAAATCTCCTTCTTGTATATCTATACTATTCAAGCAAAGTATAGGTTGTCTGTTTTTGTTTGTCAATAACCATATATGTCGTATATATCATCAGTATATACACCGGGCTGTTTGTAAATAATTAACGGCTTAAGTACCGTCATACGAGAGCGCCCGCCTCTTACAGCCTCGATTAGAACCATGTTCGGTTCCTTGTCCACAAAGGGATATACAAGCTGCATGCGCTTAGGCTCAAGCTTGTATTTCTTAAGCGTTTCAAATATTTCGGCAAGTCTGAACGGCCTGTGTACCAAAAACAGGCTTCCTCCGGGCTTTAAGAGCGCCGCAGAGCTTCTTGCCACATCATCAAAAGTACAAAGCACCTCGTGCCTTGCAATGGCCATAGCATCCTTAGGATTCTTAAGGCCGTGTTCCCCAATCATGTACGGCGGGTTGCACGTAATTCCGTCAAAAGAAGACTTCGGAAACAATGTGTCCGCCTCTTTAATGTCCCCAACAACCACCTCGATTTTCTCATTAAGATTATTAAGTGCCACGCTCCGCACAGCCATATCTGCGGAGTCCTCCTGAATTTCAAGAGCACTTATATGTGAAGCCTCGGTCTTGGCGGTAAGTAGTATCGGTATGATACCTGTTCCCGTACCAAGGTCCAAAAGCTTACTGTCTTTCTTAACGTGCACAAATCCCGAAAGAAGCACGGCATCCATCCCGAAACAGAATCTGCCGGGGTCCTGGATAATCTTTAGATTGTTTCTTTCCAAATCATCTATGCGCTCGTTATCTTTAAGTAAAACTTCCAAGATTAATTCTCCAAGCCCTCAAGTTCGCGCTTCTCTTCTTCGGTAAGCTCAATCTTCTTGGGTCTGCGCTTTTTAAATGTAAGCTCTTCGGGCTTATATTCTCTTAACTCTTTCTCATCGTTCTCTTCAACAATTACCTTAACAAGCTGGCGAAGAACGTTCACGGACTGAACCTGACCCTTGCGGTTCTCGGCATTGATGGTAACCTCGTCACCGACATTGGGAAGATTTCTGTTAAGCTCTTCGTAAGTCTCCTGCTCGTTCTTAAGACAGCACATAAGTCTGCCGCATACACCCGAAATCTTGGTGGCGTTAAGGGAAAGGTTCTGTTCTTTGGCCATCTTGATGGATACGGGCTGGAAGTCTGCCATGTAAGTATTGCAGCAAAGCGGGCGGCCGCAGATACCGATACCGCCACGAAGCTTGGCCTCATCTCTGACACCAACCTGACGCATCTCGATACGGGTATGGAATACAGCGGCAAGGTCCTTAACAAGCTCTCTGAAGTCTACACGACCGTCGCTGAAATAGTAAAACAAAATCTTATTGTTATCAAAAGTATACTCGGCATTGATGAGCTTCATGGGAAGATTTCTCTTCTCAATCTTTTCCTTACAAATCGGGAGGGCTTCTTTCTCCTTGCGGCGATTGGTGGCCTCTCTCTCGTCGTCGGCCTTGGTGGCTACGCGGATAACATCCTTAAGGGGAGGAATAATCTTATCATCCTCGACCTCGCACACGCCAAGCACTACAGTGCCGTACTCAAGACCTCTTGCGGTCTCGACGATTACGTGATCGTCTCTTTTAATATCAAGGTTACCGGGGGCAAAATAATAAACCTTTCCAGCCTCACGGAAACGTACTCCTACTACTTTAGTCATCTATATCTCCTGTATGGTTAAAAATAGCAATTCCATGGTGAGTTCAAAATTAACGTTGGCGGTGAGTCTTCTCTTGGCAACCTCAATAGCCTCAAGCGCCCGCGTAATGTCGGAATACGACGCACGCTCCGCCACCTTTTTAATATACTGTATTTCCTCCTTAAAAATCAAGATGTCCGTGTCCGGTGCCGATTTAAGGAGCAAAATGTCTCTAAACCACACCGTCAGGATATCGAGGAAATCATTAACATCATTCTTAATCGACACGGCTTTCTTAACAAAAGGAGAAATGTCCGCGACATCTGCGCCGTGCAGATTCTTAAGCAAAGAAAGGGCATCCCTTCTCATATTGTCAAAGTCGTCATTATCGGCCAGGAGCCTAGCCTTACCGATATTGCCTCTGGAAAAAGCAACACACACGTCAGCCCTGTAATCGGGCACTTTCACCTCTTCCATAAGATACCTCTTCACAAGGTCGTCCGCAACAGGCTTCATATTAAGAAGCACGGCACGGCTCAAAATCGTCGGAAGAAGCTCCTCTGCATTCGTAACAAGAAGAATAATCACCACATACTCCGGTGGCTCCTCAAAGGTCTTAAGAAGCGCATTCTGCGCCTGCTGATTCATCTTCTCGGCTTCATCTATTATATAAATCTTTCTCTTGCCGCCGTAAGGGCGTATGTTGACGTCTCCGTTAACCTGAGTACGAATATCGTCTACACCGATAATATTAGGCTTCTCGTGAGTTACAAATATCACGTCGGGGTTATTGTCAGAAAATGTCTGAGAGCAGCTGTGACACTTGCAGCAAGGCACTTCCCCCTCGGACTCACATAAAAGAGCACCCGCGAAAATCTTAGAAATAAACTTTTTTCCCGAGTACTTTTCTCCGCACAGTATATATGCATGCGATACTTTATTCTGTTTAATGGCCGTTTCAAAATGCTCCCTGATAAGGTCCTGGCCGATTATATCGTTAAAATTAGGCATCCCCGCAACCCTTAGGTGAATATGTCAAGGATAAGCCCCCTGATGTCACCTATCTTTTGAAGTATCGTAATGTTGTCTTTCTGTTCTTTCATAAGTTCCTGTGCAAGCTCGTCAAGCGTCTCGTCCACAAGTCTTATGATTCCGTATACTCTGTGTCGGCCCTTTCTGTCTAAGAAATTCTCTCTGGAAAAAGAATGGGACCTCGACACAATTTCATTCATGAAGTCCTTAATCAGACTTCTGTATTTGCGCATGTCCTTAATATCTTTCTTTTTCGAAATGCGCTCGCCCTGCATGGTGATTTCTTCCATAAGAGTACTGAGGCGGGCCTGAAGATCCTCCTCAGAAATCTTACTCATGAGCATGAACTTAAATTCTTCACTTGTCTCCGGGACTTTTGTGGGGTCGTATACCTGACCGGCTCCCGTAATCTGGTTGATTTTAATGTCCATAGGCTACTCCGAAAACACTACATGTTATCAGCGATATAATCCTCTATTTCCTTAAGACAGTCTTTCAATTCGTTGTTATAAAAGCGTCTTGTGATTCCCGCTTCTTCAATCTTAATATCGGAAAAATCTGCGGAATCCGCAAGAAACCTGCGGCACATTTCTTCGTACTTGGGAGTCTGCTGTTTCTTTTCCCTGTTAAGGGCACGCTGTAATCTGATGCCGTCGTCAAGATCCACAAGCACGGGAATGATGGAGTCTCGTCCGTAGTACTCGCATATCTTTAAGTAAGACTCTATTGTACCGATGGTGATGTAATTGGTTGATTTTAAATCGATCTGGCCATCGTCCGCGGTGAAATATCTCCAAGGTCCGTGCACAGTCTCGTAGCAACGGTCCTCAATAATCTTGCCCGCTTCCTTAAGCTTTTGAAAGCCGGCCTCGTCGGTAAAGTGATACTCATGGCCGTCCTTCTCGCCCCCGCGAATCGGTCTTGTGGTATATGACACGATGGTCTTAAAAGAAAACGTGTTTTTTCTCAGAAGCTCCTTGAAGATGGTATCTTTACCCGTGGAGCTCTTCCCCATAATATATACAATCTTACCCAATTATTTAATCCTCGACCTGATTCTTTCTGTCTTAGCAAGCTTATTAAGTCTTAACGATTCCATAGTGGAAACGTACTTGTCCGCAGCGGTAACCACCCAGGCTTCCTTGCACTTGGGAATATGTCTGAGTGTAAGGGGCCACATGTGGGAGCTGATAATGTTCTTTTGCCTGTCGGTGAGCGTGTACTCTGCCATGGCATTCTTAAGAGCCACGCCGGGATGGTAGAATCCGTGCAGGTTCTTAAGCCCTCTGTGCTCGTCGTCATGCCAGTCATACAGGAAATAGTCATGAAGAAGCGCGCCTCTTACGAGGTCTTCCTTGTTACACTTAAGTCTCAATTTCTTGGTAATCCACATGCTTGCGTAAGCTACCTTCATGGAATGCTTCATAACCGAGACGTTCGAGTGCTGGATGTTCTGGGCACTGCTCTTAAAGTTATCGGAACGTAATATGTCACCGCCGTATTTGCGGATATCTTTTCTGATGTCTTGTCTGTGATTTCTGTTCTTACTCATACCTAAATATCATATCATAATTTCGTTAACGGGGACAAATATTATCCCAAGGAATCTCTTAAGATTCCGTCAACAATTTCAAAAGCCTCAGCTTTTGTTTCATACGGATAAATCTTATAATACGGATTACCCGTAAGCATAGCCGACAGCTCGCACTTCGACTTTCTGTACAAAAGAAAGCAGGGCTTATTCAGTTTCTCCGCATAAGCAAGCTCATATCCCACGCCAAGCGACGGCGAAGTACACTCCGCTATTACCGCATCGCACTCTTTAAGCCAGTTAGTATCCTGCTCATAAATAAGCGCATCCTTATCGCGCCCATTCTCAAGCAAGCTTAATGACAAGTCACCGATGTGCTCGGTAAGGACTATGTCGGTTTCTTTTATATGCGCAATGATTTCTTTGTACAATTCCGCATCGTCGCGGCCGCCGCGGATGGAGCCGGCGAAATAGATTTTCTTGTTCATATTGCAACCTTCACTAGAAAAAGGCCCAAGCCACAAGCGCTCAGGCCTTTTGATTCACTTAATTAGATGTTCAACAACTCGCTGTACTCTTTAAGAGCGCCATCGGTCTCGTGAGCAAGAACTTTCTTGGCAAGGACTTTACCAAGCTGAACACCTTCCTGGTCGAAGGAGTTAACGTTCCAAGTGAAGCCCTGGAACATAATCTTGTTCTCGAAGTGTGAAAGGAGTGCGCCCAAAGCTTCGGGAGTAAGGGACTCGCCGATGATGATGCTTGAAGGTCTGCATCCTGCGAAGTTCTTGTTCTTGTTGTCATCGTCTTTACCGCAGGCAAAAGCAACAATCTGAGCGGCAACGTTAGCGCAAAGCTTCTGCTGGCTGGTGCTGCCCTGAATGTCTACATCGGTGCCGATCTGGCTGTTCTTGAAGCCGATGAACTGAAGGGGAATAATGTCTGTTCCCTGATGCAATAACTGGTAGAAAGAATGCTGGCCGTTGGTACCGGGCTCACCGAAAATAATGGGACCTGTTACGTAGTTAACGGGCTCGCCGAAACGGTTAACGGACTTACCGTTAGACTCCATATCAGCCTGCTGAAGGTGTGCAGGGAAACGGCTGAGTGCCTGTGAGTAAGGAAGCACTGCGGTAGCGCCGAAGCCTAAGATATTTCTTTCATATACGCCGATTAATGCATCGAGCATAGCGGGGTTCTTGCGAAGGTCTGCGTTCTTGGCAAGCTTGTCTTCTTCTGCCGCACCGTTTAAGAAACGAGCGAATACTTCGGGGCCGAAAGCAAGAGACAATACTGCTCCGCCTACAGCTGAAGTTGAAGAGAAACGTCCGCCGATATAATCATCCATAAAGAAAGCTGCGAGGTAATCGGAGCTCTTTGCAAGAGGTGAAGTCTCGCTGGTAACCGCTACCATGTGCTTGGAAGCGTCGAGACCTGCGTTCTTGAGAGCGTCCTTAACGAATGCTTCGTTGGTAAGAGTCTCAAGTGTGGTACCGGACTTGGATACCAATACAAAAAGTGAATGAGCAACATCTACGCTGTTAAGTACTGCTGCCGCATCGTCGGGGTCAACGTTGGAGATGAACTTAGCTTCCATCTTGAAGTTGCCGGTTTTCTTGGCCCAGTTTTCAAGAGCAAGGTACATAGCGCGGGGACCTAAGTCACTTCCGCCGATACCGATCTGAACTACTGTGGTGAATTTCTCGCCCTTAGCGTTGGCAATTGCGCCGCTGTGAACCTTCTCGGCGAACTCAGCGATTTTCTTCTGCTCGCCTACGTAGAATTCTCTCTTGTCTACGCCGTCAGCCACAACCTTGTCACCAAGCATGCCTCTGGTAAGCTGATGAAGCACGAGTCTCTTCTCGCCTGTGTTGATAACCTCGCCGTTGTATAAAGCTTTGAACTTTTCGGTAAGCTCAGCTTCCCCCGCAAGTTCTTCGAGAACTTTTAATACATCCTCATCAACAGCCTTAGCCGCATAGTTAAAAGAAAGACCGCATGCCATGGGCACACTGTATTCCTTAACTCTCTTGGCTCCCGCCTCACCGCTCATAGCGGCCTTAAGATTAACCTTACCGGTTGAAGCAAGCTTCTTGTAGCTTGCAAGAGTGTCTAAATTATTCCATGAAACCATTATATTTCCTCCATTAATTAATAATGTATTTCCGCAAATTTTCGTACGCCTTTATGATAATCGATTTGCTCTTTCTTTTCAAGAAGAAGCAATTACAGCTCTATGTCAAGCTCCACCGGGCAGTGATCGGAACCGTAAATTTCATTGTGAATCGACGCGCCCGTAATCTTATCCTTAATATCATCGGAGACAATAAAGTAGTCGATACGCCAGCCTGCGTTCTTTTCACGCGCGTGGAAGCGGTAAGACCACCAAGAGTAAGCGTCCTTTAAATCGGGATAGAGATATCTGAAGGAATCCACATACCCGCTCGCAAGAAGGTCGGTCATCTTGCCGCGCTCCTCATCGGTAAAGCCTGCGTTGCGACGGTTGGTCTTGGGATTCTTTAAGTCAATCTCCTGATGCGCCACGTTAAGGTCGCCACAGAAAATCACCGGCTTCTTTTTCTTCAATCCATTAATATAGGCAAGGAAATCATCTTCCCACTTCATACGGTAGTCGAGGCGGCGAAGCTCGTCCTGAGAATTGGGCGTATAGCAGGTTATGAAAAAGAAATTGTCATACTCAAGCGTAATAACTCTGCCTTCGTGGTCGTGCTCGTCGACACCGATGCCGTATGCGACGCTGATCGGCTCGTGCTTGGTAAAGATTGCGGTGCCGGAGTACCCTTTCTTTTCCGCGTAATTCCAGTAACCCTTGTAGCCTTCGGGAAGTTCTAAGTCTATCTGACCCTCCTGAAGCTTCGTCTCCTGCAGGCAAAAGAAGTCGGCCCCGGCCTCCTTAAAGAAATCCGTAAACCCCTTATCTACGCAGGCGCGAAGGCCGTTTACGTTCCAAGATATCATTTTCAAGGCAATTTCCTCCAAATATGTTCTTTTTTCGTAGTGATGTTTGGACATAATTATACCATCACTTTAATGATTTTGTGCTATAATGTGAAACTGAAATTGTTAACCCGTTTAGTTTGAGAAAGAGGTATAGCTATGCATTTTAAACCCAGTGGAATTTGTGCAATCGGAATAGATTTCGAAGTTGTAGACGATCGCGTATACGACGTTCGTTTCACCGGCGGATGCGACGGTAACCATAAAGGCCTTGCGGCATTGATAGAAGGTATGCCCGTTCAGGAAGCAATCGACAGACTTTCAGGCATCACCTGCGGTCCCCGCAGCACTTCCTGCCCCGACCAGCTTGCAAGAGCTTTACAAGAATATTCATCCAAGAAGGCAGTTTAATGAGTAAGAAAATTGTTTTGACGGGTGGCGGTACCGCGGGTCATGTTACCCCCAACATCGCGCTTATCCCCGAGCTTAAGAAAGCGGGATACGAGATAAGCTACATCGGTTCCAAGGACGGTATCGAGAAGCGCCTTATCGAAGACTACGACATTCCTTACTACGGAGTGTCCACCGGTAAGTTCCGCAGATACTTCGACCTTAAGAACTTTACGGATCCCTTCAGAATCATTCACGGATTTGCGGAGGCCAAGTCAATCCTTAAGGAGATTCAGCCCGATATCGTATTTTCCAAGGGCGGTTTCGTGAGCGTTCCCATTGTAAGAGCGGCTCATGCACTTAAGATTCCCTGCATCATCCACGAATCCGACATCACGCCGGGACTTGCCAATAAATTGTGCATTCCCACAGCCGTGAAGATATGCTGTAACTTCCCCGAGACCATGCACTATGTTCCCGCGGACAAGGGCGTTCTTACCGGCACCCCCATCAGAGAAGAGTTAACCGAAGGTGTTCGCAAGAAAGGCCTCGACCTTTGCGGATTCCACGAGTTTAAGCCTGTACTCCTTATAATCGGCGGCAGCCAGGGCTCAAGACTTGTTAATGAATGTGTCCGTCAGAGCCTTCCCACACTTCTTAAGGATTTCCAGATTATCCACTTATGTGGTAAGGGCAACCTCGACGAAAGCCTTAATGACACCTTAGGCTACAAGCAGTTTGAATATTTAAAAGAAGATTTAAAAGATGCTTTTGCCGCATCCGACGTAGTAATTTCCCGCGCCGGTGCCAATGCCATCTGTGAGTTGCTGGCGCTCCATAAGCCCAACCTCTTAATTCCGCTTGATGCGGGCAGCCGAGGCGACCAGATATTGAATGCAGATTCTTTTGCCGCTCAGGGATTCTCAATGGTCCTTGCGGAGAAAGACATGACTCCCGAGACACTTACATCGTCAGTTCAGGAGCTCTTCTGCAACCGCCAGTCCTACATCGAGGCCATGACCAAGTCGGGCCAGATGCAACCGATTCTTACCATCGTAAGTCTCATAGAAAAGTACAAAAAAACAGAGTAAATTTACGAATCGCAAAATGATATGTGTAACAGCTGTCATTTTGCGATTTTGTTTCCATTTACTTTATTCACTTCCCACCGTATTTGGTGTACACTTTATGTACATCATAAAGAGGAGGTGAAATTGTGATTAAACTCAAAGATGTTATATGGGGTGAAGTTGATTTAATCGATGAATTCACTCTTTCGGAGGACGCAGACGACACCGGATTAGATGCAGAAATAAACGGAGGCTATGGAAACTCTGTTACCATGTGTTGCGGCGGCATAGGTCGTGGCCTATTACAGATAGGATGTGGCAAATAAATTATAGAAAGGATTTTATACAATGATTAAACTTAAAGACGTTTTATTTGGAGATGTTGATTTAACAGTTGATGACACAGACAAAGAGGAGCCTAAGTACGAATACGATCCCAATATTGGTATTATCGTTGTTGCTATGTGCTGTGGGGGCGGACATCCCGTAGGTAACGACCCCAGCCCTTGGCGTCCTTAATTTTCTGACTATCATACCATAGGTACATAATTATGAAAAAGCACGAAGGAAGCTAATACTTCTATTCGTGCTTTTCTTTTAAGCATAAATTTCAAAAATATACGTTTTTACCATTTAATTGGGAGTTTGTTTCCATTTACTTTATTCACTTGCTTTTTGTCAAATAGTATAATAGTAACTATCAAAGAGAAAGGAGGTGAATTGGGATGATTAAGCTTAAAGACGTAGTCTGGGGTGAAGTTGAGTTAGTAGAAGAAGACGATACAAACGCCGGCGGTGGCAGCGTATCCGTTATGACTTGTTGTGGTTGGCCGCCTCCGGATGAAGGCCTTCGTTGTTGGATCAACATACCGATTCTTACTCCGTTTACTTGTGACAAAAGACGCTAGTCTTTACTATTGAGAATTTTATTGGGGTGCGGACATGTATTTACCACGTGTCCGCGCCTTAACCATGAATGGGGTATTTTATTATATGAAACTTATCAAGCACATGTTTGTCCGAGAAATCGGAAACATCAACAATCAACATATCATTGCCAATACTTTGACCGCTTTTGTCGGAGTATTGTATGAAGAAGAAAAGAATATTGTCCTCAAGTGGACAAAGGAAGACAACATTATTCCCGTAACCGACAAGGAAAAGGCTCTCTATGACATTCTTTCCGAGAACAAATTCCTGGTCCATGACGATGTCGAAGAAGAGAAAACCGTAGCAGACATGCTTACTGCCGGCAGAAACACGCACCGTGAACTTGCCAAAGATACACGTCGAATTATCCTCGCTCTTACATATATGTGCAACTTTGCTTGTCCTTATTGCTTCGAAAAAGAAAACTGTGATGAGAAAAAGGGAAAGGTAATTACCAAAGAGCAAATAGATAAAGTATTCGACTTAAGCACTCAGAAGATAGAAAATATCGAGCTTTTTGGCGGAGAACCTCTTCTTCCCATCACCAAGGACATTGTATCCTATATATTTAAGAAAGCTCCTAACGAACATTACAGTGTGACCACCAACGGCTACTATCTCGATGAATTTATTCCGTTATTTAAGACCGTTCATGTCTTTCGCATTACCGTTACCCTTGACGGAAAGCGTGACAATCACAACAAAACACGCAAGTTATGGAATGGCGACGGAACTTATGACAAGGTAATCGGTAACGTAGAAAAGGCCCTTGAAAGTGGTCTGCCTATCAGCATAAGAATGAATCTCACCGCCGAAAACAAGGACGAAGGTATATCTCTGCGCGAAGAGCTCAGAAATAAATATGCCGACTATTATGCAACCGGCAAGCTTACTTTTGACCTTCAAACAGTTTTTCAGCAGGACGAGGCCCAGAAGACACAAATTTACATGGATACTCTGTATAATTTCCCCAAGAACAGTAAGAATATTGTATCCAATAACCTGGCAATGCTCAGCACATATCCTCTGTTAAGAAATCTCATGACTCCTCACGATAACTTTATTCCCAAATACTGCCATTGCGATTCTGAGGAAAGACTTATGATTTATGACGCATATGGCGATATGTACTCCTGTCCTGTTGCACTTGGCAACAAGAACGCTGTTATCGGCACTTATTATCCCGAGTACACAATAAAAAACGAAAGCATGTTAAACAGAAACATTGAGAGCGTTCCCGAATGTCGCGCGTGCATTTATAAGTTTATATGCGGCGGCGGTTGTGCCAACGAGATTGTGGAAGAAGGAAAATCAATCTTAAGACCCAATTGCCATCATCTTAACATTCAAATCGACCATCTTATTGCATTCGCCAAGCGGGAGTTAGATAACCAATGTCAACCTACATAATTTTAGCAGACCTCGAAGGTATCTTCGGAGTAACCGATTTATTCGATTCAGAGACTAACAGAAGCCTTCTTTTGGCTCAAATAAAACGGACCATAGACTGTATCAAAAAAACAGAAGACTCAATTGTAAAAGTATGCCTCATCCATGATGACGGGAGAATGGATATAGAAAAAGATGTCCTCGATCTCGGAGCCTGTTACTATGGAAGCGGTATTAAATCGCTTCTTAGTTTAGAATCCGCCGCCGACTACGCCATCCTGATAGGCTTTCACAGCAAAGCCGGCGGAGCGGGAGTCTTCCCACATTCTTTCAAGCTGGAAATAGAAAAAGTTTCGACGGATGACAAAGATGTCGGAGAAGTTTACATGTTCTCCAAGTTTTTTAAGCTCAGGGGCACCAAAGTAATCTTTGTTTCCGGAGAAGGCTTCTTTGACGATGAAATGGTATTTGAAGGAACCATAACTCACTACATTAACAATTCGGTCGACTATGAGGACTCCCTGTCGACAGCCCTTGAAGCTCCGGTCGAAAGCATAAAGAGTTTTGTTACCGACGATGAAGTACTCCTTTATCTTAACAATACCGATTATTACAATCTCATAGACCACTCTTCCTACTCAAAGGAAAGAAAATGCTTTGTTTTTGAGTCTATACAGGATTTTTTTAAAAAAATAATTGAACTTGCCATAGAAATCAATAGGGCATCCGTCATCATCAGACGAACCAACTTAAATTTTGCCAAAGAAATAAGCCGTCTTATCAAATCCGGCCAGGCTGAAATGCCCGACATCGAACTCCTTAACAAAGATATTTTTCTTTTTAATGAGTTCGAGCGAGAGATGGTGATGAATCTACTTAAAACAGCTACCAAATAAATTGGCGGGGCGACATCGGTCGCCCCGCTTTTTTATCCTTCCTGCAATATTTGTTCGTATAATTCTAATCCGAAGCTCGATAATTCGGGCTCGTGCCTGATCATTTTAAATGTTCTGGTACCGTTCTCAAGACGCTCGGCGCTTAGGAAGACGGAGTCGGGGCTTTCGGCGCCACCGCATTCTTCGTACATGCGACGGGCGAAGGACATCAGGTGAGTTACCGTCATAACTTTGATGCCCGATTCCTTTAAGGCCTTAACGATGTCGTAGGCGATTGCGGAGCCTTCTTTTTCCGTAGTAGTCGCGAACGATTCGTTGAGAAGAACCAGCGAGCCGGGAGTAACGTTCTCGACTATCTTGCCCATGCGCTTAAGTTCTTCGTCGAGCTTACCGCTGTTCATGGCGCTGTCTTCGCGGCGGGTGAAGTGGGTGAAGATGTTCTTGAAAAGCCCGCTCTTGAACTCTTCTGCAGCCACAAACATACCGCACTGCATCATAATCTGCGCCAAGCCCACACTTCTTAAGAACGTGGACTTACCGCCCTGATTGGCGCCGGTGATAACCGCGAGGGTCTTGCCGTCGAGGGTGTCGGTGTTGCCGACGGTGTCGCAATGCTGGCTCATGGCCATGGAGGCTTCCTTGAGGTTCTTAAATTCCAAGGTGGTAAAAGAACCTACCTCGGGGAAGCAATATCCTACGCGGAACCGTTTCATTTCGTTCTTGATATTGATCGCGCCGAAATAAAAGCCCGTTTCAAAGCGCAGTCTGTCGATAAAGCCACCGTATTCGTTGATGGTGTTCTTAAGACAGGTCATTACGAAGGACACAGATTCTTTTTCCAGTTTCTGAGCGTCTTCCTCGAGAGGCTGATTGCCTATAATCGGTATCGTGTATTTCTTAAGCCTGCTGATCTGACTTCGAAGCTTGGCCATGATGCCGTATGGGTTTCTGTAAGCTTCAACCTTACACTTGAACTCATCAAGCTTAATGTCGGTGAACTTAAGGCCGTCGGCCACGCCCACGTCAATGACTATGGTCGGATTAATCTGCTCGTAATAACCACGCTTGACCTCTTTAATCTTCGTGTCGGCAAAGAAAGAAAGGTCGTCGAGCACCTGTCTCAGATTTTCTGCCTTATCTTCCGAAAACTCTTCATTGATTCTCTTGTTAAGTTCTGTCAGTCCACGCGATTTTAAGCCTTCCTCGTATTCCGCAAAGAGCTGCTTAATATCTTTCATTGCGTCGTATAAAAGCTTCAGAACCTCGATATCCGTGGTGAGTCCGCCGCCGGATTCTTTGGATTCGCTGCGCTTTTTGTTGCGCCCTTTCTTTTCCCACTCGGAGATGGTCTGCTGGCAGATTACGAAGAGCTTGACGATGA
The DNA here is from genome assembly GCA_017553505.1 of Lachnospiraceae bacterium. Lineage (GTDB taxonomy): Bacteria > Bacillota > Clostridia > Lachnospirales > Lachnospiraceae > UBA1258. The sequence continues at coordinate 69,472 of JAFZLD010000006.1, forward strand.
AGGTCTCGTGCTGCAGGCAGTCTTTCATGATTTCGTGTCTGTAAGCGATTTCTTCTTCCGTAAGGGCAACAGCCATAACACGCTTAACTATCAGCGACAGGTTATCGTATTCGCGTTGCGCGTTATAGTTGGTTCCGAGGCCTAACACCGAGTCTTTTCTTGCTACGCGGAATAGTATGTCGAGCCCCAGGTCCTTCACTATCTCGTTCCAGTCAAGGTACGCTTCGGAGTCACTGTGGTTACGATTCTGATAAAGCAAATTTACATTCATGCCAGTCTCTCCTTTATCTGCTCGTAAGTGAGCCCGTATTTGACCGTCAAAGCGTTGGTGCCCACGTATTCGCGCGCCGCTTTTCTGGCGATTTTAAAGGTTCTGTTGAGGTTCTCGTCAAGTTCGGCTGTAAGGCTTACAACAGCTCCGTCAGCCTCCGACAATTCATTTAAATGCGTAACATATGCACCCTTCGCGCCCTCACCGATAAGGTATTTGAGCACTTTCTCGCCCATCACGCAGGCGTCAAGGTGCGCCGCGGTGGTGAAAAGCTCGTTGATTACTATAAATGCGTTGTGCTCACGCTTCTCCATGATAGGCTTAAGTCGCTCCAGCTCATCCACAAGCTTTCCTCGGCCCGTAGCATTACTCTCTTCCACCGAGAAATGCGTAAGAAGCGTCCCGAAGAACGGAAGCGTCGCCTTGGTCGCGGGCACATCAAGCCCCATCTTGTAAAAGAACACGAGCTGCCCGAGACTTCTTGCAAAAGTAGTCTTACCGCCCTGGTTCGGACCGGTAACTACGAAGAAGCTCTCGCCTTCCTTCAGCTCAGCATCATTGGGTACTACAACGTTCTCACTTTCACTATACGCGCATGCAAGTGCCAAATCGTAAAGTCCGTTTACCGAGAACTTGTCTCCATCGGTACGACCCGCTGTGAAGCGCAGCCCTTGCTTTTGCATACGTTCCATGAATCGGTAGTAAGCGGTATAATATGTCACTTCTTTCTTCAAAAGAAGAATCTCTTCGCGCACATAATCCTTGGCATTAAGAAGAAACGCCTCGGCCCACTCAGCGAAGGCTTTGTTCTTCTTCATGAGCATCTTGGCGGTCTCATACTCGATGTCGGACGTCTCAACACCGTTTAAATAGGGGTTCCTGAAGGTAGCGTCCTTGCAGTTAAAATGTTCCCCGAGAGCATCCTGATAAGTGCCCTTGCCGGAGCCTTCGGTTATCACGAATTTGTCCCGAGTGTATGTAATCTTAACCCTGAAGCCCACGAGCTCGTCGTAGAGAGCGTAGACCGTTTCTTTGTAGCTCTTATACTCTTCCGTGCCCGTATACTCATCAATGAAGGCCATAAGCCGCTTCATTCCTTCGGACTCAAAGCCCATGGGAGGAAGTTTTTCTTTTAACAACTCTACCGCAGCGAGGTACGCGTGAACTTCTCTTATGTACCACACACACTGCTGGAGGCTTATGTCGAACTTCTCTTTCTTTTCCTTGCAGTCGGCCCACTCGTCAAGAATGTCCTGAAAACACGAAAAGATTTCTGCCACACCTTCTTTCTTGATGTCGGCAAAAATCTCCCTGCGATATTCCGCCTCCTCGGCATCGGCAGGGAAAAGATCGTAAAGTTTCTTTACATCATCCCCCAGTCCCGCCGTTACGAGCCGGATTATTCTGTCGATGTTTAAGTCCGAAATAAGCGCATAAGGCACCTTCACGGACAGCTTTTCATCGTCTTTGACCAATATGCTGAACATTGTAACCCCCTTGTTATTATCCCCGTCGTATTATTTATCAAGTCCGTCCATTATCTCTTCCGCAATCCTATACCAGTGCTGCGTGGTATTTTCAAGGAAGAAATAATGCAGGACGTAAAAGAACAAAACCACCAAAATCACAAGCGACACCGCAAATGCCACAATCGTCTTAAGCGCCACAAACGCCAGATACAGCGCAAACAGCTCGCATATCGCGGTCAGCAAAAGAACAATAAGATGTATCAGTCTCTCGTGTTGTAACCACCTAAGCTTCTCCAGGTGCCTGTCCAAAAGTTTCTGCGAAGCTCCCTTCTCCGCAAGCTCCTTCCTGACAGCCTCTTCGTGCTCTGCACAAAACTTACGCATTTTGATTCCGTACTTGTCTTTATTATTCATAGTGTTCCCTCTTTACCGTCACTATATATTATTGTGAATATTCGACAGTATATTTGTCAATCCATATATAACAATATTAATAATTGTTAAGAACTCGATAATTCGTTTCTGATAGTATGATACTGCCTATACTTTCCGTTTGAAAAGGATTTCGAATTTGTCAAGGAGGAACAAGCATGGTAGGTATAAACGGTTATTCAAAAGGTAACAACAACTTAGACGCCGTACATACCGACAACGCCAAGCGTGCAGGAGGCGTAAAGGCAAAAAACGGCGAAGGCAAACTCTCTAAGAAAGCGGCAGATTTTCTTGCTAAGTTAAGAGAAGAAAGACCCGACTTCGACTTTCAGGTTGCAAGCGGTAAGGACTTAAGAGCTCTTGCCACCGATACCGACAAAGAGTATTCGGTAATCTTTGATGCAGAAGAACTCGAGAAAATGGCTGATGACGAGAATTATGCCAAAGAAAAACTCGGCCACTTAGACACGATCGTGGAGATGTCCGACAAGATTACCAAGGACACAGGCTTCGCATCGCTTTTGGGTGAAAACGCAACAGGCAATTTCTATGCCGACCTAATCAGCTTCTCTGTTAAGGATAGCGGAGAGATAACGATTTTCGCGGATATTAAGAAAGCTGCCGAAGAAAAGGCTGAACAAACAAAAGCCACAGATACAGAAAAACCCGAGAAGAAATCCTTAAACGAACGTGACGTACGTGAAAAAGCTGAAGCAGAGAAGCCTTTCAAGCCTATTAAAGTTGAGGCTCTTTCAGTGGAAGATTTCCTTGCAAAGCTTCGTAACATCGCTTAAATAATAGGCACCAAAGGTCGGAGGACGATGGCTACCATCGGTCTCCGACTTTTTGCTGCTATTCTTACATCTTCTTAACGTAATCTATCAATGTCATCGCATCGTTGATTACCTTCTCTTCTCCTGTCCGCTTAAATCCGCACTTCTCATACAAGTGGCAGTTACCGGGCTCCTGAAGTATTGTGTCAAGGCGCCATTCTTTGGCCTCCGGGAACATCTTGAAAATCTTATGAATTGCAGCCTGAGCAATGCCTTTTCCCTGATACTTGGGATCCACAAATATGGGCGAAATCCAAAAGATATCATCTTCGCCGGTCCTGTGACCGATATTTACCGCACCGACACGAGCTCCCTGATATGTGATGAAATAATACTTTCTGTTATTCATCTCTTCTCTTGCTTTAAGCTTCTCAATTGGCTCTATCGCAGGCGAACCCTCGTCATGATACTTCTCATACAGCGGCATGAAGCTTCTAATCTGCATCTCGTGAAGAATTTCTATCTCCTGCGGCTTAATCGGGTCAATCTTAATCATTCTGTAGATGTCGGTAATGACCTTGTTGGGGAGTTTAAAGTATTCTTTTATCTCCCTTGCTACGTCCGCAGGCTCGCGATAAGTATTATCAATCTTTATATAGTTCTTAAAAGGAATCTCTCCGTCTCTGCTGACGATACGGTACTTGGTCTCCTCTCTGAGCATACGCTCCTCGGATACCTGAACGTCTCGCTTGGACGCTTTATTTTTCAGACGGTTCTCAGACTTGTTGCGCTCAAGTCTCACTGCCTGATCCGCCACAAGCTCCACATAATACACTGTTCCGCCGCTTGCCTCGAACTTGTCGGTCACATACTTAACATAGTCCCAGTCACTTTGCTCATCAAACGCCCACATGTAAGTAAATATCATGCCCACGTTATCGCTTTTGATGAACTCATCAAAGACCACGTCTCTGAGTCTGTTAACCGCCGCTCCGTTAAAATATCCCCAAATTTCAATAACCGGCTCAATCGTCATATGATTGTGAAAGAGTCTGAAATCCGTGATTTTCATAAGCTCCTGCCCGACCGTCATCTTGCCGACGGCTCCGCTTCCGATAATTATAATTAAATCCATAGCCCAACTCCTTTTCTTTGGCTAAAAAAATAACCACTTACCTTTCAAGATAAGTGGTCTTAATAAACTGCTTGTTAAGATAGCTTACTGCTCTTGTCCGGTTGAAATCACGATATACAAAAATAGCAATCCATATAAATATGCATTGCGTAAGATTCGTAATATCTGTTTTCAATCGAAAACTTCTGCATCAAGCTACTCCTTTCATCGATGATGGTTTCAATATACACGGGTAAATTTCACTTGTCAACGATTGTTTGAAGCTTAATGCCGAAAGACTTCCTCTGATAGTCCCGGGAGCTAAGACTATCATTGAGGAATGTTTTAGAAGGAATGTGGCGGGCTATGGCTATATGCTCCCATATTTAACTTTATATTCTATATCAGAGAGTTTACGTACCCGTACTAAAGGAGTCTTGCGACGGCTCCTTTAGTCGGGCCACATATATTTGAATCTCCCCGGATAAATAAAAGTACTACGTTAGTTAGGGTCTACCCTTTCCTGTTAAAAGAATACGAATAATGTCACTTACAAATCCTATGTCCATTGTGTAATACATACTGTTCAATCCTCCTCCGTTTTTCTTCGGGCTGTGCACTGTTCGCCCGAGTCCACTTAACCGATTAAGCTATTTTGGGCCCTTCCCCTTTACCTACATTTACTATAGCCCGCCTGCTTCCAACTTCTCAAGTGTAATGTTGTGAGTAGGCTTTTTTTGTTACGAAACCCGTAAATTCGTAAATATTTATGCAAAAATCGGAGGCCTAAGCCTCCGAAATCATTTCAATTCTTACATTCATACAGCCGTCTTTGTATATCCATTCACAGCTTCCGTCATACTTCTCGACCGTCTCACGAATCTTACCTATTCCAAGCCCATGACCCGGTTGTTTCTTGTCCGAAACCAGGTTGGCGTCGCTTTGCGCGGCTGAATTTCTCATATCGATAAAGACATGATTCTTGTAGTGTGATATCTCCAGATCAAACTGCTTCCTTCCGCTCACCTTGTTAAAAGCTTCCGCCACATTATCTGTAAGATTGGACATTAAGATACTCATGTCAACGTAGTCAATCGGCATATTATCGGGAAATCTTCCCACCGCGGTATATTCAAAAGTCTCGTCGTTTTTAAACTCCTGAATCAGCTTGTTGACAAAAATATCAGCCACTCTGTTGTTGGTATTAACGTATTTGATGAAGTCGTACTTGCCGTAAATACCGTCTATATAATCAGCTACGGCTGTGTCGCCGCTTTCTTTGGCCAGATTGCCTATCATCAGAAGATGGTTCTTAAAATCGTGCCTGAAGCTTCGAAGCTCTCCCTCGCTCTCGAGGAGAAAGTCCACATGACGACGGTTTAACTCGATTATTCTGTTCTGGTACTCGTTGCGCTCCTGCATGAGCGTCAGTTTGTTACGCTGATACATGCTCCAGACAGAAACCAATATGAACATCGCCGCTATGATGACGCTTAAGAATCCCGCATACAGAAGCAACCGGTTATCAGGCTGTTCCGTAAAAAGAAACTGCATTATTCCCACCCACAAAAAGGCCATGAGCGAGATTATCGGAATGCTTAGGTTAATCTTTACATCATCCCTAAAAATCATCTCATGTATTTCTTTGCGATGATTTCTTACGCAAAATGCCAGCAATGCAAGAACGGGTATCGACACTGCATCTCTCCATCCGTACCCCGTGGCCGGCGGACAGTTCATAAATATCAGTATGTTGTTAATGGTGAGGTCAATAACCGCAACTACGCTGATTGAAAGCATCGAAATCGATACTTTGATACCGATTCGCCCGGCAAAAAACACAACCGGGAAAAGAATAAACCATATAAGCTTATATACGCTCAGCATGTCTCCCCTATAAGACACCACAATCGGCATTATAACCAACGGGAAAAGAAAGACTAAATGCGCGTAAAGTTTCTTAAACGGCTGAAAGCCCAATATAAAGCGAAAAATGATATAGATTTTTAAAGACTCAATGATGCCCCATGCATAAATCATGAGAAGGCCCTTCATCAGTACACCGCCTTTCTGCGACAGTATTCAGAGAATCGATCTTTGAATGCGCGATAATACTTGTCGGATATTTTGAGGCGTTCTTTGCCCACAAGCGCGCACTTGCCACCGTCTTGTGCACTGTCGATTTTATCAACATACGCAAGGTTGACTATCGTGCTTCTGTGAATCCTGCAAAAATCGTACCCGGCCAGTTTCTCTTCTATAGCTGACATACTCTCTCTGTGGAGCTTGGAATTATCATCTTCCAGAATGAGCTTGGCGTAGACACCTTCTGCCGTCACAAATCTTATGTTCTTAACAGCAATCCCCGCAAGATATACATCACTTTCGCTTCGCATCTCCAGAGCTTTCTGAAGCATTCTGGGAAGTGCCGACGCAATGTCTTCTTTCTGTACAAACCCCATTACATTGAGGCCAAAAGAATCCATCACGTAATCCGTATATCCCGACACAAAAATGATAATTATGTCAAGTCTGTTTTCTTCGATATAGTTTTTGAGCGATATACCGTTTTCATCACCCATTTCTATATCGAGAAGGAGAATGTCCACGCGGCTGAGTAGCTTTTTGACCGCCTTAACCGACTCAAATTCGCAGATACCGAAAGATATGTCAGAACGGTCTCGCACCTTCTCACATACTTTTCGAATATCATCCCTATAACTTTTATTGTCGTCACATATCGCCACATTCATTAAATATATACAGCCTCCCGATTATGTACGATTAACAGTGTATCACACTATTCGTGTGTGAATCAATCGTACTTTATTGTGACAAAAAATAACGGTTAAGCGGTAACGTTCTCTGAATATATTCTGAACATAAAAACACCGCCGAAGATTTCTCTCCGGCGGTGCGGTTTCTTTGGCCCAATTAATGGATATACTGGCTGATGTTCTCCGGTGTAATAGGTACGAAGGGTACCCATACATACTTAAGGTCTTCTGTAGCTCCGTCAAGACTTGATACCGATTTGCCTTTGGCGAGAGTTACGGCGCTTACGATAGCCGCTTCACCCTGCTTGGCGGTATCCTGTAAAACGGTCATATAAAGGTCACCGCTTCTGATGGCGTCGCATCCGCCTGCGGTAGCATCAATACCTGCCACAAGAACCTTTTTGGTATCGTATCCGTTATCTTTAAGCCATTCGATGGCGCCAAGCGCCATGGGGTCGTTATTGGCGATAATACAGTCAAACGGCTGTCCTGTTATCTTAAACTGGTCCAGTCTGCTGTATGCTACCGTATCGGACCAGTCAGCATAGTCGGCAAATACGATATTGGCTTTGACGCCCTGATCCATGAAGAAGTACTTAACTGCGTTGGTACGCTGAGGTACGGCTGCGTGTCCTCTCTGGCCTTCCAGGATGATTACGTTAAGGCTTGAGGGCTTACCGAGACCGTTCCAGATATACTCAGCCTGGAATCGACCCGCGTCCTGCTCGTAGGAGCCTACGTAAACATATTTGTCGGCCTTGAGGTAGTCGGCACTGGGCTCGTTGTTAATAAAGACTATCGGCACGTCTCCTGCCGCAATTTCCATCTGAAGAATGGTCGATGCATCTGCAAGACGGCATATGATTGCGTCGTACTTGTCTGCGGCTGCTTTTTCCACCTGCTGCTTCTGTACGCTCGGGTCGCCCGCGCAGTAGACGATATCAAGAGTGATTCCCATGGATGAAGCCTTCCGGGTCATGGCATCCACCAAGGTGATGAGGAATGTGTCGGTATCGTCATGAAGCGTCATTAAGATTCTGGTTCCGCCTCCGCCTCCCGAAGCACTGCCGGAGCCGCTACAGCCTGTAAGAGTAAACGCAAGGAGCGTCATAACTATAACTATTATCAATGATTTTCTAATAATATTCTTCATATCTGACTTCCTCCTTTCCGCTTAAATCCTGAACTGATTTACGTATGAGGTCAGCATCTCGGAAGTCTTGGCGAGTTCGTGAGAGTTGTCCGCTACGTCGTGGCTGTTTCTGGTGATGCTGTTGGCCTGTTCAACCATCTGCTTACTGGTCTCAAGTATCTCATCGGTACTTGCAGCCTGCTCTTCGGAGATGGCCGCTACACTGGTTGCAACATCGTCAACCTTCTGCACATCCTGAATCATCAAATCGATAAGCTCATTGGACTTCTCGATGTTATTGTAAATATGGTCGAATGTCTCAACGGCGGAATCGATAAGTTCGCTGTTCTTTTCAATGTTCTTGGCACTGGTCTCTGCCTGTCTTACGACTCCGTTGATTGCTTCGCCTACGTCATTGATAAGCCTTGAAATATTCTCGGCACTTTGAGCCGAGTTCTGAGCCAGCTTACCGATTTCTGTTGCAACAACCGCGAATCCCTTACCGGACTCACCCGCTCTTGCAGCCTCGATACTTGCGTTCAGCGAAAGAAGGTTGGTCTCCTCGGCAATCTCTGCGATAAGGCCGACAATCTTGGTAATTTCTTCGGACGCCTTGCCTACTTCGTTGATAGAATCTACAAGCTCGTTATTGCCTTCTTTGATGGCCTGCATTGCCGTAGCAAGCTGTTCCATATCCTTCTTACCGTTACGGCTGATTTCAACGGTTTCTTTCATGCTGTTATTGGCCTGCTGTGAGTTGTCTCTTGTGTCTGCCACAACCATGGCAAGCGTCGTAGCATTCTCGGCAATCTCGTTAACTGCTACAGCCAGCTGGTCAACCGTATTGTTAAGATTCTGCATAGCTTCCGACTGAGCCTGAGAGGCTTCGTACATATCCTTGGATACTCTGTCGGAGTTCTCGGATTCTTCTTTTAACTTAATGGACTCATCGTTAATGGAAGTAAGCATTCCTCGCATGGTCGCTACGAATTCGCTTACCTTCTCACTCATCAGGCCGATTTCGTCGTTGCTGTTATGGGCAACTTCGATCGTAAAGTCGCCGGCCGACATATCTGTGATATTCTTGGTAATACCGCCGATGGGAGCGATAACCTTGGATACCACAAAGTTGATGATGAATACTATGAGCGCGATTGCAATCGCACCGATTATAACAAGCGTAAAGGTGAGCTTGTTGACGTCTTTCATGATTGTTTTTTCGGCAACATAAGAAACAAGCACCCAGTCGGTTCCGGCTATAGTCTTAAAAGCAACCACGTTGCTGTCCATGGAAACCGAGGTGTAATTTCTTTTCTTAACCTTAGCTGCGATGTCTGCCATCAGCTTGTTGCTGTCAGTGGTACTTAACTTGGTAGACACTCTTGCCGAGTCTCTGTGCGCAAGTATGGTATCGTCTGTGATATCGACAAGGAAAGAAGCCGCATTGTCCATCTTTACTCGGGAGTTAACTATGATGCTTATCTGATCGAGAGACAGGTCGGCCGCAAACACCTTAACCTCACCGGAGCCGTCATCCAAAAGGCCCGATGCGCTTATTACGCTTGTTCCGTCAGCATCTTTATAGGTATTGCCGTACGCTATGTTTACCCTGGTAATACCCTGTTTAAACCACTCCTGCGAGGTAACGTCATTAATAACCTTGGTAGAATTCTCGGCTTTGAACACCTTACCGCTCTTGGTGGCAATATAAGGCCCGTTCTTACAATAGGAGTTGAAACCGTAGCAAGAATCAATCATAGCCTGAAGTTCTTCGTCACTTGCTCCGCTCTTTTCTACCAAAAGTTTAACTGTGTTGAAATTCTGAAGATTTTCGTTGAGCCAGGACTCTATGTTATCTGCCTGGTTCGAAATAGATGAATTCAATTCGGATGTTGCCATAGAAATCAAGCTTCTGCTTGATAAGTAACCCGAAATGATAACCAGCACCAAGATAGCAACCACTACTGCCGGCAAAAGAAAGAGCAGCAGTTTGTTCTTTATCTTCGCGTGTTTACGTTGCGTACCGTTTTCCATAAAAGCCTCCTCCTTTACGAGCAAATGAAAAACTCTCCTCAAAAACTCCTGAAAACTCGATGATTTCCCAATACTATTAAATTGTATCCCTGCGTAATTATAAAAAAGTTATATTTGGAGGCTTTTTCGCATGAAAAAAAGCGACTCTGAGAGTAGTCTCAAAGTCGCTCTTTATTCATTGCTGTATTAGTTAATAATTATTCCTCAACAACACCGTTAGCGTCAACCTTGCAAGCGTAAACTTCTACGCCGTTAGCATCAACATAAGATAAAGCGAAAACGATGCCATCGATGCCTGAACCCTGCTCAACAAGCTTAACAGCGTCAACTAACTGCTTAACGCTTGCAGAATCTGCAGCCATCTGCTCTTCGAAAGCAGCTGCATAGGTAGGAGCGGTGGTCTCATCTACTTCGATGGGAAGTGCATAGGTGTAAAGTACTACGTTACCTTCAACGCTGATTGTAAGACCTTCAACAGATGCTTCCTGAGCCTTCATAGCCTGGTACTCAGCATCGTTGTTAGCAAAGTACTCTTCAAGAGTAGAAGCGGTAGCTTCCTTAACTTCTTCTTCTACAGAAGCAACTTCCTCTTCTTCCTTCTCAACTACTTCTTCAACAACCTCTTCAACAGAAGCTTCTACAGATGCTTCAACGGAAGCCTCGGTGGAAGTCTCAGATACAGAAGCCTCAACAGACTCAGTCTTGCCACAAGCTGCAAGAACAAGCATGGAAGCAAGTACTACTGCTGCAAGTTTAATGTTCTTTTTCATACTCATATTCTCCTCTATTCTACATTGTGATTTCGAGAGATTGCTAAATCGTTTCTCTCCCGATTTTGATACAACAACGTTGTTTATCTTATCTTTTTGCGATTTTTTATTCAAGTAAAAATATTCACAAGATTTCGGCAGTGACGAGTATGAATTTCTTGTAATTTTACCATTGCTAAAAATGTAGTTTTGGGAACCACATCTCTTTTTTCTGAAAATTACATGCATGACTTTAAAGTATTCGCAAGCCTTATCCTTTTGTGTCAAAAGCAATTAACGGTATCAGCATTTCATCCTCGGTAATGCTTCCGTGCATTGCGGCAAGTGGCTCCTCAGCAAAGAAGATTGACAGGTCACTTATACCTATTGCAAGGTAATTGCCGAGCATGCCTGCGAATTCTTCACGAGGCTTGCCGGGGCCGAACAGTTTCCTTTCAATCGCTTCCTCCATAGGCATCAGCAGAAAATCTTCCCCGAACTCTTTATTGAATTCTGCTTCAAAAAGCTTTTCTTTGCCTTCTTTGACAAAGAAATTCAGTACCCTCGGCTCAAACGCGGGGAGGCGTACGAGACAATCCATTATCGCCGGATAATCCTGCAACACAACCGTCCGGTTATCAAGGTGTCCGTGATCGGCAGTCACAATAAGAAGAGTGTCGTCAATTTCTTCTGCGAGTTTAGACACCTGCTCTTCCATGTTGAGAAGCGCTTCATGTACTTCGGGAGCACCCGTTCCAATGTTGTGCATTAGACCGTCAGGCTGGTTCCAGTATGCATATATATATTTCTGCCCAGGCTCCTCACAATAGCCTTTAATTCGGTCACAGATTTTCTCTATGCTATTACATTCGCTGTCCAGAAAAGGTGCAACAGCGTATGCCTTACCGCCCTCCTTATTGATTTTGTTCATGATGTTCTCATACGGCGTATATGTCCATGCCAGGTTGTAATCGGCCGCAGGTATCTCTGTCCCCTGAATATAGTTAAGAAACACAACTACGTTCTTATCAACCGGAGGATAGTAGCACTCCCAACCGAGCCATCCATGCTCACAAGGCTGAAGTCCCGACATAACCGAGGTTGTAGCCGCAACCGTTGTCGAAAGAAAGACCGAGTTATAAATCCCTTCCAGATGGGTTCTGAACGGACCGTCTTCCTTCAAGTGCTTCTCAATAATGACCTTACCCATTCCGTCGAGCAAAAGAACAACTACGTTCTTATATTCTTTGTCCACAAATTTTTCAAAAAGAGGAAGAGTGTCACCCACAGGCTCTACTCCAAACTTTTTAAGTATTGAATTGGGAAGGTTTGCTATACAGTTTGTGTAATCGGGCCATACTAGTTTTTTCTTCATATATGTTTCACCCCATGATTCTTTTTACTTTTTCTTTAGTATCCATATCAGGTTGCTGCGGTATTTGCATGCGGACATAGGGTCGCTTAAGTCTTCTTTATCCCATTTGTAACCTCTGTAAATATCAAGAATTTCAAATCCGCAGAGCTCCGCAAGAAGGAATATCTCCGAGCGATACGTCTGCCTCATAAGGAGCGGTCTGACTCGCTCGCCGATCACTTCGCCGGCTTCGTTGTACTCTTCAAATTTCCAGTTACCGTACATTTGCTGGAGATAAGGATTATAAGCAATTGCGTTATATATCTTTTCTCGATTACCGCGATTGTTGACATATTCAAGCCTGAAACAATAGTCATCCGGCGTCGTATTCATCTGCGCAGCCTGAATAGGCGGCCACGGATCGAAAGTATTAAATGTGAGTATTCCGCCGGGAAGAAGCTGTTCCGAAATGTTCATAAGCGCATCCTTTTGAAGCTGCTGCGTAGGAAGATGCATAAATCCGCTTCTTGCTATAATCGCAAGAGAATATTTTCTGCCCGAAGAAAACTTCGTCATATCCGCAGGATATATGTTTAGTTTAAGACCTTGTTCCTTAGCTTTGGCATCCGCTACCTTGCACATTTCTTCAGATAAATCCGTTCCGTCAACATCGATTCCTCTCTCTGCAAGATAAAGAAGAACCGCACCCGTACCGCAAGCAATATCGACCACTCCGCCGACGCCGTATTTCTTGGCAAGGTCATAGTAGAATTCCTGAAACCCTTCGTGGTTGTCTTGTCCCTCTGTATACATCACTTCGAGATATCTGTCATAATTTTCCGCAACATCTTTGTAATCATGTAAATCCATTGTTTTGTCCCTTTCTTTATTAATTCATGCCCTTGGCCAAGGCTATAAAAAAACCACCTGTCTGTTACGGACAGGTGGCTAAGCTTACTGTATTACAATCACCTATTCAGTCCGACTAAACATATACGCAAATAAGACCATTATCGGTAGTGACAGTGGTCAATGTAGCGGTATGTCTATAATCGACTGAAAAACGTGCCATTGCTTTCTTTCCTTTCTGAATGTTGTAGTTAGGATACTATCGGAAAAAGAAATTGTCAATACAATTCTCCAAATTAACAAAAAAGAACGCAGCCTCGAGAAGCTCAAGACTGCGTCCACATTTGGGGTTTGATTTAAAAAATCATTATCGAAGTAAATTCGAATTATTCACCGTCAGAAACGGACTCTTCTTCTTCAGAAACTTCTACGGGAGCTTCCTCTTCGGTAGCTTCTTCGGTAGCTTCTTCAGCAACTTCTTCTACAGAAGCTTCGGTCTCTTCAGTAGCTGCTTCTTCAACAGATGCTTCGGTCTCTTCCGCTGCTTCTTCAACAGTCTCTTCTACGGAAGCTTCTACAGATGCTTCAACAGAAGCCTCTACGGAAGTCTCGGATACGGAAGCTTCGGTCTTACCGCAAGCTGCTACCATCATTGTTGCAAGTACGATTGCTGCTAATTTAATATTCTTCTTCATAATCATTATCCTCCTAAATAGGTATTTCATTGCCACCGGGGATTCGGGCTCTAGAAACCGTTAAGGTATCTCCGACAGCAACGAAACATATAGTATGCCATATCTTAGGAATTAACAATTTACATTTTTGACAATTTTTCCTTATGATGGGACTGAATTTTCTCAATTTTCGACACTAAAAAAACAATTCCTTCCTTTGTCATCCGTAAAAATGTAAAAAAAATACACAGACCCTCGCAAAAATGCGATAGTCTGTGCTTTTCTCGTGTACATGTGTGTGCGACTTACGAACACTCGCAACCTATAATTATGCCTCCGCGCTCCGCATAGAAGCCACATAAGCCACCGGAAAGAATGCTTTTTATATCAATTTTTCCGAATTCTTCCTTCAATTTAGTCACTATTGCGGTAGAAAGCGCTTCGTTTTCAACGTGACAGATTCTTATCTTGCCACCCTTAAAGCCAATCTTCTTAAACTCCGAAACAATCGTCTCAATAAGTTTCTTCTCACCGCGACACTTGGCAACAGGCTCGATGGTGCCTTCCTTGCTGGCAGTGCCGAGAATCCTTATATTCATAATTCCTACAGCCGACGCCACAATCTTACTCACACGACCGTTCTGAGCAAGATTGTGAAGGGAGCGCAGGCCGAAGAATAATCTTAACTTGTCCCTGTATCCGTTTATAACCGAGCTTACTTCCTCAAAAGTCTTGCCGGCGTTCTTAAGCTCTACTATCTTTTCAATTATCAACACTTCACCGGGTCCGGTGGACAAAGAATCCACAACGCACACCTTAGCTTCGGGGTGATTCTCAATATACTGATCTCTTGCAACACAAGCGCTGTTATAAGTTCCCGACAAACCGCTTGTAATCGTTACAACATATACCTCATCGGCGCCCTCAAAAGCATCAAGCCAAGCTTGTGTGGAGGGACACGCTGTCGACGATTTACCGTGATGTGAGTAAAAATAATCCAGCATTTCGTGAAGATTAAGACTCTTATCATCTACGTAAGTGCGCTCTTCCGTGGACAATGTGAGCGGAACCGTTTCGAACCCGATACCCGGATAATCCTTCAAATCGCATGCCGAATCTGCGATAATTTTGACCATTTCTTTTCCTTCTTCCAACTGATTTTATCCAATGTAGTTTTCAATACTGCGTGTATTGTATCACACGACCACGTGTTAAGGAACTACTTTATGAAATTTTAATACTTCCAAATTGCAGTAAAAGAAGCCGCCCCGACAGAACGGCTTCTTTTGCGTTTCCTTTGCTTATGATTATCACACATTATACTTCTCATACGTCATGCCTTTTTCAGCAGTCATCTTTCTGCTCTCATCCAGAGGCATCGGCTTTCCGAAGTAATAACCCTGCGCCTTTTCGCAGCCGATTTTGCGCAAGAATTCGTAGTGATCGATTGTCTCTACGCCTTCGCAAAGAGGAATAATACCCATTCCTCGCGCGCCGTCCACAATATAGTTCATAAGAGCTCCCGTCTTAATATTGTGGTCGTAGCTTCTCAAAAAGACCAT
Source organism: Lachnospiraceae bacterium (assembly GCA_017553505.1). Classification (GTDB taxonomy): domain Bacteria; phylum Bacillota; class Clostridia; order Lachnospirales; family Lachnospiraceae; genus UBA1258. The sequence continues at coordinate 84,662 of JAFZLD010000006.1, forward strand.
ATCAAGCTTGAGCACGTCAAAAGAATACTCCGCAAGCGAATTAAGCGACGAGTATCCGCTTCCGAAATCGTCAAGCCATATCTGGTAGCCGAGATTTCGCATCTTAACGCATTCGTCCTTAATATGACCCACATTATCATTCATCGCGCTCTCGGTAATCTCAATGTCTAACATATCCCTCGGCACGTTATATTTCTTTCGCGTCTCTTCCACAAAAGTAAAAATGTCGCAAAGATCAAAATCGAGTCTTGAAATATTTACCGAGGCAGGCACCACAGGCTCTCCGCTTTCAATTATTCTGTCGTAATCCCTGCACACCTGCTCGACCACACATTGGTCAATCTTATGAATAAGGTGGAACTGCTCAAGCGTCTCTATAAAATCTCCCGGCGAAAGAATACCAAACTTCGGGTCGACCCACCTGACAAGAGCCTCGTATCCGCAAATCTCTCCCGTCCGAACTCTGATAACCGGCTGATAGTATACCTTGATATATCCATTCTCGATTGCTTCGTCCACATGATCCACTACATACTGTTGCTTTCGAAGTTTCTCGCGTAACATCTCATCGTATACACAATAGAAGACATCGTGCCTTCCCTTAATACTGTTACAGGCAAGTCGGGCATGGTCGCAGGCAAGACCTATTTCGGCAACACGCCAGTCCATATAATAGATTCCCGCCTTGATTCTTACGCGCTTCGCGCTGTCCTCCGACTGAAGCAATCTGTTATATACGACTTCGGTCTTCGCGATAACCTCTTCCTTGGGAATCTTGGTACATACCACAAAGTGGTCGTCTGAAAATCGAGATGCAATCTCGTCCTTGAATTCTTCTTTTATTATCTTTGCAAGGTCACACAGGAGCTCATCGCCCAGTCGGAATCCGTTTCTTTCGTTAAACAGTTTAAAATTCGGGATATCGAAATGAATTATAGATATCTGCTTTCCGCGTTCTTTGGGCGAAACCAGAAGCCGCTGAACGCTTTGATAGAAGAATGACATGTTGTAAAGACCCGTTAACGGATCCGTTTCGTGATTCATGGACAGAATCTCAGCCTCGGCATATGAGTTCCTGCTGCGGTTAAAGTATTCGTTTCTGTCTACGTCTACAATGAACACGTAGAAAAAGCTCTTACCGTTTTCTCCGTGCATCAGGTGTCCGAAGTCCTCGATGTAATGAGTCTCGCCCGCCTTCGTGACGATTCGATACCTGACATAGTCATGGCGCTTCTCGCCGAACATAGTCTGCGCCTGAATCTGGTTCTGTATCTTATTGTAGTCTTCGGGATGCACCATACCGGCAAAAGAATGGTTAGTATATTCCAGAAACTCTTCATAAGTCTCGCAACCATACATACGAATTACATTTTCATCGGCAAAAAGAATCTCATCGTTTCCGCCGTTTTCGTAGATAAAGAAACCTCCCGGGAGCCCTGTCGGAATCTCCCCGTTTTTGCTCTTACGTCTCATAAGATTTTTCCTTCCTAGGAAATCATTCTAACACGGCGCCTGCTACAAAATTATTAAAGAAACTCCCGAGAAGATACAAGTTTCGTATCTTTTCAGGAGTTCCCTCGCTGTGTTTTACACTATTCTATTTGAATTAGCCCAGTTCTCTGATTCTCTCTACTACGCTTACTTTGGTAAGTCCTTTGTAGGAAATCGCCGGAATCAGAAAACCGATAATTGCAAATATCGGAATCATAACCAGTACAGGTGTAACGGAGAAATGGCCCGAATAGAACCAGAACATTCCTTCAATGGTCGAATTAAGTAACGGCACAAGCACAGTAGACAATACAAGTGCAATTACTCCGGCTCCGACTGTATATATCAATCCTTCGGTCACTAGCATTTCTTTAACCTGCTTACCTGTCATACCGATTGCCTGAAGCACAGCAATCTCGTTCTTTCGCGCAATAATTCCTGCCATGACAGCGTTAATGAAGTTAAGCACGCCTACCATTCCGATAATAATCACGAGTACGCCGCCAAAAAGAGCAAACATATTTTTAAAGTCTTCAAATTCTTTTCTTTTTATCTCTTTGCTTTCGTATCCCAGTTCTTCGCCGGATTCTTCAACCAGGTTGCCGATATACTGTTCTGCTGCGGCCTCATCGGCTTCGCTGTCGGTGTTAAGCGCAACAAATATGGGTTTAACATTTTCGCCAAAAACTTCTTTGGCTGTATCTACGCCTATAATTGCGTCTTTTCCGAACGTGCCTTTGCGAAGGCTTATCGAATAAGGAACTCCCACATATGCACACACAGTGAACTCGTGCTCAGTTACATCAATAAATTCTTCCTCAATATTTTCATCGTACATTACGCCTTCACCGGGTGCCTCACCGGTTCTCTTGTCTAATGCCAATACTTGCTTGACCGTAGCATATGTAATTTTGTCGCCTACCTTGAATGCGTTCGGATCATCCTTAATATACTTAAAAGATTCATCATCAGACAAAAGAGCGACATATCTACCGCTTTTATCGTTTAGTAAGCTTATATCACCTTCATACACCTTAAGCGATTCCGCCAAAGCAGGATTAAACGCCTCAATATAGGAACCTATATAATATCCTCCGTCTTCCTGCGGCTTTTGGTGCGGCTGTCCTCCGGGGCAGGTATCAACATATTCCTGATGTTGTGCTTCAGTTGCCTTATATACGAGATATCCTGTTATTTCGTATCCCTCTCCCCATAATGAAGGATTCGTATTATCTTTAATGGCTTCTGCCACTTCCGGATTCATAGCACCACGTTCACCACCCATAAACTTGAAATAGCCGGTATTACCTACCACAAAGTCGGTAGCATCCGATGCCGCAATCCACTTTTCTTTGTCAAAACCTTCCACAAACAGGTTAACCGAATTCAGTATTACCAATGCGAAGGCCAAAGAAACAAATACAAGCACAGTTTTTTTCTTGTTTCTGCCCATGTTGGCTATGGCCATTGAAACGACCTTGGCGCCTTTTGTAGTCTTTCTTTTGCGTGTAATGCCGCTTCCTTCAGTATATTTCACAGCCTCTACGGGTGATACTCCTGCAGCGAGGCGTCCGGGCTTAGCGGTAGAAACTATAACTGTCAGAATTTCAAACAAAGCCGATGCAACAAATATTACGGGCGAAGTGCTGATAGTCAAAGCATTGCCCGACATATTGCTCATCTTGATAATTACCGGCATAAGAATCGCGCCCAAGCCAAATCCCAACAAAAGGCCTACGGGAATTCCTATAATGCAAAGCGCAAGCGCCTGAATTCTGATGACTCTTTTAATCTGTCTTGATGTGGTTCCGATAGTTTTAAGCAGTCCGTAGAAACGTATGTCTCCGGCCACGGAAATCTGGAAAATGTTATAAATGATCAGGTAGCCTGTAAATATAACGAGTATTGCAAAAGCAAGAATGCAAGCAATTGTGCCGGGGGTAAATATATCGGACCCCCTCGAAAACGTATAGCCCGGATTGACTCCAAATCTTATATAATTCTCAGCATCCGACTGATTGAGGGTAAAGCCTGATTCTTCGGCAACCTTAATCAACTTACTTTCAACATCCACCGAAGATGAAAACATTACGTCAAGGTCGGTTCTTAAAGATGAGTAGCCCTTTTCAGCTACCATTTTATTGAAGTCTTCCACATATTCTTTGGTCACATTTATAAAGTGGACGGGGCACAACTGATCAAACTCCCAATATCCTGCCAATGTAAAGGTATCGGTTACCACTGCACTTTCGTCATATATGCCCATTATGTTAAAAGAAATCGTTACTTCTTCCCCAAGCTTAGGCTCTACTCCAAGAAGTTTTAATGCTTCCGTGTCCATGATTACTTCTTTGCCCGAAGTGGGAAGATGGCCTTCTTTGAGCTTTATGTATGACCACTTTGTATCGTTTTCATCCATGAAACTGATTTCGGCCGAGCGCTTTGTAAAAGGAGCTTCCGCCGCAATTCCGATGACAGTTCTCTCGCCGTATTCTTTAATCAACTTATGGGAGGTTAACTTCTCTATCTGTTCGTCGGTAACATCTTTAAAAGTCGCATGAGCATAACCGCCGAGCTGTCTGAAGGTATTGGTCTCATATGTGGAGCTTATGGACATCAATATAGTAAATAATGTAGTAAAAAGAATAGCCGTAAGTGCAATCGCCGCGATGGCTATGATGTTTCTTCTTTTGTTGGTAAGGAGGCTTCTGACTCCGATGCGGCGCACGCATTTTCTGTTATTGACACGCATCTTTCCTATCTCCCTTCACCCTTGGATACAATGTGACCGTCTTCAATTCTGATGATTCGGTCGGCAAGCTGAGCTATCTCGTCGTTGTGCGTAATCATTACGATGGTCTGAGAAAACTTCTCGGCAGAAACCTTTAAAAGGCTTAATACGTCCTGTCCGGTCTTGGAGTCAAGGTTACCGGTCGGCTCATCCGCAAGGATTATAGCCGGGCGAAAAGCAAGCGCTCTTGCGATGGCAACTCTCTGCTGCTGACCACCCGACAACTGATTGGGAAGGGCTTCTTTTTTCTCCGAAAGGCCCAGTGTATTGATTATTTCTTCCACAAATTCCTTGTCGATTTTAGCTCCGTCAAGTTCAATCGGAAGAACTATGTTCTCGTATACGTTTAATACAGGTACAAGGTTAAATGCCTGAAAAATGAAACCGATTTTTCTTCTTCTGAAGATTGTCAGTTCTTCGTCTTTAAGCTTCGAAATGTCTTTCTGCTCTACGATTACCTCGCCTTCGGTGGGACGGTCCAAACCGCCGAGCATATGAAGAAGTGTTGACTTACCGCTTCCGGAAGTTCCTACGATAGCAACGAACTCGCCTTTCTTAACTTCAAGATCGACGCCTCTTAACGCATTTACCTTGTTCTCTCCTTCTCCGTATATTTTCTTTAACCCTTTAGCCTCAAGTATATTCATGTGTTCTCTCCTAAATAAAAAAATCTGTATGGGAAGTTCCCTTCCACATACAGATTATCTCACCCGATTCTTTCAAGAATCTTTCAAAAAGAAATTTTAATTCTGTCAGTTTTGAAAGATTCTACTCTTTTTTCAGGAAAACAGCGAATTCCGAGCCTTCTCCGGGCTTAGACGACACTTTCATGTAGCCGCCCTCAAGCTTAACTATCTCTCTTGCAAGATACAGACCGATGCCGACACCCTCCTCGTTTCTTGAAGACTCAAGACGGTTGAATCTTCCAAAAATCTTGGGGATATCCTCCTCGGAAATACCAATGCCCGTATCTTTAACCGTGATGCAGGCAAACATCTCATAATTCTTGACCGCTAACGTAATTCCGCCACTCTGTGTATATTTCACAGCGTTGTCCACTATATTGATGAGCGCCTCAGTCGTCCACTTTCTGTCAAAAGAAGCTTTGACGTCTTCCTCCGGCAAATCTGTCTTGATATAAAGCCCCTTCTTGTCAGCCTTGCCACGCATTTCGGAGGCCACTTCGGTGACGATGGAAGAAACGCTTTCTTTGGCAGGGTTAAGGCTCAGGATTCCGTTCTCGAGACGTGAAAGCTTAACCAACGCATCAATCAGAAACCTAAGCTTATCGCTCTCTCTTAAGAGCGCATCCACACATTCTTCCTGCTCGGGATTTAGGTCGGATTCTTTGAGCAGTTCGCCATGAAGCACAAGATTCGCGATGGGGGTCTTGGTCTGGTGAGAAATGTCGGCTATGAGCGTTTTAATCTTGTCTCGCTCGTTCTTAACGTTAAGCGCCGAGACGCCCGAAGCTCGCAAATACTCTGTGAGCTTAGTCTCAAGGCGTGAAGTTCTTTCTTCCGAAAAACTTTCCTGAAATGTATCGCCTTCTATGGCTTTATCAATAAGTTCTTCAACTCTGTCGAGCGTTTTCTTGGTACTGATGCGGCTACATATGAAAAAACCGACTCCCAGCACTGCTGCCGCTATGCCTATATACAATACGATATCATTCATCATCCTTCACCCACACATACCCGATACCGTAGACTGTCTTGATACGATCCTTATCATCAAGCTTATCTCTTAAACGCTTCACCGTAACCGAAAGCGCATTCTCATCCACGTACTCCGCGCCATCGGTCCAGAGCCTGTCCACAAGTTTGCCTCGCTCCTGCGTAATGCCTTTATTGAACACTAAAATCTTTAAAAGCTTCTGCTCTATCTTACTGAGAGACACTTCCGCGCCTCGTACTTTATAAGTCATTTTTTCGAAGTCAAAATCGTAGATTCCTGTGACGATTCTTTCTTTGGACTCGTTACCACCGGCACTTCTGAGCCGGGTATTGACCCTTGCTCGCAGTACACTAAGAGAGAACGGCTTCGTCACATAATCGTCCGCACCCATCTCAAGGCCCTTCACCACATCCGCATCCGTATCATTCGCAGACAGCAAAAGAACTCCTGTCTCGGGCCTACTTTCTTTGATTTCTTTAAGCAGTGTGAGCCCGTTTCCGTCGGGAAGGTTAATATCAAGCAGCACCAATGCCGGGGACATCAGCTCAATCTGCTCCCTCGCACTTTTAAGGTTCTCACAAGATACAATATTTCTGTTTTCTTCTTTGAGCGCCTTACATAGGCCTCTGTTTAAATCGACGTCGTCTTCGACGATGATGATTTGGTTTACTTTACTCATACTGCTCCGTTTTTTATAAGTAGTATATATTGTTCCACAAGTTTCCTAAGCTTGTCGAGGGAGATTGCATCAGCCAAAAGGCTTGTTCTTTCTCCTCGCATGAAGTCCAGGAAATCTTTTTGAATGCTTTTGAATTCTGCCGCAAGTTTCCTTTCGCCTGCAAGTTCAAGCATCGTAATACCGTCAAGAAGCAATGCCCTGAATAGCTTATTAAGCGCTTCGTCGTACTCCTTCGGCTTATGAGTTATCGTGCAGAATGCTTCAATTTCAGAGATATTATCGCGAATAACCAGTGCCGACTCTTCCCGAAGTTTGTTAAGATTTACACTTTGGGGTTCTTGCTCTTTCAAATGTCCCACCATCATAGTACCCTCTACGGAGTCAAGCAATTCTTCCTCTGTAAGAGCTATTTCTGTCGGCTGACCACTTCCTTCCTTGGTAGGATTAGAAAAGTGGTATCCCCCGTTGTATTCATGAAATACTACTGCATGCTTACCGGTTATTTCAATTCTCTTGATGCCGAGCATACACGGCTTATGGTTCTTCAGGTACTCCGGAAGGTGACTTTTTTCAATCGGTTCCTCCTGTAGGCAAAAGCCCTTCGGATTAAGATACAAGTCAAACCACTTTGCCCCCTGAAGCATAGGCCCCGCCAAGTACTCATCGCCTTCTTTGGCAAAAAGCCACGGAAGCCCCATCTCCAGGGCGATTTCCGTATCTTCGGTTTCTATTCCTTTTTCCTCCAAAAGCATCGCAAGCGCCGTATAGGAGCATGACGAATTAAAGTGCATGTATTTCATAAATACCCCCTCACAAAACTATAACATCAAAAGAGTGCTTCTGACTATGTAAAAGCACTCACAATTACTCACTTTTTACTTAATGCTCCTCTCGCACCATCTCTTGCACTGCTCGATTCTTAATCCGGGCGGGTTGTCGCCTTGCTCGGGATCATTGGTGTACTGCAAAAGAAGCTCGCACGGAAACGTTGAGCATTCTCCGCAATGCATGTGGCGCTTCTCCTGACAGCATATGGCTATCGGACACTCGCCGTGGAAGGGGTGACCGTTGGTCTCGATGCAACCGCCGCAGTTGCAGGGTTGTTTGTACTCGCAGTTGTAGCAGTGAAGACCACAACGAGTATCGATGATGATTGGTTCTGACGCGAGAATTTCCGCCTGCTTCTTTTTGCTGAAACTCTCAAGCACTATGGCGTAGGCGTCATCAAGCATATTCTTAAGAAGGTCGTCGGGGACGTTGCCGTCTGCTTTGACTGAGTTCCAGTTCACTTTATTCATATAGTAGCCCGGGATTATGTCCTCGTACTCGCTACGAAGTGCCTCGGCCTGCATAGGTTCGAGCTTCATGGTGATATAGTACGGCTCATTGGTGTTGTCGTCTCGACACACAGCCGCGAACATTTTGCTTCCGAGCTTGTAGCGGATCCAGTTCCATTCTCTCTGCAGGTCGCGGATTACGCCGGGCTTGTTCATCAGGTATTCGTCTATCCACTCGTATTTCATAATAATCTCTCCAAACTCTCTATCCCAAAATCTTATCTATGCTTGTAGGAAGGTGCATCATGTGGTGCGATGTCATAGGTGTAAGAATCATGCCCCCGATAGTAAGTCTTCCCCAGAATACAAGGAGCCAGACAGAACGGAAATCTGTTGTTACTCCGCCTTCTTCAAGTATTCTCATTACCCATTCTTCGGGCACCATCGACTTAATCTGTTCAAGAGTGAGTCCCGAAAGAATCTGTCTGGTGTTCTTGCCGACTGCAATCATGTAGTTCTTTAATTCAGCCACATTAATATCCTTGGCCCATGCAACAACCTCGTCAAACTCTAAGGCGTTACCTGTATCGGTTATTGAGGAATTGATTTTCTTTTGCCACTCCTCATTGAATATCTGATTGCCGTTCGCCATGAGAATGTTGCTGACCAAATCTTCTATTCTGTAGGTATGCCATAACTGCCAGCAAATCGGGACCGTCTTGGTTCCCGCGTAGTGAAGATCCGTGTCCCAGGTTTCTCGGGGAACAATGTCGTTTTGATGGCCCGCGAGAACATAATCCAATACTATGTCAGCCACTGTCTTCTCCGTTCTTCCCGATACTTCCGCAGGATGAACCATGGCGTGAAGTTCTAAAGTAAGTTCCTTGATTTTAGTAAGGCCGTCTCCCTCAAGAGCCACTTTCAGTTCCTCGAACTTTGCATTTATCCCCTTGTACATTTCCTCTTTGTTCATTGCCATTCTCCTTTAGTTTAAAATTTGCTCGTATCTTCTTGCTATCTCGGAGGTAATCTGATAAAGCCTTTCCCTAATCCTCTGCGGTTCAAGGACAGTCACTTTGTCTCTGCAGGATAGCATCCAGGCTATCAGCCCCTCATCATCGGCATACTCCTGCTCAAACAACAGGCTTCCGTCATCCATCTCGGTAAAAGAATTCACTCCATACTCCTCCACAAGCTGCCATTTCATCGAAGAATCGAACAACGCCTTCACCTTGTCCTTGGGGGGAAATATCTTCTCACTCGACAAATCCGGCAGCGGAACCTCTCGGTTTCCTTCGTGCGATGCGACATGCGTGATACCGTCCATACGGTTCAGCTTAAACAACCTGAAATCTTTTCGAAGCAGACAATAGCCGTATACATACCAGCTGGTCCACTTGAATATCAGATAATATGGTTCTATTTCCCTTTCAGTATCACCGTTCGGAGAATAATAACTGAATCTGATGGTCTTCTTTAAACTTATGGCATCCTGTATGGTCTCTATCTTGGGAGCAAGAGACTTACGATACCATGATGACAAATCAATCAGAATGGAATCTCTTCCGCTGATAAACTCAGACGACCCCGCCTGAATCTTCTCCATCAGCTGCCCGTAATACCCGCTTCCGCTTACGCTGTCAAGGCTCCTTAAGCCCGCAAGAATCATCTGCATGTCACGCGATGTAAGTAGCGTCTTGTCCATGCGGTAGCCATCCATAATACTGATGCCTCCGCCAAAGCCCTGGGCAGTCACTATCGGAATACCTGCCTTACACAAATCCTCTATGTCTCTGTTTATTGTTCTTCTGGAAACCTCAAACTGTTCCGCAAGTTCGGGAGCCGTCACTTGGTCTTTTTGCAAAAGAACGGATAGTATGCCTATTAATCGATCGATTTTCATATTCTTACGCTCCGAATATATGATACTAATTATAACATGTCACATATATGACATGTTAGTCTGCAAAATCTTTTCTTCCACGCCTTTTAGCCGGATTTTAAGTGTCGGATTAAAATAATATACAATATATGATTAATATTAATTGCTTAATTTTAAGTAATGATGTATCATTGTTCTAATTAAAACGTTTCACCATGCGAGGTATAATATGTCCAAAAAAGTCAAGCTCTCCGACATAGGCGACAAGCTCGGCGTAAGTGCCGTTACCGTTTCCAAGGCCCTTTCGGGACAGGAGGGCGTATCTGATGAAATGCGCGCCAAGATTAAAGCCCTGGCTGAAGAGATGGATTACCGGCCACCCAAGTCAGGTAAGGCTCCGCGTAACAAGTCCTATAACATAGGAATTATAATTTCCGATAAATATTTCGATCAGACTCAGTCCTTCTACTGGCAAATGTATCAGGAGGTTGCTACCCGTGCCATTTCGAGAGAGTGTTTCACCCTTTTGGAGATCGTCAATCATGACGACGAAGAGAAACTTGTTACTCCTAAACTTTGTGAAGGCAATAAGGCAGACGGTATCATTATCATCGGTTCCATGAACAAAGATTACCTTGACAATCTCGACAAGAGTTTAAACGTTCCTTACATATACCTCGATTTCTACGATGACAAAGAATACTGCGATGCTATCGTGTCCCAGAATTTCCTCGGAATGTATTCTCTCGTTAATCACCTGATCGATATGGGTCACAAAAAGATCGCCTATGTAGGAACTCTTATGTGCACCAACAGCATTACCGATCGATACTTTGGTTATTGCAAGGCACTTTTAGAGCATGGCATAACATACAGACCCGAATACATAATCGATGATCGTACCTTTACAGCCGGCGATCGTCTTAACTACAAAGATATTTCTTTTCCGGAAGATATGCCTACTGCTTTTGCATGTAATTGCGATGTTACCGCTACAGAAATAGTTAAAGCGTTAAATTACAGAAAGTTAAACGTTCCCCAAGATTGTTCCGTTGTAGGCTTTGATAATTATAACTTCAATAATCCTACAAACGTTGAAATAACCACCTTCGACGTAAACATGCGCGACATGGCCAAGAAGGTTATCAGCAATCTTATCAAAAAAATGAGTCATGACCCTTACAAAAACGGAATTATTGAAATTCCCGGAAAGATTGTGTTTAAAGACAGTGTGAGAAATATAAAATAGTCTTTCTACTTCCAACTTAATTTTTTAGCTCATTTTTAAGTAACCGACCTTTTGTTAAGTTTACAAAGGTCGGTTTTTTTGTTGATTTTGGTTAATTTTAGCCAATGCCATTTGTTTATTTAGGAGATTATGCTTAATTTTATTTAATTTATGTTGATTAATTTTAAGTGAATAATATAATAATTTTAAGTTGCATAACATGTAACGAGCACACAACGCAAAATGCGTAGGAGGTATTTATGAAAAAGAAAAATGTATGGGCTCTCTTGATGGCAGCGGTTATGACACTTTCTCTTGCCGCTTGCGGTCTAACAAACACTCCCGCTTCCAAGACTTCCAAAGCAGAGGTTCAGGCAAGCACATCTAAAGAAGAATCAACGGGCGGCGCTGATACCGCAGACATTAAGGTTCCTTCTTACACCGAGCTTAATCTTGACGATTACAAAGATGTAACCGCTTCTATTAAGTTCATCCACCATAAGACAGACCGTGCTGCAGACGGCACAATGGACAACATGGTAGCCGAATTCAACAAAGAATTCCCTGGCATCACAGTTTCCATGGAAGCTATCACAGATTATGCAGAAGATTCTCTATTAAGACTTAACGCAGGCAACTGGGGCGATATAATGTTCATTCCCGCCGTTGATAAGTCAGAACTTAAGAATTACTTCATGCCACTCGACAGCTACGAAAACTTATCAGGTGTTCTCAATTTCGTAGATGCATGGCAGTTTGACAACATCTGCTACGGTATTCCTTACATGGCTAACGCTCAAGGTGTTCTTTACAACAAGGCAGTTTTCAAAGCAGCCGGAATTGACAATCTTCCCACCACTCCCACAGAGTTCCTTGCAGACTTAGCTCTTATCAAAGAAAAGACAAATGCTATTCCCCTTTACACCAATTATGCCGCAGGCTGGACGATGGGCGCATGGGACGCATACATCGGCTCCGTATCAAACGGCGACGATACTTTCATGAATCAGAAATTCGTCCACACAGCAGCTCCTTTCGCAGATCCCGGCGATGACACGGGTGCTTACAACCTTTACAGAATCCTTTATGAAGCATCCCAGAACAACCTCATTGAGGACGACTACACCACAACCGACTGGGAAGGTTCCAAGGGAATGCTTAACAGAGGCGAAATCGGAACAATGGTACTCGGTTCCTGGGCTTATGCTCAGATGCAGGAAGCAGATTCTCATCCCGAAGATGTCGGATATATGCCTTTCCCGATTACCGTTAACGGAACCCAATATGCTCTTGCCGGCGGCGACTACAACTACGCTATCAATGTTAAATCATCTGACGAAAACAAACTTGCTTCTTTAATCTTCGTTAAATGGATGACCGAAAAGTCCGGATGGTGCTACAACGAAGGCGGTTACACAGTAGTTAAGGGCGGTAAGAACCCCGATATGTACTCCGCATTCGACGGATGCTCTGTTTTATCCGATCAGCCCGCTCTTGCAGGTGAAGAAACCTTATTAAATGACATGAACAATGAGTCGGAGCTTTCCTTTAATGCAGGCGGAAACGCTAAGGTTCAGCGAATCATCGAATCCGCTGTAACAGGTTCCGAAACCTTGGATGATATCTTACTTGATTGGACTAAGGCTTGGAATGCAGCTCAGAAAGAACTTGGTATTGAAGTTAAGTACTAAATATTAACAGTTTAATCGGGGAGAGTCCTCTCTCCCCGATTTTTATAAAAAGGAAACTATATGCAGGCAAAAGCAAAAGCAATAAAGAAAAAAAGAACATTCTCACAATGGCTCAAATCACGCGACGGGCAAAAGGTCTTAATCATAACCGCCTTTATGGTAATACCCTTATTGCTTTTATTTGTGTTTACATATTTACCCTTCGGCAAGATGTTTTCTTTCAGCTTCTATGACATGAAATATGTGGGTCAAAGAAAATTCGTGGGACTGAAAAACTACGTTAAAGTCTTTACTCGTGACGACTGCTTCAAAGCTTTGGGACTAAGCCTTTATTACATGCTCGGTGCCGTAATTCAGCTTGGAATCGCACTTTATTTTGCAACCATATTGAGTTTTAAGACACGTGGGGGCTCCGTATTCAAAGGCCTTATGTTTTTCCCTTATCTTATAAATGGTATCGCCATAGGTTTTATCTTTAAGTTCTTTTATACCAGAGGCTTCGTATTCGATACCGTTCTTCATTGGTTCGGCTTTAATCTTGAAAACTTACCTTACTGGCTTAAAGACCAACGTATTAATAACTTCTCGCTTGTGGGAACTTCAGTCTGGAGGTATTTCGGCCAGAATATGGTACTCTTTATAGGCGCAATAATGAGCGTCGATTCAGAACTGTATGAAGCCGCGATGCTTGATGGAGCAGGCAAGTTCCAGCAGTTTAAGTACATTATTCTTCCAAGCATCAAGACAATAATCTTACTTAACGTAATTCTTTCTATTTCAGGTTCTTTGAGCGCTTTTGAGCCTCCGTATGTTATAACATCCGGTGCAAACGGAACCGGAACCTACTTCGTGGTAATGCATGAGATAGCTCATACCCAGCAAAAGGTTGGACTGGCGTCAGCCATGGCTATAGTACTTCTCATAATCATTTTTATAGCAACCATAATTCAGAGATTGCTGTTTAAATATGTATTCGTAAGCGGAGAAGATGATAATCCGAAGGATGCTATCAGAAGAGAACGGCGGCTTAATCGCTATTTAAAGCATAAGGCACATAGGAGATAAATCAATGAACTTTATAATACGGCTAAAAAAAGTCTTTTTTATAACACTTAAATACTTATCCCTCTGCTTCTTTGCTTTTTTGTCGGTCCTTCCGGTTGTTTCCTGTCTTATAACTGCTTTTAAAACAGATCAGGAGTATAACAGCACCAATGTAATGGTGCTTCCTCACTCATGGTTTAATTTTCAAAACTTTATAGATGCATTCACCAAAGCCAACATGGCGCGGGCGTTCTTGAATTCCACCATCATACTGGCATGTGTTCTTTTGATAAGCACCATTATCGGTACGCAGCTCGCTTATGTTCTTAACAGATTCAACTTTGTGGGTAACTCTCTTATAAGAAATCTGTTTCTTTTTGCAAGCCTCTTACCCGGCGTAGCCATGCAGATTTCGGTTTATGAAATTATGACGAAGCTCAATTTCATCAATTCTTTACCGGGTTATATAATCATGATTTGCGGTACGGATGTTATATCGATATATATTTACATTCAGTTCTTTGAAAACATTGATAAATCGCTCGATGAATCTGCAATTGTGGACGGAGCCAATTACTTTACGATTTTTTATAGGATTCTTTTGCCTCTTCTTAAGCCGGCGATTGTAACCTCCTGCATATTGAAAGGCGTCAGCACTTACAACGAATATTACAGTGCAAGCTTGTATCTTCAGGACAAAAAACTCTATCCTACGGTAGCCACATCTCTTTATACCTTCGTGGGCCCTTTGGGCAGTAAATATAACCTGATATGCGCCGGCGTAATAATCTCTCTACTGCCTGCACTAATCGTGTTCATATGCTGTCAAAAGCAAATCTACTCAGGCCTCACCGCAGGCGCTATTAAAGGTTAAGGACTTTTATTTGAATATGAAAGAAGAAATATATAATCATCTTACCAAAGATTTAATTCCTTTTTGGAAATCCCTTATAGACAAAGAAAACGGCGGCTTCTACGGCTACATGGATTTTAACCGTCATGTGGACAGATTATATGAGAAAGGTTGTATTCTTAACAGCCGAATCACATGGTTCTTTGCCAATGCTTATACTCTTTTAAATGACCCGATATTGCTTGAATATGCCAAACACGGCTACGAATTTATGAAATGCCACTGCATTGACCGTGAATTCGGCGGAGTTTACTGGTCTCTTAATTACAACGGTACCGTTAAAGACTCCATGAAACACACATACAATCAAGGATTTGCCATCTACGCACTTTCTTCTTACTATGAAGCATCCGGTGACCCGGAAGCACTTGAGCTCGCCATGAATATCTTTGATATAGTCGAGGCACATTGCAGGGATGAGTACGGATATACCGAGTCTTTTTCGCGAGAATTCAGTCCCGCTCCCAACATAGCATTGTCCGAGAACGGTGTAATTGCGGAAAAGACTATGAATACACTTTTACACGTGGTAGAAGGCTATACGGAACTCTACAGCGTTTCCGGCAACACCTGTGTTAAAAGAAAGCTTGAAGAAATCCTGGATATTTTTGCGACCAAAATCTTCAATCCAACTCTTAAGAGACAGGAAGTATTCTTTGATAAGTGTTACAATAGCATTATCGATTTACATTCTTTCGGACATGATATTGAGACTTCGTGGCTGTTAGATCGAACCGCCAAAGTGCTTGGTGAGGAAAAGTATAAAAAAATAATCTATCCTCTGACCACTCATTTATGCGAGCAGGTATATGCTTCTGCTTACGACGGTAATTCTCTCTCTTACGAGTGTGACAAGGGCACCGTTAATGAAATGCGAATCTGGTGGGTGGAAGCCGAAACGGTTCTTGGATTCTTAAATCAGCACGAAAAAGAATTCGGAGATACCGGATATCTGAAAGCAGCTGAGAGCGTTTGGGATTTTATTAAGAAGCATTTTATCGACAATCGGATTGATGGCCCCCGCGAATGGTTCTACCGCGTAGACAAAACCGGAAAGATTGATATTCCACTTCCTTTAGTCGAACCTTGGAAATGTCCATACCACAACGGAAGAATGTGTTTCGAAATACTTAAAAAAGATTATCTATAAGAGGTGCTTTATGCTCCATGAGAATTACTATAAAGAATTAAAGAAATACGAAGAACTAATCCATAAGAAGAATCATGTGGACGAAAGCTTCTATAACGGTATATACGACAGATACGTAAATCCCGTACTTACAAGAGACCACGTTCCTCTTTTCTGGCAGTATGATTTAAATCCCGAAACCAATCCCTATTTTATGAAGCGCCTCGGTATTAATGCAGTGATGAACTCAGGTGCTGTTTATCTTAACGGCAAATACTACCTCGTGGCCAGAATCGAGGGCGACGACCGCAAGTCTTTCTTTGGCGTGGCTGAGTCCGATAACGGTATCGACGGATTTGAGTTCTTTGAAAAGCCTATTCTTTTTGAGGATACGGACAAAAAAGAAACCAATGTCTATGACATGCGCCTTACCAAGCATGAAGACGGATATATATATGGAGTATTCTGCTCCGAGAAAAAGGATGAAAGAAATCCTGATTTGTCTGCTGCCATAGCGTCTGCGGGAATAGTACGGACCAAAGATTTGATCCATTGGGACAGACTTCCCAATCTCGTAACTTTTCGCTCTCCTCAGCAAAGAAATGTGTGCTTGCATCCTGAATTTGTGAACGGTATGTATGCTTTTTACACTCGTCCCATGGATGACTTTATCGATACGGGTTCGGGAAGCGGCATCGGCTTTGGCTTATGCGATGATATTACGCACGCAGTTATAGATGAAGAAAAAATGACCTCCATCAGAAAGTATCACACTATCACGGAGGTCAAGAACGGCGCAGGTGCTGTACCGATTAAGACGGAGCGCGGATGGATTCACATTGCCCATGGTGTACGCAATACTGCTGCCGGCCTAAGATATGTAATTTATGCTTTTGCTACCGACTTAAACGACCCTTCAAAGGTTATCGCAGAGCCTTCTGGACTCTTAATCGGACCTCGCGGAAATGAGCGTGTAGGCGATGTATCGAATGTATGCTTCACTAACGGTGCGATAGTTAACGACAAGAACGAAGTATTTATCTACTACGCTTCTTCCGACACCAGAATGCATGTTGCCACTACTACAATTGATAAGTTAGTCGATTATGTATTCAATACTCCTTCAGATCCGTTAAGGTCCGTTGAGTGTGTGGCACAAAGGATCGGGTTAATTGATAAGAACCTTGAGTATCTGAAACATAATAAAGTGTAACTCTTATTGCTCAGCGCATCCAGGAAGATTTTTGAGAACTGAACATATCTCCTTTTCAATCTTTCTTAAGTACTTAATCCGGTCTATGGTATTATGGACTTCTTGCTCGCCAAGTTTAATTTCTTCGGGCGCTGAGCCTTCCATACCAAGAGCTCGCCTGATGTTGTATTCAAGCCATTCTACCCATGTGTAAGATATTCCATAAAGCTCATCATAAGCTCTGAAACCGTTATCATAAACCTTGAGGTATCCTTTGAAGAATGCCTCAAGGTTTTCTTTGTCAAACTTCTGCGTAACTGTGCCTGCCCACTGAAGTGCGAGATTTAAAACCGCGGACATAGGATTGCTGTAATCCAGACACTCAAGATCGATGGCATAAGCCTTGCCTTCGTGCCACATGATGTTCTTGGGATCCATGTCATCGTTGCTGATGACACGCATGGAAGGCAGGCTCTTGCGAGCTTCATTGAGTTTATTTTGCGAAGTTTCCAGCAACTCTATATTGTCAGCGAGAGGTTTCTCGATTGGACTATCTTGGTCCTTTGCAGTCTTGAGGTAAGCTTGAAAATCTATGCTGCTAAGTTCGGGCTCTTCCGGCTCGACTTTCTGAGACTCTATAGCGTGAATGCGTCCTAGTAACTCGCCCGCCTGAAGGCACTGCTCTTTTCGTATATCGTTAAAATCCGTAATACTGCCTTCCTGCCACTTGAAAACATAGTAGTATTGTCCGTCGCTCTCGATCATTTTCTTGCCGTCAAAAGAAAGTGCAGCCACAATCGGCAGGTCATTCTCTTCAAGGATTCGCTCAAAACGCTCTGCCCTCGCATAGTTGTCCATAACTCCCGGACGCTTCATAATCTCGGGGTTGAGGCATTTTACAGCGTAGGTACCTAAGGTAGTCTCGACTCTGTACATCTTGTGCATGAGACCGCCGGAAACCGGGGCGATATCAGCTGTCATCTCACCGAGTCCGCAGACTTGAACAAGTTTATTCAGTTTGTCGTTCATTGATTCTGTTGTTTGCATATGTTCTTGCGTCGCCCTACTCAGCGCTGATTTCTCGCAGCATGTATGTGGCATATTTCTTACTTTCTTCTTCGTTGTACGTACCGGTCTTACCCTTGGCATACTCTTCCATCGCTTCTTGTATGAGTGCATGGTATTCCTCTGGAAGATTCTTAAGTGCCCACTCGCCGCCTTCTTTTTTCGAAAGAACAAGGCTTTCCCGCTTATACGCAAGCACTCTGGCAAGGTTCAAAATAATATACATCGGATTGTCTATAATGTCGTCTTCAGCTTCAGCGATGTCATTCCAAATAGAATCCATGTAGTCGGTCTTCGGCACTTCCCCGAAAACATCGTCAATACGCTCACCGCAAAGGCACTTGCCACGCTTTTTGATAATCGTGAAGTGTGCCGCAATGTCTGCGTCGGCTCCGTTCATCTTCTTGACATAATCATCAGGATTGCTCTTGTACCAGCCAATATGCATAGCCGAGAAATGTAACTCAAAGGGCGTAGGATATGCAAACGGATTGCACACCGCTTTGGTTACTATACTCATCTCAATCCCCTTGGCGGGAGCCTCTTCGTTGAGAGCTACGACCATGTCCATGAATTTTCTTTTGACATCATCAGACATAGGAGAGTCGACCACAACCATAAGATCGATATCGCTCTTGTCGGGATTGAAACATCCCATTACAGCAGAGCCATGAAGATAGATTCCTACAAGATTCTCACCCAGGATTTCCTGAGACTGCTCTACGAATTTAGTGGTAACCTTGTAAAGCTTGCTATTGTGAAGCTCTGACACTTCTTTGCAGGGCTTTATAGGCTCACCGGCAGCAATTCTTTCTTCCACCATAGCTCTGACCTTGGCGCACCAAGCATCAGTCTTTGAAATATCCTCGCAGTACTCCTTCAAAATACCGTCGCATTCCTGCAGCGCTGCATCATATTGTTCTTGAGTCAGTTCACCGGAAGCGTATGCAGCGTCAAGTTCGTCTCTGTCATCAATCTTGACATCTCCCTCGGGAGTGAAAATAACATCAAGATATTTATCAATGTATGTCGCTATACCGTACTCGTCGTACTTGATTCCTTCGGTGATGTCCACGTAATAAATGGACGGCTGATATCTCTTGTCCGCTGGTATCGGATAATTGTGCCTCTCTGCATCATGCTTCCCATCGGGAAAGTACATAATCGTGATAACTCTGTTGGTGTTATCGGGCACAAGTTCAAGCCATGACATACCTGCCCCTGTCACCTGAATCCTTCCGGCTTTGGGCGTCTCCCAATAATTTTCCTCGCCGTCGGTCATCTTAATAAGACAAGCCGTTCCGCGGAACAGCTCGTCATCTATTCTCATCTGATAGTACGGATAGTAAAAAAACCCCCATCCGTCGCGATTTAAACGCTTGTGCTTCATGAATTTTATACCCCTATATCAATGTGCTCAAAGCTAACTCCGGCCTCACTTACATCAATTAAAAGCCATGAAGCCCCTTCAAGTCCTGTGGCCGAAACCGAGACCACGTTTTCTTTAACAAAATTGCGATGACAGTGTCCGATTGCAACGAGGTCGTATTTCTGCACATCTTCGCTCTTGCATGCCTCGTCGAATGTGCCATTCTTTAAGGATGATAACTGCAAATAGGGATACTGCGCCTGAATATCCGAAAAAAGAAAGTGCGTAAAAAGAAGCTTTTTTCCGTCAGTCTCGATTTCATAAAACAATGGCATCTGCTTTATAAACTGCATCTGCTCCGCTGTGACCTTAGCCCGTGCTCCATCGTAGTATTCACGCAAATACTCAACATCGGGGTCGATATCGACTCCGTTTGCAAGATAAAGCTCACAGTTACCCTTAATACATGTAATTCCGCTGTCCTGTATCAGCTTAAGGCATTCAATCTCTTCATTGCCGCGCTGGAAAATGTCACCGAGAAATACCGTCTTATCTACATTCTTATCTTTAATCTGTTCAAGGACTTCTTTCATTGCTTTAAGATTTCCGTGAACATCGGAAAATACTGCAATTTTCATACCTTACCCCTACTATTCTCTTCAAAAATCATGTGTTTGATTTAACAAAATCAGCTATAAGTTTTGCAGTCTCCGCTTCCGACTGATTGGTGTTGTCGATAAAAAGCGGGAACTTACCTTTGTTTCTTCTGAACCACTTGTTAAACTCAACGTGAGGCATAATCTTTTCGTCCGATGTAAAGCCGCGCTCGGCGGGCCTTGCTTTAAGTCTTCTTATAATTTCCTCGTCAGCGGGACAAAGAACAGTAAAATAAGTGCCCTCGATGCACTCCGGAACCACAGCGATTGTGTAGTAATCCTGAGGATTAATACAGGATACGAATACCATATCCTTGCCACCGGCCATCTCTACGGCTCTTGCAAGAGTGTCGTCTTTATATTTGTATTCATGGTCGGTTCCTGCGTAATCCCACCAGTTTAAACCGACTTCGTCATTGTCGATGCATGCGTATTTATCTGAGTCAAGCAACTGATTCAGCGCATCTTTCATAGTTGATTTACCGGATCCGCAACAACCGGTAATAATAAATAATTTCATACCATTCTCCTCAATTTTTCTTTTTATATACCCGGTATATTATCATTTCGATGAAAAAGAAAACAACCGCTCCCGCCAAAACAGCCAGCGTAAAAAGGAAAAAAATCGCCGCGCCAAGCCCCGACCAACCGGGTATGGAGTCTACAATCATCACCCCTACCCAATAGTATAAAATGACAAAGGACGGGATTACCCAGTAACAGTGCCTGCCGATGTGCTCTCTCAGCCATACAAATGCTGTCCATTCTGCAAACATGAGCAGCCACAAAAATACAAGCCACCCAAATAAACCTCTGAGATTATCGCCGGTAAGCAGTGCATATAAATAACTAATTACGAACGCCGCAAGGCAGACCATCAGTCTTATCATGCTTGCTCTTTTGGTAATCATACCGTCACCCCCTATTCATCCTATGTAAACGCTTCGCTTACTTTTCTGCCCTGAGTGCATGGGTTGTGCCCCAAGTGCCGATTTCTTCCACCTTTGAAAAGCCTGCTGCCAGAAGTATTTTCTTTTCATGCTCTGTCGTCATGGGCGTATCGTAATGATAGAAAACGCCTTCTGGCAGATTCTGTTCTTTCCTGAGTCGCAGCAGTTCACGTCTAAAGAAAGCTTCCTGATCGTCCGTATCACAATAATAATCTGTCAGGACAAAGTATCCTCCCGGTTTTAATGCTTTCCAAAGTTTATTATACAACGGAAGCTTCTCTTCTTCCGAAAAATGATGCAAAGATTCTACCGAAACCGCAGCATCGAAAGCCTCTTCGCCAAACGGCACATCAAAGTAAGAACCGCAGATAGTCGTAATCTTTTTGTCAGGCAATTTTTCTTTAAGCGCACTAAGCATAGCCTCGGTAAGGTCGATTCCCGTAACCTCTGCAGCCGGATTTAGGCCCAAAAATGCCTCGAGCTCCAAGCCTGTTCCGCAACCAAGATCGAGAACTTTAGCATTCTCTGTCTTCGGAAGCATTGATGCCGTATAAGCATAAAACTCCGAATCTTCTTCTACATACTGTCTCATGTGTTCGTCATAACCGTCAACGCGGGCAGTAAAAAAATCATCCATTCTCTCTAACATAGTAATCTTTTCTCCTATAAGAAACGGCCGGACCCAAGCCCGGCCGATATCAGTTTTATTCAGCATTGTTACTCTTAAAAAGTTATATTTCAGCAAGTCTTTGGTTCCTAAGAATTCTCTGAATGCTTTTCTCCGACAAAGAAAAAACCTTAGCAAGTTCACGAAGTCCCATTCCGCCTTTGTAAGTCTCATAAATTCTTTCGTTGCGTTCTCTAAAGAATACCTTAGCGGAGGTGGTACTGCCCCACTCCTGTTTTTCCTTGCATGGAATATATATCAATTTTCCGTCTACATATTGCTGAATCGTTTCTATTAATTCCTGAGGCAGTACATTCTCTGCCTTTATATAGCTCATATTGCTCCTCCTAATATTGTTTCTTTTAGGATTCATCTGAGCTTACGATTCATTTATTTAAGCCCAGACTACTGAGCGTTAACTAATTTGATGGTCATATAATTGCTCCTCTACTGTCAAACAACGTATTTTACTTGATTATATGCGAACAAAGCGCAACTTTCAACCTTAAGAACGGTTATAAACAAAGTTGCGCCACGCTTTACTTTAGTTTTGTCCGATGCCTGCATACGGTATCGATTCGATAAGGCTCTGTGCCGCGCCCTCGATATCTTCGTAGTCAAGTTCTTCACCCTCACGCGCACAGCACTCAAACTCATCAACTATGTTCTCAATCAACACCATATCAATAAACAGCGGCAGCTTTTCAAGCATTTCTTCCGAAATGTCCGTTTCGGTTTTGTAGCCCTGCAACTGAAGGTCGAAACACTGCTGCATGAGCGCAAAGCGTTTGCCGGGGTCTGTTTCCTGCCTTGTCCAGCCTTCGTTGTGAATCCATAGATTGGCAAGATCGAACATGTACCAGCAGTTCATGCAGTTGTCAAAGTCAAACACCGTAATCGCGCCCGTGTCCATATCAATATGGTAGTTGCCATCGCTATAGTCAAAGTGCACCAAACCATAGCAACCTTTGTCTTTCGGGAGCGTATCGAATTTCTCCAAACGCTCTGCGATAGCCTTCTTCAATTCACTGTATTCATCCGGAATCAGCCCGTCTATATACGTTATATTGTACTTTTCGAAGTAATCCGGGCGGGAATGAACCGGCACATATTCTTTAGACAACCTGTGAATTGCACCCAAAGCTTTGCCGGTGTTATAGAAATATTCGCTGAGCGGTGCTCCTTCCCTATAGCGGTAGCCGTTATCCGCAAGCAGCATCCCTTTGGCAAAAGAAAACAGACTGACAAAAGCTTCTTTTCCGTCTGCTTCTGCACGTTCCACCAATCTGCCATTAACGGATGGAATTACATCCGCAACAGGCGCTCCGTTCTCAGCCAAAAAGCGCACAAACTCCGTTTCCGCAAGATAATCGTTCTCGTCTCGATCTTCGAGCTCGGAGATTCGAAGAACATATTTCTTTTCCCCATTATGGCTGACAATTACTATCCGGTTCCGACCGCCTTCGTGGCCGGATACCGGAGTAAATGTGTAGCCCTCCAAAGTATATAGTTTCTTCGCTTGTTCAAGAATTCGATTCAATCAAATACCTCCCCTGTACCATTTATTATTGCGCCATATATACATATAGCGTTACCCACTTGTTCTCTTCCCCGACGTTACCTACCTTAAATGCCGGTACACTTTTGGATGCTGCCAGCACATATCTGCCGTTAGCCAGCCTGTACTGATTTAGTACCTTATATCCGGCCTGCATAGCCTCCGATTCCGGCGCGCACCCCAAAACGCGCAGGGCATAAACAATCTGATGTGCCCCGATTTTAATTGGGTCGGGCGGATAAAACGTGCTAAGCATTACATCCACCATGGGCGTCTTCATATCATCTGTACGGTAGAAGATGTTTCTTTTGGTGAAATAATGCGTAAGCGCCTCTTCGCACTCCGTCTTGTATCCATGTAAATGTAGCTCTGCCACCAGCAGTAAATGTTCCACAGTATACCGTGCACAGCTCTTATGCGGTTTCCTTGGATTATTAATCTTCTTGTTGGTACTGATGCACCCAAATCCGCCGTCGTCTTTTATGAGCTTAAGAACTGAATCTATCTCATTCTTAACTATATCTTCGTTATAATACCCTAACTTTACGAGATTTCTGAGAAGAAGCGGCTCACCGCACAGCATCTTAAAGCCTGTGCTTTCAATAAGAGCGAACACTTCGCTGTCGATATCTTTTCCGATATCGTCTCTTGTGAGTCCCCATTCGGCAAAAGCCATGATTGCATCATACTTATCCCACGGCTTCTCCTTCTTTAATTTCTTAAGTCCCCGCTCATATACTTTACTGCCGAGCAGTTCCTTTTTGCATGCAACAACTCTTTCATCGTCTTCCGGAAGCTTTTCAAACTCCTTCAGAGTTCTAAGCCTTACCTCCGGATTTATTTCTTCCAAAAGCCAATCCAAAATGTTTTGATCCATTCGCATCGCCCTCTTAATCACTTCTTCTTTACAGGAATCCATATAGCGCTGTGATAATCCGGAGAGCTCGGATCCGCGTCACCATACCACTCAATATTCGCGCGACCCGGGAACTCAAAGTCGGGATTGCCCGGCATCCACTCCTTAAAAATCTTTGTGTTTACGTCCTGAAGTGCCTTAGGGCAAGGACCGTAACAATCGAAAATAGCCCAGTCAAAGTCAGGAAGTTCATAAACTGTCATGCCTTCAGGAACTTCGCCACCCTTGTAAACGCCTGCAACGATATAACTAAACTTGCCTTCGCCGACATCATCAACACAGACACCGTATTCACCGATGTTGTTATCTACAATTGCCTTCTCAATGGCGTTTGCAGGTGCGTTTCCCTTCCAGACATTATTAGCATATTTATCTCTTATCTCATCCCAGAACTTAGGAATCTCTATATACGACGTTTCTCCGTCAAATACCCTTGCAAAACCTATTACCTTAAATCCGACCATGGTTTTAATTTTGTAATCCATCTTATTACCTCCGTGAATAGAAATCTCAATTTTCAGAGGAAGAAATGGCTTAATCGGCGCTCCTTCCCGCACCTGCGAAGGGCTTACACCATGGAAACGTGAAAAAGCTTTTGTAAAGCTCTCGGGTGTTTCATAGCAGTAACGAAAAGCAATATCGATTATTCTATCATCCGTTTCCTGAAGGTCTGATGCCGCGCGGTACAATCTGCGATTTCTGATATACTCAGCAATTCCGTACCCGGTCATCACTGCGAATCCCTTCTGGAAAAAGAACGAGGACATAAACACCTCATCGGCAACATCCTGCGCACTAATGTTGTCTTCGAGATGTTCTTCCATGTAATCAATAGCCTTCCGAATGCAGGTAAGCCACTCCATTTGTCCCACTCCTTCTCTATGGTGATTCTATTCTAAGCGGAGCCTAAAAAGAAATCCTGTCAATTTATGTTCTTTTTTGTCCGGGTATTTATCATATTCCATAAACCGCCACGCCGACTATAGCCGCGAGGCATATAAGTCCGATAGGTGACAAGCCTTTTTTAACTGCTTTCCTTGATCCAAAATATATCACTGCGATGCCACAGGTAATGAGAATCGCGGTGATATCCACACGACTCTCGGCCTTAACATAGCAATTGCCGAGAATCATATATACGCCCGTTGCAAGAATTACACCGATAACACAAGGTTTAAGTCCTCGCAATGTCGCCTGCACGTAAGGGTTCTTAAGGAGGCTCTTTGCAAGAATCATTATAAAAAGAATAATAAGAAACGCAGGAAGCATAACCGCCGTCGTGGCAATCACTGCTCCGAGAAAGCCGCCCTTGTTGCTGCCTACATAAGTGGCAAGATTCACCATTATAGGGCCCGGCGTGCTTTCACTGACAGCTATCATGTAAGAAAGCATCTCATCATCCAGCCATCTGTGTGCTAACACCACGTCTCTGATAAGCGGTATCGCAGCATATGCTCCGCCAAAAGAAAACAGACCGACTTCCAAAAATCCTATTAAAAGGTCTAAGTATATCATGCCTGCCCCTCCTTTCTACGTCCTTTTTCCGCAAGAAAGAAAGCGACACTGACAAGCGCTGCCGTAAGCATCACCAATATCGATGATACATGCAGTTTCAGCACATTTATAAGCATTATCACAGCAAAAGAAGCCAAAAGAATACCTATCTGCAACGGTTTCTTTTTCATCTTCTTAATCATCTTAATTGCCGCGTCAAGAATCAGTATGCCAACCGCTATCTTGATACCTTGAAACGCGTGCGCAATCCATGTGATTTCCAAAAATCCTTCCAGAAACATGGATATTGCAAAGATAATAACGAACGAAGGTAACGCCACCCCAAGAGTCGCAAGAATTGCACCCGGAAGCTTACCTTTCTTATAACCTACATACGTAGCGCAGTTAATCGCTATCGGCCCGGGAGTCGATTCGGCGATTACCGTTATATTCATCATTTCGTCATGTGTTATCCAGTTTTTTTGTTCCACGCAGATGTTCTCGATAATCGAGAGCATCGCATACCCTCCGCCGAAGGTAAATAGTCCGATTTTGGCAAAGGTTAAGAATAGTTCCATAAGTATGGGCATGTAGGCACCTTCTTTTACAATTTAATTGCCAAAGCAAGCTTCTTACCGCATAGATAGCATCATGCTGCCTCAAGCCCGTGAAAGTGAAACGACCGTCTCGACATGCGTTGTGTGCGGGAACTGATCCACCGGACGGACACGCTTAAGTTCGTAGCCGTTTTGCAAAAGAAACTTTAAGTCACGAGCCAAGGTTGCGGGATCGCAGGATACATAAACTACTCGTTCGGGCTTTACGGATACTATGGTATCAAGAAGTTTTTGATCGCAGCCTTTGCGAGGCGGGTCGACCACTATAATGTCGGGAGTGGGCAGATTTGAAGCTACGTCTTCCGACGCTCCCACGAAGAATTCTGCGTTTTTGATACCGTTAAGTCCGGCATTTACGCGCGCATCGGCTATTGCTTCGGGCACAATTTCCACACCGTAAACAGTCTTCGCGCCGGATGCAAGGTACAAAGAAATCGTACCGATTCCGCAATACAAATCCCACAGAACTTCTTTGCCCGTAAGGCCTGCGTATTCCTTCGCCAAGTCATAGAGTTTGCGAGTCTGCTCGGGGTTAACCTGATAGAAGGACAACGGAGAAATACGGAATTTAACGTCTCCAATGTAGTCCTCTATATAAAGCTCACCATACACAGGCACACATTTGTCGCCCATGATGACGTTGGTGTTCTTTTTATTGATGTTAAGACTCAGGCTCTTAAGCTCATAGCCTTCTTTGGCCACGACTTCTTTTAACGTCTCTGTAAGCACTTCGCTGTGGGGCAAAGAATCACCGTTCACAACGATGCACACCATGAATTCCTTACTGGTGAAGCCGGTACGGGTAAAGACATGGCGTACGAGTCCCGTTCCTGTTTCCTCGTTGTAAGGTGCGATCTTGTAGTCGTTTAAAAACTTCTGAACCGCCTCAAGCACGGGCTCATTTAAAGCCGCCTGGATGGTGCACTCGGTATTGGCTACTACATCGTGAGAATGTCTGCGGTAGAAGCCCACAACAGCCTTACCCTCCTTATCGGTTCCGACAGGAAACTGAGCCTTGTTGCGATAGAAAAAAGGCGTATCAGCGCCCACAATCGTCTCCATAGGCGGGTTCTCAATGCCTCCGATACGGGTTAAGCAGTTATAAACCTTCTCCTGCTTGTACTCAAGCTGCTTCTTGTAATCCATGTGCTGGAATGTGCAACCGCCACACTTACGGGCCACCGCACATTTAGCCTCAACGCGAAAATACGAAGGCTCCAAAAGCTTCGCAGCAAAAGCATACGCGTAAGCCTTCTTAACCTTCGTGATATGTGCAAGTACCTTGTCGCCGGGAAGCGCATCAGTTACGAAAACGGTCATTCCGTCTTCAGTATGCCCGATGCCTTCTCCTTCCGAGCCAAGGTCAGTTATAATAATCTCTAATTCCTGATTTTTGGTAAGCAAATCTACTCCTATTCTTCCTGCTTGGTAGCACGCAGATTGGACTCAAAGAGCCTGTTGAATCCAAGCCAGCCCTGCTCTGTCGTAGCGCCGAGTATTTCTTTGAATGTCTCCATCTTGGCATCAAGATCGTCGGCAAAGTTAAGCGCAACAGCCTCGATAAGCGCGGGTTTCTTGGGTGAACCGAACTCAAGCTTTCCGTGATGCGCTAAGATACAGTGCTTCAATTCGTTTAAAAGTGACTTCGGGAATCCGTCGATTAAGGCAGCCTTCTCACCTACCATCTCGGCGCCCATTACGATGTGGCCGAGGAGATTTCCCTCATCGGTGTAATCATTCTCCGGAAAAGAAGAAATCTCGTACACCTTACCGATATCGTGAAGAAGCGCTGCGGACACCACAAGATCCTTCTTAAGCATAGGGTACTTGGCCGCATAATATCTGCAGAGATTGGCAACCGATACGGTATGCTCCAAGAGTCCGCCTACAAAGCAGTGATGCACGCTCTTAGCCGCACTCGCCTGCTTGAACCGCTTGATAAATGCCTCATCCTTAACAAAGAACTCATCAAGAAGCGCTTTCAAATAGTGATTGGAGATATCTCCCACATATCCGAGGAGCTCCTTGTACATTTCATCGATATCGCGCTCACTCACAGGGAGGTAGTCTCTCGGGTCGTACTCGCCTTCGCCTGCGACGCGCGTTCTTTTGATACTAACCTGCAAGGCGCCGTTAAAAGAAGACACCTCGCCCACTATATCAACATAATCAAGAGCATCAAAATCGCAGATTCCCGCGCTTCCGACATCCCAGATCTTGCAATCAATCGAACCTGTCTTGTCCTGCAAAATAACGTTATCGTAAGGCTTACCGTTCTTGGTAACCGCCGAATTTTTCTGCTTGCAGAGGTAAATCCCCGCAACATGATCCCCTTCTCTAAACTCCTGAATGTACTTCATATATCCTCCTAAATCTACTTTTTAATTTCACTGAAGTTGACCTCAAGGTCAATCTGCTTGTATACGCCTTGTGAGCTTCTGAATACTCTGATGGTCTCTGTATCGCCCTGATTGAATCCACGCAAAAGAATAAGATAGTCGCTAAACTTATTGATTCTCGTAATGGGCGTTCCGACTATTATATCACCGCTTTGGATACCTGCGCGCATGGCCGGTGAATCCATTTCGACAGATAGAACAAACACTCCTTCCGGCGCTCCCGTAGAAACCATCGCCGCCGGAACATCGTCGCCGGTAATACCCATATAAACTGTATCAAGACCGTTCATCATACGCTCAAGCGGTTTCTTAAGCTCGGTAATTCCGTATGCACAGATAAGATTCCTGGTATCGGAAACCGAGTGAGTGGTATCGATTATTCCAAGAACTTCACCTTTAAGATTAATGAGCACTCCCGTAGCGGATGAACTGCCGTAGATATTGGTATAAAGCTGCTTGTAAACACTGTCTGTAAGATTGAGCTTATTGGCGTTCGAGGTAATAATACCGTAATTGACCGATCTGTACACGCCAAGCGGACTGCCCACGGCAATTATGGGCATACCTACAATGCTATAGCTGGTAGACGAACCGAGCGGCGCCATTCTGATAGTCTCTCTCGTAACTTCGTTGATATCATCTTCCAGAACACCGATTACGCATAAATCTGTAGTCGTGTCATAAGCAGCTATAGTTGCTCTAGCCGACACTCCGTTACAGAACGTAACCAAAATGTCGTTGCTGCCCTTAACCATAGAATACTTGGTGGTGATAAAAAGCTCCGTCTCATTGCTCTCGGTAATAATACCCGACAGCTCGCTCTCTCTTACGTAAGCGTTATTAAATATATCCGTGCTGTCCTTAACCGGTGTGACTCTTACTATAAAACGCTGAGCATTAACCGCCACATCGGAAAGAGTCTTGTACATGTTCTGATAATCATCAAGCGAAAACTTAACGTCTGAAATAAGCGCTTTAATCTCTTCCTCATCAAGCTGCGTCCCTTCCGGTATCTCCGGAGCGGGATCGGTGGATGTAAGAATCATATCCTCAGGCGTCATCTCTTCTTCCACAGTCTCCTCGGGAAAAGAAATCACAACGGGCTCAACCTTAACCTCTTCTTCCTTCTCATTACCGGAGATTCTGTCGATTACAAAAGGTGCAAGAAGCGCAAAAGTAACACACGCAACAAGACCAAAGACTACCGCTGAAAGGGCGGCAACCATGGTGTTACGCATAAGTTTCTTACGATTTATCGGGCGAGATTTTATCTCTTCACGCATAAAGACGAATTCGTCTTTTTCCTGAGTCTCGCTTTCCAATTTTTTGAGTTCGTCGTCAGTCATGTAAGCCCTCCAAAAGCCTCTTATAAAGAGTATATCCGCGCCGCCCTTTATTGTAAAGAGCGGTGTCGTATGGTAGAATAATGGGGAATTTAGAGTATAGTACCGAGGGTTTTATGAACGAAAAAGTTTTATCCACACTTGAATATACAACCATAATCAAAATGCTTGAAGATCATGCGGATTCCGCTCCCGGCAAGAAGCTTTGTCGTGAGCTTCTTCCCATGACCAGGCTTTCAGATATCGAGGAAGCTCAGCTTCAGACCGCCGATGCTCTTTCTCGCCTATTTAAGAAAGGCAGCATCACTTTCGGCTCCAATAAAGATCTGGGCTTTGCCATTAAATCTTTGGAAATCGGCTCGTCACTTACGGCAGCCGAGCTTCTTTCTTTTGCAGGATTCTTAAGAAACGTAGGGCGCGTTAAGTCTTGGGGCGTTCGCGAGAAGGAGGATGAGACTCCCGATTCGCTCGACGACTACTTCAATCTGCTTGAGCCCCTCACCAGAACCGCTGACGAAATCAGCCGTTGCATTCTGTCCGAGGAAGGCGAGATTGCAGACGATGCAAGCTCCACTCTTAAATCCATCAGAAAGGCTATGCAGCAGGCTAGTGAGAAGATTCATTCCGAGCTTAACTCCATGGTTAACGGCTCGCTTCGCACATACCTTCAGGACGCTGTCGTTACTATGCGTAACGGGCGTTATTGTATTCCCGTAAAGAGCGAATACAAGGGTCAGGTATCCGGTATGGTGCACGACCAGTCGTCTTCGGGTTCCACTTTCTTTATCGAGCCTGCCAAGGTTGTTGAGCTTAACAATAAGATTCGCGAGTTAGAGCTTGATGAGCAGAAAGAAATCG
Organism: Lachnospiraceae bacterium; assembly: GCA_017553505.1. Classification (GTDB taxonomy): domain Bacteria; phylum Bacillota; class Clostridia; order Lachnospirales; family Lachnospiraceae; genus UBA1258. Next base: position 115,548 of record JAFZLD010000006.1, read on the forward strand.
CTGTTATCCTTGCGACCCTTTCGGCTTCTCTTTCCGAGCATACTGTTCAGCTTAAGACCGATGCCGAGTTTATGACGAAGCTTGACTTTATATTTGCCAAGGCTCGCCTCGCAATGGACCAGAAAGCTTCAAGACCTGTATTCAATACAGATCACTACATAAATATCCGCAAGGGACGTCACCCCCTTCTTGATAAAAAGAAAGTGGTACCTATCGATGTTCCTCTCGGCAAGGACTATGACCTTTTGGTTATTACAGGTCCCAACACCGGCGGTAAGACGGTTACTCTTAAGACCGTCGGCCTCTTTACACTCATGGGTCAGGCAGGTCTTCACATTCCCGCAGGCGATTTGTCCGAGCTTTCGGTATTCGATGAAGTGTTTGCGGATATCGGTGATGAGCAGAGCATTGAACAGAGCCTTTCAACCTTCTCTTCTCACATGAAGAGTATTGTAAATATCTTAGACAAAGCAGACTCGAACTCTCTTTGTCTTTTTGACGAACTTGGCGCCGGTACCGATCCTACCGAAGGTGCCGCTCTTGCTATCGCGATACTTAGCTTCTTACACGACAGAGGCATTCGCACCATGGCTACCACTCATTACAGCGAGCTTAAGATATTTGCGCTCTCCACTGACTTTGTAGAGAATGCCTGCTGTGAGTTTGATGTGGAGACACTTTCTCCTACTTACAGATTATTGATTGGTATTCCGGGCAAGAGTAATGCTTTTGCCATTTCATCCAAGCTCGGACTTTCCGGCGACATTATTGAGGCCGCCAAGCGCCAGATTACCGATGAATCAGAGCGTTTCGAAGATGTTATTGCCGACCTTGAGAATACAAGAGTGTCTATCGAAAAGGATAAGCTTTACATCGAAGAACAGAAAGCTTTGGTAGAGCGTGAGCGCGCTGAGCTCAAGGAAAAGACCGACCGTCTCAACGAGTCCCGCGACAAGATTCTTAAGAACGCCAATGAAGAAGCTCGCGACATCTTAGCTGAGGCCAAGGAATTTGCCGACGAAGCAATTCGCGCCATCCAGAAAAGCGGCGGCGCCGTATCTCTTAAGGACCTTGAAGCCAGAAGACAGGGGCTCCGCGATAAGGTTAACGACAAGAACTCCAAGCTTTCCATCAAGAAAGAAGCTGCTGCGAATTCCGGCGTCAATCCCAAAGATTTACATCTCGGTGACAAGGTTAAGATTGTATCCATGGGTCTTACGGGAACTGTCAGCTCGCTTCCCGATGCCAAGGGTAACTTGTATGTTCAGTGCGGAATCATCCGCTCTCAGAGTAATGTTAAAGACTTAAGACTTGTTCAGGAAGAAACCATCACCGCTCCCGGCCTCACCAAGAAAAGTTCAGGCAGCGGTAACATCAAGATGTCTAAGTCTATGTCCATTTCCTATGAGTGCAACCTTATAGGTAAGACTGTTGACGAAGCGCTTGCCATCCTCGATAAGTATCTTGATGATGCATATTTGTCACACATTCCCAGTGTTCGTATCGTCCATGGTAAGGGCACGGGCGCATTAAGAAACGCTGTTACTTCTTTTGTTAAAAAGTGCAAGTATGTTAAGTCCTACAGAGCCGGCGAGCACGGTGAAGGCGACGCAGGCGTAACCATCGTTGAGTTCAAATAATATATCCCGAAGGGAGTTAATATATGCTTACCAGACAAAGAATCCTGATAGTAGATGACGACCCCAGCATTTCAGACCTTGTGTCTCTTTATCTTATCAAGGAACAATACGATACCAAGATTGCAGCAGACGGCGAGACTGCCCTTGCGTGCTTTGAAGACTTCGATCCTTCTTTGATTATTCTGGATCTGATGCTTCCCGGCATAGACGGTTACGGTGTGTGCCGCGAAATTCGTACCAAGTCCAAGGTGCCGATTATTATTCTTTCGGCCAAAGGAGACACCTTCGATAAAGTCCTTGCACTCGAAATGGGTGCCGACGACTACATGGAAAAGCCCTTTGATACCAAGGAACTCGTGGCAAGAGTCAAGGCTGTCTTGAGACGCACCTCAGTATACTCAGCTCCCGAGACCGAAAGCAAAGATGTTGAGCGGGTTATCTATCCCGGCCTTACCATCAACATCACCGAATACAACGTTACATACAATGACGAGTTCGTGGAAATGCCTCCCAAAGAAATCGAGCTTCTTTATATACTTGCCAAGAATCCCAATCACGTTTTCACCAGAGAGCAGCTTCTTGACAAGGTATGGGGCTATGACTACGTAGGCGACTCACGTACCGTCGACGTTCATATCAAACGTATCAGAGAAAAGATTAAAGACCATGATGTGTGGAGCATTGCCACCATCTGGGGTGTAGGATACAAATTTATACTTAAAGACGGTCCCAAGATCTGACCTAAGAATAAGGAATAATCGTGAAAAGAACACTGTATCTCAAGTTTTTGATGGCATACTTAATATTCGGTGTTTTCGGCTTTATCATTGTCAGTTCTTTTGTGTCTACCAACACCTATCAGACCTTCCTCAAAGAAAAAGCCGACTCCTACTACAGAGAAGCCAATCTCATCGCCAACACATATGCGACCGACCTCTATCAGAGCACCAGAACCCTTGAAGAGGTTAAGCAGCAGATTGATGACTTGGACACTTTTTTGAATGCCGAAATATGGATTATCAACCCTTCGGGTCGTATGATTCTAAGCTCCCGCCTTCCGATTAACGTCGATGAGGCAATAGTAATTGAAGGCTTTGATTCCACCGTTATGGGTAAGTCCAACTACACTACCGGCACTTTCTTTAATTCTTTCAGCGAAGAAATGTTAAGTGTGTTCTCACCCATCGTTGCCGATTACAAGGTTAAAGGTTACGTGGTGATTCATGCTTCCATGCACGATATCATGATGCTTAGCGACAGATACCTGCGGGTATGTTATCTGCTCCTTGTTATTCTGTTTGCCTTGTCACTTATCATTTTGTTCTTTTTCACCATTATGGTGTACAGACCGCTTAAGAAAATTACCCACGCGACCGAGCAATACGCGCTTGGTAATATGCATTACGAATTTACGCTAGACAGTGATGACGAGATGGGTTACCTGGGCGCCTCACTTTCATATATGGCCAGCCAGATTGCCCGCTCCGAAGATAATCAAAAGAAATTTATCGCGAATGTCTCTCACGACTTCCGTTCCCCGCTTACTTCCATCCGCGGCTATCTCGAAGCGATGCTCGACGGCACTATTCCGCCTGAGATGCATGAGAAGTACATAGGCATAGTGTTAAGTGAGACCGAAAGACTTACCAAGCTTACGAACAGCCTTCTTTCGCTGAATAACTTAAATATGGCGGGTGTGGTTCTCGACATGAATGACTTCGACATTAACAAGGTTATTCGCAATACGGCGGCTTCTTTTGAAGGAACATGTAAGAACAAACAGATTAGTATCAATCTTATTCTTACCGGCGAAGAGCTTACGGTTCACGCAGACGAGACCAAGATTCAGCAGGTTCTTTATAACCTCTTGGATAATGCGATTAAGTTCTCGCATCACAATTCGACCATTACAATTGAAACCACCGAGAAGCACTCAAAGGTATTTGTTTCCGTCAAGGATCAGGGAATCGGTATTCCCAAGGAAGACCAGAAGCTTGTATTCGACCGCTTCTACAAGTCAGACCTTTCCCGTGGCCGTGACAAGAAAGGTACCGGCTTAGGCCTCTCGATAGTCAAAGAAATCATCATGGCTCATAACGAACACATCAACGTTATCTCCACCGAGGGAGTCGGAACCGAGTTCGTGTTCTCGCTTGCCAAGGTTGATGACGAATAAATACAGGCAACATGAAAGCGCCCCGTTTCGTAATGAACGAGGCGCTTATTATTATTTCCAGTCCAATCTGTGAAGATGTCCTTCGGTTTCCATACCTGTGAAGCCCTGCTGTCTTAATGCTTCGTACAGCACGATTGCTACGCTGTTTGAAAGGTTAAGAGAGCGAATCTTGGGAAGCATCGGAATCCTGATGCACTGCTCTTCGTGTTCTACCAATATCTCCTCGGGTATTCCCGCAGATTCTTTGCCGAACATAATATAATCATCGGGGCCGAACTCCACATCAGTGTAGGAATGCTTGGCCTTGGTGGTGGCGTACCATATCTTGGCACCGGGATTCTTATTGCAAAAATCTTCGTAGTTAATGTACGTAGATACGTTGAGATGTTCCCAGTAATCCATGCCGGCGCGCTTGATGGACTTCTCATCAAGTCTGAAGCCGAGAGGCTCTATTAAGTGAAGAGATGTGTCCGTCGCTACGCAGGTACGACCGATGTTGCCGGTATTGGCGGGTATTTCAGGTTCGTGTAGTACTATATGCATTATCTGCCCTGCTCCTTGCGAAGCTTCTCAACAAAGCGTGCAAGTCTTTCCATGGCGATTTTAAGATGGTCCAAAGAATATGCGTAGGATATACGTAAGAATCCTTCACCGCAGTCTCCGAAAGCAGTTCCGGGAACGGCCGCAACCTTCTCTTCCTCAAGGAATCTCGTAGCAAACTCATCGCTGGTCATTCCGAATTCCTTAACGCAAGGGAATACGTAGAATGCGCCGTAAGGCTCAAAGCACTCAAGTCCCATCTTTTTAAATGCGTCAAGAAGAAAGCGTCTTCTCTGGTCGTATGCATCACGCATCTTAGCGATGTCGTCATCACCGTTCTTGATAGCCTCAATAGCGGCATACTGGCTGGTGGTAGGTGCACACATGATACAAAACTGGTGAACCTTGGTCATCTGGGAAATAACTTCCTTAGGGCCGCATGCGTATCCGAGTCTCCAACCGGTCATAGCGTAAGCCTTGGAGAAACCGTTGATGAGAATGGTACGCTCCTTCATGCCGGGAAGGGAAGCGATTGATACGTGCTTGCCCTTGTAGGTAAGCTCTGCATAAATTTCATCGGACATTACGAAGATGTCCTTCTCTACACAGACCTTGGCAATTGCAACAAGGTCGCTTTCTTCCATGATGGCACCTGTAGGGTTATTGGGGAAGGGAAGTATCAAGACTCTGGTCTTGTCTGTAATAGCATCCCTGAGTTCCTGCTCGGTTAATCTGAATTCATTCTCGGCCTTAAGCTCGATAATTACAGGCTTACCGCCTGCAATAACAGTACAAGGCTCGTATGATACGTATGAAGGCTGAGGAATAAGCACCTCGTCGCCGGGGTTAAGCATAGCGCGAAGTCCCACATCGATACCTTCGGAACCGCCTACCGTAATAAGCATTTCGGTGTTGGGGTCGTATGATACGTTGTACTTTCTCTCAAGATACTTGCTAATCTCCTGTCTTAACTGAATAAGACCCGAGTTAGAAGTGTAAATTGTCTTACCCTTTTCGAGGGAATAGATGCCCTCATCTCTGATATGCCAGGGTGTGTCAAAGTCAGGCTCGCCCACACCGAGGGAGATAGCATCCTTCATTTCATGAACTATGTCGAAAAACTTACGAATACCCGAGGGCTTAAGCTTAACGACTTCTTCCGACAGCGGTATTCTCATAATGTAATTTTCTCCCTTTCGTCAACTTTCTGAGCGCCGATAATGGTGCCGTGATCTTTGTATTTTTTAAGAACAAAGTGTGTTGAAGTGCTGATAACGGTTTCAAGTGTGGAAAGCTTATCGGATACGAAAAGCGATACTTCCTTAAGAGTCTTTCCTTCAAGCGAAACCAAAAGGTCGAAACCACCTGAAATCAAATATACAGCATTAACTTCGGGGTATTTGTAGATGCGCTCTGCGATATTGTCAAAGCCCTGTCCTCTCTGAGGTGTAACCTTAACTTCGATAAGTGCGCTTACCTTTTCAATAGAGGTCTTATCCCAGTCAATAAGGGTATGATATCCGCAGATGATACCTTCCTCCTCCATAGCCTTTAACTCATTGGCAACGTCTATCTCGCTGTAGCCTAAGATTACTGCGAGCTCCTTAATATCAATACGTGAATTCTTCTCGATAACATTTAAAATTTTCTCTCTCATGTTCAGTCTCCTTTATATTACTTTATAAAGTTCGTCCGTCTTGGCAGGCTCCAAGAATCTTCGCATTTCTCCGTTAATGAGTACCCTGTCGTTATTGTCGGTGCATTTGCCGATAATTGTGGCCTCTATGCCTGCTGCCTGTAAGTCCATTACAAGGCGGTTGCCGTCCTCGGCTGTCATCAGCATACTGCCACCCGACATAAGCTCGTAGGGATTGATGTCAAAGAAATTGCAAATTTCAACCGTCTCCTGCTTAACGGGTATCTTACGTAAGTCTATCAAAAGTCCAACGCCAGAGCTTTCTGCAAGTTCCCAAAGGGCTCCGAATACTCCTCCCTCGGTAACGTCATGCATCGCAGTCACGCCGGACTTAACGGCGGGTGCGGCCTCAGGTGCCACAGATAAGAACTTGTCAAAATTCTTACTGTCGTATATGAGTTTCGGCGGAAACTTCTTTAAAAGCTCCGCTTCTTTTGCTTTGGCCAGGATGGAAGTGCCTTCTAAGCCTATCCACTTGGTGATTACTACGTCGTTACCGGGCTTGGCTCCTCCGGTACTGATGAATGCGTTCTCGCGCACCTTGCCGACTGCTGTCAGCGAAAGAACGGGCTTCGTAACCGCAGCGGTAATCTCCGTGTGTCCGCCCATTATCTGTATATTGAGAGCCTTGCAGGATTCATCCAAATCCTTCATGATGGCCTTAATGTCTTCTTCTTCGGTATTAATCGGCAGAAGTGCCGTAACAAGAATTCCTATGGGAGTCGCTCCGCTTGCCGCAAGGTCGTTAACTGCGACATTGACTGCGTAAAGACCTGCGTCCTCAGTGGTAGCGGTAACAGGGTCGGAAGAAAGTACCATAACTTCAGCGTCCCCTAATTTAACGCAAGCGCAGTCTTCCCCAACACCTGCTCCGATGAGGACCTCACTGCGCTTACTGCCTGTTTTCTTCAGTATGGACCGTTTAAGGACGTTTTCCGGTACTTTACCTATCTTCACGCTTTTACTCCCGTTTCGTTGTCTTAGATAAAATAAGATGTTACAATTGGAATGACCATACACAGTACTAAAATCGCGACAAGTACTATGGTGAAGATACGTCTGTTTTTCTTATTGAAAAAATTCATAATGTAAGTTCCTTTAAATACATTTCTAATGGAGAAAATTATAGTCTATGTATTGGAAAATTGCAAGTTTACTGATATTCGCAATATTCGGAGCCTGGACCTGGTACGAGTCTAAGTCCAGAGCCCGCAAAATGGAGAAAAAGGAAGATGCTTTCTGGGAGCGTGAGTTAAAGGCCGACTCTGTAAGACGCAAGCCCATCGACGGTCTTAAATATATTAAGATTCCCGATGACCTTCCCACCGATCTTCTTTCCGACAATCCCGAGATGGTAAGCATACTCGCTACTATCGAAGGTCTCAGAAAAGATAAGATTTTAAATCTTACAGGCTATTCAAACACTGACTTAAAGATGGAATACGGCGCTGCGAACCTTACGGATTTGTCCCGCTTCGACGGAAATTTCACTACTCTTGTAACTACTTTTCAGAAGTGGGCAGACCTTCTTTTGGAAGCAGGTTACGAAGCTGAGGCAGTATCGCTCATGGAATACATCGTTGATAATGGCGGCGATATAGGAAAGACTTACCGACTTCTAGGTCGTCATTATATCGACCACGGAGAGTCATCGAAGATTGACAGCCTTGTGGAACGCGCGAAGGAACTTAAGTCTCTTAATAAGCCTTATATAGTCGAGTCCATCGAGGCTTTGAGGTCCTGATTTTTCTTTTATTATTACTCTTGATATCTTATAATTATTATATAGATATATGCATTGGGGGAACGTGGCTTATACCCGTACTCCGCATTAAATTATCGGAGGTTACAACATGAAACTCAACAAAAAACGTACCTGCCTTATCGGCTTTGCCTTCTTCGGCATTCTACTCCTGTGGCAGGTATACGATTCCTGGTGTCCCACCTTTTTGACCGATATTTTCGCACGCAGAATGTACGGAATGTCTTCTGCCGAGTTAAAGGCGAGCGACCCTTCCACCATTTTGAATGTTCAGTGGATAGTCGGAATTATTATGGCGTGTGACAATCTTGCGGCGCTCATTCTTTTACCTATATTCGGTAATCTGTCCGACAAGACCAAGAGCCCTATCGGCAAAAGAATGCCTTACATCCTTACCGGTACATTTGTCGCAGCTGTGGCATTTCCTTTTATCCCTTTGTTCTTCCACAAGAATAACATTGTCGGCATGGTAATCATGATGGGTATCGTGCTCATGTTCATGATGATGTATCGTAACCCTGCGGTTGCGCTTATGCCCGACATTACTCCCAAGCCTTTGAGAGCCAAGGCCAACGGTATCATCAATATCATGGGTTACCTCGGCGGCGCGGCTGCTACTGTTCTCGGAATCTTCTTAAAGCTTTCCGATTACATCAACGCAGCCGATGAAGCAAGAAAAGTCTGGACCATCGAAATTCCTTTCCTGATTGCTTCCGTGCTGATGGTTATTTCCGCACTCGTTCTTTTCTTTACCATTAAGGAAAATAAGCTTGAAGAAGAATTGAAACCCGAGATGGAAGAAGGCGAGCGCCTGGCCGCTATCGAGACTCCCGTCGACGACGACAAGCCTATGTCGGCTGCCAATAAGAAGATGCTTCTTGCTATCCTCGGCGCTGAGTTCTTATGGTTCATGGCAGATAACGCTATCGGAACTTACATCGGTAACTACGTAATTTATTACTTACAGTCTTCATCCGGTAAGACCATGATTCTTACAATCCTCGGCGGTCTTGCTTCGGTAATCGGTTTTGCTACCGCAGGTTCAATCGCTGATAAGATTGGTCGTAAGTGGACCATTTCAATCGGTCTCGGAATCACGGTTCTTGGCTACATCGTAATGCTCTTTGCGAAGCCTACGGGTGTTGTGGTCGGTGTTAACGGCGAGTTCAGCTTCCCTGTAATCCTCTTTGTGGTATGGGCTATCAAGGGATTCGGTATGGCACTTGTTCATAACTGTTCCTTCCCGATGGTTGTGGAACTTTGTTCCTCTGCAAAGATTGGCAAGTTCACCGGTTACTACTACGCAGCCAGCATGTCGGCTCAGACGGTTACACCTATCCTTCTCGGTCTTGTATTCATGGCTACAAGCGCATGGGGCGTGCTTCCTATCTATGCAGGCATCCTGATGATCTTAAGCTTCACGGTATTTACCGCACTTGTTAAGAACATTAAGGCAAGCAAGGTTGCCAACGCCAAAGGTCTTGAAGCTTTGGGCGATGATTAATAAGATATGTAATACTCGGCGGCACCCCGTAATGGGATGCCGCTTTTTTATTGTTTACGTTCTGTCTTGCTTGATAAAAAAACAATTATGGATTATCTTATTAATACAGACATTATTCTCAAAAAAGGGGGAATACCTATGATTAGTGAACAAAATGTCCACGATATTGTAAATTCGCAAAAAAAGTTTTTCTCTACGGGAAAGACTCTTGATATTAAGTTCAGACTCGCTCAGTTAAAGGCCCTGAAAAAAGCTGTTGAGAGTCATGAAGCGGCTCTCGTCTCAGCGCTCAATAAAGACCTCGGCAGGCAAAAGGTTGAAGCATATATTTGTGATGTAGGCTTAGTAATTGCCGAAATCAACGAAGCGATTCATCATTTACGCAAGTGGAGCCGGACTGAAGTTCATTTCAGCGGTATGCTATGCTTCCCGAGCCTTTTTACAAGAGTATATAAGATGCCTTATGGTGTCTCTTTGATTATGAGTCCGTATAACTTTCCTTTTACACTTTCTCTCGGTGTGCTCGTAGCCGCTATCTCAGGCGGAAATACGGCGGTGATAAAAGCAAGTTCCAAGACTCCCAATTGTACGCAGGCATTACAGGATTTAATTGCAAATACGTTCCCCCCCGAATATATTACCGTCATTGCAGGCGGGCATGATGTCGCTGACATGTGTCTTAACGAATGCTTTGATAAAATTTTCTATACAGGCTCCACCAAGGTCGGCAAGCATGTTTTGGAATGCGCATCCAAGAATCTTACTTCCACAGCCTTGGAGCTCGGTGGTGAAAACGGTAACTGGTGCATCATCAGAAAAGATGCCAATGTCAAGGACGCCGCTCGCAAACTCGCCTTCTTTAAAATGTTCAACAGCGGACAGGTATGCATTAACGTCAATCAGGTTGCAGTGGCTAGGGAAATTGCGGAGGAATTCATAGAAGAATTCAAAAAGGCCGCTATCTCTCAGATAGGTGAGCATGCTTGCATGAACCCTGAATATGCTTGCCTGGTCAATGAATCCGCATATGAAAAGTGCGCCTGCGAAGCTGAAGAGTACAGAGACCGAATAGTTTTCGGCGGGGAAGGTTGTCCGGAGACGCGTAAATATTCTCCTACGCTTATTTATCCTGTTGATATCAACGAGTCGATAGTGCAGCATGAGCTTTTCTGCCCGCTTCTGCCTATTGTTCCTTTTGATGATGAAAAAATTGATGATTTGCTCGCCACCATCAGTTCGCGCGAGCATGGGCTTTCTTTGTACCTCTTTACAAGTGATATTAAATGGGCCAAGAAAACCATGGGCCGCATGCAATATGGTAACGGCGGCATCAACGAAGTCTGCATGCAGATTACCGTCAAAGGTGTTCCTTTCAACGGCACCGGGCACTCAGGCATGGGTGCTTACCACGGTGAATGGGGCTTCAGGGAGTTTACGCATCCTTCAACGGTGCTGATGGGCTCAAGAGACTTCAATACAAGTTTGAGAGAACATCCTTATGAAGGCACCAAATTTAATAAGTACAAGTTCTTTAAATTTATAGAGAAATAGTAAAAGGGCTCGACATTTTACTGTCGGGCCCATTTTATTTGCCGTATCGTGCAATTAATTTATCTATATACCTCGACGCCTCATTCCTCGTCATCTTCTCAAGCTCATAAGGGCAATCGACGTGGTACAAATCTATCAGTCGCTTTAGCTTCTCAATCTGGAAGGGTCTTATGGGACTCTCCCTTTTAATCTGATATATGAGTTTCTTAGGCTCAAAAGAATCCGGGTACTTAGCATCAAATTCCTTCTTTAAGCATTGAAACAGCTGAGATGTCGCCAGCGCGTCGTTATAGGCTCGGTGTGCCTGAAGCGGGATGCCGTAGTGCTCGCACATAGCGGTGAGTTTCTTGCTTTCGAGCTCGGGGTGGCATGCTCTGGATATTTTGAGTGTGTCGACTCCATCCTTTTCAAATGTGAGTCCCAGATTCACGGCAGCATGCTTCACAAAGGAAAAATCAAACATGATTCGATGACCCACAAGGGGCAAGTCCTCGCAGAATCCAATAAGGCGCGGTATCACTTCTGCTGCCTCGGGAGCATTGCATAGGTCTGCCTCGGTTATGCCGGTGAGGGCGATGGTTTTTTCCTCGAGTTTTCGACCGGGGCACAAAAATTCGGAGAAGTTATCCACAACTTCCCCGTTTATAACCTTAACAGCGCCGATTTCTATTATTTTGTCAAGCTTGGGACTTAGGCCCGTGGTCTCTAAGTCAAGTGATACGTATGAATTCATGCTTCCTTCTTAAATGTGGGACATATATCTTTCAGATAGCATTCCGAGCATTTGGGTCTCGGAGCCTTGCAAATGGTGCGGCCGAGGGCGATGAACCAATGATTGATGTAAAGCCAGTAATCTCGGTCCACGACCTTCATGAGGTCAAACTCTGCTTTAACGGGGTCGGATGTATCTACGAGCCCCAACTTATTAGATATGCGCAATACGTGAGTGTCGACAACTACCGACGGTTCCCTGAAAATGTTGCCGCGGATAACGTTGGCGGTCTTGCGTCCTACGCCCGGAAGACTTGTAAGTGACTCAATGTCTGAAGGCACTTCGCCTCCGAAACGGTCACACAGAGCGCGTGAGCAGCCTATGATGTTCTTGGCCTTATTATGATAAAAGCCCACCGAATGGATAATATCCTCAAGTTCGAGAAGATCGGCTGAAGCCAAATCCGCTACTGTAGGATATCTCTTAAACAATACCTTGGTGACTTCATTGACTCTCGCATCGGTACATTGGGCGCTCATGATGGTGGCAACAAGAAGCTGCCACGCATCATCGTGATTTAAGTAACATGTCAGATCACGCCCATATTCTTTTTCCATTCGGTCAAAGATTTCTTGTATATATTTCTTCATTACTAGTCCAGTTTCATGATAAATTGAAGGATACGCTTAACGGGTGCCTCGAGGTCCTTTCTCTTAAGCAGACCTTTCTCCATAGCGGCTTTTACTCTGTCAGGGAAGCCTGTAGCCATCTTTACGTCTTCACCGGCAAGGATTTCTTTGTAGTGCTCGCTTCTGTTCCACCAGTCGGAAATGACGATGCCGTTGTAGCCCCATTCTCCGCGAAGGATGCCTGTAATAAGATCATGGCACTCAGCAGCTCTGTAGCCGTTAATGGTGTTGTAGGCGGTCATGATAGACCAAGGGTCGGATTCTTTGACTGCTATTTCGAAGCCCTTTAAGTAAATCTCGCGAAGAGCTCTTTCTGATACTCTGGAGTCGCAGTGTTTTCTGTTTGTTTCTTTGTTATTGCATGCAAAGTGTTTGATACATGCGCTTACACCGTTCTTCTGCACTCCACGTACGACTGCTGCCGCAAACTTACCCGAAAGAAGGGGATCCTCCGAATAATACTCAAAGTTACGTCCGTTCATGGGGTTTCTGTGAATATTAAGTGCGGGTGCAAGCCACATGCCGAGGTTGTTTTCTTTTAACTCCTGTCCTACGGCATCGCCCAGTTCTTCTAAAAGCGCATCGTTCCAAGTGGATGCAAGAAGTGTAGCGCAAGGCCATGCGGTAGTGTATACACCTATCTCGGGAGCAAGACGCACGCCTGCAGGTCCGTCGGCTGTCATGATGGAAGGAATGCCGTATTCGGGAAGATTACCGATTCCCCATGTATTGGCAACGCCCGTGTTAGGCTGGCCGCCAAGAAGATGTATAAGTTCATCGTCGGAAAGCTGCTTAATAAATTCATCAAGGGTAATCTTGCCTTCAAACACATCTATGAAAGGACGCTTGCCGTTGAAAGGCTTAAAGAGACTGTACTGGTCGCGACCTCTTGAAGCGGGCACGATACACTCTTCGGTACCGGGTTTCATCTTCTTGATGCCGCACTCGTCCATATTGCGATGTTTGCCCTTGGGAAGCTTCTCAAATGAACCGTCAGCCAAAAGTCTTTCTTTTAAATCTACGGAATTAAGCTTTTCGCTTAACTGCTCGGTAACAGTGTCCTTGGATATCTTAACGGTATAGTCAAGCTCAAGAGCTTCTCTTACGGAACTGCCCACATAAAGCTTGTACTCGCCCTTCTCAAGCACCCACGCAGACTTGGCAATCTTGCCGAGGTCGTCGTAAGAAGCCATCTTATTGATGTCGATTTCAAAAGAAAGTGTCCTGGTCTCGCCGGGCTCAAGTTCCTTCGTCTTAGCATATGCCAAAAGAACGCGCGCGGGCTTACTGATCTTACCCTGAGGAGCCTCGAAGTATACCTGAACAACTTCCTTGCCGGGCACCTTACCGATGTTGGTAACCTGCACGAAAAGGTTAAGCTTGTTGTCGTCTTCCCACACATCGCTGGTCTGGATGCTGAAGTCGGTATAGGAAAGACCGTATCCGAATGGATATACGACCTTCTTGGCCGCGCCGGGAACAGTTTCAAAATATCTGTAGCCTACGAATATATCGTCGGTATAATCTACGTAATCAAAAGAATCATGGAAGTGCTCGGTGGAAGGATAGTCAGTAAGTTTCTCCGCGAATGTATCGGGAAGTTTACCCGAAGGATTGGCAAGTCCGAGTAATATTCTTGCAGCCGCAAGTCCGCCTTCCATACCGCCCTGCCATGCAAGCAGTGCCGCGCCGATTTTCTTGTCCTTCTTAATCCATGTGGTATCTACAATACCGCCTACGTTAAGAAGTACTACAACCTTGTCAAAAGCACCTGTTACAGCCTTGATAAGTCTCTTCTCCGCCGCGGACAGATAGAAGTCTCCGTCGGGGAACAATCTGCCGGAACGCTTGGGCATGGACTCGTAATTCGGGTCGCCTTCGCCCCAGGGATTGTATTCGTTGTTACACTCAATGTCGGAACGATCCCAGCCTTCGCCTGAGAAACGGCTGATAGAAATAACAGCTACTTCACTGACTGCTGCCGCATCCTTTAAAAGGTTCTCGGGAAGCTTGGGCTCCTCGAGCATACCGGGAGCAATACCTTTTTTGTACTGCTCTTCAACGTTAGCTTTGTAGAAGGAATTAAGAGGTTCATAAGTCTCGGTAAGTCCTACCTCTTTGAGACCTTCATAAATGTTGCGAATATACTTGGTGAATACGTCACCGCTTCCGCCGCCGCCTTTAACATAGTCAAAGGTTCCCTTACCGAAAAGTGCAAGCTTGGTGCCTTTCTTAAGGGGAAGAAGGCTGTCTTCGTTCTTAAGAAGTACCATTCCTTCCTCGGCTGCTTTAAGTGATAATGCAATGTGCTCATTCGAGCAGGTTACTCTTCCGCTTTCGTAAAGAGGAAGGTTAGGCTGATACAAGTGTCTGGCCCATTTTTTCATACTGTTTTCTCCCAATACTGTTTATAAAGTTTATAATTCGTAAGGTCCGTCGCCGATTTCCACTACGTAGAATTCAGCGGTAAGGCCTGTTTTTTCCGTGTATTCCTTGCCGACGTTCTCGATAAAAGCATCGATGTATTCGTTCTTAACGATTGATACGGTACATCCGCCGAAACCGCCGCCTGTAATACGTGAGCCTACTACTCCGGGCTGCTTCCATGCAGAATCTACAAGGACATCAATTTCTTTGCACGATACTTCGTAATCGTCACGAAGTGAAATGTGGCTCTGATTCATAAGCTCACCGAAGTGCTTGATATCGCCTGCGGCAAGAGCCTTAACGGCCTCGATGGTACGCTGGTTCTCGTATACTGCATGCTTGGCACGCTTCTTACACACGGGATCCTTGATGACGTCTGCATGCTTGTCATATTCTTCATTGGTGAGGTCACCGAGAGTCTTGATATTGCAAACTGTCTGAAGGTCTTTAAGAGCTTGTTCGCTTTCGTTTCTTCTGTCGTTGTAAGCAGAGTCTACAAGATGATGCTTAACCTTGGAATTGGTGATAACAATCTTGGCATCGGGCATCTTAACGGACGCATACTCATAATTGAGGGTTGCACAGTCAAGGAAAATAGCGTGGTCTTTCTTACCCATTGAAGAAGCGAACTGGTCCATGATACCGCAGTTCATACCGTTGAACTTATTCTCAGAAAACTGTCCGATAAGCGCGAGATCGACGTTGGAAATATCAAAACCATAGAGGCTTCTTAAGGTAAACCCTGTAAGCACCTCGATAGATGCTGATGAAGAAAGTCCCGAACTGTTGGGGATGTTACCGTTAAATAAAATATCAAAGCCGTGGTCAAGCTTCATTCCCTTCTGAGCAAAAGCCCAGATTACGCCTGCGGGATATGCTGCCCATCTTAGCTCCTTAGACGGCTTTAACTCATTGTTCAAATCTATACTGATGACTCCACTTGTGGGGATATTCATAGAATAGAAATTGACGATCTTATCCGTTCTTTCTTTGACCGCTGCATACGTACCGATTGTCAGCGCGCAGGGAAAAACGTGTCCGCCGTTATAGTCTGTGTGCTCGCCTATAAGGTTCACTCTTCCGGGGGCAAAGAAAAATCTTAATCCGTCGGAAGCTCCGTAAATCTTGGCAAATTCCTGTGTTAATGTTTGTCTCATAACCTTCTCTTCTTCTCCTTTATTTAAAGCATCGCAAGCATCTCAACTGCTGCCTGCCTGGTGCCTTCATAATCTATATCTTCTATCCTATCCTGCATTTTTTCAAAGACTGCTTCAAGCCTGTCATCGAAATTGTAGATGCTTATTGCAGAAATAATGTCCTTGGCGCCGTCGTAGTCAAAGTCATCCGCAGCATAAAACAGACTTCTCATGGACTGTCGTATCGCTTCTCTGTCCACAGGCTTTCTTTTGACAATAGGGGCTTCTTCCTGAACGCTGAAGGATCTTAAGTCCATAATAATCTTGTCAATCTCCTCATTGAGCGAAGGAAGCTTTTCGTGAATGGCCTGAATGTCTCTCTTATGTCCGAGGCGCTCAAGTTCAAGGGCTTTCTCGCTGAGAGACAACGCTCCGAGCATCTTGGAGGTAGATTTAAGGGAGTGTACCTCTATCGTAAATCTGCCCACATCCTCTATCTCCGCAAGCTGGTCGATGGAGTCTTTCTTGTCCCTGATGGAAGCCGAAAAATCCTTAATGAGGGAATTGTACATATCGGCGTTGCCGTTTGTGTATGTAAGTCCCGTCGTAACGTCGATGTACTTAAAGCCGCCGAACTTATTGCCTGTCTGCGTGGAATCATTGGTATATTCAATGGTAGTGACCGTAACCTTCTCGGGCGGAAGCCATTTCTTAAGGCACGCTTCCAAAAGACCTATCTCTACAGGCTTCGGAAGGAAATCGTTCATGCCCGCACTCTTAAAGAGCGCCTCCACACCTTCGATGGTATTGGCAGAAAGGGCGATAATCGGCACGCTTCTGTGATATGCATCATCATATCCGCGGATAGCCTTCGTCGTCTCGACTCCGTCCATACCGGGCATCATGTGATCCATAAAAATAATGTCGTACTTGGTCTTATTGATAAGTCGAATGGCCTCTGTGCCGGAACCCGCTGTATCCGTGGCAAGGCCGTATGGCTTAAGTAATCCCTGCGAAACCTTTAAGTTAATATCGTTATCGTCGACAATAAGCGCTCTGGCACCGGCGATACTGATGGTTTCCTTGGTCTCTGTCTTACTTAATTCACCGGTGATACCCTCGCCGTTGAATACATCGGCGATGCCCTTGTACCATACCGGTTTCTTAACGTAAAGCGTATTGTGGTCGTATACGACTTCCTTGGTGGAATCGATAAAATCGACAAAAGTTATACCCAGGTCTCTTAACTCGGACACATCCTTAATCTGAATAAATTTGCTGTGCTCGAGGAAAAGATGCGTAAATTTCTTTTTACCGTCTTCTACGAATATCTCGCCGATGTTGCCAAGGGATACGTGGCCGACTCCCAGCTTATCAAGGAGGTGGGTAACTACGGCTTCCTCGTCCTTGTTGGGTATGTACAGAGCGACGTATTTGTCCTCGGGAGAGTTAATCTTGCAGGCTTCATCCGCACACAGAATCGGCAGTGAAAGGGTAAAAGAAAAACTCGTGCCTTCACCTTCTTTGGAATCGACGATGATGCGTCCGTCCATTCGCTCCACAAGCGCCTTGCCTATGGTGAGACCGATTCCGAGACCGCCCTCATCGCGGGAGGCCGTGTTATTCTCCTGTTCGTAAGGAAGAAAGATTCTGCTGATAATATCTTCAGACATACCCTTACCGGTGTCCGATACCACAAAAGTAAGCTTGCAGGTCTCGTCATCCGCTTTGCCAAATACGGAAAGGGTTATATTTCCTTCTTTGGTGAATTTGTCTGCGTTAGAGAGAAGATGCACAAGAACCTGCTTGATGCGTGTGGCATCCCCCTTCATGATTGCGGGAAGATCGGGGTCGGCATCCACCAGAAAGTGAACGTTCTTGTCTCCGATATTGATTCTCGCAATGGAGGTAACTTCGTTAATCAGTTCATTGATTTCAAACGGGGCATTATTGATAGAAATATTGCCGTCGAGCATACTTTCGTAATCCAGTATGCTGTTGATGGTCATGAGAAGGTTTCTCGTGGCGGTCTGCATATCGCTTAAGTGCTCGCGCTCCTCGGAATCCTTGACCTGACTTAACAGCATATTGGCTATTCCCATGATGGCATTCATAGGTGTTCGGATTTCGTGGCTCATGTTGGCCATGTAAAGTCTTCTGTTATCCTGGTTAAACTCCGATTTCTTTCCTCGTTTAAACATAAAGATACCTTCCTTTACTTGTAATCCCCCGAAATGTATCGCTAGTTAGATGATGATGAAAAATGTACGTTATTGGCCGCACTGCAAATTGCGTAGGACATGCATGCCACCATTATAAGATGCTGAGTGAACATGGTGCTCACAATACCGTTAACCGCAGCTGCTTCTATATTGGTCTTCTCCTCTTCGGAGTAAGTGGCAGTCACAATTGCGGAAGAAAGAAGATTTCTAAACTGTCTTCCTACTCCGAGATTGCCTAGACCTCTTACCGACTTAAGAGCGTCACTTACCTCTTTTACGTCGTTAATATAGTTCTGAAGGTCTTCAGGCTTAACAACCATAGCGATTGTCGCAAGCGTTCCGAGAGATCTGTCGCCAAAAGAAATCTTTGCTTTCTTAAGTATCTTCTCGACTTCGATTACCTTATCGCATCTTTCCTCGGCAGTTCCGGGGAAAAGGCTCAAAACACAAGCTACAGTCTGAGCGTTGTTATTGATAACGAATTTCTTTTTAAGTATGTCGAAGCACTCTTCGCTGTCATTGACAATGTCTTCAACGCTCTTATCGGTAAGCGCCATGAGTGTACAACCGACGATGTCTTCGTATGAGGTCAGGAAAGGATGCTTCTTTCTGAGACCTTTATATATCGCGTTAACCCTCTCAATGGTGTCCTCGTGATGAACGTTCTGGACGTATTTAAATACTATTGATGCCGGAACTCCGAAGAAATCTGAGCCGGAGCAAATCTTTCTGAGTGTGTTGTAAAGCTCGTTAATCTTCTGAGCCGCATAGTCGGGGTCTGAGCTTTCCGCAACTGCTGCCGCCGCAACTTCTTTGGCCAGAGTGCTCTTGATGTTTACAAATCCGGAAGAGTGTCTGCCGATGAGCTTCTTGGCTTCTTTGAGCCTGTCTTCGTCGATCTTGGCATCGCTTCCCAGAAGTGAAGCCGCATACGATGATGCTGCGTAGTAACCGTCAAGCTTATAGACCTTCTTGGCGGTCGTAAAATCGTCAATAAATCTGCTTGTTAACTTGTTAAGTGTCTCGTTCATACCTTATACCCTGTACCTTTCATTTTCTCATATTCCCCTTACATTCCTATTATACGGTCAGAATCCGCGCACCTCAATCACTTCGCCCGTAAAGCAATCGTAGGTCAGGATGCTCATGAAGTCCCCAAGACTGTAGTAGCTGTCCTTATTAATGACTATATTTTCCCCATGCATATAGTCGCCGTTATACGATATCTTAAGGGTCTCTGTGTTGCTAAGTTGGTATAAGAACGGTTCTTCGTTTAAATCATTTCCGTGAACCTTGGTAAGCTCTCCGTTCTTGTATATCCACTTGCCGCCGGCTCTGTATTCTTCTTCGGTCATGCCGAGCTTAGAGAGAGATGCGTAATAGTCCGTCTCGGCTCTTTCCGTATAATCACCTTCGAGGCTGATTACCGCGAGCACATCTTTAGACTGCGATAACATGGAAATGTACTCTTCGTAAGCCTCCGCGCTCTTAAGCTCGTGAATTGCCTTGGCACTGTAATACCACTCAAGGTCCTTGTCCCACTGCCAATATCTTGAATCGCCGCGATGGTCGGTAAAAGAATACCTTTCAGAGAGATACTGCTCAAAATATTCGGCCATCTTTCTGGCGCCATATGCGTTACTGTGGCCGCTATCGATTAAGTCATTGTCGTAGTCAAAATTTATTTCTGCCCTGATCTTATTGAAGTCAATGACGGGTATGCCGTTGGCCTGTCCGTATTCTGCTACAGAATCCGCAACTCCCTGCTCTGCTTCCGTCATGTATCCGGGAGCGAAATAAAGTACCAGGTCGAAGCCTTTCTTGGCCGAAAGAGCCTTGAGGTCTTCAAGCCACTTCGTCTGACCCGCATCAAGCGGAACCGGGAAAGGTGCTCCGTCGGCATAAGGCGGAACTCCCTGACCGTTCTTGACCCATGTCATGTATTCTCCGCGTCCGAAGTAATTGGGGGCACGAAGCTCAAAATCATTTTTCTTAAGTTCTTTGTATCTGCTGTGTATTATCGGGAAGCGGAAGAGGTAGTCCAACCAGCTTTTTTTGTCCGCGCCTTCGGTAATCAGTTGAACCGAATTGATGCTCGGCTTCATGGAAAGCATGTTGCGATACTCATTGCCGATTATCTGCTGCTTGTCGTACAAAATGTCATGTGCTTCCACAAATACCACCTTGGGGGACTGCGTCTTAAGGAGTTCCTTTAAATGGTGATATCCCGAAATTCTGTCCTGAGACGACACCGCAATGTCAAACGCCGCGATACCGAGGTCTTCCCAGTAATACGCCGGATATGTTCCAAAGTAGCACAGACTGGAGCCCAGAAACGCCACATCCACAAGGTTATCTTCCGTCTCGTATAATTGAGTCAGCGAAGAAATCTTGTCTCCGGACGTGTCCTTCCAGCTGAGCGGTCCGTACACCGCCGCCAGACACAAATATGCAATTATTACGAAGCCTAAGGCTGCGATTATCTTGGTAATTCTTGATTTCATACTGTCCCGTTATTTAAAAGTCAAAATAGATAAATTTATTGGATGCAAATTCGGCACCGTACTCACCGAATACAATTATCGCTACCAGCAAAAGAATAAATACCGCCCACCTGAAAGCCATGTTCTGCTTAAACAGGAACTCTCCGATATCGAGCTGCTGCTTGTACCTGACGATTGATACAAAAAGAAGCAATACCAGCGATGCAAACAGTATTCCCACTTCAAAATGATTGAGTCCCCAGTTATAAAGGCTGTCGTTAAAGATTACCCAGGGGTTCCACTTGGTAAACATTCTGAGGATATACTTAAGCGCAAGTTTAAGTGAACCCGCGCGGAAAAAGATAAGTGCAAAGCTGACCAAAAGGTTGGTTCCGAGAACTTTTCCGAAACGGTAGCTGAACACGTTCTTTTGCACTTTAAGCTTGTCGTCTATCCAATCTCTTAAAGGCTTAACAATGTCGGCGATAATCTGATAAACACCGTGAATACCGCCCCACACAACGTACTTCCACGAAGCTCCGTGCCAGAGGCCGCTTATGAGGAATGTGACCATGATGTTTCTGTACTTGGTTATCTTGCCGCGACGGTTACCGCCCAAGGGGATGTAGATGTAATCTCTGAACCACGTAGTCAGGGAAATGTGCCATCTACGCCAGAAATCCGCAATACTTGTGGCAAAAAGAGGCGTGTTGAAATTCTCCATAAGGTCGATACCGATTATTCTGGCCGCGCCAATTGCAACTGCGGAATATCCGGCAAAATCGGCGTATATCTGAACCGAGAAGCCCAACATCGCAATGAAAGTCTCAATCGTACCGGCCGCGTAAATATCACTGTAGACCGCATCGACAAAAATCGCTATTCTGTCAGCGATTACCATCTTAACGAACAAGCCCCAAAGCATCATGCCAAGGCCTGAAACAACTCCCTTGTAGCTCCAAAGCCTTCTTTTGCCAAGGTCGTCTATCTGCTTGATAAGCTTACCGCTTCTCTCGATAGGTCCCGCTACAAGCTGAGGGAAGAAGCTTACGAACAATGCATACTTAAAGAAGTTCTTCTCCGCCTGCGAGTCGCCCCGATACACATCGACAACATATCCGATAGCCTGGAATGTGTAAAAAGAAATTCCGACGGGAAGCAGGAAGTCAAATGGCTTATCGACAGCCCGAATACCCGCAAGACTCAAAATCTTATTCAAATTCAAGAAGAAAAAGTCAAGATACTTAAAAGTAAAGAGCACCGCAAGATTCACTACGATTGCAGATACCAGCCAGAACTTCTTCGCCGACGTTTCGGCAGCTCTGCCGATTAACAACCCGGCTATGTAAGTCACGACCGTGGTAAAGAGTATCAGAACTATATATTTGGGATTCCAACACATGTAAAAGAAGTAGCTGGCCACAAGCAGCCAGTACATCTTGGCCTTTTGGGGAATCACTATATATAAAAGCATTACTATGGGAAAGAATGCGAAAAATTGTACGGAATTAAAAAGCATCGTTACGTTCCTTTCTTCTAACAATTTTAGTATATGAAACGACGCTTCGCAACTTAAAAAAGTCGCAATTCTGTAATAAAAAAGCTCTGAAATCATTGACTTCAGAGCATGATAAAAGCGGGTGATGGGAATCGAACCCACGTATCCAGCTTGGAAGGCTGGTGTTCTACCATTGAACTACACCCGCGTAATAAAATATGGCTTGTATCTCACAACAAGCCATATTCTATAATAGTTAAATGTGTTTGTCAATTCGTTTTAGCCAAGTTCCGAAAGAGATTTGTCGAGCTCGCCCCACTCGTCCATGAGGTTAAGAAGATTCTCTTCCGCGGCATCGATTTCGCCTTGAATCTCGGTAAGCTTTGAGTAGTTGGAAGCATACTCGGGATTCTGAAGCTCGTCCTTTTTGGCCGCGATGGTATCTTCCAGGCCGGCTATCTGTTCCTCTAACTTCTCCATTTTCTTTTGAATCTTGGAGCGTTCTTTGCCGGGGTTGTTGTAGGCGTTCTGAGAGGACTTGGGCTGCTCGGTCACGGCTTCCTGCTTCTTGGAGGCGCCAAAATCAATCTTGGAGTCGTTGCCGCCGTTACGCTTCTCTTCGTACTCTTCGTAGCCGAAGTTATAGGTCTTTACTCCGTCAGAGGTGAATTCAAGGAGTCTTGATGCAACCTTCTTAACGAAGTATCTGTCGTGAGATACGAATATTACGGAACCGGCGAAGTCCTTGAGCATGCTTTCAAGCGTTTCCTTGCCGACAATATCCATGTGGTTCGTAGGCTCGTCGAGGATTAAGAAGTTGGGGCCGGTCTTAAATATCTTACAAAGCGCCAGTCGGACTCTCTCGCCTCCCGAAAGCATATTTACCTGCTTAAATACATCATCGCCTCGAAGGAGAAAGGCTCCGAGGTCGCTTCTTACCTCTGTCTCGGTAAGATTGGGGAACATGTCCCAGTAATCGTCTATAACAGTCTTGTCGGATGTATACTGAGCCATCTGCTGGTCGAAATATCCCACGTCGACGTTCACACCGTACTTAAACTCGCCGGAAAGCGGCTCAACCGTTCCCACAAGCGTCTTAAGAAACGTAGACTTACCGATACCGTTACCGCCAATAATGCCTATTTTCTCGCCCTTCTTCATGTCGAGATTAACGGTCTCAAGAAGTTTATCGTAACCGATTCCGAGTTCCTTAACAAACAGCACATCCTTGCCGGTTTCACGTAACGGTACAAAAGAAGCCTTAAAGCTCTTTGTATCGTATCTGTCGGGAGCTTCGACTATCTCCATGTGTTCAATCGCTTTAAGCTTCGAGCGCGCAGCCGCAACCTTGGTAGGTGTGTTCTTCCACTGTTCAACCCAGTCACGTAAACGCTTGATTTCTTTCTGCTGGGCTTCGTAGTCTTTCTTTTGCTTCTCGTAGGCTTCTTTCTTAAGCTCGATGAACTTAGTGTAGTTGCCGCTGTAGCGTGTCATCTTGCCGTACTCGATTTCATATACGGTCTCGACGATGTTATCAAGGAACATTCGGTCGTGAGACACGAGCACGATGGCACGGGGGTAGTCCTTTAAGTATCCTTCAAGCCACTCAACCGTCTCGATATCAAGGTGGTTGGTAGGCTCGTCGAGAAGAAGTATGTCAGGCTTCTCCAAAAGAAGCTTTACAAAAGCAATCTTGGTACGCTGGCCTCCCGAGAAATCGGAGAGGGGCTTCTTCTTGTCCTCGTCGGTGAAGCCGAATTTCTTGAGGACGATTTCGTATTCTTTTTCATAATAATAGCCGCCTATGTAGTTAAACTGCTCCTGTAGGCGGGTATATTGCTCGAGTAACTTCTCTGAGTGGTCGGTCTGCATGCGGGTTACCATATCATCCATGGTACGCTGCATGGCGCGAATCGGTTCAAATACCTTCTTAACCTCTGTCTCGAGAGTGACGGTATCGTCGGCAAAGGCCATCTGCTTAAGGTAGCCGATCTGAGGATTGCCGGTCTTAGCAATGTAGATGTCCTCGTCGGAGTCACGCTTGGCAAGGTCCACCTCACCTGTAATCAGCTTAAGAAGGGTGGTCTTACCGCAACCGTTTCGGCCTACGACCGCTATTTTTTCTCTGTTGTTCTTTATCTCAAAATTGATGCCGGAGAGTATGGTATCCCCACCATACATAACCGCACCGTTATGAATCTGGTAAATCATTTGTAAATCTCCATAAATAACCCAATTACCGAATTAATTATCGCTCGGTTCTAAGTACGACACCCGAAACCGGCGGAAGTGTTATAACGAGCGAACCTCCGTCGAGATTGTGAACTCTTCTGTCTATCGAGTATCCTTCGCGTGTCGAAAGAATAATCTGCTCCAAGCGTTCCGAAACGGGAGCCGCCTGCCATACGGGTACCGTGAATGTTCTCTCGGCTTCGTCTCTGTTGATGATGACAACTACGCAGGTGTCTCTTGAAAATCTTGCATAAGAAAGTGCATAGTTCTCCGAAAGAAGCTTAACAAGCGAACCGCTCTTTAATTCGAAATTTTCTTTGTGAATGCGTATCATTTCCCTGTGGAAGCCGATAAGCTGCTTGTCTTCATTGCCCCAGGGGTATGTACGTCTGTTGTCGGGATCCGTGAAGCCGGCGAGGCCTGCTTCGTCACCATAGTAAATGGTGGGCGCGCCTATCCAGGTCATCTGCATGATGACTGCAAGACGCATTACTGCTTTGTCGGCGCCTTCGCTTGCCGCAGCGGCACCGAGTGTTCCTATACGACCTACCTTGCCCGTAGTTCTGGTAAGGAATCTTGAGTGGTCATGATTGGACAGCTGATTCATTGCAACCAGTTTAGAAGGTGCAAAGAACTTGTTGCCCGCATATAACATCGTGTCAAAGAAAGCGCCTGCGTTACCGAGTAAGTCGCCTCGGAACTCATCGCTGTGCTTCTGCATACCGGTTAGGAACCAGGTTACAGGCTCCATGAAAGCGTCATAGTTCATGACAGAGTCCCACTCCTGACCGTTTAACCAGCTCTTGGGGTCACCGTAGTGCTCGGCCAGAATAAGAGCTTCGGGATTGGCGGACTTAACCGCGCTTCTGAATCTCTTAAAGAACTCGTGGTTAAACTCGGGCGAATGACCTAAGTCTGCGGCAACGTCAAGTCTCCAGCCATCTGCGTTGAAAGGCTCTGAAACCCACTTGGCGGCGATTTCTATTATTTTATCATAAAGATTCTTACTGCCCTCATAATTAAGCTTCGGGAGTGTATCATAGCCCCACCATCCGTCATAACTGCCGTTATAAGGCCAGCCTTCTTTGTTCCTGAAGTCAAAGTAGTCTCTGTAAGGGCTGCTCTCGGACACATATGCGCCCTTGGCGTAGCCTTCACTGTCTTCATATATACGTTCTCTGTCGAGCCACTTATTGAATGAACCGCAGTGGTTAAATACGCCGTCAAGGATAACCTTAATGCCCTTTTCGTGAGCAAGGCGTACAAGCTCGCAGAATAAAGCATCCGATGCCTCGAGATTCTCGTGGGCCGATACTCTTATCTGGTACTTGGTGGCGTGTTTATTATCGGTGTCGCCGTCCTTAAGGCACTCGCCGCCGTCCACAACTATCTTACCGAAGTGAGGGTCGATGTGCTCATAGTCCTGCGTATCGTATTTGTGGTTGGAAGGCGAAACAAACAGAGGATTGAAATAGATTGCATCTATTCCCAAATCCTTAAGGTAATCAAGCTTATTGATAACACCCTGAAGGTCGCCGCCGTAGAATTCCTTGGTACCGTCTATGGCAGGAACCTTATACCAGTCTTCAATCTTCTGAACAGGGCCACCTACATAATAGTACTCGCCCGTCTCAACGTCATTCGAAGGATCGCCGTTGCAGAAACGTTCAGTGTAAATCTGGTACATAACAGCGCCCTTGGCCCAGTCCGGAGTGTGGAATCCGGGCACGATAAAGAAGGGATTTCTGG
Organism: Lachnospiraceae bacterium; assembly: GCA_017553505.1. Lineage (GTDB taxonomy): Bacteria > Bacillota > Clostridia > Lachnospirales > Lachnospiraceae > UBA1258. The sequence goes on from JAFZLD010000006.1 coordinate 141,565, forward strand.
ACTCACTGTCTCTTGAAACTCCCGCACTGTCGTAGATGTAGTGAAGTCTTCCGACTCTGACTTTGAAATAATAAGGGATTTCTTTGTCCGAAAGGGTGATGGTGCATGAGTAAAAGTCAAACCACTTGTTGCTGCTCGTAACCGTCATAGGATGAACTTCGTCCTGCACTACAAGTGATACCTCATCCACATTATCTATAGCCGTCCTGAAAGAAACCGTCACCTCGGAAAAAGGAGCCGGCTCAGGGGGATTTAAATAATTGGCCGTGGTATCGGCATAGAGCGCCTTCTTGATAAAGATAGGTCGCATCGTATTGATGTACCACAGATTATGTTCTGTTTTATCGTTAAACTGATGATTCATCTTCTTACCCTAATATATCCTAACAATGATGCCGTGATGCCAGCCTCGCATCCTGCAGCATAAGGTATTCAAAAACTTTGATATCCCATCATACTACTTAATAGTTAACGCATCATGTTATAACCCGCATAACCATACTTTATAAGTACTAAAAACATTATATCAGTTTATATATATTTTTGAATAGTAAAACAGACAGTAGAGGTCTACTGTCTGTTTTAGAGAAGGTATTTCTTCTTATGGGGTATAGCAAAAAACTATATAATGTATTGGGGGGTTACAAGAAGTATAATATCAGAGGTCCCCCTTTTTGCAAATGCTCACCATTCACAAAATATATAAATTCGGACAGTATTTTTTGTGAATATTTCACAAAGCCTATTTGACTATATTAAACAAAGCCTCGAATTCTTCTCTGTTCACTTTTTCTTTTTCAATCAAAAGTTCCGCACAGGCCTTTAAAACACCCATATGCTCGCGAATGACTTTCTCGGCTTCCTTGTAGCATTTGTCGATGATTGCCTTGACTTCTCTGTCAATCTCACCTGCAACAACTTCGGAATGATTCTTGGCATGAGCTAGGTCGCGACCGATAAATACTTCATCCTCGTCCTCATCCTCGTAGCAGATAACGCCGATGTTGTCGGACATACCGTACTTGGTAACCATCTTACGCGCAAGCTTGGTGGCACGCTTGATATCGTTGGAAGCGCCGGTGGTGATGTCGCCAAAGGTAATAGCCTCTGCGATTCTGCCGCCGAGGAGTGTCATAATCTCCTGCTCCATACGGCTCTTTGTATAGTGAATATCGTCGTGCTCGGGAATAGGCATGGTGTAACCTGCCGCACCGGGGCCTGTAGGAATAACCGAAATGGTATATACAGGATCGGTATCGGGAAGCACGTGGAATAAAATCGCATGACCCGCTTCGTGGTATGCGGTAATCTTCTTGTCTTTGTCTGAAATAATCTTGCTCTTCTTCTCTACGCCGATTCCGACTTTGACAAAAGAATCCTTAATATCCTGCTGGGTAATAAAGGCTCTGTCGTCCTTGGCAGCCGCAATGGCCGATTCGTTAAGAAGGTTCTCAAGATCTGCGCCGGTAAAGCCTGCAGTGGTAGCTGCAATTCCGTGAAGGTCAACATCATCGCCGAGAGGCTTGTTCTTGGCATGAATCTGAAGTATCTCTTCGCGTCCGCCCACATCCGGAACTCCGACAGCAATCTTACGGTCGAATCGTCCGGGACGAAGAATAGCGGGATCGAGAATATCTACACGGTTGGTAGCCGCAAGAACGATAATACCTGAGTTCTCCTTAAATCCGTCCATTTCAACAAGGAGCTGGTTAAGTGTCTGCTCTCTTTCATCGTGGCCGCCGCCCATACCGGTACCGCGGCGTCTTGCAACTGCGTCTATCTCGTCGATAAATACCATACAAGGTGAGTTCTTCTTGGCTTCTTCGAATAAGTCTCTTACACGGGAAGCACCCACACCTACGAACATTTCAACAAAGTCTGAACCTGAAATGCTAAAGAAAGGAACTTCCGCCTCACCTGCGATAGCCTTGGCAAGGAGTGTCTTACCTGTTCCGGGAGGTCCCTCAAGAAGTACACCCTTGGGGATACGCGCGCCAACCTTGATAAACTTAGCGGGGTTCTTAAGAAACTCTACTATCTCGTCGAGTTCTTCCTTTTCCTCTTTGAGGCCTGCTACGTCCTTAAGCTTGATAGGGTTGTCATCGCCTACGTACATTCTGGCGCGGGACTTGCCGAAATTCATCATCTTGGCATTCTGACCGCCACCGCTCTGCGATGTCATAACCACAAACAGGAACACTCCTATTATAAGGATAACAAGCACCGGAAGAGCATACGATAAGAACCAGTTCTCTCTGGGAATGTCCTCTACATATAACTTAACGTCAGTTTTACTTATTTCTTCTTCAAAAGAAATTACATCCGTAACAAATAACTGCTTGGCAGTGTTGTTGTTAAATTTAACTTCTACCGCGCCTGTTCTGTTCTCCGCGTTGGGATTGATTATTACCTCGCTTACGAACTTATCGGAAATATCCTTCATAAGCTGGTCTTTGGTGTAATAATCCCTCGGTCTTTGCACAAAAGAAAGGAATATGGCAAAGGCCAGAAGCGCAAGCATCAGGGCAAAAGAAACCCGATACCCCTGTGTTTTTTTTCTCAAAATTAAATCCTCTGTCTTTCTTTATTTGAATACAACCTCTCCGATATAAGGAAGGTTTCTGTATACCTGGTCATAGTCAAGGCCGTAACCTACTACGAACACATCAGGGATCTTAAATCCCGTATAATCAACATTAACATCCACTACTCGACGGTCGGGCTTGTCAAGAAGTGTGCAAAGCTTGAGGCTTGCGGGCTTTCTGTCCTTAAGCATCTCAAGAAGGTAGCTTAATGTACGACCTGAGTCCACGATATCCTCTACAACAAGAACATCCTTGCCGATAAGGGGCTCGTCAAGGTCCTTAACAATCTTTACAACGCCGCTGGACTTGGTATCGCCGCCGTAGCTTGAAACAGACATAAAGTCAAGGGAAACGGGAAGGTTAATACGCTTAGCAAGCTCGCACATAAAGAAACTTCCGCCCTTAAGTACGCATACAAGGTGAACTGTCTTACCGGCATAATCCTTGGTAATCTGGTCGCCGATTTCTTGAATTCTCCTATCAACCTCTTCCTCTGTCAAAAGAACCTTTACTTCATGATCCAACATCTCTTAATCCTCCTTCAAAACGGTAATCCTTATAACCCGTTTTGTCTCTTTAGTTACTTTGTAATTTTCACTAATCCGATATCCCACAACCCACAGAACATCGCTTCCGCATGCAATTACAGGCACGCTGTCGCGAACTCCCGCAGGTATCTTTACATCAATCATGTAGTCTTTGAGTTTCTTGGTGCCGCCGCCTGAAGTAACGGAAATTGTGTCCCCCGTTCTTCTGCTTCGCATCACCAAAATATCCTTTATTTTACCATAATCAAAGCATTTAGTATACTTTAATTTCCCATAGTCAAAGCCTTCGCTGTTATCGAACAACTCAGCCTTAACAGTATATCCCGATGCCTTGAACGAACTACCGTCCGGAACGATCTCTGTCTCGCTTAAACTCTCCGAAACAATGCCCTCGCGAGTCAAAGTCAAAGTGTCGTAAGACGAAACCGCTGTGATATTGTAAGGAAGATTAACGCTCTTCGTACCGCTCTTATTAAGAAGCGATAAAATATCATTCAAATGAACGTGCGTAATATCCCTGTTACCCGGAACTAACGTATCGATGGCCTGCTTAATAAGCATACTCTGCAGGTATTCATCCATTGTTAAAATCTTACGGGCGTCCAAAGAAATCTGCGTCTCAGTCTCTCTTACGCACGCATCTCTATAGCATTCCTCGCAGCGCTTAAGGGCGAACTCATACAGCCCCGACAGCTGCTCGGCCGTCTCAAACATATGAAGCGTAGCGCCTCCGTTAATACTGTCCTCAAGTGCCGGAAGTATGTTATTACGGATACGGTTACGCGCATAATCGTCGGTAAGATTGGAAGCGTCGGTACAGAACTTAACTCCCTCAGCCGCCAGAAACTCTTCAATCTCCGCCCTTGTGGCAAAAAGAAGAGGTCTAATAATATTGTCACGCTTGGCAGGAATCGAGATAAGTCCCTTGATACCTGTGCCACGAGCAAGATTAAACAGCATAGTCTCGGCTCTGTCGTTGCAATTGTGAGCCACTGCAATCTTGGTAGCGCCTACTTCGGTCAGAACCTCCTCAAAAGCCTCATATCTGGCCTTTCTGCCGGCGTCCTCGGTACCGATCTTTAATTCCCGTGACAACGCCTTAATATCGACCTTACGAAGGAAGAACGGAATGTCCCGCTCCTTGCAAAGCGCCTCAACATATAAAGCTTCCGAATCCGCCTCGGGTCTTAAACAATGATTAACATGAACAACATACAAGGAAAGTGACCTTTTCACTTTTAAAGAATTCAGCAAAAGAAGGAGCGCCACTGAATCCGCTCCGCCCGATACACCCATAACAACCTTATCGCCCGGTTGAATAAGTGTCTTGTCCTTAATGAATTTCTCTGCTTTCGTAATAAAAATGTCTGTCTTCATTAAATGCTATTATGCCACTGTAATCATAAATATAAAACACCTTCCGTCAAATAATCAACGGAAGGTAACAATTTTGTATGAATTATAAACAGATTTTAATTATCTGCTTCAAGAATAATCTCATCCTTGTACACAAGACCGAGTCTTTCCTTGGCCAAATCTTCCACGTACTGCTTGGTCTGAGTGTATTTTCTGTATTCTTCTATCTCTTCGCTGCGTCTCTCCTGCTCTTCAATCTGCTCAACCAGATACTTCTCGCGCTTCTCGTAGGCGGCTTTCTTGTCTCTTAATTCGTTACTCTTGAATAAAACGACAAGGACAATCATAGCTACTACGGCGGTTACAAGAAACATCCCACCAAAATTGACTGAGCGGCGACGCATTTTCATCTTACGTCTTGCCATCAGTTGATCCCCGTTTACATAATTCTGTTAACATAATTATAATATGTCAAAATTAACTATTCGTCAACACCCAATGAAAAGCGATTCTTTAGAGATATTTGAAGAGTTCTCCCGCGGTTTCTTTTTTGACGGTTTCCTGAATATCGAGTACTTCCGCCTTAACTTCCTTATTGCCAAAAGAAATCGCAATGACATCCCCCACCTTAACCTCGGTAGAAGCCTTAGCCACCTTGCCGTTGATGGTCACACGTCCGTTATCGCATGCCTCATTGGCTACGGTTCTTCTTTTGATAAGCCTTGATACCTTTAAATACTTGTCCAATCTCATTACAGTGAGTTCCTTTCAATGTTAATAACAAAAAAATAGGGCTACTCAATGAGTAGCCCCGAATTTACCTAAGCGGATTATTTGCCGTTAACTAAATCCTTTAAAGCCTTGCCTGCGCTGAACTTAGGAGCCTTGGAAGCCTTAATCTTCATCTCGGCACCGGTCTGAGGGTTACGTCCGGTTCTAGCTGCTCTCTTGGTAACTTCGAAAGTACCAAAGCCAACTAACTGAACCTTTCCGCCCTTCTTTAATTCCTTACCAACTACTTCTGTGAAAGCCTTAACAGCCTTCTCAGCATCCTTCTTGGTTAATCCTGCGGAAGCAGCGATAGCATCAACTAATTCTGTCTTGTTCATTGAGAACTCCTCCTCTTATAATGAGTCTAGTTAATACGTTCCCCTTTGGAAAACGTCTATATTAGTTATATATTTTTTTGAGTTTTTTGTCAAGGAAAAATGCCCATTTTTCGCGGTTTTCGCGACTTTTTTTATTAATAAATTGCGAAAAATTTATGACGCTAATTTTATAAAATATCGCCTCTTAATTAACGAAAAATTATTGCCTAATTTGGCTCGCACATTTTTGTGACTAATTACCCGAAACAGAGTTGTTACCGCTTACGGAGCTTGTTTTTTCTTCTTTTTCTTTTTCAAGGCTTTCGAAACTGTAGTATACATTTTCGGCCGTGTTTTCTATTTTAACCGTGTAAGTTCTGGTAATATATCCGTTCTTTCGAAGCGTAATGGTGTGACTGCCCGACTCCTTTTTGATGGAAATAGGGGTCATGCCCATGTAATTACCGTCGAGAGATACCTCTACGCCGGTAGGTGCCGATATGACGATAAAGTATCCGTCGGTCTTGGATTCTTCTTTTTCCTCGGTCTTGGTCTCGGATTTCTCAAGTGAAACCGGGAGGGTCGCCTGTGACTCCGCTACTTTAAAATGCCTTGTAAGCGTCTCGTAGCCGCTTGCGGAGGCTACCAGCTTGTGAAGGCCGTATGTATACTCCTGAAGTCTTGAATGGTCTATCAGTCTGCCATCCACGTAGACTTCGGCATTCTCGGGGGTGACACTGAACAATACCTTACCGATCTTGACCTCTTCGACCTCAATGTCGCTTACGTCGAGCACAGTTTTTTCGTTCCTGTCTATAGTGACCGTTTTCTCCGCCTCGGTGAGACCCTTGGTAAAAGAAATCTTATGCTCGCCTTCGGGAAGAGTAACCTCCATACCTTTGATGATATGGACATTTAAATCCTTGCCTACCTGAAGCGTTCCGCCTACCAACGCGTCCTCGCCCCTGAGCTTGAGGGTACCGTGGCCTTTTAAAACGGTTATGGCGTATACTTCATTGTTCTCGCCCACAAGTGTAAGTACATCTTCGGGCTTTAAGTCGCGTATCGTCTCTCTGGACGATGCGCCGAGAAGAATTGTGCCTTCGGTTAGCTTGTAGCTTTCGGTCTTGTATTTAAGCACCTTGGCCGCCGAGTCAACAGAGAAGCCGGCTGTATCTTCCATTACGAGAGTTGCCTTAACTTCACGTAACGACACGAGGAGCTTCTTGCTTTTTAAAAAGGTTATATCGTAAATATATCCTTCTTTGATCTGGTCAAGGGTGATTGCTGAGCCGTACTTGTCTGCATAAGTGGATACGGAGTCGTAGGAAAGCGTGTAGTATTTCTTTAACTCATAATTGTAAAAAGAAATCGTGCCGTTAACCTTGCTGACTGTCGTAACTACCGCGGTATCTGCGGAATCGTACTCGCCCGGGCGGGAAGCTTCGAATTCGTGCTGAATCTCTGCGGAAGACTTGCTTGCGGATGACGTTTCGGTAACTTTTCCTTTACCTGAAAAGGTGCAGGCCGCACAACCTAAGCACAATATTAAAATCGATAACAGAATTGTTATTCGCTTTTTCACTTTTCTCCCCTTATTTAAGACTGTCTATTCGTGACAGCAGATAATCTTTGTTGTTCTTGGCGGGATCGTCAAGCACTTCTTCAAGAAGGGCCTTTAATACGGCACCGACCCCGGGACCTGCGGGAACACCGGCCTTAATAACGTCGCTTCCCGTAATGACAAGGTCCTTTATATTGATGCAGTCTCCTGCTTCTTTGACTTTCAGATATGCTTCTTTGAGCACTTCGAGGTCTTCAAGCTTTTCTTCTCTGTTATAGAAGCTCTGAGCCATAATGTCGGCCTTGTTGAAGTCAAAAATCATAGGGAAAAACTCTTCCCCGATTCGATTCATATATCTTCTGATATGAGACGGTACGGCACCGATAAACCAGTCGTGGCACTCCACGAGTCTGCATACCTTGGTCTTGGTATCATTGTCAAACTTAAGCCTGTTAAAGACCTCTGCGGCAATCTTGGCTCCGACTTCGGGATGTCCGTAGAAATGATCTACGCCCTTCTCGTCCGTAGTCTTAGTATCCATCTTGCCTATATCATGGAAGAGCCCAGCAAGTCTCATGACCTTGTCCGGAGGAAGGTACTGCATAACCTTAAGAGAGTGCTCGCCCACAGAATATGCATGATTGGGGTTGTTCTGTTCGCTCTCCATAGCTCTGTCGAACTCGGGAAGGATAACCTTTGTGATTCCAAGTTCCCAGGCAAGTTTTAAAAACTCCGGGTGGTCGCTGGTAAGTAACTTAATCAGCTCTACCTGAATACGCTCGGCACTGATCTTGGATAATGTACCCGCAAGTTCTCTGATGGCTTCCTGAGTCTTTTCTTCTATTGTGTAATCAAGCTGAGCCGCAAATCTGACAGCTCGCATGATTCTTAATGCATCTTCGGAAAGTCTGTCGTGAGGTACTCCAACGCAACGTATTACATGATTCTTTAAGTCCTCGATGCCTCCGTACAGATCCACAATTCCGCTTGTGGGATTGTACGCCATAGCATTTATGGTAAAGTCTCGTCTTAAGAGGTCTTCTTTTAACTCAGCGGTAAAAGTAACTTCCTTGGGGTGTCTCGCGTCTTCGTATTCGCCGTCTATTCTGTAGGTTGTTACCTCGTAGATTTCTTTGCCCAAAAGAACGGATATGGTTCCGTGCTTAATTCCTGTATCAAAGGTCTTCTTGAAAAGTGCCTTGGTCTCAAGGGGCTTGGCGGAAGTGGTGATGTCCCAGTCATTGGGAGTCCTTCCTAAAATCGAATCGCGCACGCAGCCGCCCACAGCGTAGGCTTCGTAACCCGCCGATTCAAGTGTATCTATTATGAACTTAACATTCTTGGGTAGGTCTATTTTGATCAAAAAGTGTACTCCTAAATAATCCACAACTAAAAGGGGAACCCTTTTCAGGATTCCCTTTTATTATAACATATGATTTGTTCTAATTGAAAAACCTTATTTCACAAGTCTTACAGTCTCTCTGCAGATTGCGAGCTCTTCGTTGGTGGGAACTATCATGGTAACTACCTTGCTGCCGGGAGAAGAAAGAACTACTGTCTCACCGCGCATCTTGTTCTTCTCGGGATCGATGTCGGTTCCGAGATAGCCCAAGTACTCGCCTACCATTTCTCTTACGATAGAAGTGTTCTCACCTACGCCTGCGGTGTAAGCGATAACGTCAACACCGTTCATGGCAGCAGCGTATGCGCCGATGTACTTGGCTACGTGATAAGAGAATGTCTCAAGGGTAGTCTTGGCAAGTTCGTTGCCTTCATTATATGCTTTCTCTAAATCTCTGAAGTCGCTTGATACTTTGGAAAGGCCGTATACACCGGACTTCTTGTTAAGAATATTAAGTACTTCGTCTGCATCTGTGTTAAGCTTGCCTGCAAGGAAAGTTACGATTGCAGGGTCGATGCTGCCGGAACGGGTACCCATGATAAGACCGTCAAGGGGAGTAAGACCCATTGAAGTGTCTACGGACTTACCGTTCTTAACCGCTGAAATAGATGCACCGTTACCTAAGTGACATACGATGATCTTTAAGTCTTTTCTGTCCTTACCAAGGAACTTGGCAGCCTCGGTGGATACATAGTCGTGGCTGGTTCCGTGGAAACCGTAACGACGTACCTTATACTTTTCATAGTACTCGTAAGGAATTCCGTAAAGGAAAGCCTTAGGAGGCATGGTCTGATGGAAAGCGGTATCAAATACTGCTACCATGGGAACATTAGGCATAAGCTTCTTGCAAGCGTTGATGCCGATAAGGTTAGCGGGATTGTGAAGAGGTGCAAGGTCGTTACACTCTTCGATTGCCTTAACCACTTCGTCGTTGATGACAACTGAAGTAGCGAACTTCTCGCCGCCGTGTACGATTCTGTGACCTACGGCATCAATATCGGAAAGAGACTTAACTACGCCGGTCTTGTCGTTGGTAAGAGCATCGATAACGAGCTGAACTGCAACGGTGTGGTCGGGCATGGGAGTAACGGTTACTTCCTTGTCACCGCCCTTGGGCTGATAGGTAATCTGACTTCCGTCGATTCCGATTCTTTCGCAAAGACCTTTTGCAAGGACTTCTTCGCTGTCGGAGTTAATAAACTGGTACTTAAGTGATGAACTACCGCAGTTAATAACTAATACATTCATGATTCAAACCTCTCTTCTTAGTATGCTTTGCCCCAGTATACCATCTTGGTGGCGGGCTTACCGCAACATACGCACTTGTCTGAAATTGTCTCCTGCTTAAAGGGCATGCATCTGCTGGTAACGGCAAGTTCTTCTTTGATCTTATTCTCGCACTCTACGTCGCCGCACCACATAGCCTTTACAAAGCCGGTCTTCTCTTCGAAGATCTTCTTAAACTCATCCCAGCTTGTAGCCTGATAAGTTTGAGAATCGCGACGAGCCTTGGCTGCTTCGAACATATCGTGCTGAACTACGGGAATAAGCTCTGCAATCTTAGCGGAAATCTCGGAGATAGGGCACTCGAACTTCTCGCCGTTATCACGACGGGCAATTACGCACTTGCCTTCTTCAATATCCTTGGGGCCGATTTCAACACGGAAAGGAACACCGCGCATCTCGGTCTCTGCAAACTTAAATCCGGGGCTCTTATCGGTATCGTCTACCTTAACTCTGAAGCCCTTCTGCTTAAGTTCTTCTCTGATTTCATATGCTTTATCAAGAACGCCCTCAGCTTTCTGCTTAATGGGAACAATTACTACCTGAGTGGGAGCTACAAGCGGAGGAAGCTTAAGTCCCGAATCGTCACCGTGTACCATGATGATAGCGCCGATAAGTCTGGTGGTGCATCCCCATGAAGTCTGGTGAACATACTTTAATGTATTGTCTTTATCTGTAAACTGAATGTCAAAAGCACGAGCGAATCCGTCACCGAAGTTGTGGCTGGTACCGGACTGAAGTGCCTTACCGTCGTGCATCAAAGCTTCTATAGTATAAGTAGCTTCTGCGCCGGCGAATTTCTCCTTGTCAGTCTTGCGACCTTTAACTACAGGCATTGCAAGCACCTGCTCGCAGAAATCAGCGTATACATTGAGCATCTGAATAGTACGCTCTTCAGCTTCCTCAGCGGTGGCATGAACAGTATGTCCTTCCTGCCAAAGAAACTCTCTCGAACGAAGGAAAGGTCTGGTCTCCTTCTCCCAACGTACTACAGAGCACCACTGGTTGTATACCTTGGGAAGGTCTCTGTAAGACTGTACTTCATTTTTATAGAAATCGCAGAAAAGGGTCTCCGAGGTAGGTCGTACACACATCTTCTCCTGAAGGGGCTGAAGTCCGCCCTGAGTTACCCATGCTACTTCGGGAGCAAAGCCCTCGACATGGTCTTTTTCTTTCTCCAGTAAGCTTTCGGGAATAAACATGGGAAGATAAACATTCTCAACTCCCGTTGCCTTGAAGCGCTCATCAAGCTGTCTCTGAATAAGCTCCCAGATAGCATATCCGGCGGGCTTAAAAACCATACAACCTTTAACGCTTGTGTAGTCGCACAAATCGGCTTTCTTAACAATGTCTGTATACCATTGTGCAAAATCCTCGTCCATAGAGGTTATCGCCTCTACCATTTTCTTGTCTGCCATTGGTTCCTCCTAAATATCATATAACTAATTGAGCTGGAATGAGTCCAAATGACTCATTCGAAAGCGATCGATAATAAAACGCGTAGTGTTTTATTATAGTTTTAACATCCTTCTTTGTCAACCTAATACCGCGCAATTACTCGCTCTGTGCCTTCACGACTGCTGCCGCGCCGAGCGCTATCACAAGGAAAAAGAAAGGGGTATTGGTAACCTGCTGGAAACTGAATACGTTATTGGCAAGATAACATATCACGGAAAGCGCAAAGGCTATGATGTAAGGGCGTTCTTTTGCTGCCTTTACAAAGGCTTTCACGGCGGAAATGCTCATGAATAAGAATGCTGCCGTTCCGAGTAATCCGACATTTACCAGTAACGTTATAATCTCGTTGTGAGCATTGGTCAGTCTTGATTTGCCAAATACCGATTCCGCAAAGGCAAATGCAGTCGGATTGTCCTTAAGCGCAAAATAGAACGTGTCTGGGCCGGTACCTATCAGCTTCTTTCCTAAACTTAAATCCTTATACAAGAGGCCGCCGGAAATCCATGTCGCACCTCTGTTGGAGCCCCATCTCTTATCGAACACGAACATTCCGCGGTTTCCGATAATGGGAAGTGCTCCCCCGGTCTTCGTATTAATAAATACCAAAAGAACATATACGACAAGGCCTACCGCAAGCAGTATTAAAATAATCTTTCTTAATTTGGCACCAAGCTTTTCGGGATAGTTTATTTTGCCCTCTTCGCAAAGCCCCATAAACACAGCCAAGGCAAGGCATGCCACGAAAATCATCACTGCAGTTATTCCTTTGGTGAAAATATCGGAAAACCTCGAAGTTCCTTCTTTAACGCCCGGAAGCGCCTTGTCTATAAAGAATAAGCCCATTCCTGTCGCAGAAAAAGAAAACGCAAGCCAGGTAAAGCGTAACATTCTATCCTTATTATCAAGTGAATAGCAAAAAAGGAACAGGAACATTACCGCATACGCAAACACAATACTGTCTGAATTGTTAAGTAATACTATTCCATTGGAAAGAATAAGTGGTATGAGCAGCAATGCTTTTTCTTTGGCCGATTTGGCGGCATAAAACAAACCTGCTACTATCGGCGCAAGCACACTGACATATCCCGCAAACCAGTTGATATTGCCAAGCGATGCAATAAATGATTCATTGGCGAAAGTCATTTCAATAGGGAATACACCGTATCTGTTCAACATTCCCCACAGGAATATAAGTGATGTTGCTACCATAATGGGGATCCATATGATGTTTGAGTACTTAAGAAATCTTGATACTGCAAAATACATAAAGACCAGAACCAAATAGGTAAGAAATCCTATGTACCAGCCTTGCGTACCGTATAAGCTTCCTTCGTAAAACCATGCCCCCTCTTCCTTGGGTGCTACCATCTTATAAGAGCTTAACAGATAAGAACCATACGCCACAGCGATAAATATCAGCATTCCTATATCTATCTTTGTAAGAGGCTTAAAAACTGCTCTTTCCTCTTTATTAAAGCCCCAAGTGCACAGATATACCAAAATGAAGATACCGATAAATATTGCAGAATTTTTGGATATCGCCATGAAGCATTCGTATTTGCGAGTGGCTATCTTAGTGTATCCATCCTGAAAATACAAAGGGACCAAAATGAAATAGGCCAATACCGATATCCATAACAAAGTATTCCCAATAAACCCCAATATTTTTCCGTAATTGTTTTCCGAGCTTTTACCCATGAAGGTACCTCCCTCAAATACTATAAAATTGAAATGTTCCCAATTAAAGTCATTATAACTCAATTGCCGCATTTGTGCGACAAAAGAAAAAGCGAAACCTGTTTAGGTCTCGCCTTTAATTACTATATGGAGAATTCCATGTGCCCGCCGGTCTTGGGATGATTGAACTCAAGGTGGTAAGCACATAGCTTGACGTTTGATATTTTCTCGCTCTTAGAGTAATTGATACTTGTCTCTGTCCCGTATTTAAGATCCCCGAGAATAGGCATTCCGGCGTTGGCAAGCTGGACTCTTATCTGGTGATGTCGGCCGGTCTTAAGGTGTACCAAAAGACTTGCTGTCTTGTCACGGTCTTCCTCGACTTCGTAGGTAAGAATTGCTTCCTTGGCTCCCGGTACGTTCTTAGGAACTACGCAAGAAGTGTTGGTCTTGCCGTCTTTAATAAGAAAATCGACGAGTTTGGCTCCGGGCTTAGGTTCGGATTCTTTGTACACGATTGCCCGGTAGTCCTTGGAGAAATCGTCTTCTTTCATCCCCTTGGTAAGTGCCGCCGCCGCTTCACGGGTCTTGGCAAAAACAAGTATGCCCGATACCGGCTGATCGAGTCTGTGCACCACGTAAATCTCGGGCGCCTCACCCTTAGACTTCCTGTATTTCTTGCACTCGCTCTCCAGGTCTCTTGCCGCCACGCCTTTCGACTGCGTAGCTATGCCTGCCGGCTTATTGACCACAAGTATGTGTTCGTCCTCAAAAAGAACTTCCATCTATGCCCCTTTCGGTAAAAGAAAACTTAGATTTTAAATCTGTAGCCTACTCCCCAAATCGTTTCGATATATTGAGGGTTGGCCGAATCAAACTCTACCTTTTCACGTATCTTCTTAATATGAACCGTAACGGTTGCGATATCACCGATGGAGTCCATGTCCCAGATCTCTCTGAAGAGTTCGTCCTTGGTGAATACGTGGTTGGGGTTCTCTGCAAGGAATGTGAGTAAGTCAAATTCCTTGGTGGTAAACTGCTTTTCTTCGCCGTCTACCCATACTCGTCTTGCGGTCTTATCAATCTTTAAGCCACGAATTTCAATAATCTTGTTGTCAGGCTTGGCATTGGAGTGAACGAGGCGCTCATAACGTGCCATGTGTGCCTTAACTCTCGCAACAAGCTCGCTGGGGCTGAAGGGCTTGGTCATGTAGTCGTCTGCACCAAGGCCCAGTCCGCGAATCTTGTCGATATCGTCTTTTTTGGCCGAAACCATTAGGATGGGAACGTTTTTCTTTTCACGGATGGACTTGCAGACTTCGAAGCCGTCCTTGCCGGGAAGCATCAGGTCGAGAACGATAAGATCAAAGTCCTCTTCAAGTGCTTTCTTCTCGCCTTCTATGCCGTCGCCTGCTATTTCAACCGTAAAATCGCTTAATTCAAGATAGTCTTTCTCAAGATCTGCAATTGCGTCTTCATCTTCAATTATTAATATCTTGCTCATTGTCTCTAACCTCCTCGTATTTACGTAATACAAAGTGCATACAGGTTCCTTCGCCTTCTTTGCTGGTGGCCCATATGTACCCGCCGTGGTCTTCCACGATCTTCTTAACTATTGAAAGTCCGATTCCGCTTCCGCCCTTGGCAGAGTTTCTGGATGAATCGGATCTGAAAAATCTTTCGAAAATATTGGGTAAGTCCTTGGCCGCTATGCCGCGTCCGTTATCTTCAATCTCAACTTTAATAGCGTCGCCTTCGTCAACGATGGAGAAATTGATGATTGCTTTTTCTTTCTCCTTGTCCATGTACTTGACGGAGTTGCTGATGATGTTGTTAATTACGCGCTTAAGCTGCTCAGGGTCGGCGATGACTCTGGTGTCCTCGGCAACCATGTTGGAGTAGTTAAGCTCTATGTGCTTGGACTCAAGGTCAAGTCCTACTTCCTCGATACAATCGTCAAAGAACTCGCGAACGTTAAGCCTTAAGAATGTATAAGGGATACGGTTCGCATCGATTCTTGAGTAAATGGTAAGCTCATTGATGAGCCTGTCCATGTCATTGGCCTTGTTGTAGATGGTCTTAATGTACTTGTCCATCTTCTCGGGGGTGCAGCAAACACCGTCCATGATACCTTCCACATAACCTTTGATGGCGGTTATGGGGGTCTTTAAGTCGTGAGAGATGTTGGTGATAAGCTCACGGTTCTTGGCTTCGTTCTGAATTGATTCCTCGGCGCTTTCTTTGAGTCTTAGTCTCATGTCTTCGTAGTTGTGATAAAGCTCGCCAATCTCACCGGTCATATTGGAATCGAGAACGTAGTCAAAGTTGCCGTCCGCAATCTGCTGCATGCCGTTCTTTAAATCATTGACGGGGTTGAATACGCCGCGCGCTATCCATCTGGTAAGTCCCGCCGCAATGAAGAACATAATTATGAAAAACGTTATGATAAGGGTAGTCAGAACGCCCTGCGGCATAAGTCTGTCTACACGCTCGATGCCTCCCGTCTTCTGTAAGAATATCATTATCTTACCTATAACAAGGAACGCAAGCGAGAACAAACATACCGGCAATAGCGCGATGACACCGAAGGTAACTTGTAATCTTGTCTTAAGCTTCACGGTTGTCTCCCTTCTTTATTTCCCCACCATTCAAGAAAATCTTATCATATTTCCGCGTTTATTTGATAAAAGATGTGAAATATAATTCTAAAAAAACAATAAAACGAAAAATCGTGTTTTTTACCGTTTATTGCTGTCAATTAATATGTATATGCCTTTGTTTATGATATAATAAACTAACTTTAAACCCATAATACAAGGAGGTTATTTATGGCTAAATATGTATGTTCCGTATGCGGTTACGTTCACGAGGGCGACGAGGCTCCCGATAAGTGCCCCGTATGTCAGGCTCCCAAGGAGAAATTCACCAAGCAGGAAGGTGAACTTACCTGGGCTTCCGAGCACGTTGTAGGTGTTGCTTCAGGTGCTCCCGAAGATATTATCAATGATTTAAGATCCAACTTTACCGGTGAGTGCTCCGAAGTTGGTATGTACCTTGCAATGAGCCGTGTGGCTTTCAGAGAAGGTTATCCCGAAATCGGTTTATACTGGGAGAAGGCTGCTTTTGAAGAAGCTGAACATGCTGCTAAATTCGCAGAATTACTCGGTGAGGTTGTTACTCCTTCCACCAAGAAGAATCTTGAGATGAGAATCGAAGCAGAGAACGGTGCTACCGCAGGTAAGACCGATCTTGCCAAGAGAGCTAAGGCGCTTAATCTTGACGCTATTCACGATACCGTTCATGAAATGGCTCGTGATGAGGCCCGCCACGGTAAGGCTTTCGAAGGCTTATATAACAGATACTTTAAATAAGCTGATTTTTGAGCATTAAATTACCCCGGAATCTTCGCGACTCCGGGGTTTTTCTTTGGCTGTTTGTGATTATTCACCGGCTACGGCTACATTCTTAAACATGCAAGCCTTGGGGCCTTCAAATTTTGAAAGCTTCTGTGTCTCGGATGAGAAGGTAAGCTCGCTCTGTGCTTCGAAGATGCTACCGTTAACGCTGCCTCCTGTTACACATTCTACATTGCCGTTACCGTCATAGTAGTAAGCAAGTCTGATTTCGCCTGCGAAGTGGCCGTCGAGGGCATCCATCTGGAAATCGGAGAAATTAACTACGTAGAGGCATTTCTTCTTGAACATGTCTGCCATGGATACTGTGCCTGCAGGCATAACAATCTTATTGTAAGTACCAATTGGCTCTACTCCCAGGTAATAGGAGAATCTCTGGTTGCCGTGGATGGTCTTAAGTACTCCATCTTTTACGAAGTCTCTTTCTTTCATCTCTATTCCTTCGTAGTCGAAAGGAACGGATACGCCAAACTTCATGTTAAGCTTGTCGCCGGTGACGTTCTCGCCCTGAACATTATCACCGACCTTGAAGTCAGAATAGCCGGGATAGATATAGCCGACGTGCGCTCTCTCTGCGTAGTAAGTAAGAACTTCAGGAACATAGCTGTCTGCAAGTACCACATCGTATGTGCCTGCCTTGGGCATCTTGGTAGCGGTTGCTCTGTCGGCAGTCATCTTAAGGGTGGTCTTAACAAGGTCCTTAAGGTCTGAAAGTGCGAGTGAGTCGTATTCGAAGCTCTTGTAGGTCTCAACGTCCTGAGGCTCCTTGCACTGAGCTACGAATTCGCCCCAGACACTTCTTTTGACATAAGATACGTCGGTGCCTTCGGAGCTTACCATGTGGACTTCGTTCTCCCTTACAAAAAGTTCGAAAGAGTTGATAAATGCATGTGCGTCCTTGTCCTCGGAATAGAAAGCTTCCACGAACTTGTCGGCAATCTCAGAAAGCTCGTACTTGTTTAAGTCGCTTTCCTGAACCTTCTTGTCGGACTTAGTAGCCTTTGCGAACTCGAAGAAAGGATTCTTAACAAAAGAAGCCGCATAATCAGCGGATTTAATCTTCTCAGCAATCTCCTCATCAGACATGGTGGAGTTCACGTTAACGGTTGCAAAGCCGCGAAACTTCTTGCCGTCTTCTTCCATGTCTTTGTATATGGTAATTTCAGCACTGTCATCGTCTTTCATACGGCGCATGTCGAGTTTCTTTTTGATAAAGAAAAGCTCTACGCTCTTAGCCGCAGTTTCTTTTACGAAGTAGGTGCCGACATTTGATTTATCAAGTATATCAATATATCTTTTCATCTCAAGCACGCCTCCTTAACCCAATCTGATCTTGGCCTTGATGTAGGGGCCGCCGTCAGATACTTTAACCCATTCTTTGTATCCCTTACCGCAGAAACCTGCGCCGCCGAGGGATTTCTCATCGGACATCATGGAGATACTCTTAAGAAGATCGGGTACATAGCCGGTTAAAACGATGGGTGAGAAGATCTTACCGGTAAACTTACCGTCCTTAATCTCGCGCGCATAGTTAACCATGCACTGAATACCCCAGTTCTTGGGATCTTCCATACCCGAGAAGGGCATTTCAAGTAAAAGTCCCTCCTTGACAGAGGCAATCATGTCCTCAACCTTGTCTGTACCGGGCTCGAAATAGGTATTGGTCATACGGGTGTATGCTTTTCTTCTGTAGCTCTCACGTCTGCCGTTACCGGTAGGTGTGGTGCCGAGTGCCATAGCGGACTGAAGATCGCTGATACCTGCTACAAGAATACCCTTGTCGATGATAACCGTATCGCTTGAAACGGTACCTTCATCGTCAAAGAAATATGTCGCGGTCTGCTCAACAGCATTACCGTCGTGCATGGTAACGAGGGGTGATGCAACGTACTCGCCGATGTACTTCTGAGCAAGTGCTCTATCCTTAACAAACATATCCATCTCAACACCGTGGCCAAATGCTTCATGCACAATCATACCTGTTACTTCAGGTGTGCATACGCACTCGTACTCGCCGGGCTTGATAGGCTCGCTGTCGAGAAGTTCGATAGCAATCTTGGCAGTGTTCTCTACCATATCTTCGAGCTTATTGAGCATTTCCATTCCGCCCATGATGGAACCGGAATCGTAAGCCGTCTTAACTTCGTTGCCACGCTTTGTGTTGATGTTCACAGCTGCGCTGGTCCACATTACGTTCTGCTCAAGATCCTTGTTCTTTGAAAGAAAGAGCTTGGAATATCTCTGGAATTCGGTTCTTGCACCACAGTTAAGAACCTTTTCGTCGTAAGCCATACCTTTCTTATGAATCTCGGTAAGCTTCTTAACAATTGCTTCGTCACCGAAAGCTTCCGGATCGATTTCACACTCGGTGCTCTTAACAAAAGAAACCTCTTCATCTTCCGGAACCTTGTACTGAGACTTTTCAATTCCCTGTCCGAGGTTCACAAGCTTCTCTGACACAAGCGTCACAATCTTGGAAATCTCTTCTTCGGAAATTCTGTTGCCCGAATACTCGGCGTAACACCCACCGTCGTAAACCTTTACAACATATCCTCTTGAAGTGTAAATTTCATCTTCCGCAACATTGGTGCCGGTCTTCGAAACCGAGTATCTCTTACCCATGGAATCGTTAACCAGAACCGATGCATACTCATACTTTTTAAGAAGTTCCGAAACAAGCTTTTTAAACAAAGGCTTGTTACTCTTGATATAAGTACTCTCCTTAACCTTCATGTTTCTCCTCCTGATAATACTTTAAATAAAGCGCTTAGCGCTGTTATCCTTACTTATCGACTCTGCAAAGTTCCTTGCCTTCCAAGAACGCTTTGATGTTGTCATAATTAAGCTTCACGCATCTCTCACGAGCTTCAACCGATGCCCACGCCAGATGAGGTGTGATAATGAGCTTCGTAGAATCCTTAATCTCGCCGAGGGGATTGTCCTTCGCGATGGGTTCTTTTTCCAATACATCGAGTCCCGCTGCCGCAATCTCATCACTGACAAGTGCGTCATAAAGATCGTTCTGAACGATTACGGGTCCTCTCGCTACGTTCAAAAGAATGGCTGTCTTCTTCATCTTCTTAAGTGCATCTTTATTGATGATGCCTCTGGTAAGATCCGAAAGGGGACAGTGTAATGACAGATAATCCGACTCCTTAACTAATGTATCGAAGTCAACTCTCTCATATTCTGTTACAGTAGACTTACCGGTTACCGAATAGAAGATTACCTTGCAGCCGAATGCACTCGCAATCTTCGCAACTTTTCTGCCGATGTTACCCATACCGATAATTCCCCAGGTCTTACCTGCGAGCTCGGTAAAAGGAAGCTCGAAATATGAAAATCGATTATGGTTAGCATACTGACCGCTCTTGACAAACGTGTCATAATGGCTGAGCTTCTCCGAAAGAAACAGAGCCATAGCGAATGTATGCTGAGCAACCATATCGGTGCTGTAATCTCTTACGTTACATACTCCGATTCCGCGGCTCTTACAATATTCAACGTCGACGTTATCGAAGCCTGTTGCAAATTCACAGATAAGCTTAACGTTCTTCGCATCTTTAAGAGTCTCTTCATTTAATCTGCTCTTATTTGCGACAACAATGTCAGCTTCTTTAATCCTCTCTGCTATCTCTTCAAAAGCAGTATTATTATATGCGGTTACATTGCCGAGTTCGCTGAAGCAATCAATTGATACGTCCATTCCGACGCTGCTACGTTCAAGTACTACAATATTCACGCTAAGCCCTCCGTTTCGATTGATTTTCCCCCTAAGTATACAACAACCCCGAGAAGTTGTCTCGGGGTCATTAATAATATTTTTCTAAATTATATGTTATTCGTCCTTTTTAACAATTGCATTGAGCATCGTCATTATAGCGGCAAATATCAAGCCGGCTATAGGCCAGATAACCCAGTTACTTTTCCAGTTATCATACACAAATCCCATGTAAAGAAAAATCGCTGTAACAACCAACCAATATGTTCCGGCAACAGCACCGACAAGCTTGTCACCTTTTTTGTGTTCTTTGCTGTATTCTTTTTCTTTTAGCAAAATCTTATAGCTGTCGGTAATGGAGCCAATCAATACAAAGATGTATGTTGCCAGAGCTACCATCACAAGAAGCAAGCCAACCATACTGATAATCATCATGGAGGATGCACCGATTACTGCCATGATAACAAGCGGAACAGGACATACTACACACAAAAGAACAGCTGCCACAATCATTTTGTTGTAGAATTCTTCCGTCTTAGACTTTCTGTCCTTAACCATTCCGTCTACACCGTAAGCGGTTTCAAAGTCTTCTTTAGTCAGATACTCATACTTTTCAGTTTTGATACCATAACCGACAAAGAGGAACACTGCTACCGCAATACATCCGAATAACGCGCCAAGTCCTATTGCTACCGCAACGTTCTCGGGAATATATCCGGATTCCGAAATTCCCGCAAGTACAATTAAAAGAACGGGTGACACTACACACAAAAGAACACCTAACGCAAGCCTGGGTGCCAGCGCCTTCACCGTATCAAGAAACTCATTGGCTTCCTCCATGGAAACCTTTCGGATATCGTAATCCTTGTCCTCTGTGTATCCTGTATTCTCTACAGGAGTACCTTCGATTTCATCTCTTAATAAATAATCTGTAGTTACATTGAAAAGCTCCGCCATCTTCAATATCTTCTGTAAATCCGGAACCGCCTGAGCGCCTTCCCACTTTGAAACCGACTGTCTTGAAACCGAAAGCTTTTCTGCCAATTCTTCCTGCGACCAACCGCATCTCTTTCTTTCATTAATAATCTTATCTGCAAGTATCATTTTATGATTCCTTTCTGAAACTGTTTGATTTTGTCTCGCTTAAGCTAAGTACAATTTATCAATTTATACGGTTGCAGGCTATAAAGTTACCTTTTCAATTTGTCAACCGGCAGTTTACATTTGGGCTGAAATCCCGCAATTTACGCCATTTTCTCGCATGACACATGTGTCATTGTACTCATAACTATCTACATCCTATGATACCTTCTTTTGCAGATAAAAAAAAGGCTCACACCACCAAAAAGTGATGTGAGCCCGTTAAATCTAGCTTAATACCTTTATCTTATTTGAAAGGGTTCTCTGTAGGATAAGGTAAGGAAGCAGGCTGGTTGTAGTTGATGTCTTCCATGGGAACGCCAAGGTACTTGAATACTTCGAAGAGAGCCTTGCCGTAGTGACCGAATGCAACGGCACCGTGGTGAGGATAGTTCTTCTGGATGAGTACGTGACGATAGAAGCGACCCATTTCCTTGATAGCGAATACGCCGATACCACCGAAGGACTTGGTAGCTACGGGAAGTACTTCACCTTCTGCAACGTATGCACGAATCTTGCAGTCTGCAGTAGACTGTAAACGATAGAATGTGATGTTGCCGGGAGCGATGTCGCCTTCAAGAGTACCGTTGGTAACTTCGATAGGAAGTGCTCTAGCCATGATCTTCTGGTACTTCATTTCAAAAGCTGCAAGCTTCTTGGTGCAGGTGTTACCGCAGTGGAAGCCCATGAATGTATCAGTGAACTTGTAATCGAATTTGCCTTCGATAGATTCCTTGTACATATCCTTGGGAACGGAGTTGTTAATGTCAAGAAGAGTAACAACGTCGTCAGATACGCAAGTACCGATGAACTCGGATAAGCATCCGTAAATATCTACTTCACAAGATACGGGAATACCCATACCGGTAAGACGGCTGTTTACGTAGCAAGGTACGAAACCGAACTGAGTCTGGAATGCGGGCCAGCACTTACCTGCGATTGCAACGTACTTACGATATCCTCTGTGAGCCTCAACCCAGTCAAGAAGAGTAAGTTCGTACTGAGCAAGCTTAGCAAGAACTTCGGGCTTCTTGTTGCCGGCGCCGAGTTCTTCTTCCATTTCCTTAACCTTAGCGGGGATTCTGGAATCGCCTGCGTGCTTGTTGAAGGATTCAAAAAGGTCAAGCTCGGAGTTCTCTTCGATTTCTACGCCGAGGTTGTAAAGCTGCTGGATAGGAGCGTTACAAGCAAGGAAGTTAAGAGGTCTGGGGCCGAAAGAAATAATCTTTAACTCGGAAAGACCCTTGATAGCGCGTGCTACGGGGATGAAGTCGTGAATCATATCAGCGCAGTCCTCAGCATCGCCAACGGGATACTCAGGGATGTAAGCGCCAACGCTTCTAAGCTTTAAGTTGTAGCTTGCGTTAAGCATACCGCAGTAAGCATCTCCACGGCCGTCCATTAAGTCAGCCTGGCTTTCTTCTGCTGCTGCACAGAACATCTTAGGTCCATCGAAGTGCTTAGCAAGTAATGTCTCGGAAATTTCGGGACCGAAGTTACCAAGGTATACGCAAAGAGCGTTACAACCTGCTTTCTTAATATCTTCAAGAGCCTGAACCATGTGGATCTCGCTCTCAACGATACATACAGGACACTCGTAAATGTCAGATGCGTCGTATTTCTTCTTGTAGGCGTCAACTAAAGCTTTACGTCTGTTAACGGAAAGGCTTTCAGGGAAACAGTCACGGCTGACTGCAACAATACCTAACTTAATCTTGGGAATGTTATTCATTTAATAGTCCTCCTTAAATATTTAAATGCGGAAAAATTTCCACATAATACTTACTCGTTAATGTTTAAGTTCTTACCTTTAAGTCCTAAGAAAGAACCTGCGTCCAACCCACCTTCTTTGTGACCGATAAGCCACTTGTTAACTGCAGTGATGAGAGCATCCTCACTGGGAGCGGTACCGTCAGCGTTAACCTTAGCGTGAGGTGTGGTAAGAGGTAAGTTCGTTCCCTTGGGAAGAACGATGGATACCTGGAATCCCTTTCCGTCTACGCCGCAGGGAGCATAGTGAAGTGTTGTAGCATATACTTCAACAGCGGTTCCTGCAGGTACAAAGAAAGCTTTAACCTTGGAAGTATCAAAGGTGAAATCCTTCTCAACTTCTCTCTTAAGACCGAGCATTAAAATTGCGTCGGTAGCTGCAACGTTAATCTCTGAATCTCTGTGATATTCAAGAGCGTTCAACATACAGTTGTGTCCGTTGCAGTAACCAATCTGTACGGGCATCTCGCCGTATACTACGTTAGAGATTTCCTTGGCAACAGAAAGGCTTTCGAGTTCCTTGATGCCGGGTTCATAAGCTACGCCTTCGGGAACGGGAGTCTTCTTCATAGCCTCAACAAGCTCGGAGAAGTCCACGTTGTCAACTACACGGCCGTATTCATTGAATTCAGCATCGTTAACAGACCAAATCTTCATATCTTTTCTCCTTATTTGATAATTTCAAAAACAGGCTTTAAGGCAGGGTAAATCTCCTTAAACTGTTTATATCTCTCATCATACTTAGCTGCAAGCTCGGGATCGGGCTCTACAGTATCTACGACATGAACGAACTTGGAAGCGATTTCCTCAACTGATGAATACTCACCTGCCGCAACAGCCGCAAGCATTGCGCCACCCATGCTGGGACCTTCTTCGCTCTCGATAACGTCAACCTTAATGTTAAGAATGTTGGCAATCATCTTCTTCCAAAGAGGGCTCTTGGCACCGCCGCCGCAGATCTTGGTACGCTCAATCTTGATACCGAGGGACTTGGCAACTTCAAAGGAATCACGAAGCGCAAAAGCAACACCTTCCAAAACTGCCTGAGTCATATCTTCTCTTGTGGTATCCATTGTCATACCTACAAAAGTACCTCTTGCATTGGGGTTGTTGTGAGGAGAACGCTCACCCATAAGGTAAGGAAGGAAGTAAACGTGGTTCTCACCAAGCTTGGTGATACCCTTCTGCTCAGCGCCGTAATCCTTGGTGCCGATGATTTCGTCCATCCACCACTTGTTACAGGAAGCTGCGGAAAGCATACATCCCATAAGGTGATAAGTTCCGTCTGCGTGTGCAAAAGAATGTAATGCGTTGTTCTTGTCAACGCCGAAGTTCTTGGATGAAATA
The DNA here is from genome assembly GCA_017553505.1 of Lachnospiraceae bacterium. Lineage (GTDB taxonomy): Bacteria > Bacillota > Clostridia > Lachnospirales > Lachnospiraceae > UBA1258. The sequence goes on from JAFZLD010000006.1 coordinate 165,918, forward strand.
AAGATGGTTCCGCTGGTACCGAGGGAGATGTTACATCTTCCGTCGCCAACAGTACCGGTTCCGACTGCTGCTGCCGCATTGTCGCCTGCACCTGCAGCTACGATTGTATCCTCAGGGAATCCAAGCTCCTTGGCAATAGCGGGAAGAAGTGTTCCAACCTTCTCATAGCTCTCGTAAATCTTGGCAAGCCATGATTCCTTAACGGAACAGATTTCACACATTTCCTTGCTCCATGTACGGTTCTTAACGTCAAAAAGAAGCATACCGGAAGCATCTGATACGTCTGTGCAATGAACACCTGTAAGCTTGTAAGCAAGATAATCCTTGGGAAGCATCATCTTGTCAATCTTGGCGAAATTCTCGGGCTCTTTGTTCTTAACCCATAATACCTTGGGTGCGGTAAAGCCGGTAAAAGAAATATTGGCTGTATACTGAGAAAGCTTGTCCTTACCGATTACATTGTTAAGATAGTCGCACTCTTCGGTGGTACGTCCGTCATTCCAAAGAATAGCGGGACGAATTACGTTGTCATCCTTATCAAGGATTACGAGACCATGCATCTGGCCGCCGAAGCTGATACCGCGAACCTTAGACTTGTCGATGTCCTTGGTAAGCTCCTTAAGACCTGCCATGCTCTGCTCATACCAATCTTCGGGCTTCTGTTCACTCCAGCCGGGATTGGGGAAATATAACGGATATTCCTTAGAAACTACGTTACAAATTTTACCTTCGGAATCCATAAGTAATAACTTAACTGCGGATGTTCCGAGGTCGATGCCGATGTAATACATACTCTTACCTCCATTTTACTTCTATTGTAGCCACAAAAGGCCCCCAATACAATTCATTTTTGGTTAAAACATATTCAAATGTTGCTATTCTGACCGCTATTATAAGTGTAAAAAAAGGGTGGACAAAAGTCCACCCAAATTTTTGTAAAATCTATTAAAACATACAACTTTTTTACTGTTTTTCGTTGATGTATATATTAGCACGGCTCTGGATAATCTTAGCAACCTCTTCTGCGGTCTTCTGACCCTGGAAGAAAGGCTCCGCATCCTCGGTAATAATGTTCTGAATATCCTCGCTGTAGCTGCTGATTCTGTCTACAGACTTTACAAATTCCTTAATACCTGCTATCTCAGCTTCGGAGAGGGGTTCGATTACAATTTCCTGACCGTTGATGTAGTAAGTATCGTCATATTCAACCTTTTGATTGTTTTCATCCATGTAGTAAGGCTTTTCCGTAGACTGCTTGGCATTCTCATCAAACTGAGCCATGGAAGCGGGGATTCCCCAGGTAAGCTTCTGCTGGTATTCGTTCGAGTAATAGTACTTCACAAAATCCCATGCCGCATCCTTATAAGCACTCTTGGCCGAAATAGCGTAAGAAGCCATAGGATTGATGGAAGAACCGTTTCCTTCCTTGCAAGGATATCCGATAAAGGTTACCGCTTCACCGAAAGTACCTCTGATAAGGTACTTAAGCTCTCTTATATCGTAAATAGATGTCGGCGAAAGAACAACTTTATTCTCTCTGTAAGCGGATTCGGCCGACTCATAATCGTAATTCTCCCAATATTCGTTAGTGTACATTTCTTCAGACTTGGGGAATTCCTTTAAGTACTCAAGAAGTGAAACAAATTCGGGAGTGTCGAAATAACACTTTCCTTTACCGAAATCCATGTAGTCACTTACGTTAACACTTAAGAAGTTGTAAAGCATATTCTCTCTTGTAGCGTCCGCAAACATGCTCATGCCGGGCTGAAGGGAATTCTTAAACTGTAAGAACTCTTCCATTGTCCAGCTGTTTCTGTCGCCGAGAACAGATTTCTTACCTGCTACGGTGCTGATTGTAAAACTCGGTACTATCTCGTAAATCTTATCATTGTAGGAACTAGCCTTGATAAGGTTGGGGAAAATATCATCAAAATTAATATCGGGGTCATTCTTGATATAATCGGTCAAATCAGCGAAAAGACCCTTGGAAATATAGTTGTGAATAATGGAAGGATCGTTGGCAATCACAATATCGGGAGCCTGACCGGAAGCAACATCGCTGTTAAACTTCTTAGTACCTGCCATCCAGTCTTCTTCGGTATCGTACTGAGAGTAGTCGGTAATTACTATTCTGTACTCGCTGCTTGTTTTGTTAAAAGAAATAACTCTCTTCTTAACATCGGTATCTACCCAAAGGCAACCGAGAGACAATACCTTCTTATCAACAACGTCCTCGGGAGCAACCTTGGTATACTTACCGTATCTTGCAACATCTCTTCCGTCGGTGTCATCGTCGTAGTAGTTGTAGAAACCGTAAATTGTATTATCATCCGCAAGATAAATAGTGTTGAATCCCGAAGTAACAATATCCGAATTTACGTAGTTAAGTAAAGCTCTGGGCGCAGTATCACCGATATTGTATACGTATACCTGAGTGCTGTCGGTCAAAATAAAGTCATATTTGCCACAGCCGTCACGCATACCGAAATTGGCCATGCTGAAAGGAATCTGAATCTCTTCGCCACGTTCAAATTTGTTCACATCATATCTGTAAAGCTTGTTGCCGCCTTCTTCCCATGCAAGCACTGCCACCGAACCGTCTTTGATTTTGTAGAAAGTACCGTCAAAGCTGTCATATGCTTTGCTTCTTACTTCCTTTAAATCCTTGTCGAGTACGATGAACTTATCTCCGGTAACCAACAATACATTACCGTCCGAAAGAGTAATAATATCTCTGGTCCATTCGGTCTGATACTTTTCCTTTAAGTTAACGGAAGCCTTCTCTGCACCCGAAGCATCGCATCTCTTAAGGTAATAGCTGTTCTCGTAAATATAATTATCGGGATCTGAATAATCTTCAAAGCTCTCCGAATAAAGAAGGTACACATCTCCTTCTGCAGAAACCGCCATTCTTTCTATCCAGGAGCCTTCTTTGTCAAGCTTGTTGGAAGTCATTCCCGAGCCGTCATAATTGACAGTACCCCAAACGGAGCTTGCCATACCGTCGGTCTGGTTGTATTTATAGCCGAAGTAATATACCTTATCAGCTGAAAAATAGCTGTTATACACGCTTAAATCATCGGAAAACTTGATATTAAGCATTTCCTCTTTATAAACTGTGTTCTTGTCTATGGTAGCTGTCTGCTTCCCCTTCTTTTGGCACGCTGCCAAAGGAAGAATCATGACAAAAATCAGCACCATGCAAAGCGCAAATCTTTTAATTGATTTCATAAATCTCCAAATCTCCTTCCTTCTTCCTCTTCTTGTCCCTATAATCCTCTATCCTGTCCTCGAAGAAGTTTTTCACATCTCCACGGTGGATTGTACGCTTTTTCCACATACGAATCAATATAATTATCACAAGTACAATCGGGTACGCAAAAAGAATAGTTGCAAGAAGTGCCACCGGAGTAAGATAATCCTCCATGCCTCTTGCCATATTCTCCCAGTAAGGATAAACAACTCCCTTAGTGTTCATGGCCCATGTACCGTACTTGGGAACTCTCATAAGAAGTTTGGTCCATTTAAATCTGCTTGTATTTTCAACCAGTTCAAAACGCTTCTCATCAATGTTTTTAAGCGCTTCACCGATTGATGTCATCGCATACGAAGTAATAGGATTGGGCATAAGTGCTTCGTAAGTATTGATATATGAAGCCACACCGTTAGCCTCAAGTGCTTCGTATGACATAAAAATCGTAGGCTCGTTGTTGCCCGCAAGCTTATCAAGACGGCTCTCGTCCTTCTTAATTACTCCGGATACGACATGCGTTACTCCGCCGATTTCAACCACCATTCCGACACAGTCGCTGGAACCGAAAAGATTCGCGGCGGTTTCTTCGTCCAGGACCACAAGGTCCTTCATAAGATAGCTGTCATCAAAATACGAACCGCTCACAAGTCTTATAGGATGAAAGAGAAAGAAATCTCCTCCCACACCGATAACCTTAACTTCGGCCGAATTCTTCTTAAAAGCAATCTTTGCTTTACCGTTGGCTGAGTATGCATATACCCAGGATCTTACGCCCTCTTCTTCTTTGGTAAGTGAGTCCTGTCTGAGCTTTTCGTCAATCTTGTATTTAAGTTCAGTGACATTTTCCTTTTTAAATCCCGAAAGTTCGGAAAAGAAAACGCTTACCTCGGCAAAATCCTTCTTATCTCCCCACCTGCTTGCAATTTGCTGGTCTTTTAAGGAAGCCGAAGAATGTACTCCTATGGCTGTCAGAACAAATCCGACAACCAAACAGATACCCGCAGCAATAAGAAGCCTTATATAAACTTTTGTAAAAACAGTTTTTAAGTACTCCATTACAATCCTCAATATTTAATAATCATCACTGCTTAAGTCTTACAAGCATTCCGTCCGAAAGAGGCTTCGAGAATGTTGTAATTACGGAATCCCAGCCTTCAAGCGGTCCGCTTACAGCGCTTCTTGTATCATCCTCGGCAATAACCGTAACGTTAACTCTTTCAACCGAATATCTTGTTCCGAGCGGTGAAGGCTTGGAAACAAGACGATAAACGTACTTACCGTTGTTGTCTTCTCTGATTGCACTGTTGGGAACAACAGTATCGTAGTTGGAACTCTTTCTGCTTGTGATGGTCAAAGAAAGCTGTGTACCGCTTGTAACGCTTCCTTCAAGGTCAAATTCTACAATCTTATTCTTACCCTGACTTTCTTTATCAGGCTTAATATTGCTTACCTTAGCGTGAACATCCGAATAGAACCATGAGTTACCTACATCGGCCTCATCGCCTTTATTAATCATAGCTGCCTGCTCATTGGTAACTGTCATGGAAAGTGTGAAGCCCTTGCCCGCAACCTGAATTGTGGCAACAGTTTCTTCAGCTGTAGTAGTCTCGCCCGCAACTCTGGACAAAGAAAGAATTGTTCCGGAAACAGGAGCTACCACTTCATTGGTACCCTGATCGCCCTTAAGCTTTTCAATCTCGTCTTCCTTGGCGCGGATAGCGGAAAGTGAAGCTTCAAGGTCTATCTGGTTGGTAATACCGGTAACAAGCTCAGTGAGAGCCGATTCAGCTGCAGCTTTGTTGGCCTTAGCTGTTTCAAGCTGATTGGTTAACTCAGTTTTCTTATTATCAATGACCTGTTTATTTGCTTCTTTGATGTATGTGTAGTTGTTGTACTGATCTTCGGCTATGTTATAAAGATTTACCTTTTCGTCATAATTCTTCTGAGCTGCATTCACAGCACTCTGAGCACTTGCCTTAGCAGCAACTTCCGCTTCATTGGCAGACGGATCGTTTTCTGAGACGCCGGCATACTTGGCTAATTCTTCCTGTGCTGCTGTCAAATCTCTAAGTGCCGATTCTTTATTTCTTGCTCTTCCATCTTTCTCAATTGTCCAAGCGGTAAGAGTCTTATCTGCTTCCGTGTATGCGTTATACTCGGGGATATCTCCTGCTGTGTTGTATGTCCAACGATTCAACTCTTTCTCAAGGTTCTCTACTTCTTTCTCATACTGCTCAACCTTCTTCTGAGCCGCATCAATCTTGGCCTGCTTCTGCTCGATGGTACCGGTTCTGCCGCTTTCGACTGCTTTTCTGTCGCTGGTGGAAACCTGTCCGGTTATAAGAGCCTTTTCGTAAGTAGCCTGCAAAGTATCAAGCTCTAACTGAGCCTTCTTAAGTTCCTCGGAATCGCCTTCCTCTAAAACGTAGATAACCTGGCCCTTTTCTATCTCATCACCGACTCTGACCTTAACGCTGTCGATTTTTCTTGACTGCTTAAGTACCACGCTGTAAGGGTCCTGAGAGGCAACCGTTCCCGTTCCTCTGACTTTGCTGCTCAAAGTATCGGAAGTTACGTATTGAACCGCCACTTCAGGCAACGAATAGTTCCTTATTGTGTTGGCAAAAAACGTAAGCACCAACATAATCGAAAGAAAGATTATTGCGATTGTCTTAATCCATTCTTTTCTTGATTTTTTGTCCTGCATTGTAATGTCTCCTTTAACCCTTAATACCGCCTTGGTACATAATACCCTCTACCAGATAATCTTCTCCGTACAAGAACACCAAAAGTCCCGGTATCATATATATTGTGGCAACCGCGAAGGCCAGTCCCGTCTCACCCGAGTTAATCTGCGAAAGAAAGACCGACAACGGATGCATTTCTTCATCCGAAAGCAAAATGAGCGGCTGCTCAACCATGTTCCAATAATCAATAAACACAAGTATCGCTACCGAATACAAACAACCCTTACAAAGCGGTACGCAAATCTTTCTGAAAATCTGCCATTCGCCCGCTCCGTCAATCTGAGCCGCTTCAATATACGATGTAGGGATACGTCTCATAAACTTCGTAAGCAAATATACGGCAAAAGGCGACGCAATGCCCGGAAGCCAGATAGCCCATCTCGTATCGATAAGCGACAACCACTTGGATACCAGATAGTTAGGAACCAGCGTAACCTGATAGGGCATCAGCATAAGGATAATGTAGGAAAAGAAAATGATTTCTTTTAACTTACCCTTGGCTCTCGTAAATCCGTATGATGCAAACAGCGCAACTGCAAGCTGAAATACAACTATAGGCGCAACAAGAATAACCGAGTTCCAGAATTTGAAAAGGTACTCGGGGCTTTTAAGCAACACTGTAATATACTGCTTAAAAGAAACCATATCCGGTAAGAATTTAAGGTGTACAACATCCGAAATAAATACCTTACCGCCCTTCTCACTACGAGCAAAGACAGCGCCGTAATTGGCGTTAATCTCTGTCTGCGACATGAAGGAATTGGTTATCGTAAGTATGATTGGTGTTAAGAAAATAATAGCAAATACTGCGGCTACGATAGTAAAAATTGCAGCCTGTACAAGTTGCCTTCTGCGTTTGGCCGATAAGGATGAGTGTCTTTTCATCATTCTTCCACATCCTTTCCGAAATGATTTTCAACGATGAACAAAGCACCGATGATAATAATCATTGCTATCGACATGATAATCGCAGCCGATGACAACTTCTGATAGTCAAGCGACTGGAATGTATTGTTCATAAAGTGCTGTAACATATATAAAGGATCGTACGGGTATCCGCCTGTGAGAAGATAAATCTCGCGGAATACCTTAAACGAGTTAATAAGCGAAAGAATAGTTACGAACAAAATCGTAGGAGAAAGGTATCTAATCTTGATGTTCCAGAATATCTGCCAGGCATTGGCACTCTCCATCTGAGCAACTTCAATAATATCCTTCGGTATGGATTCAAGCGCCGACAGAAAAAGAATCATGTTATATCCAAGGTTCTTCCATAAGAAAAGCAGGATAATAACCACCTGCGCATAATCTGACTTAAGCCAGTCTATCTTAGCTCCTCCAAAGTGCGAAAGAAACTGATTGACAGCTCCGTTCATATCAAACATAACCTGCACGATAAGTACGATTGAAGCAACCGGTACCATCATGGGGGTAAGAAAAGCAGTTCTGAACTGACTTCTGAAAGGAATATTCTTATCAAGCATGGCCGCCAGCATCAGCGATAACACAACCGAAAGCGGCACGGCGATAAAAGAAAAATGAAGAGTATTACCGGAGGCTATCTTAAAAGAGCCGTTGTTAAATACTCTTACAAAGTTCTCAAAACCCACAAAATTCGCGGTAATCGGGTTGTCGACCATTGAATAGTAGATTACCACGAAGAAGGGAAGTATGAAAAACAGGAAAACGCCAATGAGGCTCGGAGCCAGGAATAATCCCGCTCCGACCCTCTGACGCATGGTTCGTTTCTTTAATTGACTTTTTTGTTTTTTGGTACTTTCTTTAGTAACTTTCATTATAAAACATAACCCGTTGTTTATTCATTCTCAGAAAGGTATATCTTTACACGGCTCTGAAGTACCGTAGCTGTTTCCTCGGCAGTCTTCTGTCCCTCAATGAAGGGCTGAACTTCTTCCATGAAAATCTCGGTAAACTTTTCATCAAGTCTGATTGTATCTTTGGCTTCATTCATCAATCCTTCAAGAATGTCAGCTTCAGCCTGAGTAGGAATTCCTACATCGATCATGCCGTAATCGGTACCGATGGTGTAGCTGGTGTCCTCTTCTACGACATTTCCGTTTTCATCGGTATATGTATCGGGTGTAATCTCATCCTCTATCATATCATAAAATGCCTGCTTACGCACAGGAATTCCGCTTGATGAGTACATCTTATTGCCCTGGTCTTCCATGTAGAATTTAAGGAATTCAAAGCATCCTTCTTTTTCCGTAGTCTTAGCGGAAATTGCATACATAGAGTTAGGAATAACCTGTACTCTGATGCCTTTATCGTTGGGAGGTCCGACAATTACAGCATCATCACCCATAATCTGTCTGTACATCCTAAGCGAGCTTAAATCATAGAGATATAACTCACTTAAGATAATATCTCCGTTAGCCATCATGCCGTACATATCGTAATTTTCATTATTTATTTCCTTGGGGAACGTGTCCGCAAAGTTCAAAAGGTCGTAGAAATTCTGATTACAGAAATCGCAGGTTCCCTTTTCGTAATCCACAAATGTATTAAGCGAATATACTACCATGGTATAAAGTGCGTTTTCCTTGGTTCCTGATGTAAGGAAAGGAATATCGCTGTACTGCTTTCTTAACTCCACAAGCTCCTGAGGTGTAATGGTGGTCTTACCCTTGAAAATTTCTCCGTTACCGATCATAGCAAGAAGACTCACGTGGGAAATAGCAAAATAATCCTTGCCGTTAACCTGGAATATATTAAGAATATTCTCAAAGTAATCGCCTCTGTTTATTGTCTCTTTGTAGAAGTCGGAAAGGTCTAAGAATGCACCCTTCTGAGCAAGCTTCAAAGCGATGGCATCCGTTGAATCTACGGATACAAGGTCAAATACATTGCCGGCTGCAAGGTCTGCCTTGAAACGAGCGTACTGCTCCGTGTAGGAGTTCTCGTCATAATCACCGTCATAGTCTATGTACTGCTTAACACGAATTTTGTATTTATCCTGGCTCTTGTTGAATGCTGAAATCTTGGTTCTTACGTTCCAGTCAAGATATGCGCAGCCGTAAACAAGTTCTGTTTTAGCCTTCTCAGGATCGATTTTTTCTTTGGATACGGTTACATAGTCATATGTAGTACTTTCGTCGTCGTAATTGGCAGCGATAAAGGAATATGTTCCGTCATCGTTTACCAAAAATGATTCGGTGTCAACGTTGAATAAGTCAAGGTTAATCCAATCCCAAAGCTTTTTCTTTTCATTGGTCTTGGTATTGTATTCTGTTACGGCATCGCCGCCTGCCACTACATAAGTGTCCTCACCGGTCTGATAGATTCTTCCGTTAGATGCCGCAAAGCTAAGGCCATCGGAAAGAGTACCCTGCGCGAAATCAGCCTTCTTACATGCAACTCCGCTTTCAGCCTGTGACCAGAATGTTACGTAGCAATTGCCTTCTTTGTCTGTGAAAACGCTCTGAATCCAGTTTCCGACTTCGATTTCGCCTTCTTTTTTACCGTCTTTGTCAACACTTACGATAGCGGTCTCTTTGCACAAGTACATTCCGCCGTCTTCCTTAAGATAAGCGCGATTTACATATTCATCTTTTGTCACCAAATCAGTTGCCGAATATACAAGACTGAGCGAACCGCTATTGTCTCTCTTGCAGACATTGTAATTACGACCGGTCTCTGTATATGTTGCCAAAAGAAAAAGCATTGAACCGTCATCATTTACGATAATATCGTCAACGTTCGGACTGCTGTCTCCGACTTCTTCATACATATAGGCATCACTCATATCACCGTCAAGGAGATCACCTCTACCTTCTTCTTCCACAACTGTAAGCGTTCCGCCGGTTTCGCCTTCGCTCACATCACCGGTAGTTGCCTCTGTGTCAGTTGCCGGAGTCTCGTCAGCTGAAGTATCGCTTTCTGCAGGCTCTTCATTAGAGGGTTCGCCTTCAGAAAGGTTGTCTTCGTTCTCGGGTAATATGCTCTTGAAGTCTAACTCAATCGGATCGTCCGCAAGTGTTTCAAGATCGATTACGTGAAGCTTCTGTGTTCCTCTTAAGTTGTGAACCACATACAATTTACCGTTCTTGGCAATTGCTTTCTCCACATAACCTTCGGTTCCGATTACATCGGAAATCGACTGGCTCTTGGCTACGAATTCATAACCTTCGCCTGCGCCGTCTATCGGCTCTTTTACTTTCTCTTCTTTTTTACCGCAGGCAGATAAACTTATTGCCAAAATCATAACCGCCGCGATGGAAACCAATTTAATCAGTTTCGATCTCATAATGCTCCTCCTCGTTACCTATATAAACTATTTGTCGCCAAATCACTTCATGTATCCTCGGTTTATAATCATAGCAAACGCTTAAAAAGAATACCTTGCTAAAATGCTTAAGGTTTTCTTAACCAAGCCCAAAGTTTTCCCGAAAAAAGGCATTTTTTCGGTAGACCGACGTTAAGAATTGTCGTAACATTACTTTAAAAGTACCAAAAAACGTTTTTCCGACGTCTTCCACCTGATTGGTGGCACCTACGGATTTCTTAATACGGGGGTTTTATGACAAAAAGTTTATTTAATAACGATTGGCAGTTTTCTGAGTTTGAACTTAACACTCATTTCGATAAGATGTTTAACTCTACTCTATTAAAGACGACAAATCTTCCTCATGATTACATGATTTGGCATGTAAATGATTTATATAAGTCTGAAATCGGTTTTTATCAAAAATCTTTTGATATGTCTGTTGAGCCGGGGCACACGTACATACTGCGCTTTGAAGGCGTCTACATGGATTCCGAGATATATCTTAACGGTACAAAGATTTTTGAGTGGAAGTATGGCTACTCGACCTTTGATGTAGATTTAACTTCTTATATTAAAGAAGGAACCAATACCGTCTGCGTCATTACCACCTACCGAAATCTCAATTCCAGATGGTACTCCGGCGCCGGAATCTACAGAAATGTATGGCTTTATGATTTTGACGAGACTTACATTCCTTTGGACGGTGTATACCTTAACGCAGTCAAAGAAAACGACGACTTCTTGCTTAATGTTGAGGTTGAAGCGATTTCTTCTCGTGGCGGTGAATTCACTCTTGAAAATACTCTTATAGATGTTTCGGGCGTTGAGTGCGCTACGGTTTCTTCAACGGTTTCTTTGGCAGGTGCCGTCTCGGTCTGCTCTCAGAGCATGACTGTTAAAACGCCTACGCTTTGGGATATCGATAATCCTTACTTATATAAAGTACGTACCCGTATCCTTGCCGACAATGTGGTCAAAGAAGAAGTCTATAATACCTTAGGCTTCCGAACCATAGAGTTTGACTGCGATAAAGGTTTCTTTTTAAACGGGCGAAATGTAAAGATTCAGGGTGTATGTCAGCATCACGATCTGGGTGCTCTCGGCGCCGCTATGAATAAGTCCGCTCTTCGCAGGCAGTTTGAGAAGCTTGTTAAGATGGGCGTTAACTCGATTCGTACTTCCCACAATATGCCTGCGGTTGAAGTTATGGAACTTGCCGATGAAATGGGCATTCTCATCTATTCCGAGAGCTTCGATATGTGGGAACTTCCCAAGACCGAGTTCGACTACGGCAATTACTTCCCGACCTGGTGGGACAAGGACGTTACTTCCTGGGTACGCCGCGACAGGAATCATCCGTCGCTGATTATCTGGGGAATCGGTAACGAAATATACGATACTCACCTTGAAAGCGGCTTAAAGTGGACGCGCCTCCTTCGCGACAAAGTTCGCGAGCTTGACCATATGCACAACGCTTTTATCGGTATCGGCTCTAACTATATTGCCTGGGAAAATGCTCAGAAGTGTTCCGACGAGCTTGAGCTTTCGGGCTACAATTACGGCGAGCGCCTTTATGATGAGCATCATAAGAAATATCCTCACTGGCGTATCTTTGGAAGCGAGACCGGTTCGACGGTTCAAAGTCGCGGAATCTACCATTTCCCGCTTGAGACTTCTTTGCTTACTCATATGGATGCGCAGTGCTCCTGCCTCGGTAACTGTACTACCAACTGGGGCTCGAAGAGTGTCGATCAGGTAGTGGCCGACCACCGCGACAGAGATTACGTCTTCGGCCAGTATATCTGGACCGGCTGGGACTATATCGGCGAGCCTACACCATATCACTCCAAGAACTCTTTCTTTGGCCAGATTGATACCGCGGGCTTTGAAAAGGATACTTATTATCATTATCAAGCCGAGTGGACCGATTACAAAAAAGCCCCGATGGCACATCTGCTGCCGTACTGGGACTTTAACGAAGGCCAGATTATTGACGTTATCGGTTACTCCAACGCTCCTGTGGTTGAGCTGTTATTTAACGGCAAGTCTCTTGGGAGAAAGGACATTGACCACCTTCATGGAAAGAAGCTGTATGCTCAGTGGAAGGTTCCCTACTCTGTAGGTGAATTGAAGCTTGTGGCTTACGATGAGTGTGGCGCTGTTGTGGCTGAAGATGTTAAGCGTTCTTTCGGCGACCCTGCAAAGATTAAGCTTGCCTGTACGGTCAAAGAAATTCCTGCGGATGGCGAAACACTTGCTTTTGTCGAGATTTCTGCAGTGGACAACGCCGGAACATTTGTGGCTGATGCCAGAAATCGTGTGAGCGTTTTCGTTTCCGGTCCCGGCAGACTTGTGGGGCTTGATAATGGCGACAGCACAGATTATGAAGAATATAAGTGTACATCCAGAAGGCTTTTTTCCGGTAAGCTTCTTGCTATTATCGCTCCTACCTTTGAACCCGGAGAGATTAAAGTAACTGTAGAATCTGTCGGACTGCCTTCAGAAAGTATTATAATCAACAGCGCGGTTACGGAATCACACGCTTCTTGCATGTATTGCGAGGCCAATTTCGCAAGTCCCGCTTCCGATGATATTCCCGTAAGAAAGATTGAACTTACAAGACAGGGTGGTGATTCTTTAAGCAAGGTGAATCCTACCTCGGCGGTTTCTTATAAGATTTACCCCGAGAATGCAACCTACAGAGATATTGAGTTCATTGCTCTTACACCCAATTCTGTCACCGCAGATTACGTAAATGTTGAGGTTAACGACAATGTCGCTCGCATTACTGCTGTCGGCGACGGTGAATTTACTCTTATGGCTTATTGCTGTAACGATAAGGACCATGCGGAAGTAATATCGACTTTGGACTATAAGATTACAGGACTGGGACAAGCCAAAAAAGACGCTTACTCCATGATTCCCGGAATCAATTTTGATAAGGCACATTCCGAAGATGTGAGCCTAAGCTTCCTCGGTGGCGCTTTCCTACCTGCGGGCTCCGACAACATTTCTTACGTTACTTATTCCAAGGTTGATTTCGGAAGTATAGGTTCGGCAGAAGTTCACGTTCCTATATTCAGTTTCAGGGATTCTTTGAAGCTTGATATTATTGACGGTGATTACGAAACCGGCGAGTGTGTATTTAAAGGTGAATATACCGCGAAGAGCATTTACAACACTTATCAGGAAAACGTGTTTACCCTTTCCAAAACGCTTACCGGCGTTCACACTTTGACATTTGTCTTCCATACGGATGACAGGATTTCCTTCGAAGGTTTTTATTTTACCAAGAACTTAAAAGCGTATTCTGTGATACCTGCGGTTTCTTTTTCCAATATTGCCGGTGATACCTATGTTGTGGGTACTGACGCTATCACTTCTATAGGTAACAACGTTGCGATAGAGTACGATGATATAGATTTCTCGGAAGGGCTTAGTAAAATAATAATTCGCGGTCGCTCTCACAACGAGAAGACTTCCATACATATTCTTTACGTGGAGGACGAAGTAGTACGAAGGGACCTTGCAGAGATTCCTTACTCGGAAGATTATGAGACCTTTGAAATAGAGCTTCCCGATATTCGTACGAAGGGCAAAATTAATCTTGTGTTCCTTCCGGGAAGTAACTTTGATCTTAAAGAATTCAGATTCGTAGCTAAATAGCCACAAACGCAAAACAGGTCGGAAGAAATCTTCCGACCTGAATCTTTGTGTCTTAATTATCAACCGTTGCTCTTTAACTCAAGTAACTTCTGCTTTAACTCGCCTTCGATACGGCCAAGTTCTGCTTCTGCTTCTTTACGCTTCTGAGCACCTTCGGTCTGAATCTTCATAACTTCATCAAGAGTAGTGATGAGCTGTTCATTGGTGTGCTTAAGAGTCTCGATATCAACAACGGATCTCTCAGCTTCCTTGGCGGTCTCGATGGTAGCCATCTTGAGGGTATCAGCGTTCTTCTTAAGAAGATCGTTGGTCATCTGGGTAACTGCGGACTGAGCTGCGGTAGCCTGACGACCATGCTCGATACCAAGTGCAAGTACCATCTGGCTCTTCCAAAGAGGAATAGTGTTGATGAGGGAAGACTGAATCTTCTCAAGCATCTGAGTATCGTTGTTCTGAAGAAGTCTGGTCTGAGGACCCATCTGAATGGAAATCATACGGGTAAGCTCAAGGTCATGAAGCTTCTTCTCGAAACGGTTGCAAAGGTTAGCGAAGTCATTGTATGCCTGAGCATCTTCCTGAGCCCCGGTCTCTTCTGCTTTCTTACGAAGCTCTTCGAGTTCAACGGTTCTGGCCTGCTCAAGTCTCTTCTTACCTGCAATGATGTACATGGTAAGTTCTTTGTAATATTTCATGTTAAGGTCGTACATCTGGTCGAACATTGCGATGTCCTTCATAAGTACTACCTGGTGATTCTCAAGGTTCTTAACAATCTTATCTACGTTAGCTTCTGCCTTAGCGTAAGTGTTCTTAAGTGAATCAAGCTCGTGTTTCTTCTTCTGGAAGAAGCCTGCGATACCTTTCTTCTCAACTTCACCTACAGTCTTAAGCTCGGTAACAAGTGATGCAAGGTCCTGACCGATTTCGCCAAGGTCCTTGGTACGAACATTGTTAAGTGCATTTTCCGAGAAATTAGCAATGTTCTTCTGAGCTGCCGCACCATACTGCATTACCATGTTGGAGTCTCTGATGTCTATCTTGGTGTAGAAATCGTTAACTGCAGCTTTTTCCTGCTCGGTAAGCATGTCTTCGTTAATCTGAATAGCGTTGGCTTCGCGCTTTGCTTCCTTGGCCTTTTCTTCTTCCACGCTCTGGAAAGTAGAGTCGGCAAAAGCAGCCATATCCTGAGCAACAGTACTTGCCTGATTGGGCTCAAGAGTTAAAGTAGGTACGGATGTTTCCATTTCTGCCATATCTTCATATTCTCCCTTTATATTATAGTGTTAAAGTAATGTCATCTTCCGTAAGACCTTCGGACTTAAGCATGTTCTGCATAACCGTAATATCGGTAGATACGTCCAAAGCTTCATCGGCATAGAGGGCATCGAGCTGCTTGTCAAAAGCACCAAGTGCCATATCCATCATATTCTCAACTTTTTCTTTTGTCGAGTCTATATTTACACCGGAGATACCGGCTTCGTCCATGTACTTGTAGGAATTAAGAAGCTTAATAGTGGTGGGAAGGTAGTAGTCAAAGAACTTACCCATCTGTTTCTTCTTCTTGGGATGCTTGATAAGGTACTCTACAATCCTCTCGGTTACGGTCTCGAGGTGAACAATCTGCTCGGAAATCTTCTCATCTTCGATAGCTTCGTCGAGTCTCTTCATCTCATCGATTGACTTGTCCATCTCTTCTACCATCTTGTCGATCTCAGCATCGCCGGTCTTCTTATGTCTGGTAGGCTGAACCTTGGGCTCGGGAGTGGGAACATTTAGTGTCGGTGCAGGATCTTTAACCTCTCTGTAAGTGGTATCGACTACGGGCTTGTTCTGCTGCTCGTATCTTCTGCGGCGCTCTTCATCAGCTCTCTCTGCTGCCTGTCTGTCGTAATTGACACTGTAAGGATTCTTGGTAGGCTTGTTATCTTTATTAATCTCTGTGAAGCCATGCTTCTTAAGTACAGATGTAAGAATTGCTATTCCGCCCAACATACAAATTATCGGCAACAAAACAGCCAACATTAGCGGCATAAACCTGGTCACGATATAAATTCCAAATATTATTGATAATATGGTTCCAAAAGTGGAACCTTTTCTTCTTCTCATATAAATCTCTCTTATAATATAGTACTTTAATAAACTACATATATAGTATATCGTGGAATGTAAGGGTGTCAAGAAATGTTACCCTCCAAAAACTTAAACTTATATAAAGAAAAGTGCAAAATACGCTATGTTATTTTTCGTAACCGCGCATATTCTCTTCGGGCAAAAGAAAAGACCTGCGAAAACAGGTCTTTTTTTTACTCCATATAAAGCAGTTCATCCACCGCTTTTTTCATAAATCGTTCAGGAATCTTAGGCCATTCGCAATGCCCGGTTTCGTATTCGCACAGCTCCATTGCTTTGTTAAGTACAAGGTTATGGTCGATGGTCCCGCCCTTTAAAAGGTCTTCGGTAATTACGCTCCAGTAAGGCGCGATTCTGTAAAGGCCTTCTTCACGCATACTCTTGATTTCTGCGCCGATATCGTAAGGAACCTCTATATATTCGGGGCGCCACGACTCTCTGCCTCCGTGAAGAATCATGCATCTTGCTATCATCTCTCCGCTTCCCGAAAGTCCGACGGAGCCGGGATTCCAGATAATCTTATTCGCTATATATGTTACCTTAGCCTTGTGTGTGTGGCCGCAGAGAATATATTTCTCTTCGATATTGTCAAAGAAAGCGGGACTTTCTTTCTCTATATTACCCTTGTTATTATCTGTGGAACCATGGCAGATTCTGATGGCGGGATAGCCGTCTATCTTGATGGTATCTTCAATCGGAAGTGTCTTAAAGAATTCCACGGTTTCGGGCGAAACGTTCTCGTAAGCGTATCTTAACATCCCGACAATACTGGGGTAACCGTCCCAGTCGGTATTGTAACCGCCGAGTCCTTTAATAATGTAGTCTTCCTTGTTGCCTCTTAACATGAAGCATCTGCGATGTTTACGCAACTCATCTATTAATTTGAGGGTTTTCTCCGGACAAGGGAGCTCGCCTACATAATCGCCTAAGAATATGTAGGCATTTACCTTTCTTCGCTCTAAATATTGAATGCAGCTTTTGAAAGCTTCGTAATTGCTGTGAATATCGGATAGTACCGCTAATTTCATGTAACCACTCCTTTCGTCGATGGTTACACTTTAGCATCCTAATCTTCATATATATAAGCGAAGTTCTTTAAGTTTCGGTTTACAAATCTGTCGATTTTCTTAAGGCTGGTTGGTAATGTTTCTTTTGGTGGCCTCTAAGCCCGCTATGACTTTGTCACACCATCTGTCAAAGTCGGGGTCCTCAATCTGAAGTGCAGGATTAAGCAAAACGTTATCAAGACATCTTCTTATTCCTTCTTCAAATCTGATACTTGGATTAAAGTCTGGAACGGCACGCTTAAGCTTCGAGTTGTCAAAAATTACCGTGTTGGCCTTATCACCTATGAGGCTTCCCGTAAAATCGTATTGTCTTCCGACATCCGCAAGAAACTTCGAAGAAACGTAGTAAGGCTTAAGCTCAACTCCAAGAACCTTAGCGATTGTCTGATATATCTGGTTCCAGGTAAGATGCTCATCGTTGGTAATCTGAAATGCCTCGCCGATAGCGTGGGGATTGGCCATGAGTCCCACGAATCCTTTTGCAAAATCTTCATTATAGGTCATCGTCCAAAGAGATGTTCCGTCTCCGTGAATAATTACGGGCTTGCCGTCAAGCATTCTTTTGATAACCTGGTAGCTGCCCTTGGCTCCGTGAACTCCGAGCGGTACGGATCTGTCGTCGTAAGTGTGGCTCGGTCTGATAATCGTAACCGGGAACCCTTCTTCGCGATACTTCTTCAAAAGAAACTCTTCGCAAGCAATCTTGTTACGCGAGTACTCCCAGTAAGGATTTGCAAGAGTGGTGCCCTCGGTAATCACGCAGTCCGCCGGAAGCTTATTGTATGCAGATGCCGAACTTATATACATAAACTGGTCGGTCTTGCCGTTAAAGAGCCTAAAATCTCTCTCCACCTGCGCCGGCACAAAACCGATAAAATCGCACACTGTGTCAAAATGCTTACCTTCCAGCACTGCTGCCGTGGTAGCTTCATCATTGATGTCTACGGTTATAGTATCGACGCCCCTGGGAAGCTCTCCCATTCTTGTGCCTCGATTTAAAAGTGTAAGGTGCCATTCGTTCCCGGAAGCCAAAAGTCTCGTAATTGCCATACTGATGGTTCCTGTTCCGCCGATAAACAATGCTTCTTTCATGTGTGACCCTCCTTGTATTCAATTAACCCTATACCTTCTGATTTAATTGTACGAAAGAACCGGAGAAAGATATATAGAAATAGAACGCTTTTTTATTATTTTTTGTTCCGCACGTATCTATACAAAAGAAAACGGGAAGGCTTTATGAGCCTCCCCGTCAGAGAATTCACTATTTGTCAGATTCAAGTGCCTTATATGTAAATGCCGCAAGAGCCGCACCTACAAGCGGGCCTACTATAAATACGTAAAGGGCTTTAATCGGATCTGCATTACCTGCGATAGCCGCTACAATTGCAGGACCGAAGCTTCTTGCCGGATTAACGGATGTTCCCGTAAGTCCGATTCCCAGAATATGTACAAGAGTAAGTGTCAAGCCAATTATCAATCCGCCGAAAGAACCCTGGCCGGCTTTCTTCGAGGTAACACCGAGAATTGTAAGTACAAAGATGAATGTAAGAACTATCTCAACCAAAAGTCCTGCTGCCACGCTGCCGTTCACACCTGCAAGGCCGTTAGAACCAAATCCGCCGGTCATATCAGTTAAGCCGCCCAGACTAAAGATTGCTGCAAGCACACCTGCTCCGGTCAAAGCACCCAGACACTGTGCGATAACGTATCCGCAGAAATCTTTACCGGTCATTCCGCCGTTAATCAATACGCCAAGTGAAACCGCAGGATTGATATGGCATCCCGAAATGTTTCCTACACAATACGCCATACCTACGATTACGAGACCAAATGCCAAAGCCGTAAGCAAATATCCGCTTCCGCTTGCCGCATCACATCCGACCAACATCGCGGTTCCGCAACCCAGGGTTACGAGTACACAAGTTCCGATAAATTCAGCAATATACTTCTTCATTCTTTCTCCTTTCGCTGTTCGCATCAAAAAAAGATACATATATATTGAGAAGATTATTCTCCCCTTATATATATTGTATCCTTTTGTGATTAAAATGCAAGATATGGTATACCGTATTTAATTTTTGCGAGCTTTTCTGAAATCTCTGTAAGCCCATAATAAGGAGTACTGTACGAAGAATCTCAGCGAGCTTTTCATAAGTATGTCGACGTATTTCTTTTGCTCCGCATCCATATGTCGTCCGTACTCGGGATTATTTCTGAAGTTCGGGAACTCTTCAAGCATGCGCTTCTTCATATGTTCGACAAAAGAAAGCTTCTTTCCGTGCTTGATACGCATATAAGAGAAAAGCGTATTCACAAAATATGTCGTAGTGAAGTTACTCTCGATTTCAGACTTGTACTCATCAAAGAAGCCTCGGCTCTTCATCTCCGAAAGCATCATCTCACTGGCCTTCAGTCTGTCCTCGCAACGGCTCACCGTAATGGTATGAACAGTGGAAGTGTCATGCTGATAGTAGTAATAGAGCGGTTCCCTGACATATTCAAAGTGCTTGTAATACATTTCCCAAATCGGGCCCGCACAATTGTCCTCATAAAGCATCTTCTCCGGGAAAGAAAGATTGTTGTTCCCAATCAGATCCGCACGATATACTTTCATAACCATGCTTCCTGCTTTTTTGAGTAACTTACAACGCTTTTCATGCGTCATGATTCCCGGCACATCTTCGGCTATATCATGATAAATCGGACCGACTTCAAAAGTCTGCTTTTCCACAACCGTGAACCCGCAGCCCACAACATCGGCCCCGGTTTCTTCTCCTCGTTTAATCAATTTCTCATAATAGTCCGGCGTAATCCAGTCATCCGAATCAATAAACCCAATCCACTCACCCTGAGCCTCTTTGATTCCGAGATTTCTCGCGCCACCCTGACGACGATTCTCGGGAGAATCTATTACCTTAAACTTCTCGGGATATCGCGCCTTATAGTCGTTTAAAATCTCAAGCGAATTATCGGGCGAAGCGTCATTAACAGCAATAATCTCATAATCGCCTATCGTCTGATTCACAAGTGAATCGAGGCAAAAAGACAACTTATTGTCGGCTGCGGTATTGTAAACAGGAACAATGATACTAAGTTTCATAGCAAAATCCATTATTCTTTAATGTATGCGTGTATTGAAGGGTCCTCGTATTTGTCCATAAATTTCTTGCCCAAATGGATTTTCTCATCCGCAAAAGTTATGCTACCCAGTTCGGTAAAAACACTTACAACCTTCTTAAAGTGTACTTTCGAAAAGAAATTGAGGATTTCCATCGGAACCTTCTTATCAAACTGAAAAACATCGCTGAACAGATTCTCGTAATCCAAATCATCTCTGGGGTGAATCTTTAAGAAAACATTTCCCTCAGTCTTATACTCATTGACCAAGTCTCTGAAAAGCTTTTCTCTTACATCAAGCGTGCATAAGGGCTCGGTAAGAATCAAAATGTTATCGCTGCTTCCTTCCGTATTACTGATTTCCGAAAGCATACGATTGATATCTTTGACAAATACTTTGACTAGGGCATCCTTTTCTTCTTCCGTAAGAGAAGACTCAAGTTCAAGCCTCGGAACTTCTTTGTACTTGTAAAAAGTATCATCTATGATGGATAAATCGTTCACTTCCACATCAACCGCATATTTGCTGTAGCCTTCCTGCAAAAAGATAAGATTAAGTCCCATACTCATAAACTTCTTAAAGCCAAAGCCTTTGGGGTTGTCTCTCTTGGCAGGAATGGAACGGCTTAAATAATTAAGTCCGTCCTCAACCACGTGATAACGTACTTTCTTTTGATTAAGGTAAAGACCTATGGGATCGGTATCGCAAAAAACATAAACGTCATCGTAATCCTTGAAATTGACCGGAACATACTTCTCCTGAAGCTTCGCAAACTTCTTGGTGAACTGAATACGAGGAATGGTATTGGCAATAATATTTCCTCTGTTCACTTTATACTTGGCAAGTTCGGGAAAGAAAGTCTCTCTCTTTTCATCAAATTCCAGCACTTCCTTAAAATATCCCGATTCGAGAATCCTGCCTTTGATATCACCGAAATCATTGGACATTAAGCTAAGCACCATAGTGGCATTACCCTTTTCTTCTGCGGGTTGCTTAAATTCCTTTAAGAAAGATATGTATAAATGATAAAACGTATGGCATACGTAAATTCTGCCCTTTTTGTGTGTCACTTAATTATTTCCTCCAATTCAACGGCTAATCTTCTCGCACCGTTTCCGTCCACGAGATTGTGCGCTCTTTCCGATAATTCGCGACGCTTTTTTTCGTCCCGGGATAAATCCGTTATCATAGAATACATATTATTGTAAAAGAAAGTATTATCCCTAACATCGCCCGCCGACATCATTACGCCTTTATCCCTAAAGCTTTCGGAAATCAATCTCTGATTATCGGCCAAAATGTAATTTATCGTCGGCACACCGCAAGCACACAACTCATATAATGTACTTCCGGCGGCAGAAACTGCCAAGTCCGAAGAAGTCATCAGGCTCTTCATGTCGCTGACATTATGCTTAACTTCTATTCTTCCTTGCGACTTATCAGCTATATCTTTAATCGCTTCCAAATCTTCGGACAGAGAACCCACTACAATATTATAGTGGTTATCATCCGAATGCTTCACTACTTCCTTGGCAAAGTTTAATGCAACATGCAACGGATCTGAGCCGCCTGCCAGAAAAAGAATATTCCCGGCAACTTCTTTAATCTCTATCGCCTTTAAGTCCTGAAACTCACGCCTGAGCGGAGCATACTTAGGACCCATAATCTCTACGGATTTAATGCCTTCTTCTCTGTTAGAAATTTTCTCCGAGTCTGCGAAAACATTATAATTTATATTTACCGCAACGGGCCTCAAAGTAAGATAATCGTTGATATACGCTGTCTTCTTATGCGCAGATAATGTGTAAAGATAATCATCCGAAGCATAATAGCTGTCCACGATTATCATCTTCGCGGTTTTAAAAGAATCCAGTCTTAACAGCGCATCGACTTCTGTATCCATATCAGAAAAATCCGAGCGAAGAACGCTACATGTATATCCTCTGGCGTTAATGAGGTTCTTCATATTATCGTCAGCTGTAACAAACTCGGAAATTTCTCCCAGGGAAATAAAAGCATCAGCCAAAGAAAGGCATCTCATTATGTGCCCGGTCCCTATTTCTTTATTTCCGTCAGCCCTAAACAGAATCATTCTTAATCCTTTCGATGAAATCAGATACTTTTATATCAAAAGAATCTATCAAATCGTAAATTTTCTTCGTGTCGGAAACCGAATGATATGTGCCCTTTCCTTCGGGTTTCTTTTTCATCTCATTCCAGAAATTGTAGTCAGCAAAAGCTTCTTTGAACAGCTCTATGGCATTTTGGTCGAGACTGTCATAGCTTGTCTTAAGAGTATCATCGTCCTTTAATTCAACCAGTCTCTGGGCTATGATATATCCCTTATCCAACTCTGCATCTATATAATGAAGCGTTACTCCTCTCGGGGTACCGTCAACAATGCTCCATATGTTGGGGGCGGCGCCTCTGTTAAAAGGAAGAAAAGCGTTATGCAGATTGACAACGTTATTGTTTAATGCCTCAATAACTTCCTTCTTAATTATATATCTGTACGTATAACTTACTGCCAGATCAAACTTCTGTGAAATACACCAATCTTTATCCAACACGTCAGAAAACAGAGTCACCTCGTGACCCTGTTCCTTAAGCCAGTTAAAAAGCGGAAGTGCGCAGTCGTTATTATACAAACATAATATTCTCATACTTATTCCCCTAAGCAATCCTCTAAAATAGGTTCGCCTCTTTTAATATCTTTGGCCGCTTTTAATGTACAGATTCTGTCGAGGTTATGGGGAGTCATTCCATAGCCGGGACGAATTATACCTATTTTTTCACGGGTAAAAGCTTCCCCTTGTGCTATGTCCGCTATTGCAAACAAGCTGCGTCTGAAGACTGTTGATGCTTTCTCTCCTTCAGTTAATCTATAGTCGGGTCCTGCCTTCATTAATGTCGCATTTCTGACATCGCTAACCATCTGAGCAAATTCTTCCATGGTCATACTGAACTTACTGTCAGCGCTTTCAACTCCGTCAATTTTAACGTGTTTCTCAATAACACATGCGCCGAGAGAGACTCCGACAACCGCTCCGAGACTGCCGGCACTATGGTCTGACAGTCCTATCGGAAGGTTAAATCTCGCCTTCATATCGGGAATGTTGCCAAGGTGCATATCTGCCCAAGGTGCGGGATATTCGCTGCAGCACTTAAGAAGAACAATCTGTTCATTACCGGCTTTCTTACATGCATCAACGGCTTCCTGTATTTCTTCGGGACTTGCCATTCCTGTAGAGATAATCATAGGCTTACCCTTAGATGCCGCATATTCAATAAGCGGTAAATCCACCATTTCAAAACTTGCAATCTTATATGCCTCGGCACCGATATTCTCAAGAAAATCTACGCCGGCATTATCAAATGGTGTCGAAAGAAAATCTATGCCGCATTTCTCGCATTCTTTCTTTATAGGCTCATGCCATTCATAAGGTGTGCACGCGTCCTGATACAAATCGTATAATTTGTAACCGTCCCACAAACCGCCTTTGATTTTGAAATAATCATTATCGCAGTCTATGGTAAGGCTGTCTGCGGTATAGGTCTGCATCTTAAGACAATCCGCACCGGCCTTGGCCGCCTGTCTTACGATTTCAAGCGCTGTCTCAAGGCTTCCGCCGTGATTGGCACTCATTTCTGCTATGATATATACTTCACCATTATTTATTCTGTCATATAATTTGAACACTCTTACTTACCCTCAAGATATAGATGTTTATACTTTTCTTCAGCAATAATCCAGTCTTCTTCGTTGTCGATATCCTGTACTTCGGTTTCGGGAATAATAAAGGGAATCGAATCAGCCATGACAAGCTTCTTTTGCTTCTCAAAAGAAGAAACCTTCAGCACATAAAACTGGCCGCAATCGTGATAAATCGGCTCCAAATCCTGACTTCTTGCCAAAGCATATTCCGGGAACTGGAACTTCAAATTTCCGTTATCGATGACAAAACCTCTCTGGGGCGGAAAGCTGAATCTTACTACGGGAACCAAAGAATCCGAGCCCGCTTCAACAAGTTTGGCAACTGCTTCTTTAAGTTTAGACGCCGTAATAAACGGAGCGGTCGGATATATACAACAAGCGTAGTCGAACTTAATACCCTTTTTGCTGTACTTTTCAATTACTTCATTTATAACATCGGCAGAAGTCGCATAATCGTTGCTCGTTGCCTCGCTTCTCATAAACGGAACGCTTGCCCCGAACTTCCTTGCAATGGCGGCAATTTCTTCATCATCCGTCGACACCATTACTTCGTCAAATACACCCGACTCTAGTGCGGCTTCGATTGAATAAGCGATTATGGGCTTACCGAGAAAGTCCTTTATATTTTTGCGCGGTATTCTTTTGCTGCCTCCGCGCGCGGTAATTATAGCCAAGCTTTTCATAGTCTTGCTCCAATCATAATAAATACACGATTTATTATAATACATTACTTATATATTAAACAACAAGTCCGCGTTGCGTTATTTATTATACATATTTATGCTCCGAAAACTTTGTATTATTTCTTAAAGTTTCTTATAACCCGAACGATAAATGGCTCCCGCATATACGGAAGCCATAACTAAACTATTTTTCAATTATGTGACGTACAAATTCATCCTCTACTCTGAGCATCGAAACGATTTCTTCAAAGGCAAAGCCCTTTTCCCACATATGCTGGATCACAACATCAATTCGATTCTCGCGCTTGGCATCTCTTACATAGAGCTTTCCGTCCGCCGTATAAATCGGGGGTATCTTCATTGCATCCTCCTTTCCCGGTTTCGCCCGCTCTCGTGCCTGCGGATAACCAATTATTTACCCTCATACTCAATGTCCGGTGCAAAAGAAAATGTCCCGCGGTTTTTGCGACCGAGAAAGAATTCTATTCGATGCCTTGGTCGAACGTCAACGAACAGCTTGTGAACAAATTGTAACTAAATTATGAACAAAACTCACAGTCCCAGTAACTTCCAAGCTTTCGGAATTTAGCTCTATACCAATTTGTTTTTTCACGAATATTTGAATTGATTTACTTATAAATAAAGAAACGGACTTCTCAATTATCCGAAAGCTTTATTGAACGACAATTCGCGTCAGCATGGTAGCGTATCATCATTTAAAACTGTCGGGTATGCTCTTTACTCCTCGCGATCTGCATATAGCAGAAGTCGGTCCGATAAAAGAAAGCGGCTTCCCTTCAATATCCGTAACGGTGCAGCCCGCTTCTGTCGCTATCAATGCTGCTGCCGCATAGTCCCACAGCTGAATACGCAGTTCAAAATATAAGCCGCAACGTCCCATTGCCACACAACACATATCCCAAGCCGCAGTACCCGAACGTCTTAAGTCTACGCATTCTTTAAGCAACTTCTTGGCAATATCGAAAGTCTTATCCTGAAGCTCGGTGTAGTAAGGCGCGGTTCCGAATACTGCCAGGGTATCCGAAAGCGGAACGTCCGAGGACATTATTCTTTCGCCGTTTAAGTATGCACCTTGCCCCGCCGTTGCTGTAAAAAGCATATCATCGTAGGGATTATATACTACGGCCATGTGAGGCTTTCCGTCTTTAAGAAGTCCTATCGATACCACCGACGGTCTGTATTCATATATGAAATTGGAAGTTCCATCAATCGGGTCCAGTACGAAACAGTACCCTTTACTCATTTTCTCCGAAAAAACATCCTGCCCGTCTTCTTCGCCTAAGAATGATGCTTCGGGCAATACCTCCTGCAAGCGTTCAATTAAGAATGCCTGAATCTTCTCATCCGTCTCGGTGCAGAAATTCGCGTGTCCTGCTTTCTCCATAATCTTGGGGCGCTTGGCGTTAACCATTATTTCGCCCGCTTCTTTGGCAATTTCGGAAATCTTACTTATCAACATATCGCTGTCTCCTTATATATCTTATCCACAGTATACCATTTTCTTACCCACGCAAAAGGGAAAACGTACAATTGTCCGTCTCCCCTCTCGCTGTGGATTATGATATGACTAGGTCTACGTTATAAGCATTTTAATTCGAGTACTTTACTAGTCTTTAAATAAACTGTGTACAATAGCAATAATATTCCAGACGGAACCCCAGATCTGCCATACAAGAAGTAACAGCAACGCTATTGATGCAGCACTTAATAATATTTTCATCTCGGTCCCCCTATTCTTTCTTTTCACGGATACGATCGCCGGTTTCTATATCGAAAAGGTGCGTCTTCTCACCGCGAACTTCCAATTTGATAATATCGCCTCTCTTGTAACGCTTTTCATCTTCGGTAATCAACATCATCAATACGTCACCGACGTGGATACCGATTCTTCTTTCGTCACCGAGGTTCTCGAATGTGGCGATTTCTTCGGGAGTTCCCTGTGAATCGGGACCGCCGATAAGCACGTCCATCGGGCGAACACCCATCTTACATCTGAATCCGTCTTTCACTACACTGTAATAACGCTTAGGTACCGCAATCTGCAGATTCGAGTTATCAAATGTGAAAAAGAAAGTGTCTTCCTTCTTAATTATAGTAGTCTCTAAAATATTCATCGGAGGCTCGCCGATAAAAGAAGCCACAAATTCATTGGCGGGGTCGTCGTAAACTTCCGTAGGAGTGCCGAACTGCTGAAGCACGCCAAAGTTGATGATGGCAATCTTGTCAGCAAGGGACATCGCCTCGAGCTGATCGTGTGTAACATATACGGTTGTACATTTTATCTTATTGATAAGACGCTTAATTTCCGTACGCATTGCCTGGCGGGCCTTTCCGTCGAGGTGCGAAAGGGGCTCGTCCATAAGTAAAAGCTCGGGCTCTCGAATAATTGCTCTTGCGATATTTACTCTCTGCTTCTGACCGCCCGAAAGCTTAACGGGCATCTTTTCAAGCAAATCGTCAATCTGCATAAGGGGTGCAATCTCTCGAACTTTTTTGTCGATTTCGTCCTTGTCTACTCCTTTGGCTCTTAAGTTAAAGGCAACGTTTCCGTACACGTTAAGCGGCGGATACATAGCATAGTCTTCAAAAGCAAGTCCTATGTTTCTGTCCTTGGGCTGAAGTTTATTAACCAGTCGCTCGCCTATATAAATCTCACCGTCCGTAATATCTTCAAGACCGGCAATCATACGAAGCGTTGTTGTCTTACCGCAGCCGGAAGGTCCGAGAAGTGCCACGAATTCACCCTGCTCACATACAAGGTTTAAGTCCTGAACGGCGAAGTCATTCTTAATTTTTTTCTTTTTACCCGAATTATCATATCTTTTATAAAGATGATTAAGTGTTAAGCCGGCCATTATTTCTCCTCCTCTGATTTAGCAAGATCTATGAAGGTCTGCTCGTCGTATCTGACGATATATTCCTTCGTTACGGAGTCAAAGAAAATGCTGCGGTCAAGCTCAAAGCGAATATACACATCGCTGTCGATTGCCACGCTTAAGCCGTTGGGCGCTATCATCCTTAACTGATAATCGCCGCACTCTGCTACGATGACCGACTTGTTACCGATGCTTTCGTAGCTGTAAACGGTTGCCTTAAAATAGCCTTCTTTTGCCTCAAAAGAATACTTAACGTTCTGGGGGCGGATACCGATATCCACATGCTCAAGACCCTTCTCTTTGATGGTGGAATAAACTCGTCCGTCCTCGGGCAAAGAAACAGTAATCTCTTCGCCGTTTACCGGGAATGTCGCAGTAAATCCTCCGGCAACTTCACCGATTCTCGCATCAAAAATATTAATCTGCGGATCGCCCATAAGCTGAGCTGTGAATTCATTGCAGGGCATGTAGTATATTTCATCACCGGTACCGATCTGAACAATTTTGCCTTCATTAATAATAGCTATTCTGTCACCGAGTGCCATTGCTTCCATGAAATCGTGTGTAACGTAGATACATGTGGAGCCGAGATTGGCCTGCATTTCTTTTAACTCGGTACGCATAGAGTTACGAAGCTTGGCATCAAGGTGCGCAAGCGGTTCGTCCATTAAGAATACGTTGGGAGTACGTACAAGCGCGCGTCCCATGGCAACTCTCTGCTTCTGGCCGTTTGAAAGCTGGCTCGGAAGACGCTCCAAGAGGTTCTCCATCTTCATGGTCTTGGCCGCCCACATAATGCGCTCTCTGATTTCGTCTTCGGGCGTTTTGTAGAGCTTACTTCTTAAAGCCGAAGCCATGTTGTCGTATACGGTCATCTGCGGATATAATGCGTAGTTCTCAAAAACCATCGCTACGTTTCTGTGCGCGGGATCGATTAAGTTCTTTATTTCTCCGTCAAACTTAATCAATCCTTCTTCCGGCATAGCTATACCCGCAATGCAATTTAAAATTGTTGTTTTGCCTGCACCCGCAGGTCCGAAAAGAACAAAGAACTCCTTGTCCTTAACATCTATTGATATTCCGTCAAGAGCCTGTACTTTTCCGAAGGCTTTCCTGACATTTTCAAGTTGTATTCTAGCCATAAATCCCCCTAACCTTTCACGGCACCGAAGCTGAGTCCGCGTACAAGGTGCTTCTGTATGCAAAGTGCAAAGATAACGGCGGGTAATGCCGAAACTGTCGAAGCAACCGCGAGCTGACCGTAGTGAGCGCTGTCGGTTCCCAAGTATTTCATGATTGCAACCGTAACAGGATATACCTTGTTACTGGAAAGAATCAGCGGGAAAGTAAATGAGTTCCATGCAAAAATAAATGCAAGAAGTGCCGAGGATACAAGACCGGGCTTAATAAGGGGCACCAGCATCTTAAAGAAAATCTGGTACCAGCTATAGCCGTCGACCTGAGCCGCATATTCGATTTCCACCGAAATATCTTCGAAGTATCCGCGCACAACCCAAATCAAAAGCGGTAACGATATAAGCTGATATACCCAGATAAGTCCCAGGTAGCTGTCGTAAAGACCAAGCTTCTGATAAATCATGAAAAGCGGTAATACTACAAGGATTTCAGGTGCAAATTTGTAAGAAAGAATCTGAAATGCCAGGTCTTCTTTTCTCGGGAAATTGTATCTTGCAAGTGCATAAGCCGCAGGTACACCTACTATGATGGACACAAGTACCGCACCGCCCGACACGATAACGCTGTCAAGAATGTATCTTCCGTAATCCGAACGAAGAAGAACTTCTTTGTAGTTGGCAAGCGTCGGATGGAAAGCGAAGGTAGTGGTGAACACTTCCGTATCGGATTTAAAAGAAATCATAACCATCCAGATTAAAGGGAAGAGTGCAAATACGGCATATATTATCAAAAGAACATTCATAAGAATATTCAGTGCTTTTTGTTTTCCTGTCTTCATCTTCGCCCTCCTTACTCTTCCAGTCCTGCTGCCTGCTTTTGCGCAGTACGCTGGAGCTTAACTATCTTCTTGGCCGCAATATTGATAATCAGCCAAAGAACGAGTATGTAGGGTATAGCCGCACCAAACTTCTGGAACTTAAAGCCTTTCTGGTAAGCGGTAAGTGATAAGGACATAAGCGAATCGCCGGGACCTCCCTTGGTTAATGCGAAGATTACCGCATATTCCTGAAGGGCAGCCATGAATCTGAATAAAAGCGCGATGTATAAGCTCGGCTTAAGCATAGGGAGTGTAAGATTTGTAAAATTGAACCACGCGCTTCCGCCATCGATTTTGGCAGATTCAAAGGGTGATTTGGGAAGTGATTGAAGTCCTGCCAGAACAAGCAAAATAATGAATGCAGTATTAATCCAGACATCGATTATTATTACAGTCATAAGAGCCGTTCCGGGGGCGGCTGCCCAAGGGAAATTGTAAACACCGAATTTATTCAAAAGCTTTTCAACGATACCTACGGAACTGTTTAACATTAACTGCCATACGATTGTTGCCGTTACGGGAGCAATCATCAAAGGGAAAACAAGCAGAACACGAAGTACTTTTGAAAGCCCATTATTCAAATTATTAAGCAGAATTGCAACCCCAAGTCCAATAAGCATTTCTAACACTGTAGAAATAACACCATACAATAAAGATATCTTAACTGCGCCCCAAAATGACGCATCACCCAACATATTAACCCAGTTAGAAATACCAATAAATTTATGTGTGGGAAGTTTAAAAGAATAATTGGTAAGAGAATACCAAATTGCCATTGCAAAGGGAACCATGATTCCGATTGTAATAATCAGTGAAGGAGCAACGATTAAATAAGGTCGAACTCGTGTCGAAAAGGGAACCGTATTAAACTCTGATTTATCGTTACCATTTTTCTTTGCCGCCATTTCTATACCTCATAAATTTTTCAAGGCCGGGGGAAGATGCCTTCCCCCGAAACCTTGTTATATTTTGTATTGCTTGTAGATTACTCTACTTCAAGATCGGATACGAGTTCATCCATTGTAGCCTTTAACTCATCCATAGCTTCCTGAACGGATGAATACTTATCAGTGGTAACAAGATACTGAAGTGTCTTAGCCCATTCTGTTGTTGTCTCAGTAAAGTAAGGCTGTGCGGTAAAGAAGATGCTTGCATTCTTGGAAATTGTTGAGAATGCTTCGTAGTAACCTTCTGCACCTGCTACTGAGTTCTTGTAAGCGTCGCTGTTAAGTACGGATGTACGAGGTGTATCTGTACAAGCCTTCTCAACACCTGACCAAAGCATAAACTCGGGGCTTGTGAAGTACTGCATAAAGTACCAAGCTGCTTCCTTCTTGGAAGAGTCTGCGTTCATTGCCATTGACCATACCCAAAGGTTAGACTTCATATCAGCTTCTGTCTTTCCTGCGGATGCGGGATAAGGAACCATACCGAATGCCATGTTGCCTGCTTCGTTGGAAGAACCGGGAGTGTTCTGTGTGTAACCGCCTCTGTCTGCGTCCCACATCATAGCTGCTTTGCCGGCACCAAGGTCTGCGCCGCACATTTCCCAACCGTATGTTGCCCACTGAGGAGCGCTTCCGTTCTTAACAAGGTCTACCCAATACTCAGTCATAGCTACTGCTTCGGGAGAGTTAACCTTACTTACAAGCTTACCGTTCTCAATTTCGAAATCCTTAGCACCCCAGGTTGAATACATTGACATGTATGCGGGATGAATAGTTCCCCAGTCGGGAAGACCACGAACTGCAAGACCGTATGATCCGCTTCCGTCGAATTCCTTTAAAGCCTTAGCTGCTTCAAGAAGTTCTTCTGCTGTCTTGGGAGGCTTAATTCCGTTAGCTTCAAGGATTCTCTTGTTGTAGGTAAGAATGTTTACTTCCCAACCCATGGGGAGTGCCCACTGAGAACCGCTGCCTACTGCATGACCGGGAACGAGGTCCCATTTAAGAGCATCGATAACTGCGGGGATAAAGTCGTCATATTTCCAGTCGGGACTGGTAAGATCTGTGCCGATGTACTTTTCAAGGGGCTCAAGGTTACCTGCTGTTGCATATTCCCATGACTGATAAGCACCTGTCATGAATACATCGATGGAACCTGAGTGAGAGCTAAGCTCTACGTTCAACTTCTCGAAATAGTTACCTTCGGGCATCGATGAGTAGTTAACCTTAATACCGGTCTTCTCTGTAAATTCACCAAGCTTTTCTTCAACTGCATCTGCATATGTATGTTCGCTGAAAAGAACTGTGATTTCCTGGCCTTCGAACTTTTTCCAGTCAAAATCTGCTGATGATGTTGTTGATGTTGAGTTGGTTACTGCGGGAGATTTTGTATCACTGTTACTGCTTCCCTGGGCAGGTGTTTCGGTTGAGCCACAACCTGTCAGTAAACACACTGCCATTACTGTTGCCAACATAAGTGCCAATACCTTCTTCATACTTTCCTCCTTTTTCCGAAAGAATTTATTTATCTAGTTTAAATTATATAAGCCTTTAGGGCCAAGTTCATTGTAAAATACTACACTGTTTTGGAAATTTGATACATTAATCGAATTTCAGAACTACTTTGAGGTCTCCCTCTCGTCCCGAAGCCAGATCGAATCCCTTTTCCCACTCTTCGATAGGAAGAATTCTTGTAATAACCCCTTCTGTCTTCAAATTTCCGTTCATCATATTTTCAATTACGAAAGGATATGCGTAAGGGCTAAGGTGTGCTCCTCTGATGTCGAGCTCCTTTCGGTCACCGATAATGGACCAGTCTACTGTAGTTTCCTTACCGAATACCGAGAACTCTACGAATGTTCCGAGCTTTCTTATAACCGTAAGTCCTTGAACTACGCTTGCGGGATTACCGGTTGCCTCAATGTAGATGTCGCATCCGTAACCATCGGTGAGTGCTTTGATTTCTTTGTCCACATCACACTTGCCGGGGTTAAATACCAAATCCGCGCCAAACTTCTTGGCAAGCTCAAGTCTGTTATCCTGCATATCAAGAACTATGAGCTTCTTGGGATTCTTCATTCTGGCGTATGTAATCATTCCGAGTCCGAGTGTTCCGGCACCGGAGATAACTACTACATCTTCATTGGTGATTTCTGCTCTGTCTACAGCGTGCTTTGAGCAACCGTAAGGTTCTACGAGCGCTGCCTGCTCCAAAGGCATGTCCTTAGGAAGCTTTGAAATAACAGAAGTCTTACCGTATCTTACATACTCAGCCATACCACCGTTTGTATAGTTCATGAATCCATACATGTCGTGAGGCTGACACATCCAATAGTGTCCATCCTTACAGAAGCGACACTTTCCGCAAGGAACGATCTGATCGGCGGTAATTTTTTCACCAAGCTCATATCCTTCAACGTTCTCGCCCATCTGAACGATGGTTCCGTAGAATTCGTGACCGGGAATGAAAGGCGGCTTAACCCAAGAAGGCTGAATATCGTCTCCCCAGAACATTGCTGCACCGTGCTTACATTTAAGATCTCCTGCACAAATTCCGCAGGCTTCCGTCTTAATGATAATGTCATCGGGGCCGCATTCGGGAGTGGGATAAGCAAGTTCCAATCTGTAATCGTCCTTGCTGTAAGCAACCAAAGCTTTCATAGTCTTTGGAATACTTCCTCTTACCGGCATTTTAAATACCCTCCTATTTAGTTTTTCTTTTTCTTTGTATTGAACATGCTCAAAATTTGTTATTATATAAAGCCGTTTTGTATAACGAATTTATAAACCGAATGTAGCACTCAAATTTCCGGTTGTCAACTTCAACTTTGAAAAATTAACATTTTTGCCCTATATTTGGCATTTTTGCACAATCCTGTTATTTTGATTTCGTTATTTTTGACTTTTGAAGGTGGATTGCAATTTGGGTTCAAAATGTGCTAAATTTAAATCGTTATATAAACCCGTTTTATTAAATGCATTTTATTAAGATTACATTTAAGGAGGTTTATTACATGTTAGGTAATCATTTACTTGGCCTGTATGAGAAAGCCCTCCCGTCTGCAATGAGTTGGGAGCGCCGCCTACAGACGGCCAAAGATTTGGGATATGACTACGTTGAAATATCTATAGATGAAAAAGATGAAAGAATAGAAAGACTTTATTGGGATGACGCCCACAAAGATAAGCTTCGCCGGGCCATCAAAAAAACCGGCGTGCCCATCCCCTCTATGTGTTTAAGCTGCCACAGACGTTTTCCTTTCGGTAGTTCCGATCCTTCCATAAGAGCCAAAGCATATGAACTTATGGAAAAAGCAATTCTTTTTTGCAGAGATTTCGGTATCCGCGTGATTCAGCTTGCGGGTTACGACGTTTATTATGAGAAATCAACCAAAGAAAGCCTTCAATACTTTCTTGATGGATTGGTATATTCGGCCAGACTCGCCGAGAAGTACCAGGTTATGCTTGCCATGGAAATCATGGACACGGAACTTATGAGCAGTATCACCAGATATAAACAATATAAAGATGAGATTCCTTCCCCTTGGTTTACGGTATATCCCGATCTTGGCAATCTGACCGCCTGGGGAAATGATGTGAAATCAGAGTTAACCCTCGGAATTCACGATATAGTAGCTGTTCACCTAAAAGACACTCTCGCCGTTACCCCTACTTTTTCCGGCAAGTTTAAGTCTGTTACATTCGGTGAGGGCTGCGTGGATTTTGCCAAAGGATTTAAAATCCTTGAAGATCTGGGATATGCCGGACCCTATATGATGGAGATGTGGTACTCCGACGGAATGGATTGGGAAGACTACATCACCAAGGCCAAAACATTTATTGAAGAACGGTACATGGAAGGAGTTGCAGAAAAAGTATGAGATATTACCTTGGACTTGATAACGGCGGAACCAACACCAAAGCTGCCCTTTTTGACAAAGAAGGCAGACAGATAGCTGTAGAAAGCATTGCAACCGCAGCCATCACTCCCGCCCCCGATTTTGTGGAACGCGACATGGATCAGATGTGGGACGATAACTGCGCCGTGATTCGCGGATTAATTGAAAAAAATAACATCAATCCCGAAGATATTGCCGGTGTGGGCCTTTGCGGTCACGGCAAAGGCCTGTATCTTTGGGGTAAGGACGGTCACCCTGTCAGAAGAGGTATCATTTCTTCCGACAATCGTGCCTGGAAATATGCTTCCGACTGGAAAGCAGACGGAACCGAAGACAAGGCCTTCGAATTATCGTGCCAGCACATCATGGCATGCCAGCCCATCTGCCTTCTTGCATGGATTCGCGACAACGAACCCGAAGCAATAGACAAGATTCAATGGGTTTTTGAGTGTAAAGACTATGTACGTTTTCGTTTAACCGGCGAAGCCCGCGCAGAGATTACGGATTACTCCGGAACAGGACTTATGAATCTGCATACGGCTTCTTTTGACAAAGAACTCTTAAAGCTTTTCGGAATAGAAAAGTTGTGGGACGCTCTTCCTCCCATCTGCTTATCTACCGATATTGCCGGACACATCACTCGAGAAGCTAGCGAAGCTACCGGGTTAAAAGAAGGAACTCCCGTCATTGGCGGAATGTTTGATATAAACGCTTGTGCTCTTGCGGTAAATGTTACTGACGATAAAAATATCTGCATGATTGCGGGTACCTGGAGCATTAACGAGTATCCCAGAAAGACTCCCGTTCTCGACGGAAGCGTGCAGATGAATTCAATTTTCTGCCTTCCCGGGTACTACCTCATCGAGGAATCAAGCCCCACCTCGGCAGGCAACAACGAATGGTTTATTCGCCAGATTTTGCCTGAAGTTAAAAAAGAAGCCGAGAAAAACGGGCAGAGTATATATGACATCATGAACAGCTGGTGCAAAGAGTTTCAGCCCAAGGATTTCGTACCCATTTTTTTGCCGTTCTTAACAGCAAGTAACGTAAATCCTCTTGCAAGAGCCGCTTTCATCGGTCTTGATGCATCGCACACCAGACACTACATGCTCCGCTCCGTTTACGAAGGCATAGTGTTCTCTCACAGATGGCACTTAGATCGTCTTATGAACACGCGGGAAAAGAAAGAAGCTGTAATCCGCTTAGCAGGCGGCGTTGCCAAATCTAAAGAATGGACTCAGATGTTTGCTGACGTAATGAATCTCCCTGTTGAAACAGTAGATGTCGGGGAAACCGGCGCTCTCGGTTGTGCCATAGCAATCGCTACCGCAGTCGGAGATTACGCTGACGTTACCGATGCAGCCAATCATATGTGCAGAATCAACGAAGCGATTTTGCCGAGACAGTGGGCTCATGATGATTATGAAAAGAAGTACGATCTTTACAAGAAAGTCATCGAAGCTCTGGACGGAGTATGGATTGATATGCAGAACATCATAGCCAAATAAACTCCTCATTTCTACGGATTAAGCCTGCACAACTATTTTTTAATCCTCCTAAAAATAGTTGTGCAAATAATCCGCAAATAATGTATGATATATGTGTAATTAATCGTTTTCGATAGTGTTACAGCCTAATCGAATCATCTTTCAATACACATCCGGACACTGAACATATGGAAAGTTTCGATTTTAATCTCAGAAAATTCAATACTTCAAATATTTACTCATATTTTTTGAATCACGAGGACGCTACCAAGACCGACCTCGCTTCAAGTTTAAATCTCACACTTCCGACAGTTACCAAGAACATTGAATATCTGTCGGATCTTGGTCTTATTCAGGTAAGCGGTTCGCGCGGCCAGACCGGCGGCAGAAGAGCCATCACCTATTCTCTTTGCGCCGAGGCTAAGATTTCTTTGGGCCTTGATATTACCAAGCACCATGTTTCCTGCGTTGCCGTCGACCTTAACGGTAAGATTATTTCTTTTAAGAGAAACTGGCTTGCTTTTGAATACACAGATTCTTATTTCAAAGAAGTTGCATCTTTATTAAATACTTTTGTTAAGGACAATAACTTCGATGAAAAGAAGATACTCGGTGTGGGAATCGGTATCCCCGCTTTGGTTCAGTCGGATAATCGAACTGTTTTCTACAGCCGCATCATGGGATTTGAAGAGAACACTTATGAAATGTTCAGTAAGTATATTCCTTATGACATTTCCATGTTTAACGATGCGAAAGCTTCTTGCTTTGCAGAAAAATGGGTTAATAAAGAAATTCAGAATACTTTCTACATTTTGCTCAGTAACAACGTCGGCGGTTCCATGCTGATAAATGGCAAGGTATATTCCGGTAACAACTTCCGTTCCGCTGAAGTCGGTCATATCACTTTGGTACCTCACGGCAGACAGTGTTACTGTGGTCAGTGCGGTTGTGTTGACCCTTATCTTGCAGCTACCAATCTTTCTCAGGACGATTTAGCAGGATATTTTGCAAATCTTGCAGTCACCACCGACGAAAAGATCCTCGATAACTGGGACCGATACCTCGACTATATGGCCTCCACTATAATTAATGTCCGCGCTATTCTTGATTGCGATATTATTCTCGGTGGCTATGTCGGAGCTTATTTGGAACCTTACCTTGATGATATTAAGCGCCGTACTTTAAAAATCAGCACTTTCGATTCCGACGCAGATTTCATTAAGCTTTGTTCTTACAAACATGAATCTATCGCTGCCGGTGCGGCACTGCATTATATATCACAATTTATCAAGACAATTTAGTTTTACAGACATCAAAAGGACTTTGGAAATCCAAAGTCCTTTTTTACGTTTTATAATTCTCTTCGTGCTACTACCACCGTATATTTTTCCGTTTCGTTGGTCACACCGGTTTCTGCAAATCCATTCTTTTTCCAAAAATGCTCAGCTTGTGGGTTACCTTTAACCCAGCCAAGGCGTATTTCCTTCATGCCTATTCGTGACATTGCATTGCAAAGTTCT
Source organism: Lachnospiraceae bacterium (assembly GCA_017553505.1). GTDB lineage: Bacteria > Bacillota > Clostridia > Lachnospirales > Lachnospiraceae > UBA1258. Next base: position 203,343 of record JAFZLD010000006.1, read on the forward strand.
GTGACAATAGTGCTTCCTAATCCTTTGCCTTGCATGGCAACATCCGTCATAAAGAAACCGATAAACGCTGTAGTCTTGTCGGGGAAAGACATAATAAGATCCATAATAGCAATAAGTTGATCTTCTTTAAAGTAGCCAAGGTAGTATTTATCCGCTTTTGTCTTACCTGGCGGAAGTGCGTTCATGTCATCACGGATACTTTGTTCGGACACAAACGGCGGGCAATATTGATAATAAAGGGTATTCTGTTCACATAGAGTCAAAACTTTTGAGATGTCCGCTTCGGTTAATCGTCTGACCGCATACTTTTCGGACAATGTGCTTATAATATACTCATCTCTAAGAGCTGAAAGATGTTCAACAATCTGTGGATTCCAGGAAATCATCTGCGGAAGTTTCTCGCAGGGAAATTCAATACATACGCCGCAAAACCGAGCCTTATGCTCTTTGCAACATGCATGTACCTTGCACATTCCCGACTGCGCCCATTCAGGAACGCGTCCGTCAGCCTCGATGCAACCGGGGCAGGAACCCTCTTTCTTTTTGGAACAACCGACACAGCATTCACCGCATGCTGTGATAGTAATAAAGTCTGTCATTTTTCATACCCCCATTTTTGTATAAGAAAAGGGTTTCGGAATCACCGAAACCCTTGATTCTACATCGGAGTGACAAGATTCGAACTTGCGACCTCGGCGTCCCGAACGCCGCGCTCTACCAAACTGAGCCACACCCCGTTTTGCTTTCAAACAAAGTTGATTGTACCCTAAGGCACTTCTTTTGTCAATAATATTACCGTTATCGGCTGATTATATACTTACAAATAGGGTTACCGATTGAGGAAAATTTCTCCTCGTACTCTGTCATGATATTGTCCTTACTCATCACTGCATCGGCATGAAGATCGTAAGTAACCGCCTCTGCTTTCCAGCCTGCGGGCTCAAGCTCTTCAATCGCAAAGTCAAAAAGTCCGCGATTGTCGGTTTTAAATTCAAGCTTTCCTTCTTTGTTCAGGATAACATCGTACAGCGAAAGAAACTGTCTCGAAGGAAGACGTCTCTTGGCGTGTCGGTCCTTGGGCCAGGGGTCGGAGAAGTTAAGATAAATCTTGTCTACTTCACCCTTTCCGAAATATTCTGTGATCTCCTTGGCATCAATGCACAAAAATCGAAGGTTGGAAGGAACAGTCTCCATAGCGTCAAGCTTCTGAAGCGCACGTAATAATACACTTGAGTATTTCTCTATACCGATAAAATTCACATCGGGATACTTAAGCGCATTGTCAATGATAAAGCGACCCTTTCCCATACCAATCTCTATATAAACCGGATGGTCATTACCAAAAATCTCTTTCCACTTGCCGCTTGAAGGCTCGTGAATGACATATTCACTATTTGCAATTACTTCTTCGGAACCTGTAATATTTCTAAGTCTCATATCTGTCCTTACATTCTTAACTCATAAAATCTTCATAGAAAATATAGCCAATTCGATTTTTATTGTCAACTAAATTATGGTATCATGATACTCGGAGATTTATGTATGAAAAGAAACTTCTTTAAAAAAGCACTGTTTACAATTACATTCGTGTCTATTCTACTCTCGCCTGCGACGTCTTACGCAAGCGAGGTTTCATATATGGAACAAAACCTTCAGATGCCCGTTAAGTCCAATTCCGTAGATAACTGGCCCGTAGGTCCTGCGGTCAATTGCTATTCTGCTGTTTTGATGGATGCCGACACCGGCGTAATCCTATATGAAAAGAATGCTCACGAGACAATGTATCCCGCCAGCACCACAAAACTTATGACTTCTCTTCTTGCTATGGAGAAGGACGGCGCCAATCTTAACGATATGGTCGAGTTTTCCTATGACGCTGTCATGAGTATTCCGCGCGATGCTTCCAACATGGGTATCGATCCCGGCGAAAAAATGACTTTGGAAGAATGTCTCTACGGTATCCTCGTAGTATCCGCCAATGAAGTGGCCAATGCCGTCGCAGAATATGTTAGCGGAGACATTGATTCTTTTGTGAAGCTTATGAATGAGCGGGCCAAGGAACTTGGTTGCACCGATACTCATTTTAATAATGCACACGGCTATACCGATCCTAATCATTACACTTCCGCTTATGACCTAGCGTTGATGGCTCGTGCATTTTTTAAAAATGAGCTTCTTTCGAAAATCTGTCGTACTCCTACTTATCACTGGTACGCTACCGAGTACCAGCCCGACGACTTTATCTTAGGTTCCACCAACTATTTCTTCCGCGGCACCAAAAGTTGCGACGGACTTGTGGGTTCCAAGACCGGCTACACCGACGAATCCCGCAACACCCTCGTATCCTGCGCTGAGCGAAACGGCATGAAGCTCATATGTGTTGTCATGAAAGAAGAAACTCCTTATCAGTATGATGACACCAATCTTTTGTTTGATTACGGTTTTTCAAATTTTGAAAAAGTAAGGGTATACGATTACGAAACCAAGTTTATCGTTACGGATGAAAGCTTCTTCCATTCGGACTCCGATGTATTCGGTGACTCAAGGCCGATATTTACCATGGATAATTCCTCAATGGTTATCCTCCCCAAGACTCTTACTTTCAGCGATTTGAATTCCACCTTATCAATTGACAACGAATCCGACTCCGATAAGGTTGCGACTGTAACTTATGATTACAAAGGTGTATATCTTGGCAAGGCTGACATTTTCTTTTCCAAGTCCGCCGAGACAGAATTTGCTTTTGATAAGTCCGATGCTTCTGACTTAGAGGAGCAAAAGAAACCGACTTACATCTACATCAACAATATCATTTATGTAGTTCTCGGAGTCTTCGGTGCCATAATGCTTTTCACATTAATAAAGCGACTTTTCAGGAATGTTCATTTCGCCGAAAGGCGTAAGGCGTCGAGAAGATGGCATAAGAGAAAACGTCACGTTCCCGGTCCTTCTTACAAAGCATACAAAAAGGAAGTAAGAAGCGGTCGCCCCCGTAAAAAGAAAAAGAGAAGTTCTTCGTATATCGATATATAAATAATAAGCCCGGACCGATAAGCAGTCCGGGCTTTTATTTTAGTATTTAACTTCTTCCTCAATCGGAAGTTCCAATAACTCAGGATTCTCAATAAGCTTCTTTAAAAGTCTTAAGGATCTTGCATAGTAGAATCCGTCGGAAATTCTCTCGTCAATGGTAATTGAAAGAGACATTTCTCTTCTCATGGTGATGTTACCGTCTTTGTCGTAATGGGGTCTGTTGTGTTTCTTACCGATTACGATGAAAATCGATGTGGTACCCCAGTTCATAAGGTGGTGATAACCGATATTCATACCGATTGAACCTAAGTTGGTAAGAACAACTGTACACTGATAAGGATCGGTAGCGATAACTGACTTGGGCATAAGTCCGTGTCTGTCAAGCATTCTGGCCATTGCACCGATAAATTTCTTGCCGGGAAGCTTCTGAATGAAATTCATTGCTTCGGTAGACTCATCGGTACTGGTCTTACAGAAGTTAATCTGATCGACAACCTTTTTGTTGATGGTCTCTAATGTATCGCCGTCTTCAGCCACTACTCTTGCAAGAGTCTCTTCACCGTCATCACGGAAATTCTTCTTAACGGTAAAAGCAGCCGTAAGTTCATTTCTCTGATACATTGTCTTATTGGCAATGAAGCGATTCATGTGAGGACGAAGTCTGATTGCCTTAAGAGTAGCTGCTATAATTATTTCAAATATAGCTATCTTGTTATCGGGATTTTCTTTATTCTTTTGCTTAATGTATTCTTCTGTCTTCTCAAGATTAATATGAAGCGTCATAAATGCTTCATTGTCACAACGGTTGGGATACATAAGCGGCATTATGTAGTGCATGGAATCAATGTCTCTTATTACCTTACCGTCTCTTCTGTCACCCCATCTTCTTCTAGCCATTAAACAGTTGCCTCTTTCTTAGAAAATAATTTTTTATAATAATCTTTGCCAAAAAGTACCAGCTCAATCAACGCGCACATAACTACCGCTGCCCATACATCGGTAAAAGAATGCTGCTTAACAAACATAACCGATACGCATATCAATATTACCCATAATGTCATGATTACTTTCCAAACAAGCTTAATATCTTTTTTCTTAAGCCAGACAGAAAGCAGTGCCAAAGAATATCCCACGTGAAGCGAAGGACATACTCCGGTGGGAGTGTCTACTCCGTATATCAGTCCGAGTAAAAATGTGCAGAAATTTTCATGCTCGAATGTCGTAGGTCTTAAGTACTGAACCGAAGGCCAAATAATGTATGTCGCTATACCGATTACCTGTGTCGCGATAATGAACTTCTGAGCATTGACGAAGCTCTTAACGTCGTAAAGTAAAAAGTATAAAAGCGAACCTACAAGCATAAAGTACCAGGATGTGTAAGCGAGTATAAAGTATTCGTTAAAAGGAATTATATCGTCTACTACACTGTGTACTTCGTGACATTTCTCTATCGGAACGAATTTCTCTGTAAGGATGTACATGGTAAGATACCACACCCATCCCAAAATAAGCCATAAATGCTTGAACTCAGGTGAATTAATATTTGAAAATCTGAGTTTCGTATAATCTACTGCCGGTTTTTTCATAAATGTAACTAAGGTCTTGTGCTGACCGGATAATCTTTCTTTGAAATATTAGGATAAGGTACCACAACATGAGTCGGAAGACTGTATGCTATTTCGGATATCTCATCCATTAAGTAGTTGCATATTCTGTCCTGCTCTACTTTCGGATTCTCCTCATGATTGTACATGATGGGCTTACCGATAATCATCTTTTTAAGCCTGGGACAGATATATAACGGAACAAAGGGAATGTCTTTACCTGTTTCTTTGTAATACATCTTAGCTACATTCACGAATCCACGCTGGAATTCATGAACTATATTGTTATGCTCATCGTAATCTTCCGGAAAAATAACGACAGAATATCCCTCACGTAATTTTTCTGAAGATTCTTTAAATGTATTAAGTATGCGCTTGTCCTTATAAACCGCAATTGTATCGGCATTGGTAAAGATACACTCCGATATGGGTGCGATTATGTAGGAAAGAATTTTGTAAAACCATCTTACGGACTTGGGTTTATTAGACCAGAAATCCTTGTAGGCGTAGGCTGGAACGAGTTTCTTGTCCATCATTTCCGCTATGCACCATATCGAGAACTTTCCGGGAAAATAAAGCTCTCCCATAATCGGACCGTTCATCTGCGAATGGTTACCTACAACAATAGCTCCGTCCTTCGGAAGATTCTCTATTCCCTCAACTTTAATCTTGGGGTAAAAGAACCATGTTGTACCTTTTATTATCTTGTATATTACAACGTTTCTTTTTCTTTCCAATGCTAAAATCTACACATTCTCTTAAAGCTTTGTGATAATACACGTGGCTATTATATACTAACAATTATTTTTACGCAAATAATTTCACCCCGTTTGTCACACAAGCGGGGTGAAAAACTTAAAATTCTGACTTATTCGTCACTTTCTTCTTCAGCTTCTTTGGCCTCTCTGACGCGGTCTTCCATGTCTTCGCCGTATTCTTCGTCATCTTCGGGGTCTGCTTCCTGAAGTCCGAGACCGGTTCTTACCTTGGCAATCTTGGCAATCTTGACACCGTCTCTTAAATCCATAAGCTTAACGCCTGATGTGATACGACTAAGTTCTTTGATTTCACTCATTCTTATCTGGATAATAATTCCCTGAGTGGTAATCATCATTATTTCGTGATCGTCGGTTACAGCCTTAACACCTACAACTTCACCGGTCTTTTCGGTAATTCTGTAGCATTTAAGTCCTTTACCGCCTCTGTGCTGAATCTTGAAATCTTCAAGATTGGTTCTCTTACCGATACCGTTCTCGGAAACGAAGAGAAGTGAATCGCCCTGGTGATCGAGCTGCATTCCGATTACTTCATCGCCCTTGTCGAGTTCGATACCCTTAACACCTGTAGCGGCTCTGCTTAAAGGTCTTACTTCGGATTCGTCGAATTCGATACACATACCCTTTCTGGTAACAATAAATACTTTGTCACCATCTGATGTGGTCTTAACTTCCACAAGTCTGTCATCGTCACGAAGATTGATAGCATTGAGACCGTTCTTACGAATATTTGCATAGTCGATAAGAGGAGTCTTTTTAACAATACCGCTCTTGGTGACAAAGAATAAGCATTTCTTCTCATCAAAACTGTCTACGGGAATTATAGCATTAACCTTCTCGCCGGGTCCTAACTGTAAAAGGTTAACCATTGCGGTTCCTCTTGCGATACGGCTGGCTTCGGGAATCTCGTAAACTTTAAGCTTATATGCTCTTCCAAAGTTGGTAAGGAAAAGAACATATCCGTGGGTATTGGTCATAAGTAAATCGCGAAGGTAATCTTCGTCGATAGGTCTCATACCTGTGATACCTACACCGCCACGATTCTGAGCTCTGAAATTGTCAACGGTCATTCTCTTGATGTAACCGAGATTTGTGCAGGCAATTACTACGTTCTCATCGGGGATTAAGTCTTCATCTACGATGTCGTATTCGTCAACACCGATTGTGGAACGTCTGTCATCACCGTATTTGTCGGAAATTTCCTGTATTTCTTTCTTGATTACTCCAAGGAGAAGCTTTTCATCAGCAAGAATTGCTTTTAACTCAGCAATAAGTTTAACTAAGTCAGCGTGTTCGTTCTCAAGCTTCTCTCTTTCCAAACCGGTAAGAGCACGAAGTCTCATGTCGACAATTGCTTGAGCCTGAGCATCAGTAAAACCGAATCTTTCAATCAATCCGTCCTTGGCTGCCTGAGTGTTGGCACTTGCTCTGATGATTGAGATTACTTCATCAATAAAGTCTAAAGCCTTGAGAAGACCCTGTAAAATGTGGTCTCTTTCTTCGGCCTTGTTAAGATCGTATTTGGTTCTTCTGGTAACTACATCTTCCTGGTGCTTAAGGTAGTACTCAAGCATCTGAAGAAGATTCAATACCTTGGGCTCGTTATTAACAAGTGCAAGCATTATTACGCCAAAAGAATCCTGAAGCTGTGTATGCTTGTATAATTTGTTAAGAACGACATTGGCATTAACATCTCTTCTTAACTCGATAACTATACGCATACCTTCACGGCTGGTCTCGTCGCGAAGATCTGTGATTCCGTCAATCTTCTTGTCTTTAACAAGCTCAGCAATCTTTTCGATAAGATTTGCTTTGTTAACAAGATAAGGAAGTTCGGTAACAATAATACGGCTCTTGCCGTTGGGCATTTCTTCAATATCGGTTACGGCGCGAACTCTTATCTTACCGCGACCGGTTCTGTATGCTTCTTCACATCCTCTGGTACCGAGAATCATGGCGCCGGTAGGAAAATCGGGAGCTTTTACTATATCAAGTATTTCTTCGATATCGGTATTTCTGTCTTCATCGATTTTGTTGTCGATAATCTTAACTACTGCCGCAACAATTTCCCTTAAATTATGAGGAGGAATGTTGGTAGCCATACCTACTGCGATACCGGTAGTACCGTTAACTAAGAGGTTAGGATAACGGCTCGGAAGAACAGTGGGCTCTTTCTCTGTTTCATCAAAGTTGGGAACGAAGTCAACCGTATCTTTGTTAAGGTCGGCAAGTAATTCTGTCGAAATTTTGGAAAGACGAGCTTCTGTGTAACGCATTGCAGCTGCTCCGTCTCCGTCGACCGAACCAAAGTTACCATGACCGTCAATAAGAGGATATCTTAATGACCATTCCTGAGCCATGTATACTAAAGAGCCGTAAATAGAACTGTCACCGTGAGGGTGATATTTACCCATTGTATCACCTACGATACGTGCACTTTTTCTATGCGGTTTATCGGGCCCGTTATTCAACTCATTCATTGAATAAAGCACTCGCCTTTGTACTGGCTTAAGACCATCTCTTACATCAGGCAATGCTCTGGCGGCAATAACGCTCATTGCATAGTCGATATAAGAAGATTCCATAGTCTTCTTCAGGTCTACTTCATGAATTTTGTCATATTCAGGTGCCTTATCAAAAATAGTCTCGTCCATTCTTACTCCTGATTACTTAAATTTGTTACATAAATTACTGTATATCAAGGTTCTTTACATATTTGGCATTAGTCTCGATAAAGTCTCTTCTGGGCTCAACCTTATCACCCATAAGAGTAGTAAATGTAAGATCGAGCTCTGACTGAGCATCTTCATCCATATTTACTCTTAAGAGTATTCTGTGCTCGGGATCCATTGTGGTCTCCCAAAGCTGGTCGGCATCCATTTCACCAAGACCTTTGTAACGCTGAATCTTATTGTTGCCGTCTCTTCCGACTTCATTAAGAATTGAATTTAATTCATCGTCAGAGTATGCATACCATACTTTGTTGTTTTTCTTAAGCTGATAAAGCGGAGGCTGAGCAAGATATACATGACCTGCTTTAATAAGTCCCTGCATAAATCTGTAAAGGAATGTCAAAAGAAGTGTCGATATATGTGCTCCGTCAACGTCGGCATCGGTCATAAGAATAATCTTATGATAGCGAAGCTTTGAAATATCGAATTCGTCATGAATACCTGTACCGAATGCGGTAATCATGGCTTTTATTTCTTTATTGGCATAAATTTTATCAAGACGGGCTTTCTCAACGTTTAAGATTTTACCTCTCAAAGGTAAGATAGCCTGAGTTGCTCTGTTTCTTGCGGTCTTGGCACTTCCGCCCGCGGAATCTCCCTCAACTATGTAGATTTCACAATTCTTGGGATCTTTGTCCGAACAGTCTGCAAGCTTGCCGGGTAATGCACCTATATCAAGAGCCGTTTTTCTTCTGGTAAGTTCTCTTGCTTTTCTTGCTGCTTCTCTTGCACGGGAAGCTAAGATAGATTTGTCGCAAATTGTCTTACCTACTGAAGGATTCTGCTCAAGATAAATAGTGAGTTTTTCACTTAAGATGCTGTCTACTGCACCTCTTGCCTCACTGTTACCAAGCTTTTGCTTAGTCTGACCTTCAAACTGAGGGTCTTCGATTTTAACACTGATGATAGCAGTCAAACCTTCTCTGATATCTTCGCCCGAAAGATTCTGCTCGTTATCTTTAAGAAGTTTGCCGCCTCTTGCGTAATCATTAAGGGTTTTTGTTAAAGCATTTCTGAATCCCTGAAGATGTGTACCGCCTTCGGGAGTACTAATGTTATTGACAAAAGTAAAAATGCTTTCATTGTAGGAGTCATTGTGCTGCATTGCCACTTCAACATAAACTCCGTTTTTCTCACCTTCGAAGTAAAGAACGTCTCCGTAAAGAGCTTCCTTACTCTGGTTAAGATATTTAACGTATTCTTTGATACCGCCGTCGTAGCAGAAAGAAACTTCTTTTCTGTTTTCTTTTTTCTGAGCTTCAGTGTCGTCGGCCGCTCTTTTTAAGAGTTTGTCGATCTGAGTATCACCGTCTTCTTTGCCCATTGCGGCTTCTTTGGCTTCTTCTATCATACTGTCGGTAACCAAAGATTTTGCATGGTCATCGGTTCTGTCATCTCTTAAGGAAATTCTGAGTCCTTTGGTAAGGAAAGCCATTTCTCTTAAGCGAAGCTTTATGGTATCAAAATCAAAAATAGTAGTCTCTGTAAAAATAAGAGGGTCGGGTAAGAAAGTTACTTCAGTACCGGTCTCTTCAACGGGACAAGTTCCGATTTCTTTGAGAGGATAACATACTTTACCTCTCTCATATCTCTGTTGATATACCTTACCACCCTGGCGAATCTTAACTTCAAGCCATTCGGACAAAGCATTAACAACTGAAGCACCTACTCCGTGAAGTCCGCCGGATACTTTGTATCCTCCACCGCCGAACTTACCGCCGGCATGAAGAATTGTAAATACTACTTCAACAGCGGGAATTCCGGCTTTTTTATTAATTCCGACAGGAATACCGCGACCGTTATCGATTACGGTAAGTGAATTGTCGTCGTTAATAACAACTTCGATATGAGTACAATAACCTGCCAAGGCTTCATCAATTGAATTATCAACTATTTCGTATACAAGATGATGAAGACCTCTGCTTGCAGTAGTACCGATATACATACCGGGACGTTTTCTTACAGCTTCAAGTCCTTCGAGTATCTGTATTTGATCCGCGCCATAGTTGTTTACAGGTTCAGTTGCCATTCTTCCTCCTATTTTGAACAGGAAATAGTTCCGTTTACAACATTTATAACTTTGTCTATCTTAAAATTATTATTTACAAAATCATCAAGACCGGTACATGTAATGATAGTCTGAATATCTCCGATGGTATTAAGAAGATAATTCTGCCTGTTATTATCAAGTTCAGATAATACATCATCAAGAAGTAATACCGGAACATGACCGGTTATACGCTTAACCAATTCAATTTCAGAAAGTTTAAGTGATAAAGCCGCAGTTCTCTGCTGTCCCTGAGAGCCGTATTTTCTTATATCTATGCCGTTTACGACAAAAGAAAAATCATCTCTGTGAGGACCCACACTTGTCTGCTTTAACTTAATATCTTTATCACGACTCTTTTTTAAAGCTTTCTCAAAATCTTCAGGCTCTACATCAGGTTCGTATTTTATTTCTATTTCTTCTTTACCGTTTGTAAGTTTATTGTGAATAACTTTTATTATTTCGTTTAATTCTTCAATAAACTTCTTTCTTTTTTCAATAATTAAATTTCCGTATGAAACAAGCTGCATATCCCAGATACTTAAAGTATCTATAAGTTCCTTGTTATCATATGAATCTTTAATAAGCTTGTTACGCTGCTCAACAATCTTTGAATATTTGGTAAGATTGTAAAGATATATATTATCAAGCTGGCATAATTCGATGTCTATAAATCTTCTTCTCTCTGCAGGACCGTTCTTAATGATGTTTAAATCTTCCGGTGAAAACAAAACAACATTTAAAATTCCAAGAATTTCCGTAGCTCTTCTGATTTTTAAACCGTTTAAAGCAATAACTTTTGATTTATCTTTTCTTAAAAGTATATCGATTTTATATTCATCGCCTGCTTTGTCAAAATATAAAGTTATATGAGCTTCCGGTTCATCAAATCCGACTATTTCTTTGTCCTTGGATCCTTTATGTGATTTGGTGGTGGCACACATAAAGATTGATTCCAAAATATTGGTCTTACCTTGAGCATTGTCACCGAATAAAATGTTGGTACCTTTGTCAAAGTAAACCGTTTCGTTCTTATAATTTCTGTATCCTGTAAGCTGAATAGATTTAATATACATATTATTTTTTAATCTGAATCTGTTTACCGTTGAAGGTTACAACATCTCCGTCATAAAGTTTTCTTCCGCGTCTTGTATCAACTTCACCATTAACAAGAACATTACCGGAAGTAATTTCAATCTTGGCCTCAACACCGTCTTCAACATATCCTGCTGCTTTAAGTGCCTGGCCAAGCTTGATATATTCTTCTCTTAAATTAATAATTTCCATTCTTATTCCTTTATAAAGTTAACAGGTAAAATAAAGTATATATAATTATCGCCTTCATCTCTTATAATGCAGGGACTCTTTGCATTAATCATATATAAATCAATCTTTTCTTCATCAAGAACCTTTAATACATCAAGGAAGAACTTAGGTCTGAAAGCGATATCAATATCCTTACCGCTCTTTTCACATGAAATGTTTTCATTCATGTTACCAACCATGGTCTTAATTGAAATATTTAAGTTACTGTCTTTAACTTCCATTACGATAGGCTTAACTTCACCTTCTCTTAAAAGTAAAGTACCTCTGTCGATTGCTTCGTAAAGATCCTTGGTACCGATGTTAATCTTTGTTTCATAATCGCTGTTTAACATCTGTTCATAGTTAAAGTACTGACCTTCAACTACTCTGGATACAACTGTTGTATTTTCAAGTTCAAAAAGAACATGATTCTTTTCAAAATAAATAACTACGTCTTTATTTGCATCACCGTTAAGGATTCTGCTGATTTCATTTAAAGTCTTACCGGGAATAATAACTTTTGTCTCGGGATAAGTATTCTTTAAATTGATCTTTCTGTAACCGATTCTGTAACCGTCAAGTGCAACTACTTTCAAAACATCATCCTTAATGTGGAAAAGTTCTGAGTTCATCATATGATTGGCGTTATTTTCGGCAAGACAGAAAATAGTCTGTCTGATTATTTCTCTTAAAGAAAGCTCACTTAAAATTATATTGTCTGTCTTGTTAATCTTAGGTAATGCGGTAAAATCTTCTCCGTCTTTACCCATAAGATTGAACTTTGAATTTTCACAAGTAATCTTGGTAACAAAATTGTTTTCAACATCTATCGTTACTTCGCTGTCAGGAAGCTTTCTTACTATTTCAGAAAAGAATTTTGCATCAAGAGCTACTGTTCCTTCATCAATAATCTGACCTTCTATAATTGTTTCAATTCCAAGTTCACCGTCGTTACCGGTTAATGTAATAGTACCTTTATCAGCTTTAACAAGAATACATTGTAATATAGACATTGAAGTCTTAGCAGGAACTGCTTTTGAAACAATATTTACTCCGTTAAGGAGATTACCCTTTGAACAAATGATTTTCATGTGTATAACTCCCTTCGCAAAAAATTTTTGCTTTTTTATTATATATTATTTTTTAATTTAACAGTATTAGTAATAGGGGCTGTGGATTGGTGGAAAAGGTCTGTAAAAGCTTTAAATTAAACAAATTTCAGGATGATAATTATGTTTAAAATTTTTAATAAGCTGTTAATAAATCGACCTTTATCAACAATACAAATTATTCGAAAAATTAAGCAAAATTCTTATCCACATCAATTAACATCAGTTGTGAAATAAATGTTGATTAATTAGGGGATATCTTACTTTTTAAAACTTCGATTTTAGACGCCAAATCTGGGTTCTTCTTGATATCTGAAGCTATTTTTTTAACTCCGTGAATAACTGTTGAATGATCTTTACCACCTAAAAACTTACCTATTTCAGATAAAGAAGAATCTGTCATAGCATCACATAAATACATAACTATCTGTCTTGGATAAGCTATATCATTACTTCTCTTATTTGAAAGAAGTAAATCAGTATCAATTCCGAAATGTTCGGCTACTACTTCCAATATATAAGAAGGAGTTATTCTTAAAGGCTTATCAGGATAAATAACATCTCTTAAAGCTTCTTCCGCTCTTTGAAGATTCATTTCTACATTGTTAAGCTTTGAAAAAGCAACAATCTTATTGAATGCACCTTCAAGTTCTCTAATGTTTGATTTAATGTTGGTAGCTATATATTCAATAACTTCTTTATTGATTTCACGATCGCAATTTTCGGCATTCTTCATAAGAATAGCCATTCTTGTTTCATAATCGGGAGCTTGAATATCTGTAATAAGTCCCCATTCGAATCTTGAACGGAATCTTTCTTCCAAAGTCTCCATTTTCTTAGGAGGTTTATCTGAAGAAAGAACTATCTGTTTACCGGTAGAATGTAATGCATTGAAGGTATTAAAGAATTCTTCCTGAGTCGAATCCTTTCCTATTATAAATTGCACGTCATCGACCATTAATACATCAACGGTTCTGTACTTCTCTCTAAGTTTGGTAATTGCTGTTGCATTACCGCTTCTGACTGTTTCAATTACTTCATTGGTAAATTGCTCACTGGTTACATATAAAACTTTCATTCCGGGATTCTGTTCAAGAATGAAATGTCCTATTGCATGCATTAAGTGAGTCTTACCTAAACCTGCTCCTCCATAAATATAAAGAGGGTTATAAACGGTTCCGGGAGATTCGGCCACAGCCAAAGAAGCAGCATGTGCCATTTTGTTGTTGCTGCCTACTACGAAAGTATCAAATTTGTACTTAGGATTAAGATTGGCGTTTTCCGAATTAATGTTATAAACATTTTTCTCAACAGATTTAACGGAATCAGACTTGGGTAAATCATTTTCAAGCATAAAAGAAATAGAATATTCCTTATTAAACATCTCGGAAATGATTACTTTGAACGGATTACTGTATTTGGAATTAATGTAATTCAAGTGTTGAGCGTTGTCGGAAGGTATAAGAATGTAAACAGTGTTGTCCTTAACAGAATGGATTTTTAAGTTGGAAATCCAGGTATTAAAAGAAACATCAGACAGTTCGAATTCGGTTCTTATCTTTTCTTTTATAGAATCCCATTTCTCAATAATTTCAGGCATAAATTTCTCCAAAAAAACATAAAACTACATCTATTTAATCTTACTCTAAAGACAGGAATAATTCAATTGGTTTATTTATCCACAATATCCACATGAGTTTATTCACTTTTAGTGGATAATTTTTGAAGTTTTACACTTACAATTATACCAAAATTAATTCGCTGTGGATAATTTTTTAAACATAAAAAAATATAGTTTTTGGCTTTAAATTGGCATTCTTTAAATTTTATTGACATGTTCTTTACACGTTATCCACACTTTATTCACTTTTTGTGGATAATATTATGTAAATATGGTTTATCCACAACTTATCCACATTTGGTAAAAATCAACATTTTGTAGTATCAAAATATGTGAAAAACATCATATAGCGTTTGAAAAATTTTATATTTTATTTTTTGTTGTTTTTCTTGACGTATATACTTCTTTTTAATATAATCGTATTGCTATTTTCCTGTGAAAATATAATTTACCTTATTTATAAATTTATTTAAGGTTATCAGTAAGGAGGTGTTCGTTTATGAAGATGACATTTCAGCCTAAGAAGAAATCACATGCTAAAGTTCATGGATTCAGAGCTCGTATGAGTACTCCCGGCGGAAGAAAAGTTTTAGCTTCCAGAAGAGCAAAGGGAAGAAAAAAATTATCAGCTTAGGCCGCAGTTTTGTGGCCTTTTTTTCTATGTGATTATTTGAGATGAAATATACATATTCATTAAAAAGTAATTTAGACTTTCAAAAAGTCTACAAGACAGGTAAGTCTTACGCCAACAAATTTCTTGTCATGTATGTAACGGAAAATGGCACCGATAAGAATTATCTTGGAATTTCTGTATCCAAGAAGGTTGGTAACAGCGTAGTAAGACATCGTATTAAAAGGTTGATCAAAGAAAGTTATCGATTACAGGAAGCTGTGTTTAATAGTGGTTTAAACATCGTAGTCGTCGCAAGAGTTACTTCAAAAGGCATTTCTTATAAAGAAACGGAGAGTGCACTTTTACACTTGGGAAAGCTTCATTCGATTATTCACAGTTAACTACTATGAAAAGAATATTAATATTTTTGATAAAATTTTACAGAAAATATATTTCACCCATGAAATCCACCAAATGTCCGTATTATCCAACATGTTCTGAGTACGGACTTGAAGCTGTGCAAAAATATGGGGCACTTAAAGGTGGTGCTTTGGCGTTTTGGCGTATACTTCGTTGTAATCCTTTATCAAAGGGTGGTTACGATCCCGTACCTTAATATTCTCTTTTAGTAAGTCAGGAGGATATCAATTTGGAATATGTAGTTTTAACCCAATATGGGGGTAAAATCTTAGGTCCGATTGCTAAATATATCTTGGGACCTATTCTTAACGGAATTTTTATTTTCCTTGATTGGCTTCCCTGGAAGAATTCCGCTAATGTCGGCGTTGCAATTATTCTTTTTACAATTGTAATTTATATTTTGCTTTTGCCTCTTACAATTAAACAGCAGAAGTTTTCTAAGCTTCAGGCAAAGATGAATCCCGAGCTTGAAGAAATCCGTAAAAAGTACAAAAACAGAAAAGATCAGGATTCACAGATGGCTATGAATCAGGAGACTCAGGCAGTTTATGCCAAGTACGGAGTTTCTCCTACCGGCAGCTGTGCTCAGTTACTTATCCAGATGCCTATTCTTTTTGCACTTTATCGAGTTATCTATGCTATTCCCGCTTATGTACCTATGGTTAAGAATGTGTTTACAGATCTTGTAAGCAAGCTTGTTCTTAAAGATGGTGCAACCGAAGTTATACAAGGTTTTAAATCTGCTTCAATGTTTACCAAGCAGTTTGAAGCAATCGCAAGCGGAGATACATCAATTATTGAAAATACATATATTGATGTATTAAACAGAGCTTCAAGTACAGAGTGGGCAACTCTTTCAGAAAAGTTTTCTGATTTAAGCGGTGTAATCAATACTACAATGGATAACCTTAAAGGTTATAACAACTTTTTAGGTATCAATGTAGGTTATTCACCTGCGGATACGATCAAGAATGCTGCTGCAACTCATTCATATTTAATTATTGTACTTGCAATTTTGATTCCTGTATTATCTGCAGTTACTCAGTGGATTAACGTTAAGCTTACTCCGAGCAGTAACAATAATAATAAGAACAGTGACCAGCCCGATCAGGCAGCTGCTTTACAAAAGAGTATGATGTTTATGCCTCTTATCTCCGCAGCTTTCTGTTTTACACTCCCTGCAGGTATGGGTATTTACTGGATTGCCGGTTCTGTTGTAAGAAGTATTCAGCAGGTTATCATCAACAAGCACATTGATAAGATTGATCTTGATGCTGAAATTAAGAAGAATGTAGAGAAGAGAAATGCCCGTTTAAGAAAAGCAGGCATCGATCCCGAGAAGCTTGCACAAAAGGCTACTCAGTCTACAAAATCCGTTAACTATTCTTACAGTTATGATTCAAATAAGAAAAAGACACTTTCTCAGAAGGCTATGTTAAACGGTAAGCCTATTGATGAGGTTACTTCAGATTCTGTAGATTATAAGAATAAAAATGCTTCAAAGCCCGGTTCGCTTGCTTCCAAAGCCAACATGGTCAGAGAGTATAATGAAAGAAATAATAAATAGGGGGACATGATTATGGATTTTAAAGAGTTTTCTGCCAAGACAGTAGATGATGCCATCACAGAAGCATGCCAGAGTCTTTCTGTTACGAGTGATAAATTGGAATATGAAGTTATTGAGGAAGGTTCAACCGGTTTCCTCGGACTTAAGTCCAAGCCCGCAGTAATCAAGGCAAGAGTTAAGAATTCCGTAGAAGACAGAGTTAAAGCATTTTTGAATGATGTTTTGGCTGCTATGAATATTGAAGCTGTTGTAAATATCAATTTTGATAAAACCGAGAACAACATGGACATCGACTTAGCCGGTGATGACATGGGATTGTTAATCGGTAAGAGAGGTGCAACACTTGATTCTTTACAGTATCTTGCTTCCTTAGTTGCCAACAAAGAAAGCGAAAGCTATATCAGAGTTAAGATTGATACCGAAAATTACCGTGAGAGAAGAAAACAGACACTTGAAAATCTTGCAAAGAACATGGCTTTCAAGGTTAAGAGAACAAAGAGGTCCGTTTCTTTGGAGCCTATGAATCCTTATGAAAGAAGAGTGATTCATTCAGCTCTCCAGAACGACAAATTTGTAACCACCCACAGCGAAGGCGAAGAACCTTACAGACACGTTGTTGTTACAATGAAGAAATAATTATTGGGGTGTCTTAAGCTATTCGCTTGAGGCACCCTATTTTTAAAGGTTCAATATGGATAATAACACCATAGCCGCTATTTCAACTGCATTAAGTGAAGGCGGAATAGGAATCATCAGACTAAGCGGTGATGATTCGATTGTAATTGCAGATAAGATTTTTAAGACCAAAAAAGGAGAGAGGAAACTCTTATCCTTTTCTTCTCATACAATTCACTATGGTTTTATATATGACGGTGATGAAATAATTGATGAAGTAATGGTATCAATTATGAAAGCGCCCAATTCTTTTACCAGAGAAAATGTTGTGGAAATCAATTGCCACGGCGGAATTTTGGTATGTAAGAAGATTTTAAATCTTGTACTCAGTAATGGTGCTAGACTTGCCGAGCCCGGTGAATTTACAAAAAGAGCATTTCTAAACGGTCGAATTGATTTATCAAAGGCCGAAGCAGTAATGGATGTTATTTCTTCTCAAAGCGAACTCGCGCTTAAGAACAGTTTACGCCAGCTTGAAGGAAGATTATACGAAAAGATTAAAGAGTTAAGAGATAAGACTATTTATGAAATAGCCTTTATCGAATCCGCTCTCGACGACCCTGAACATATAAGTTTGGACGAATATCCCGAGAGATTAACAGAAACAGTTAATTATTTATTGAAAGAAGTTACTTCTTTGTACGAATCTTCCAAGAAAGGAAAATTTGTCAAAGAAGGTATTAATACAGTTATTGTCGGTAAGCCCAATGTAGGTAAGTCTTCATTACTTAATGTGCTTCTCGGATTTGAACGAGCAATAGTTACAGATGTCGAAGGTACTACAAGAGATACAATTGAAGAACATGTTACTTTGAAAAATGTTTCTTTGAATCTTTATGACACCGCAGGTATAAGAGATACCGAAGACTATGTAGAAAACATAGGAGTTGAGCGTGCCAAGAAATATGCCGATACTGCAGATTTGATTCTTTTTATGTTAGACGGAACAAGACCGTTAACCGAAGAAGATGAGCAGATTATCGATTTAATTAAGAATAAAAATGTCATTGTCCTTCTTAATAAGATTGACAAAGACTGCATTATAGATAAAGAAGATATTCGTAAAAAGTTTTCGGGAGAATATGCATTACTTGAGATTTCCGCCAAGGAATCCATCGGTATCGATTCTCTTGAAAAAGTGATTGAAGATATGTTTATTGAAGGAACGATTTCTTCCAAAGACGAAATGTATATTACAAATATCAGGCAGGCGGAAGCGTTACTTAGTGCCAAGAATTCTTATGAGCTGGTGCTTAACAGTATTAACGACGGCCTTCCGGAGGATTTTTATTCAATAGATTTAATGAATGCATATTCTTCACTCGGAAGAATTATCGGTGAAGATGTGGATGATGATTTGGTAAATGAAATATTTACTAAGTTTTGTATGGGTAAGTAGGTTTATTGGTTATGAGTGAGACTTTCAGAAACGAATGGGTTGAAAATGTAGATGTGTGTGTAGTCGGTGCAGGTCACGCGGGTTGCGAGGCTGCTTTGGCTTGCGCACGTTTGGGTCTTGAAACTGTTGTTTTTACAGTGAGTATAGACAGTATTGCACTTATGCCTTGTAATCCCAACATCGGCGGATCTTCAAAAGGTCATCTTGTAAGAGAAGTTGATGCTCTCGGCGGAGAGATGGGTAAGAATATCGACAAGACTTTTATTCAGTCCAAGATGCTTAACGTTTCGAAGGGTCCGGCTGTTCATTCTTTGAGAGCTCAGGCCGATAAAGCTGATTACTCGCGATCCATGAGAAAGATTTTAGAAAATCAGGAACATTTAACAGTTAAGCAGGCTGAAATCTGTGATGTGATTATAGAAGATAAAACTGTCAAAGGTGTAGTTACTTATACCGGCACCACATATATGTGTAAGGCAGTTATTCTTTGTACGGGTACATATCTTAAAGCTCGTTGTTTGTGTGGTGAAGCAATTACTTACACAGGACCTTCCGGACTTCAAGCTGCCAACAATCTTTCGACTCACTTAATCGAAAACGGTGTAAAGCTTAGAAGATTTAAAACAGGAACACCTGCAAGAATGGATAAGCGCAGCATCGATTTTACCAAGATGGAAGAGCAGTTTGGTGATGAGAGAATTGTTCCTTTTTCATATTCCACAGATCCTGAGTCAATACAGAAAGAACAGATTTCTTGCTGGCTTACTTATACCAACGAAGAAACACACAAGATTATTCGTGCTAACCTCGATCGTTCTCCGATTTATGCAGGAATTATTGAAGGAACCGGTCCCAGATATTGCCCTTCAATAGAAGATAAAGTTGTTAAATTTGCGGAGAAAGAAAGACATCAGGTATTTATCGAACCCGAAGGTCTTTACACTAATGAAATGTATGTCGGCGGAATGTCTTCTTCTTTGCCTGAAGATGTTCAGCTTAAGATGTATAGAACTGTTCCGGGACTTGAGAATTGTAAGATTGTAAGAAACGCATACGCCATAGAATACGATTGTCTTGAGCCTAATCAATTATTACCTTCACTAGAGTTAAAAGAAATAAGCGGTATGTTCTGTGCCGGACAGTTTAACGGAAGTTCAGGTTATGAAGAGGCAGCGGCTCAGGGTATTATTGCAGGTATTAATGCTTCTATGAAGTTATTAGGAAGAGAGCCTGTGATATTAGACCGTTCTCAGGCATATATAGGAGTTCTTATTGATGATTTGGTAACCAAGGATAACAGAGAACCCTACAGAATGATGACTTCAAGGGCTGAGTATCGTCTTCTTTTGCGCCAGGATAATGCAGACCTCAGACTTCGTAAGATCGGTCATGAAGTCGGCCTTGTATCTGATGAGGATTATGAGAAGACTCTTGAGAAAGAAAGATTGATTGAAGAGGAAGTTTTAAGACTTAAGTCTACTACAGTTGGTGCTTCCAAAAACATTCAGGAATTCTTGGAGAAGTTTGGAAGTTCACCTCTTAAGACAGGTACTTCCATTGCAGAGCTTTTGTGCAGACCTGAATTGTCATATGAAGCTTTGGCTGAAATTGATCCGGAGAGGCCTTTTCTTCCCGAAGCTGTAATTGAGCAGGTTTGTATTCATATTAAATATGAAGGATACATAGAGAGACAGAAGCATCAGGTTGAACAATTTAAGAAAACAGAGAAGAAACTCATTCCTGAAGATATTGATTACGATGATGTGTTAAGCCTCAGACTTGAAGCCAGACAGAAATTGAAACAGTTTAAACCTTTAAATATCGGACAAGCTTCCAGAATTTCAGGAGTTACGCCGGCAGATGTTTCGGTATTGTTAGTGTACCTTGAGCAGCAGAGATTAAGGAAACAGCATGAGTAGTATTTCAAAAGAAGAGTATCTTAATTCTCTTTCAAGTAAATTGAATATTGAACTTAGTAAAGAGCAGTTAGATTCCTTCCTGAAATATTATGAGCTATTGATTGATTGGAACGAGAAAATTAATCTTACCGCAATTACTGAATACGAAGATGTATGTCTTAAGCATTTTGTAGATTCCATGAGTATTGTTAATGCTTTTTCTTCATATGATGAAGCTTTGGAATTTTTTAAAGATAAGACATTAATTGATGTCGGAACCGGAGCAGGATTTCCCGGAGTTTGTTTGAAGATTCTTTTTCCTGAATTAAACATAACTCTGATGGATTCTTTGGACAAGAGAATTAAGTTTTTGAATGAAGTGATAGCAGCTTTGAATCTTAAAAAGATTACCACCGTTCATGCAAGAGTGGAAGATGCGGCCAAGACTTCAGAGTATAGAGAGAGTTTTGATTTTGCTACGGCAAGAGCGGTTGCTTCTTTGCCCGTTCTTTCTGAGTATTGCCTTCCTTTTGTTAAGGTTGGCGGAAGCTTTATCGCCTATAAGTCTGAGAAAGTTTTAGAAGAAATATCTATATCTGCTAACGCTTTGAACGTTTTAGGTGGTAAGATAGAATCAAAGTTTTCTTTTGACTTACCCGATTCACGATTAGCAAGGACCATTCTTTTTATTAAGAAGGACAGTTCCACTCCTGACAAATATCCGAGAAAAGCAGGAACCCCTTCGAAGAAACCTTTATGAGCTTGTGAGGAATAAATAATGCCTGATAACAAAGCCGGAAATATCTTACTAGAATTAAAAAGAAGTTTTCTTGATGATAAGAAGGAAATACAGGACAAAATTGTAGATATCGAGACAGAGATTCGTCAGTGTAAGGATTATATCGAGTCTCTTAATAAAAAGGATGAAAATGATTACAATATGTTTTCACCCAGAAGCGCTTCGAGAGTTTATAAAGATCAGGTTTATGAAAAGAGACTTGAGATAGAAGAACTCGAAGAGCAGCTTCGCGTTTACTATAAGAAGCTTGGAAGTGTTACAAAAAAGATTGATTCGTTGAATTATTTCAATGCTTCCGATAATGTAGTGATTAATCCTACGGAATCTGAAGAAGAACCGAAAGAAGAAGTCAAAGAAGAAAAGCCTGTGAGTGAAAAGGATTCTTCCATTTTCTTAAGACTTCAAGAGCAAGACAGGCAGAGAATCGCTGCTGAGTTGCATGATTCGGTATTGCAGAATCTTTCTTTGGTAATGCATAATTTGGAACTTGCTGAAAAATTTATTGACTACGATGCAGTTCGTGCCAAGCTTGAGCTTGAATCTAACAGGAAAATTGTCAAAGAAACTATTGATGATATTCGCAGTACTATTTTCGATCTTCGTCCGATGCAGTTTGATGATTTTGGATTTAAGAAGACATTAGAGAATCAGTTGGAAGAGTATAAGCTCAGAACTTCCATGGATATTACTTACAGAATCGATGACATTGATTCTAAGGATAATCTTATCTTGCTTACGGTTTTCAGAATTGTGCAGGAGCTGGTTATTAATTCAATCAAACATTCCAAAGGTAATACTATTAACGTTCAGGTTCTTGAAGCCGGTTCCGGTATTTACATTGAAGAAAGTGATGACGGAATAGGTATCTCGGAAGATGATCTGAAGAAGGATAATCATTTCGGACTCAAGATTTTGAAAGAAAGAGTCAACATGATTAACGGTAGTTTGAAGCGTTTGGAAGATTCCAAAGGAACTAAGATAGTTATCGAGCTTAAATAGGTACTTGAGATTTATTTGAGCTTTCGTTTGTTACAACACTTTTGGGAAGAAGAGTGTTCGGTTGTGTAATTGTCAGGAGGAATAAGTGAGTATCAGGGTAATGCTTGTGGACGACCACAAAATGCTAAGGGAAGGAATTAAACAGCTAATCGAATTCGATCAGGATATCAATGTTATTGCTCAAGCTTCGGATGGAGAGGAATGCTTAACTGCGGTTAAGAATAACGATATTGATGTCTGTGTGCTTGATATTAATCTTCCCGATGTTCAGGGAACAAAGCTTTTAAAAGAAATTCATAAGATTAATAAGCATACTAAAATTTTAATGCTTACAGTTCATAACGAAGTTGAATATCTTTTGGAAGCTATGGATAACGGTGCCAACGGATATATCTTAAAGGATTCCGGAAGCGGAGAGCTTATTAAAGCAATCAAATCTGTTTATGCAGGAGAGAGATATATTCAGCCTAATTTGATTCCTATGCTTAATGCAAGACTTTTAAAGCGTGAGGATGATAATGATAAGGCCAAGGATATTACGAGGCGTGAGAAACAAATTCTTGTAAACATTGCTCTTGGACGCAGTAACAAGGACATTGCGGAAGAATTTGATATCAGTGAGAGAACGGTTAAGAACCATATTACCAGTTTATTTAAGAAAATAGACGTTTCCGACCGTACTCAGGCTGCTGTTTTCGCAATAAGAAACAATTTGGTGGATTTATAAGTGTTTCACGTGAAACAATTGACACATTTATCACTTTAACCCCAAAATATGTTTCACGTGAAACATTAAAACCCCAATATCTTGGGTAAAAAGCCGTGAAACATTCAATTTAAGATATCGTGAAACATTATTAGCGCAGTACATATGGTATACAGCCATTTATCATGCTATAATGTTTTCTATGTCAAAAATAATAAAGAAATTAAGAGAAGGGATATTTAATATATGGGAAGAGTAATTGCAATAGCCAATCAGAAAGGTGGCGTAGGTAAGACTACTACATCTATTAATCTTTCTGCAGCTCTTGCTGAAAAAGGTAAGAAAGTTTTGGTTATCGATACCGACCCCCAGGGCAATACCACCAGCGGATTCGGAATCGAGAAGAACGAACTTGAAAATACCATATATGAGTTATTACTTGGAGAGTGCACTGTTCAGGATTGTATCATTAAGGATGCATATCCCGGAGTAGGCATTATTCCCTCTAATGTTAATCTCGCGGCAGTTGAAATCGAATTATTGGATGCTGAGAAGAGAGAATTTATATTAAAGAAAGAAATCGATTGGATTAGAGACGATTATGATTACGTAATCATTGACTGTCCTCCTTCGCTCAGTATGTTAACGGTTAACGCCATGACTGCGGCAGATTCTGTTTTGGTACCTATTCAGTGTGAATACTACGCTTTGGAAGGTTTAAGCCAATTGATTCATACCGTTAACCTTGTCAAAGAAAGACTTAATCCCGAGCTTGATATGGAAGGTGTTGTTTTCACCATGTACGATGCAAGAACAAACCTTTCACTTCAGGTAGTTGAGAACGTTAAGAGCGTACTTAAGCAGAAGATTTTTGATACGGTTATACCCAGAAATGTAAGACTTGCCGAAGCTCCCAGCTACGGTATGCCTATTAATAAGTATGATCCAAAGTCTGCCGGAGCCGAAAGTTATGCGGCACTTGCGGATGAAGTTATCAAAAACAGGAGGTAATTTCGAATGGCGGTAAAAAAATCCGGATTGGGAAAAGGACTTGGCGCATTAATTCCTGAAGCAGCTGTGGCAGAAAAACCCGCGACTAAGAAGGAAATTGAGAAGCCTGAAGAAAATTCAGCCGGTTCTCTTATTAAAATAAGCAAAATCGAGCCTAACCGCGATCAGCCCAGAAAGAATTTTGACAAAGAAGCTCTTGAAGCTCTTTCAGATTCTATCAGACAGCATGGTGTAATTTCTCCCATTACTGTTCAGAAGAAGGGCGACCGCTACATTATCATAGCAGGTGAGCGCAGATGGAGAGCTGCCAGAATGGCCGGACTTACCGAAATCCCGGCATATGTGGGAGATTACTCCGAGCGCGAAATAGCAGAACTTTCTCTTATCGAGAATATTCAGCGTGAAGACTTAAATCCTATTGAAGAGGCGCAGGCTTACAAGCGTCTTATGACCGAGTTTAATCTCAAGCAGGAAGAAGTTGCTGAAAGAGTATCGAAGAGCCGTTCTGCAATAACCAATACCATGAGACTTCTTAAGTTAAGCGAAGAAGTTCAGAAATATCTTATTGACGGCACTCTTTCGGAAGGTCATGCAAGAGCACTTCTCGGTACAGAAGATGTAGAGGCTCAGAACAAACTTGCCAAGAAAGTTATCGATGAGAAGCTTTCTGTAAGAGATATCGAAAAGTTAATCAAAAACATAGGTAAGCCCGAAAAATCGAAGACTCCTGCCAATAAGGAATATGACGTATTCTATAACGATATTGCAGAGAAACTTAAAGTCAGCCTCGGTACCAAGGTTTCCGTTTCCGGTAAGGGTGACGGTGCCGGCAAGATTGAAATTGAATTTTATTCAAACGACGATCTCGACAGACTTGTTGCTAAGATTAAGTAGAATAAGGGGTAATATATGAACAGCAATTTTTTGAACAGTCTCGGACTCGGCGGTCTGGACGTAGGAATTGTTTTGGTAGTTCTGGCAGCTCTTTCTTTTGTTCTGTTGGTAATGTGCATTGTTCTTTGTGTAGAACATGGTAAGTTAAAGAAAAGATTTAATAGATTCTCGCAAGGAAGAGATGCAAAGAGCCTTGAAAAGGAGATTGGTGATGTCTTTGCCCAGAACGTTGCCATCAAAGAAGTAGTTGATAAGAATAAGAGAGATATTAAGACCCTCTTTAGGAGAATGGAGACTACTTTCCAAAAGGTTGGCCTTGTCAAATATGATGCTTTCCCTCAAATGGGTGGTAAGCTCAGTTTTTCTTTGGCGATGCTTGATGAAAAGAATAATGGATATATTATCAATTCCGTGCACGGAAGCGATGGTTGTTATACCTACTCGAAGGAGATAAGAGCAGGTAAGTGTGATTTGGTACTGGGTACTGAAGAGCAAAAAGCATTGGGAATAGCGATGCAGATTTAATGTGATTGATTAGGGGAGAATACACATGAAACTGTGCAAGGTTAGTGATATTGTGGGTGGCGAGAAACTCGCACGTCCCATAATGACTTCGAATTATCAGGAGCTTTTGGCGGCGGGAACGGTCCTTAAGCCTGAGTACATTCCTAAGATAGTTCAACTCGGAATAACGGAAGTATTTATAGAAGATTCAAAACTAAGTCCGGAGCAGGTAGTAATTCTTCGTGAAGATATCGAAGATTTTTTCACAGAGAAGGTTCGTTCCGTCTTAGAGAGACACGTATACAACGACAACTCAGATTTAGAAGAATTAAGTAAGACGGCAGATAATATTATCAGCAATATTCTCTCTCGCGATGAAGTCGTGGAGCAGATTTATGATATTAAAGAGCGTAGCGCCGATATTTATGAACATTGTATCAGTGTATGCTCTGTGGCAGTTTTAGTTGCAATTAAGAAGAAAATTGACAAGAAAATTATCCATGATTTGGGTGTGGCTTGTCTTTTTCATGATATAGGGTTAAGATATCTTGACTTTGATTACACAAACGTTGACGTGGAGAGTCTTGATGAGAAATCTCTTGCGGAATATCGTAAGCATCCCGTTTACGGCTATTCTTCCCTAGAGAAAGAAACCTGGATTTCCGAAACCGCCAAGAAGATGATTTTAAGACATCACGAAAGATTGGACGGAAGCGGATACCCTCTTCACAGTAAAGATATTGATGAATTAACTCAGATTTTGCAGGTTTCCGATGCTTTTGACGAGATGATCTGTGGAATCGGTTGTTACAGATCGAGAGTTTACGAGGCGGTTGAGTATCTTAAGATTGCCAAGGGTGTTCTTTTTAATGAAGACATCGTCAATACGCTTCTTGACTTTACGGCTGTTTATCCTTCCGGAACAGTAGTAATTTTAAGTACCGGTGAGATGGGTATCATAATCAGACAGAATCAGCAGTTCCCGGAGCGTCCGGTTGTCAGAGTTATTAAAGACGTTAAAGGCAACAGCATTGAAGAAGAAAGAATTTGCGACCTTTTGAAGGTTCACAACGTGTATATTGAAAAGGTTCTTTTGTAGTGTAGAATATACTGCAAAGGATAAGCGCAATCTATATAGGAGGAATAAAGATGATTGACATCAAGTTTTTGAGGGAGAACCCTGAAGCGGTTAAAGAAAACATCCGTAAGAAATTTCAGGATGACAAGCTTCCCCTTGTGGACGAGGTAATCGTTCTTGACGAAGAAAGAAGAAAGGCTCAGCAGGAAGCCGACAACATAAAGGCCGAGAAGAATAAACTCTCCAAGCAGATCGGTGCATTGATGGCTCAGGGCAAAAAAGACGAAGCCGAGGAAATCAAGAAGCAGGTTGCCAAGGATGCAGAAAAACTTGCAAATCTTGAAGAAAAGCAGAAAGAATATGAAGAAAAAACCACCAAAATCATGATGGTTATTCCTAATATCATCGATCCCAGCGTTCCGATAGGTAAAGACGATTCTGAGAACGTTGAAGTTAAGAAATATGGTGAGCCCGTAGTTCCCGATTACGAAATTCCTTACCATACCGAGATTATGGAGCGATTCAACGGAATCGATATTGATGCGGCAGGCCGTGTTGCAGGTAACGGTTTCTATTATCTCATGGGTGATATCGCAAGACTTCACTCTGCAGTAATCGCTTACGCAAGAGATTTCATGATTGACAGAGGCTTTACTTACTGTGTTCCTCCTTTCATGATTCGTTCAAACGTTGTTACCGGCGTTATGAGTTTTGCAGAGATGGATGCAATGATGTACAAGATTGAAGGTGAAGACCTTTATCTTATCGGTACCAGTGAGCATTCCATGATCGGTAAGTTCATCGATACTATTACTCCCGAAGAGCAGCTTCCTTTAACTCTTACCAGCTACTCACCTTGTTTCAGAAAAGAAAAAGGCGCTCACGGTATTGAGGAACGTGGTGTATACAGAATTCACCAGTTTGAGAAGCAGGAAATGATAGTTGTATGTAAGCCTGAAGATTCCAAGATGTGGTTTGACAAGTTATGGCAGAACACCGTAGATTTGTTCAGATCTATGGATATCCCGGTTCGTACTCTTGAATGTTGTTCCGGAGACCTTGCAGATTTGAAGGTTAAATCTTTCGACGTTGAAGCTTGGTCACCCAGACAGAAGAAATACTTCGAAGTCGGTTCTTGCTCTAACTTAGGTGATGCTCAGGCAAGAAGACTTAAAATCAGAATTAAGGACAAAGACGGCAACAAGTACTTTGCTCATACTTTGAATAATACAGTAGTAGCTCCCCCGAGAATGCTTATCGCATTCCTTGAGAACCACTTACAGGCTGACGGAACCGTAACAATTCCCGAAGTTTTGCAGCCTTACATGGGTGGCAAGAAGGTTCTCGGTAAATAGGAGCCGGAGGTTAATTTGCATAAGTTTTTACGTTCCATTGGGTTTTCGGATGTTCGTACCCTTGAAGAGCTTCAAAAGTTAATAAAGAAAACAATTTCGGAAGCCACTGAAACGGAAGTCTCTGTTAATACAGATGAGATTCTTTATGCAGATTACAGCCTGGAATTCGGTGAGAACATGGGCCTTACCGTGTGCGGTCAGTATGATGCTCTTGATGAGTTTCACGTAGATTACGTGTATCCTTACATGGTGGCATCTCAAGTCAGCAGTAATGAGCGTTCGATAGTGGAGCGCCATGCGGCCAATGTTTCTTACGCCGGAGTATGCGATGATAATAAGATCGGTATTTCCATCATCTATTATCTTCAGAACAGAATTCAGTATATGAAAAGATCATATGGCGATCCGGATTGTCTTAAAAATGTGCCTGTGTGCCTTTCGGGACTTTCCGAATCGGGTATGATTATGATGCCTCTTCAAAAAGATGAAATCAGTAAGAAAAAAATGTCGCGCGGAGACAAAAAACGTGATAAACTGATTGAGGCTGCGCGTCAGGGTAATGAGGAAGCACTTGAGACTCTTACTCTTGACGACATAGATATGTATTCTACGATTTCAAGGAAAATAAAGAAGAGTGACGTCTATACCATAGTCGACACTTACTTTATGCCTTACGGAGTAGAGACAGATCAGTATTCCGTTCTTGCGGAAATCGCTTCTCTTAAAGAAGTGACCAATACCATAAGCGGTGAAGCAGTATACCAGATGCTTCTTATGTGTAACGGTATCCCGATTGATATCTGCATAAATAAGAAGGATTTGTTCGGTGAACCCGAAGTAGGCCGAAGATTCAAAGGTTCGGTATGGCTTCAGGGTTGGCTTGACTGGCTCTCATAGTTAAATGGATATAACGGGCCCCTCCTAAGCGAAAGCTAAAGGCTTGAAAGCCGCATAAATAGGGGAAAATTTAGAAGCTCGATTGAGTGAGTGTGAGTGAGTAAAACTTAATATCGTTAACAAAGAATATATGATATTCTATGTTTATAGTACGTCTACGTAGCTCAGCTGGATAGAGCACCGCCCTCCTAAGGCGGGTGTCGGAGGTTCGAATCCTCTCGTGGACGCTGAGGAGCCTGTTAAGGCTCCTTTTTGTTAAAGCGATCCTTTATATCATAAAGACGCCTTTTGTCCGTCAGAGAATAGTGAGCTTCGTTGGTCTGTACTTCATGACCGAGGATAAGCGCCCTGTCAGATGCCGAAAACCCCAGTTCGATCAGCCTTGAATTTAAAGCCATCCGAAAAGCATGGTTATTTGTCGGTATACAGCCAAGCCGCCTGCAACGCTTACGAAGGTTCTGGGCATAACCGTCTGTCGGTATCATCTTCGCGCAGTTCTTCTCATGGAATAGATATGGAGAATCACCCGGTATAGCTTTCGCAATATCGATCACACGTCTTGCCTCTTCCGTTATCGGGATGAACCGTCCGTTATGCGGATGCATGCGTTCGTCTTTGGTATAACCAACCTCAACCAGCTTATTGTGGTTTCCCTCGGATACTTTCACCTGCTGTCTGTGAACATGGATGAAGTCATCCTGCACATCATCAGCATGTAACGCAGCCAATTCTCCGACTCTCATGCCGGTCTCTTTTGCCAGAAGAGACATTAATACTCTGGGATTATCCAGGTGTTTTTCCGCATCGGCAGTTATCCTGGCAAGTTCTTCGGTCGAAAATGCTTTTTCTTCATCTGTTTTTACTTCCTGATCACAATGTTTGTAATAATCCTGTGCATCTATATAATTGACAGGGTTTTCAAAACAGATCTTTTTCTTGATACCATAGTCAAAAACAGCACCAAGAGATTGAAGCATCCTCTTGATAAAATCCGGTTTCGGATTAGTTGGAAGCAGATCGGATACAATAAATCTCCGGATATCTTCATCAGTGATCTCGTTGATATCCTTTTCAAGAAGCTCCTTTGGAACATGCTTAAAGCGGTTTCTGTCGGTAACGATTGTCTTATCCCGCCTGTTTAAGCAGTTTTGTTTGTAGTCCATTTGCATTTCAAAGACCTGTTCCAGGGTTTTTGCTCTGTTTTCTGCTTCGTAGTAGAAATCATACAGTTTTTCTAACAGTTTTTCTTTTGTACTGGCTGTGAGCTCCTTTCTTTTGGAATCGACATATACATATGTCTTGAAACATCCGTTCTTCCAACTACTGCTGGGCGGTAATCGGAAGATATCTCTGGGATGATGGGACATAACGAATTCACGTTTTACCATTGCAAGCATATCATTTACCTTGGCGGGTCCCATACTACAGCTCAATAATAGCTTTATATCTCTCATTCGTAAAGTGGTATTATCATCAAGGACAATAACAGAGTCCTCATTATTATTCAGTTTTTCCAATTCGCTTCTCCTTGTATACAAAAAAAGCAACCAGCAACGGCAACCTTCCAAAAAACTCTTTTGGTTGGTTGCCGCATTTGGTTGCTACGTTTATAGTTGTTGTTTTATTGTCAGAACGGGATTTCCATCTGTTCCGGGACTTTCATGAAACCATCATCCGGGGCAGTATCCGACTTCCGTCTCCACGCTCGCACTCTGCCATATTTTGATACGGTTCGCGTTCCGATTGCTTCCCACTCCGAGAAGTGATGCATCATTTCAGAGATCCTGTTGCAGTCGCTCTTTTTAAGCTGATCATATTGCGAATAGCCCAGAGCTTCATATGCCAGCATCTTGACACATACATACTTCTCACCGGTGTTTGACAGGAAATACTCAATTGATTCCTGATCATTATCTTCCGGCGTGAATCGCTCCTGGTATTTTGCGAGTTCGGCTTGAAGGTGCGTCGGGAGTGTGAGGGAAAAATCACCGCTTCTGTATATTTCCATGATCTCGGCCCATGCCTGAAGAATATAAGCTCGCGATCCTTCTTCATCATCCAGGATATGGACTTCTGCCTTATCCATGTGCGTTTCAATAGGAATTATTCGTCTGTTTCCGCTTTTATCCATTGGAAGAACTTCCATTTTATTGGAAGTTCCTCCGAATACACATTGTCGCTTCCGGTCTTTGGGATGCTTTTCGTATGGAGTACGGTAAGTATCCTTTTGTCGGCTCAGGAAGCTTTTGATCTCCTCAACTCTTCTTGTATTAAGGGTTGCAAGCATCTCCGGCATTTCTATGATCCAGTGTCCCTGCAGCTTTATAACGATCTTTTCGTCATCAAGCCTTTTTAAGTCGTCTGAAAAGTATTCATCTTTGATCGCAAGAAATTTGAAAAATGTAGATTTTCCGGCACCCTGATCGCCCACAAGGCATATGGATGTTTCAAATTTGCAACCGGGATCAAATATCCTGCATACGGCCCCCAGCATGAAAAGCTTTATGGATTCCGTTGTCAGATCGGTTTTTTCGACTCCAAAGAAATGTGTCAGAAGGTTTTCTACACGGGGAGTTCTATCCCAGACAAGACCGGTAAGTATATCCCTGATCGGATGATAACGGTTATCGTTGGCTACGATCTGAATTGCTTTTTCTATCACTCCTGAGTAACTGATTCCATAATTTTCTTCTATATAAAGAGTGATATAGGCCATGTCGGTATTGTTAAGGATGTCTCCTTCCCTTTTCCATCCCAGATCTTTTACGATGTCGATCCTTTCTGTAAGTTCGTTAAGTCGGATCGATCCCATAAAAAAAGGATCCTCTTTCAGGATCCTGACTACATTTGCTATTGTGGACTTTGGGGTTCCCTTGTCGGTTAGCTCAAGAGATTCGCGGAGGCTCTCTGTCGGGAGCAGCTCCATTCCTACTTCATCCAATTGTTCTTTGCTCAGCTTTGGTAATTTCTCGCTCATATTTACTTATTATCTCCTCTCTGTGTTTGTATAATTCGTATATTTCATCATCTTCTCCGAAATCAAGAATATCCATATAATCTTCAAGCCGGTCTTTATAATTGATGGCAATGGTATATCTTTCATCGATGACCTCGGTATCCCATTGTTCCTTTGTGGGGGAATATTCAAATTCCCAATTATGCAGAGTATGAAAGAATCCGGTGAGTTTTAACCGGAACTGTCGCAGTTCCTCCGCATAAGCCCGTCTTACGTTCTGCTCGTGTTCTTTTTCTTTCTCATGACGTATACGGGCATAGCGTTCTTGTTTTGATTCCTTCTTCCAGATATCAAAATCCAGATGAAAATCATATGCTATCTTGCAGGCTGCTTCTTTTGCACCAAGTCCTAACAGCCTTCCGACATAATCAACAGCATCCCCATCAGCCTGACAGCCAAAACAATGAAATCTTTTATCCAGCTTCATGCTCGGATGCCGGTCATTATGAAACGGGCAACAGGCCATTCCGTTTCGGTTGACCTGAAGCCCGTAGTATTCCGCCACCTGTCTGGCCGTGACATTATCGCGGATTGTATCAAATATTCCCATCATCGCTCCCCCCAATCTCTGTTTATATCTTTTGTAGGAACCTGCCTTGAAGCATTATGCTCAGCGGCTTTTTTCTTGTTTCTTTCGAGAATTTCCAGAACTGATTCCTTTGCAACGTGGGCAATCTCCTCTTTGTTCCTCTTCTTGACCTCGGGTTTTGCCAGGATCCCTCTTACCTTTTCAAGCAGTATAGTTTTGTTACGGGTGAGTTTTTTTATGACCACATCAAGAACCTTCTTAACAAGGTTTTTATGATCATCAGATGCCTTATGGTCGGGTGCAGTGAACCATTCCTGATAATCATTAACAATGTCGATGTCAGCTTTAATTGTCTCTTCTTTAACGGTTTCCGTTACAACCTCGCAGGCTTTTTCATATGCCTTCTCGGCTACTTCTTCTGCCATGGCATCGATATCCGAAAGTTTCAATAATTGTTCAGCAATGTGAGCATCATTTGCAGCCATTTCCTCGTGTTGTTTGGAAATGATATAGTCATTTTTCTCCAGGTGTGCTTTTCCTTCGAGTGGAACTTTTTCAATCGTTATCCCATGTCTTTCCGCGATTTCGATGTAAAGCTCACGGATCTTGGCATCAAAACTCATCTTCCGGTTATTGTTTTTGTTCTGCTTTTTTTCAGGGTTCGGTCTTTCAAAGCCAAGTGCTTCGCAGGCCTTGTCCTGTTTTGGAAAGCTCATTCCGTGCCCATCGTCAGCAAAGAAAACATGTCGTTCATGGATGTGCGGAGTAGCCTCATCCATATGAAGTGCCCAGTCCAATATCTGGAAATTTGAGCCATAACGCTTTTCTACTTCCTGGATCAGTTCAGCTACAACCTGAGCGAACATAATAGGATCCGCATGACCATCCTTAGTTCCAAGCTGATAGACCGTTTCCTCCGGGCATGTCTTAGGATCCTTCAATATATCTTCCACTCCGCGGATCCTTTCATTGTGTCGTGTCTGTCGGTGGCGTTCATTTTGCGCATCGATTGAATCACCGAACTTGGTTGCATAATAGGCGAGTTCGATCTCATCGAAATTGAATTTTCTTTCCGGCCGGTTACCGTTTTCATCTGCGAGATTGAATCCTTGATAACAATCCCAGTAGATATTTTGGGTGCTTTTGTCTCGATCGATGTGGTCTGCGTTATCCAGATCGAAAGACCGATCGTTGTGTCCGGCTTTGAAGATCCCTGCCTTTCCCTTCCTTCCGTTGTGCCTTGTTGCTCTTACTTTTTCCATTTTTTCCTTCCTTTCTGCCATCAAAAAAAGAACCGGTTTTACCCGATTCCTCTTTTCGTTTTTGGCAAATCATGTTAATAAGTTGCTTTGGATTTTCGGCGAAGCCGCCCCTGTCCTAAGCGAAGCGCGACAGGATATAACCCAATACAATGTGTCGCACACGACACATCATTGGGCCAAGGTTGCACCTTGGATCTGCCCATGCGCTTCGCCCTGGACCCGAGCGTGGCGTTGCCCCTGCACCCTAGCAGGGCTCTGCCCTTGCATCCCGGCAGGAGTCTTACTCCTGCACCTTGCGTAAGGCTCTGCCTTTACAATCCGTCAAAGAGCTGCGCCCTCTGAACACCGCTCTAATTAATTATTCGTATGAAAATGGGTCGGGTCCTAATTCTGCAGTAAATTGCATTTTTGGAAGTCGGATCCGGCTTCATTTTCATATTATGATGCAAATTTGCATCGCATATGTTAAGATGATTTATGTATGATCAAGCAGAAAGGATAGCTACGGATGGGCGAATATTTACCGGGTAATCTGCAGGAAAGATTGAGAGAACTCCGTGAAGCCAATGGATTCAAAAGCAGGGAAAAGCTTGCCGAAGTCATCGGAGTGAACAAGACCACATACAGCCGGATCGAAAATGGATCTACCAAGACTATCAGCAGTGATATCCTGATGAAGTTGGCAGATCTTTATAAGGTTCCCACCGATTATATTCTCGGATTATCCGATACACCGGAGAATACGGGATACGATATCAAAGAACTCGGACTCTCGATTGAGGCGGCCAAGAATCTGTATTCCGGGAAAGTTGATCCCCGGGTTATCAATGAACTTCTCATGAATGACAAGTTCGCTATGGCAACAAAGATGATGGCAACTTATTTTTCGGGTGCAGTTGCCGAACTTATGGTCACGCAGAATAAGCTTCTGGATTTTTCGTATGATCTGTTGAATGAACTGACCCAGACAGGGAGGATTCCAAACGATAACGATATCAGAGATACAAAAAAGAAACTCAAAGCCTCAAAACTGCCGGCGGGTAATGTAGAGCTTGACAGGATACAAAGACAGTTGATGGCTTCTATCAGGGAAATTAAAAAGAAGGTTGTTGGAGAAGTGGCAGCACTTAATGATCAGGCGGAGATACTGGATTATGAAATAATAGAGAAGGTTAAAGAGGAAGCGTTATCTGTTCCGAATCTTAAAGATCTCCCTGAGGAGGAAAAGGCCAAAATCATAAAAGAAGCTATTATAAAAGGAATACAGATAGATACAAATTTTGATGATGAAAAGATGGCAACTGCGGAACCTATGGTAGAGCAGATAGTTTCCCTACTGATACAGTTATGGAAAGAAAAATAACAGATATTGATGAAACTGAAAAACGTAACAGAGAACTATGTGAGCTGGTTAAGCAGAATGATCTTTATGCTCAGACAGAGATCCTTCTTCTGAATGAAGGACTTATATCCCAGCTTGCAAGGAGTCTTGAGGTCGCACATGATCTTGATATAAATCATTATGGCGGCATAGAACTGGATGACATTCTTCAGGAGGGGCGGTTCGCACTGCTTGAAGCTGCCAAGATTTTTGATGAAAATGAGGATGTAAAGTTTTCCACATTTGCATATACCGTAGCCGGTAATGCCATGAGGGATCTTTGCCGAAAGGGAGATTCTTCATTTGAAAGGCAGCTTGCCAATCATGGTATAGTTCAGGTATTTCTGGATGATAATCCGGTAGATGAAGACGGGGTTCCGGAAGCCGAAAAGGTCCGGGACGGAAAGGGTCGTGATCCGGTAGGAGAGGAAGCGGTGCTTCGTGTTATGATCCAGAAGATGCGGAACCGTCTTGTGTTATTACCACCCCGGGAAAGAAGACTCCTGATGTATCGATATGGTATTCAGTCGCTTGAGTATAAAACGATTGCCGAGACAGCTGCGTTCTTCCATCTGACAGAGAATTACCTTCGTCTTATAGAGAAAAGAGCACTTGATGTGTTACGAGAAGGTATGAACGACGGGAAGATACTTTAGACTATTGGCAATATTCAAAAAACTTGCCAAAAGTCCATTGACTAATCTTTATGTATGCTATATACTTCCATTAGACTTTCGGCAAATAATTGAGAAATTGCCAAAAGTATGGGGAGGTGATCATTTTGAATGCAAATATACAAGACTTTCTGATAGAACACCCTTCTTTTACAACCGGTGATTTCACCGAAATGCTTAAAGCAGACACTCCGGATATCGCACGTTCCACGGTTTTTCATATGTTGAAATATCTATGCGAAGTGGGAGCGATAACAAGAACCTGCAAAGGCCATTTTGATATTTCTAACAAAAAGACTTACAATTACGAACTGTCCGAAACAGCTAAAAACATCTCTACTTCAATTCAGGAACGATTCCCACTTATAGATTTTCAGGTTTGGGAGTTGTATCAAATGAACGAATTTGTAAATCATCAGCTATCTCGAAATACCATTTTTGTTGAGGTAGAGAATATGCTTGATGAAAGTATATTTAACCTTCTATTTGATATGTATCCGCATGTTCTTCATAATGCCGGCGTGGACGAGTACTATAAATATGCCGGTGATGAAACTATTGTTGTACGAAAGCTTATTTCAGAGGCACCATCCAGTGTCGGGCAGTACAAACAGGCATCTTTGGAGAAGATACTGGTTGATCTCTTCGGACGGGGACTTTCCGGATCTATCATATCTCGTTCGGAATACCAGGCTATATACGAGGATTCGTTTAAAAAATATGTTATTAATCAGCCCAAAATGTTTCGGTATGCCAGACGTAGGGGTATAGAAAAAAACATTGTTGATTTTATACACGGCAAGACAAATATCGCACTGGAGAATAATAAATGATTGATAAAAGTGTATATGAGATTGACTATATTCGGGAACTACAAAAGAAGTATTCTGCAGATCCGGGGCTGATAGAGCGAGCTCTTTATGCTTTTGGACTGCTGGAAGCAATTAAGAGTGTGGGGATGCCTTTCTGCTTCAAAGGTGGCACCAGTCTGATGCTTATTTTAGATAAACCTGCGAGACTGTCAACAGACATTGATATTATTGTAGAGCCCGGAACTGATGTAGATGGGTATATTGATAAAGCATCAAAGATCTTTCCGTTTCTTTCAAAGGAAGAGGATATCCGCAAGGGAAAGAATGGTATAGTGAAAAGGCATTTTAAATTCACATACTGGTCCCCGGTTCGGAAAACCGAGTTTTATATTATGTTGGACATAGTTTTTGCTGAGCTTCCATATGCTAAAACTATGAAAAAAGAGATTAAAAATGAACTTCTTCTGACTACGGGTGATAATCTGACAGTAGATATACCAACAGCGGACTGCATTTTGGGAGATAAACTGACGGCTTTTGCACCCAGGACAACGGGGATATTGCTGGGAAGCGGCAAGGAACTAGAAATAGCAAAGCAGTTATTTGATACAGCTACCCTCTCTGATTATCTGGATGATTATGGTCTTTTCTCAGATACTTACAAAACTGCTGTCAGAGATGAGACAGCATTCCGTGGAGAAAACTGGAGCAAGGAGGATGTTCTCAGGGATACGATCCGAGCATGTATAAGTATCATAAGCCGTGGTACAGTTGATAAAGAAGACTATACGGAATACCTACTTGGCATTAAATCGTTGAAAAACCATATACTTCTGCGTGGTTATAATACAGATGATGCTACATGTAAAGCATGTAAAGTTATGTATCTTGCATCAAGCCTGATTTCCGGCAATCCGTATAAAAGTATCAATAATGCCGAGGATTATGCAACGGCACGGCTTGAAGGAGATGAATATAAAAGACTTGCGTATATTCGCAAACAAAGCATGGAAGCATACGCTTATCTGGTAGAGGCAACCAGAAATCTTAAGTAAACCTTATAGATATGTTGTGCCCGTGGTTGTCGGTGATGAACCGATGGCTGCGGGCTTTTTAATTTGGTCGTTTTTTGCTGTTTTATAGTCGTTTTGTGCAATGGAGTACATTTTGAAAGAAAAAATGTCGATAATATAATGATAAGCAGAAGGAAGAAGGTGGACTATGAAAGTTGCCATTTGCGATGACGACAAAAACGATATTTCTAGGCTTACAAAGCTGCTGGAACAGTATGATGCAGAAAAGCATATAGGCTTCACTATTGGGGAGTATGAGTCCGGGGCTAAGCTATTAAATAGCCTCAGAGATGGGGATGAAGCTGATATTGTCTTCCTGGATATCAATATGGATGACATGGACGGCCTGACCGTTGCAAAACATATCCGGGAAAAGATGGAAGATGTGCCGATTGTTTTGGTCACGGCCTATATGAATTATGCGCTTGATGGATATAAGGTCAAGGCCAGCCGCTTTCTAATCAAAGATGATCTTGATAACACTTTTGTGGAATGCATGGATCATATTTGTGGGGAACTGCTCAGGAAATCAAAGGACATAATGCTCTCGTGTGTAGAGGGCGAGGTAAGGCTGAAAGCTTCAGATATTATTCTGATCGAGACTTCAGGGCATAAGAGCATAATCCGGTTATCTGATCAGACATATCAGATATATGAGAAATTGGAGACTTTGGAGGAAAAGCTGAAGGGCTTTGGATTCCTGAGAGCGCACAAGAGCTTTATCGTAAACATGGGACATATCAGGAGTATTAATAGTTATGTCATGATTCTGAACGATGGGAGACAGATTCCCGTGCCTAAAGCAAGATATAAGCAGGTGCGACAGGAATATGCTTTGTTTGTGGGGAAAGAGTTATGATAGCTTGGCTGGTTTTCTTTTTAGTATGTGCTGTTGAAGCATTTACAAGTATATTCTTCTACGATTCGTTCATACAATGCCGATGGGCGGGAGCAAAGAAATTCCTGGCGGCATTCGTATTGTTTGTGGCGGGAGCAGGAAATGCGATGCTTTTTGAGGCATTTCCGTATGAATATATCCCGTGGAAATTGGCAGCGCTTATTGTGATACAAACGATATTTGTCAGGATCACATACCCGTCAGACTGGACGGTGAGTATATATTTTGCAGCATTGAATGTGGTGATTCAGATTTTGTTGGAGACAGTAGTTATCGGCATTATGAGTGCGCAGTATTCGGAGGAACATATCTTGTTAGCACTTTTGGGAGCCGGGATATGCATTCTGTGGACAGGAGTACTGTACTTGCTTCGGAAAAAACTATGTTACATCAAGCAGTATATGAGAAGAAATGTCAGAGTTGCAAGTAAATTCGGTATGCTGCCGTTGATATCTGTAATTGCGGGCATATACTACTATGTACTCTTTATCCGGGGGAATAGTCAGGAGCCATTTTACATATCCGTTGCAGCAGGACTTGTTATCATCAATATCGTTTCGTTGTTCTTTTTACAGGAGTCTCTGGTAAAAGACGAAAAACTGCGGATTTCGGAGATGCAGAATGAGAACAATCAGAAGCAGATTCAGGCATTTCATGATATGCAGTCCCTGTATGAGAGACAGGGGAGAAAGCTCCATGATTACAAGAAACAGCTTGCCACCATACAGGAGCTTATAAAAAGCGGGGATGTTGAAACGGCGATAGATTTTACGGAGAACCTGACTAAGAGTATTGCTGTGGAGGCATCGGAGGTCAATGTTGGCCATCCTGTTATCAACGCTGTTTTGAACCAACAGTACCGTGTTGCTAAGGGAAAAAACATAGGAATGACTTTTGCTGTCAGTGATCTTCATGATATCAGGCTTGCAGATGATGAGATTGTGGTGCTGTTAGGGAACCTGATTGAAAATGCTATCCATGAGTGCGAGCGGGTGACAGAGCAGGGGAAGGCAGCTTCCATCAGTATAAAATTCGTTGAGAAAGAAGGAACCCTGGTATTGACGGTTCGGAACCCGGTCATCAGGAGAGTAAATATCGTGGATAACAGAGTTGTTAATCCAAAGCATGATGGGCAGGGGATTGGTCTTTTGAATGTGGAATCGGTGGTTGAGAAGAATGGGGGCAGTTTTGTCATTTCCTGTGATGAAAATGAGTTCGTCGCGGTGGTAATGATATAGGTGATGGTCTGCCTGTTAACAATATAGAAATGGAGAATTATGAAGACTCAAAAGCAAAAAGAGATAATACTTGCTTATATTGTATTGGTGGTATATTTGGTTTTCCTTTGCTGGTTGATTTTATTTAAATTGGCGGACAGTCCCGAAAAGATACCATCTATGCGTGGGATTAACCTTGTCCCCTTCCATTATGATCAATTGGCAGGTTCAAGATTTCAACTGAATGAAATATTATACAATGTATTTGCATTTGTTCCGGTGGGATTCTTCTTTTCTGCTCTTGGAAAGAACAGGATTGTTTCCGGTATAATGTATAGCGCTCTTTTAAGTTTGTGTTTTGAAGTGTTGCAATGGTGTTTTTCTCTTGGGGCAAGCGATATAACCGATTTAATAACGAATATAGCAGGAGGGACTTTAGGCGCAGGCATATTCCTTGTTCTTGGGAAGCTTCTCAAGGGCAAAGAGCTTATAGTCGTCAGCATAATTGGTGCCGTTTTGGAGGTGTTGCTAATTTGTTTGATGATTTTTCTTATCATTTCTTAATTGTACGAAGGGTGATGGTCGTTTTTTGTCATTTTATGGGCTGTTCAGGATTTAGGTATAAATTCGGGTGATTTTTATCCCGATATGATAATCAGAACCGATAAGCTAAGGATAGTGCAGGGATTCAAGGATGATGAGGTAAACGGATTTTTTGGATTCCTTTTTTGTGAATATTTTTGAGGAGGTGTCAGTATGGATATTGGAAGTATTGGAAATGCGGCAAGCGCATATCAGTATGCTAACCAGATTGGTAATAGGCGGATTTCGTCATCGACGTTTCAAAGCAAGTTATCAGATGCTGTTTTTGCTAATAAAACTGGAATAACAGATCAGAGTTTTGAGGAAATGTGGAAGTCACGATATTCAGATGCAAAATATCATGTTATGGATGCGTCGGGTATTTCACAGGGAACGTGGGAACGAAACGATTTTCCGTATGAAAGATTCTTTGATGATGAAGTGGATGAATCCGTTTTAGATTGGCATCCTTCAGGTAAAGAACCTGATATGTCTGATGCGTCAGTACAGTCAAGGCTGGATTCAACACTGGGGAAAAAGGCTATAGTAGTACCGCCGGAATTGGAAGAAAAGATGAAAAATGATCCTGAATTGGCAGAGAAGGTGATGGGAAAAGTTGAAAGCTTCATTCAGAATCATCCTACAAGACCGGGGCGGGTGTTATCATATTTGATCGCGCTAGATGAAAATGGTGATATAGCACATTTTCGTGTAACAGGTGGAGGCGGACATATATCGGGGCCATCCGATGCAGAACTGCGGCAATTTGAAGAGGAACAGGAGGCCAAAAGAGAGAAGAAGGTTCAGCAGGAAAAGGAAAACAGGGAATATAATCTGAAGGTTGCAGAGGAAAGAAAGCGGTTACAGGAAGAAATCTACAACAAACAGAGTGCGGAAGCAATCCTTCAGGAACAAATTGTTTCAAATTCAAAAATGTATGGGATATTATCAGCGTATGAAGCCGGAACATTTGCAGGTGATGGGGTATTATAGGATTCGATTCGGTGTTTAAAATGATACTGCCGGATCTTTCCGTGGAGTGGTGCGGTCCTGACTGACAGAGGGGCTGCGGGAAGTAATCTAAATAATCAATGATTGGAGTCGGATACATGAATAAAATATCAAATAGTATACCTGGACAGCTTCGTACATACGAAGCGTATCGTGCGAAGAAGGATACAACGGAAAAGAATATAGTCGATGAAGAGGAAGCACAAAAAGGCCAGCGAGTGGATTCCGTACAGTTTTCAAAGGAAGGTCTTGCAGCACTGGAGGAATCATTATCATCTCGCACCAAGGGTGTGAAAATAACGAAGAGTGGTAATGATTATAATGTCTTGTTTAAGAATCCGGCATATGCATTCAGAGCCGTCAAAAACGGATACATCGATATCGGTGGAGAAAAGTTTACTTTTAGCGACGATGAGAAGGAAGAGTTGAAAAAGGCTGCGGAGGATTCGTTTAATCAAATGCAGAAGGACACTCTGATGGCAACGGCTGAACATAATGCACACGTATTGCAGCAACAGGCTGAAGCTTTACGGGATGCCGGTAAGGAAGAACGTGATTTTTTAGAGATGCTTCTTGAAAATCTTGACGATGATAGAGCCAAGGGTAAGGATGATGAGGAGTGGAGAAGTCCTTTGCTAGATTTAGAGACGCATAGTGTTTCGATGGATCTTGAGAAGACGGAGAGTGGTTTTTCGCTGAAGGCAATCAATACTACAGTTGGGTATACGTTTGAGTGAGGGCTGATCCGGAGCCGGGGCAGATATTTGAAGAGTATGAGCCGGAAAAGTATGATTGGAGCATTGCATATGAGAATAAATGGACACTCAAATCTGATGAGCATATTTTCAAATCAGAGAATTGAATCTAAACAAACGACGAAAAAAAGAACTATATCATCGGGAATAAGAGATAGTTATGTCCGTAGTACCGATTATACGTCCAGCGTTTATTCTGCAAACAGTGGGTCTAAGCGTAATAAGATCACTTCTTCTGTTCTGGACATGATAAATTTCAATTATCTGGACATTATGAAGAAAAAGGGTGACAAGCAGTATAGTTTTCTTATAGGTGGCAAGGAGTATCTTAAGAGCGAGCTGCCTGCGGTTAGTGCAGATAAGTGTAAAGAAATTAAAGCGGCCAATAATATTGTTGATTTCACTAATGGTCAGTATTATAAGTATACCGAAAAGAGCGGGCGCGTTCATACGTTTACCTGTACGAACGATCATGTGGATCAGCCATATTCAGATCTTGTTTCCGGCAGACAGAGTGATGCAAGTTATCAGATTGCTAAGTTTTGGAATATGCTTTCGAAAGATGGAACATACATGAGTTTATATTATTCCAAAGAGAAGCAGGAGCAGCTTCTTAATGACGCCGGGATTACAAAAGGCTTTTTTACCGTAAAGGCGGGAGATCATCAGCAGGAATATTATTATTCACATGGGAATGCAGGAGTTGCAGTCCGTAAATTTGAATATGATGCAACGTATGATATGTTCGTAAAGAGGGGAACGGCTCTGTTTAATAAATATGAGGTTGGATCGATTTTTAAGATTGGCGGAAAAGAATATGTTTTAAATGAACAGCGAAAGCTGGACATACCTTATGGAGAAGACATTTTTGACATTGAGTTTCCGGATCAGTTTCAGGGGGAATAGAGTGTTTGTGATTAGCTGGTATGGCATAGCATTATATGCTAATTTGATAAAGATGTGTGATTACATGAAAAAGAAAGCAATTTATGTTACGGAAGCCTGTCTAGTTTTTTTTGCGACGTTAATATTTGCCGGGTGTGGAAGCCGCATAGATTATTCTCTTCCTGATAATCCTATAGAGTTTAACACAGGAACCTTTGTAAATCCTGATAAACCGGATGATGAACAAATTTCAATTGAGTATAATGGGAGAACCTATATCGTGTATGGAACGATAAATGGCATTGTCCCTAAGGATGAGATGGGTGATTGTCTTGGATATATCGTGCAGGATGGAGTTAAGATGGAAACATCAAGGATATTCCTGTTGGCTGGAGATCCTGATGCGAATTATCTGGGACGATTTGAGACAGAAGGGGTTATGAGTCAACCGGATTTCTTTAGAGCTATTGACACCGTAGGAAAAGATATAACAACACCGGCATACATTGACGATTTGGGATATAAATATTGGAACGGACAGTAAGGCATCAGAAAAACCGGAAATTTGTATGATATAAGATATTACAGTATAATAACAATGGCACTAGGCAATAGTTAGTTTTCTTCGAGAATAGAACTGCCGCCCCGGGTGAGTGAGTAAGTGAGTGAGTTTTAAAAGGTGTAGTATGGGAACCCGCTCCCTTTCTGTATTTGTTGAGTGAGCTTTTTTCTCCTAAGG
The DNA here is from genome assembly GCA_017553505.1 of Lachnospiraceae bacterium. Taxonomy (GTDB): domain Bacteria; phylum Bacillota; class Clostridia; order Lachnospirales; family Lachnospiraceae; genus UBA1258. Next base: position 247,219 of record JAFZLD010000006.1, read on the forward strand.
GTCTGTTGCTGGTTCGATTCCGGCTGGGAGCATAAATTTAACCCCGTTCCGATTGGAGCGGGGTTTTTCTATACGTATTTCTATGAAAATCAAACTTTCAGTAATCTACCTGTACTCTTTAAAGATTCTTCATCAAGTCTATCATCTGTCAAAACAAGTTTTCCGTTGATAAACACTTTATCTATACCAAAAGATTTTCCCTGGTCCGGGATTGCATCTTTGATAATGGATTCATCGAATACGGTAATGTCTGCAAAGTATCCTTCTTTCAGGTAGCCTCTTTCTTTTAGAGCAAATCGGTCGGAAATAGCTCCGGTCATCTTTCTGATGGTTGTAGGCATGGAGCAACCTATACCGCCGAGGGAATCTCTGATGAACTTGGGATAGCAATCGTAGATTACAGGATTCTGTATACCGTGTTCCTCAACCCATCCGTCAGTCATGAATAAGCAGTGTTCATGTTTCTCAAATTCACTGATGATTTCGGGAGTGGAATAAGGCCCCATGTTAACTCGCCCCTGAAAATTACTTTTTTCGCAGAGCATGAGGTAAGCATCGAGGTCTTTAATGCCTTCTTCTCTTGCAATCTGATGAACGGTCTTACCTTCGTATTGTTCATAACCTTTTCCGATGTAAGCTATCTCTATATCTTTGAAGCCAAATCCAAGAAGTAAGCTCGAAGCTTTAATCAAAAGTGAAAGTTTAAGTCTGTTCAACGGTTTCTTACGATCCTGCATACTCATACCCTGATACCAGGTAGGAAGTATTACCGTAATAACAGAGACGCCGAGGCATTCATTGTATATGTCGAACATTGCATCAACACCGCTGCTTCTGAGACCCTCAATAATTTGAACGAACTCATTCTTATCTTTCAAAGAACGTTTGCCTACAAAAATCGCATGTGAATATTGAAGCTTAAGATTGGTTCCTTTGGAAATCTCTACAAGCTCATCGACTGCGCGCAATAAATGTGAGCGACCAAGCAATTCGGGGTAAGCCATGGAAACAGCAGAGTTGGCACGCGGATGTACGGTGAGAGGCTTGTTGTATTTTAAGCATAACGCGGCAACTTTCTTAAGCTCTTCGGTATCGGAATATAGCCCCGGTTCATACATGAGGCCAAAAGAAACACCGGCTGCGCCTTGACGAAGATTATCTTCAATAATAGAAAGCATTTTTTCTTCTTCATCGGGAGTCAGCTTTCTGTTAGCATAACCCGTAACCGCAGCGCGTGCAGAACAGTGTCCGACTAAAATTGCCATGTTGCAAGGCATCTTCATGTCTGTGGCATTGGCGTAACTTTTAATGTCGCCGTATTCACCTTTGGTATTTCTGAAACCGAAAAGTCCGCCGCCGATTTTATCCTTGAACTCACAATCCTCGTTAAATCCTATCTCGGAGATACCGCAATTTCCTGTAATGAATGTGGTCATTCCCTGACGGATGAAAGGATCGAAGTAGGGTAAAGATTCTTTCTTAATAGCGAACCAGTCATTGTGCGAGTGACCGTCAATAAAACCCGATGATACAGATTTTCCCGCTAAATCGTAAGTAACATCCGCGACCTCATCAATAGAGGGCGCCACTTTTGTAATTCTGTCACCTTCGATTAAAACATCACCTATAAAAGCTTCGCTTCCGGTGCCGTCGTATATTTTGCCGTTTTTGAGTAGAGTTTTCATTCTTTTGCCTTATCGGTATTAGGATAATGAAATTTTAAGGTTCTTGTCACTGTCAATAACTTTAACTGTTCCTATAGGTGTGGAAGTCTTAACAGAAATAGTGTCGCCATTTCTGGTTGCAGTAACGGTAATGGCTTCCTTACCCTTCTGGTTATAAACAGTAGTCGTAGCGGTTGCGCCGTCCTGCAGACAGTAGATGCAAACTTCGGGCTTGTCTTCAAAATCGTAGTCGGGCTTATCGGTGTGACTTCCGAGACATACGATTGAATTCTCGCGGACGAAGAGAGGAATGCTTAAGTAATCGAATTTTTCCGAGTACCAGTTACCGCCTTCTTTGATCTCGCCGGTAAGGAAGTTGGTCCAGCGTCCCTTCGGAAGATAAAACTCACCGATTGAGTCGGGGTTAAATATCGGAGCGACCATTAAGTTGTCACCGAGCATGTACTGTTTATCAAGATAATGGGTATTCTTATCATCTGTAAATTCCATAACCATGGAACGCATAGTAGGAATACCTTCGGTAGCTGCCTGAACTGCGGTTTTGTAAAGATAAGGCATCAGGCGGGCTTTAAGCTTGGTGAAGGTCCTTACTACATCAACAGCTTCTTCATCATAAACCCACGGAACTCTGTAAGAACTGCTTCCGTGAAGTCTTGAGTGAGAAGAAAGAAGACCGAAGGCAGCCCAGCGCTTGTAAACATCGGGAGTGGAAGTTGCTTCGAATCCGCCGATATCATGACTCCAGAAACCAAAGCCCGACATAAGAAGCGATAATCCGCCGCGAAGACTTTCCTCCATGGATTCATAATCAGACCAGCAGTCGCCACCCCAGTGAACCGGGAACTTCTGGCCGCCTACGGTAGCACTTCTTGCAAATAACACTGCATCGTCGTTGCCACGTTTTTTCTGTAAAAGTTCAAATACACACTTATTGTAAAGATAAGTGTAATAATTGTGCATCTTCTGCGGGTCGGAGCCGTCGTGCCATACTACGTCGGTGGGGATTCTTTCGCCGAAGTCAGTCTTGAAACAGTCAACGCCCATGTCGAGCAAAGCTTCGAGCTTACTCTGGAACCACTTGCATGCATCCGGATTGGTAAAGTCTACAAGCGCCATGCCGGCCTGCCACATATCCCACTGCCAGGGGTCGCCGTTCTTGCGCTTTACAAAATAGCCCTTTTCACAACCTTCGTGGAATAAAGGAGATTCCTGTCCGATGTAAGGATTAATCCATACACAAATATTTAAACCTTTAGCCTTAATACGCTTAAGCATTCCGACAGGATCGGGGAATACTCTGTCATCCCAGATGAAGCTTGACCAGTGGAATTCCTTCATCCAGTAGCAGTCGAAGTGGAAGACTCTGAGCGGAATACCGCGGTCCAACATTCCGTCGACGAAACTCATAACCGTCTGCTCGTCGTAGTTGGTGGTAAAAGAAGTCGACAGCCACAATCCGAAAGTCCAAGTAGGCGGAAGTGCGGGTTTACCCGTCAAATCTGTATATCTCTTAACAACTTCTTTCATCGTAGGACCGTTAATCAGGAAGTAATCGAGCTCGTTGCCCTCAACGGTAAAGTTTACTTTAGTAACAAATTCGCTTGCAACTTCAAAAGAAACATTCTCGGGATGATTAACGAGTACGCCGTAACCTTTGTTGGTGAGGTAAAAAGGAATGTTCTTGTAAGAAAGCTGAGTGTTGGTGCCGCCGTCCTCGTTCCAAATCTCTACATTCTGACCGTTCTTGACAAAAGAAGTAAATCTCTCGCCGAGACCGTATACCAACTCGCCGACAGAAAGACCCAGACTTTGAGTCATATAAGTATTGGAAGTGTCACCGTCGGCATCATAAATAAATCCGTGCCAGTCGGTCTTAACACAGGCAAGGTCATTAAAACTCTTGGTAATTACTTCATTGCCGCGCTTGTAAATAAGGTAGAAAGGATTTTTACCGACTTCGAGGGAAAGAGATCCGGTTGAAAGTACGAATTTGTCTTCTTTGTCCTCAATCTCAAGGCAGGACTTGCCGGGAAGATTCAATTCAAAGTCAGGTCCGTGATGAGTTACCCCGAGATGATGCTTGGTCTGCACTCTGATAACTTCGGGCGCGGGAGAAGAGATAACAACTGTAAGATTGATACCTTCCAAGACATCGCCACGATGGCGAATGGGATTGGTGGGAGCACAAATGCTCAAAATATTGTCTTTAACTTCAAAAAAGTGAATTTCTTTGGGTGAAAAAAGTTCTACTCCTTTGGACTTGGTCCAGCAACCGTTATGAAATCTCATAATATTAATCCTTTCTGTATTAAGCCAGAGGCCCGAATATATCGTTTAACCATACACGGCACAAATCTATCCATTGAGCCGCACCCCTATTTATCTCTGTTCGGTTGGGTGACAGTGTGATTTCGTCGGCAAGTCCCAGTCCGTGATCGCCGGATGGGAAAATATGAAGCTCGAAAGGAATGTTTTCTTTTTTCATAGCTTCAGCCAAAAGAAGTGAATTCTCAACCGGAACGCATCCGTCGGGGAAGGTGTGCCAGATGAATGCGGGCGGAGTCTCTTTTGTAATGCGATTCTCTATTGAAAGATATGCAAGCATCTTTTTGTCATCTTTTAGTTCACCAAGGAGATTGTCAAAAGAACCTCTGTGGGCAAAGGGACCGGAAGTGATAACGGGGTAAGCCAAAATCATTCCTGCAGGTTTAAGATAATCCGAAGAAACCTTTAAAACAGAGGTAACTTCTTCGCGAAAATACCCTGTAGTATAGTCTGCTGCGGCATGAGCGCCGGCGGAAGCACCGTAAATTACGATGCGGTCGGGATCGATGTGATATTCCTCAGCGTGGTCTTTAAAATATTTGACTGCAGCACTTACTTCCAAAAGCTGAGTCGGGTAAGTGGCAGGTGCTACGGAATAATAAATGATAGCTGCGTGATAACCGAAAGAATTGAATTTAAAAGCGATGGACTCGCCTTCCCGGTCAGAAAGAAATTCGTATCCGCCGCCGGGACATATCAGAACCAGGGGTCTTTTGTGGATACAAATCTCCGGAGAATCCTTGAAGAAAAACGTTTCACTATTTCCGCTTCCGTTGTAGCCTTCATAGGATATAGGTATAATCTTATTAATCATTGTAACCCTCGCGATAGTTTAAAAATCGGATTGCATTGACAACCCTTGCGCTACTTCTTACAATTATAACATACGATATTCGTAAGTGGAGAAATAAATGAATTATATTATTATGGATCTTGAATGGAATCAGTCGGCTACCACCGCAGGTGCCAATCCGGCGATTCCTTTTGAAATAATCGAAATCGGAGCCGTTAAGCTTAACTCAGACAAAGTTATGATTGACGAGTTCAGCGCTCTTATCAAACCGCAGGTTTACAAGACCATGCACTACATGACAGGTAAGCTTGTTCATATTAAGATGGCGGAGCTTAAACATGAGCAGCCTTTTGAAGAAGTCATGGAACGCTTCCTTGAGTGGTGTGGCGAAGATTATGTCTTCGGAACCTGGGGTCCGCTTGATTTGACGGAACTTCAGCGCAATATGGTTTTCTTTGGCTTCAAGCCTTTTATGAACGGACCACTTGCTTTTTACGATATTCAAAAGCTTTTCGCAATTGAATATGGCGAGGGTAAAGAGCGCCGTTCGCTCGAGAGTGCCATTGACTTCCTTAATATAGAGAAGGACATTCCTTTCCACCGCGCATTCAGTGATGCATACTATGCAGCCAAGGCCTTCGCACTTATTAAAAAGAAAGAGACGCTTGAACATATTTCATACGATAACTTCATAGCACCTCCGGACAAGCAGCACGAAGTTCGCGTTAAGTTCTCTGATTATGAGAAATACATTACGCGTACTTTTGCCACCAGAGAAGCTATGCTCTCGGACAAAGAAATAAAGAACGTCAACTGTTATCTGTGCGATAAACCATCCAAGAAATGCACGAAGCTTTTTTCACCTACGGGTAAATATTTTCTTTGTATTACATATTGTGAAGAGCACGGTTATATTAAGACTAAGATTCGCGTAAGGAAAAATGATGTGGGAAGGTTTTTTGCGGTTAAGACCAAAAAGGTGGTTTCAGCAGAAGATGCAGAGAGTATTATTTCAAGATATAAGAAGCTTAAAGAAGATAAGCATCAGGGAAAGAGTACGAAATAACTGTTTATTAGTTGATTACTTGCATTGTATAAGAAATATGGTAGAATTCATTCTTGTGGGTATTGGGTATATGTTTGCTTAGAATGGAGACGACATGGAATCATATTTGGTTTTTAAAGATTTAGCGATTATAGTTATTTTTGCTAAATTGTTCGGAATACTTGCAAGAAAGATTAAAGCACCACAGGTAGTCGGAGAAATAGTAGCGGGTCTTATAATAGGACCGAGCTTACTTGGACTTGTCAATCAAAGCGACTTCCTTGGGCAGATGGCTGAGATTGGTGTAATACTGCTTATGTTCAGTGCGGGACTTGAGACCAATCTTCATGATTTGATTAAGACCGGACTTAAAGCTACACTTATTGCATGTGCGGGTGTTTTTGTTCCTCTTGTGGGCGGCACTGTTTTGTATGGCTGCTTTTACGGTTTTGCTGAAATCGGCTCGCTTGAATTTTTCAAGGCTGTATTTATCGGTGTAATTCTTACTGCGACAAGCGTAAGTATTACTGTTCAGGCACTTCGTGAGATGGGTAAGCTTAAGGGACTCATCGGCACAACAATTTTAAGCGCGGCAATTATCGATGATGTTATCGGTATTATTGTACTTACCGTTGTAGTAGGATTAAGAGATGCAAGCTCCAACGCCGGAATGGTAGTTGCCAAGACCGGTTTATTCTTTGTATTTTCAGTAGTTGTGGGATTCTTGATTTATAAGATATTCAAGTTTGTAGATTCCAAGTATCCCCACACCAGAAGAATTCCCATCATGGGACTGGCACTTTGCCTTGCCATGGCTTATGTTGCGGAGAAGTATTTTGGTATTGCGGATATTACCGGTGCGTATGTTGCAGGTATTATTCTTTGTAATATAAGAGACTCGGAATACATTGCCGAGAAAATGGATATTAACTCGTATATGCTTTTTGGTCCAATTTTCTTTGCAAGTATCGGACTTAAGACGGATATAAGTGATTTGAATTTGTCAGTACTTGTATTTGCGATTGCTTTTGTGTTTGTGGGTCTTATATGTAAAATTATCGGTTGCGGACTTGTGGCCAAGGCTTGTAAATTTACCTGGGCTGATTCGCTTAAAATCGGCGTTGGTATGATGACACGAGGCGAGGTTGCACTTATTGTTTCTCAGAAAGGATTAAGTGTAGGCCTTTTGGAGCCGGTTTATTTTACTGCAGTTATTTTGTTGATTATTGTTTCTTCCATAGCAACTCCTATTGTACTTAAGTTGCTCTATGCGAAGCACCCTCCGAAAGCAGGATTATGAGTATTTTAAATGTAGAAAATCTGACCCACGGTTTTGGGGACAGAGCGATTTTTGATAACGTTTCATTCAGACTTTTAAAAGGTGAACACATCGGACTTATCGGCGCCAACGGCGAAGGTAAGTCCACATTTATGAATATTATTACAGGCAAGCTCATGCCGGATGAAGGCAAGATTGAGTGGGCCAAGAACGTGCGCGTCGGGTATCTTGATCAGCACACAGTTTTAGAAAAGGGAATGTCTATCGAAGACGTGCTTAAATCCGCCTTCGATTTTCTTTTTGAGTGGGAAGCCCGCATGAACGAAATCTGCGACAAGATGGGTGACGCTTCCGAGAAAGAACTCGAAGACTACATGGAAGAACTCGGTACCATTCAGGAACTTTTAGACCAGCACGACTTCTACATGATTGATGCGAAGGTTGAGGAAGTTGCGAGAGCTTTGGGTCTTATGGACTTAGGCCTAGATAAGGATGTTACGGAACTTAGCGGCGGTCAGCGTACGAAGGTGCTTCTTGCAAAGTTGCTGCTCCAGAAACCGGACATTTTACTCCTGGATGAGCCTACCAACTACCTTGATAAAGAACACATCGATTGGCTTAAGCGCTATCTTAATGAATATGAGAACGCTTTTATTTTGATATCTCATGATATTCCGTTCCTTAACAGTGTTGTAAATCTTATTTATCACATGGACAATAAGGAACTTAACAGATATGTGGGTGATTATGACAAGTTCCTCGAAGTTTACGAGATGAAGAAGTCTCAGCTTGAAGCTGCTTACAATAAGCAGCAAAAGGAGATTGCCGATTTAAAAGATTTCGTAGCTCGTAACAAAGCGCGCGTTGCCACCCGCAACATGGCAATGTCCCGTCAAAAGAAACTTGATAAAATGGATGTCATCGAGCTTGCGGCCGAGAAGCCGAAGCCTGAGTTTAACTTCAAGGAAGCAAGAACTCCCGGAAGATACATATTCGAGACGAAGGATCTGGTAATCGGTTACGAGGAGCCTTTGTCCAAGCCTTTGACGATTTCTATGGAAAGAGGACAGAAGATTGTTGTTACCGGTGCGAACGGTATCGGTAAGACGACACTCTTAAAAAGTATCCTCGGTTTGATTCAGCCTATAAGCGGAAGTGTAACTCTCGGCGATTATCTCAGCATCGGATACTTCGAGCAGGAGATGGACCAGAGTATCACCACTACATGTATCGAAGAAATCTGGAACGAGTTTCCGGGATTTTCTCAGTACGAAGTCAGATCTGCTCTTGCAAAGTGCGGACTTACCACCAAGCATATCGAATCTTTGGTGAAGGTATTAAGCGGTGGCGAGCAGGCCAAGGTCAGACTTTGTAAACTTATAAACAGAGAAAGCAATATTTTACTTCTCGATGAGCCTACCAACCACCTTGATGTTGATGCGAAGGCGGAACTTAAGAGAGCTCTTCAGGCTTACAAGGGAAGTATTCTGATGGTATGCCATGAGCCGGAGTTCTACGAGGGACTTGCTACCGATGTGTGGGATGCGGGTAAGTGGACCACGAAGGTGTTGTAATAAGAAAGAGGTTTTAATGAACGATAATCAGGATTTTACTACGGGTTCGATTCCCAAGAAAATGATTAAATTTATGCTGCCGATTCTCGGAGCGATTGTGCTTCAGGCAATGTACTCGGCGGTTGACCTTATGATTGTGGGAAGATTCGGAAGTACCGCCGGAATCTCCGGTGTTGCTACAGGTAGTAACGTTATGAACCTTTTCACATTTTTCACGGCTAACCTTTCAGTCGGCGTGACGGTTCTTATGGGAAGATATCTCGGTGAAGGTCGTGAGGACAGACTCGGTAAGTTGCTCGGCGGATCCGTTGTGTTCTTCGTGGCGCTTTCTTTTGTCTTCTCAATAATTATGTTTGTGTTTGCGCGTCCGATATCTTCACTTATGCAGGCACCTGCCGAGGCAGCAGACTTAACGGTTCAGTATATCAGAATCTGCGCAGTCGGTTTTGTGTTTGTAGTTTTTTATAATTTTATCAGCGCGATTATGAGAGGTCTCGGTAATTCGAAGCTTCCTTTATTATTTGTAGGTATCGCTTGTGTTGTAAACATTATCGGTGACCTTGTACTTGTTGCCGGATTTAAGATGAATGTTGCCGGTGCGGCTATCGCTACGATTTTTGCTCAGGCGGTAAGCGTTATTTTGTCGGCGATTATTATTTTCAGACAGAAGTTTTCTTTTACTATTACAAAGAAAGACTTTAGGCTCAATGAAGAAGTGGGTAAATTCGTTAAAGTCGGATTGCCTCTCGGATTTCAGGAGATTCTTACAAACGGAACGTTTCTTGCACTTTGTGCTTTTGTAAACAGAATGGGACTGGATTGCTCATCGGGTTACGGTGTTGCGCAGAAGATTCAGTCGTTTGTCATGCTGATACCGCTTGCGATTATGCAGTCGCTTGCTTCTTTTGTCGCTCAGAATGTGGGCGCGGGCAAGGAGCGTCGTGCGAGAAGCGCGCTTCGTTTCTGTATTATCGTAGGATGCAGTGTCGGATTGTTTATTGCGGTGGGAGTTTTCTTCCGCGGTGATATTGCGGCCAAGATTTTCTCGGACGATCCGCTAGTAATAAAGAGAGCGGCAGAGTTCTTGAAAGGCTTTGCGCCCGAGGCTGTTGTTACCTGTATTTTGTTCAGCTTTATGGGTTACTTCAATGCGCATTCGAAGTCACTTTTCGTAATGGGCCAGGGAGTTGTGCAGTCACTTCTTGTAAGACTTCCGGTTTCTTATTACATGAGTACCCGCCCGAACGCTACACTTACAGGTGTCGGTGCGGCTGCCCCAGCGGCTACGGTTTTCGGTATTTTACTCTGCCTTGGATACTATGTAATCCTTCGAAAGAAAAAAGAAATAGTCATAGAGCCGGAACAAGTATATAATTAACGAAATAAGTTTTATTACTCATATAAACGTTTTCACGAGAGGAACATTATGAGAGAGATAAATGTAAGTGTAGTTACGGATAATATTAAAGAGCTGTGCATTAAGGCCAATCACTTTCTTTCGCCGGATATGACGTGTGCGCTTAACAGTGCTTGCGAAGCGGAAGAGTCGGAGCTTGGTAAGATGGTGCTCGGTTCTCTTAAAGAGAATCTTGATATTGCCGCAAGCGATATGATTCCGATTTGTCAGGATACCGGAATGGCTGTGGTGTTTATGAATGTCGGTCAGGAAGTGCACTTTGTGGGCGGTAATCTTGAAGATGCCATTAACGAAGGCGTGCGTCGCGGATATGTGGACGGCTTCTTAAGAAAGTCTGTCGTAAGCGATCCTATTGAGAGAGTGAATACCAAGGACAATACTCCCGCGGTTATTCATTACAATATCGTGCCCGGCGATTCGGTGGAGATTACACTTGCGCCGAAGGGTTTCGGAAGCGAGAACATGAGCAAGGTTTATATGCTTAAGCCTGCCGACGGAATCGAGGGAGTTAAGAATGCGGTGCTCTCAGCTGTTAAGGATGCGGGTCCCAATGCCTGCCCGCCTATGGTTATAGGTGTCGGTATCGGTGGAACTTTTGAAAAGTGCGCGCTTCTTGCCAAGAAGGCTTTAACTCGTCCTGCGGGAGAACATTCCGAGATTCCTTACGTGAAAGCGCTTGAAGAAGAATTGTTAAGACGTATCAATAAAACGGGTATCGGCCCGGGCGGACTCGGCGGCACGCAGACTGCTTTTGCCGTTAACGTTCTTACTTATCCCACACATATTGCGGGATTACCTGTTGCCGTAAATATCTGCTGCCACGTGAACAGACACGTGAGCGTGACTATATAGGAGGGGGCTATGGAAAAGAAAATTTCACTTCCCCTTACAGAGGAAATAATCAGTGATTTGAAGGCCGGCGATTACGTATATCTTACCGGCACCATTTATACCGCAAGAGATGCGGCTCATAAGAGAATTGATGAGGCATTGAATAACGGAGTGGAGCTTCCCGTAGATATTAAGGGACAGACGATCTACTATATGGGACCGAGTCCCGCAAGAGAAGGTCGCCCTATCGGTTCGGCAGGTCCCACCACCGCGAGTCGTATGGACAAGTACGCCCCGAGACTTTTGGACTTAGGCCTTAAAGGAATGATAGGCAAAGGTCGCAGAAGTGAAGCGGTTAAAGAAGCGATTGTTCGTAACGGTGCAGTTTATTTTGCAGCTGTGGGCGGAGCGGGCGCTTTGCTTTCAAAGGCTATCGTGTCTTCGGAAGTTGTAGCGTATGACGACCTCGGTACAGAGGCAATCAGAAAGCTTGAAGTTGTAAACTTTCCCGTAATTGTAGTTATAGATAAAGACGGCAACAATTTATACGACATAGCTCAGGTTCAGTTTAACAGGGAGTAGCATATGAGAATAGCTTTGATGATTTTCAGCGTTATTTTCGTGTTCCCTATTTACCTTATCAGACTGGCTATGTTCGGAAGCAGTAAGAACTGGGATCGCGAGAAAGCGTTCAACTACATAAAAAAGCGTGCCAAGAAAGCGAATATTCACGGACGCGTCATCGTAGACGTTCACGGAGTCGAGAATTTGCCGGAGAAGGATGGATTCGTTCTTTTTCCGAATCATCAGGGAATGTATGATATGCTCGTATTCTTAGATTCCTGCCCGCGCCCTTTTGCATTCGTGGCCAAAAAAGAGATAAAGAACATTCCGCTTCTTAAGCAGTGCGTTGCGGCGCTTCACTCTTTGCTCATGGACCGACAGGATTTAAGACAGTCCATGGAGATAATCAAGGAAATGACGAGGCGAATCGAGGGCGGCGAGAATTTCCTTATCTTTGCCGAGGGTACCCGCAGTAAGATGGGTAACAAGATGAACGAGATGAAGCCCGGCAGCTTTAAGTGTGCCGTTAAGGCCAAGGCTCCGATTGTTCCTGTTGCGCTTATGGATTGTTTCGTGCCTTTCGACGAGAACTCGATTAAGAAAGTAACGGTCAAAGCATTCTATCTTAAACCCATGTATTACGACGAGTATAAAGACATGAGTACTCAGGAAATTGCGGCAGAAGTTAAGCATCGAATCGAAGAAACCATAGCTGCGAATTCATAAGCAAAAACAAGGGGATTTTTGTTGACAAACATAATCCCCTTTATTATAATAAACCTTGCGTTGTGAAACGTAAGTACATACAGAACGAGAAAGTTCGGACTTTGGAGAAGTACTCAAGAGGCCGAAGAGGCGCCCCTGCTAAGGGTGTAGGTCGGGCAACCGGCGCGAGGGTTCAAATCCCTCCTTCTCCGCTTTAGGATCGGAAGTGATTCCGGTCCTTTTCTTTTGCCCAAATTGACGAAGAATGACAGTAATGTTAAAATCAACACAGTTTGATTCAAAAAGGATAAGTCGATTATGAAGATAAGCGTAGAGAATATATCCAAGAAATACAGAAGTAAAGAAGTGCTAAGCTCGGTTTCTTTTGAGGCGGAGTCAGGTATGCAGGTCGGCATTGTCGGCAAGAACGGAATCGGTAAGTCGACGCTGCTTTCGATTCTTGCGGGCGTGAATAAGGCTGACGGCGGAAAGTTCCTGTATGAAGGAAGAGATTTGCTTGCGGACAAGGATCTTCGTAATAAAGTCTGCGCATACATTCCGCAGGAGATGCCGCTTATAAGTGAACTGAGTGCTCGCGATAATCTTCGTATGTGGTATTCGGATAAGGCTTTGAAGAAAGAATTATCGGAGGGTTTCCTTAAGACTCTCGGAATAGATCAGTTTTTGAAAGTTAACGTTCGTAAGATGTCGGGCGGTATGAAGAAACGTCTTTCCATAGGATGTGCCATTTATGCAGATCCCCGCGTGCTGATTCTTGATGAGCCGACAGCTTCACTCGACCTTGAGTGCAAGGGAATAATCAACGATTATCTGGATGCATTTAAAAAGCGTGGCGGAATCGTAGTGCTTGCGACTCACGATGAGAAAGAAATCGAGAATTGCGATGCTCTTTATTTACTTAAGGACAAAGAAATGAATAAATACGTCTACGATGGTTCGATTAAGAATCTTGTGGATAGCTTTTAGAGGACTTGATGAAGTACGGAAGATATTTTTTAGCTCAGTTAAAAAGAATAAAGAAGCTTCTTCCCGAAATGCTTTGTCTTTCGGTGCTGTTTTTTGGAGTAACGTTCTTTGTCGGTAAGACGCTGATTACGGGAAGCGACTACGAAGCGGGTAAAATAAAATACAGAATCGGAATCATGGGCAAGGAAGAGGAGTCCTTTATAGATATGGGCATTTTCCTCCTTGAGTCGTTCGATGATTCGAAGTATATGATGGAACTTGTTAAGTACACCGACTTTGAGGAAGCCAAGAGTGATTTGTATGACGGAACGCTTTCGGCACTTTGCGAGATTCCGGCCGGATTCTATGACTCAATTAACTATTTGTCCAATGATTTAAGCATTAAGTATTACACTGCGGCCGGCAGCAGAGGTGTGACCGGAGTGTTCATGGATGAGATTACCGGGATTATTTCCGATTACATAGTTTATTCGGAAGCGGGAATTTTGTCATTGTATGATTATCTCGGTTACAAGGGCGCTTCGGCAGAGATGCAGAATGAAGCTGTCGATAAGTTGTTTATGTCTTACATGAGCGCGCTTCTTGGTCGCGGTAACCTTGTGACGGTTAAGACGCTTGGTATCAGTAACGGACTTTCGACCTACGGTTACTATTTCACGGGCCTGACCTTGTTTTTGATGAGCGTACTTTCTTTTGCGGGCATTTCTTTCTTTATTAAAAAGAACATGACGCTCGACAAGCTTGCACATTCAAAGGGAATAGCTGTGCCGGGACAGATAGCGGCAGATTTCGTGGCGTATTTTCTGTGTAATGTGGTGTGCGTTACGATTTTGATGGTGCCGATATTTAGGATGCTTAAGGCGAAGGTTATAGAGATACCGGAATTCTTCACGACAGAGAATGTATTCCTCTTTAAGTTCTACGGAAATGTGCTTGTGGCGATGGTGCTTATCTGTATGTTTGAGCTTTTGATATTTGAGGTGCTTGAGGGTACGGTTAATAAGGTTATATTTTCTTTTACCATAATATTGTCATGCGCTTATATTTCGGGATATTTATATCCGGCGTCGTTCTTCCCCGAGAGTATCAGCAAGGTTGGAAGATTGCTTCCGACGGGTGTTGCGATGACGTTTCTTTCAAGCTTTCTCACGATGAAAGGACGCGAGTCTGCGACGCTTTGGCTTGTGGGATATGTGGTAGCGATATTTGTTGTTTTGTGTTTGGTAAGAACTAAAAAAATAAATAAATAGGAAAAAAATGAGTATAAGACGCTTTATTTTGCTGAACAAACGATTATATAAGCAAGCGACCTATGTTATATTGCTCTTGATGATAACGATAGCGGTGATGCTTTTTAAGGTAGCGGCCGGGTCGGACAGTCATGTGATGCGGATAGGCATTTACGCGGAAGACAAGGATGCTGTGGCCGCAAGGTCCCTAATGGATGAGCTTAAGGCGGTGAGAGAGGAGATTTCTTTTACCGAGTATGCATCCCGGGATGAAGCGATTAAGGATGTAACAAGCGCGAAGCTTGATGAGGCATGGATTATTCCGGCCGATATAGATGAGACTTTTGAGCGTCTGGCAGCAGGCAGACAGCCTAAGTCAACGATAATGGTTTACGAACGTGAGCAGGGAGTTACCCATCTATTTATGCAGGAGCTTTTGGAGAGCAAGGCATTTAAGATATACGCTCGCGGAGTGTTTGAAACAGGTGCGGGCAAGGTCTTCGAAGATAAGGGTGGACTTGACGAATTTGTAAAAACGTTTTACGATAAAGCGCCCGGCAATTCGATTTTTTCATACTCAAGACTGGGTGAGAATTCAACGGAAGAAGAAAGCTATTTGCTTATGCCGGTAAGAGGATTGCTGGCGATATTGCTTTTGATTACTTCTTTTGCGGCGAGTATCTTTTATATGGAAGATACTGAGAACGGATTATTTATCTACTGGCATTCAAAGTTCAAGAATTTAAGGGCTTTGGGTTACTACTCGGTAGTGATGGTTAATTCGGCGGTTTTAGTATTACTTGCGCTGATTCTTTTGGGAATGAATGTCGGAATTGTCGGCGAAGTAATTAATATGGCAGTGTATTGTCTGGCGCTCATTCTTTTCAGCATGATAGTGCGGATGATTTTCGGAAGCGTCAAGACAATGGGCGTGGTAATGCCGCTTGTGGTGATTATGTCGATTGTGCTTTCACCGGTGTTTATAGATATCAAAGGTATGAGAGCGGTGCAGTCACTGGTTCCGAGCTTTTACTATCTGATGAGCACATATGACAGTTACTGGCTTGTGCGGATGTGTATTTATTGTCTGTGCGAAGTGGTGATACTTGAGGTTATTTATAGGATCAAACAAATTAAGTTATGATTAATCAGGCTAAGCCGATTAATATAGATTGGGGAAATTTCAAAGCATATACTGGAGGAAAATGTATGAAGTGCAGAAAATGTGGGGCAGAAGTTAGCGATGGCGCTAAGTTTTGCGAAATGTGCGGTGCACCGGTTGAAGCGGAAGTAAATGAGACTCCCGCAGCAAATGAAGAGGTTGTCGCTACTGCAGTTGAAGAAACTGTTAATGCAGCAACGGCAGTCGGGGAAGCTTCTTTTGCTGAGTCAAAGAATGCTTTCAGCCCTATTCCGGAAGAACCCGTGAAAAAGAAAAAGCCCGTTTGGGTAGGAATTACGGCAGCAGTCGTAGCATTGGTGGCAATAGCGGCAGTAGCCATTTGTTGTACCAAGGTCGGAGGAAACTGGTTCAGAAAGACCTTTCTTTCGCCCGAAAAGTATTTAGCTTATGTATTGCAGGACAACTTCGGTAAGAACATCGACGACGGACTTACCGTTTACGACGAATACATCAAGAATTACGGCGATCCCGATAACATTGATTCCAACATCAAGTTCGAAATTGCTCTCGGCGATGAGTTTTCAAATTACATCGGCGAATATGCTTCGGATCTTAGTCCCGAAGCCGAGTGGGTTACCTGGGTTAAGAAAGCTTCTATTGAATACGGAGTAAATTCCTTTGAAGGTGATAAGGAAGTAAGAGTTAAGCTTGGTGCCAATGATGTAGATGTAATCTCAGCTTCCGTAGATCTTATGAAAGACGGAAACTTATATATTACAATTCCCGAATTGTGTGGTAAAGCATTACATATGGAAGTTCCGCAGGATGTCATGGACGAAATCGTTAAGATTACCGACATGAGCAAGGCAATTTACAAAGAGCTTCCCACCAAGCCCGAGCTTCAGAGCATAAGCAAGAAGTACCTTAAGGCAATTTTTAGCAATGTTAAGGACGTAAAGAGAACAAGCGAGACCATTTCTGTTGAAGATATCTCCGCTAAGTCTACAGTTCTTACCATGGATTTGGATGATGTAGTATTAACACAGATGGAAATTGACATTCTTGAGGAGTTCCTTGAGGACGAAGAGTTTGAGAAGATTTGGAACAGAGTTTACTCAGCATACGAAGAAGTAATTTCCGACGCAAGCAGTGTAGCAAGCCTTCCCGACAAGGCTGATTCATATGAAGAGATTAAGAGCAAGGCTCAGACCGCTCTCGATGCAGCCAAAGAAAAACTTGCTAAATTGCAGGACAAGACTCTTGAAAACAAAGTTCAGGCAGTCATTACCGTTTACGTAGACAACAAGGGTACCATCAACGGATGGGATATTCACGATTCAGAAGTAACCTTCTCTTACCTTCAGCCTTCCAAGGGCGGAAGATTCGGCGTTGAAGCTGTAATGGACGGATTAGGCGAAGCAGGAGATTTTGATAACCTTACCATTACCGGTACCGGCAAAGAAAGCGCAGATGTAGTTACAGCTGAATTGACTGCTGTTGTCGATGATGAAAAGTTATTCGATATCGTAATCAACAATGTTGAAAAGAGCATCAGCACCAAGGGTGAAGGTTCTTTTGACGTAGCAATCACCAATGTAAACTTTGGCGAAGGCAGCGAATCCGATCTTGAAGTATTAAATGATATCATCGGCGATACCAATGTCGGCTTCTATTATAAAGGAACCGTATCCAAGAAGAACACCGAAGCAACCATGTCTATCGGTAACGGTGAGAAAGACTTATTCAGAGTAGGTTTTGTCGTTGACATTAAGGATGGTTCCGCTCTCGATGTTGCAGGTAAGGACTCAGCTCTCGAACTTGACTTCAGTGATGAGATGACATGGATTGCCATCATCAAAGAAGTAGACGACGAAACACTTGCCAAGAACTTAAGAGAAGCAGGTGCCAACGAAGATCTGGCTGCTACTGTAGAGGAAGGCATTGCATACTTTAAGAGTATTGCAGATTACTACTAAGATATAAATAAAGAAGTAATTTTGGGGCTCGAATCCTAAGTGATTCGGGTCCCTTTATGTTGCCGGAGAATTGCATCAATATATTGTATATTATATAGGAAGAAACACCATCATATTGGAGGGTTAAAAAAAGGTTTAAAAACATCCAAAAACTCGTTGACACGGAATAGAATTAATGATAAATTAAAGTTCCACCGCGCGAAACGGTGGTCTTGAAAAAAGATAAAAAAAGTTAAAAAATGCTCTTGACGAGGGTCGCGACCTGTGCTAATATATCACCGTTGCGACGAAAACGGAGCAACACAGAACCTTGACAATCAAACAACAATGCAACCCTGAAAATCTTTGAGATTATTCAGAAGTGTGAAAGCGAACACACTATAAAAAAATACGACCCAAAGACAG
>JAFZLD010000002.1 GCA_017553505.1 Lachnospiraceae bacterium
CTGTCTTTGGGTCGTATTTTTTTATAGTGTGTTCGCTTTCACACTTCTGAATAATCTCAAAGATTTTCAGGGTTGCATTGTTGTTTGATTGTCAAGGTTCTGTGTTGCTCCGTTTTCGTCGCAACGGTGATATATTAGCACTCGTTACGGCTTTCGTCAAGCATTATTTTTTCTTTTTTTAAAGAAGTTTTTCAAACCAAACTTACTTTATTTACAGAAAAATTCCACCGTCGCGCGGTGGAATTCTAATTTACCATTATTTAAGCCCAATGTCAACAGATTTGAGCCACTTTTTTGACAAAAATTCAAGGAATTAATTAAGCACGGTTTTAAGCGTAAATTCATTGCCCGACGCCTTCACCTCAGCCAGTGCTCCGCTGACTATCGGAATCCTGGGCGACAGGTGCCCCAAATCGATATCAAGCACTATCGGTACACCGTATTTCTCCAATATTCCTATGGCCGCATCTCGACAGGTAAACCCGCCGAAGTCATCATAATAATGAAGCGGTCTTCCTATTAAAAAGCCCTTCACATATTTAAACCACCCGGCCTGCTCCATCTGCCACAATGCGCGTCTCACACTCATCGGATTCAAATCGCACGACTCCAGGAACCAGATAATCCCGTCCTCACGATAGCGCTCACAGAACTCCGCCACCCTATCAAACCGCGTACCGCACAGAGTTACCAGGCAATCCGTGCACCCGCCTATCAATCTTCCTGCAAAAGAAACCGTCTCTCCCCCCACAAACGTCTGCTCATAAGGCATATTAATATTATAAGGAGCAAGATAATCCGGCGTAACCCCATCCGGAACCTCCTCCGCATGTGTCCGGTCTTCCCAGCCATCGTAATTCTTAAACTCCAACCGCTCTCCCTTAAGCAATGCCCACGTATCCTCAACACAGGCATGCCAGGGTCTCATACCGAAAGGCTTAATCCCCGGTCCGTATATCGCTGCCGTATCACACAATGTCGGCAAAAGAAAGGTCAGATTCGTATTGTCCGAATATCCGCTGTACCACTTGGCACGTGCACGCGTAATTCCCTCAAAGTCCACAAAGGGCAAATCCTCGCACATAAGCTCACCGCCGCCGCATGAAATAATCGCGTCGACATTCCTATTAATAAAGAAGTCATTAATCTCTTCGGCGCATTTCTCAGGCGTATTGCTTTTGCCAATACCCAAAGCCACGCGACAGTTAGGGCCTTCGTCAACGTTGTAGCCCATAGACTCAAGTCTTTCAATCGCCGAATCTAACTGCGCCAAGTCCTCAGCTCTGGCACAGCCGAAAGAAGGCGCTATCAACCCGATTCGTCCATTTTCCGGTAAAAACTCAGGATATCTCATATAACCCCCTATTAAAACGCAAGCCGCTGCATCCCCTGCAACGGCTCACTGAATCATTACATTCCTATATACTTCCAAATATCAATCGCCGCAAGCGTGTGGCTGAACTTGGCCACAATCGCATACATGTAATTGTACTCGTACAAGAACTTCATAATCGGATTGGCCTGCACGCAGTCAAAGATACACTTGGCAAAAGCACCCTGGTCGAATACCATAACCACGCAATAAACCGTCCAGGTCACGATAATAACTTCGCAAATAACCACCGGAATACTTAAAAGCTTATTCACAGCGCTTACACCGGGAAGCTTCGCAATAATCTTAAGTGTCGTAAAGAACAGGCTCAAGATTCTGTAAATCGTAATCATCAGGAACAGTAACAACAGCGTCACTATAAAGATAACTCTGTCCTGATCGATATACTTCCTGATAGCAAATCCAATCAAAAGCACTACAACCGCCGCAATGATTGCCGACACGAAGGAACACAGTTCCTTAACCGCACCGCGCTTAACGCCCACGATAATCTTGATTACAAGAAAAAGCACAAGCACAAGAAACGGCACATTCACCAAAAACCAATTACTATCCATAGTCATATCCTCCCTCTATCCTAACGAAGCTCCACAGCATCGATAGTATCTTCGGTAACCACCGTATATTTATATGAAGCTTTATCCGGCACCAGCAAAAGAACGGGTTTCGAATACTCTCCCTCGAACTTAAGCTTGCCCGCATACGTCCCCACATAAATCGATGTATCTCCGTACAATACCACACAACCGTTACCGAAAGTCACATTGGAATAGTCGAAGTCAAACGCTTTCTCGCAAGTCTTCTTGCCTTCCTTGTCATAGACTTCCAGCCTGTACTTGGACCCATTCGCCTGATTGCTGTATATAGCAGCAAAAGCATCTGTTCCGGCAAAAACCGACAGCACTTCATCATTGATAAACATTTCCGAAACGCTCACCGGCTTGTGTGCGCCTGCGAATACACTTATGCGCGCGTCCGAAATAGCCACCGCGGTCTCTGTATCCAGAAATTCCACATACGGAATCATTTCACCCGTATAGTTAAATCCGCTGACATAATTGTCAATACTGTTCTGACCCACCGGCCCGAAGTTATAGAAAGCTACACTGCTCTTCAAATCATTACAATCGATGTAATAATATGACACGCATATCATCTCAGCATCCGGCGACAAATCAATGTCTATCGGGTATCCGCTCTTCTCCATTGTGGTGCGGAAATACGCCACAACGGTACCGTTGGAATCATAAAGATAAATCCAAGTTACATCCAAGTCCTCGAGCACAGCCGCAACATAGCCGTTGGCGGAAACCGTTATCTTACGAACCGGCTTGTCAGTGTCGACTACGCCTGTCTCCCCGGACGAACTCTGCAGGTAAATCCTGCTGCCGCCATAATCGGCAAAAGCAGCCATTCCGCCGCTCACAGCAATCATCGGATTCTGCATATCGAAAGTCTGGTTCCAGAGCAGCTTCCCTGTCCCATCCATCGCGCTCGCACCATCCTTACTGAACGTAAGCACGCTTCCCGCGAATTCCAGAATCTTCGTACCGTCAACATTATCGCGCTTGATACTGGACCCGATTTCAATGGAGTCAAATATTCTGCTTCTTTCGTATATAAAGTAACCTATCAGCACCGACGCCAAAAGAACGGTTATCAGACCAATCGCATAAACCCTCGCAAGCTTATGCCTACGTATCTTCTTCTTGGCCTCAACATCAACCGGAGGAACATTCCTCGCGCCGGGAAACTGAATCGTGTTGGAATTCTGTCCCATCAAAAATCTTCCCTTTTACTGCCCGGATTAAACGAACTTATAAACTGTCTTGGACGCATACTTGTCAGCGCCGCCGAATACACATGAAGGGAAATTCGGCTTGTTGACGCTGTCGGGGAAGAACTGAGTCTCAAGGCAGAGACCCATGCGCTTTGAATACTTGGCGCCGCCCTTACCTGTCTGAGGCGCGATAGCGTTGCCCGCATAGAACTGTACGCCGGGAAGGTCTGAGTAAACCTCCATCATGCGTCCGGATTCTTTGTCCTCGACTATAGCAATCTTTCTGACAGTCTTATCATATCCGTCGATTACAAAGTTATGATCGTATCCGCCGGTCATAACAAGCTGGTCAAACTTCGTATCAATATCATCGGCGATTCTGCGACCCTTGGTAAAGTCCATAACCGTGCCGGCTACCGAAGCAATCTCGCCTGTAGGGATAGCACCGGGCACGATAGGTGTGTAGCATGAAGCGTTAAGAGTAAGCACATCATCAATAATCAACTTACCGCAATCATGTCCCGAAAGATTGAAATAGGAATGATTGGTAGGGTTGATAATGGTCTTCTTGTCGCTCTCGCCGGTATATTCAAGAACAATTTCGTTGTCCTCTGTAAGCGTATAAGTTATCGTGAATTTCTTGTTACCGGGGAAGCCCATATCCATGTCATCCATGGCCAAAGAAAACTTCACGCCGTTCTCCACTTCCTCGTAATCCCATACTCTCTTATGGCTTCCGAGAGCATAGTCGCTGTGAAGGTTGTTGGGTCCGTCATTAACAGCTGCCTTGTACTCAACACCGTCAATCTTGAATGAAGCGCCGCCGATTCTGTTGGCACTGGGTGCAATAACCGCGCCAAAGAAACTTGCATTCACTTCATAAGAAGCAACATCGTCAAATCCGAGAACCACATCCTTAACCGCCCCGTTTTTGTCGGGTACAAAAAGCTTGGTAAGAATTGCGCCGTAGTTAATAACCTCAGCGCTCATTCCCTTAGAATTCTTAAGCTCGAAAGCATAAACTTCCTCGCCCTTTTTGGTAGTACCGAAAAGTCTTTTGCTCATATTCCTAGTCTCCCTAATAATTTTATAATTCCACGCGTCCCTCAAGTGCGCGAAGTAAGGTCACTTCGTCAATGTATTCAAGATCTCCGCCCACGGGAACGCCACTGGCAATCCTTGATACCTTAATACCTGTAGGCTTGATAAGCTTGCTGATGTACATGGCAGTTGTCTCGCCCTCAAGGCTTGAATTGGTAGCGATAATAACCTCCTTAACATCTCCCTCAAGGCGCTTTATAAGCTCCTTAAGCTTAATGTCGTTGGGCCCGATACCAAGCATCGGCGAAATCGCACCGTGAAGCACATGATACACTCCTTCGTATCGACCCGTCTTCTCGTAAGCTGCCAGGTCACGCGGAGTCTCCACCACCATAATCACAGACTTATCCCTCTTCGGGTTCTTGCAAATAGGACAAATCTCCGAGTCGGTCAGAGTATAACAGCAACTGCAGTAACGTACGTTCTTACGCGCATTGACCATCGCCCCCGCAATCCTCTCAACCTTCTCCTCGGGCAATCCTATCAAATGAAAAGCAAGCCTTTGGGCAGACTTGCTCCCTATTCCCGGAAGGGATGAAAGTTCCTCTATAAGCTTGTTAACCTCGCCCCCGTAAAGATTCATTAAAATCCGAATCCTCCGAGTCCGCCGAGTCCGCCTGTCATCTTGCCCATAAGCTCTGAACTTGCATCGTCAGCCTGCTTAAGAGCCTCATTAACAGCCGCAACAATAAGATCCTGAAGCATTTCTACATCATCGGGATCCACAACTTCTTTGTCGATAATAACTTCCTTAACTTCCTTCTTACCCGTAACGGTAACGCTTACAGCACCGCCGCCGGCCTTGGCTGTAAACTCCTTGGTCTCCATTTCTTTCTGGCTTTCTTCCATCTGACGCTGCATGCGCTGAGCCTGCTTCATCAAATTATTCATATTACCGGGCATACCGCCGGGAAATCCGCCTCTCTTTGCCATTTTTAAATCCTCCTAATGTTTTCTATGGCAGCCAAAGAAACCCTGCCGCCTCAATATATAATTAATCCTCTTCAACTACCGTCATTCCAAACATCTTCGTAAGGTCCGGATAGTCAGTTTCATAATGTACTTCATCCTCGGCAAGAACCGTCTTAATCGAGATTTCCTTGCCTACTATCTGCTCTATGGTGTTCTTAAGATCCTGCAGATTCTGCTCGGCATGAGCCTTAGTAGTATCCTCGGCACACTCAAAATGCGCTCTGCACGCTTCCTTGGAGAACACCAAAAGAAGCTCTCCCTCTGCACCAAGTGAAGGCTTGGCGTTCTTGGCAAACATTCTGTGGGAGATATCCACAGCGCCGAGAATCTTACGCCAGTTTTCCACAACCGCCTTGATATCATCGGGGACAGACTTGGGAAGTGCCGCGGGCTTGGGCTTAGGCTTACCGTCCGCCACATCGCCTGATGCAGCTCCTGCCTGCACAGCTCCTGCGCCGACTCCACTCATTATAACACCGTTTTCAAGTTTGTCTTCAATACTTGCAATCCTCGGAATAACCGAATCGGCCGTAGCCTCGGTCTCCGGCTTACAAAGCTTAACCACCGCAATCTCCGTAAGCACACGCTTATTGGATGCATATCTTATCTGATTGGTAAGCTCACTGAACACACGAATATATCTGATAATCGATTCCGTCGGAACCAGTCTAGCCTCATCTACGAGACGCTCCAACGCCTCACGGGACATATCGGCGATAATCGACATATCGTCCGAGGTCTTGGCAAGTAACAAATTGCGAAGGTACCAGGTTAAATCGCTTACGAACTGCGATATCTCGCGTCCTTCCATTACCGCATCTTCCAAAAGCTTAATGGATGTATAAACATCACCTGCGATAATCGCGCGCACCATATTACTGTACACGGCACTGTCGACGGCACCGAGCACATCGAGCACCATCTGATAGGTTAACTTCTTGCCGAAATTAAATGCCAGGCACTGATCCAACAAGCTCAATGCATCACGCATAGAACCGTCCGCAGCCTTAGCCACATATCTCACTGCATCGCTCTCAGCCTCAAGACCCTCGATTCCGAGCAATTCCTCAATTCTGGCAGCAATGTCATCTACACTTATTCTTTTAAAATCGTACCTCTGGCAACGGGAAAGAATAGTGACCGGAAGCTTATGAACTTCCGTTGTCGCAAGAATGAACACCACATATGACGGAGGCTCTTCCAATGTCTTAAGAAGCGCATTAAACGCGCCGATTGAAAGCATATGAACCTCGTCGATGATATATACCTTAAAACGGCCTTCCGTCGGCGGATACTGAACCTCCTCCACAATCTGGCGGATGTTGTCGACACCGTTATTGGAAGCCGCGTCAATCTCTACCACATTCATGCTCGAACCCGACTGAATCGCCTTACAGGAAGCACACTCCATGCAAGGATCCTCGCCGTTACGGTTCTCACAGTTAATAGCCTTCGCAAAAAGCTTGGCCACCGAAGTCTTACCTGTTCCTCTCGTACCGCAAAAAAGATAGGCATGACCTATCCTGTCGGACTTAATCTGATTCTTAAGAGTCGTGACGATATGATCCTGACCCTTAACGTCTTCAAACCTTGCGGGTCTGAACTTACGATACATTGCTGTGTATGACATCGGTACCTCGCAGCTTAAAATACTATACTAAATAATTATATAATAAAGGGGGTAAAAATCAAGTTACGAATAAAAAGCAAAAGACCCGACTCGGAAATTCGAATCGGGTCTTGTTAACCTTATTTGTCTTAATTATGAGTTGAAATCTTCGGGCTCGAGAGAGGGTACAGTAGGTGTAGGAGCCACGGGATCGGGAGTAGGAGTAGGTGTAGGTGCAGGAACTACAGGGTCAGGTCCGAACCAACCGGAGATCTTACCGTCTCCTAAATATCCTCCGTCACGAGAGCAGCTTAACTTCCACTGATGTGCGGTCTCGCTTAATTCAACTGTCATAACTACTGGTGCATTCCACTTTTTCATTTGGTACTATTCCTTTCAATTTCTCTGTGTGTTGTTTTGTGGTACTAAGGTACCATAGGTCACAGAGCCTGAAAAGGATTCTTTCACATTTGTTACAATTAAGTAACACCAATTATTTTTTGGCGTACTCCTCAAACTTAGCAAATACCAGAGCTACAAGCAGATTCGTAACTTCCGTTTCTTTCTCTTCCGTGAAGTCAACCGGGCCTTTCAGATACTCAGAAATTTTGTCCTTATCAAGATACTCCGACAGTCCGCTCGCAGGGTCATCAAACGCCGCCACCAGGGACTTCTCTGTCATCGAAAGAACGCTTTCTCTCGCCGCGTCCAATCTTATGAGCCAGTCCGCGCTCTGCACGCCGGTTTTCTTAAGCGGGTAAAGAATTCGGTTCGGAATAAGGTCCTTCATGAATCCCCTAATCAAATATCTCGGAACTCCGTTATACGAAAAATACTCGTAAGGCAGCGAGTGGCAATAATCCAGAATCGTTATATCCCTCGTCGCATCCCTGAATACCATGCCCGTATAAAGTCCGAGCTTAGTCTCCATCGCGCCTATGTACGCGTAGGATGCAGGATTGTACAAAGAAATATCGAAGTCTTCCGCAGGCGTCGCCGGTCCACCCTTCAGCAGTCGGGCACTCTCACCCGCACGCCCGTCAATATCGTAGGCCTTCGCAAGGTCTCTTCGCACAAAAGGCGACACCAAATCCGAGTAATCGCCTTCCTCCTCCAAGTCTTCCGCCTCGTGCTTGATGTATTGCAGAAAGCTCGAATACGACTCCTTACCGTCTACCTCGATAAGCTTGCAGAAAGAATAAAAATACTTCCGAAGCGTAAGCATGCGCCCCTTCCGATACAGGTACATTGCCGCCGTATCTATGTTGCCA
Organism: Lachnospiraceae bacterium; assembly: GCA_017553505.1. Classification (GTDB taxonomy): domain Bacteria; phylum Bacillota; class Clostridia; order Lachnospirales; family Lachnospiraceae; genus UBA1258. The sequence goes on from JAFZLD010000002.1 coordinate 8,127, forward strand.
AAAGAAACCGAGCTGTTGCCGCACTGTCCGTTTAAGAACACCTTGCTTCCTGAAGCGCCGGCTTTTTTGTATATGTTAAGTAACGTGTGAAGATTAACAAACGCCTTATATGGCCCCTCCATCACATCCACCAACTCGTCCAAAGAAACCGTGCAGGCTTCCCCTCCATCGTCCTCGAAGTGGGTCCGAATGTTAGGATACATCGCCGCAATCGCCTTAACGTCGTCGGTTTCATCTGTAACATTGTATGAAGGCTTGCCTTCCTGCACTTCTTTTTTATAAAAAGGAACGTAGGTGTAGGAATCAAGGGTCTTGCCATCCCGAGAAAGCTCCCTCGCCGCAAGCACCGCCACCGACGAAGAATCGAAGCCTCCGCTGAGTGCCATGGCGACATTTCCGTTCGTACGCACAGCATCCTTAACCGCGCGCGAATACGTATCGAGAAACTGCTTCTGAGCCTTCTTAATATTGCGGGATACCTTAATCTTGCGGGGAGTATAATATCTCGAAATCACGGGCGCCTCGCCGCGGTTCGCCACATCTATCGTCACACTGCAGCCCGCTTCCACGAGGAGCACATCCTTCACGGGCGTTTCCGTGGCCGAGACATTGGGAAGAAGCCCCGGCAGGCATAAGAAGTCGGTAATGTACTGAGCATTTTCCCGAAGTCCCGCTACCGCCTCCTTGATAGGCGAAATGAGGGTAGAGAAAGTGCATCCTTCATCATCCGCATGATAGTAGAGGCATCGGCACGCACACTGGTCCACGCACAAAAAAAGCTTACCTTCCCGCGTATTGTAAACGGCTACGCTGAAAAGACCCTTCAAGTGTCTTGCAAGGTCGTAGTGCCATTTCTCATACGCAAGCGTAATAAGCTTGCCGCTTGGAATCTCCGAAGCATCTGCGGGCCTCTCCCGCACGGGAATAAGCTCTGCTATGAGCTCGTCCTTGTTGTCGATTATAGCGTCCGCTACGATAATCGTATCGCCGCCATCCGCTATATACGGCATCGCTTCGTGCCGGTCTTCCTCATTTATAATCTGCTGCCCGAAACCGATGAGAGCGTTCTTGAAAAGGGTCTCAGTGATTCCGTCGAGCTTGCATTTGCGTTTATATTCCGAAGCCATGGTGTCGACCGAAGAGCGGCCTTTACCGCGGCTGATATGTCCCCAGACAGCCGACATGATTCTGCCTCCTTCTTTTACTAAATTGTATATTATTTTATTCCCTAACTCAACTCAAATGTACTATAATAGAGCTGTGGTGAATCGATTCGATTTATTACAGATTAAGGCTATTCTTCAATAATCCATAATGTTATCCGGGGAGGTTAACACATGCAGAAATTGCTTTTGGTGGACGACGACACAGAAGTATTGGCAGTTAATAAGAAGTATTTTGAGAAGGACGGATTCCTGATTCGTACCGCTGCATCGGCTGAAGATGCGTACAGGGTTCTGGGCGAGTTCAAGCCCGATTGTATTCTTTTGGATGTCATGATGCCCGGCGCCGACGGATTCGAGGCCTGCGGCAAGATTAAGCAGCTTTCGGGCGGTGCGCCCGTTATATTCCTTACTGGTCGCGTGAGCGAAGACGACAAGGTCGAAGGCCTCATGCTCGGTGCGGACGATTACATCGAGAAGCCCTACAGCCTTAAAGAACTTAAGGCTCGAGTTACCGTGCAGCTTCGTAAGAAGACCGCCAAGGCTCCCGAGCAAAGCAATATTCTTTCAATCCCCCCTCTTAAGATCGACATTGTAGCTCACAAAGCTTTCTATAACGACACCGAAATCCCGCTCTCCAACCGTGAATACGAGCTTCTTTACATGCTCGCGGGCAAAAAAAACAGCGTCGTAACCTTCGAGGAAATCGGCTCCGCTTTCTTTGGCGTATATTCCGAGGCAGACCGCCGTACCGTAATGGTTACCGCCAGCCGTATGCGTAAGAAATTGGAAGACTACACCGGTCTTGACAACATTGTCGAAACCGTTTATTCGAAAGGTTATATATTAAGGTCCAAATAATGGCACAGAAGACAACATTCCAGAATCCCGGGGTTGAATCCGATACAATCGAAACCCTATCCAAAAAGCTCCTCAAGACCACGGCCAAGCTTTCCGCGGCCAACAAAGAACTTTCCAAGACCAATAACGAGCTCGCCGAGTCCGAGCGCAAGCGCAAGGAAATGCTTGCTAACATCTCTCATGACCTCCGCGCTCCCATCACAGCCATCCGCAGCGCGTTAGATCTTCTTTCTACACTCGAGAATCCTACCGCCGAAGACATCAAGAGCACCATAGGCCTCATGGACAGACGCGTGTCTACCCTCGAGAGCCTTATTCAGGATATGTATTTTCTGTTCTGCGTCGAGGACGAGACCCGTCCGCTTGACCTTGAAGACGTGGACCTGGCTCCCTTTCTTGAGAGCTATTTCTACGACGCCATTATCGATTCCAGATACGATTCGCACGATATGCAGCTCGACATCCCCATGGATCTTAGCTGCCACGTGAATATAGACGTTCAGAAGACCATCCGCGTGCTTGACAACCTCTTCACCAACGCTGCCAAGTACTCAGGCGACGGCACCTCCATCACGCTTTCCTGCCGCACTTCCGGCAAGAACGCTACCATCACCGTCTCCGACAACGGTCGCGGCATCCCCGCCGAGTCTCTCGCGCACATCTTCGACCGTACCTACACCGTCTCCAGTTCCCGCTCTCCCGGCTCTCCCACCGGCTCCGGCCTCGGTTTGGCCATCGTTAAAGCAGTAGTGGAAAAAGAAAACGGAACGGTCACCTGCGAAAGTGAAGTCGGCAAGGGCTGCACTTTTGTGATTACATTACCTTGCAAATAGGACAACTCGGAACTCTCGGAATTTTTAATTTTTTTAAATCAGTAAAAGGGGTAAAAAATGATTGTTGAAATTTTATGGACAGGTGGCTTCGACTCCACATTCAGAGTCTGCCAGTTGTCACGAAAAGACGTTACCATTCGTCCTTATTATTTATCCAGTGGGGCCCGTGAATCGGAAAAGTACGAGCTAAATGCGGTTAATACAATTCGCGAAATGCTTCTTAACAATCCCGATACCAAAGCCACAATTGAGCCGCTTGTTTATGTTTCTCATGAAAGCCAGCGCCAAGACGGGACAATTTCAAAAGCATTCAATGCATTGCGTGAACTTGACTTCATGGGAACTCAATACGAGTGGCTCAGCGTTTTTGCTTCGGATCACAAGAACATCGAATTATCTATACACAGAGATGACAAAGCCATCGAGCTGATTTCCAAGCACGGCAAATTAATCGAGGAAGACAGCCCTTACAGAAAGTACTACGTGGTAGACAAGGCCAATTCCTCAAGTGATGTAATCACAGTCTTTGGCAACATGCATTTTCCTCTGGTCGATTACACCAAGCTCGAAATGAAAAAAGAATACATCGACATGGGATTAAAAGACATCATCTCTCAGACCTGGTTCTGCCACAGCCCCGTCAACGGCAAGCCCTGTGGACGCTGCAATCCATGCAGATACACTATCCAGGAGGGAATGGCTGAAAGGCTGCCACGTGATGTGGTAATGCGATATCGTATCGAGCATCTTAAGTACCGCTTTTATCGCACTTCTTTGTTTAAACTTGCAAGAAATTTTAAACGCAATGTCTTGAGGATTCCTCCTAAGATTCAGTCCAAAGGAACAGAATCGTAAATACAAAACACCTCATTGAATCATTTCAATGAGGTGTTACTTCATCTTTACTTCTCTACTTGTTTATCTTTATTGAAACTGGGCTGTACTGTATAGAAATAACAGCATCCGGCGCAAACTGTTTAATACAGTTAACTACGCTTAATCTTCTGTTTATCTCAACATAATCGTTATATGGTTAAATCAAACGCAATATTGTCGAGTCCGGGAATTATCGCAATTTTGTTAAGAAATTTGAACTCTTTTCCGAGATATGATAAGTTTATCATTGTAAACATTCTATCTACACAATTTCTTACAAATCAGTATTTCTCGGGAGAATTGACATGAATATAGTTCTGCTTTTAGTTCTGATTATTTCTATATGGGGAATCCGCCTCAGAAAGGACGACATTGAAGGCCATATGAGTCCCAAGCAAACAGCTGCGATAAACGGCATTTTCGTCATGTTTGTTTTTCTGCGACACTTTGGTCAGAATATCGACTTCGGAGAGTATGATAAGATTTTGCGAATGGTTGATAACCGCCTCGGCCAGATGTTGGTTTCAACGTTCCTTTTTTATTCCGGATACGGAATCATGTATTCAATCATTAACAAGAACAACTACATCAAATCTTTACCCCAAAGATTCCTTAAACTGCTGATTCAATTTGATATAGCTGTTCTGCTTTTTTTAACAGTCGACTTAATCTTAGGATATGATTATTCAATCAAGACTATTCTTCTTGCATTTATCGGTTGGACGTCTATTGGCAACAGCAACTGGTACATCTTCGCAATGCTCTGCCTTTACCTTATAACATTTATCTCAGGTATTATTTGTAAAAAAAATCATTTCCTTCTTATTGTCCTTGTGACAATAGGCTGCGCTGCATATATAGTTTTGCTCCACATGGCAGGCAAGCCTCAGTATTGCTATGATACAATTCTCTGTTTCCCTGTTGGATTGTTATATGGCCTATATATTAAAGGAATTAATATCTTTTTACGTAGCAAAAAAATTATCCCAGCCATCTATATCCTTATAAGTCTCATGATTTTTGCTGGATTATATATATGTGAAAAGAAGCTAACCGCTCAGATGCCTCATTTGGCTTTACTTGAACTTAAGAATATTTCTTTTGCCATTATTTTTGTTGCCTTAACTACATTATTAGTTATCGGCAATAGGGTTCTGAATTGGCTTGGCAAATATGTATTTGAGATCTACATTTTGCAGCGTATTCCTATGATGGTTTTCAAAAACGTTATCACAAATAAATACATTTATTTTACTATATGCCTAATTTTAACGATAATAGTTTCACCACTTTTAAAGATGCTGCTTTCTTTAATATACAAACGTATCTTTAATCCTAGGAATAATAGTAATCTCACCGCCAAGGCAAATTCGCCTATTACTGATAATACACAGATATTGTAAATCACTCTTTTCTGTTGAGTCTATTCGAAGGTATCAATTAGAACATTCAGATTTATAGACCCAGGAATCACGAGAGCCACTTATAGCGCAAATTATTTATGAAACTTCTATTCAAAATAAAGCAGGTGATTAATTATGAGCATAATACTTCTTATAGTTTTGATAGTCTCATTATGGGGGATACGTTTTAGGAAAAACGATACCTACGAATACTTAAGTCCCAAGCAAACATATGCCATTAATGGCATCTTTGTTATGTTTGTCTTTTTAAGACATTTTGGAATGACTATTTCATTTGGCTCATATGACTTGTTGTTTGAAAAAATCGACAGTATGCTGGGACAGCTTATTGTTACGACATTTTTGTTCTATTCCGGATATGGCATAATGTATTCTGTTCTACATAAACCCCGATATATTGATTCTTTACCCAAGAGATTCTTACGACTTCTGTTTCAATTCGATCTTGCAGTCCTTTTATACTTAATTGTAGACTTTTGTATTGGCAAAGCATATCCTACCAGTACTATACTTTTGGCTTTTATCGCTTGGAAATCTGTTGGAAACAGTACTTGGTATATCTTTGCAATTCTCTGCTTATATGTAATAACATACATCTTTGGAAAAGTATGCAAAGGTAAGCATCTTTTTCTAATTTTGTCAGTAGTTCTCGGGTGTATCATATACACAATAGTGCTTCGCACAATTGGCAAGCCTACATATTGGTATGATACAATACTATGTTTTCCTCTTGGCCTTTTCTATTCACTATACAGCAAAAAAATCGACTCTATCCTAGGCGGTAAGCTCATACGTAAATTAATCAATATATTATTGCCGTTTATACTATTCACAATGTTCTTCTATCTTGTCCGGCATACTCCCGATAACATTATCCATTTGCTTTTCCTTATTGCCCGTAATGTTCTATTCGTTTGGACTGTAGTCGCTATTACCGCGATTATTAAAGTAGGCAATAAGGTTTTGGATTTTCTTGGAAAATACATATTTGAAATATTTATATTGCAACGAATCCCTATGGTCATTTTTGAAGGCAAATTTACAAACAACTATATTTACTTTTTTGTATGCCTCACCATTACTATAGGTTTATCGATACTATTCCGTTTTTTGATTAACTTTCTATTCAAATTATCAAATAACCACAAAAGTATAGTATCAACCTGATACTAATTTATTTCATACTACCGACCTAATCTTAAAGGAGATGTATTCAATGGGCAAAAGAATCTCTATCATAATTCCTATTTATAATCGAGAAAAATATCTTGATCGATGTATTTCCAGCGCCCTCAATCAGAAAGATATCTTATCGGAGATAATTCTGGTTGATGACGGAAGCACAGACAACTCTCTTTCAATTTGCGAATTATACGCTCAAAAATACTCAAATATTAAAGTAATACACCAGGAAAACAGTGGTATATCATCCGCTAGAAATGCAGGACTTAATGCAGTCACAGGTGACTATATCTTTTTCTTGGACAGCGATGATTTTATTGTTAATAACAGCCTATGTATCATGCAGAAGGAGCTTGAATCTAATAATGTTGATTATGTGATAGGCAACTTCGAAAGAGTAAATTCAGATGAAACCATTCTTTCGTCAAGCAACATGCCTGACGACATCAAAAACTCTGTAATCAATGAAGATAAGTTATGGAAATACGCTGAAAATCCTCAGTCGTACCTTCTCTTTGTCGCTTTATGGGCAAAATTATACAAGAAGGAAGTTTGGGACTCAATACGTTTCCCCGATGTTCGATTTGCAGAAGATGAATTTGTCCTTCCTGAAATTCTTTCTAATGCAGAGCGCATTTACGTTACAGACTTAGTTGTATACAAACAGACAGCCTCTAATTCAAGCCTTGTTCGTAGCGATTACAATTTCCACAAGCTTGCCCGGCCGGCCTCAAAGCTTTTCGTTGCTGATTATCTTTGCAATAGGGGCATTTACAGTTTTGCTATGCAAAAGCTTGAAAACGCTGTGGGCGATGCATATTATGCCTCATTGCACCTTACAGATGAAGATTCGAAATCAGAGCTTAGACGTATTCACGCTAATGCTTGCGCTTTATCCAAGAAACTTATGCCTCATGTTAGTTTGGTCAAAAAAGTTAAACTCTTCTTTCTGAGAAAATGCAAGAAATTGTATGACTATCTTTCATATACACTTCCGGAGCGAAAAGCTTCTAAGAACAAAACGCATACAGCCTAATCAGCTGTATGCGTTTTAATTATTTTAACTTCAGTGTTCTTTTAATCTTATTCTTAACTCTCTTAACGAAATTCTTCCTGTCAAATCTTCCCTGCAATTTGTCCAGATTCATCTTATAGAACCAGCGTAGATTAGATTCGACATTCTTAACACCATATACCTCGCGCATCCTGTTTTGAATGGGCGCATATCGCGAGTCACGATGCCACGCAAGAAGTTCTCTCTTACTATATATAAGCCTGCACAAGTCAGAAAAACTGCCATAGTCGAATCCATAATTCTGTGGATTTTCACCTTCAGCGTATACGCCAAGAATTGTTCTCCAACATTTTTCACATTTACAGCAGTTCGATCCGCCTTGAGATTCCCAGCAGACTCTTAAGGCAATCTTAGAATTTGTTTCTTTGGCATATTCTACTATATTATGAATCTTTGCCTGTCGGTCAAATTCATAACCGTCATGAACCACTTTGGCGCCACAGAACCTTACGAAATTGTCGATTGTAGGATCGGAAGCGCAAGTAACTTTGCCCTTATCCTTTTCAGTAAAAGAAGATGCAAAATATATTGTACTCTTACCCATCGCATAAGCAATAGGTGCAGCGTGACATATAATGCCGATGCCATGCTGAAATCCGTGCCACCAGCCGTCTCCGCTTATCTTAACAGCCTCAGAAAGCGGCCACTCCTTCAAAAATGTTCTGAACTCTGTTTTAACGTATACATAGTCCAAGCCAAATTCTTTGGCAGTGTCCTTAATGTGATTCTCAACTTTCTGCCAGCCTTCATTGTCGGAAAGTTTAACATCGGCTCCCCACAAAGTAAGCAACGTGGGCTTGTCCTGAACATGTTTGACAAGCGTATTGAATGCATCCACACCGCCGGAAAAAAATGCTATAGCGCCATTGCCCTGCGCACTGTTCTCAACTACATTTTCAACAACCACGTCACCCTTAAATTCCAGCATGGGATACATATCAATATATCCCTTCTTGAAATCATTGATGCTGTCATAAAACGACTTGTCCAATTCCTTTATATGAATCTCTGCATCACATATCCATGCTATCGGAAGGATGTTGGCCAAAAAAGGAATCACGGCAACACTCGCAGGAACGCCCGAAATATCGATACTGTATTCCACCTTTACGGAATCAGCCACAAAAAACTTCTTCCACTGCCCTTCCATAGTGAAATTGCACGTTACGCTATTGCCTTGTACCAAAACCTCATTGATTGTACACTTATTTGTCATCGCTTCCTCCGATTATCGCATCAAGCTCGGCGAATAATTTTCTATCAATACTATATTCATACTTTTGATTCAAATTCAGACTGTCGAGAGCTTCCTTAAACTGCTCTGTTGTATCAACATATCTTACGAAATCATTATTTTTTATCCACGAATATACGCCTTTAACTTTGCCGTTGATGTTTCCGAATGCTATGCACGGTGTGTTGGTAATTACTGACATTACCATGCCATGAAGTCTGTCAGTAATTACAAGTTTCGAACTTGCAAATAATTCCAGCTTTTTATTAACTTCTCTATGTCGCTCCGACCGGTTGATATGGTACTTCTCAACCGTATCAGTATGCACTATCTCGCAGTCAGGATATTTCTTTGCAACACATTCTGCTATCTCCGCCTTCATATCATCGGAAAGATTCTTCTCAAGGTCCCTTCTGAAGCAGAAAATAACTCCGCTTCTCTTCACATCATCTTTATGCTCAGGCTTCAAAAGCGTAACAATATCGGGAACGATTCTTACATCCACATCCGGCATATTGTCCTTCATAAAGCCGTAACTTCTCTCGTCTCTTACGAAAATCGTAATGTTCTTATTGGCCGAATATACCCTCTTCGATTCCTCAAAAAAAGCCTTATCGTCTTCCGTCTTATCGTAGAAAGTAACCGTCTGCGGGAACACCACAATTCTATGGTTCTTAAAGTTCTCGAACACCTTCCTGATTCTGTACTCCTCACGGGGCCACAACGCGCCAAGAAAGCCTCCGCCGTGAACGATAATATTCACGTTAGTGGGAAGCATCTTGGCAATCATCCGCTCATTGCCGTCAAAGGACTTAATGCTGAACTCATAAAGCTTAATGCCCTTTTCCTCAAAATACTGCTTCTCCGCAAGCGCAATTGCGTGGTCGCCTATATTGTCATGCACGGGAGCCAGCAAAAGAACATTCTTAATCCCCGAAAACTTGATGTGAAGTGCACAGAAAAATGCATGAAACCTGCGAAACACTTTGAAGATGCGACGCTTTATTTTTCCAAGAAAAATTCTTATCTTTAACATTTAGACCCCTTATCCTATGTTATTACAGAGCATTAAGGCACTTTCTGACTTTCTTCCAAGTATTGTCGGAAAACCTGATTTCCTGCGGAAATCCGGGCCCTGCATTACCCTCAATTACTATAAGTTTATCATCACTTACACAAATGTCCCAGCCGATGAGATTGGCACCCTCGGGAGCCATCTTGTGGAGCTTGGTAACGAATTCACGAATCTCCTGCCACTGCGGAAGCTTGTATCCCGCTACCTTAACGCCTGTCGAAGGATGGCACTCAATATTGTTATCAACGTAGTTAATGCCCTTCTGCAATTCACCGCTCTTAATATCGATGGCGTATCTTACTCCGCCGGAGTGTAGATTATCAACCGCACTGTTCGCTCCTCCCGCGCGGAAGTACGCGTACAAAAGAACAATATCATCCTTTATTCTCACGGTAGTAGCGCGAATCGTATTAAGCGAAGAAGGATTGACGTCTCTTAAGAAGCCCTTCTGGTCAAAGTACTCCTCGACGATATATTGCGCATCTCCCGAAGTTAACTCTCTGTATATCTTCCTCATGTTATCGGCATCCGCAGAGGTACGAAAAGCGCCTTTACCGCCGAATCCCGACAAGAGCTTAACAAATACCTCTCCGTCGGATGCAAGCTTACTTACAAAAGTCTCCTCATCCGTATCGTTCGGGCAGCACCATTTTCTGCCAAGGTACTCATCGTAAATTGCATTGAAATCAGCCTTTGAATTAAGAGTCTTAATGGCGGACGGAGAATTAATCTTGGTCTAAATGTAATTCATTCTCGTCCTGGTAACGTGATGATTTCTAAAGAAGGGATTCCTGTGTTCAAAAAAATCCCAGCTGAAATAATCCTCCGGCTCGGCTCCGAACATCATATACGAGCACAGAAAATCAAACCTGTTGAAACGGGTATCGGGACATCTGTCGGACTTTTTAATCATCTCATCATATATTCTGAGCATGTTATCCTTTTTCCCGATTACCTGCTTAAGACGGGTCTTATAATACCCTGGTCTCCACCTCATAATCTTAACACCTCTCCGCCCTCATATAGGGCAGTAAAAGAAACAACACCAATTGTAATATTACCATGTCACCCACGTGTTATTATACCTTTCTAACAGAATAGTTTCAATTCTGCTTATCTTTTCGCCACATAAAAAGAGAGAGCAGTTTTCACTGCTCTCTCCTGATTGTTAAGCCGTCAGTTCATCTTCTTAATCCCTTAAGAATCAAAACCTATCAGTTACCTGATACATCTCCTGCAGGCTCTTCAACAGGTGTCTCGGGAACTTCGGGTTCCGCTACGGGAGTCTCTTCAGCAGGGGTGTCTGCTGCGGGCTCTTCTGTTGTAGGCTCTTCTGCAGGTGTTTCGGGAGTTACAGGCTCTTCTGCCACAGGTTCTTCTGCCACAGGCTCTTCTACTTCAGGCTCTACGTATACACTTCCCACACCGTTCTCGTCAAAGATGTATGTTACACCGTCAACCACCACAGTCTTATTGGTTACCATGTATCCGTTGCTCTTGTTGAAGTATCTGATGATTCCGTCTACTGTCTGAAGTCCCTTAAGGTAAGTTCCTGCATAGTAGTAACGGCTTCCGCTCTTGTTGGTCTTCCATGCTCCGCTC
>JAFZLD010000007.1 GCA_017553505.1 Lachnospiraceae bacterium
GCTATCAGAGAGAAAATTGTTACATCTACCGCAGTTTATGTGGGCAAGAACGGCAACCTTTTGTCCGAGACTCCCGAGAACTGCAGAGTACTTAAGATAGAGAACCCGATACTTACCGACCTTGATATGCTCAAGATTCGTTCCATGAACAAAGAAGGCTTCAAGGTAGTTAACGTACCGATTATTTACTACAAGAAGATGCCCATCGACCGCGCACTCGACCACGTATTTGTAGAAGTGGACAGAGCTTATAAGAGCGGTGCGGATATCCTGATTCTTACCGACCGCGGTGTAGATGAGAACCACGTTGCGATTCCCTCACTTCTTGCGGTTTCGGCAGTTCACAAGCACTTGGTACAGACCAAGAAATGTACCGCAATGTCACTCATCCTTGAGTCCGGCGAGCCCAGAGAAGTGCACCATTTCGCAACACTCCTAGGCTTCGGCGTAAGTGCGGTTAACCCTTATCTTGCACATGCTTCAATCGGCAAGCTTATCAACGACGGTCTTCTTAACAAGGACTACTACGCAGCTGTTGACGACTACGACAAGGCAGTCCTTCAGGGTATCGTAAAGATTGCTTCCAAGATGGGTATTTCCACGATTCAGTCTTACCAGGGCAGCAGAATCTTCGAGGCAGTCGGCATCGGTCAGTCACTGATTGATAAATACTTTACCGGCACTGTAAGCAGAATCGGCGGTATCGACCTTGAAGATATTGCAAAACAAAGCGATTTGCTTCATTCCAAAGCCTTCGATTCACTCGGTCTTTCCTGCAACCCCACCATTAATTCCGTGGGACGGCACAAGATGCGTGCGCAGGGTGAGACTCACAGATACAACCCTCAGACCATTCACATGCTCCAGTGTGCTACACGTGAGGGCAACTACGACAAGTTTAAGCAGTACACCGCTATGGTGGACTCCGAAGAAACAGGCTATTTAAGAAGTCTCCTTGACTTTAAATATACGACTAATGCAATACCTCTTTCAGAGGTGGAAAGCGAAGACGAAATCGTCAAACGCTTCAAGACCGGCGCCATGTCCTATGGCTCAATATCCGAGGAAGCTCATGAGACGCTTGCTATCGCGATGAACAGACTTCACGGTAAGTCAAACAGCGGTGAGGGCGGTGAAAGCAATGAGCGCCTCGAGTCAGCCGGTACCGACAACGACAGAAGCTCTGCCATCAAGCAGGTGGCAAGCGGACGTTTCGGTGTTACGGAACGCTACTTATCAAGTGCCAAGGAAATTCAGATTAAAATGGCTCAGGGCGCGAAGCCCGGTGAAGGCGGCCATCTTCCCGCAGGTAAGGTATACCCCTGGATTGCGAAGACCCGTCACTCAACGCCCGGCGTAAGCCTTATTTCGCCGCCTCCGCACCATGATATATACTCAATCGAAGACTTGGCTCAGCTTATCTACGACCTTAAGAACGCCAACAAATACGCGCGTATCTCCGTTAAGCTCGTAGCGGAAGCCGGTGTCGGCACAATTGCCGCAGGTGTAGCCAAGGCAGGCGCAGGCGTAATCCTTATTTCAGGTTACGACGGCGGTACCGGAGCAGCTCCCATAAGCTCCATCCACAACGCAGGACTTCCCTGGGAAATGGGTCTTTCCGAGACTCATCAGACCCTTATTATGAACGGCCTTCGAGACAGAGTTGTGATTGAAACCGACGGTAAGCTTATGAGCGGCCGTGACGTTGCAATCGCAGCAATGCTCGGCGCCGAAGAGTTCGGATTTGCAACAGCTCCACTTGTTACGCTCGGCTGCGTAATGATGCGTGTCTGCAACCTCGATACCTGTCCCATGGGTATCGCAACCCAAAACCCCGAGCTTCGTAAGAACTTTTCGGGTAAGCCGGAATATGTAGAGAACTTTATGCGCTTCATAGCAAGAGAGCTTCGCGAATACATGGCTAAGCTCGGTGTGCGCACCCTCAATGAACTCGTAGGCCGCACAGACCTTCTTAAGATGAAGGACAATTTAAGCGAGCGTGAAAAGAAGCTTGATCTTAGCAAGATTCTTGTGAGCGAACAAAAGGACATTTCAAGCAACAAAGACTTATACGATTTTGGGCTCGAGAAAACCGTCGACGAGCGCGAACTCCTTAAAGACAAGGACATCGTTAAGGCAATAGAAAAAGAAGGAACCACCAAGAAAAAGATTAAGATTACAAACACCGACAGAACCTTCGGAACTCTTCTTGGCGCAGAGATAGTTCGTAAGAACCACAAGGGACTTAAAGACGACGCCATCGTCCTTGAATGTGAAGGCGCAGGCGGACAGAGTTTCGGCGCATTTATCCCCAAGGGCTTAACCATCAACCTTACGGGTGACTCCAACGACTACTTCGGCAAAGGCTTATCCGGCGGTAAGTTATCCGTCAAGGCTCCCGCCGATGCGGCATACAAGCCTCACGAGAACGTCATCATCGGTAACGTGGCACTCTACGGTGCAACTTCCGGTGAAGCTTACATAGCAGGTATCGCGGGCGAGCGTTTCTGCGTACGTAACTCCGGCGCCATCGCCGTAGTTGAAGGCGTAGGCGAGCACGGATGCGAATACATGACAGGTGGCCGCGCCGTAATCTTAGGCCCCACCGGCAAGAACTTTGCAGCCGGCATGAGCGGCGGTATCGCTTATGTCCTCGATGAAGAAAACTGCCTGTACAAGAACTTAAACAAAGACCTTGTCCTCATGGAGAAGCTCGAGCACAAAGTCGACAAGGACGAGCTCAAGAAGCTCCTTACCAACCACGTGAAATACACAGGCTCCGTTAAAGCCAAGGAAGTCCTTGATAACTTTGAATCATACGTAGACAAGTTTAAGAAGATTATCCCCGCCGACTACAAAAAACTGCTTAGCTTAATCAGCAAGTTTGAAGAAGAAGGCGAGACCAAAGAAAATGCCGAGATTGATGCTTTTTACGAAAGCATAGGCAAAAAGAAGGGAGAAGGGGTATGAGCGATATGACCAGACCGGATTTTAATGAGTTTCACGAAAGCCCCGATTTAAATGCACAAAAAGAACAGGCGAAGCGCTGCAACAACTGTGGCGTGCCCTTCTGCCAGGCAGGCACCATGATAGCCGGTATGGCTTCAGGTTGCCCCCTTAACAACCTCGTGCCGGAGACCAACAGCTTAGTCTCCATGGGTAACTTCGAGCAGGCATATGTACGTCTGTCTAAAACTCACAGCTTCCCCGAGTTTACCTCAAGAGTCTGCCCCGCACTTTGCGAGGCGGCCTGCACCTGCGGCCTTCACACCACGCCCATTCCCACTAAGGAGAACGAGCGTGCCATCATAGAGTATGCTTTTGCCCACGACCTGGTCAAAGAAATCAAGCCCGCCACCCGCACAGGTAAGAAAGTTGCCGTTATCGGAAGCGGACCTTCGGGACTTGCAACCGCCCAGATTCTTAACATGCGCGGACACAGCGTAACGGTCTTCGAGCGAAGCGACCGTCCCGGCGGATTGTTAAGATACGGTATCCCCAACATGAAGCTTGATAAGCGCGTCCTTGACCGTCGAATCGATCTTCTTAAGGATGCAGGCGTTGAGTTTAAGTGCTCCGTTAACGTAGGCAAGGATATCAGTGCCAAGGACATTTTGAAAGAATACGACCGCGTAGTATTATGTTGCGGTGCCTCCAATCCCCGTGATATCAAGGCTCCCGGCAGAGATGCGAAGGGCATCTATTTTGCGGTTGATTTCCTCAAGGAAGTAAGCAAGCGTCTCATGGACGAAGATTACAGCTCAGAAGCACTTGTGAAAGCCGAAGATTTTTCTTTTGGCTCGCTCAAAGGCAAGTCGGTTGTGGTAATCGGCGGCGGTGATACCGGTAACGACTGCGTGGGAACGGCTGTAAGACTTTATGCCGACAGCGTAACCCAGCTTGAAATGATGCCTAAGCCCTCTGAGGAAAGACTTCCCTCTAACCCCTGGCCCGAATGGCCGAGGATTCTTAAGACCGACTACGGCCAGATGGATGCTATCAAGGCCTTCGGCAAGGATCCCAGAATCTTTGAAACGACCGTCAAAGAATTCATTAAGGACAAGAAGGGCAACTTAACCGAACTTAAGCTTGTGAAGCTCACTCCTAAGAAGGATGAGAAGACCGGCAGAATGATTATGGCGGAGGTTGAGGGCAGCGAATATACCCTCAAAGCCGATTTGGTACTTATTGCCGCAGGATTTTTAGGCTCTGAAAGTTACATCACGACTGCTTTTGGTGTAGAATGTAATGAAAGAACCAATGTATCCACCAAACCGGGCGAATACCTTACCACTCAGGAACGCGTATTTACCGCAGGCGACATGCACAGAGGACAGTCGCTTGTGGTATGGGCGATTTCCGAGGGCAGAAAGGCTGCTGCGGCGGTGGACGAGTCCCTTATGGGCTACACCAATTTATAAAGGAGCATATTTATGAATACCCTTGAAGACATCATTAATCTCATAGACGAGGAAGGCGTTGAGTTTATCCGTCTTCAGTTTGCCGACATCTTCGGTAATCTTAAAAACGTGGCTATAACTCCCGGGCAGATTGAGAGAGTGGCTGCGGGAAGGTTTTCTTTTGACGGATACATGGTATTCGGTGAGGGCGCTGCGGAGACGTTATATCTTAAGCCCGACCTTGATACCTTCGTAATTCTTCCCTGGCGCCCCAAGCACGGCAAGGTAGGCAAGCTTATCTGCAGCGTGTGCACGGCGGACGGTAAGCCTTATGAGTTATGCTCAAGAGGTATTTTGATTAAGAACTTAGAGGCAGTAAAAGAAAGCGGTTACGACGCATATATCGATCCCGAGTGCGAGTTCTTCTTATTCCACACGGACGAGGAAGGCAATGCCACCACTAAGACTCATGAAGAAGCGGGCTATATGGATGTAGGTCCCGTGGACCTTGGTGAGAACGCAAGACGTGATATGGTGTTAACTCTTGAGGAGATGGGCTTTGATATCAAGGCTTCTCATCACGAGAAGGCGCCGGGCCAGCATGAAATAGATTTCAGAGGAGATTCCGGTGTTAAGGCTGCGGACGATGTTATGACATTTAAGTTCGCGGTTCGTTCCGTTGCGAAGGGCTTCGGACTTCACGCAACCTTTATGCCGAGCCCCATTCAGGATGCTCCCGGTTCCGGCATGCACTTAAAATTGTCGCTTTACAAGGACGGAAGAAACGTGTTTAACACTTCCGAGGAGACCGCTAGATACTTTGCGGGCGGAATATTGCAGCATGCTACGGAGATTGCTTCTTTTACCAATCCCTTGGTTAATTCATACAAGAGACTCGATAAGTGGAAAGTGTCCAAGAAGCCCAAGGCAGAGCGTAACCTCGTGGTAGTATGCGAGGAATGCGGCGAAAGAAGCGTTGAGGTAAGATTCCCCGATCCTTCCGCCAATATCTACGCTGCCATGGCATTGTTACTCAGAGCAGGCTTAAAGGGCATAGAAGAGAAAATCGAGCTTGACGATGTTAAGTTCCATGGACTTCCCGGCAATTTAAAGGATGCGCTCCTTAAAGCTCATGACAGTGCTTTTGTGAAGGAAGTACTCGGTGAAGAGTTCACCGATTTGTATATTACAGACAAGCTTTCCGAGTGGGACGAATACCTTAACAAGGTTTCCGACTGGGAACTCGAGAAATATCTTTTGAAGGTATAGTGAGGTATTTATGGGAAGTGTTATTCTAGCCATTCCCAATCAGCAGACCGCCGGTAAGATAAGCGAGATTCTCAGCCGCCACGATTACACGCCCGATGCGATGTGTATGCTTGGCTCGGAGGTGCTTCGTGCCGCGGGTTCGTACGATTACGGCGTTGTTATTATGACAAGGCGACTTCGTGATATGAGTT
The DNA here is from genome assembly GCA_017553505.1 of Lachnospiraceae bacterium. Lineage (GTDB taxonomy): Bacteria > Bacillota > Clostridia > Lachnospirales > Lachnospiraceae > UBA1258. Next base: position 5,861 of record JAFZLD010000007.1, read on the forward strand.
ACACGGAGTTATACGAGTATCTGCCGGAGCATTTCCAGTTGCTTGTAATCACTGCGGAAACGGATGACTACAGGCCGAGGGACGGACTCTTAAGACTGTCGTCGCCGTTTAAATCATCGGATCTTATCAATACTGTCGACATGATGTTTTCAAGCCTTGAAGGGGCGGTCAAGAAGCAACGTAAGCCGCAGCGCAGTCTTGAAGACAAGATGAAGATTGATAAGGCCAAGCTCCTGCTCATGGATCGTAATGACATGACGGAGCCCGAGGCGTTTCGATATATCCAGAAGACCAGCATGGATATGGGACGCACCATGGTTGAGTCGGCAGAGATGATTCTTATGTTGAATTGGGACAGATAAATTATATATTTGTGGATTTTTGGGAGCCAAATACAACTTAAAGTGGTATTTGGCTCTATTTTTCTACTTAAAAATAAACTCATATTTGAATTTGCTATAGCGAACAACTGAAAGTGGTGATATCATATAATCAATTCAACCGACAGACGAATTGCAAGTCACAACTCAACAAGGAGGAGCAAATGGAAAGACCTGCTTTCGGAACTACGTTACAGAATTTGAGAAAAGAAAAAAAGATCACGCAGGAACAGCTTGCGACCCACTTGGGAGTAAGTCCCCAGGCGGTTTCAAAGTGGGAGAACGGCTCCTACCCGGAAAGCGATTTGCTTCCCGCCATAGCAGATTATTTTGACGTATCAATTGACTATCTGTATGGTCGCGGCGGCGGTAACGACCCTATCGAAGTACAGGTGTTTAAAGCGCTGCAGGAAGCGGTGGAGAAAGAACCCCAATTGGAAAATAATGTACACAGCCACGCAGAAACTGCGAAACTCATGAGAAAGATTCTTTGGGCTTTCCAGATATCACCGTGGGCCACCAATAAGGATTATTTCAATGCACCTCAAAACTCCATGGAAGCCCCCAAGACAACATCCATGATACTGGATAATGAGTTCTTCAGTTATATGGGTTTAAGAGTCGATAATCCTTTCTTTTTCTTTATGAGTAAGCCCGAGAACTATGACTATATCGAGGAACTGTTCAAGGATACCGACGGAATTGTTAAACTGTTTGAAACATTGTCTGATAAAGATAACATGCGGATACTTATATATCTCTACACGTTTTCAAGAGAGTCATTCGTGACCGCGGCTACGATATCGAAGGCGCTTTCAATAAAGAGAGAAAAGGTTGATAAACTGCTGAGCGCGCTTGTGGATTACAGTATTTTCTGTAAGTCGGGGAACCTTCCTTTTTACAAAATAGCGGTAGTGGGAGAGAGCGGCGAAGAGACGGCGTACTCGACAGACCCCAATTTCGGAGGACTGTTCGTAGCTCTGCTGCTTATGGCCAAAGAATACATTAATCCTCCCACAGGCTTCCAGATGCAGGTAAATAACAGAAAAGACAGCTGGGCCGACAGGGAAAAGGTATTCGGTAAGAAGAAATAAAACTATATAGGAGAATGTACAATGGGTAAAAAGAAAAAAGAAGAGGAAGAGAAAAAAAACAAGTACCACAAAGAATACGGACCGTGGTCGAACTCTGCTTATGTCATGAAGAGTCTCTTTAAGACAGAGCCGAAGATGAAGATTATTATCGTGCTTGCCACGATATCATCTACAATTGCGGTATATTTGTGGACATTCATCTCGAAGTTTGTAATCGATGCGATTACAAGAAAAGACGATGTGATGAAGCTTGTGGGGGTAATGGCGATTCTTCTGGTGATTCAGCTTATCACCACCATTACGCAAAGCTGCACCAAATGGACGAACTGGTACAGATACGTAAACGGTCGATTTGCGGAGATTATTAAGAAGAACTACAAGTTCATGACACAGCGCTATCAGAACCTTGAGGACAAGGATATCCTTGACTGTTATCAGAAGGCAAGCACGGCTACCGGCGGTAACGGCAACGGTGTCGAAGGTCTGATGCACAACATGGAGGAATTCATTCTTGATATTGCGGTGGTAACCGTCGGTATTATCATCATGGGTACTTTAAGCTTTCCTGTGGCAATAGGAATGCTTGCGCTTGCTTTCATCAATTTCTTTATCAAGAATCATACCAACAAATACACAAAAGCCAATATCTGGGATCCGCTTGCCACCTGGTGGCGCAAAGACAATTATATGAACTATACCTTTACAGACTTTGCGGCTGCCAAGGACATAAGAATGTACGGCCTTAAGAAATACCTTATCGGCAAGTACAGAGAATTGGGCAAAGAACGCATCGAAGCCCAGAGACGCAATGAACTCATCTGGTGGGTATGCGGTCTTATCGGCAATATTTTATGGCTTGTGGCAGAGAGCGGCCTCTATGCATGGCTGATTTATTCGGTCATCACGAAGGGACTTACAGTCGGTAATTTCACGCTATATTTAGGCTCGGCGGCTTCTTTCTTTAACTACATCCTGACGCTTCTTGACAGTGTCAACCAGATACTTCAAAACAGCAGACAGGTGGACGATTTCAGAAGCTTTATGGACATTGACAAAGAATTGGAAGAGACGTACAAACCGCTTCCTGCTTTGGATAAGTTTGAGTTCAGATTCGAGAATGTATCCTTTAAGTATCCGGGTGCCGAAAAGTTCGCTCTTAAGAATCTAAATATCACGGTTAAGTCAGGCAAGAAGCTTGCTGTAGTGGGCCTTAACGGTGCCGGCAAGACTACGTTTATTAAGCTTTTGCTGAGACTCTACGAGCCTACTGAAGGACACATATATCTTAACGATGTGGACATTTCCACATATGACAGAGACGAGTACTACAAGCTCTTCTCGCCTGTGTTCCAGGAAGTCATTCTTTTTGCATATCCGCTGTATCTTAACGTATCCATGAACACGGTTGCCGAAACGGACAAAGAACGTGCGATTAAGTGCCTTGAGCAGGCCGGCATGAAGGAGAAAGTTGCGGAGCTTAAAAACGGTGTGGATACCGAAGTTCTTAAGGTCGTGGAAGATGACGGTGTGGACTTCTCGGGTGGTGAGAAGCAGAAGATTGCACTTGCCCGTGCTTTGTACAAGAATGCACCGGTTATCGTGCTTGATGAGCCTACGGCGGCTTTGGATGCGCTTGCAGAGGCTAAGCTTTATCAGGACTTTGACAAGATGGTGGAAGGCAAGACTGCTATTTACATCAGCCATAGACTCAGTTCCACGCAGTTCTGCGACGATGTGGCTATGTTTAAGGATGCAGAGCTTGTGGAGTACGGTACGCATGAGAGCCTTCTTAAGGCAGGCGGCCCTTACAGTGAGATGTTTAATGTGCAGGCACAGTACTATCTTGAGAATGAAAACGGTAACGAAGAACTTAATGCAGGTTAATGGGGAGATTATTTATGAGCTGGTTAGATGAAAAAGAATCCGAAAACAAGCCGGGTCTTATATTTGTGACCCGTAAGGTTCTTAAATATATATTTTCGGTGGCATGGAAGACTAAGAAGAGCGTGTTCTTTATGGCGTTTCTCAGGTTTATCGGGCAGGCTTTGTCTGAGCTTAAGGTCCTTCTTTTGCCCAAACTTTTGATTGATGAAATTATGGCGATTAAGGATGGGGCGCCACTTGATACGCATATCAGGACAATCGTGATTTATGTGGCGCTTACGGTGTCGGCAGAGTTTCTTTCGAGACTCTTCCAGCATATTGCCAATTCCTCTATCAATTATATGTCTACGATTTTTGAAAGAGCACTCAATGAGAAGATGTGCGAGAAGTCGATGACCATGGATTTTCAGTATACCGAAGATCCGGAGGTGCTTACGCAGCAGAGAAAGGCGCAGGACGGTATTTCCTGGTATTCGGGTGGAGTTGTGGGAATCATGGATTCGCTTTACCAGATAGTGTACAGCATACTTCTTATGGCTACGTCCGTGACTATTATAGCTATTTACTGTCCGCTTATTATTCCGGTTCAGATTGTGGCGATGGGTATAGTTTTCTTTTACAATCTTAAGAATCAGAAGATTGAGCTTGAGTTCTACGGGAAGCTTGCCAAGTCAAATCGTTTGTTCAGCTACTTTATGTTTGATATACCTTCTTACAAGAACGGTATGGATACAAGATTGTACGATGGTGCGGACATGTTCACCGAGAGAGGCGTGCAGTTCGAATATGAGCAGATTGCGGTGTGGGCCGAGCAGAATCGTCTTCAGAGAAGCAACAGGGTTAAGGGCGATATTGCCAATGCATTTCGCGATGCTTTAAGTTACTTCTACATGGGCTTCCGTGCGTTGAAGGGGCTTATTACCGTCGGTGATTTCACGATGTGTGCTTCGGCTGCCAGCAGATTGTATCAGAGCTTGCTCGGTATCGGCAACAATGTGCAGGAGCTTACCAAGAGATGTAATTATGCGTATCAGTTTCTTTTGTACCTTGATTACCCGGATGCGCTTAAGAAGGGTGACAAGGAGGTTACGGGTGAGAAGCATACGATTGAGTTTGAACATGTGTCATTTAAGTATCCTCGCGGTGAGGAGTATGTGCTTAAGGATGTCAATATCAAGATCTCTTCCGGGGAGCATTTGTCTGTTGTAGGGTTAAACGGCGCGGGTAAGACTACGTTTATTAAGCTCCTGTGCCGTCTCTACGACGTAACCGAGGGACGAATCCTTGTGGATGGTATCGATATCAGGGAGTATTCGTCTCATGAGTACAGAAAACTGTTCTCGGTGGTGTTCCAGGATTTCATGCTGTTTGCTTTTTCCCTTAGGGACAATGTTGAGATGGGCGATACGGACAGAGAGGCAAGCGATGCCGAGCTTGAGAGCGCGCTTGAGCTTTCGGGTATGAGTGAGGATGCGGCGAAGCTTGAGAAGGGCTATGATACGACGCTGTTTAAGGGGTACGATGAGAACGGTACCGAGTTGTCGGGTGGTCAGAAGCAGAAGACGGCAATCAGCCGTGCTTTGTACAGAAACGCGCCGGTTGTAATTCTGGACGAGCCTACCGCGGCGCTTGATCCGATTGCGGAGTATGAAATTTACAAAAAGTTTGATACACTTGTGGGTGGAAAGACTGCGATTTACATTTCGCACAGACTTTCAAGCTGTAAGTTCTGCGATAAGATTGCGGTGTTCTCGGACAAGACCATCAAGGAATACGGAACACACGATGAGCTGGTGGATATTGAAGGCGGTATCTATGCAGAGATGTTTGAGGCGCAGGCACAGTATTATATTAATGCGGCATCGTAGGGTATTGAGTGTGGGCACGTGGGTGTCGGCGTGAGACTGTGCGGTGTCGGGAATCGAGGGAATAAACTTTGCATACAAAACTTACTGTAATAGTGGATAATACCGCAGATTGCGGGCTTGAAGGAGAATGGGGGCTGTCGATTCTTGCAGAAATCGGTGGCAGGAAGATACTGGTGGATACAGGTAAGTCGGAATTATTCGCCGATAATCTGAAAGCGCTGGGATTTGATATGGCGGCGGTGGATTACGGCGTGCTAAGTCATGCTCATTACGATCATGCGAACGGAATGCCCAGGTTCTTTAAGGATAATCAAAGTGCAAAGTTTTATTTAAGGGACGGAGCGTCTGAGAATTGTTACAAGCGTTGGACGGTGATTCTTAAGAAATATATCGGGTTGCCTAAGAATGTGACTTCCGAATATGCCGACCGGATAGAATATGTGTCGGGCGATTATCGGTTGTGCGAGGGCGCATGGCTGGTGCCTCATAAGACAGAGGGTCTTGAGCTTATAGGCAAGAGAGAGAAGATGCTTATAAAGACTGCGCGGGGCTGGAAGACAGATTCTTTTGCCCACGAGCAGAGTCTGGTACTTGATACGGATAAAGGGCTCGTGATTGTCAATTCCTGTTCCCACGGTGGCGTAATGAATATTGTCCGCGAAGTGCAGGAAACCTTCCCCGACAAGCATATCTACGGGTATATCGGAGGTATGCACCTCTTCAATAAGAGCGACGAGTTCGTGCGCGACGTGGCTTCCGGGCTTGAGGCAGCAGGCGTGGACTTCGTCTGCACCGGGCATTGCACCATGGGGCATGCTTATAAGGTCATGAAGGAGATACTGGGTGACAAGTTATGTCAGCTTAAAGTGGGATTGGTGATGGAGTTTTAAGGAGGTTTTGGTTGTGGAGTATATTGATGATTTAACTTATATCAAGGATATGAAGCATATGCAGAACGGACCTTGGCATCAGTACGATGTGCTGATTGACGCGAGGGGCTACGGCTGGAGCACAATGATTGACTGGGCTGAGTATGTGAGGACAGCCGATATAAACGATGTTCAGCAGGTTACCACAAGCACTATCGTCGGCGGCCGCGATGTTGATGTTACCGCAGAGTATAAGGAGGCCGGCTCGGTTAAGGCGATGAAGTCACTGACTGTTGAGCAAGGCGTATTAAGCATAGCCGGCATGAGCAAGGTGCTCCGCGCACCCATGAAGATTGTCTGGTTCAACCAGACGCAGGTGCTGCGCTTCTTCACGCCTCTCAATGATGAGTTGCGGGTTAAGCAGTACGCCGAGACCGTCATTCGCCGCAACTTTGGCACTCCGAATGAAATGAAGCTTGGCAAGCCTCAGGGGTGATTAAGGGGCTATATGTGGCAGGCCTCGAAGCCATATTATAATTGAATATGCTTATTATGACCGGGCAGAATCTTTTGATTCTGCCCTTTGTGTTGGGACGATTTACTTGAAACCCATACCATTAGATACATTTGTCCTTTATGGAAGGGTATAATACTGGCTTTAATTTGGGGCGGCCCATTCCTTAGAGCGTTGAATTGGCATATGGAAGGGGCATTTCATGTGGGCAGAAATCATATTGCCCATACCATATAATGATTTTCGCCATATGGAAGGGGATAACTGGATGGGTATACCCCTACCACGGGGGCTTATGTGTACAAAAGGAAGGGGGAAACTTTCCGCATGAAACAGATGTTAACCCTACCATTAAGAAAAATGGTCAAAATGGAGGGGGAAAAACAATAATCGGTGATAAAAATGGCCCATCCATATTAGCTTGGTAGCCTATATAGATGGGGATTTGCAAGATGGCTTTTTCTTTTACACCCATCCATGCAGGAAGAAGTCAGAAATGGCAGGTAAACTCGCGACTTTACTATTTACAAACAGCCTTGTGGCGAGTATCATATGTTCTTGTAACAATTTAATATTGCCTTACATCCCCCGGAGACAGCGGTGTCGACAGCTCAGAGGAGCGGAGGATGTCGTAACAAGAAGTCTGAAAAGAAACCATTATTACACAGGAGGCACACATATGGAATATCCGGTACTGGATACTATCGCAATCGGAGCGCGTATCAAGATGCTTCGCAAGAATCACCACCTCACCGTCGGAGACGTGGCGAGGTTCATGGGCTTTGAGTCCGAGCAGGCCGTTTACAAATGGCAGCGCGGCGAGAGCTTACCCACCGTTGACAATCTTTTTGCATTAAGCAGATTGTTTGAGACTTCGGTGGATCACATATTGACAGGAGACACAGAGGAGAGCGCGTGCTCTCCTCTTGTTGCTTAGCAGCTGATGAGTTCTCCGAAATGAGCTATGTCATTCTTAAGTTCGCCAATAAATTGCGACACATGCCAGCCGTCGGTGGTTGCGTGATGGCAGGTAATGGAAAGCGGCATGATTACGCGCTCGCCCTCATGGTGAAACTTGCCCGCTTCAAGACTTGGGAAGAAATAAGGCTTGTTATCGTAACTATGCACCGCGAAATGTTTGAATTCAACCCACGGAACTGAAGATACTGTGTAAGCATTTTCGGGCGGAACGCCGGGGCGCGCGAGGAATCCGTGATTGGCGCCGCATTCTGCCTGAGTGTAAAGATATTCCTCGTGAAATTTCTTGAAATCTTCCTTGTACTCCGTCCAGGCAAAAGAAAACGTCTTCGTATCATCATGCCACATTGCATACATCGGAGTGAGAGTATCATAGTAGCCAAGCGCATCTTCTTTAAAGGCACACTTAAACTCCGAAAACTTATTGAGGTTACGTGTCACAAGCCAGAGATACGCGGGGAAAAACTTCATGTTGCGTTCTTTGACCGCTGCTAAAACTTTCGTAACATCAAGCTCAATGGTAAGCGAATAGCCTGTCGGAGCCATCTTGGAAAAATAATAAAAGACTTCTCTTCGAGGCCAGTTTTCAACATCAATTTTGTTAAACATTTTAATACCTCCATGCCTGCATAATAGCGCGTAAGTCCGTGACGCGGTACCTACGGAAAGTAGAGTTAATGAGAAAGACGGCGCTTAATACAATATTAAGATATGTATTTTGCGAAAAGCCCAATTTTATGTAAAAAATTGATATAATTTATTTGTTAGATTAGGGGGTATACTATGAAAAGAATTTCTATTATCTTAACGGTGCTTGCACTGAGTATTGTGTGTGCGTGCGGTAGGCCCGAGAAGGCGGAGCCGGAAGCATCGATTTCCGATACATCTATAACTGCGTCTGCAGCTGCCGACGTATCTGATGAAGCCTCAAGCATTGCTTCTGAAAATGAAGAGCCTGAGGAAGCTCTTACAGGAACGACAATCGACTTTATGAAGAATTGCAAGGAACCGACAGCGCCGCTTGAAGAGCGCCTTACGAGGAGACCTTCCCGAGATGAATTGCCGGAAGGGATAGCGGCAGTGTTCTATGATAATGCGCCCTTTTCAGTGGTAATAGACCTAAAAGGCGATGCGGCAGAAGGCAGAAACAGGTTAGAGGTTCAGCATGAGTTTCATCTTTCCGACTACAATTATATTAAAGGCTGTGACAGTGATTTGTACTGGCGCAAGTATTTAATCAGCGATTTTGACGGAGACGGTATTGAGGAGCTCTTCTTTGAAGTATCGGGAATACCGTACGAAGATGGTTCCTTTTGCAGAAACGGTGGCACGTACACGCTCTTCTTTGAAGAGAGAGAATCGGGAGTTGTGCTTCATGTGTTAAGGGATGATGCATACTGGGATAAGTACAATAGCTTTCTTTGGGAAAATCCGGATTGGGTGCTGGCTGAAAGACCTTTTGAGGAGCGGCTTCTTGTAGCTCCGGCCAAAGAAGATGTGCAGCCGGAGATTGCAGCCGTTTTATATGAAAATGAGCCATTCACTGTTATTGAGAATGATTATATTGACGACGATACCAGAAAATTCTACTTGCATGAATACACGATGCCTGATTTCGACTGGCATTGGGGCTGTGCGGATTACACCTCATATATCGAGACCGGTGAATATATGCCGGTTGAGATTTTTTGGCGAGGGTACACTATTGTAGACATGGACCACGATGGTACCGAGGAACTGGTGTATTACGTCAATTCCGACACAACCGTGGAGGGCTATTTCCTTGTATTTGCGGTTATTAAAAGCAAAGTATACGCTTACACAATTCATTACAGAGAGATGGGTACCCTTAAAATTGATGGAACCATGGACAGCTCAAGCGGCGCTTCATGGTCCGATATCTGGACTATTGAGAAATTCCGTAAGGACGGATACAAAGAAAAAGTCCTTGCAAGTGAGCAGGATGACGATTTTTATATAGGCGGGCGTAAAGTTTCGGAGGATGAATTTTACAGATTCAACGATGAACATTTAAGCATAAAAGATGCTCTTTGGACGGCGGTCGAGGAGGACGATTCGTGGCTTAATTACTATTATCGCGAGGAAGAATAATATTCCGCCAATAAGCGTTGTTGGAAATTGGGATGCCTTATGATATAATTAAGAAAACGAGTTTGCAGGGGTAAGATATGGACATTGGGAATACAGATATTAAGGATCTGACTCTTCACACAGACGAAGAGTTTGATAAACTTAAGAAAAAGATTCGGGGGCAGAAGATTGTAATTGTGCTGTTGACTATAGCAGTGCTTCTTGTTATGGCTTTCGAATTCATACCGAGGTACGGCATGGTCAAAGAAGGCGGCTCTTACAAAGGCGAATATGGCGGCACACTTACTGTGTATGCAAGACCGACATTTTCTTTTGACGAAGACGGTGCCACAGCTTACGCCAGGAAGCTTGCGAAGCGTTACCACGACAGGGGCGATGTGGACGTGCTTGAGGTGGTGTTTGTGAAGTCGATGGCTAACATTACTTCGGAAGACAATGAATATATGACGATGACGTATTTGCTGGATAATATGTTTGATTGATGGAGAGAGCTGCACCGCGGGGTGTGGCTCTTTTCACGAGACGGGTACAATAGATTTCTGAGGAAATCTATTGTCACGGGCTGTCGCCTTATAAGAATAAGCAAAATATACACCTGTTACACAGGCTAATAAAACATCAGGCCGAATTCGTCTTACATGCAAGCATGAAGCCGAACCCGGCCTGCTATTTTATTCACCCGACGATAAAACTGTCGGGTGATATTTGGCTTTTCCTTGCAAGGCTCGTAGCTTTCGCAAGTCGAGCTCGCGGCGGCCGCGAGTCCTCTCCTGAGTCCACAAGCTCGAAAAAAAGAGGATATCCTTAACGGATATCCTCTTTTCTTCGAGCGCGAGACGGGGATCGAACCCGCGGCCCCCACCTTGGCAAGGTGGTGCTCCACCGCTGAGCCACTCGCGCATGTATTAAGATGTCGGCGTCTGAGACACAACTCATTAGTGCCGCAACAAGTATGTATATTACATGAACGCCGGGTTTTTGTCAACGGGAAAATCGTACTTCTATGTCAGAGTTATTCGCAAATTGGCATATATAATCCGCCAATCGAACAGATGACGATATATTGTCAGAAAAATTAGAACATTACACAATAATTAACAGAATATAAGTTGCATCAAGCCTCAGTTTCTGTTATAATATACTCGTGTAATTGCGTGGGAATAGGGGCCCGCGCAAAGAGGGAATAGAAAAATGGAAAAGAGGGTGTCGAACTTTACCGCTGAGCAGGAGAATTCTATGCTCAGACTTATCAGCGGCGTTAATTTTGATTACACTTTTTTGCTCGACGTTGAGAGCGGGAAGGCTTACGTAACAAGATACGCCGATTGCAAAATCGCGGAGCAGTACTTCGTAGACGACTTCGTAGATTTCATAGTTTCGAGAGTCCATCCGGACGATTATTCACAACTGGAGAAGGAAGTTAAAAGAATGAGTCAGCTCGTGCCCAGCATGGGCTTTGAGGTGCGCCTAAAGGAAGTTAACGGCAGACGTTACCGTTGGCATCTTATTAAGCTTCACGTTGCAGAGCAGGACGGCAAGCTCTATTACGCCGGCTCCAGTACTTTTATTGACAGCAGAAAGAAAAACGAATCCGAACTTACCATCAAAGCCCGACAGGACCAGCTTACCGGGCTTCTTAACAAGGTGGTTACGCAGGAGAGCATTGCGGGCTATATCCGCAAGAATCCTAACACCGAAGGCGCTCTTATCGTTTTCGACATAGACAATTTCAAGAATTACAACGACTTTATGGGTCATCTTTTCGGCGACGAAGTTCTTAAAGACGTGGCAACACGCATGCGCCGACTCTTTGCCAAAGATTCAATCATCGGACGTATCGGCGGCGACGAATTCCTTGTATATGTAAAAGAATACTCGGACGTAACGGAAATCGTTAAGCGCCTTAATGAACTGCGCACCGAGATATCCGATATTTCCCTGGGACAGAAGAGCCACTACAGAATTTCTTTAAGTATCGGCGTATCCCTCTACCCCGACATGGGCACCGATTTTGATGCGCTCTTTAAAGCAGCCGACATGGCACTTTATTCTATTAAGAATCGTGGCAAAAACAGCTACGCTTTCTACACGGACGAGCTCTACAACGAAGAATGCGCCCGCCACGGCGAAGAACGCCTGCAGGAAGCCACGGTTGAGCATACGACACCGATAAGCCTTACCGATTTTGCGTTCAAAATTCTTCACGAATCTCAGAATGTATCGGCTGCCACCAACCTCTTGCTTTACAAAATAAGAAACGAATATGACTTTGAAGCAATCCATATATACGAGCTCTCGAATGAGAAAGCATATTCCACCGAAGTCACCTACGAAATTCACAAAGAAGGCCGCGAAAGCCGGCTGGGCAAAAAGGTAGACTTCTCGCGCACCAATTTAAAAGAACACTCGGAAATGATGAAAAAAGAAGGCTACATCCTCTATGACTTTACCAAAGAAGAGAAGCCTCACCCCGGCAACGGCATCGAAGAGTGGAAAGGCATCGGAAGCATGCTCCACGCAGATATGGGCCTGTTTTCGCAGACAAGAGGCTGTATCGATTTTATAAGCGCCAAGCCTCCCGTAAGCTGGAGCAAGCAGCAGATTGACGAGCTTCTTTCTATAAGTAACCTTCTCGCAGTATGCCTGTATTATACCGATAAGGTTACCAAGGCGGAAAAAGCAGTCTCCCGCTACGAGGAGTTTGACTACTTAACGGGCCTGCTAAAAGAAGAAAACTTCATAGAAGCGGCACAGAAAGCAATCGCGGAGACCGAAGACGACATCAAGATAGCCGTGGTATGCTCCGACATCAGAAACTTTAAATACATTAACGAAACCTTCGGCTACACTACCGGCGACCGCGTAATCAGAGCTATGGCCGAGTACATAGGAAGCCGCGAGCGCGACATGTGCTGCGCCACCAGACTGCGCGGTGACCACATTTTACGCGTTCAGAAATTCCCGGCAAGCGTATCCGACGAGAATATAGGCAGACTTATCGAAGACAGCTGCGAAAAGATGACTGACTACATAGCCAAGAAAACCGGCATCAACAATATCTTCATCAGAGCCGGCGTATATATCGCTTCCGCGGATGATTATGACCTTGACAGCGCCATCGCCAACTCCAACACCGCGCGAAAGAACGCAATCGGAATCACCGGCAGCCACTGTCAGATATTTGACAGAGATCTTTTCGAGACCAAGCGCCGCTACAAGAGCTACCGCCAGGGTCTGGAGAAAGCCCTCACCAACAAGGAATTCTATGTCCTTATGCAACCCGAAGTATCGGCAACCGACCACAAACTTGTGGGCGCGGAGGCCCTCATCAGATGGCGCATGGAGGACGGCACGGAAGTTACGCCCGACGAGTTCATTCCTGCTTTTGAAACCGACGGCAGCATGATTAAGCTTGATTTCTACGCCTACGAGCTTGTCATGACCTATTTAAGAAGCCGCATCGAAGCCGGCAAAAGAATCGTTCCCATATCCTTAAACGTTTCAAAGTCCCACTTCCTTACAAGAGACTTTGTGCTTAAATTCAAAGAACTGGTGCGCAGGTACGACATCCCTACGGAGTACCTAAAGCTTGAGATCACCGAAAGCATGCGCATCGACAACCAGCAAAACTTCACCAAAGCAGTAGAGGAATTAAGAGATTTCGGTATCAGCGTATCCTTAGATGACTTCGGCAAAGGCTACTCAACTCTCAGCGCACTTAACGATCTTAACGTGGATCTTCTCAAAATCGACCGCGCGTTCATGAAAGACACTACGTTAAAAGAAAGCGACAAGACCATCCTTCGCTTTATTATCGACATGGCAAGGTCGCTTAGAATTAAAGTGTTATGCCAGGGCGTAGAGTCAGATGACCAGCGTTCCTTTCTGAACGAGGCGGGGTGTGGTCTTCAGCAAGGGTTTCTTTACTCGAGGCCGGTGTCCCTTGCGTCCTTTAACGAAGTAATCGACAATGAAGACATTCTTTTTCAAAAAATAAGCTAGAACGGGCGCCCCGCCCGTCCTTTAGGCTTGACAATTTTCTGCAAATGGGCTATTATACTTTAACGGATAAAAGCGTTAAAGCAATAAAATATCCGCGAAGGAGATTGAACCGAGATGCCCATTACGGAAATACTTGAAAAGAACGCCAAGATGTACCCTAACGACGTATGTCTTGTGGAGATAAACCCGGAAGTTAAGGAAGTAAGAAGGGTTACATGGAAGGAGTACGAGCTCACCGAGCCCAATCCCACCACCCATTACAGAAGAGAGATTACCTGGAGCGTCTTCGACGAGAAGGCCAACCGTGTTGCCAACATGCTTTTGTCGCGCGGCGTGGTTAAAGGCGATAAGGTTGCCATTCTTCTTATGAACTGTCTCGAATGGCTTCCCATCTATTTCGGAATACTTAAGACCGGAGCACTTGCGGTGCCCCTTAACTTCAGATACGCACCCGACGAAATTGAGTACTGCCTCAAGCTTGCGGATGTGGATGTACTCGTATTCGGTCCCGAGTTTATCGGCCGTGTCGAGGAGATTGCAGACAGAATTTCCAAGAACAGACTTTTATTCTACGTAGGCGAGAATTGCCCGAGCTTTGCGGAAGATTACAACAGCGCGGTTGCCAATTCTTCGAGCCAGAACCCCGGCATTATATTAAGCGATGACGATGACGCTGCAATTTATTTTTCCTCGGGTACCACAGGATTCCCGAAGGCTATACTTCACGGCCACAGAGCGCTTATGCACTCCTGTAAGGTAGAGCAGGCTCACCACGGCCAGCAGAGAAGCGACGTGTTCTTGTGCATTCCGCCCCTTTATCATACGGGTGCCAAGATGCACTGGTTCGGAAGTCTTCTTTCGGGCAGCAAGGCAGTCCTTCTTAAAGGCACTAAGCCCGAGGCAATTTTCAAGGCGGTTTCGGAAGAGAAGTGTACCATCGTATGGCTTCTTGTTCCGTGGGCTCAGGATATCTTAGAAACAATCGAACGTGGCGAGATTAAGCTTTCCGACTACAACTTAAAGCAGTGGAGACTTATGCACATCGGTGCCCAGCCCGTTCCTCCGAGCTTAATTAAGAAGTGGAAGGAAATCTTCCCGAATCACGAATACGATACCAACTACGGTCTTTCCGAATCCATCGGACCCGGCGCGGTTCACCTTGGTGTTGAGAATATCCACAAGGTCGGCGCCATCGGTAAGGCAGGATATGGCTGGGAGACCAAGATTATAGACGAAAAAGGCGAGCCTGTTAAGCAGGGTGAGGTAGGCGAACTTGCCATCAAGGGACCCGGCGTCATGAAGTGTTACTACCATGACAGAAAGGCCACCGAGGAAGTGCTTCACGGTGACTGGCTCTACACAGGCGATATGGCGGTTGAAGACGAAGACGGCTTCATCATGTTAGTAGACCGAAAGAAAGACGTTATCATAAGCGGCGGTGAGAACTTATACCCCGTTCAGATAGAAGACTTTATACGTACCAACGACGCCGTTCACGATGTTGCGGTTATCGGTCTTCCCGACAAGCGACTGGGTGAAATTGCGGCGGCAATCGTTGAGTTAAAGCCCAATATGATAGTGACAGAGGAGGAACTTTCAGAGTTTTGCAAGGCTCTTCCCAGATACAAGAGACCTCACAAGATTATTTTTGCAGACATTCCGAGGAATCCCACCGGCAAGATTGAGAAACCCAAACTTCGCAAAATTTATTGTGGTGTAAGTCTTGTCGAAGCACAAAATAAAGGGTAAAATAGTCTTAAAAGTAAGTTAACTTGAAGTTATGCTCCAAATTGATTCGCGAAAGGTTTAATCATGGAAGATCTTAGAGAATTCAAGCAGGATGCGGGTAACAAAGGTATAGCATTACTCGTTGAAGACAATGAAATCAATGCCGAAATTGCAACCATGCAGATTAAGGAACTTGGATTTGAAGTCGAGTGGGTGGCTAACGGCGCGAGAGCCGTTGAACGTTTCGGTGAGACTCCGGCAGGTTATTACAGTCTTGTAATCATGGACATCATGATGCCGGTAATGGACGGACTTGAGGCTACCAGAATCATACGACGCCTCGATAAGGACGACGCAGCCACCGTTCCCATAGTTGCCATCACAGCCAATGCCTTTCCTGAAGACAAGGAAGCTTCTTTTGAAAACGGCGTTACAGCCTTTATCACTAAGCCCTACAGCAAGCGACAACTTCACGAAGTTATTAACAACCTCCTTGGTACGGGGGTTGCGGAAATTTGATGTTAAAAGGATACCGCCTATATGGCAATGGTATCCTTTTTCTGATATTATAATATAAAAAGAAAAAGGTTATTGGGGATTATGAAGACTTACGACCCGACGAGAATCAGAGAGTATGAGACGAGCGAGCTTTTAAGGCGATTCGCTCCGTATCTTTGGAAGTATAAGGGAGTACTGGTATTGGATCTTATGTGCGCATCGCTTACGACGGTGTGCGATCTGGTGCTTCCGCTTATCATGCGCTATATCACAAGCGTTGGGTTGTCCGATGCGGCTTCTTTGTCGCTTATTATGATCTTAAAGCTTGGCCTGCTGTATCTGGTATTACGAGTTATCGAGTGCCTGGCCAATTTCTATATGTCCAATACGGGACACGTTATGGGTGCCAAGGTTGAGACGGATATGCGTACCGACGCATACGCTCATCTTCAGAGACTTTCCGACACTTATTACAACAACACTAAGATAGGTCAGATAATGGGTCGTATCACCAACGACCTCTTTGACGTTACCGAATTTGCTCATCACTGCCCGGAAGAGCTTTTGATAGCCATAATCAAGTGTACGGTTTCTTTTGTAATTTTAGCAGGTATTAACATATATCTTACACTTATTATCTTTGCCATCATACCTGTCATGATGTTCGTATGCGGCAGGATTAATATGAGGTTTAGAAGGCTGCGGAGGCTTCAGAGAGCACAGATAGGTGAACTTAATGCATCCATAGAGGACTCGCTTCTTGGTCAGAAGGTTGTTAAGGCCTTTACCAATGAGGAACTGGAAGAAAGAAAATTTGCCAAGGGCAACGAACTTTTCTTTTCCCTTAAGAAAAGCTACTACGTGGTGATGGCGTGGTTTCATACGAGCATTAAGATGTTCGATGCGATTATATATCTGGTGACGCTTGTAGCCGGGAGTTTGTTTATTCACTACGGTATGATACAGGCGGCGGATCTGGTGGCGTTCCTTCTTTATGTGACGACGCTTCTTGCAACGGTACGGCGTATAGTGGATTTCATGGAGCAGTTCCAGATGGGTATCACGGGTATCGACAGATTCTTACAGCTTATGGATGCTGAGATTGAAATATTCGACGAACCTGATGCCACGGAGCTTAAGGATATCAAGGGCGAGATAGTATTTGATAACGTCAGCTTTGAGTATCCGGACGATCACAATGAAGTATTTAAGAACCTTAATCTGACGATACATCCCGGCGAGCGAGTTGCTTTTGTGGGCCCCTCCGGCGGCGGTAAGACCACACTTTGCAACCTGATTCCGAGATTCTATGATATTAACGGCGGCATGATTACGCTTGACGGTAAGGACATTAAGTCATACACCCTTAAGAGTCTTCGCGCAGGCATAGGTATAGTGCAGCAGGACGTATATCTCTTCAGCGGCACGGTTTATGAGAACATCGTGTACGGTCGCCCCGATGCCACTCGTGAGGAAGTGGTAGAAGCGGCCAAGAAAGCGGGCGCTCACGAGTTCGTATCCGAGCTTAAGGACGGTTACGACACCTACATAGGCGAGCGCGGCGTTAAGTTATCGGGCGGACAGAAGCAGCGTATTTCCATAGCGCGTGTGTTCCTTAAGAACCCGCCTATTATTATCTTAGACGAGGCCACAAGCGCTCTCGACAATGAAAGCGAGTACCTTGTAGCCAAGTCTCTCGAAAGACTTTCTGTGGGCCGTACCACACTTACGGTTGCTCACAGACTTTCAACCATCCGTAATGCAGACCGCATTATGGTACTGACTGAGGACGGAATCGTGGAAGAAGGCAACCACGATACGCTTATAGAGAAGAAGGGCTTGTATTGCAAGTTCTACGAAATGGCCAACCAACTTAAATAAAGGGGGAATCAACTCAGTATGATACTTCAATTTGTCGGAGCCGATCATCAGGTTACGGGAAGCGCTCATTATCTTGAGTGCAACGGAAAGCGATTCTTAATCGACTATGGTATGGAGCAGGGCAACATTGCTTATGAGAGCAAGGGCCTTCCCTGCAATGAGGCGGACATTGATTTTGTAATCCTTACTCATGCCCACGTCGACCATTCGGGAATGCTTCCTTTGCTTTATGCCAAGGGCTTCAGGGGCAGCATATTTGCCACCGTTGCAACCGTCGATCTCTGCGCGATAATGCTTCGTGACTGCGCCCACATTCAGATGCAGGAAGCAGAATGGAAAGCAAGGAAAAAGAAACGTACCGACAGCGGCGACGAAGACATCAATCCTCTTTACAGCATGGCTGATGCGGACGGAGCGATTAAGCACCTCGTGCCGATTAAATACAATGAACTCGTTAAGGTTGCGGAAGGCGTAGAGATTCGTTTTACCGACATCGGACACCTTCTTGGTTCCGCGAGCGTTGAGGTGTTCTTATCCGAGGACGGAGTACATCGTAAGATGGTATTCTCCGGCGATATCGGTAATAAAGACCAGCCTCTTATCAAAGACCCGGAGTACACTGACGAAGCCGACTACGTTGTTATGGAGTCTACCTACGGCGACCGCCTTCACGAGAAGTCAGCGAGCAATCCGGTGGAAGATCTTGCAAAGATTATTCAGGAGACGTTAGACCGTGGCGGTAACCTCGTAATTCCTTCTTTTGCCGTGGGACGTACTCAGGAACTTTTGTATTTCATAAGACAGATAAAACAGAAAGAAATGGTTAAATACCATGATTTCCCCGTATATATGGACTCACCGCTTGCCGTGGATGCAACTGAAATCTTTGAAAAGAACATCTACGACTGCTTCGACGAAGAAGCGATGGCGATAGTTAAGAGCGGCATCAACCCGCTTACTTTCCCGGGGCTCTGCCTTGCGATTACCAGCGAAGAATCAAAGGCCATTAACTTTGACGAAGAGCCGAAGGTTATTATTTCCGCTTCCGGTATGTGTGAAGCCGGTCGTATCAGGCACCACCTCAAGCACAATCTGTGGCGCCCCGAATGTACCATTCTTTTTGTAGGATATCAGGCGCAGGGTACTCTCGGTCGTGCGCTCCTTGAGGGCGTGGACGAGGTTAAGCTCTTCGGCGAGCCTATCAGCGTTCGTGCGGAGATTATGCAGCTTCCCGGCATGTCCGGCCACGCCGACAGAGACGGCCTTATAGAGTGGCTTGATAATTTCAAGAAGAAGCCCGAGAAGGTCTTCATGGTACACGGCGACGATATGTCCTGCGAAGCCCTTGCGGAGTACGTTAACAGGGAAATGAAGATTTCCGCATATGCGCCTTTCTCAGGCACTGTATTCGACATCATCACAGGCGAGATTAAGTACGAAGCCGAGCCCGAGAAGAAGAAAAAGAAGATTACCGCTGTATCCGATGCTTTTGCAAGACTCCTTGCCGCAGGCCAGCGCCTTCTTTCTGTTATTCATAAGAACCAGGGTCATGCGAATAAAGACCTTGCAAAGTTTACCAGTCAGATAATTTCACTTGCCGATAAGTGGGACCCGGATGCGGACCCGATTATCGAGAAGCCTCGAAAAGGTAAAAGAAAAAAGTAAATCATGAAGATTAAAAAGCGAACCGTCAATTTCAGACTATTCATGTACCTCTTTCTTACCACGGTATTCCTGGTGGGAATGTTGTCGTTCTACTACGTGAATATGAAAAAGACGCTTGAGACGGAGGTCTACGATTCACTGAAACGTGACGCCACCTACTTGCATCAGCGATTTGACGAGACGGTTACGCAGCTTATTGATGCAGCTAAAGGGCCGGGGTATACCACGGCCCTTCAAAAATCTATTTTTTCGGACGATCCTACCGGAAAGATAGCCAATATCTCCACTGCCCGCGAGCTCATTGCCTCGGCAAGAGACCAAAGCGATTACATAGTGGATCTGTTCTATTATGCCTCCACGGGTCACCTTTATACGGTATCCGAGTATACGGAGCAGTTTCGTGACAACATGCGTTTCTACGAGTACGACAGGCGTATCAAGCTTGAATCTGAATTTGTGTCGAAGCGCCCCGTGCACGACAAAGAGGCTTCTTTTTACTTCCTGTATCTTCCCATACACTGTACGACTGCGGGTATTGCGCACCGCACGAGAGAAAGCGGAATCTGCGCGATTTTGTGCAATTTCGCGCCGATACTTAAGAACTCTGCGGACATCATCGGGGAGAACAATTCCTGTTACTTTATCTATAACGGTGAGGTGTTAAGTTCCATAAGACCTGTCGAGGGGCTTGATGTCGGGAACCTGATGGGATTTTCAAGCGGCGACAGTGAGCGGGAGATTGGCGAAGAGACGTACTTTGTACACACGGTCAAGATTGACAATGGTAAGTTCGTATGCCTTGCGCCCAAGGCTCTTGTAAGTTTTAAGAACGTAACGCCCGACAGGAATTTCTACGGGCTGATTGCCGCATCGATTCTGGTGCTGGCGGTACTTTTGTTTTTCCTGAATCGTGAGTACCTTAAGAAGACCGAGAAAATGGTGACCGAGCTTAACAGCATGAAGCTTGCGGGCGATAACAAGCGCGTTACGGTTCCTAAGTTTTCGGAGCTTAAAGAAGTCGCAACGGAAGTTAACTCCATGTTAGACCGTCTTGAAGAGTCGGCTCGCCGTGAGCAGGAAGCTCGCGAGAAGCTGCTTAGCGCTACCGTTGCCCAGCAGGAGGCCGAGATGACGGCGTATAGGAGCCAGATTAACCCGCACTTTTTCTTTAACACCCTTGAGTGCGTGCGCTCCATGGCTCAATATTACAACGCCGACATGATAGAAGACATCATCACCGCCATGTCCAAGATGTTCAGATATTCCCTGTACTCCGACATGATAGTGACGCTGTCTTCCGAGATAGATATGCTCCGCCAGTATTTCCTGATTACCTGCTATCGTTTCCCCGACAAATACGTGCTCAAAGAAGAAATCGACGAGAGTACGCTGTCATACCGCGTTCCCTCCATGATTCTTCAGCCGCTTGTGGAGAACTGCATCAAGCATGCTTTTGTCAACATGCCCGCCGGCCGCAAGAACGAGATAACGGTCAAGGCTCGCTTCACCGATGACGGCCTTTTAAAGCTCTCTGTCTCCGACAACGGCTGCGGCATGAGCGAAGAAGCCATGGAACACCTCCGCGAGTCCGTATTCTCCGAAGACGACGTCGAGACCCGCAAGGACAGCATAGGGGTAAAGAATATTTACGAACGCGTAAAATTATTTGATAAAATGAATGAGATGAGGTTCTACTCAAGCCCGGGTGAGTATACGAAGGTTGAACTGATATTGCATCCGGCGTTTATAAATAAATAAGTTTAGGTACTCAAAAACCCTCCGCATATACAACATTTGCGGAGGGTTTTTTGTAAATTTTTTACTAAATCGTTTTCGACTTGCACACTGCAAAATTGCTATAAGAAAAGTGCAATAAAAACACACAATAGTGCATTTTATACATCTCTTATATACGATATAAATAGCACAAGGACAATTAGCACAACGAAAATAGCCGAAACAAAGTGTTGTTTGTGCATATTTGCATAAGATGGTAAACATCCTGGGTGGGATGTTGAAATAATAAACCATATAAAGAAACGAGGAGGACAAAAAATGAAAAAGGCAAAAAAAGTGGTAGCTTTATTGCTTGCAGCAACGATGGCTTTTGGCCTCGCAGCATGCGGTAAAGATGCCGGTGGTGCCGGAAGCACAGACGGTGGATCCGGTACTTCAACAAGCAAGGACACTTCAGCAAAGTCCGGCGAGTATGTAAAGCTTTTGGTATGGGGCAATGGTAGTGCCGATACCGAAGACTGCAACGAAGTAGCAGAAGCAATCAACAAGATCACACGTGAGAAGATCGGTGTTGAAATCGAACTCGTTCGTGGTCAGGACGCAGAGCAGATTAACCTGGCTCTTACATCAGGCGAACCTATCGACCTTATGTGCTACAACAACATCAGCGGTCAGTTCAATACTGTAGTTAACAATAACTGGGCTTATCCGCTTGACGATTTACTTGAAAAGTATGGTCAGGGTGCTAAGGACGTAATTAACCCTTACGACCTTGAAGCCTGCAAGTATAACGGTGTTCTTTATGCACTTCCCAACCAGAAGGATACATCCCGTGCAGCAGGTTTTGCTATGCGTAAGGATATCTGTGATGAACTTGGTATCACCGTTCCCGAGTATGGTACATACGATGAGATGCATGACATCCTTGTAAAGGTTCACAATGCTCATCCCGAAATGTATCCTCTTGTTCCCACATGGGCACAGGGCGGTATGCAGACAACACTTCCTGCAGATCCCCTCGGCGACAGCCTTGGTATCCTTGAGGATGCTCGTGAATCCAGCACAACAGTTGTTAACCAGGCCGAGACAAAGTCTTTCCAGGATTTCTGTAAGATGATGTGGCAGTGGAATCAGGAAGGTTTAATCATGCCTGATGCAACAACAACTACTGAGAACGCACTTTTAACCAACAACGGATTTGCAATGTTTGAAAACTGGAAGCCCGGTAAAGAGCTCGAAGTTTACAAGGGCAACGGCCGTGAAGTTTACTTCATGAAGATACATGGTCCCATCAAGCACACAGCTATTCCTAACGGTAACTCATGGATGATTCCTTACTGCGCTAAGCATCCCGAAGAAGCTATGAAGCTTTGGAACCTCATGTACACCGATCCCGAGATTTCCAATCTCTTCATCAACGGTATCGAAGGTAAGCACTGGGTATACACTGACGACACTCACAAGATGATTACAACTCCTGAAGGCGTTGACCCTAACGCATCCGGTTATTCATCAATGGACTGGGCATGGCCTAACCAGCAGATTACTCCTGTATGGCAGGGTGCAGAAGATCCCGATCTTTGGACCAAGCTTAACGAGTTCAACAACAGTGGCGTAGCAAGTCCTGCTATGGGCTTCATCTGGGACAGCAGCTCAGTAATGAACGAAGTAACAGCTTGTAACAACGTAGTATCTGCATACAGAACCGCTCTTATGTGGGGTTCAATCGATCCCGATGTTAACATCCCTAAGTTCATCGAAGAGCTTAAGGCAGCAGGTATTGACGATATCATCGCTGAGAAGCAGAAACAGCTCGATGAATTCCTTAAGAATAAAAAATAATTAAGCTTGACAATCATTAACACAAAAGTGCAGGTGCCAAAATCCTTTTGGCGCCTGCATGATGATGTCAGGTTAATGAGGAGGGCACTGGAGTGAAAAAATTCAAGAAAACGGTAAAGCACTTCTGGCCGATGTATTTGATGTTTTTACCGGGTGTGGTATATCTTTTCATCAATTCTTATATTCCGATGTTCGGAATACAGATAGCCTTCAGAAAGTACAATGCTCGAGACGGCGTATATGGAAGCCCCTGGTGTGGCTTAAAGAACTTTGAGTTCCTTACAAAAACAAAAGATGCATGGATAATGATAAGAAACACGGTGTTATATAACCTCGTGTTCATAGTACTTGGAACTGTTCTGGCTGTAGCTACCGCTATTATTCTTAATGAAATCCGTAGCAAAATGGCCAAGCAGGCATATCAGACAATAATTCTGATTCCTTTCCTGATTTCGATGGTAATAGTCAGCTATCTTGCTTATGCATTTTTAAGCACCAGTGACGGATTTATCAACAACACATTGGTAAAACTGTTTGGAATAGAGAAAATAGACTGGTATAACACGCCGAAATACTGGCCGTTTATACTTGTTATCATTAATGTCTGGAAGGGTCTCGGTTATAATATGATCCTTTATTACGCTACCATCTGCGGTATTGACAGCACACTTTATGAAGCTGCCGTTGTGGATGGAGCTACTCGCTGGCAGAAAGTTGTTCATGTAACACTGCCCAGCTTAAGACCTACCATCATTATACTGACACTTATGGCACTTGGCGGAATCTTCAGATCCGATTTCGGTCTTTTCTATCAGGTTCCCATGAACTCAGGACCGCTTATCAACGTAACACAGACTATCGATACCTATGTATACCGCGGACTTATCCAGAATAACAATGTCGGAATGTCTTCGGCTGCAGGTCTTTATCAGTCGGTTGTGGGATTTGTTTTGGTAAGTGTAGCCAATGGTATAGTCAGAAAGATTGACAACGAGAGTTCGCTGTTCTAAAGAAGGAGTATAAAAGATGGTACAAAAAGACAGAGGATTTCAAATCTTTGCAAATGCACTGATGATCTTTCTGGTTATCTGTGTGCTTGCACCCTTTTTCCTTATGCTCATGTCATCGTTTACTGACGAACAGACATTGATTGCAAACGGATATAGTTTTATTCCTGAAAAATTCAGTACATATGCTTATAGGTACCTGCTTGTTCAGTCAGGCTCTGTGGCACGTGGCTATTTTATTTCAGTAACAATCACAGCGATAGGAACCTTCTGCAATCTGTTTATCACGATGCTTTATGCTTATCCGCTTTCAAGAAAAGAACTTCCCGGAAGATATGCATTCGCATTTTATCTCTTCTTTACGATGCTCTTTTCGGGTGGATTGGTTCCTGCATATTTGATGTGGACACAGACATTCCATATCCGCAACACTGTTATTGCACTGTTGGTTCCCGGCTTACTTATGAGCCCCTTTAACGTAATTATGATGCGTACCTACTTCACCACCAACATTCCTGATGAAGTAGTCGATGCCGCAAGAGTTGACGGAGCAGGAGAGTTCAAAATCCTTTTCAGGGTAGTATTCCCCATGGCTGTTCCGATTACTGCGACAATCGCTCTTTTGGTAGGACTTGCTTACTGGAATGACTGGATGAATGGTCTGTACTATATCAATGACGATAAACTTTACAGTATTCAGGTATTGCTTATGAAGATTCAGCGTAACCTGGATCAGTTAAGACAGCAGGCTCAGAACGGAAGCGGAAATGTCAACATGGCAGATCTGCCGTCGACTTCGGTTCGAATGGCGCTGACGGTTATGGGTATCCTTCCCGTTATGATTATCTATCCTTTCTTACAAAGATACTTTGTAAAGGGTATCACAATCGGTGCGGTAAAGGGTTAAACAACATTGTTACCGCTATTTGCGGTACTGCTGAGGCGTTTTGCCCGTAACTTTTTTAAACTGTCTGTAAAAGTAAGAAACATTGGGAATTCCAACCTGCTCCGCTATTTCAGGGATGCTTAAGTTGGTGTTCTTAAGCAGATATTTGGCCTGATCCATTCGCTTTGCGGCGATATAAGCGGTCAGGGTAGTGTTAAATTCCTTATGGAAACAATATGACAGATAGTCGGGATTCAGATGCATGACTTCGGCTATCTTGACACGATTTATATCCGCGTCCGCCAGATGGTCGCGGATATAACTTCGTACTGTATGAACAAATTCGCTGTCGATGACTTTGGTATCGCCTCCTGCGGGCATGGTATCGTCGTCCTCGGTCGCAGGTGCAGGGTTAGACCGTATTGAGCGTATAAAAGCAAGAGCGCGGGATATCTCCTGATTCAGACTCTGCTTGCCTATAGGTTTGAGCAGATAGTTAAAGCAATGGTGGTTAATAGCTTCTCTGGCGTAGTCAAAGCGCTGGTGGCCGGACAGAATAATGGTAATTATGCGAATGCCTTCACGGTTTAAACGCTCAAGAAATTCAAGTCCTGTTTCCTTGGGCATCTCAATATCAAGCAGCATAAGGTCCACCTGTTCTTTTTGCAGGATACCGAATGCCTGCTCGGCACTGTAGGCCGTGAAGATACTGTCAATACCCAGTTCTTCCTTGTCTATCATTCCTACCAAACCTTGAACAATATAGTACTCATCGTCAGTAATCAGAAGATTCATGTGATTCCTCCTATTCTTCGTCGTATTTCTTATAAGGGAAGCATATTGTTACGCACAGACCCATTCCGTCCGCATTGGCAAAGTTAAGCACTGCCTTCGGACCCATAATGAGTTTTAAGCGCATCGCTGTATTATATAGACCTATGCCGGTTCCTTTTTCCGGCACATCGGGTTGCTCAAGTATATTGTTGTATTTATCCAGCTTTTCTTGAGAAAGGCCGACACCGGAATCCGTATGCTCGAGGCATACAAAGGTCTCACCGTCTTGAACCTTTTTGGATATCCTGACACGAATCAGGAAGGGCTCACCCATGATAAGTCCGGTTTTAATGGAATTCTCGGTGAGCGTCAAAAGAATCATCGGGAACACCTCTGCATCCAACACTGAAGAATCGGTTTCTTTTTCAAACTTTAGAGTGTCGGGGAAACGCGACTGAGTCAGAGATATGTAATTCTCAAGGTATTCAAGCTCCTCGGACAACGGAACTATATCCCTGTCGGATAAGGTATATCGCAAGTGTGAGGACAGGGTGGAGATGATATTGTTGGTTACATTGATCTTAGATTGATCCTGAGCCGACATAAACACCGTATTAAGGCAATTAATCAGGAAATGAGGCGCTACCTGGTTCTTAAGTGACTTTAATTCAAACTCACGGGCCTGGAGCTGCTCTTCATAGACACTGATTCTTAAATCGCCTATTTCGGATAATAATTTATTAAAAGCATCCGTAATTTGGATGGTTTCATCATAATCATTGGGAGGCGTGACCCTGTTGTCGAGATTACCCGAGCGGATGCTCTTTGTTACGGCCATCAGCGATTTGACGGGAATCTCAATAATCCGCCTGCCCATGGAGTTGTAAGATATAAAGAAAGCAACTGCCCACAGGATTAGGAGAAAAAGAAGGAAATAGAAAGAATGAAAGGCTTGTAAGAACTGTTCCTGCGGAAGCAGCACGGTAAAGCTGTAATCGGAAAAGCTCTGTTTGTAGGAGATAACGATTTTGTCACCGATGCCCGGGATATTGACGGAAACAGGCTTCTTGAGGGATTTTTCAACAGGAAGCAACAAGTCCTCGCTGTAGTCTTTCTCATAACCTTCTTCGGCAAGTGCCGTATCGGCATAGAGTACCCGTCCGGAATTGTCTGTAATCAACCAGATTGCTTCATTACCGGAGAATTCTTCAAAGCCCTGAAGGGTATTTAAATCAATCCAGGCGCCTATGTAGGTGCCGCCTACTCGTAACAGTCTGATAAGACAGTCCTGTTCTTCGATAAAGAACCAGTTACGGAGAATAGTCTCATCTACGATGCCGTCTTTTAAATGTGATTTTATAAGATCTCTGATAAAAGAAGGATAAGGGTAGCCTGTACCGGTACCTGTATTGGCGGTGCTGTAGGCAGGAAGAAAGACGTCTTTGTCGGGATAATAGAGGTAGAAGCCCCTGATTACGGAATGAGTAGTCACCTGAGATAATAAACGATTTTGAATACGAACGATACAGCCGACTTCTTCGTTCTTGTTCATGGTAGTACGGAGTCGGATAATATCCGGGTCTGAGGAACAGCTGTCGATTAGGTACATGATATCCTGATCGAGCTCGACATCAAGTCTGTTGTCGTAAAAGCGCAGAGAATCCCTGATGGCGTTAAAGGCGAAATTACGAAGCCTCAGATTGATGATTACCATGGCTGCCACCAGAAGAAGTGTGAAAATCAGCATGGTCGATAAAAACAACATATTAAACCGATGCAACAGTGAGTGCTTCGGCTTGCTCACAGGCGAAACGCCTTGAGAAAATTGTAATAAACCCCCAAATTTGGACATACCTGCTCCTTTTGATTCCTGTTAACATAATAATTGCTATCTGTTAAAATAGCAAGTGTGTATACACAGATGTATACTTCGGAAGAGGAGAGTGACGGATGAAAACAGTTAAAAAGCTTATAGTTATTTTTCTTCTTATATCTTTGATGCTTACTCTTGCGGCATGTGATACCGACAAGACCACATCCGCAGGAGAAACATCGGCTGCACCGGATATAACGGAAAGCAATATGTCGGCCGAATATAAGAAGGCAATAGATGAGCGAAGAGCAGAGCATGAGAAAACCGGCGAGTATAAGAAAATTACTTATGCTTTATATACCTGGACCGGCAGACCTGTGGGGCTTGACAGAATACAGGAAGCGATGAACAAGATTTTAAGAGAGAAGCTCTGTCTTGAGATTGAACTTCTGGCACTGGATTTTGCTTCCTACAGACAAGATATTCAGCTATATCTTACCAACAATAACAGACAGATTGACTGGTATGGCGGAAACGTTCTCGGTTACACAAGCTGTGTCAATAACGGCTTTTGCTACGACTTGGACGCAGATAATCTTTTAGCCACTTATGGTCCGGGCATAGAAGAACTTGTTCCTCAGAAGTACCAGGAAGCTTGTAAATACGCGGGTCATCTGTATGGCATTCCCCCTATTAAGGATTATGCCATCACGGCAACGGCCATCGTAATAGGCAAAGAATACCTTGATGCAATCGGTTATGAATACAAAGAAGATGAAAAGCAGGAGGTTGCATCATCCTGGGAAGAGATTGAGGCGATTTATACACAGCTTCATGAGAAATTCCCCGACAAATATGTATTCGCGGTAGCGGATAATCACTTCGGTCAGGGTTCTGTAATAGATAACCTCGGCAACGACTGGTTCGGCGTTTTATTAGACCCTACCAAAGACAGGAAAGTCGTAAACCTTATGGAGAGCGACGAATGGATGGATATGGTCAAGCGCATGAACAGGTGGAATAAGATGGGCTTTATACCGCCGGATGCTTTGACCGATAAAACTTCAAGTTCCGCTAAGATAAAGTCCGGCGCCTACATGTCGATGTTAGCTCAGTCAAAACCCGGATATAAGACTCAGATTTCCGGCGAATGCGGAAGAGAAATGATTGTATTCAGACTGGGCAAGGACATTATCAAGTCCTCAGGTATCACATCAGTAATCACTTGCCTGAACAGGGCAACTTCGGACCCCGTTGCGGCGGTTCAGCTTATGAACGAGCTTTACACGGACCCGGAACTTTCCACCCTTTTAGTCTGGGGTGAAGAGGGCACCGACTATGTAACCGATCCGGACGGTCATATTCATTTTCCGGATGGTGTGGATACCCGAAATGCCGAGTGGTATCACACAATGAACTGGGAGATGCCCAACCAGTATATCTGCCCTGTGTGGGTCGGAGATTCTCCCGACCTGGGCTCCATGATAATGGAATTCAATGCACAGGCGGAAACGTCCATAGCTTTGGGCTTTACATTTGATAACAGCGCCTATACCGCCGAGTATGCGGCGTTGCAAAACATATATGACGAGTACGCAAATCAGCTTCTCTATGGCTTCCTCGATCCTGTTTCGGGAACCGCTGAATTTAACGACAAGCTTAAGAAAGCGGGTCTGAACAGATATATCGCAGAGAAGCAGAGGCAGTTCGATGTTTGGTACGTCAACAACTACGGGGGGAAGTAAGCGTATCCCGGCATAAATACAAACATAAAGAGAGGTATATGAGAATGGCAAAAAAAGCTAGAGTGTCCGTGAATCCGGACTTCAAGATCGGCGACATTTCAAAGCGCATCTACGGTGCATTTATGGAGCCGATCGGAACTATCGTATTCGGAAACATGTACAATCCGAAGCACCCTACGGCAGATGAGCAGGGATTCAGGAAAGACTGGATAGAAGCTCTTAAAAAGACCGATGTTCCCGCAGTTCGCTTACCGGGCGGTAATTTCGTATCCGGCTGGGACTGGAAGGATTCAATCGGTCCCAAGGAACAGAGAAAAGAACATCTCGATGTTGCATGGCACCAGTATTATCCCAACGATGTAGGCCACGACGAGTATCTTCAGTGGGCTGAGAAAGTCGGAGTTGAGCCGATGTATACCATTAACCTCGGCACCGGCGATATCAACGATGCCATATACAATGTAGAATACACCAACCACGAGGGCGGCACCTACTGGTCTGACCTTCGTAAAAAGAACGGGCACGAGAAGCCCTACGGTGTCAAGGTATGGTACCTTGGCAACGAAATGGACGGCCCTTGGCAGGTAGCTTCATGGGAGAAAGATCCCAAGGCCTACGGTGTGCTCGTCAATGAAACTTCCAAAGCTATGAAATGGGTCGACGGAAGCATAGAGACTGCTGTGTGTGTTTCAAGTTCCCCCGATCTTAAGCACTATCCCGACTGGGATTTAAAGGTGCTGCAGGAATGCTATAATTCCGTCGACTACATCTCTATGCACCATTACCAGAATTCGGAAATCGGTAACTATGCGCAGTTTATGGCGGCATCCCGCTATTTTGAGGATTATATCCGTACGGAAATCGGCTTGTGCGATTATGTGCAGGAACTTATGCGTTCGCCCAAGGTGATGAAGCTTTCTCTTGACGAATACGGCGTATTCCCCAGAGAGAAGCAGCCGCTTCATTACGGCCGAGAAGCCTATATTGAGCCGGGTACACATTATAACTTTGACCCGACCCGTGAATACATCCGCCACGATCCGGATAACATGCCCACCCGTTCATATCCTCCGATGGATCCGATGTTAATGGCTCTCGGCAATGCGGCTGTCATCCTCGAGATGCTTCGTCACGCAGACCGTATTAAGATCGGCTGTATGACTTCCGGACTCGGTGTAGCCGCAGGCTGCGACCACGACGGCACATTTACCGTTGCCGCATATTATCCCTATGCAGACCTTATGAAGTACGGTCACGGTGTATCGCTTCAGACCTCCGTCGAATGTGAGAAGTACGATCTTGAAAGCTTCGCAGTCGACGATGTTCACAAGTATCACGAGCAGGAAGGCGTCGACTATGTCGATTCCGCAGCCGCTTACGACGAAGAGACGGGCGAGCTTACGGTATTCGTAATCAACCGCGACTGGGAAGAAAATGCCGACTTTGAACTTGATGTAACCGGCCTTAAAGGTTTCAAATTCGTTGAACATACAGAAATGTTCAACGACGGCAAGGCCAAAGATGAGAAAGATCCGTGCTGGGCACCGGTACCCGCTTCCGGCACAACCTGTAACGACATGAGTGTTAAGGCAGAGCTTAAGCCTTTATCATGGAACGTCTTCAGATTTGTGAGAGAGTAGTTAGATTGAGGAAAAGAAAGGAGCAACTTCGTGAGTTGCTCCTCTTTTCTTGCCTTTATGAAGTAATTATATCCTGGAAGAGTACTGCTCCGGTGTACAGCCGTACTTGGATTTAAACGTCTTGATAAAGTAACCTACATCATCGAATCCCACAGCCGCGGCCACCTGGCTTACCGAAGACTTCTGAAGCTTAAGCAAATCAGCCGCGTGACAGAGACGAACCTTTTTAAGAAAGCCCATAGCGGAAACTTCGGCGTTCTCGCGGAAGAGCTCAAACACGTAAGACTTGGATAAGAAGAACTTGCTGCACACGTCCTCGACAGTTAATTTTTTGTCAAGATTGTCGTAGAGGTAATCCTGAATCTTGGCGGTCTGTTCGTTATCCGAGTAAAAGAAACAGCCGTTAAAAGATTTAACTGCCTCGCGAGCCTTGACACTAAGGTCGCTGCAATCGGTCATCTCTGTGCTGACACCGATACGGATGCCTTTAACCCTGTCCTCAAGGTAAAAAGCATTGGTCCTGCCGGTTATGATGTATGAATACAGCATTCCGCGGATGCGAACGGGAATGATATTCAGACCGCAATTCGAAATATCGGCTTCCGAAGTAAGAATTCGTATAGGACCGCCTGCGAGGAGACCGCTTACGAATCTTGTAACATCGGCATTGCCCGCCGCTTCTTCGCTTAATAAATCCACATCTGTTATGGCAAAAGAATCCTTGTCGGCTGCCTGCAGTTTCTCATACAAAGCGGTGAGGGACTGCCTTACCTCGGCCTTGTCGAGCGGCTTGATAAGATAGTCGGAGACCTGATTCTTTAAAGCTTGCTTGGCAATTTCAAAGTCGCGATATGCGCTTACGATTACAAAGACTGCATCGGGTACGATTTCACGTGCTCTCTCGATGAGCGTCATGCCGTCGATTTCAGGCATGCGGATGTCGGTGAATACCACGTCGGGCTTAAGCTCCGGAAGGGCTTCGAGCGCTTCCCTAGAATCAGTGAAGGCTCCGATATTATCAAATCCGAACTCCTTCCAATCCACAATTCCCTGAAGACCGCGAAGAGCCCAGATTTCGTCATCTATAAAAATGGCTCTGTATAGTTTTTTGGGTGTATCCATTCCTAAAACCCCGCGCTTTTTTTGAACGAATGTATGCAATAAATTCGTCCTCTCTTAATCTATCATTTTTTGTATTCTTTTACCATATTTTTTTCCAATTTGAGCATAGTTTTGTTTCTTTTGCAGTAAGAGGCGCTGTGATATCGTATTGGATAGAGAGGTGCACAGGTATGGCAAAAAAAAGCGTCGGCAAGCCTAAGCCGACATTCAAAAAAACACTCAAAGAAATCGTACGATTCAGAGGCGTGTACTTAATAATGCTTCCGGCAATCGTATGGTACATTCTTTTTTCTTATGTTCCAATGGCGGGACTGTCACTTGCATTCAAGACTTATAAAGCGAAGTTAGGTATATGGGGAAGCCCGTATACGGGATTTACACATTTTGAGAAGTTGTTTAAGGACCCAAGATTCCTTGATGCAGTGTTAAGAACGCTTAAAATCAATGGAGGTCGCCTGATTCTTACTTTCCCTTTCGCAATAATCCTCGCGCTGCTACTCAATGAACTGCGTATGGGTAAGTTCAAGAAAGTACTTCAGGTGACCTTCACCTTCCCCCATTTCTTATCATGGGTAATCATCGCAAGTATCATTACAAACGTTTTAAGTTACGACGGTCTTGTAAACTCAGCGATTGAACTTTGCGGAGGTGAGTACGTTAATTTCATCGGTAACTCGAAATTGTTCGTACCATTGGTTTACATAACAGAAGTCTGGAAGGGAGCCGGATGGAGCTCGATTATATACATGGCTGCCATCGCAGGTATCGATCAGGAACAGTTCGAGGCGGCGGACATCGATGGTGCCTCCAGATGGGACAAAATGTGGAGAATCACACTTCCCTCTATTCTCCCGACCATCACCATTATGTTCATTCTTGCGGCAGGTAATGTGATGACCAAAGGTTTCGACCAGGTCTTCAACATGGACAACGCCGCAGTACATAAGGTTTCCCAGACCTTGGATATGTACATCTACAACGTTACGTTCAATGCCAAAAAAACTGATTTCGGTTATTCCACCGCAATAAGCATGTTCCGTTCGGTTGTTAACCTTACATTCCTGGTTATTGCCAACACCATTACCAAGAAGCTTGGCGGTAACGGACTGATGGGAGGTGGCGACTGATGAGACAGAAACACAAGAATTACAAGATGCGCTTCCAGGTAGCTGATGCGATTATTCTTGCGGTACTGGTTGCTTTTGCATTGTTAATCGTCCTTCCCTTCATAAACGTTGTGGCGATTTCACTCACCACTCCGAAGGCTTACGCGGATACGCCGTTACTTCTTTTTCCGAAAGTGTTTACGTGGGAGAACTACCAGACACTGTTCCAGGACGGAAGAATCGGCATAGGTTTCAGAACCTCCGGTAAGTTCTTACTCATGGCAATGCCCATGAACATGTTTTTGACGACTACCGTCGCGTACGGTTTGTCCAGAACCGGATATCCCGGAAGAGGTCTAATACTTAAATTTGTAGTGTTCACGATGTTGTTTTCGGGCGGTATCGTACCTTTGTATCTTACCATTAAGTCCTACGGACTTATCGGAAACATGTGGGGTGTGGCACTCAGCGAAGGAATCAATACATTTTACATGATAATAATGTTGAATTTCTTTCAGTCTCTTCCGGAATCTCTGGTGGAGTCGGCCAAGCTCGACGGCGCGGGAGAGTATAAGATCCTGTGGAAGATAGTGCTTCCGCTTTCGAAGCCGGTTATCGCAACCGTATTCTTATACTACCTCGTAGACAGATGGAACGAGTGGTACAACGCGATGATTATGGTGCGCGATACCCAGAACACACCGCTTCAGCTGGT
This sequence comes from Lachnospiraceae bacterium, assembly GCA_017553505.1. Taxonomy (GTDB): domain Bacteria; phylum Bacillota; class Clostridia; order Lachnospirales; family Lachnospiraceae; genus UBA1258. Next base: position 39,721 of record JAFZLD010000007.1, read on the forward strand.
GCTTCGTAACATCGTGCTTGATTCGCAGAATCTTGACAATATCATGACCGAGTCGGTGGAACTTTTCACCTTCAGCGCCGGCATCAAGATGGGTGCGGTTGTGGTAACGGTCATCCCCGTAATGTGCATTTATCCTTTCTTACAGAAGTACTTCACGAAGGGAATTATGCTCGGAGCGGTTAAATAAAGGTAATGCTTCCGCCGTGGTGGTGGTAGAGCCGGAATAATTTTAGAAAATTATTCGAAGGCGATCGATAATAAAACGCTTTAGCGGTTTATTATATACATGTATTGTGAGGAAAAAGAGGAGGTAATTATGAAGAAACTATTGAAGAAGTCATTAGCGCTTTCTTTGGCAATGGTTATGGTTCTTTCCCTGGGCGCTTGTACCAAGGAAAAAGAAGAAGCTTCTAACGGCGGCGGTTCAACCGAGACTAAGGTTGAGACCAATGTCGGCGGCGACGAAACCACACCCGCACCTGCCGAAGAGGAGAAGGACTACAGCGAGCACTATACCTACAGCTACGCAAGTATCCAGATTACAGAGTCCACAGACTACAACTCTCCCGACGACGCTATGACTCAGTATTGGGAGCAAAAGTACAATTTTGATTGGGATATCATCTCCATATCCAGTGATAAGTGGGATTCCACCGTTAACACCTGGGCATACGCAGAAGATCTTCCCGACGTTACTATCTTTGACTACAAGCATCCTCAGATGATGGACTGGGTTGACCAGGGCCTTGTATTCAAATTCCCCAAGGGCTGGCAGGAAAGATGGCCCAACGTAGCAAGAGTACAGGAGTACGGCGGATTACAGCTTGCTTTTGAAGAAATCACAGGCGACACCTACTTCCTTGCTCGTCCCAACTATGCCAACAACTTACCTTGTACTCCCGGCATCAACCCTACCAACATGATGGTATACATTCGTAAGGACTGGGCTGAAGCAGTTGGTATCGAGATTAAAGATTACTACACCATCGATGAAATCATGGAATACGCTCGCCGTGTTAAGGAGCAGGATCCCGGCCACGTAGGCAAGGACTTAATCCCCATGGGTCTTTCATCAGGCAACTGCTACAATGTATTCGTAAGCACCTGCAGCACATACACTTCCAACAACTACTATCTCTACAGAGACGGTAACGACTTCAAGTGGGGTCTTGCAGACGAAGAGACACTCGAAGGTCTTAAGCTCTGGAGACAGGCATTCGACGAAGGCCTTCTTAACAAGGAATTCTATTCATACTCAGGTTCCGAAGACGTAGAAGATTTTTACGTACGCGGCGTATCCGGTCTTATGTGGTACCAGGGCGGTGCTCGTTATCAGCAGGACGTTGCCAACCGTATGAAGGACAACCTCGGCCTTAATTATGACGATGTAGTTAAGCAGGTTTTCATCACCGCTAACGACGGTACATATCACAGCGCACCTCGCGGAAACTTCTGGGGCGTTATCATGTTCAATCCCGACATCCCGATTGAAAAGTGGGAGCGTTACATGGATATGCTCGACGAGTCCTGTTCAGAAGAAGGCCAGATCCTCATCCGTATGGGCTTTGAAGGCGTAGACTGGGAAATGAAGGATGGCGAAATGGTATCCCTTCTTGAAGAAGGCAAAGACGCAAGAAGCAAATATCCTTCAATCTACCCTGTATATCACCAGCTTTGCATGCTCAGTGACGACTTCGTACTCATTAACCCCAACTATCCTAAGGAGTACAGAGACTTAACCATCAAGATGTACAAGTTAAAAGAAGAACTCGGCAAGAACGGCGGATGTCCTCCCATCGACTACGACATCTACCTCTACAGTTCCGATGCAACTGCCGCACTCAGCTTCGAGTACGACAAAGACTTTGCAAACATCGTAGTTAACAAGGGCGACGTAGAAACCGAATGGAAAGCTTGGCTCGACAGCTGGGCATACCTCATGGATCCCGTCCTTGCAGAACTTAAGGCAAACATTAAATAATCCTTCTATCACCCGCGGCGGCAGCCTATCTGCCGCCGCTTTGCCTTGCCCCACCCGGGTGGGCGGGGAACACTACGGACGGCCAGGAAGCAACGACACGGCGCGGGCAAAAGTCTTTACCAAAAACTCTATCGGAGCGTCGGCGCTTAGCGGCTGTATTTCAAGCCGCTTATGCACGAAAACACCTCTGTTTGAGTTGCAAAAAAGGGCTGTGCTGTCCCTCAAGCACCACTTTTTGCGTAGGGCAGACCGCAGTCTATACGGAGCGTCTGACCGGCCGCTACGTGAGATTGAAACGGGAGGGGGTTTTTGGTAAAGACTTTTGCCCGTGCCGTGTCGTGTCGGATTGCCTTAAGATTGTGTTAAGGGTGGGCTTCGGGTGTTGTGAATGGGGCGGGGGTGTGGTAGACTTTTGGTAGTAAAATTTTGGGAGGAGTATCATGAGCGTAGCGGATAAGATTTTTATCAATATGTGTAAGGATATATTGGATAACGGGACGAGTACCGAGGGCGAGAAGGTTAGGCCGCATTGGGCTGACGGAACGCCGGCATACACCATTAAGAAGTTTGGTGTGGTGAACAGGTACGATTTGAGGGAAGAGTTTCCGATTCTGACGCTCAGAAAGACTGCTCTTAAGAGTGCTACGGATGAGATGCTGTGGATATGGCAGCAGAAGTCCAATAATGTGCATGATTTGCACTCGCATATCTGGGATGAGTGGGCTGATCCCGACGGTTCCATCGGTAAGGCTTACGGCTACCAGATGAGTATCAAGCATCAGTACAAAGAAGGTATGATGGATCAGGTCGACAGGGTTATTTACGATCTTAAGAATAATCCATTCAGTCGCAGAATTCTTACGAATATCTACGTGCATCAGGACCTTCATGAGATGAATCTTTATCCTTGTGCGTATTCCATGACATTTAATGTTACGCAGAGACCGGGCGAGGATAAGCTTACGCTCAATGCGATTTTAAATCAGCGTTCGCAGGATGTGCTTGCGGCCAATAACTGGAATGTGGTGCAGTATTCCGTTCTTGTGCATATGCTTGCGCAGGTGTGCGATATGAATGTGGGCGAGTTTGTGCATGTAATTGCGGATGCGCATATTTATGACAGGCATGTTCCGCTTATTAAGGAGCTTATTTCAAGAGAGCCTTTGCCGGCTCCTAAGTTCCACCTTAATCCCGATATTAAGGATTTTTATCAGTTTACCAGAAACGACGTGAGCTTAGATGGTTACGAGACTCACCCGCAGATAGAGAATATTGAGGTGGCCATTTAATGAACGCCTTTGTTACAGTTGATTCAAACTGGGGCATTTCCTACAAGGATTCGCCCCTTGCAACAATCCCTTCCGAGAAGAAAGAGCGGCTTAAGGCCCTGGAGGGTAAGATTGCGGTTTACGGGGTTAAATATCTTAAAGAGCTTCCGGGGAATCTTCCCATTAAAGGAAGCGTCAATATGATTTTCACAGACGGAGTCAGGACGAATGTCAAGACTTCTTCAGACGTGCTTTCTTTTGACACAATCGAAGAGTTACGAGAGGCCCTCAGAGACTACCCCGATGATGACATTTACATTATTGACAATGAGAAGCTATACAGGGAGTTTCTGCCCGAAACGAGAGTGGTACACGTAACTAAGATTGATTATGAATATAAGGCGGATGCTTATTACGAGAACCTTGATGAGCACCCCGACTTTCGTATCACCGCGGATTCGGAGGAGCAGTACTGCTTTGACATCGTGTACAGCTTCTACAGATACGAGAGGACTAATTAAAAATGACTGTTGAAGAGATTAAGAAACAGTACCCTTACCTTTACGAGACACACATGCATACCTGCGAAGGCAGCAAGTGCGGACAGTATCCCGCCGTCGAGATGGTAAGAGCGTACAAAGAAGCCGGTTACGCCGGCGTAATGGTTACCGACCACAACTGGGGCGGCAACACGGCGGTGGACAGAAGCCTTCCCTGGGAGGAGTGGCTCGACAAGTTTTTTATGGGTTATCACAATGCCAAGGCTGAGGGCGACAGAATCGGCCTTCCCGTTTTCTTAGGTTACGAAGCGGGTCACGACGCCCACGATTTTTTGATTTACGGATTCACCATCGATTGGATGAAAGCGCATCCCGAACTTCACGATGCGACTATACCGGAACAGCTTGAACTGCTTCATTCCGTAGGCGGTATGGTTATTCAGGCCCACCCCTTCAGAGAAGCTTTTTACATAAATGAAATCAAGACTTTTGAAAAATATGTGGACGGCATCGAAATGTTCAACGCGGCCCACGTAAGGCCCAAGGAAGACGGAACCGACAACCGTATCTGGAACGACAAGGCCGTAGCGCTTGCCAATGCCAACAACCTTCCCGGTACCGCAGGCTCCGACCAGCACAGCACGAATCTTTATTTCGGCGGAGTGGCCTTCCCCACACCCCTTAAGGATGTGCAGGACTACATTAAGCGTATCAAGAACGACGAGGACCGCGTCCTTACCGACGGCATACGCTGGTACGACAAGAAAGGCAATGTGCTTGCCGAGAACTAGTTTAGGAAATATTTAATGTCAGTACGTACAAAGAAATTGGTTAACATAATATCGGTTTTCGCGATAGGGTGTCTTTGTCTCACAGGATGCTCCAAGAAGGATATCGTTATCACCACGGGCTTCGCGTCGGATGAACTGATGCGTATCAACAACAAGACCTGTTATCTGCCTGAGATGATGCTTTATCTTACGACGATTCAGAACCAGTACGAGGATGTGTACGGGCCTGAGCTTTGGAGCCAGTCGCATGACGGAGAGTCGCTTGAGAAGCGGGTTAAGGACATGGTGCTTGCCAAGATTGCGCAGGTTAAGGTTATGAACCTGATGGCGGAATCTTACGGCTTATCGCTTGATGACAAGGAGACGGAGGCGGTTAAGAAAGCCTCGGAGAGCTTCTTTGAGAGCCTCAACGACAAGGAGCGTGAAGTTCTTAACGTGACCGAGGAGGATATCGTCAGCTTCTACAGCGAGTATGCTCTTGCGGACAAGGTTTATGAGTATGTCATCAGGGATATTAATCCCGAAATCAGTGACGATGAGGCGCGTACCATCACGGTGCAGGCTATCCTGATTAAGACTTATACGCATGATGCTCACGGCAATCGTATCGATTACTCGGAACGTACGCAGAGAGAAGCGGCAGAGAGAGCTCGTCTTGTAAGAGACCTGGCGGTGGCCGGCGAGGATTCTTTTGAAGCCCTGAGTGCCAAGTACAATGAAGGCGACGAGACCACATTCACATTCAAGCGCGGCGAGATGGAAGAGGCTTTTGAGGAGACTGCTTTTTCCCTAGACAAGGATGAGATAAGCGAAGTGTTCGCCACAAGCGAAGGCTACGTGATTCTTAAGTGCGTAAGCGACTTTGATATCGACGAGACGCAGCTTAACAAGGTAGAGATTCTTGCGGCGCGTAAGGAAGCGGTGTTTGACGAGACTTACGATGAGTTCCTGGGAACGCTTTCGAAGACATTGAATGAGAAGCTTTATGACCAGATAATTATGATTCACGATAAGGACGTTAATACAAAGTCGTTCTTTGATGTGGATTTCTGAGGATTTATAAAAAGTTAATAATTGGAAGAATCCAGTAATTTCAAGGGTTTGAAGGCATTGATTAGCACTCGTGCAAAATGAGTGCTAATTTTTCGTTGACTTTTAATTTTGGTGGTCATAAACTGTATGTTGGCAGGGGGCGAAGTGTTCTTTGACCCCGAATACAGAACTGAGAAAGAAGGCATTATTAATGGCTAAACACGGTAGTTTATCAATTAACAGCGAGAATATTTTCCCCATTATCAAAAAGTGGTTATATTCCGATCACGATATTTTCTACAGAGAGTTAATTTCCAACGGCTGCGACGCCATCACCAAGCTTAAGAAACTGGCTATGATGGGCGAGTACGAGCTTCCCGCAGGTTACAAGGGACGCATCGACGTAGTTGCTAATTCCACAGACAAGACACTTACTTTTATCGATAACGGTCTTGGTATGACCGGCGGCGAAGTTGAAGAATACATCAACCAGATTGCTTTTTCCGGCGCCACCGATTTCATCAGCAAGTACAAGGACAAGGCCAATGAAGACCAGATTATCGGCCACTTCGGTCTCGGCTTCTACTCAGCATTCATGGTAGCCAAGGAAGTGCACATCGATACCCTTTCCTACAAGCCCGGCGCCAAGGCAGTTCACTGGGAGTGCGACGGCGGTACCGAGTACTCCATGGAAGAGTGCGAGAAGCCTGAAGTCGGCACTAAGATTACATTGTTCCTTAACGAAGATGTTCTTGAATTCTGCAACAAATACAAGGCTCGCGAGGTTATTAAGAAGTATTGTTCCTTCATGCCTACCGAGATTTATTTATCCGAAGCTCCCGACAAGGGAACCGAGACCATCAAGGCTTCTGAGAAGCTTGATTCCGACGTTGTAATCGAAGAGATTAAAGCGGACAAAGAAGGCGAGGAAGCTAAGCTTAAGATTGAAAAGCGCCCCGAGCTTCTTAACGAGACCAATCCTTTGTGGACCAAGCACCCCAACGAGTGCACCGACGAAGACTACAAGAAGTTCTACCGCGAAGTCTTTAACGACTACAAGGAGCCCCTTTTCTGGATTCACCTTAACATGGACTACCCCTTCAACTTAAAGGGTATACTCTACTTCCCCAAGATTAACATGGAGTACGAATCCATCGAAGGCACCATCAAGCTTTACAACAACCAGGTATTTATTGCCGATAACATCAAGGAAGTTATCCCCGAGTTCTTAATGCTCTTAAAGGGCGTTATCGACTGCCCCGACCTTCCTCTTAACGTATCCCGTTCCGCACTTCAGAACGACGGCTTCGTAACCAAGATTTCCGAATACATCACCAAGAAGGTTGCCGATAAGCTCTCCGGCATGTGCAAAACGGACAAAGAAAACTACGAGAAATACTGGGAAGACATTTCTCCCTTCATCAAATACGGTTGCCTTAAGGATGACAAGTTCTGCGAGAAGATGACAGACTACATTCTTTTTAAGAACTTAGACGGCAAGTACATGACACTTCCCGAGTGCCTTGAGGTTAAGCCTATCGACGTAGAAGAGAACGCTACCGATGAAAACGGCGAGAAGGTTGAAGCAGAAGTAGTGGACGAGGCTTCTACCGAAGGTGAAGGTTCCGAGGAAAAGAAAGACAAGACCATCTATTATGTAACCGACGAGCAGCAGCAGAGCCAGTACATCAACATGTTCAAGCAGGCCAAGATGGACGCCGTAGTGCTCAAGCACAACATCGACCAGCCCTTCATCTCCCAGCTTGAAGCCAAGAACCCCGGCATTAAGTTCTCACGAATCGATGCCGACATCACAGACACCTTGAAGAGCAAGACTTCCAAGAAAGCTCAGGAAGAGCTTGATGCGGAAGCCAAGGATTTAAAGACAGTCTTCGAAAAGGCTCTTAAGCTTAAAGACTTAAAGCTCACCGTTGAGAAGCTTAAGAACAAGAAGATTGCCTCCATGATTACCTTATCCGAGGAATCACGCAGACTTCAGGACATGATGAAGATGTACTCCATGCCGGGCATGGATCCCAAGATGTTCGGCGCCGAGACAGGTGAAACCCTCATCCTCAACGCCAACCATCCTTTGGTCGAGTACATGGTAGCTCACAAAGACGAAGACGTATCCCTCTTTGCCGAGCAGCTCTACGACCTCGCCAAGCTCCAGCAGGCACCCCTCTCACCCGAGGACATGACCAAATTCGTTCAGCGCAGCAACGACATCTTACTTAAGCTTGCCGAAGCAGGTAAATAATTCAACATATTCAGGCCCCATGCAATGAGCATGGGGCTTTTTGTTGCTTCATCCATGCAAAACTGACGCGCCCCGCCCCGGGCAAAAGTCTTCCCCGAAAACCCTCTCCCGCTTCAATCTCGTGTAGCGGCCGGTCGGACGCTCCGTATAGACTTCGGTCCGCCCTATTCGTAACTAGCGACGACGCTGCGATAGAGCCGGAATAAATTGCAATGAATTTATTCGAAGGCGACCGATAATAAAGCACGTAGTGGTTTATTATAGAGTTTTCGTGAAAGACTTTTGCCCGGGGCGGGGCGCTGCGACTTGACCGGTCTCACAAAGCAGTCTGGATGAATTTATAAAAAAAGAATAAAGTCTATTGACATTTAGAAAGGATTGCGTACAATACAAATATACACAATGAATCCTACGGAGGCGACAAGATGAATATAGCAATCAGATATTTTTCAAGAACCGGCAACACAGAGAAGCTTGCCAATGCGATTTCGGAAGCGGTGAATGTACCTGCTTTAAAAGTTTATGAGCCTCTTACAGAAAAGGCAGACATTCTTTTTCTCGGAAGCGCTGTATATGCAGCAGGTATAGATGAGACAGTGAAGAAATTCCTTAAAGACAATAAAGACAAGATCGGAACATTAGTCAATTTCAGTACGGCAGCATTACTTCCTTCAACCTATGCACAGGTTAAGAAGCTTGCCGATGATTTAGGTATAAATGTCAGCGACAAAGAATATCACTGTCGCGGCGAATTCATGGTGCTCCACAAGGCTCGCCCCAATGCAGCCGACTGCGAAGTCGCTAAGGCTTTCGCCAAGAGCATCCTTAACTAAGCTTACACCTTTTTCATGTAACTCCTTTTTTATATATCCTTTTTATCCCCTATTCCAAGCCCTCGAGCCTACGGCCCGGGGGCTTTTTCCTTGCCCGCCCGCTGTTTAATTCATCCTGGCCCCGCTTTTTCCCTTACCGGCAAGCGCAATCCGGCCCCGCTCATCGCAATACGGAAAAGGGGTCGCACTGCGCTAAAATCCCCTACTTTTCTTGAGTCACGCAAACTGCTTATCGCAATACAAAAAAAGAAGTCGAATTGCGATAAAAAATCCTCCAATTTTCTACGTTATGTAAACCGCTTATCGCAATACGAAAATTGATTCCAAACTGCGATAAAATTTTGCCTAAAACTTATCGCAATTTTAAATGGAAATGCATATTGCGATAACGCGGTTTACATAACAATAAAAATGACCCTATTTTTTATCGCAAAATTCATCTTTTTCCTGTATTGCGATAAATCGTCCCGGAAAAGGGCGGATTTTGAGGGGATGGGGCGTGAAAACGGGTCATAAGCGAGGCGCGGAGCGAGGAAATGGGTTATAAGTGAGGGTTGGGGCGTGAAAATTGGTTATAAGCGGAGTGCGGGGCAGGGAAATGGGTTTAAGCGATAAGGATAAGACAATTATATGTACATTATCGGGAGGGAGAGACTTCACCGAGGGCAAAAAGAATCATAGGGCGACAAAGAAAATTCATCGAGGGAAAAACGAACCATAGAGCGACAAGAGAAAGTGCCTGCACCGAGGGTAAAAAGAATCATAGAGCAACAAAAAAAGCGCCCGATCACTCGGGCGCCGGCATGAAGTTTACTGTGTAACAGCAACTCTCTTCTTGAGAGAGATGGTGTAGCTTTCAAGGGAAGGAAGCTGCACGTGCTTAGTCATTACGATGAATCCGATGAGGCCGCCTAAGGTGTTGCAGATGAGGTCGTCTGCATCGAATAATCTGTAGGAACCGCCATAGAGGAAGAAGAGTCCTGTAAGCTGTCCGATTTCGATGAAGAGTGAAAGAAGGAAGCTGTAAAGGATAACCTGTCTTCTGGTAAGACCGAAGCGGTAGGTAAGGATCATGCCGAAGGGAACGGTCATTACGATGTTGAAAAGAACCTGTAATACGCTCTCAAGTGACTTTTCCTTAGCGATGTCGAAGATGAAGCTGCCGGGAAGAAAGCGTCCGTGATATTCGCAAAGTGCTGCAGCTCTTTCCATTGTGGGAAGGGGGAAGAACACAAGCATGATCACGCAGATTAAATAAGCAACTGTCATCTGGTCAATGATGAAGCGAACGATATTAAGTTTTTTCTGTGCAAATGCTCTGAGGATAAGAACCAGTGCGATTACGGGAGCGATGCTTCCGTATACCTTAAATCCATCAAGAATGCTTGTTAACCATGTCATCATGTTTGTGTCCTCCGTGTTTGTATCTTGTGATTTTAGTATATGGGACGGGGGCCGCAGACAAAATCGAATGCCCTTACAGTTTGAGGGACACTTCTTACAAATTCTTACAACGTCGTCACATTTGTCGTCACAAATCTTACGGCCAAAGAAAGACACAAATATTTAAGCGAATTGTTTCACAATTCAGGCATAAATGTTATAATGATAAAGAATGCGGAACTATGCGCATCGCTAAGAAACTGAGTGGAGAAGAACCCTGAAAAACGGGGCATTTGTTAATGAGGCGGACTGTAGAAAGAATCTTAAAAGGACAATTCGATTATGAAAAAGGGTCTTTGGACCTTTCTTTGTCACGCATAGAGTTAACGCTGGCTCCGGGCGAGATTTATACGGGCAGTTTCTTTATTAAGGCCGTAAGAGGCCGTCTTACCGAGGGAAGAATCTACTCCTCGGACATTCGCATGGAACTTATAGTGGACAGCTTCTCGGGACTTGAGTCGGAGATTGGATATACCTTCTCCGCGCAGGGCTTAGAGGAGGGGGACGTGGCTCAAGGGGAGCTTTATATCATCTCCAATCAGGGCGAGTACTATCTTCCTTATGTAGTGACCGTTCTTAAAAAGAACATCGAGTCGAGTCTCGGCAGCATCAAGAATCTTTTCCATTTCACCAATCTTGCCAAGTCCGCCTGGGGCGAGGCAGTCAAGCTTTTCTACTCGGAAGATTTCATCAATCTTTTCGTAGGTAACGATTTAAGATACAAGAAACTGTACTTGGGACTTTCACGCTTCTACGGCAACGAGCAGAACGTGGAAGAGTTCCTGCTGTCTATCAATAAGAAACAGCCTGTTGAATTCATACCCGAGCGTACGCAGATTTCAATAGAAGACCCCGTAGCCATTGTGGAAGAGTACATTAATATCACCCGAAACGGCTGGGGCTACACATTCTTAAATGTCGAGGCGGACGGCGACTTTATCAGCTTTACGAAGTCTGTAGTGACCGACGACGATTTCCTGGGCAACTACTTAAGCTTCCCCGTACTTATCAATCCCGACAACCTTCACGGCGGAATGAATTTTGGTAAGGTGCGTTTTTACAACGCGTTTGTTTCTTTTGAAGTTAACGTTACGGTTTCAAGCGAGGTTGTGACTAAGTCGGAGCTTTCAAGACATTTGGAGATGCTTCATTTAAGTTACGATATGTTTACTTATTATGAGGCTTTCAGGACCCGTAAGATTGCTCTCGGCACGTGGATTACGGAGACTAACCGTCTGGTGGACCGCATGCGCGAGATATGCCCGGACGTGCTTTATCCGAAGCTTTTCAAGGCTCAGATGCTCATGATTGAAGAGCGTTACAACGAGGCCAAGTGGATACTCGACCAGGCTGAAAATGAGTTAAAAGAAAACCCCGACATCAATTCCCCGGCTATCTGGGCATATTATTTGTACTTAACGACTCTCTATACCAGAGAGGACAGCTATATAGACACCATAACCGACGAGGTTAACAAGATTTATTCAAGCGACCCTTCCGACTGGAGAGTGGGCTGGTTGTTACTCTACCTTTCTGAAGAATTCGCGGTGAGCCCTTCCAAGAAATGGCTCTTTATCCGACAGCAGATTGAGACGGGCTGCGTAAGCCCGATGTTTCTCGTGGAAGCGGTTAACATGCTTAATCAGAACCCGACGCTTCTTACAGCGCTTACTACATTCGAGATTAAGCTTCTTAACTATGCGTCTCAGAACGGGATACTTACCGACGACGTCTGCGACCAGTTCGTATACTTGGCTTCCAAAGAAAAAGAATACAACAAGCGCATCTGGCCTCTCCTTAAGAAGTGCTATGAGCTTAAGCCCGACAACGATAAGCTTCTTACCATCTGCGAGTATTTAATTAAGGGCGACAGACGTGACGAAGAGGCTCATGAGTGGTATGAGAAGGGCGTGCTCGCCGAGGTTCGCGCTACCAGACTTTATGAGTTCTACATGGAGTCCATGGATATTTCTAAGGACAATGATATTCCGAAGATGGTATATCTTTATTTCTCATACGAGAGTAATCTTCGCTGGGACTATGCGGCATACCTTTATGCGAGGGTAATAGGCGCGCGTGAAGAGATGCCCGATATCTATGACAATTTCAGAGACCGCATCGAGCGATTCAGTGTGGATTGCATTTCCGCGGGACTTATCAATAAGGACCTTGCCTTAATCTACAGGCATGTGTACGGCAACACCGACCTTGACAAGTCACTGGCGGATAATATGGCGCGGCTTCTTTTTACACACAAGATTACCGTTGATAACAAGAACCTTAATAAGGTTATCGTGTACCAGAGCAGGGAGAGCGAGGAGACATTCTATCCCATGGAGGGCGGAGTGGCTTATGTTCCGCTTTACAACAGGGATTTCGAGGTTATGTTTGAGGATAATTTCTCCAACAGATACTCGGTAAGCTCCAAGTACGATCTCGAGATGCTTATGGTGCCCGGCAAGCTTGCCACCAAGATTATGCCTATGATTCACGGCAACCTTGAGTTTGATGTATATGTGTGCGAGTGCAGCTCCGAGACTGTGGAGATTAATGAGGAGACGAGAGAGCGCTATGCGCACATCCTTGACGATCCCCGCATAGACCGCGAGTATAAGTCCGAAGTACGCAGCAAGCTTATGGACTACTATTATGACCGCGATGAGATACGCGAGCTTGACGAGGTTCTTGCGGGACTTGAACCTGTGGATATGACTGTAAGAGAGCGCGTTACGGCGGAGAGATTCCTTGTAATCAGAGGAATGTACGATACCGCTATCGAGTGGGTTAAAAGGTTCGGAACCGAGAGTATAGATGTAAGAGACCTTGTGAAGTTGTGTTCCAAGCTTATTGTGAGAGATGAGTATGAGCCCGACGAGCGAATGATTAAGATTGCGGCAAGAGCCTTTTCACAGGGCAAGTACGACGAGGTTATCCTTAAGTACCTTGCGGACAATTATCACGGAATGACCAAGGACATCCGCAAGATATTCAAGGCAGCGGAGAACTTCGACCTTGATACATATAAGATGTGCGAGAACCTTATACTTCAGATGCTTTACACGGGATATTTCGTGTCGGAGCGTATGGATATTTACAGGAAGTATGTGCAGGGCGGCGGCAATACGGATATTAAGCTTGCCTTTCTTTCGCAGTGTTCTTTTGACTACTTCGTAAGAGAGTACATTATGGAGCCTGAGGTGTTTACGGAGCTTACCAAGGCCAGACTCAGGGGCGAGGAGATTCAGACGGTTTGCATGCTTGCGTACCTTAAGTACTTCTCGGAGAATAAGGAACTGATTGATGAAACGGTATCGCCCATCATCGATGAGTACCTTACGAAGCTTACGGGTCAGGGCATTTATATGTCCTTCTTTAAGAATCTGTGGGAGGGTCGTGAATCCAACTTAAGCAGATTCTCGGACAAGACCATAATCGAGTACAAGACCGACCCCGGCAAGAAAGTGTACATTCATTACATTATCGAGGGCGAGGACGAGTCTTCGGGCGAGTATGTGACAGAGGAGATGCGCGATATGTACGGCGGTGTGCATGCCAAGGCTTTCGTATTGTTCTTTGGCGAGAACCTCCTGTATTACATTACGGAGGAGTACGAGGGCGAGGAGCTTCTTACGGAAAGCGCAAGCATCCAAAAGAGCGATATCAGCCGCGACAGTACCGACTCAAGATTCAACGAAGTCAACGACATAGTTATTGCCCAGACGCTTCAGGACTACGACACCGTTGACAATCTTTTATACGAATATTACAAGCAGGCCTACGTGATAGGCAAGATGTTTACATTACAGTAAGGAACTATTATAGATGGATTTATTCGGAGAATTGATCAAACCGAATACTGAAGAATTTGCGGTAGGCTTCGACTTAACGGACACCTATTCGCAGATCAGCTACACGCGCATGGACGATGAGAAGGTGGACACTCTTTCCGTTGTTCCGGGTGGCAATTCTTACCTGATTCCTACGGCTTTGTTCAAAAGAAAGGAAGTCAACCAGTGGTTCGCAGGTAACGATGCCGTAAGAAACCGTGATACTGACGGATTCTTTGTGGACAGGCTTTTGGAGCGCGCCATGCCGGGAGAAGATATAGCGGTCGGAGACGAGAACTTCAGACCGTCTGCTTTGATTGCGCTTTTTATGAAGAGATCACTGTCCCTTCTTTCGATGAACGTTCCGCTTAATAAGATTTCGTCTCTTATGATTACCGTTTCGTCCCTTGACGATCGTATGGTGGAAGTGCTTACGGAAGTGGTGGCTTCTCTCGGACTTAAGACTGAGAATGTGTTCTTCCAGAGCCACATGGAGAGCTTTTATTACTATACGATTTATCAGCCTACCGAGCTTTGGAACAGGGATGTACTGCTTCTTGATTTTTCTGAGGAATACCTTAAGTCCTTCAGAATGGAGTGCAACAAGAATACGACTCCGGTGGTGGCATTCATCGATCCCGAGTCATATCATTCTTTCAAGAACGACGATATCAAGGATTTAATCATCAATTCCGAGGAGGCCAGATATGCCGACGGCGAGCTTAACAAGCTTGTGCATGAGATATGCGACGGCAGAATCGTGTCTTCGGTGTACTTTATAGGTGAGAATTTCAGGCAGGAAATCTTCGGTGAGACTATTCGCACCGTGGTAAAGAGCAGCCGTGTTTTCGAGGGTAATAACCTTTATTCCAAGGGCGCTGCATATTCTGCCAAGAATAAGCTTCATAAGACGTTACTCAGCGAGAGCCACGTGTTCTTAGGCAACGATAAGCTTAAGTCCAACGTGGGCCTTAACGTGCTTAAGCGCGGCGAGCCCGGTTACCTTGCATTACTTGATGCGGGCGTTAACTGGTTCGAAGCGTCTAACAGCGTGGAAGTTATTATAGATAAGGGCAACAAGCTTTCTTTTGTCATCACACCTCTTACGGGTAAGAATCCCGAGGTGGTGGACATTACGCTTGCAGACCTTCCGAAGCGCCCGCAGAAGACTTCGAGAGTCAGAGTGGACGTGTCCATGATTTCCGAAATGCGTATGCAGGTGGTTATCAAGGACTTAGGCTTCGGCGAGCTCTTTAAAGCTTCCGACATCGAGTGGAAGGAGGTAATCAATCTGTGACGAATCGTGTACTTACAACGGTTGGCAAGGTTGCCGAGACCCCTTACTACTTTGAAAAGGTTTATGTGAATATCTATACCATGGAGGAACTGTGCTACGTCCTCTATGAGAACGCGTTCTTAATCGACAAGGACATCCTCGACAAGAAACTCGTGGAATGGATAGACAAAGAATGCGGGCTTACGGATCTTGCGCGTAACCTCTATATGTTAGTCAATACGAATGCGCTTCCGGGTGCTTTTGTGGGCACTATCCTTGAGTATGTGGGATATTACAATGCCGACGAGATAGAGAAGGTCGAGAGCATTCTCAGGATGAACGTATCCATGAATGTTTTCGAGAAGTGGAAGGCCAAGGCCGATTTTCTTTACGAGAATCGCCACTATTACCTTGCGCTCAAGGAATACGAGCGCGTGCTTTCGGGCATCGACGATGAGGAGACTGAGTTAAGAAGCCGTATATACAACAACATGGGCGTTACCTGCATGGCACTGTGCCTGTATGATTCCGCGGTTGATTACTTTAAGAAAGCTTACGAAATCAACAATGATGAGAAGGCCTTCAGACACATGCTCACGGTAGAGCGCTTAAGACTTCCCGAGAGCGAGTACATCAAGCTTATTGCCGATTCAGAGGACGCTTATCGCATGAGCATTCCGATAGAAGGCGAGCTTGAAGAACTTAAAGCAGAATTTGACGCATCCGACAAGGCCAAGCACTTAAAGAGCCTTTTCGAACTCAAGGATCAAAAGGATGCGGCACTATACTACGAAGAAATATTGGCAATGACCGGAGAGTTAAAAGAAGAGTATCGCGACATCGCTCTTGAAAACGGTGATATATAGCGGGCAGGGGGCCTGTGACGAATGGGTTTTTGGAACAAATTATTCGGTAAAAAGAATACTTCGGAAAGTGCATGGGATGAGGTTGCCAATTCCCGCGACACCATCAACATGAACGATCCTTATTTAAGGGAACAGTACGTCATAAGCTGCCTTGAGCAGATGAAAGACGCATCCGACGAGATAGACAGGATTAACGATGAGTACGCCATCGTAACGTCCTATCTTACCGACATGGAGGAAATAGAAGCGCTTCCTGCGGAGGATAAGGCAGACCTTGAGAAGATTGCCCGTAACATCCACGACCTTCGCAAGTATCACGAGAAATACGTCCAGACTCCGAGTTTAATGACGGACAAGGAATACGACAAGATGGAAGCCATTGCTTCCGAGGCGCAGGAAGGCATCGAGAAGCTTACCCGCGAGGAAGATTACAAGGCTAAGGTTAAGAGCGACCTTGCGCGCATAGATACAGAGCGAACCGCTTACGACATGCGCCACCGGGAGGTAAGCCGGGATCTTGAGAATTCCCGCGGAGTTGCGATTATCGCCATGGTTGCGGCAGCAGTGCTGGTGGTGATACTTTTCATGCTTCAGGTATTTTTGAAACTTGATGTGGCAATCGGTTACTATATTACGGTGGGCATTACCGCGGTAGCCATTACATTGATTTATATCAAATACACCGACTTTGTACGGGAAAAGAAAAAGATAGAAAGCACGGCGAACAGCCTTATTTTGCTGGAAAATAAGGTAAAGATTCGCTATGTCAACAATAAGAACCTGCTCGATTACCTCTACACCAAGTATCAGGTGTCGAGTGCGGCAGAGCTTAAGGACTTGTATACCAGATACCTTAAGGAACGCGAGAACAGGCGCTCATTTGAAAAGAATGAGGCGGCTTACGAGACTGAGACGGCCAAGTTACTCAGGAGACTTCGCGCCATGCGTATCAAGGACCCCGATGTATGGGTACATCAGTCCGATGCTATATATGATAACCGTGAGATGGTGGAAGTGCGCCACAATCTTATAGGCAGGCGTCAGAAACTTCGTAAGCAGCTTGAGTACAATCAGGAGATTGCGTCGGAAGCCCGCGACGAGGTTAAGGATGTAATTAGACGTTATCCGGAGGCGGCGGATTCGCTGATGGAGACGGTTAATAAATATGGTCAACATTAGGAGTTAAAAATGATTAAGAATGTAGTATTTGATATCGGAAACGTGCTGGTGGATTTCGGCTGGAAGCCTTTCTTTCAGAAGTTTAACATAACCGATGAAGAGCTTGACAGAATCGCCAAGGCCACCGTTTATGCGCCTATCTGGAACGAAATCGACCGAGGCGTAATGAGTGAGGAAGAAATCCTTGATAAGTTCATCGAGAACGACCCCGGCATGGAAGACAAGATGCGCGAGATGTACGCGGACTTTAACGGTTTGCTTAAGCTTTTTGAGTATACCCGCGGTTGGATAATCGATTTGAAGCGTCGCGGATATAAGGTGTATTGTCTGTCGAACATGTCCTTTAAAGCGGTAAGAGAGTGCTGGGATGCGCTTTCTTTTATCGAAGAGCTCGACGGATATATCTTAAGCTGCGATGTTAAGCTTACAAAGCCCGAGCCCGGAATTTATGAGGCGCTCTTTAAGAAGTATAATCTGAAGCCTGAGGAATGCGTTTTCTTTGACGATGTTCAAAAGAACGTGGACGGAGGCAACAAGGCCGGAATGCATGCGTGTCTGTTCACATCGGTTAAGCAGGCCGAGGAAGACCTTGCAAGAATTGTTAAGGAGCAGGGATTTACTTCTTCTTATACCAAGGGGCAGAGAATTGCATCGATTGTGTGCCTGTGCCTGATTGCGGTACTTTTTATAGCTATGATCGTGCTTGCGGGCATGAAGACTCCGCTTGCCAAGACGCTTTTCAAAGTGACGCTCGGCGCGACACTTATATTGCCGATTCTTACGTGGATATACATCTGGCTTATCGGCAAACTTACACATAAGCGCACCATCGCGGATTTTAAATGGTTTGAGAACGACAAATAATGTGTTGTTGAATTTTTAATAATGCTGTGATACACTACGTGCGTGGCGTTTTACGGATGAATACGCTTATTTAAGAATATGAGAGGTTAATTATGGCACAGACATTACTTGAAAAGTGGCGTAACAGCGCCTATTCCGAAGAACAGGATCAGAAGAAGCTCCAGGAACTTTGGAACGATTATTTTGAAAAAGAAAAAGGCATTTACGAAAAGTTACTTAAGAACCCCGATGAAGTTGTTACCGGTACCGTAGCTGAACTTGCCAAGAAATATAAGGTAAGCCAGATGATCATGACCGGTTTCCTTGACGGAATCAACGATTCCCTTAAGAACCCCAACCCCATCGAGACCATGGAAGCAGATACCGAGGTTAACCTTGGATTTGACAAGGAACTTCTTTACAAGAACATGGTAGCGGCAGGTGCCGACTGGCTCTATAAGCTTCCTCAGTGGAACGACATCTTCGACGAAGAGAAGCAGAAAGAGCTTTACAAGGAGCAGAAGGCTTCCCAGACCATTCGTAAGGAAGCTAAGGTATATCCCAACGATCCCTGCCCTTGCGGTTCCGGCAAGAAGTACAAGAAATGCTGCGGTAAGAACGCATAATAGAGATTTTAAGAGAGGCATCCCTTGAGGGGGTGCCTTTTTTTTAATAATTATGGTGTAAAATGCTATGTATCGTATATCTTTGCGACATTCTATATGTTATAATGGATGGCGATGAGGTAAATATTGGAGGGTTAGCATGATTGGAATAATTTCTGCAATGGATATTGAGATGAAAACGCTTGTGCGTCTTCTCAAAGACAAGAAGAAAAAGGTGCACGCAGGTCTCGATTATTACACCGGTAAGCTTGACGGTGTGGACGTGGTTATCTGCCGCTGTGGTGTGGGTAAGGTTAACGCAGCCATGCACACACAGATTCTTATCGACAAGTATAAACCGAAGGCTCTTATCCAGAACGGTATTGCGGGAAGCCTTGTTCCCGAGGTTGGTAAGCTCGACCTTGTAGTGGGAAGCGAGCTCGTATATCACGACATGCAGGAATTTGTTATTAAGAATTTCGATCCGTTGGAGCCTGTTTATTATTCAGACCCCGGACTCTTAGAGAAGGCCAAGACCGTGGCCGGCGATGAAGGCGGTGTACACATCGGCCGTATCGCAACCGGCGACACCTTCGTGTCCTCCACTAAGGAGAAGGACTCTATCTATAAGAAGACCAAAGCTCTCTGCGTAGAGATGGAAGGCTGCGCCGTAGCGCACACCGCATACCTTAACAAGGTACCCTTCGTAGTACTCCGTTGCATTTCCGACTCTGCCGATGACGACGCAACCGAATCTTTCGACGAGCTCATGCCTGTAGCGGCTGACTGCCTGGTGGATATGATTACGCATTTGATTAAACTGATTTAATAAAAGGGGGCGAAAGCCCTTTTTTATTTCGTTCATATATCTGGAGATAGGCAGTGGGGCGTGATTGAGCCTATGATTGGTTGCTTTCCGGGCGATAGGGAGGTCATTGGAGCACGTTTTTGGGAACGTGTTCCTACATAATCACGCTAATTGCTCATTTGTAGGCATAATAATGACGCGAATTTGGAGAAAAGCCTACAGATTTTCGCCGGAGGTAAATTTGTAGGTAGAAAATCGTCGCATACACTCCTCCGTAGCCTACAAAATAGAAATATGAGCTCGTGTGTAGGCTAATATAGTCGCTAATCTTATTTAGAATACCTACAAATATATCGATTAGGCCATTGTTGTAGGCTTTGTGGATTTTTTGGACGGAAAAAATACCTGCACATTTTCTCGTTCAGTGGATTTGTAGGCATTTTGCCTTTGCTATGGGGAAAAAGATACCTACAAACCTCTTTGATATAGCTTTTTGTAGGTATGTGGTGCGGGAACTCCTGCAAAAGGAATAGCCGAAGTCTCTTAGAATGTTTTTTACTTGCCCGGAGAGGCTTCAACTTGTCCGGGCGTACATAATATGGTACCATAAACATACATTTTTAATGCCTACGAAGCGAATTACAGAGCTTCCGGCAGGGGAGATTAAGTATGAATTATAAGATTATAAACGGGAAATTGTTAATTTCGGAGAACGGTCATATCCGTATCGAGGAGAAAGACTTGTATGTCAACGGCAACAAGCTTTCTTTTGCCGAAGACAAAAGTGTGACTTATGAGACTATGGATGCGTCACACAAGCTCATTATGCCCGGTCTTATCAACATGCACACGCATGCATATATGTCGGTGCTTCGCAACTATGCGGATGATGTGGACTTCGGTGAGTGGCTGTTTAACAGATGTATGCCGGTTGAGGACAGGCTTCCCAAGGATGCTGCGTACTGGACTAATTTGCTTGCTTTTGCCGAGATGATTAAGTCGGGTACGACGACGTTTGTGGATATGCATATGTTCCATCGTCAGTCACCGCTTGCTGCGGGTGCTGCGGGCATGAGAGGATATATCGGTCGCGGACTTGTGGGCGAGGATTTGTACACCGACGGTTATTCGAGATTTAAAGAGGCTATCGAGGAGAAAGAAGAATTCGAGTCCGATACCATGAAGTTCATTCTCTCACCCCACGCGATTTACAGTGCGGGCCCGAAGCTTATGGAGCAGGTGGTTAAGGAGAGTAAGGACAGAGGCATGCTTCACCAGACTCACCTTTCCGAGAGCGTGACTGAGGTTGAGGATTGCCTTAAGAAGTACGGCAAGACTCCTGTGGAGCTTTTACGCGATATAGGATTCCTTGATGACGAGACGATTCTCGCTCACTGCGTGCAGATGCGCGGCGACGATATGGATATATTAAAAGAAACCGGTGCTACCGTAGTTACCAATCCTGCTTCCAATGCGAAACTCGGTAACGGATTCGCTCCGATTAAGGAGATGGAGGAGAAAGGTATCAACCTTTGCGTGGGTACCGACGGTTGTGCAAGTAACAATACGCTTAATATGTTCCGCGAGATGGGATTACTCAGCCTTATTCACAAGGGAATTCACAAGTCGTCGACCGTTATGTCGGCTGAGGCGGTTGTGAACTTCGCGACGGTTAACGCGGCCAAGGCGCTTCATATGGAAGACAAGCTCGGCGTGATCAAAGAAGGCGCGATTGCGGACATTATTTTCTTGAATCTGCGTACTCCTTCCATGTATCCCGAGAACAATCCGATATCGGCTTTGTGCTATTCCGCTAACGGCTCGGAGGTTGAGTCCGTGATGATTAACGGAAAGTTTGTTATGAAGGACAATGTTCTTTTGACAATCGATATGGATAAAGTATATTATGAAGTGGATAAAATAGTAGAAAAATACTTATAGGAGAGATTTATGAGCATTATTAAGGATCCTTCACTTGCTCCCGAGGGACGCAAGAAAATCGAGTGGGTACGCGCGTTCATGCCCGCACTTACCGAGATTGAGAAGAAGTTTGAGAAAGAACAGCCTTTTAAGGGCTTAAGAATTGCAGTGTCCGTTCACCTTGAGGCTAAGACCGCTAACCTCGGTCTTGTGCTTAAGAAGGGCGGCGCAGAGGTATATCTTACCGGATGTAACCCTCTTTCCACTCAGGACGATGTGGCTGCGGCTGTAGCTGAGATGGGTGTTGAGACATTTGGTAAGTACGGTGTTACTGCCGAGGAATACGAGGACCTTTTGGCCGCTACACTTGCGTGCCATCCTCACTTGATTGTGGACGATGGCGGAGATTTGATCAATCTTTTGTCCGGTCGTTGCAAGGAATACGCAGATTGCCTTATCGGCGGATGCGAAGAGACCACCACGGGTATTCACAGACTTAAAGCCCGCGAGCGTGAAGGCATTCTTCCCTGCCCCATGATGGCGGTTAACGATGCCAAGGCCAAGCATTATTACGACAATAAGTACGGTACAGGCCAGTCTGTCTGGACCGCTATTATGGATACCACCAATCTTATCGTTGCAGGTAAGACCGTAGTCGTAGCAGGTTACGGCTGGTGCGGTAAGGGCGTAGCTCTTCGTGCGAAGGGTATGGGCGCCGACGTTATCGTTACCGAGGTAGATCCTTTCAAGGCACTCGACGCTACCATGGACGGCTTCAGAATCATGCCCATGGACGAAGCTGCCAAGTACGGCGACATCTTCGTAACCGTTACCGGTTGTAAGGATGTAATCGTTAAGCGCCATTTCGACGTTATGAAGGACAATGCAATTCTTTGTAACGCAGGCCACTTCGACTGCGAAGTTGATGTAGCTTACTTAAGAAGCGTTGCTAAGAAGGCCGAGACCCGCAGAAAGAACATCATCGGCTACACACTTGCTGACGGACGTACTCTTAACGTTCTTGGTGAGGGCCGCCTTGTTAACCTTGCATGCGGTATGGGCCATCCCGCAGAGATTATGGATATGTCTTTCTCAGTGCAGGCGTTAAGCCTTCTTTGGCTGGCTGAGCACAAGAATGAGCTTGTTACCAAGGTGTACAACGTACCCGATTCCATCGATGACGAAATCGGTCGTCACAAGCTTAAGGCTATGAACCTTTCCATCGATACCTTGACTCCCGAGCAAGTTGAGTATTTGTCGGGCTGGAGCGTGGATTAATATGTTTGATTTCACGAATGTCACTGTTTTGTATATGGATGTGCTTTTTTCAGTGTTCAGCGTGATTATTCTTATGTCCGCGCTTGTCTTTTTGCCGGTGGGCATATGGGTGCTTAAGACGGTTAAGAAGAACGTGTGGGGCGCGGTTGTGTCTTTCGTATTGTTCCTGCTGACGCTTTTGTGCATGAGCTACAAGGGAATCAATCTTGACGGAATCTTTTATACGAATATCTTCGCGGACATATTTCTCGGAGCGGCGGCAGGATTTCCGGTGGCGATTATCGTAATTAAATGTAAGCAAAAGAAAGTATAATTACAGGGCGGATGCGTGTAGAGCGTGTCCGCCGATTTTTGTGTCGGGCATAAGAAAGGGTTTCTTTTGCCGCGGAAAAAGTGTAAAATGCGATAAGAATATTGAGAATGGGAGATTGATATGGAAATTGATTTTTTTCCTTTCGGAGGGCTGCTTTACGGACTGACGGAATACGCTTTTTTGATTGTGGTCGGTCTCATTGTTGCGCTTGCTGTGGGACTTGCTTTATTTGATGAAAAGAAGCGGGTTAAGCTTAATAAGGTTACTATGTTTGTGTTCCTTGGATTGTATGCGGCGACGGAGATTCTCATAGACATGTTTGTGCTGGATAATGAGATTCAGGATAATCTGTTGCTTGTGGACTTGATTTTGTTCGGTTCGTTTGTGGGATTTTTGATTTCTTTCTTTGTATCAAGACGCTTGGATAAATAGGAGAGATAATATGCAGTTTGGAATGCCGACTTTGATAGAGAATAAGACGCTTTCCGATAATGTTAACCTGTGCAGGGAGCTGGGGCTTAACTTTATTGAACTTAACATGAACTTTCCGGAGTATCAGATAGATAAGCTTGAAAAGGCGGGTGAGTTTATAGAGGCAGCCAGGGAGGCCGGGATTTATTACACGATTCATCTTGATGAGAAGCTTAATATTGCGGATTTTAATCCGTTGGTGACTGAAGCGTATCTTGAAACTGTACGCAGGACGATTGGGGTGGCGCGGAAGTTGTTGCCTTTACGCGATGCTTACGGGGACAAGAGCCAGCCGATTACGCTTAATATGCACATGGAGCACGGAATCTTTATTACGCTGCCCGACAGGAAGGTGCAGATGTATGACAGGGACTTTGATACTTATATGAAGTCTTTTAAACGCTATCGTGCTTTGGTAGAGGAATGGATCGGGGACAGCGATATTAAGATTGCTGTTGAGAATACAGACGGGTTCCGAGATTACGAGAAGAAGGCAATTGAGTATATAATGAAGAGCCCTTGCTTTTGCATGACCTGGGACATCGGGCATTCGAAGGCGGTGGCGGAGAAGGATGTGCCGTTTATTATGGAGAATGTTGCACATCTTAGGCACTTCCATATTCATGACGGGCGCGAGAATCCGCCGAAGAATCATCTGGCGCTTGGTGACGGCGAGATTGACTTAAATGAGAGGCTTTCTTTGGCTGAGGAGCGTAATGCAAGGTGCGTGCTGGAGACCAAGACCATCGAGGCGCTTAGAAAGTCGGTGGCATGGCTTAAAGAGAGAGGAAGAATGTGATGGCCAAGAATAACGATAAGACAAATGTTTGTCGTGTGCTGGACAGTAAGAAGATTGAATATAAGCTGCACACATACGAGGCGGACCCGACGCTTACCGGCGAGGATATCGCGGGGATACTCGGTGAGGATGCGGACAAGGTTTTTAAGACGCTTGTGACGCAGGGCAAGACCGGTGCATATTATGTGTTTGTGGTGCCGGTTAAGTGCGAGTTAGACCTTAAGAAGGCGGCAAGCGCGGCGGGAGAGAAGTCCGTTGCGATGATTAAGCAAAAGGAGTTGCTGCCGCTTACAGGATACGTGCACGGAGGCTGCTCGCCCATCGGTATGAAGAAGCCTTTTAAGACATTCATCCATGAGACGGCGCCGGGCTACGATACAATCTTCGTAAGTGCGGGCAAGGTAGGCTTTCAGATAGAGCTTGCGCCGGGGGATTTGGCTTCGGTTGCGGGATGTAAGCCTGCGGATATAGTCAGTGAATAAATATGGGCAAAAGAAAAGTGGCCGGTTTCGACCACTTTTTTCTTTTGCTTATTATTCCTCGCCGCCGTTGCCGCTTTCAAAGAAGCTGTTGGCGTCGGAGACGTGATATGTAACGGTTGCGGGACCTTCGGATGTGGTGACGGGCTCAACCGTGATAACCCAGGCGTCGTTGCCCGCATCGTCGGAGCCTTTGACAACATCTGTGATTTTGCCGCCGCTTCCGATGTTGACTGAGACATATTCGACAGCTTCAAGACGTGTAATGCCTGCGTAGACTTCGTACTCGTCGGTATCGTCTGCGGGCTGCTCGGGAGTTGAGGCTTCAGCGGTCTCGGTGGCAGGAGCCTCTGCTTCGTGCTGTTCCTCGGGCTGAGCAGTCGCTGCGGGTGAAACTGAATCTGTTGTGGTTACGATAGGTGTTTCTTTTAAGAAATCTTCGGGAAGCTCATCTTTTTTACCGCAGCCCATAAGGGAAAATGCCAGTAATGATGCGCTTGCAACCGTGATTAAAAGTTTCTTTGACATATTATCTCCTCCTTTAAATCCATCGGTTTCTAAGTATGGCACCGGGGCACATAAGAGTCAATTTAGCGGGGGTTAAGATTATCTAAAGATTTTCTATATCCGGGGAGTGAATGCAAAAACATAAAAAATTTATCGAAAAACATTAAAAAGTTATTGACAAGCATTTTTACGTGTGTTATATATAATTTATCGATAATCGATAAAACATTTACGCGTAACGTAATAACACACAACAACACACACATATAGACAACACACAAGGAGAATTAATCATGGAAAACGAAAAGATTTTAAACATTAAGAAAGCAGCACATACTACCACAAAGATTTTAAACGTAATAAAAGGCATATTCCTGGCAGCGATTATCGCCTGCGGAATCGGAGCGCTCCTCTGCTTCGTAATTAAGTTTGATCCAAACGGCAAGGAAGTCAATATTTTGGGTAAGAACATTACGATATATGCGCCGGTAGATTACATGGAGCAGATGGATGTCCAGGGCTTTGAGTTTGTAAACGGGCTCAAAATCGAAAGTGCTTCCATTGAAGCGGCGGTTAACTGCATAGTTGCCATGGCTGTGGTAGCGCTTGCAATGGTGGCAATCATTATTATCAGAAATTTATTTAAGCTTATTGAAGACAGCGATACTCCTTTTACTGCTGAGATTGCAAAGAAAATTAAGGTAACGGGTATCGTGGTATCCGTCATAGTTCTTACGGAATCCGTAGGTATCGCCGCAATCGTAGCTCTTTCTTTCTGGTGCTTTTCATGCATCTATGAATACGGCATCGAGCTTCAGAAGCACGAAGACGAGACTTTATAGGAGGTGCGCATGGGAAAGATTGTTTTAAGACTCGACAGAGTTATGGCGGACCGAAAGATAAGCCTTAACGAATTATCGGAGAAAGTAGGCGTAAGTAACGTTAACCTCTCTAAGATGAAGACCGGCAAGATAAGTGCCATTCGTTTCTCGACACTTGAGGCGATATGCGAGGTACTAAACTGTCAGCCCGGTGACATTCTCGAGTACGACCCCACCGCCGAGCCCGACCCCGAGGAATCATAATCCCCGTGGTCAAAGAAAGACTGGCGGAACCGACAAACATATGCTATTATCATAGAAGATGTAAGGCGTTTGCTGAAATTTAAAATACTACTTGACAGCATGATTTACGTATGCTATCTTATATCAGTACGTCAGTACACTTTGAAGCAGAGTATCCGCTCTCACCCCGTGGCATAAGGCTTAACGGCGGTTATGATTTTTGAATATAGCGATGTGTGTCGTTTGTTTTGAAAAATTGCGGATGCCTTGTGTGTCCGCTTTTTTTGTTACTCAAGATGCGGATGCTTAACTTTATAGCTCCCGGACGCGGGATGTATTAATGGAGGGTAAGACTATTAGCGAATTAATGATTAATGAACAGATCCGTGACAAAGAAGTACGTGTCATCGGTGAAAACGGCGAGCAGCTCGGAATCATGTCTTCCAAGGAAGCTCAGGCATTGGCTGACGAAGCAGGTGTGGATCTTGTTAAGATTGCGCCCACGGCACAGCCTCCCGTATGTCGTATCGTAGACTACGGCAAGTTCAAATACGAACAGATGAAGCGTGAGAAGGAAGCCAAGAAAAAGCAGCACGTTGTTGAGATTAAAGAGATTCGTTTAACCCCCAACATCGACACCAACGATTTGAACACCAAGATCAACGCCGCCAGAAAGTTCCTTAAGGAAGGCGACAGAGTTAAGGTAACACTTCGTTTCAGAGGACGTGAGATGGCTCACATGCAGACATCCAAGCACATCCTTGATGATTTTGCGGAAGGTCTTGCAGACAGTGCCGTAATCGAGAAGGCACCCAAGGTTGAAGGCCGTTCTATGACCATGTTTTTAGCGGGTAAGAAGAACTGATCCCGATAAAATAAACACGTTTAGCCGAAGCAACATTTACCTTGCTTCCAATACTAAATAAAATTTTCAAATACTTAGGAGGAACAATCATGCCCAAGATGAAAACAAGCAGAGCAGCTGCAAAGCGCTTTAAAGTTACAGGAACCGGTAAGTTAAAGAGAAATAAGGATTACAAACGCCATATCTTAACCAAGAAGTCTACAAAGAGAAAGCGCAACTTAAGAAAGCCCGCTATTACGGACGAGGCAAATGTAAAGAATATGAAGAAGATCTTACCTTACATGTAAGACGTAGATTGGAGGAATAGAAATGGCAAGAATTAAAGGTGGCTTAAATGCCAAGAAGAAGCATAATAGAATA
>JAFZLD010000008.1 GCA_017553505.1 Lachnospiraceae bacterium
GAGAAGATAAATGAAGATAGTAATGATAAACGGTCAGAATCATAAAGGAAGTACATATAATATCGGGAGATTACTTGCAAAGAATATCGGAAGTGATAAAGATATAGTTGAATTCTTCCTTCCGAAGGACCTGAATCATTTTTGCCTCGGGTGTTATACTTGCATAGAGGATGATACCAAATGTCCTTTCTATGAAGAAAAAAACAGGATAATGAAAGAAGTTGAAGAGGCAGATATTCTGATATTCACAACCCCGACTTATTGCCTGAGAGCCTCGGCCCCGATGAAGAACTTCATAGATCTGACATTCAATTACTGGATGTCACATAGACCGCGAAAGTGTATGTTCAATAAAACGGCAGTTGTCATATCAACCGCAGCAGGAAGCGGAGCAAAGAAGGCAGTAAAGGATGTAAGTGATGCTCTTTTCTATTGGGGTATTCCCTGTATCGTTGAATATGGCATCTGCATACAAGCTATGAATTGGGACGGAGTTAGTGAAAAGAAAAAACAGAAGATTGAAAAAGATACAATAAGGATTGCGCAAAGGCTTTCCCGAAAAAAAAGCGTAAAAGCAGGTATAAAGACAAAAGCCATGTTTTCATTGATGCGTATGATGCAGAAAGCAGATTTAGGGGCCGGTGAAGCAGACAAATCGTATTGGGAGAAAAGCGGATGGCTTGGTAAAGAAAGACCTTGGAGGATGGAATGACACGATTCTGTGGATTGAAACTTTTTTACAACTTTTGATTACCATTTTGTGCTTAAATAAGCTATGATATGCCACCATTTAAGGAAAAAGGGATAAAAACATATTTGGGACAATGCCCGAAAAAACAATGAATATCGGGGTTTTAAGATAATGATAAAAGTTTTATTTGTCTGCCACGGCAACATCTGCCGTTCACCCATGGCAGAATTTATGTTTAAAGATATGACTGAGAGGCTTGGCATCGCGGGCGACTTCGAGATTGCTTCGGCGGCGACGAGCGATGAGGAGTGCTGGAACGGGGTTGGGAACCCTGTGTATCCGCCGGCGAGGGCGGAGCTTGCCAAGCATGGAATCGGATGCGAGGGGAAGCGCGCGAGGCAGATGACGCGCGCAGATTATGAGAAGTACGATTATCTCATAGGTATGGAAGATATGAATGTGAGGAATATGCTGAGGATTCTCGGTGGAGACCCCGACGCGAAGGTCAGCAAGCTCCTCGATTATACCGACCGTGGGGGTAATATTTCGGACCCGTGGTACTCGGGAAGATTTGCGGAGACTTACAGAGATATTGATGAGGGGCTGAAAGGTTTTCTTTTGCATCTCGGGTATTGATACAAATGTTCGCGGACTGCATACATGTGTAAAGAAAAACAGGAGAAATTCCCAAGTTTTGGTGCTTGACGTGTCCGCTCGTAAAGGATATAATACAAATGATAAAAAATTAACAAAGGGACATAGGCGGACAGTGAGGTTAGACTGTCCGTTTTGTATGAATGATTATTAAGGAGAGAATGAATGCTTTCGGAGAAAGAGATTAAGACCCTTGACGAGATTCTTGAGCGCTTCGGCCACGATGCTACCAGAGTAATCGGCATCATGCAGGAGATTCAGAAGGTATACCGTTATCTTCCCGAGGAGAGCCTTAGCTACATTTCCAAGGATTTGGGCATCAGCGAGGCTAAGATTTTCGGTGTGGCAACCTTCTATGAGAACTTTTCCCTTGAGCCTAAGGGTAAGTACGTAATCAAGGTTTGTGACGGAACTGCATGCCATGTACGTAATTCCGTGCCGATTCTTGAGGAGTTCAGAAAGGAATTGGGGCTTTCTGACAAGAAGAAGACTACCGACGACCGCATGTTTACGGTTGAGACCGTTTCCTGCCTCGGCGCCTGCGGACTTGCGCCCGTATGTACGGTTAATGATACCGTGCATCCTGCAATGACCCCCGCTAAGGTTAAGGAAATCATTGATGAACTTAAGAGTAAGGAGGTAGAAGCGTAATGGCATTTGATGTTGTTAAGACCAGAGAAGACTTAGACCGTCTTCACAAGAAATTTAAAGCTTCCCTCGACTCACAGCGTAAGCAGATTCTTATCTGCGCAGGTACCGGTTGCGTAGCTGGCGGTTCACTTAAGATTTATGAAAGACTTCAGGAGATATTGAAAGAGAAGGATATCCCCTGTTCCGTTATGCTTGAAGAAGAGCCTCATGACACTGTCGGTGTTAAGAAGTCAGGCTGTCACGGATTCTGTGAAAAAGGTCCCCTTTTAAGAATCGAGCCTTTCGGATGGTTGTACCTTAAGGTTAAGGTTGAGGACTGCGAGGAAATCGTTGAGAAGACCATCATCGGCGATGAGTGCGTAGACCGTCTTGTATACAAGGACAAGGACGGTAACCCTTACAGACAGCAGTCAGAGATTCCTTTTTATAAAAAGCAGACGAGACTTGCTCTTGAGCACTGCGGACAGATTAACGCAGAATCTTTGGTTGAGTATATTGCCGTAGGCGGTTATCAGGCAGTTGCCAAGGCTTTGTTTGACATGACCAGTCAGGAAATCGTGGACGAGATTACCAAGTCTACACTTCGCGGACGCGGAGGCGGAGGATTCCCCACCGGCACCAAGTGGGCACAGGTGCTTGCTCAGGATTCCGAAGACAAATATATCGTATGTAACGGTGACGAGGGTGACCCCGGCGCATTTATGGACCGTTCCATGATGGAAGGCGATCCTCACCGTGTTATTGAAGGAATGATTATCGCGGGTAAGGCTACCAACGCTCACCACGGTTACATCTACGTGCGTGCGGAGTATCCTCTTGCGGTTGAGAGATTATCTATTGCTATCGAGAAGGCTACAAAGCGCGGACTCCTCGGTAAGAACATCATGAACTCGGGCTTTGACTTTGACTTAAAGATTTGTCAGGGCGCAGGTGCTTTCGTATGTGGTGAGGGCTCGGCTCTTACAGCTTCCATCGAAGGCCACAGAGGCATGCCTCGTGTTAAGCCTCCCCGTACTACCGAGCACGGTTTGTTTGATAAGCCCACAGTTCTTAACAACGTTGAGACATTCTGTAACGTTCCGCCCATTATCCTTAAGGGCGCAGACTGGTATTGTACTTTCGGTCCCGAGAAGAGCCACGGTACCAAGGCATTTGCTTTGACCGGTAACGTTAACAACACAGGTCTTATCGAAGTTCCCATGGGCACCACGCTTAAGGAAGTTATTTACGATATCGGCGGCGGTGTTAAGGGCGGCGAATTCAAGGCTGTTCAGATCGGTGGACCTTCGGGCGGATGCTTGTGCCTTAACTCCGATGAAGATCACTTGAATATATCCCTTGACTTTGACTCGCTTAAGAAAGTGGGCGCGATGATAGGTTCAGGCGGACTTGTAGTTATGAACGATAAGTCCTGTATGGTTGAAGTTGCAAGATTCTTCATGAACTTTACCCAGAACGAATCCTGTGGTAAGTGCGTGCCTTGTCGTGAGGGTACCAAGCGTATGCTTGAGCTTCTTAACGATATCGTTGAAGGTCGCGGCACCATGGAGCATCTCGAGACACTTGAAGAGCTTGCTGATACCGTAAGCAACACCGCTCTTTGCGGACTCGGTAAGTCTGCTCCTTCACCTGTTATCAGTACCATGAAGTACTTCAGAGACGAGTACATAGCTCACGTAGTGGACAAGAAATGTCCCGCAGGTCAGTGTAAGGCTCTTTCGACTTATAAGATTAATCCCGACCTTTGTAAGGGATGTACCAAGTGTGCCCGTCAGTGTCCTGTGGGCGCTATTACCGGCACGGTTAAGGAACCCCATACAATTGATGTTACAAAGTGTATTAAATGCGGTGCCTGCATGGCAGGTTGCCCGTTTAAGGCAATAGAAGTGGTTTAAGGAGGTACGTGTGATGGAAAAGTATATGATTATCGACGGAATGCGTATTCCTTTTACCGATGAAAAGAATATCCTTCAGGTTATTCACAAGGCCGGAATTCATGTTCCTACATTTTGTTATTATTCAGACATGTCCATCTTCGGCGCATGTCGTATGTGTGTGGTAGAGGACAACAGAGGCAGTATCCATGCTTCCTGTTCCACCCCTCCCAAGGATAAGATGGAGATTAAGACCAACACCCCTCGTCTTCACGAGTACAGAAAGATGATTCTGGAGCTTCTCCTTGCATCTCACTGTCGTGATTGTACAGTCTGCGAGAAGAGCGGAAGATGCCGTCTTCAGATGCTTGCGGTTCGTTTCGGCTTAACAGACATCAGATTTAAGAACAATCGTGAGGAAATGGAAATCGATAATTCCTCCGAGTCAATAGTAAGAGATCCCGGTAAGTGCATCCTCTGCGGTGACTGCGTCCGTATGTGTAACGAAGTTCAGAACGTAGGCGCCATCGACTTTGCTTACAGAGGCAGCAAGATGAAGGTTATGCCTGCCATGGGACGTAAGATTGTTGATACCGAGTGCGTTAACTGCGGTCAGTGTGCGGCTGTATGTCCTACAGCTGCCATCCATGTTAAGAGCTCCCTCAAGGCTATTTGGAAGGCTCTTTACGATCCCAAGACCCGCGTTGTTGCTCAGGTTGCTCCCGCAGTAAGAGTTGCTCTTGGTGAAGAGTTCGGCTTAGAACCCGGTAAGAACACCATGGGTCGTATCTATGCAGCTCTCAGAATGCTTGGTTTTGACAATGTATTCGATACTTCCGTAGGCGCTGACTTAACTGTTGTTGAGGAGGCCGGCGAACTTATTGAGAAGATTGAAAAGGGCGACAACAAGTATCCATTGTTCACTTCCTGCTGTCCCGCTTGGATTCGCTATGTGGAGACCAAGCACCGTGAGCTTCTTCCTTACGTATCCAGCTGCAAGTCTCCCATGGAGATGTTCGGCGCCACCATTAAAGAGTACTATAAGAAAGCAGACGAGGAAGAAGGCTTAAAGACCGTTTCCGTAGCCATCATGCCCTGCGCTGCCAAGAAATACGAGATTACCCGCGAGGAGTTCATCCGTAACGGTATCCGCGACGTAGATATCGTTATCACCACCTCCGAACTTGCCCGCATGATTAAAGAAATCGGTATTCAGTTCAATGAAATCGAGCCTCAGGGCCCCGATATGCCTTTCTCGATAAGCTCAGGCGCAGGTACCATCTTCGGCACTACCGGCGGTGTTACCGAGGCAGCACTCAGAAGAGTTGCCAAGGCTAAGACCAATGAGGAACTCAAGGCTATTGAATACCTTGGCTTAAGAGAGTTCGACGGTGTTAAGACCGCCAAGGTTCCTTACGGGGACAAAGAACTCGACATCGCAGTAGTAAGCGGACTTGGCAATGCCGAGAAGCTTATCAAGGCTATCGAGTCAGGCGAGCTTCACTTCGACTTCGTAGAAGTTATGGCTTGTCCTCTCGGATGTGTAGCCGGTGCCGGCCAGCCTTTCGTATATCGTGAAGGCAAGGAAAAGCGTGCTGCAGGTCTCTTTAAGGCAGACCGCTCATCCGTTATCAAGTGCTCCGGCGACAACCCTGTTGTGGAAGATCTTTACCACGGCGGCGTACTTGAAGGCAGAGTTCACGAACTCTTGCACGTAGAGTACAAGTAGAAAAATAAGCGCTGTAATTTGCAGATATAGGCTGATTACAGGAATGGCTTTTTGGAAGCTTTATATGGTATAATGCAAGGGACTCGAAAAGAGTCCCTTGTTTACTATTTAGGGTTAGAGGGTATTACGATGGTACAAAGAATGAGTGAGACGGAACTTCAAATCTCATCCATAAAGAATCTTGATATGGTGAATATCTATCACCTCTTCGACGACGGAAAGTCACTGCTTGGCATACTTGCTTACTACGAAGGCAGCAAGGTAATTAATCTGTGCGCTGCCGATGAAGGCTTTCCGGTACTTCTTGATAAAATAGTCGAAGTCTATTCTCGTGAGAAACAATACGGAAGAATCGTGTTAGATTATAACACTAAGCAGATACTGGATCGGTCAATTTCTTTGTCGACAGATAACTACGGGAAAATGCTAAGTGACTTCACCGAGACGGCTAAGCCGATATTTCTTGACAAGGCATTTATACATGTACTGACGATTCCGCTTGTAAAATACGTTGTTGAGGGAATATATGGTGTTAACGACACGCCCGTCAACTGGGACATATATAACAAGAGCTGGTACGGACATGGAATACTGACTGCATCAGTCAATCGAAAAACGGTCAGATTTCCTTACAGAATAACGCGACAAAACGACAAACTGTACCGTGTAATCATTAACGGAGTGCTTAAGCAGAGCAATACGCTTACGATTGATATAATGCATGACATGAAAGGAATCGGAGTAAACTTTTATGATGCTTTGTGCGGATACGAAGGAAACCTTACCGCAGACATTTCGGAAGCGACGCCGACATTACAGTTTAACATCAATAGCGCAGGAAAGAGAGTTTATTATACAGAAGATATCATAACAGAGAGCAATTCCGAAGAATCGCGCAATGTCACGAAGCTTTCTTTTGCGGACATTGAGTTCAAAGAATACAAGCTTCCGTGGGGAGAGAGGATATTCTTAGCCGCTGACAATGACAGAACACAGTGCATATTCGCAGGAAGCAGCGTGGCGGAAACGATTTCATACGGAATATGCAGCGTAGGACTGGGTGACGGCAAGAAGACCCCAATAGGACTTGGGTTGTTTTCATATATGCTTTTTGAATCCGCATCGCTAAAGGAGCTTCACTTCCTCGATATGGGTTACCCGCAGCTTGCGTTGTACAAGGATAATTTCGCGGGAAAATGCTACACACTTAACAAGGGGGTACACCATGGCAATTAAGATTGAATTAGGACAGACACAGGACGAAAAGCGCCTGGACGATATCATAGATGTTTTGCAGAAGCGGTCGCAAAAGAGCGCGGCACTTCAGAGAGTTATCGCTGAGCTCAAGCAGGTTGAGGACGGAAAGAAAGAGCCTGATATTAAGCCGCTTGCTTTGTACGTTGATACGTGGGACGTAATCAGATCGAGCAGAGTGGAGGCTTCCAAGTATAATCTTCTGATGGAAAACGCCAAGAAGATTTATGACGATATATTCACCCTCGGCGAGCATACCCCTGAGTTTGATACGAAGGCAGTTTTTTACAAAAACATAATTCATGAAGACGGCGCGTTGCTTACCGGCGGTTATGTGAACTCGACGTTTGACTACAATTTGTTTTCGTCATTTGCGGACAAGAACAATTATCAGGTGCTGATTCGCACCATTAAGAAGGCCGACGAGCCTGACAAAGTGCTGGATGCGGTTTCGACTTACGGACTTCGCGTAAGAGAGTATATTATTGACGACTATGGGTATTTAAGCAACCTCCTCGCTGTGACAAAGAAACTTATTGCCACCAATCCCGAAAATTATGAGGCAATAATTGATGAAGCGGCTGCAAAGGTCGAGCGTTGCAACGGAGTGTACGATATTTCTCCCGAAAGGCTCGCACTTGTTGAAAAGAATGTCAGCACCGCAGAAGCTATAGTAGCAAGCGGGAAGGAGCTTTTTGAAGGTATTGAACTTAAAAGCAAGACTTTCGAAGCAATGGCTGATGAGTTAAACGAAAAGGCCAAGAACATCGTCAGAATCTCTGAGGAGACGCTTGATGCCAAAGCTAAGAACGTTAAGGCAGAAGTTGACATTGCCCTCAAGGAATATATAGCTTCGCAAAAGAAAACGATTATTATGGAGAAAGACGCTCTCCTTAAGCAGGTATTTTCCGATGCAGAGGCAGAGCTTAACAAATATAAGGCTCTTGCGAAGGCACTTACAAACAATACTTCCGCAGAGATTGCCATGCTCGGTAAGGATGCGGACGCTGTGGTGGACCGCATAGGAAGAACCATTCATAACGATGAGAAGATTAATGAATTTCTGACCAAGGCGAAGGTTGATGAGGCTATTCTTGATAAGATAGAGAAACTCAGCGTACTTAACAACGCAAGCATAGAGCGCATGGCAAAGCAGCCTAACGGCGTGCCTGTTCCGCCTATGGCACCCGGCATGCCTGTCGGCGAGCCCGGCCCCGAGGCCGGCGCACCTCTCGGCGCACCCAGTCTTATGCCGCCCCCTCCGCACGTTCCTCAAAGATACAGACATGACGGCCCCATTGAGCCCGTAAGCCCCCTTCTTGACAGAAGTATTCCTTTTGCCGACCGCTTCAGATTGGTTCAGGCGGAGAAGCAGAGAAGAATTGAGCAGGGTGAGCTCTTTCACGAGATGTTTGACGATGTAATCACCGCAGTTATGGAAGATGTTAACCCTTACCTTATCGGACCTTCGGGTTGCGGTAAGACATATATGATAATGCAGGTAGGACAGATTCTGGGACTTAACTGCGACGATATCGGCTACATCAATGAAGAATACGATATCCTCGGCTATGTTACGGCTACAGGCGAGTACAGCGAGTCTAACTTCTACAGACTTTATAAGTACGGCGGAATTGCTTTCTGCGACGAGCTTGATAACGGTAACAGCAAGGCTACGGTTAAGCTTAATTCTTTCCTTACCAACAAGATTGATTCAAGCTACAGTTTCCCCGGTGGCGAGCGCGTACAGCGTCATCCCAACTTCCGCGTGATTGCGGCGGGTAATACCGACGGAAGCGGTGCAGACGTTAACTACAGCACCAGAGAGAAGATAGAGGAGTCTGTTCAGCAGCGTATGATTCCTATCTATATCGACTACGATAACCGTGTAGAACAGGCAATTCTTAAGGACTACCCCGACTGGTTCGAGTTTGTATGCGCCTTCAGAAAGGCTACCGACAAGTGGGGAGAGGTATGCGGAATTCCCGCTTCGGGTATTGTTACCACAAGAGATACGCAGAGAATCAGGACGTACCTTGAAAACGGAAGCTTCAGCACCGAAAAGATTATTATCTATGAATTTATACAGACCAAGGACCCTGAGTATCTTGCTTTTCTTGCCGAAGAACTCGACAAGAGAATCGATGCCAAGTCCGTGGCTCGCAGTATCTTGACAACATTCACCAAGCAGGTTGAACTGGTTAGAAGCAAAGGAAGAAAGTATTAATGCCCGTAACTCCGTCACTACAGATAAGCAGAGATGAAAAGTTCAGAATATACAGGATTAATTTCAAGTCACTTACAGAGCTCGAACTCTACCTTAAAGGTAATCCGGAAGTAAACAAATCTGTGTTTAAGACACAGAAGAGTATTTACCTTCTGGAGGATTTCGCCGGAGAGCCGTTGCCTGCCGCCATCAATTATTGCCACGGCGGCTATGAGACAGGACTCGGTGTATTCCTGCGCCTTAAAAAGGAACTTGAGAGCGTCAACGTTATGAAGACGAATTTCCGCCGCTCTGTGCCTGCAGTAGTAGGTTCCAGGCCGCATGTGCCC
Source organism: Lachnospiraceae bacterium (assembly GCA_017553505.1). Lineage (GTDB taxonomy): Bacteria > Bacillota > Clostridia > Lachnospirales > Lachnospiraceae > UBA1258. The sequence continues at coordinate 9,410 of JAFZLD010000008.1, forward strand.
AATTTCGTAGCCGGCACGCCCAAGACCATGTTCCGCCTCGATAAGGCCAAGGAAAAGAAGTTCATCGACATGTACATAAATCTTGCCTACAGCGGCGAGAATACTGATGAGCAGATCAGAAACCGCGGCATACTTACGCTTAACCTTATTACCCTTTTCGAAAGCAACGGTATCGGCGTCAATCTGCATGCTTTTGAGGCAAGTTACAACTATGAGGAACTCTTCATAGCCGACGTTAAGCTTAAACGTCCCGACGAAATCATCAATGTCGGCAAGTGCTATTACCCTTTGTGCGGTAAGGAGTTTATCCGCCGTGTTCTGCTGCGAGTCAAGGAATCCATGCCCTTTATGGAGAAGTGGGGCCTTGGCTACGGCGCAGTTCTGCCGGAGACCCTTATCAGAAAATACATGGGAATCGACGACAAGAAATTGTTGATTCTTGCGCCCGACGAAATGGGCATTAAGGGCAAGGACATATATGAGGACGCAGCCGTTTTCTTTGAGCGCCTTAACCTGTCCGACAAGATATCCATCCCCAACTACAAGAATCACAAGAAAAATGAGGCATAAAGATGAGCGAAATCAATCTTAGCGATAAAGTATCCATAATCAACTACGGCGTAGGCATACAGCACAAGCTTGCCAATTTGAGCGCAGCCGTGTCCGACATAGTCAAAGAAAAAGACTATTCCGACATCAAGCAATTAACCGACACCCTCATCGAGCTTATGTCCATGGATGAGCGCAAGACGCCTCTTTACACGGACACCGTAATCGAAAGCATCAAGGAAGAACTTATCAAGATTCGCTTTGAATTGTTAAAAGAATGCAAGCTCTATGAAGAACTTCGCAACACGAACGAGGTTTACATAACACAGATATCAACCGAAATTGCCGATGGCGAAAGTTTTATCAGAGGTATCAAGGATAGTAAAATATCCTATTCAGACTCGTTCTCGCTTTCCGAGCTTAAGGCGCGCGTCAAGGAGCTTAAAACTTCCAAGACCGTTGCCGGAACCTTGAACGAGCAGTTATCCCTTTATCAAAAGAACAGTGCTTCTTTTGCCGAAAGAATCAGTTCCGTTATCAATTCACTCATGCCTCTGTGGGAGAGCAAGGCAGCCCTTTCCGCGAATAAAGAAAGCACACAAAAAGCCTTCAGGATGCTGAAGGCTCTGGTGGACGAAATATAATTATTTCTCTGTGGCGATTTTGCGCTCGGTTTCTTCTCTTACAAGAGCGCGGAATCGGGTAAGATAATCGGAGAAGGCAACCTTGTCGTCTCCGTAGGTAAGATTGAGCGTGTATTCTTTCTCTATCCAGGTTGATAAGTCCGACTCGTTGTGAGAGATTACCGCTTCGAGATTGTCGAGGGCTTTGTAGATACGAGCCTCGGTAGTGACGCGGGCCTCCATCTCAGCATAGAGGTCGTTCATCTCGGTTTTATAGGGCTCGGGAAGGGAATTGACCCAATCGGTCAAGAACCTTTCTTCCTTGGATTCATCCGCCGCGGACTTGTCAAAAGAAGGTATATCGCCTGTAAATATCTCTCCGAGATCGTGTATCAGACACATCTTAATCACTTTGTCAAAATCCACATTATTAAACTCATCCTTTAAGAAATAAGCCATCATCGTAATACGCCAGGAGTGCTCGGCAACGCTTTCGTGCCGTCCGCCGGGGGTATAGCAGTGACGTGTGGTATCCTTAAGCTTCTCTATTGTGTGAAGCACTTCCAAATATTTGTTAATCTCCAATGTAACCCTCCTCTTAATCTACTCGACGGCAGTCACCGTCAGAACATTTCTGTTAACCTGAAACTTTATATTTTTGCCTGCAAAAGAAACCCCATACACCCGCGCAGGGTCATCGTGATAATGGGGACGAGGGTCCTGCTTAAGAACATCTATAGCGGATTCACGTTTGTCTGCAGGAAGCATGGACAGTAAATCGCTTGGAAATGCGACTTCGAGCCTTTCCTCGATATGAGTGCCGGCGAATCCGTCGGAAGCCTCGGGATGAGCGTCAGCATAGGCTAGGTAAGGCTTAATATCGAAGATAGGTGTATTGTCCCGCATATCGATGCCGGAGACTATTATCTCGGGGCCATCGGCGGTGTATTCGACACGTTCTAACTTGACGTTTGAAAGACCTATGGGATTGGGTCTGAAAGGAGAGCGCGTAGCAAACACTCCGCGGGTCTCATTACCACCCAGCCTCGGAGGCCTTACGGTTGCCGTAAACTTGTCGGAAGCGACGCCTTCAAACTCCCACAGGAGCCATAAGTAGTCAAATTCATCGATACCCTTAAGAGCATCGGAGTTTCTGAATTCGGGCTCGAATACGATGCGTCCGGTAAGAGACTTAACAACTCCGCTTTGCCTCGGAACACCGAATTTCTCGGGAAAGTCTGTATGAATATGTGCGATTACTTTTAACTTGTCCATGAGGGTATTGTACTATAAAAAAACCGCCCGGAGAACCGGACGGTTTAAATTTAAGAATTATTCTGTAGCGCCTTCAACAACCTTGGCGTTCTCTCTGATGTACTTAATTACTGCGTACTTGATAGCGGTCTGGTTAACGTAGGACTGACCGTATGTGGAAAGGGCCTGTTCTTCGCCACCGTAGTACTTAAGAATCATCTTATAATCTTCATCATCAATGGTTAAGCCTGCGCTTTTGAAGATGGATTCGTAAGTAAGATCCATGCTGGCCTCCTTAATAGCACGTTCCTTAAGGTCCTTCTCATACTCGCTGTTGCTCTTCTGAGTGTAATCGGAGAAGCTCATGCTTGCGGCATCTGAGTATCCGTAGTATGTCATGTAAGTCTTGTACTGTTCGAAACTCTGCTCATCACTGTACTTAAGAAGCTGCTTTAAGTGGTTTCTGTAAGAAGAAGGAATCTTCGAAGCAGAAGCGTTCTCTGTAACGTAATTGGAGATATATGTGTCAAGGTTGCTCTTATAGCCCTGATCTTTGATGTAGGCTTTGAAGTCTGCAACATTGTCTGCTATATCGCTGTGATTGGTCTTAACATACTCGTCATCAAGCTCGGGAAGAGTCCAGATGGAGTTAACTTTACATTCGAATACTGCTTCCTTACCTGCAAGGTCGGGGTTGTTATCGTAAGGGTCGGGAAATGTTACTGTAACGGTAACATTATCACCGGGGTGAGAGCCGATAAGCTGCTCTTCAAAGTTATCGATGAACTGGCCGGAACCGATGGTAAGAACCTGATTCTCAGCTGTGCCGCCGTCAAACTGAACGCCGTCGATGGAACCTGAGTAGTCGAGGTTGATGGCGCTGCCGTCCTTAACGGTTGCGGTAGCATCGTCACTGTAAAATCCGTGCTGCTGAAGATCTGAGTTAATCTGGGATTCAACGGTTTCATCGCTGAATTCAACCTCTGAGAAAGGAATCTCCATTCCCACAAGACCTAAGTCTGTTACAGAGGATAAATCGGCGCCCTTTACAAATCCTTCGTCAGTAAGACCTGCACTGTAATTCGAATCGGAAACGGTAGTGGTAAAGTGCTGATACATGCCGGCTGCGATTATACCGATTACAGCAACGGCGAGTAAAATACCTATTACCCAGCCGAGGATTGCATCAAAATTCTTCTTAACCTTGGCTGCCTTGACTTCGGCTGCGCGGGCTTGTCTTTTTGCTTTGCTTTTGCTGATGGAAGATTCTGATACTTCTTCCACTTTCTCTTTAATTTCTTCGCTCATAATAAATAGTCCTTCCTATGTATGTGCTTGTGCGACATACGTTAAGAGTATACGATTTTTTGCTGCCTTTTTCAAGCAGATTATTCTTGGGGCTCGTCAATCACGTGGGCATTCTCTTCAAGGAAAGAGATAACGGAATACTTAATTGCGGTCTGAAGAATGTAAGGCTTGCCGTAAGTGTTGACAGCGTCCTCGCCACCGTAGTAATTGACAATCTGGTTGTAATCGTCATCGGAAATGGTGAGGTCCGCGCTTTTAAATATTGACTCGTAAGTAAGATCGAGCGTAACCTGTTCCAAAGCAGTATCGGCTACGTAAGTCTCATAGTCCTCATCGCTTAAGCCGGTGTAATCGGCAAGAGTCATATTGGCCGCATCGTAGTAACCGTAGTAAACCATGTAGGTCTTATACTCTTCAAACTGCTGGTTGATGGTGTATTTTACAAGGTTCTTCATGTTATCAAGGTAGTCGGAGGGAATGTCATAAGCTTCGGCATTACTTGAAATGTAATTGGCAATGTAGCTCTGAATGTTGCTCTTAACGCCCTGCTCCTTGATGTAAGCCTTTACTTCTTCAAGGTTTGAACCAAAGTCGTTTAAGTATTTCTGCACGAATTCGTCGTTAACTTCGGGAGTCTTGTAAATTGAGTTGACTTTGCACTCAAAAACGGCTTCTTTGCCCGCTAAATCCGCGCTGTGGTAATCCTCGGGGAAGGTAACGGTAACGGTTACATCGTCGCCGGGGTGAGCGCCGATAAGCTGCTCTTCAAAGTTATCGATGAACTGACCGGAACCGATGGTAAGTGTCTGGTACTCGGCTGTACCGCCGTCGAACTTAACACCGTCGATGGAACCCGAATAGTTAAGATTGATGGTGTTACCGTTCTGAACCGTAAGCTCGGGGTTGTCATCATAAAAAGCATAATTGGATGCAGCCTCCAAAAGGTCGGCATTTACCTTATCATCGATGTAGGCAACGGAGCCGTAAGGAATCTCCATTCCCATAAGGTTAAGGTCCTTAACGGAAGAGATGTCGGCACCCTTTATGAAGCCTTCTTCCGTAAGCTGTGCGCTAAAATCAAAGTCGGGAACGGAAGGTTCCGAACCGGAAACGGATTCATTGTCCGAAACCGACTCGCCGGTCGATGCAACTTCTTCGGATACGGAAGTCTCATTGGTGGTGCTGACAGTGTTTCTGTCATCTGTTGCGGGTTTCTTCAAAAGAAAAATCACAACACAAATCAAACCCGCAATAAGAGCCACGGAAGCGACTGCAATTGCAATTATCAAGCCTTTCTTATGTGTAACGGTTGCCTCGGCTTCAAGAGGGGCACCATTAAGTGAAGGCTCTGTAGTATCGGTTACTTCAGTTTCGGCTGCCTCGGTCGCGGTAACTTGCGCTTCAGTCTTAACTGATTCGTTAAATTCTTCGTTCATAACAAAATCCTTTCAAAAGTTCTTTTTACACAATATACTCCACGATTATACGTTTTTTCGCCGGATTAGTAAATCCCATAACGAGTATAAAAATGTGAAAATTCGGTGAAAAATATGCCGCGGAGTGATATGATATTGCATGTGGTGACATTTTATAAGTAAAGAGAGGTTTGTATGAAAGACTTATTTAACTTTATAGACGCATCCCCCACAGCGTTTCATTGCGTGGAGAGTGTGAAGAAGATACTGGACGAAAAGGGATTTAAGGAGCTTAAGGAGTCCGATGACTGGAAGCTCAAGAAGGGCGACAAGTTCTACGTTAAGAGAAACGGTTCGAGCTTAATTGCTTTCAACATTCCGAAGAGCGGCTTTAAGGGATTTCACATCTACAGCGCTCATACCGATTCACCTTCTTTCAGGATTAAAGAGAATCCCGAGATGGTATTTGAGAATAATTATGTGAGACTTAACGTTGAGAAATACGGCGGAATGATTCTTTCCACATGGTTCGACCGTCCGCTTTCCGTTGCAGGTCGTGTTGTGGTTAGAGACGGCAATAAGCTCACCGAGAAGCTTGTGAACATCGACAAGGACACCTGCGTAATCCCCAACGTTGCTATTCACATGAACCACGAGCTTAACAACGGTTACAAGTACGGTGTTCAGAACGACCTTTTACCCCTTTTCGGCGGCGAGAAGGCTAAGGGCACCTTTGATGAATATATTGCCAAAGAAGCCGGCGTGAAAAAAGAAGACATTCTCGGCAAGGATTTATTCCTCTACACAAGACAGAAGTGCGTGTATACCGGTGCCAATAAAGAATTCATCACCGCTCCCAGACTTGACGACCAAGCTTGCGTATTCGCCGGAATTAAGGGATTCGCAGAGGCTAAGGGCGGAAGCTTTGCGGGAGTGCTTGCTGTATTTGATAACGAAGAGGTAGGAAGCGGCACCAAGCAGGGCGCTGACTCAACCTTCCTTGAAGACAGTCTGTTCAGGGTATGCGAGGCGCTTTCTTTTACCAGATCCGCGTACTTGCGTGCTGTAAGCGAGAGCTTCAATATCTCGGCGGACAACGCTCACGGAGTTCATCCGGCGATGGCGGGCAAGGCAGACCCGACTTCAAGACCTTACTTAAACAAGGGCGTTGTGCTTAAGTTCAACGGAAGCCAGAAGTATGCTACCGATGCTGTGAGCGCAGCTTATTTCAAGAAACTTGCCATGGGCGTTAAGGCTAACGTTCAGCCTTATTACAACAATTCGGATGTTGCCGGCGGTTCAACACTTGGCAATATTTCCACGGCACATGTGTCGGTTAAGACCGCAGATATCGGACTTCCTCAGTTCGCAATGCATTCGGCGGTTGAGACCATGGGCTCTAAGGACGTGGCCGACCTTGTTAAGATAGTTAAGGCTTACTTCGAAGAATAATCGGTGAAAGATGGACATTGAGTTAAAGTACGATTATCCCAATCCCGACTACCCTGTAGCGGTTAACTTTTGGGAACGTAAAAAAGAAGATGCCGCTCAGAGCGACTGGGTGGTGCGCTCGGAAGAAGCGGAAGTGCTTGTTGTCAACAACGGTGAACTCAGAGTTACCTGCGATGACGGCCTTCACAGCGTTTTTGCGGGTCAGGGAGTGTTGCTTACTCCGGGCAGCCGTCATAAGCTGTCTTCATCATCTACCGAAGATACTGCTTTTTACAGCGTGGTATTCAGGCCTGATTTTGCAATAGATACGTCGCTTGATAATGATATAGCGGCCAGGTTTTTCGGACCCGTGCGCGACCGCTTCAAGAATACCTGCCTTGTAATGGATGAAGCCAATCTTCGCGATGAGTCGGCACTTGACAGAATCAACGATATAATTGCAGCCAACACCATCAAGAAATTCGGATATGAAATGGCTACCAAGGGATATATATGCATGTTATGGGTGCTGTTACTTGACTTCTACGGAAGAGTGGAAGTACCTTTCAACGGCAGAAACGTGCCTTCGCAGGACGAACTGCGTGTCAAGAGCGCCATTGCGTATATGGAGGAATCTTACGCCGACCCGATTACGCTTGAGGATATTGCCGACAGGATTCACGTAAGCCGCAACGAGTGTTGCAGGTGCTTTAAGCGTGTTATGGCTGTATCCCCGGTAGACTTTCTTATAAGGCTTCGAATATTTCAGGCGGCCAAGATTCTTTATAAGGATCCGCTCAGTGTCGATTCGATTTCGGAGCTCGGTTTCAGAACGGGCTTTAACAATACGAGTTATTTTAACAGAATGTTCAAACGTTATCTTGAGTGCACTCCGAGGGAGTTCTCCAAGATGCTTAAGACCGACCCCGACAAGGCCAAGAAGATTTTCGACAGTCTTCAGGAATCCGTAACCGGAATTTAAGAGAATATTACTTGCGATTCGGTAAGTTTGGGTTATACTGTTTAGAGATATATTCAGGAGGAATTTTGGATGAAGGTTTTGGTTACAGGCGTTAAAGGCCAGCTTGGCTACGATGTTATGCGTGAACTTGCCAAGAGAAATATTGAGGGAATCGGCGTCGATATCGATGAAATGGACATTACCGATCCCGTAAGCGTAGATAAAGTCATTACCGAGGCGGCGCCAGATGCGGTTATTCACTGCGCGGCTTGGACAGCTGTTGATGCGGCGGAAGACGAGGACAAGAAGGAGAAGGTTCGTCTTGTCAATGTCGAAGGCCCCCGCAACATCGCCAAGGTATGTAAGAAACTTGATATAAAGATGATTCAGATAAGCACGGACTATGTTTTCGACGGTCAGGGCGAGCGTCCCTGGGAGCCCGACGATCCTACCGGTCCCGTAAGCGTATACGGTCTCACCAAGCGTGACGGCGAGAATGCTGTTATGGAAATCCTTGATAAGTTCTTTATCGTGCGTATCGCATGGGTATTCGGTATCAACGGCAAGAACTTTGTTAAGACCATGCTGAATCTTTCGAAGACCCACGATTCCCTCACAGTCGTTAACGACCAGTGGGGATCGCCTACATATACTTATGATTTAGCTCGACTTCTTGTGGATATGGTGCTTACCGACAAGTACGGTATCTACCACGCTACCAATGAAGGCTTCATCAACTGGTATGACTTCGCCGTAGCTATTTTCAAGGAAGCAGGCATTACCATGAACGTTAAGCCCGTTACCACCGCCGAGTACGGTGTGTCCAAGGCCGCTCGTCCTTTCAACAGCAGAATGTCCAAGGACAAGCTTGATAAGATGGGCTTTAAGAGACTTCCTTCCTGGGAAGACGCACTTAAGAGATACATGGTTGAGTTAAAAGAAAACGGAGAATTATAAGATGAGTGATTGTACCCACGATTGTGGTTCCTGCGGTTCAAACTGCAGTGAGAGAAAAGGTCCGAATCCCTTTCTTGCGCCGATGAATTCACAGTCTAATGTAAGACATGTAATAGGAGTTGTAAGCGGTAAAGGCGGAGTAGGTAAATCATTGATTACCTCACTTCTCGCAACAGCTGTAAGCAAGAAGGGCAATGCGGTTGCCATTCTTGATGCGGACATTACAGGCCCTTCGATTCCCAAGGCTTTTGGTATCAAAGGAAAGGCTACGGCAGCCGATGAGATGCTTTTTCCCGTAGTATCTGAAAGCGGAATAGAGATTATGTCTCTTAACTTAATAAATGCCAATGACTCCGACCCCGTAGTGTGGCGCGGACCCATCCTTGCAAGCGTAGTCAAGCAGTTCTGGTCCGACGTTGTCTGGGGCGAAGTGGACTACATGTTTGTCGACATGCCTCCCGGAACCGGCGACGTACCCCTTACGGTATTCCAGTCGCTTCCGCTTGACGGAATCATCGTCGTAACCTCACCCCAGGACCTCGTATCCATGATAGTCGAGAAGGCCGTCAAGATGGCTGAGATGATGAACATCCCCATCCTCGGCGTAGTCGAGAACTACAGCTACCTCGAATGCCCCGACTGCGGCAAGAAGATTTCCGTCTTCGGTCAGTCCAAAGAATCCGAACTCAAAACCCAGTTCGGCGATGATGCGGTCGCTTGCGTCCCCATCAACCCCGCGATAGCCTCCGCCGTCGACGCCGGCAACGTCGCCTCCATCGACGCCCCCTGGCTCACCCCCCTCGCCGACAAAATCACATCCCTCTAAACACCCACACCGGGCACCTGCCCGGTGTTTTTTTATGCCAAGTTGACGCGAACCGCCCCGGGCCAAAGTCTTCCCCATAAACCCTCTCCCGCTTCAATCTCGTGTAGCGGCCGGTCAGACGCTCCGTAAAGACTACGGTCTGCCCTACGCAAAAATGCCGACGCTACGATAAAGCCGGAATAAAGCGTGGCGATTTATTCGAAGGCGCCCGATAATAAAGCACGTAGTGGTTTATTATAGAGTTTGATTTAAAGACTTTGGCCCGGGGCGGTTCGCTGTTGCTCGGCATGCCAAAGTACTCCGTCCTCGTGTGGGTTGAAGAGCAGTATATAAGGGGAAAAAATAAGTCAATTGCGGGGGTGAAGAGAAAAATGGGTAATAATTGTTAATTTTTGGTTAATTTTTTACTTACAGCGTGTACATTCCATGTGATATAATATAGTCAGTGAAAAGGAGGCACGCATGTATAAGATCGATGAATACGTAGTACACATGACCGGGGGAATTTGCCAGATTAAGGACATTACTTCACTGGCTATTTCGGGGGCTGACAAGGACAGGAAATACTATCTCTTGGTTCCACTAAGCGCCAAGAGCAGCAAAGTCTACGTACCCGTTGACAATGACAACGCCATGAGGAAGATTTGCTCGGGCGAAGAGGCTAAGGCCTTGATTGACGACGTTGCTACAATTGAAGAACTGAATATTGACAATGACAAGTTAAGAGAAGCAAGATATCGCGAAGTTATTAAGAGTTGTGACCTTCATGACCTCGTAAGCGTTCTCAAGAACTTAAACACCAGAAGAAATATCCGTTTGAAAGAAGGTAAGAAGACAACCGCGACCGATGATAAATATCTCAAGATTGCGGGCGAGAACCTCTGCAGTGAGCTTGCCTTCGCCCTCGGCAAGGACAAATCTGAGATTAAGCAGATGATTGCCGATCGCATCACGGTTTAACATATAGGCATAATAAAAGACTCTTCGTGTCTGAAGAGTCTTTTTTGTTGCTTTAATTAGTTATTCGTGATACTTCTCAGCTCTTCTGAGAGCTATATAATTATCGTAAGAAGTTGCAATTGATACATAAACATATCCTTTGGCGTCTTTGGTGAAGAAACCGAAGCGCTGCCTGCAGAATCCTTGGTACATCCCGCGCAAAGCGCAAGCACAAGGCACAGCGACAACAACTTAATCACATTATTTTTCATGACTAAAAATCCTTTCTTTGGCAAAAATATTGGACGGCAAACCTTGCGTAGGTTACCGCCCAACATAATGAATCAATATTATTCTGCGAGGCTCCAAACGGTACCTTCGCGGGTGTCCTTAATGACAATGCCCTTGCCGGCAAGCTCCTCGCGGATGGCGTCGGCGGTGGCGAAGTCTTTGTTCTTCTTGGCTTCCTTGCGGGCTTCGATGCGTTCCATGATGTAAGCTTCAAGCTCGGCATCTACTGCGGGCTTATCGGCAGCTTCTTCCTTGAGAAGGTCGAGGTTAAGAACTTCGTCGAAGCTTGCGATGAGAGCTTTCTTGGTGGCGCTGTTGCAATCGGCCTTTAATACTTCGTAGAGAAGGGTGATGGCGGAAGAAGTGTTTAAATCGTTACCGAGAGTATCGATGAACTTCTCCTTGTACTCGCTAAATACCTTCTCATCAACGCTCTGACCTTCAGACTCGGCAGCGATACGCGCAACCTGCTTTTTGAGCTTGTCGTAAGCGGCCTTAACGTTGTCCATAACTTCGAAGCTGAACTCAAGGGGCTTACGATAGTGGCTCTGTAAGCAAAAGAATCTGTATACCAAGGGATTGTAGCCCTTTTTCTCAAGTAAATCCACGCATAAGAACTCGCCTGAGCTCTTAGACATCTTGGCGCCGCCCTTCTGGGTAAGGTGATGAACGTGGAACCAGTAGTTACACCACTTGTGACCAAGGAATGACTCGCTCTGCGCAATTTCATTGGTGTGGTGAGGGAAGATGTTGTCAATACCGCCGCAGTGGATATCGAGCTTCTCGCCCAAATGCTTCATGCTGATGCAGGAGCACTCAATATGCCAGCCGGGGTAACCGACGCCCCAGGGGCTGTCCCACTTAAGCGCCTGATCTTCGAACTTGGACTTGGTGAACCAAAGCACGAAGTCGTTCTTGTTTCTCTTATTAGTATCTTCGTCAACGTCGTCACGAACAGCGACCTTCAAATCGTCTTCGCTCTGATTGGAGAGGACGTAGTATTCTTTGAGCTTGGATGTGTCAAAATAAACATTCTCGCCTGCAACATATGCAAAACCTTTGTTAAGAAGCTCCTGCACCATATTGATGAACTCGGGGATGCAGTGAGTTGCGGGCTCCACAACGTCAGGAATACGGATGTTTAACTTCTTGCAATCGCTAAAGAAAGCGTCGGTGTAGAACTTGGCAATCTCCATAACGGTCTTGTGCTCACGCTTGGCACCCGCAAGCATCTTGTCCTCGCCGGTGTCGGCATCGCTTGAAAGATGGCCTACGTCGGTGATGTTCATAACGCGCTTAACATCGTAGCCGGCATATCTTAAAGTTCTGTCGAGAATGTCTTCCATGATATAACATCGGAGGTTACCAATGTGTGCAAAGTGATACACGGTAGGACCACAGGTATAAAGAGATACCTTACCTTCAACATTGGGTACAAAATCTTCAACCTTCTTGGTTAAAGTATTGTAGAATTTAATTCTGCTCATACAGAAACCTCCTTGTACTCGGAATTACGCGATTCTCTGCGTATTCCTTATTAACTTAATCATAGTAACAACAAAAAATCTGTGAGTCAAGCATAATCCTCACCAAAGTGGATAGTATAATCAAAGTGTGATAAAATCAACTTATATTAAGATAATCTCAAAGTGAGGATTATAAATGGGGAGTAAATTTAACGAACTTACGATGGACGCGGCGGTGGAGAGAAGCCCCATGGGTCGATATCCGAGACCTTCCATGGTAAGAGATTCTTATATGTGTTTAAACGGCAAGTGGGACGACGGGGTAACCGTGCCCTTCCCGCTTGAATCAAGGCTCTCAGGCTTCAAAGGCCGATTCACGGGCGAATACACCTACTATAGAAAAATCTGCATAGACAAGGACTTTGTGAAGAACCGAATCCTGCTTCATTTCGGCGCTGTTGACGCGATTGCCGACGTCTACATCGACGACTCTTTGGTGTGCCATCATGAGGGCGGGTACATTCCTTTTACCATCGACGTGACCGACTACATCCACATCGACAAGGTTCAGACCCTTACGGTGGAAGTCCGCGACAGCCTTTCGCACCTTTACCCTTACGGTAAGCAAAAGAAAAATCGCGGCGGCATGTGGTACACTCCCGTGAGCGGTATCTGGCAGACCGTCTGGATGGAGAGCGTTCCCGAGAAATACATTAAGAGTATAGAAATAACACCTTCCCTCGACCGCGTGACCTTTGATGTCGAGACGGACGAGGAAGTTATAGGCGTCGAGATATATGACGGCGACATGCTTGTTTATAAGGGCAAGTCTGACAATCCTTATTTTACCGTGCCCATTAAGAATCCGGTGTTGTGGACTCCGGATAACCCGCATCTTTACGATGTTACTATTACGGCGGGGCGCGACGAGGTTAAGTCGTACTTCGGACTCAGGACCGTTTCAATCGGAGAGGTGAAGGGTGTTAAGAGAATATTGCTTAACGGCAAGCCTTTCTTTTTCCACGGGGTGCTCGATCAGGGGTACTTCCCGGAGGGCATATTTACGCCTAATAACGAGGATGTGTACCGCGAGGATATATTAAGACTTAAGGCTCTTGGTATCAATACGATTCGTAAGCATATTAAGATTGAGCCCGAGTGCTTCTATGAGGCCTGCGACCGCCTGGGAATGTTAGTGTTCCAGGACATGGTTAATAACGGAAGATACAGCTTCTTACGCGATACCGTGATGCCGACTATCGGCCACAAGACTATCGATGATACCAAGAGACGAGTCAAGGACGAGGTCAAAGCGACCTTCGAGCAGCATATGGAGGATACGCTGGCGCACCTTTATAACTTCCCTTGTATTGTGTATTACACGATTTTTAATGAGGGCTGGGGGCAGTTTGACTCGGATATCATGTACGATATTATGAGAGCGATGGACTCTACAAGGATTATCGATTCTACTTCGGGCTGGTTCTGGCAGACTACTTCGGATGTAGACAGCTATCACATATACTTTAAGGATGTTCAGATAGAGGAGTCGGACAGACCCATCATTCTTTCGGAGTTCGGAGGGTATTCGTATAAGATTCCCGAGCATTCTTTTAACCATAGGAAGAACTACGGCTACGGTAAGGCGGAATCCTCCGAGCAGCTTACCGAGATGATAGTAAGTTTATATACCAAAGATATCCTTCCGGCCATAGATAAGGGCCTGTGCGGTTCGATTTACACGCAGGCGACGGACGTGGAGGATGAAACCAACGGTTTTTACACATATGACAGAAAGGTCTGCAAGGTTGACGCGGACAGGATGCGCAAGCTTGCTGAGGCACTTTCTCAGAGGATGACTGATGGAACATAATGCTGAAGATACTCTGGTCAGGGAAATTAATGATGCGGTGAGCCGCGGTGATGACGGTGCGTTGCTTGAACTTCTCAACGAATACGTAGGGTTGCTGCGCGACAGGGGAGAGGCGGAGGCTTCGCTTCAAATTGCGGGCAAGATTCTTGAACTTTTAGACAGTATGGGTCTTGCGGGAACCGTTAGCTACGGCACGAGCCTGCTTAATGTTGCGACTGCATACAGAGCGGCGGGTAAATTGCAGGAAGCTGAGAAGCTTTATGATGAGGTGGCGGCTGTATATGCGGAGACTTTGCCGGAAGATTCTATGCTGGTGGCTAGTTTACATAACAACAAGAGCCTTCTTTTTCAGGAAGAGGGTCTGTATGAGAAGGCGGCAGCAGAGCTGAATGCGGCGCTCGAGATTTCCGAGGCCAATAACGCGGAGTACGAGATTGCGGTTACCAACGCTAATCTTTCGAATACCTACGTGGCGCTCGGCGATTTGAAGAAGGCTGAGGAAAAAGCGCTCGAGGCCGCCGAGATGTTTAAGACTATCGAGGATACCGACACGCATTACGCTTCGGCACTTTATGCGCTCGGCATGATTTATAACATGAAGGGTCAGCAGGACAAGGCAGTTGCCCCGTTGTCAGAGGCTCTGGCAATTATGGACAAAGAACACGGCAGGACCGAGTATTACGCACGAATCGAAGCGGAGCTTAAGAAAGCAAAGGGCTCGGATGCCACTGACGACATTAAGGGCATGGATATTTGCCGCGCGTTTTTTGAAGAGAAATTCGTGCCCGTGATTATGGAGAAGTTCCCTGCGTACAAGAGTAAGATTGCGGCGGGACTCGTGGGAAGAGGTTCGGATTGCTACGGATATGACGATGCAGAGTCCAGAGATCACGACTGGGGGCCGGGCTTTCAGTTATATGTTTCGGAGGAGACCTATGCCGAAATCGGCAAGGAACTTGAAGAAGCTTATAACGCTTTACCCAAGGAGTTTATGGGCTTCAAGGTTGCGCCGGTTGTAAGCGGACATAAGCGTCGCGGAGTATCTACGGTAGAAGGATTCTATAAGGAACTTCTCGGCAAGTACCCGCTTGCTGAGGAAGATTACCTTACCATACCCGATTATGCCCTAAGCACAGCGGTTAACGGATGCGTATTTACTGACGAAGAAGGTGCCTTCAGCCTTGAAAGATCTAAGCTGGAAGAAGGCTATCCGGAGTCTGTGCAGTTTAAGAAGCTTGCTCAGTACGCTGCCGAGTTTTCGCAGTGCGCTCAGTACAATTTCAGCAGGATGCTTAAGCGGGGAGATGAATTGACTGCCAAGGTCATGCTCGCCGACGGTATCAAAGCTGCCATGAAGCTTGCACACATCATAGAAAACAAGTATTTCCCTCATGATAAATGGCTCTTTAAGAGTCTCGATGATTTGGAGATGGGAGATGAGTTAAAGCCTTTATTGCTTGCCGCTACCGATACTGCAAGCGTCGACCGGATTGGTCAATTCTTTGCTCAGATCATGTATGAGATGGGCTACATCAGCGATACGGACGATTATCTCGACCATCATACCGAAGAGTTGATGATTAAGTCTGAGTTATGTAAACTAACAGTGCAGCAACTTGCCAAGAAAGTAGTCCGACTCGAATTTGAAGCCTTTGACAAAGTACAGAACGAAGGCGGTCGCGCGTCCTGCCAGGATGACTTCTGCACCTTCGATATCATGCGCGAAAGCCAGTACCTTACCTGGACCAAAGAAATGCTCATGCAGTACCTGTACGACTTTGAAATTGAGCTTAAGAAAGGTCACAACCTTATTACAGAGAAGTACGGCCGCATGATGGAGAGCACAGCTCCCACACGCTATGCAGAGATTAAAGATAACTTCCCGGCTATTTCTCCCGAGAAGAAGCAGATTATAGAGACTATAGTCGCCATCCAGACCGGCATGACCGAAGCTTTCTACGATGCTCACCCGGACCTTCTCAAGCAGGCCCGCAGCATTCACACCTCAGAGGATACCGAATACAACACTTCCAACGAGACGTACCTACGCGGCGAGATATCGACATACTCCGACAAGATGCTGGAGCTCTACGGCAGATATGTGGCGGCTCACGCACAGGCCGGTAAGAACATTACGGAAGAAATCATTTCACATACTGTAAAGCTTTAAAAAAGAGCGCCCGACCGGGCGCCCTTTTTGTTTATTCATTTAAGTTACCTTCGGAATCTTGAAACTTACACAGGTTCCGAGTCCCGGAGTGCTTTCGACGTGCAATCCCTGACCATATTGGTTCTTAAGACGCTTGTCGATGTTGTAAATACCTATGCTCTGGTTTTCTTTGGGCATCACGAAGAGCCGTTGCATTGCGGCTTCGTCCATACCTACGCCGTTATCGCTTACGAAAAACTCGACGGAGTCAAGGTTCTCTATGATACGAAGTGTTACAACGCCCGGCTTATCGGACTTACGAACACCGTGCTTGATAGCGTTCTCGATAAGAGGCTGTATGGTAATCGGCGGCATCATGATGTTGGGGACCCGAAGCGGGAATTCATTGGCAAACATGATGCTTGGAAATCTTTCTTTTTCTATTGCCGTGTAGGCTTCCACAAGTTCGAGCTCGTGGCGGATGGGCACGGTCTTGTCCATGTTATCAAGGCTTAGGATGAGCTTTAGGTACTCGGAAAGCGAGTTAATAAGCTTCTGGGCCTTCTTGGAATCGGTAACGCAACAATCTGCGATGGTATTAAGCGTATTGTACAGGAAGTGAGGCTTCATCTGCGCGTTTAAGAAGGCGTTCTCGGAAGCCTGCATCGCTTCAAGCTGACGGGAGAGCTCGCTGGTGTAGAAGTTTTCGTTGGCGTTCTGGGCGGCGTATTCGCGACCTAAGATTGTAACCATAGCGATTGATAATACGATGTAACCCATGGAGTAGGCAAACTTCGAAGGTACCAGCATGTCGAATGTAAGCCTGTAGAGTATAAGGTTACTTGCTACGAGCGCAAGCGAAATGCCGTAAGGTATAGCATTGGGCTCGTTTTTTTCATAGGCCTTCACGAAGGTATAACCGCACATTATGTAAGGTATTAAAGATACTATAGTCGAAATGCTCCCAAGCAACGGGAACTGCTGCAGAGTGAGTGCATTCACGAGCGGGAACAGAAGCAATACCGACACGAAGTAGCTTATTCGTTTCGGGAAGGATTCTTTGAACAATCCTGCAGTGAAATACATAAGCGAAAGCAGATACAAAGGCTCTGCAACAGCCTCCACAAAGGATCCTGTGCCGGCCGTAAGGGTCGGGATAAAGCTCATAATGCAGCGGTCGTCCATAAATGCCATAACAATGCATGTCATACCTGACAGGCAGACAAACGGTACGATAACCGACTCGAACCTAAGCGCCAGGAGCTGAATGAGCATGTATACCATGGTAAAAATGACATAAGCCGCCATAAAGAGACCGATGTGCTGCTCACCGATCTGTGACCAGTGCAATCTGTCGGATGTGGCAAAAAAAGCCGTATCGGGACAGGAATTCATATAATTGACGGGGGAAATAACCTGCGCAACTACCGTATAGTAACCGTCAGCCGTGGGTGGAAGCTTGCTGACAAAGGATTTCGGGAATATCGGTTTGTTGGAGTTAAACGTAGGAGACTCGGAAACAAGCTCGCCGTTTACAAATATCCTGTATTCGCAGAATTCTGACGGGAACCATATGGAATACTCGGCTTCCGTCGGAAGTTTGGTGTTAAAAGCAAGAGTTACGATATAATCATTACCCACTACGCTTTGCGGTCTTCTGTAATCGGAGAAAGCGGAAGCGTAGAAAAAATCATGAGTCTGCTTGGCATTGGTGATAAAATCGTCCACCGCCGTATAATTGCCGCTTGTAGGCGAAAGAAGCACACCGGGGAAGCAGATAATCTCGCCTGAAAGCGCGTAAAATTTAGCTGTATCGAAATAAAGAGTGTCGGAGGGTTCATCTGAGCGGGCGACATTCAATTCGACCGGCTGAATCGATTTATTCAGGAAAAACAAAACCGTAACGTAGATAAGCGGTAAGAGAATAATAATCAGGAGGGCATTGGTTCTTCTTTTCATGCATTGGCCCCCTTTTCACGCAAATATGCTTCGGCGTCGGGCGGTACGACGAAGGATACGCTGGTACCTACCCCCGGAGCACTCTGAATAACAAGGCCTTTACCGAAGAGGTTTATAAGCCTTGTGTGAATGTTATATATGCCGATACGCGCGCTGTCGTTAAGCGAATCGGTGAGAGAAACCGCAACATCTTCGTCCATACCGGCGCCGTTATCGGACACATCGATATGGTAGTAGTCACGGTAAGGAATAATCGTAAGCGTAACTTTGGGTTCGGCAGAATCCTCGGTAAATCCGTGCTCAATCGCATTCTCCACAAGGGGCTGAATGGAAAGAGGCGGTATATGAAAGTCCGGAAGCGGGTCCGGAAATTTGTATTCGACTTTAAGCTTGGGATATCTTTCTTTTTCAATGGCCACGAAAGCTTTGGTAAGCTCGATTTCGTTACTTAAGGGCACTATTCCCTGAAGCTGCTGGAAATTAAGCGTGTGGCGAAGGTATTTGGAAAGAGAAACCGTCAGATCCTCCGCCGTAAACGGGTCTTCATCGCACTTGCGGCTGATAAGGTCGAGAGAGCGATACAAAAATTCCGATTTCATCTGCGTGCACATAAGCGCGTTGTTCGAATGATTGATGCGCTCGATGGTATCGGAGAGAGAGGCGGAGAGCTTCTGCGTTTTCTTTATGGAATTTCCGTAGGAGAGCGCGGTCATCAGCCCGTGGAAAAGCAGATAGAAGGGCATGAACAACATTCTGAGACCGATGATGTCTATGTGAAGCACAACTGTGATAAATTCAGCGGTTACAACCATGCCCATGATAGTGTTGGCTATAATCAGATAGAAGTATTCGGATTTTCCATGCTTGATATTAATATGTGAAAGATGAATTCCGTGAAATGCGGCAACGTATGACAAAGCAAAAAGAGCCACGTACATAGGAAAAACGTGATCGCTGGGAACTATCAGAGAACAAATGCTCAAGATGAGTAAAAGGGTATTGTATACGGAGGAATACTTAAACTGCACCTC
Source organism: Lachnospiraceae bacterium (assembly GCA_017553505.1). Classification (GTDB taxonomy): domain Bacteria; phylum Bacillota; class Clostridia; order Lachnospirales; family Lachnospiraceae; genus UBA1258. The sequence continues at coordinate 28,442 of JAFZLD010000008.1, forward strand.
GGTATACAGATATCCTGAGTAAATATTAAGCAATATGGTAGCTAAAGCGGTGGTAACAAGAAAAATATTGGGCGAGAGAGTACTAAGATAGTCTGCGTCGTAAATCAGGCAGGGACGCACGGAAATGTTCAGATTGATATTGAAAAAGAAACAAAGACAAAGGGCTGCAAAGAATACCATGCGCTTTGCGTTGCGGAAAAAATAGAAAATTATACCTGCATATAATCCCGATATTAAACACGACACAACGCAAAAGGCGCGGATAATGGTAATCATTTACAGTCCTCTTTGAGTTTGTATTTATTCTATATGGCTTTAATGAGTTCCTTAATCTCCTGGGAAGGACCGAGACCATACTCTTTGAATAAGGAGTCTTTGTACTTCTCATAGTAATCGCGGATGGCTGCCGGAGGAAGTTTCTTTTGCTTAAGTCTGATAACTTCCTTGAAGGCGTCTTCCTCGTAAAGATCTACGCGGAGAACGGATTCGAAAGCATCGATAGCCGCATCGATTCTGTCTGCCTCGGCATAAAGACGTCCTGCTCTGTATAAAAGCTGGATGTATCGGCCTTCGAGCCAGCCCTTGGTTTCCTCAGCCCAGTCGTAGAAACGGTTCTCAAGGTAGGGGCCCTTGTAGAGATTGATAAGGGTTTCAACCTCGGGAAGACCGAGAGTATCGGGGTTAGCAATCTTGCTTCTGAACTCAAGATAGTCACATTTGATTCTGGCGGTGTTGATGCTGTAGTCGTCGTGATCGCGTACCAAAACGTCGGTGTAACCGAAGTCTGCGAGAGTACTTCTGATGTAGGTACAGGTTACGCGGAAGTTATTGGCTGCCTTATCAAGATCGGCATCGGGCCAGAGTGTATCAAGAATCATGTCCTTGGAGCGCGCACGGCCTTCGTTCTGAACAAGGTAAGCAAGGAGTTCCTCGGCCTTGGATGTTCTGAAACGAAGAGGCTCAAAGTCATTGGCTTTCTTAATGGAGAATGCGCCGAAGCAACTGATAATAAGCTTGTCGTCCTCAACTACGTGAGACTTTTCAAGCTTCTTCTCCATACTGTCAATCTGAGCGGTGAAGTCGTCATGAGAAAGCGGCTTTAAGAGATAGCCCGTTGCATGAGCTCTGAATGCCTCCAAAGCATACTGATTGTAGGCGGTAACAAATACAATTTCCAAATAGGGATTGACGTCCATGAGACACTCGGCAAGTTCAAGGCCGGTCATTTCAGGCATTTCGATATCGAGAAAAGCGATGTCAACCTGATTGGACTTGATGAAGTCTATCGCGTCGGCGGGCTTGGTAAATGTCTTAAGAAGTTCCAAGCGATTATCCTGGGCGATAAGTCTTTCAAAACGATTCAATGCATTCTGTTCATCGTCTACCGCAATAACTTTATACATGTTAGATTAACCCCCAATTATAGAATTTTGGGAGGCGGGATTTCGCCTCTGATACACTTTTTTATTTCTGTGTATAATGGTGCTGTTTATATTTTATATGAAAATTTGTAAAAGTACAATGCTGATTTACAACAAAGGCGAAAATCATCGAATACTTTTTGACAATTTTTATGGTGTATAGGAAGATTCTTTGTGGTAGAATGTTCTAAATGTAAAAAGAAGGTGTTTAGGATGCGTCGTATTGAATTTAAGATGGAACGCCCCGGATTATGCAAAGCCGGCGACCACATCACGGTTACGGAAGGCCTTCTTCCCAGTAACTACTATTACACAATAGACCCGTCTCTTGCCATGTCACCCAATATCCCCTTCAACAAGCGCCTTAAGTCCCGCGAGGGCACGGTAGTTACTGTTGAGGAAACTCCCAGAGGGTACTATGTATTGGCTGAATTTGACGAAGACGAAGTAGAATAAAGAACAGGAGAGTACATTATGAAAGTAGTAGCAACAGATAAGGCCCCTCAGGCCATCGGCCCTTACTCACAGGGTTACATCACCAACGGATTGTTCTTTGCGTCAGGCCAGATTGCCATCAATCCCGCCACAAGCGAAGTTCTTAACGGCACCATCGAAGAGCAGACAGAACTTGTATGCAAAAACATAGGTGAGCTTCTTAAGGCAGCCGGCACCGATTTCGACCACGTAGTCAAGACCACCTGCTTCCTCGCAGACATGGGCGATTTCGCCGCATTCAACGGCGTATATGCCAAGTTCTTCACTTCCAAGCCCGCCCGCAGCTGCGTAGCTGTTAAGGCTCTTCCGAAGAACGTTTTATGTGAGATTGAAATAATTGCAGAAGTATAATAAGAACCCCGAGGCTTTAAAAGTCTCGGGGTTTTGTCTACTGTATCGTGATATTAAGCTGCGGACTTACAATTAAGTAAATCACTATCGCAATCTGGATAAGAAGTATTATGGGCAGGCCAATCGTGAACTTCTTGTGCTTGGTCTTATGGCGAAAGAACTTCATACCGATGATGGAGCCGATGCTTCCGCCGATAATTGCAAAGAAGAAGAGCATTGCTTCGCTGATGCGCCATTTGTGGTTCTGTGCGCGGTACTTGTCCATTCCCATGGAGGCAAATCCGAAGAGATTGGCGACCGCAAAGTAAACAATAATCCAGATTGTAGTGCTAGGCATAATTATTTTCCGTTCTTGGCTACTTCCTGCATCTTCATGGCGCGAACCTTGGTGGAAAGACCGAAGAGGTTGATGAAGCCTTCTGCGTCGTGGTGATCGTAAAGGTCGCCTGTTGTGAAGGATGCAATCTTTTCATTGTAAAGTGAGTAAGGAGAAGTGGTGCCGGCCTTGATGATGTTGCCCTTGTAGAGCTTAAACTTAACTTCGCCGGTTACGTATTCCTGAGTCTTCTCGATGAAAGCCTGGCATGCCTCACGAAGAGGAGTGAACCACTTACCTTCGTATACGATCTGAGCGAGCTTGTTGCCCATTTCTTCCTTCTCACGGTAGGTGTCGCGGTCTAAGATTAACTCTTCGAGCTGCTGATGAGCTTCGTATAATATTGTACCACCGGGAGTCTCATATACGCCACGGGATTTCATGCCTACAACACGATTTTCTACGATATCCACAATTCCGATACCGTGTTTGCCGCCTAATTTGTTAAGTTCGGTGATGATTTCGGATACTTTCATCTTTTTGCCGTTAACAGCTGTAGGTACACCCTTCTCAAAAGAAAGGGTTACGTACTCGCCTTCATTGGGTGCCTTCTCGGGAGTTACGCCGAGTACAAGAAGGTGATCGAAGTTGGGTTCGTTGGCGGGATCTTCAAGCTCGAGACCTTCGTGGCTGATGTGCCAGATGTTACGGTCACGGCTGTAAGAGTTGTCAGCGGAGAAAGGAAGCTCGATTCCGTGCTGCTTGCAGTATTCGATTTCTGACTCACGGGAATCAAGTGTCCACTTATCGTTACGCCATGCAGCGATAATCTTTAAGTCGGGAGCAAGAGCCTTGATACCAAGCTCGAAACGAATCTGGTCGTTACCCTTACCGGTAGCGCCGTGGCAGATTGCGGTAGCGCCTTCCTTACGTGCGATTTCAACAAGACGCTTTGCAATAACGGGACGAGCCATTGAAGTACCGAGTAAGTACTTATTCTCATATACTGCGTGAGCCTGTACACAGGGAACGATGTATTCGTCGCAGAACTCGTCGATTACGTTTTCAATATATAACTTTTCTGCGCCGCAGTACTTGGCTCTTTCTTCAAGGCCGTCGAGCTCGTTGCCCTGACCGCAGTCTACGCAGACACAAACTACTTCATAATCAAAGTTTTCTTTAAGCCAGGGAATGATAGCTGTGGTATCAAGTCCGCCGGAGTATGCAAGTATTACTTTTTCTTTTGCCATTTGTGTATTCTCCTTATTTGAATATTTATTAGTATGCAAGCCCCTTTTGGGGCGCTCGTTTCGTGTCTTCCTTAATATATACCCATATTTATGCAAATGCAAGTACAAATTCATGCATAAAAATAGATGATTACTATTAAAAATACACAAAAATATGTATAAACCCTTGCATAATATTCAAATTGATTGTATAGTTATGCAAAAATAAAGTGTGGTTTTTGTCACGTTTTTGATGTACACTTTAAAAGGAATGTGTTTTTACAAAATTGGAGGTCTTATGGATAACGTAATAATTCGTCCCATGACAATAGAAGATTATGACGGAGTTTTCGCACTTTGGAACTCAATTAAGGGTTTTGCCATCAGAAGTATAGATGATTCCAGAGAGGGTGTGGAAGTCTTTTTAA
>JAFZLD010000009.1 GCA_017553505.1 Lachnospiraceae bacterium
ATCCTCCACCAACAAAGAAGAGACTAGCCTGAGCCAGTCTCTTTGTAAACCGGGATGCAACCTCCCGGAAGGTATTCACTTTCAACCCACTATGGCCTCAGGCCGGAACGAGAGGGGTTGCATCTCGTTTTACAACTGAAGTACAAGAACAATTGTATATTGAGGCCAAGCAAAAAGCCTTCTCGTAAAGAGAAGGCTTTCCATTATTCGTATCTTAACGCTTCGATGGGGTCCATCTTGGCTGCTTTGTTGGCTGGGTAGTATCCGAAGAATACGCCGATTGCCATGGAGAAAGAAAGACTCAGGATGATGCTGAATACCGAAGGTGCCGCGGGAGTTCCGAGGGCATTGGCAAGAAGCACTCCTGCCGTAACACCGATGATAATACCTATGATACCGCCCACAATACAGATAACAACCGCTTCCACGATAAACTGCATGCGGATGGAGCTGTTAGGCGCTCCGAGGGCCTTTCTGGTACCGATTTCACGGGTACGCTCCGTAATGGATACAAGCATTATATTCATAACACCGATACCGCCTACAAGAAGCGCTATGCCTGCTACAATTGCTATCGCTTTGGTAATTGAGCCCATCATAGTAGACATGGTCTCTACCACTGATGCAAGGCTGAATGCAGTAACTTCAAAGTTCCTGTTGTTACGGTAATATGACATAAAGAAACTGTCGACCTTACTTGCGAATTGATCTGCATCCACACCTGCTGACGTTACAATCGTGAAGTTAACGTAGCCGTCGTTGTGCGTAATTTCTTTGGCCGCTCTTAAGGGTATATAGAGATTGGTATTTAAGTCCTTGTCCGCAGTCATGGAGAACATCATGGCGTTTCTTTCGTACTTGTAAACGCCTACGATTGTGACCTGATAGAACTTATCGCCAATGTATACGTTAACTGTATCGCCCAGCGCAGCTTCCTCGTCGCCGTCATAAAGGTTGTTGACCGCTTTGTCGGATATAAGCCCCAGCATGAGACCTTTCTCCATCTCCGATTCGTAAAAGAACCTGCCCGACGACAATTTCACATTACTTGCCACAAATTCGCCCATGCTGACGCCGGTCAGTGTAACATTGGCGTACTTTTTACCGTCAAGTACCTGGCCCGAGCCCGCGGAGCTCGTGGCTGAAATTGCATATATTTCTTCGGGATAAGTCTCACAAAGAGTCTTGACCATATCATCCGAAATGTAATCGCTCTCGCGAAGCGTAACTGCAGTCTGCGAATCGCTCTTAAATATGTATCCTTCCTCAGTGGTCTCCGTCTCTGCTTCCCTGTTGGTAAGGTAAACGTTTATGTTATTGGCTCCCATGGTGGACATGGAGTCCGTTACCTGAATGGTAAGGGAGTTACCGACCGTCATAATCGCAATAACCGATGAAATACCGATTATTATGCCAAGCATCGTAAGAAGCGCGCGCATCTTATTGGCCATAAGGCTGGTAAAAGCAAGTCTCACGTTTTCAAAAAACATCATCATGACACGCTCACCTCCTCTTCGGCCGCCGCAAAAGCAGGCGCCCCGCTGCCGGCTCTCTCTCCTACCACGAGGCCGTCCTTGAGGGTTATGATGCGCTCACATTCTTCGGCAAGCTCGGGGGAGTGGGTGATTAAAACTATTGTCTTACCCTGCTCCTTATGAAGCTTGTGGAATATGTCCATAACTAAGCGGCCGGTCTGAGAATCAAGAGCTCCTGTAGGCTCGTCCGCAAGGATAATCGCAGGGTCATTGGCCATGGCTCTTGCTATTGCCACACGCTGCTTCTGTCCGCCGGAGAGTTCTTCGGGAAGGTGCTTCATTCTTTCGCCCATGCCGACAATTTTAAGAAGTTCCGCGGCTCTTGCGGCACGCTTGCTGCGTCCCATACCGGCGTATAACATGGGCATTTCCACGTTCTTAAGAGCATTGGTCTTGGCTATTAAATTGTAGGTCTGGAATACAAAACCTACTTTTCTGTTTCTAATCTTTGAAAGTTCATCGTCTTTGCTTTCGGTAACATTTATTCCGTCGAGGAAATAGGTGCCTTCGGTAGGGCGGTCGAGCGACCCGATTATATTCATAAGGGTCGATTTACCCGAGCCCGACGCTCCCACGATTGCTACGAATTCTCCTTCGTAGACCGTTATGTCCACGCCGCCGAGAGCGGCAAGTTCATTGGGAGTACCGATAAAGAATTTCTTGACGATGCCTTTCATGTCAATAATTTTCTTTTTATCTTCCATCGTCGCTCCTACATTCCGTCGGTCTCGTTACCGTTAACTCCAAAGATAGTGTTAAAGTCAAATGTACCTGTGTTCTCGCGCTCTACGGTTACTTCGTCGCCTTCTTTCAAATCGCCTGAAAGAATCTCTACATAGTATGCGCTGGTAACGCCTGTGGTTACATATACCTTGTGGGTAATGGGAAGGTTAGAAGCGTCCTTGCCGTCTACCACGTTGACGTATTCCTTACCGTCATCGTCGGTCTCTACAGCGTCGTAGGGAACTGTAAGGGTGTTCTTGGCTTCTTCGAGAACGATGCTTAACTTGGCTGTCATGTCAAGCTTTAAGAGGTCGTTCTTGGTAAGTACCGAAATGACTACCTTGTAGGTGACTCCACCTGCGCCGATTGATGCTCTGGGCGCTACAGACTTAACTATGCCTTCAAGCTCGGTGTCGCCTGTACCGTTGGTCTTAATAACGACTTTCTGTCCTTTCTTAACGGCGCCGATATCGTACTCATCGATTTCTGCAGTGATTTCATAGGAGCTTACGTCCTCTATAACCGCTACAGCGGTACCTGCGTACTGTGAGCCCTCCGTTACTCCGAGGGAAGTAATTACGCCATCGATGGGTGAGGTTACGGTACAGCTCTCAATCTGATCCTTTACCGCATCAATCTGAGACTCTACGCTTGTAGTAGCTGAGTTAGACTGGATCTTGGCGCTTGAAAGTGCATCCTGCCTTGCGGCTACACTTGCATCACTGTTACGCTTCATCTCGTCACGGGTGTCTTTCATGTTGTTAAGAGATGTCTCGGTAGCCTCATACTGAGCAACAATGGTGTTATAGTTGCTTAAGCGGGTAGCTTCGTTGGCCTGAGCCGCATTATATGTCTGTAACAGAGCCGTTACATCGGGTGCGGGCTGTGTCTGGGCCGGAGCATTGCCTGATGTGTCATTACCCGATGTATCATTACCCGATGTGCTGTTATCGGGAGTTGTGGGTGTTGCAGGAGCTGCCGGAGTTGTAAGCGCCTTAAGTGCCTTTTCGTATGCAGTCTGCGCAGCGGTTCTGTCAGCCACTGCCTGCTTGTAAAGATTATAAGACTGCTCCTTTAAATTCTTGTAATCCTCAAGCTTCTTCTCAAGGTCAGCAACCTGCGTGTTGTACTTGTCATTGGATGCGTTCGTGCTTGCAACCGTTTCATCAAGCTGACGCTTTGCGGAAGAAATGCTTAAGTTATTTGATTTTTTGGAATTGTTAAGGCTGTCTTCGAGATTTGCAAGATTCTCTTCGTAGGAAGATGCATCAAGAATTGCAATGACGTCTCCTTCTTTGACCTCATCGCCTTCGAGTACCTTAACTTCCAGCACCTTCGCGCCGGTCGCGGTGGAAGTAACGCTTCTTGAATCAATACTGGTAATCTTACCTGTTGCCGATACGACACTCACTATGTCGCGCTTCTCGGCAGTAACGATTTCATTGGCCATGGCGGCGTTAATTATTTCCATGCCTTTCTTCATGGCGGATTTGAACCATATCACTATTCCGCCGATTACGAGGACGATTACGGTAAGGATAATCAATCCTTTTTTGTGCTTCTTAAAAAAGTTCATTTTCTCTCTCCAAAATATGTTGTTGCCAATCAGTTCTCTATTAAGATATTTCTTATTACGTCCGCGCGCAAGACTTTGAGACTTTAATTTAGTAAAGTTTATTAAAGTTTATTTTCTGTTTATTTTTTAAATGACCCGGGGCTTTTAACCCCGGGCCGTTTCGCTCTATACAGTTACTGCTTCTTCTTTTTTCTTTCTCGTCAAAAGAACAATCACACAAATAATTACTGCCGACATCGCGTAGATGAATCCTTCAATCGCCACAACATTGTCTGTGACACCGGTTATAAGAACCGCTGCGGCATCCAAGATGAAGTGAAAAAGGATTGCCAGAATAAGATAAAGCACCTTTTTTTCTTTGACCGCTTTCCATACGAGTACGCTAAGCGCAATGTGGAATGCTATTGCGGGAATTCTTTCAACCATGCCCGTCAAAAATAAGTACGGCTCTGCATCAACAAGCTGAAACAGACTGTTCAAAGAAGCTATACCCTGTTCTTCGGGAAGCGTCTTAAGCACTTCATATGAGGGGCCCAATGCTCTGTTGTTAATCTGAAAGCTGACGGCTATATTTTGTAACATACCGAGTCCGACCAGAATAATGGCTTCAATTCCGCCGTGACCCGCTCCGTACATAAGACTGTTACGGTCGTTGTCTCTGCAGTCCTTAAGGAAATAGTGCATTCCGACAAATCTGCCCACTTCTTCAAAAAGGCCGGCCATTAAACCGCCGTACAAAGCGTACATCCAAAGATTTCCCTGAATGGTCGCACCGGCGGGGCTTTTAAACAGCACTATGTAGTGCGCAACAGCCTCAAGAATCTTGGCGAATACTATCCACACAAGCGCTCCTATGAGGAAGCACTTAAGATTGCAGTTATATTTCTTTCGCAAGTATATTGCGATAAGTACCGGAACCGCTACAGAGAGCAATCCGGAAATAATCATACAAGCTATCGATGCGGTCGGCACCGTTACCGTTTGAAGTTTATTGTAAATTTCTTCCATATATTTACCTCTTTATGCGTATCGCTTCGAGTCTATCACGCTCTTAACGAGAAATACCACCATCGCGCCGATGCCCACTACCAAAACGCCGGTTACGGCTATTCCGAAGCCTTTGTGGACAAAGAACATGAATATCGTGCCGACAAGCGCAATAAGCGACATCGTAAGCATCGTAATGACTACCGTCCAGAGCGCGTCATTGTAGACAAAGGGTCTGTTGGCGTCTGTAATCTTGGCGGGCATATTCCATGAACTGATTGGTACGAGTGCTATAATTGCAAGCGAGCCAAGATTGGTTAAGAGCATAATCGCGGGAAGTAAAACCGCTGTCCAAGGTGAGCCGTACGCATCTATCTCTCCAAAGAAGTCAAAATGTGTGGGAATCTCGCCCTCGGTGGTAGCAGCCAGAACGATTGCAAGGATAAGGCTTATCAATAAAACGATAAAAGAAACAATAACCGCAATCCTGTGACCGGGTCTTAAAAACTCGCGATTTTTCATGTCAGTGTCCCCCTAACTTATATCAATGTCTAATGGTGCATCGATATCTTCCCCAACATATTTACCGTTCTTTTTACGCTGCTTGACACACTCGGTAAGAAGATACTCTATCTGCCCGTTAACCGAGCGAAAGTCATCTTCTGCCCACTTGGCAAGTGCATTATAAAGATTTTCGTTGAGCCTTAATGGCACCTGTTTTTTTTCTGCCATTTTACACCACTTTCTGACATTTTAATATAAGCTGCCTGAGTTGACAACAGGCTGAGCGTCATGGTTGCCGCACAATACTACGAGGAGGTTGGAAACCATTGCTGCCTTTCTTTCTTCGTCAAGGTCTACCACGTGGTTCTCGTTAAGTCTTTCAAGCGCAAGTTCCACCATGCCTACCGCACCGTCCACGATCATCTTTCTTGCGTCGATGATAGCGGAAGCCTGCTGGCGCTGTAACATTGCCGCAGCAATTTCGGGAGCGTATGCAAGGTATGTGATTCTTGACTCTACGATTTCGATGCCGGCAAGATTAACGCGTGCCTGAATTTCTTTCTTGATTCTGTCTGCCACGATTTCGCTGGAGCCTCTGAGCGAGCCTTCATCAGCCTGACCGTCGCCTGTGGTATCCACGTTCTTGGCTACGTCGTAAGGGTAGATTCTTACGATATTGCGAAGAGCGGCGTCACACTGCAGCGAAAGAAACTCTTTGTAGTTCTCTACGTTAAATACAGCCTTGGCGGTATCAACGATTCTCCATGTAACGGCAATACCGATTTCGATAGGGTTACCGAGGCAGTCGTTAATCTTCTGTCTTGTGTTGTTAAGGGTCATGATCTTCATCGAGAGCTTCTTAGAGGGCATTTCAAAGCCTGTGGCATTGACGGGAAGGCCCGCCTTAACGTCCCCGCTCTGATTAAGTCTTGTATTGGCCGCAGGGTTGATAGCTGTTACAAAAGGGTTAACGAAGTAGAATCCGTCGCCCTTTAACGTTCCGTAATACTTACCGAAAAGAGTAAGCACGATGGCCTCCTGGGGTTTTAATACCTTAAGACCGCCGTATAATATAAAGCTTAAGGACAGATAAAGAATACAAATCACCAGCAGCACAACATACAGTCCGCCCATTCTTCCGGGCTTTTCAATATTCATTGCCGCAAAAACAATTCCTGCGACCGCAGCAATCTGCGTCAAAAGAATGAGTAACAAAGCGCCCATCCCGTTCTTTTTAATTTTTAAGATTTTCTCTTCCATTGAATTAGCCTCCTTAAGTTATTTTTTCTTGGCCAAAGCCATTACTCTCATCATACATACCGCGGTAAGTAATCCATATATAAGCATTGCAGTAACTACCACAAATACCTTACCGATCAATGCCGAAAGAATTGCTCCGCCGATAAGCATAATTATTGTAAATATCATGTTGGGGAACATGTATACCACAACTGCCGTGCCCTGCTTAACCACTTCTACATCGTTCTCCCAGTCAAGCTTCATAAATCTGATGCCGCACTCGCAGCCGAAGGTCGCGGAAAATACGCACAACACAATTCCCAGTAAAATGTACCCTACAGTCTCAATGATACCGCACTTGCCGCCTATACATAAGCCCAATGTTGCGATAATCTGCGCAGGAATCGATATGTAAAGGTTGGCAAGAATCTTGCCAAGGTAGATGTCCTTGTAAGATATGGGCAATGACTTAATAATCCAGTAGTTCTTGCCTTCAAGCGAAGGTGATGAACAGGTAAGCGCCATCATGCCTGTTAAAAAGTATGCTATGAAGGGGATTGCCACCTTCACCATGTCGCCGGTTACAGGCGCTCCCGAAGTTACCGTTCCGATAATCTTATCAAGTCCCACAAACAGTGCCGCAATACCCACACCGACTGCCATCACGTAACCGGCGCCGGCATTGGTAAGATAAGGAATCGAACCGGTAAAGCGCTTGATTTCCTTGAAAGCCATGCTCTTGGCTGCGCTGTTTTTCTTTTGCTTCGTAAGCTTGTAAGCGTGTCTTGCCACACTTGTCTTCATGGCGCTGTTAAGTCTCTTATAAGAGCGCGCTATGATTACAAATACAAGTTCAAACAGCAGTACCGATACGCCTATGAGCAAAAGAATGCTTGAAATCTTAAGTTCCGTCGCGCCTTCCCTGAACCACCCGGCGGGAAGGTATATCTTCTCAAAGCTTTCGGTAAAAGAAGCCGTACCTTGAAGGATCTCATCCACACTGTCGTCTTTGATTATCTTCTCTATGAAGAATCTTGAGAAGAAGCTTAAAATAATTACCGCAAAAAGCAGTATCGCCTGCACAGCTTTCCAATACTTAAAGGCCGCGCTGATCTTAGCTACCACAAAGCTTAATAGACTTGCCACAAGCATCGGAATTACGGGGATAAACATCGAAAGCACTATCCATATAGGATATACCGCTATCGCAGGCTTAGCATACATTGCGTAGCCGATTAACATTGCTACCGACATTGTTAAGTACCAGGGAAGACTCTTAAGATACATATACATGAACTTGCTTCCCACAACGGTCTTCTCGGTAAAAGGCATTGCCATCAGCATGTCGTATTCCTTGAAGCCGTACAGATAACTGTTGCTCTTGAGAATGGTCAGCATAAATGCAAGAGCCGTAAGTATCATGGTAAGCAACATCGGCATCGCCTCGGTAAGTCCCGCACGGCCATAGCCCATTGCCATAAGTACGCTGTATGCAAGAAGCATCAGGTATAACATTATATACGCTATAAAAGTTCCGATTATCTTACCCTTTTTCTTTCTGTCCTTGGAAGTCTTCAAAACATTGAGACTGCTGGTTGACCGAAGAAGGGTCTTTAGCAAAAGAACATTTTTGTTATTCATTGACACCCTCCAGGAATACTTCCTCAAGAGACTTACCGCCGGTAAGTTCTTCCATGGTTCCCTGTGCAATAATCTTACCCTTCTTGATGATGGCTACCTTGTTGCAAAGCTTCTCTGCCACCTCAAGTACATGAGTGGAAAAGAAAACTGCCGAACCGCGTGCGCACATCTCGTGCATGATTTCTTTGAGCATAAATGCGGCTTTGGGGTCGAGGCCCACAAAAGGCTCGTCCATAACCATTAACTTAGGCTCGTGGATCAGCGCCGAAAGGATTGCTACCTTCTGCTTCATACCGTGTGAGTAGGAAGAAATCGGGTCGCCGAGCGCTTCCGTAATCTCAAGTCTGTCGCCGTAATCCTTAATACGGGCTTCTCTTACATCTGCATCGATGTCAAACACATCCGCCACGAAATTTAAATACTGAATACCGGTAAGGTTCTCATAAAGATCCGGGTTATCGGGGATGTAAGCCGTAACTTTCTTACATTCCATAGGCTCTTTCTTAACGGAATGACCGTCTATAAAGATCTCTCCGTCAGTAAAATCAAGCACACCCACGATTGCTCTTATGGTAGTACTCTTACCTGCACCGTTATGGCCGATGAATCCGTATATATCACCGCTTTCAACGGTCAAAGAAACATTGTCTGCGGCCTTTTTGTCGCCGCTGTAAACCTTTGTGTAATTTTCAATAGTTAATACACTCATTTTAAGCCTCCGTAAATAGACTCCGTGTTGTTGGTTGATATCATTATGATATCACATTAATTTCTTTTGTCAATAGGTCGGTTGCAAAATTCGGCGTGGTTGACATAACTATGCAGTGACGGGTGAAAAATAACGCTTGTAACGTTTCATTAATATTTTTTCGTAAAATGAAACTATGGGTGAAAATATTTCTTCGGAAAATGAGACTAAAAAAGAAAAGAAAATAATTGTTTACAGCCCGATCATGGAGTTATATGCACTGGCGGAGATTCCGCCGAATGTGCCTCGTAACCCTATTATTAAGTGGTACCAGACGAACATGACATATGAAGAAAAGTATCGTTTCGGGCATATCACTTACGAGGAGTATTGTGCCTGGATGTATGAGCTTATGAACCAGGCGCAGAACGGTAGTCAGGGTGACTCGACTCCTACAGCAGACGAGCGCGGAACGTTCTGGCACAACGATCGGGCAGAGCGTACCAACCTCTCTTCCAATGATTACAATGATTTTCTTTCGCAGAATAATGTTGATATTTCAAACAGAAGTACCGTCGATTTCGACAAGCTTGCAAGTGAAGTCGGCGCTCAGGGAGCTGCACCCGCACCGGCTCCTGCTCCCGCACCCGCTCCTGCCGAGGCAGCGCCTCCTCCGGCAGCATCCGAAGAAGTTGATGTCAACGAAGTTCTTGCAAACGTTAATAAAGATATTCACGGAGGCGATCAGATGCTTACTCAGGAAGAGATTGAAGCCCTTTTCGCAGCCGCAGGAAATTAAAAGCTGTGTCACCGGTATTGGCGACACAGCTTTCTTATCTGATCACTTATCATTAATATGCTATGATACTATTTTCCCATCTTTCATATGAATAATATAATTGGCCGCCAATGCAATCTCCTTGTCATGTGTTGCCATAATAATCGTCATCCTATTCTTTGCATTCAATTCTTTCAATATATCCACGATTTCATTACCGGTTTCTTCATCAAGCGCTCCCGTCGGCTCATCCGCCAGCAACAATTTAGGTTCTGTAATCAATGCACGCGCTATCGCAACTCGCTGTTTTTGTCCTCCTGACAATTCGTAAGGGTATCTCTTGCTTTTGTCACTAATAGACAGTCTTTTCAAAATTTCTGCTACCTTTTTATCTATTTCTTTTTTAGGAATGTGCCTATATGTAAGCGGTAACGCAACATTTTTCTCAACAGTAATATCGTCCACAAGTGCGAAATGTTGAACAATAAACCCAACTTCATGATTTCTAAGTTTAGCCAATTCACAATCATTCATGTCAGTAATATTTCTACCATCCAGTAAAAACGCACCGCCTTGAGGTTTCAATAAGGTACCAACTACATTTAACAATGTCGTCTTTCCGCACCCGCTTTTCCCCATTATAGCAACAAATTCCCCTTCATTGATTTTTAATGATGTATCATTAAGAGCAACTACTTTGGCAACTTTTCGCCTTTTCGATATAAAAGTTCTTTCCTGCCCAAATTCTACCTTCACATTTTCTAACTCAATATAACTCATTCTTTTCCTCCCACAAAGCTCATTATGTCATTCTTTTGGGTTACTATTGTGCTTCCAAGCGAAGATAAAGTCCATAGAATAATTAACATAGCGTGAATCTTCACATATGCCGAAACGCCAGCTTCAGATACCTGACATATTCCTATTAACACAAAATCCGATACCAGCAAAAGCAATGTAACAAAAGATAATATAATACCGACAATATATTTGTAGCTTCTTCCGCACAACATATATATCCCTAAGTTGTACATTTCTCTACGCATAACAGTCGTCAAAAGCATTCCCAAAACACCCGCAGCACCAATAACTATCGCCCAGGTTATTCTTTCCAAACTTCTAACTATTTGTCCGGACATTTTGGAGTGTCTAGAACTCCATTCATCAAATCTTTTAGTCGGATCGGTATCTATAAGTGTAAGCGAACTTATATTGTACTTTGACTGTAAATTATCAATCGCATTATTAACCTCTTCATAAGACAAATCAGAATATATTATTCCGTTAAAATATCTTTCAAGGAAATCCCGGCATTCTCTATTATTTTCCATGTTATAAAAATGAGGCACAAAAACTGCATTATCGCATGAAATCATTCTATTCTCAGTTTCTGAATAGTAACAACTTTCTTGGCTGATAAATCCCGCGACATAGCACGGATATACTATTCCATCTATGTCTATCGACAGCAAGTCATTTATTTCACAAGTGTTTTCATATAACCCCCCTAGCCAAACAGGGCAAGGTGATATTTCATACTCTGTATATCCCGAAAACAATTGACCTTTATCAATCACTATTCCGTGCTCTTTTACAAAATCTTCAGTAGCCAGAATTACCTTAACATATCCGTCATACATACCGCCGCTTCTCTCTTCGGCCTCTCTGAAACACTCTTGCGGAACATCTCCGCTTTCTACTTTAGCATATAGTTCATCTTCCGAAACATACTTCCAGCGAAAATCAGTATTAAGTTCTTCATACAAGTCACAATAATCATCGAAAGCTTTTCCGTTCCTCAAATACGCACTATAATCCGGACCGAATATGTCAACTGTAATTTGGTATTTACCGCTTTGCGGATAGCCTTTCTTATTGTGCTCTTGTATTTTCTCATCTAACAATATAATTAAACACCCCACAAGCACCACAGTTATCACCATAGAAATACATGTCAATATATATTTTTTTACCATTCTCAAACATTCCAACATCAAAAATATGCCTCCGAAATATTCCTTTTAGCCTCCTTAGACACAACTATAACTATCATAAGAAGTAAAGCCGGTACGGTAATTATATATCCCAAAATCATGTACTTTCTATAATCGTTAAACCATATAGCGCTTATTGTAAAGCATATCAAAAAAGAAAAGAATATATATGTAAGGATTTCGAGCGCATAATAGGCAATCACTTTGTTAACGCTACCCCCCACCATTCTTCTTATGGCTACTTCTTTCATCTTAGAGTTCATATAAAAGGACAAACTCATAAAAATGGATATGCCTATACATAGCAAAAGCAGAACAAAATATTTAATGTACTTTATATCATTTAACAATTTGGAATTGTCATTCATCATTCCATAGCCGGCAAATTTAGCGTTTATATTTTTCCCTAACATCCTGTTCAAGAAATCTTGCCCGTTAGTCACCACAAAATAGTCTACTTCCACTACTTCGTCGACTAAATCACTATTATCAGCCATATAATTCGTATATATAAAATCATCAAAAAATGTTGGCTCGTTCATCCCAATTATTCCGACCACTCTGTATACACCACCACTTAAAGTAATATATGGTTTATTGCCTTCATACGTTATTTTATCAACATGCCCCGCACCAACAGCAGCATACGGCTCTTTAGATTCGATTTCTTTATGATTCAAAAAATGCCCGCTTTTCATAGGGATATTGGCATAATCACCTTTATAAAAAAGTTTTATAATTCTACTTCCTTCGTAATTATCCAGTCGATAAAGAGCGCCGTTAATACCAATTTCCTTAAACGCTTTGAGAACATCGTCTTTATTTGCTCGACCCTCAATATAATAATTTATAGATTCTTTCCCCATAAAAAAAGGGCTCCCCTTCTCCAAAGTTCGGCAGACGGAAATGTGATATATCATAATCATAGCCGTTATTGGCATAATCATTATCATGATAAGCAAAACTAACCTAGATATTCTTCTGCTGTTCAAAACCTTCCTCCTATAAAATAACTGTGGGCTGTAAGACAAACACCTTACAGCCCATAGTAGCTATTTCACATCATACCAATACGCATTTGAGCTAAAATCCTGTTCAGCAAGACCAAGTCTATGACCATCAAATTCTTTTGTCTCTGACAAGTCTATATAGAGCCCTTGGTTGCCGTATTCACTTCTCGCATATGTAGTACCCAATCTAACACATACACGCGCGGTAGTGTGATGCTCATACGGATCTGTTTTGCTATAAACTGTCAACCTGCCCTTCGCATAATTCCACTTATGTTCAAGAGTTTCGACTTTAGTGCCACCGCTCCAAACCGCTGAAACCGGATACATATAAGCAAATGCGGTTGTACCCATCAGAAGCGAAGCCAAAATTACTCCAAGTATTAATTGTCTTCCCTTCTTAAGCGTCATTTTTTCTCTCATTGTTTCACCCCCTTTCTCCTCAACATGTTGTTCGTATTGTATATGATTTTTATGCGATAGTCAACCTCTTATGAATACATTCTAGCTCTATTTCAATGCAATAATTTTGCAATATTAATATTTTATCATCCTATTTCATCTTATTCACACTCTACGCAGAGAAATTGCCCTACACATATTATATCATAAGTCGCATCAGCATCACATTTGTCATCTCTTAACACATACACTAGTATCACATGGTTTTATTAGCGTTAATCTGCAATTGCAACTCTTTTATATTAAATATCCAATCCGCGCACTGAGTAACATTATAAAAGCTGTGTCACTAAGGTTAGCGACACAGCTTCTTTTTATTTACATATTCTTTTTACGGAACTCTCGACCAGCTCTTGTATTCCTGATTGGGGTTAACTCCCTTGCGTTCGAAAAGTTCGCTGAGGGTTACAAATGTGTAGCCCTGGTTCTTGAGGCTTTCGATGATAGTGGGAAGCGCCTGTACGGTGTTGTAGTTCCCCTGGAAGTCGTGAAGCAATACTATGCTTCCGTCCTGGACGCTGCTAAGAACCGTATTTGCTCTCTGCTGAGCGGATACGTAGGATTCCCAGTCATTGCAGGTGATGCCCTGAATAAAAGGAAGATCAACGCTCTGATAAACCGTGTTGTTCACCGAAAGATTGGGTGCTCTGAAGAACTTAACATCCACTCCGACAGTGTTCTTGATGGCTGAGCTGCACCATTCCACCTGATTCTTAATGTCCTGTGCGCTCTTATAAGCCAGGTCCTCGTGAGTGTATGTGTGGTTGGCAAGTTCGCAACCCATTCTTACCTGTCTCTGCATGGTAGCCATAGTGTTAGAGTTAACATTCTGGCCGATAAGGAAGAATGTAGCCTTAACATCGTATCTTTCAAGAACATCGAGCACATCGTTGGTAGTTGAGGAAGGTCCATCGTCAAAAGTAAGCGCTACGAGCTTACCGGTGGGCTGAGGCTGTACGTAGCCTGTGTTACCACCCTGGTTACCGGACTGATTACCGCCGCCGTTTCCGCCTGAGCTTTCGCCCGAGCCGCCGCTTATCTTAAAGTAATCGATATAAGCGTCCCAATTGCCGTCATCGGCTGTTACGATAAGCTTAACTTCCTGGTTGCCGGTCTTGTGACTTACGTTCTTAATGGTGTACTCTGCGGGATATGAACCGCCATAGTAGAAGGTTCCCTTGTACTCGCCGCCAATCTGCAAGTCTACTCTTGCCATGTTGTTATTGTTCGAGCAGGCTCTCAATGTGAAATCGTGAGTACCGTATCCAAAGTACTGATTGTAAGTAACCGCATCGTTATTGGCATATAATGCGACACCGTTAAAAGGATTGCCGATTTTGCCTGCGTAAGGACCGCTGATGCTCATGCTTTCGCACTGAACTGTGGTGTCACCGCCTGATGAACCGGTGTTGCCACCCTGATTACCGCCCTGATTGCCGCCCTGGTTACCACCTTGGTTTCCACCCTGGTTGCCACCTTGGTTACCGCCGCCGTTTCCTCCGATGGTAAGAACGTTCTTGTAAACGTTGGCAGTACCGCTGCTCTGATAGCCTTCAACGGTAAGTGCGGTCTCGTAAAGGTTACCGCATCTCATGCCCATGCGCTCCCAAGCCTTAAAATGCTCGGTAACGGAAATGGTTCCGCTTGTGCGCTTGGATGTGCGTACACTCCAGTACTGCTGGAATGTAGTGTTTCCTTCGATGGAAGGCTGGTTGTAACGAGTGGTCTCGTATACATCGTAAGTACCTCCATCAACGGTAATCTGGCCCTTCGGTGATGCTCCCGGCGGACGCCAGCTGCCCCAACTGTCTACGATGTAGTACTCTACAAGCGGATTTTTCATCCAACCGTAGACACAGAGGTAAGAATTACCGTTCGGCTGATAGTTACAGCCGTATTCGACAGAAATGTTACCCATCTGACTGTAAGTACGGGTACTGTCGAACTTCTGGCCCTTTCTGAAAAGGGCATTACCAATATTGCTCCAACTGCACTCAAAATTTCCCCCCGCGTTAAGAGTCATACTGGTATTTCCGTAGTCCTTCCACAGCTCAAAGCTGTATCCGTCCTGCGTTCCTGTTCTGTTGTCATAAAGTGTCTCAGCCGCATAAGCTTTTATGTTAGGCACAGCAAGCTGAAGAACCAATATGAGAGACAGAACAATGCCTTTGAGTTTTCTCCTCATAAGTGCTACCTCCTTTCGCAAGAAAATGGTAACACAAGTTGTGCACGCAATACATATCAGATTTTGCTATTTTCTACACATTATATGCGCACATGCGTTATTTTTAGCAAGTATTGACGAAATAGTCAGATATTTATAATAAACTCTATATAGTTTATCGTTTTTCTGTACAATTTGCGGTAAAGAAAGACCACCTGTCTTTTCAAAAAACAGGTGGTCTTATATCACTATCTCTTTCTTTGTATCAATCAGTCCTTAATTGCATCAAGAAGAATCTCAGCCGCATAAGCTGTAGACTTCTTAACAGAGCCTGCCTCAAAAGGATTGGAGACATTGGCATGCTTAAGAGTTTCAAGATATGAAAGACTTCCGCCGCACTTGCAAAGCTTAAGGTAATCTTCCCAAGCCTTCTCGTGATTTTCATGGTCCTTGGCCTTAAACTCCATAGCACCCATAGTGGTAAGCGTGTAGTTAATGTAGTACATAGGATAAAGGTAGATGTGAAGCTTGTGGTACCAGTATCCGCCTCTCTCCATGAACTCGTCGTTGTCGTATGTTCTCCAGGGCATGTACTTCTCTTCGAGCTTGTGCCACTCGTAGGTACGCTCCTTGGGAGTAAGATTTTCGTTGGCATAGCAAATATGCTGGAACTCATCCACCGCAACACCAAAAGGCACGAATGTTATCGCCTCCTGAAGATGAGCGAATCTGAACTTATCTGCATCCTTGCCAAAGAAGTTCTCCGCATAAGGATAAGAGAACTGCTCCATAGACATAGAGTGAATCTCAGCAATATCGGTAGACTCCATGTAGTAGCTTGAAATAGGCTGATGTCTCATAGCCATATATCCCGCAAAAGCATGTCCGAGCTCGTGAGTAAGAACCTGCATATCAAAGATTGTCTGGTTAAAGCAAGAGAACACGAACGGAGCTTTCTTGCCGACAATCATGGTCATGTATCCTGTGGAAGCCTTGCCGGGCTTGTTCTTTAAGTCCATAAGATCGTGCTCAATCATGAAATCGATGAACTCACCGGTCTCGGGGCTGATCTTGTGATACATCTTACGAGCTTCTTCAATCATGAAGTCATCATCGCCCGCAGGAACCGCATTGCCGTCAGCGAATATCATCTTCTCGTCAAAAGCATAAACCTTGTCGATGCCGAGTCTCTTGGCCTGAGCCTTATAAAGCTTCTCGCAAAGAGGAACCAATACTTCCTTGACCTGTGCTCTAAAGGATTCAACTTCCTTAACACCGTAATCGGTTCTGCCCTGTCTCATGTATCCCAGAGGAATGAAGTTCTCAAATCCGAGATTGCGACCCATTTCGTTACGAATCTTAATAAGCTCATCCCAGATTTCCTCAAGTCTCTTCTCGTTGTCATGATAGAAGTCGGAGTAAGCCTTAAATGCGGCCTTTCTCTTCTCTCTGTCTTCGTGCTCGAAGTATTTCATGATACCGTAAAGGTTAAGAGTCTTTCCGTCAAAAGAAATCTCGCAGCCGGCCATAATTTTCTGGTATTCGTCGGTAAGAAGATTTTCTTTCTGCTGAAGCGGGATGTTCTTTTCACAAAAGCTCTTGATGGAAAGTTCAATGTCGGTAAAAAGAGTCTTACCGTATTTGGCCTCAATATCCTTTCTGAAAGGACTGTTTGCAAGTGTCTGAACGTATTCAACGCTTATAGGGGAAAACAGGGGGTACATCTGGCCGAACCATTCGTTCTCCTCTTCATAGAACTTATCCTTGGTATCAAGAGTATGTCTGATTGAAATTATGGTATACAGGTCACGTAACTTGTCCATATAATCATCAGCTTCAGCCATAGCCGAGAATACTTCATCAGCACTCGTGGCGTTTTTAATCTTTTCAATCTGCCCGGTTACAAAAGTCTTGGCAGCTTCGAAGTCGGGGCGGGTGTATTCAAGCTCGCCGAATTTCCAATTGTCCATTCCTTATACCTCTCTTATGTTATGTTAACCTCAATGTGTTACTTTGAAACTCCGATTTATGATATCATACCCAAAACATTTTGTACAATCATTATATGGAAAAACCCCGACAGAAAAACTATCGGGGTTGGAAAGTTTTATATTGATTGTCCGTCAAATCATCAGAAGTTTTCAACCTCTTCATTGGTAACAAAGTCAAACTTCTTGTCTTCAAGTGCCTTGGCGCAAGCTTCGGCATTTTCGGGCTTAATTACTATGCAGGCGTTCTCGTCCTTGGTGGATAACGCATACATATATTCAACGTTGATGCCCGCATCCGCAACTTCCGAAAGAACGTGCTCGAGTGAGCCTACCGTGTGGGGAAGCTTGATTGCAAGCACATCAGTAAGGTGAGCGGAAAGACCCGCAGCCTTTAACGCATCCTTGGCCCTTGCGGCATCGGATACAATCATGCGAAGCATTCCGTAGTCATTGGTATCAGCAAGACTTAAGGATACGATATTAATGTTTTCGTTCTTTAAAACTTTGAGTGCGGACTGAAGTCTTCCGGCACTGTTCTCAAGAAATACAGAAACCTGCTTAATAAACATAAGTAACCCTCCGTAATGAATTAATCAAATACTCTCTTGTCGATAACATGAACGCTCTTACCTTCCGCACGCTCTAAGGTCTTAGGCTCAACAAGCTTAACCTTAACCGCAAGTCCGATGGCGGTCTTGATAACGCCTTCGATGCGCTTGGTAAGCTTTTCAAGTTCTTTAATCTCGTCGGAGAAGAAGCGCTCTTCTACTTCTACCTGTACTTCTATTGTATCAAGATTATTCACTCTGTCCACTATTATCATGTAGTGAGGGAGAATTCCGTCCATTTCAAGAAGCGCTGCTTCTATCTGTGAAGGGAATACGTTAACGCCTCTAAGCACAAGCATATCGTCGGAACGTCCCTTGAAGCGTGCAATTCTTGCGGTAGTACGGCCGCATGCGCAAGGAGTTCTGTCGATGGAAGTTAAGTCCTTGGTGCGGTATCTGATAAGCGGGATACCTTCCTTGGTCAGGGTTGTAAATACAAGCTCGCCAAGCTCACCGTCGGGAACGGGCTGAAGGGTTTCTTTGGCCACGATTTCGGGAAGGAAGTGGTCTTCCTGTACATGTAAGCCCTTGTGCTCGATACAGTCGCAGGCCACGCCGGGACCCATAATCTCGGAAAGTCCGTAGATATCGAAACAGTTAACATGAAGCTTCTCTTCAATCTGCTGTCTCATTTTCTCAGTCCAGGGCTCAGCACCGCAAACTGCTGCTTTAAGCTTGATATTATTAATCTCGCCTGTCTCATAAAGAGTCTCGGCAATATGTAAAAGGTACGAAGGGGTACACATGATACCCGTTGCACCGAAGTCATTCATCATTGTGATAAGTTTCTTGGTATTACCTGTAGACATGGGAACTACAGTCGCGCCTACATTCTCAACACCGTAATGAGCACCGAGACCGCCGGTGAACAAGCCGTAGCCGTAAGCAACCTGCACGATATCGTTCTTGCCGATTCCGCACTGAGTAAGAGCTCTTGCCACACACTCTGCCCAGATGTCGATGTCTCGTCTGGTGTAACCTACAACAGTAGCCTTACCTGTGGTACCGCTTGAAGCGTGAATACGCACAATCTCGGACTGGGGAGCTGCGAAAAGTCCGAAAGGATAAGTATCTCTCAAATCATCCTTGGTGGTAAAAGGAAGCTTGGTTAAGTCTTCAAGTCCGTTTATATCGCCGGGCTCCAAGCCTACGTTCTGCATCTTTTTACGATAGTATTCTACATTGTGGTATACATATTTAACCTGTTTCTTAAGTCTTTCACCCTGAAGCACGCACATCTGATCGCGGCTCATACATTCTTTAGCTTCATTCCAAATAGCCATTATTTTATCCTCGCTTTGCAATCAATAGGTTCCGGGATAAACTACTATTTCCCCAAACGGTGGTCTCCCACTCCCCGTTTGGGACTCAAAACTCGAATCCCTTGATGAAAGCTGCTTTGTTAATGTCTATGGTCTTCGGAGGAACGGTTTCCTCGATAACTTTAAGCCACTGTTCCTTGGAAAAATCCATGTGCTTGGCGGCAAGACCGAGCACGATTATGTTAAATACCTTGGCGTTGCCCATCTTTAAAGCTTCTGTCTGGGCATCGATTGAATATACTTTATAATCTTTGGAAAGATTCTTAATAATGTCTGCGGGATACTCTGCGGCACCTGTAACGACTGGCATGGGATCGATTCGCTGGTCGTTAACGATGAGTACTCCGTTCTTTTTAAGAAAATGGGCGTATCTTAACGCTTCGAGACGTTCAAAAGCAATGAGCACGTCTGCGCATCCTTCCTCAACGATAGGCTCCGCAACCTTCTCGCCGTAGCGTACGTAAGTTACAACGGAACCTCCGCGCTGAGCCATTCCGTGAACTTCGGAAAGCTTAACATCGTAGCCCGCGCTTAACATTATTCCGCCTAAGATTCGGCTGGTAAGAAGGGTTCCCTGTCCGCCCACGCCGACAATCATAATATTCTTAGTTTCCATCTGAATGTACCTCTATCTCTCTACGCATTCGATAGCGTCAAACTTACACATCTGCTTGCACAGTCCGCAACCGTTACACATGGTTACATCGATTGAAACGGTGCCGTCCGCGTTCTTGGTAAGAGCGGGACAACCGGGCTTTAAGCAGGCTCCGCACTTCTTACACTTGTCGCTTACAGGCTTGCACACGTTGGGGAACTTCTGTCCCTTAAGGAGTGCGCAGGGTGCCTGACATATGATAACGGAAACCTCGTCGCGAGCCGTCTCTTCTTTAATCGCCTTGGTAAGGCCTGCCTGGTCAAAAGAAGAAACCTCGACAACGTGCTCGATTCCCATGGACTTGCACAAATTATAAATGTCTATAGCGTATGTAGGCTCACCCATGAGGGTCTTACCTGTAGCCGCATGGTCCTGATGACCTGTCATACCGGTGGTGGAGTTATCCAGAATCATAACTGTGCCGGTGGCCTTGTTGTAGACCATGTTCATAAGGGAATTCACACCTGTATGAAGGAAGGTGGAATCGCCGATAACTGCTACCCAGTTCTTAACGTAATCCTTACCCTTGGCCTTCTCCATACCGTGAAGTGTGGAAATAGAGGAACCCATGCAGACTGCGGTATCTACTACGTTAAGAGGTGCAACAGCGCCGAGTGTGTAGCATCCGATGTCGCCTGCGGCATGAATCTTTAAGTTCTTAAGAGCGGTATATACGCTTCTGTGAGGGCATCCGGGGCACAAAATCGGAGGACGCGCGGGAACTTCTTGAGCCTTAGTCTCAGGCTCCGAACCCTTAAGTACCTTTCTTAACATATTGGCACTGTACTCACCCTGAATGGTGAATGCTTCCTTGCCGATGCACTTAATACCCATTGCACGAACCTGTTCTTCGATAACGGGCTCGAGTTCTTCGAATATATATAATGTCTCGATTTCTTTGGCAAAATCTGCGATTAAAGTCTTGGGTAAAGGATTGAGAAGTCCGAGCTTAAGAACCGATGCGTCGGGACATACTTCCTTAACATACTGATAAGCGATACCGCTTGTGATGAAGCCAAGCTTCTTGTCGCCCCACTCGATGCGGTTGATGGGCATCGATGCGCCGTCTTCAGCCATCTTCTTAAGGCGCTCTTCCACGAATACATGGCGCTTCTTGGCCATGCCGGGCATCATAACGTTCTTCTGGATGTTCTTTTCATAAGGCTTGTCCGGGATCTCCTTACGCTCTTCCAATGTAACAAGTCCCTGAGAGTGTCCGAGACGCGTGGTGGTACGCATGATTACGGGCGTATCGTACTTCTCGGAAAGTTCAAAAGCATACTTAATATAATCCTTGGCTTCCTGGGAATCCGAAGGCTCGATAACGGGCACCATGGAGGCGCGACCAATCATTCTTGTATCCTGTTCGTTCTGTGAAGAGTAAAGACCGGGGTCATCGGCTACCACAAGTACCATACCGCCGTTAACACCGATATAAGAAACTGAGTAAAGCGGATCGCTTGCAACGTTAAGTCCTACGTGCTTCATGGAACACATGGAACGTGCGCCCGCCATTGAAGCTCCGATTGCCACTTCGCATGCAACCTTCTCATTGGGGCTCCACTCACAGTAAATCTCCTTATAATTAACAAGGTTCTCGCTTATCTCGGTACTGGGAGTTCCGGGGTATGCGGCAGAAACCTTAACACCTGCTTCATATGCACCGCGCGCAATTGCGGCGTTTCCAAGCATAATCTTCTTTTCCAACTCTAACCATCCTTTCACTTCTAAAACGCTTTAGCGATTTAAACTACTAATTTGGTATTTTAGCATTGTGCCTATCTTAAGTCAAGTACACGTATAAATTACTTCAAATAAGGATATGCGGAGATAAGAATCTGCCCGCCGAAATAGGTAACAAGCGCAAGAAGCGACCATCCGTAGGTACTTCCGAACACCTTGTTGCGCGCCATAAGCCAGTCCGAAATCGGAAGCAGGCACAAACCGATGCCCAGAACCACAAGAGGCGCGCTGCCTCCTATACACAGATTTACCCCGAGGGCAAAAGAAGCACTTATCGTAAGATTGTACCCCACCAGCAGAATCCTGTACTTCTTACTGAGCAACTTGTGCGTAAGTATCCATCCGGCCGCGGCAAGAACTACATATATAATAAGCGCAATCGGACTGAAGTGCTTCGTAATCGTGAGAATAGCCGCGATATAGAGAACATGTCCGAAAAAGAACAGGAATCCTCCCTTAATAAATTTAATCTCAAGCACTATATCTCCCGCTGCACACACGCACATGCCCGCTATCAAAAGAAAATCGCCGACAGCAAGTCCTTTGGACGCATTAAATATAGTACCGACAATTATTGCAATCACCGGCACGCCTATACAAGCGCCCTTCCACATAAGCTTCTTTTTACGCGGAGTATGGTCATATTTGCACTTAGTGTATTTGGGAACCATTAAGAATAAATCCGTAATATACATAAGAGTAACTATAAGATAAAGAACTCTCATTAGAAGAATTGACGATCCGTCACCTGCAAGAATCATAATAAGTACACCCCTGAAAGCTTTCTTTTACCGTATTGTACCATATTTCGACTCGTTTTTCTCACTTTAACGAAGAAAAATTTTCACAATTTAGCGAATTGCATTGACAAAGCATTTTGTTTGTATTATCATATCGACCAATAAAGAATCACTCGTTATTCTTTATAGCAGCAGTTTAGGAGGAAAAATATATGAGAAAGTTAGGAAAACTCACAAGTGTTGTCCTTTCCGCAGTTATGGCAGTGTCCATGCTTGCAGGTTGCGGCAACCAGGCTAAATCAGGCACCTTCAAAATCGGTGCAATCGGACCTTTCACAGGTGATGCAGCCATTTACGGTCTTGCAGTCAAGAACGGTGCCGACATTGCTATTAAGGAAATCAACGAAGCCGGCGGTATCAACGGCTACAAGATTGAATACAACTCACAGGACGATGAGCTTGACAACGAGAAATCAGTCAACGCTTACAACGCCCTTAAGGACTGGGGAATGCAGATTCTCGTAGGTTCCACCACAAGCGGATGCTCTATCGCAGTTTCCGCTGAATCTTCAGCAGATAACATGTTCCAGCTCACCCCTTCAGGTTCAGCTAAAGACTGTATCGCTACTCCCAATGCTTTCCAGGTATGCTTTAACGACCCCAACCAGGGTATTGCTTCCGCTCAGTACATCGGCGGCAACAAGCTTGCTTCCAAGGTAGCGGTTATTTACAACAGCTCCGACCCTTACTCAAACGGTATCTATGAAAAGTTTGCCAAAGAAGCCGAGAATCAGCCCTTCGAAATCGTAAGTGCGGAAGCATTCACATCAGACAGCAAGAGCGACTTCTCCGTACAGCTTCAGAAGGCCAAGGAAAACGGCGCAGAGCTCGTATTCCTTCCCATCTACTATGCAGAAGCTTCTTTGATCCTTACTCAGTCCGCTTCCGCAGGTTACGGCTTTAAGTTCTTCGGTTGCGACGGTTTAGACGGTATCTTAGGCGTTGACAACTTTGATAAGAGCCTTGCAGAAGGCGTTATGCTTCTTACTCCTTTCGCAGCAGATGCTACCGACGAAAAGACTCAGTCATTCGTTAAGAAGTATCAGGAAGCTTACGGCGAAATTCCCAACCAGTTTGCAGCAGATGCTTACGATGCTATCTACATCATCAAGGCAGCTATCGAAGCCGCCAATGCAACTCCCGATATGAGCGTTTCAGACCTCTGCGAAGCTATGAAGGTTCAGATGGGCAAGATTTCCGTTGACGGTCTTACCGGTCTTTCAATGACATGGGATGCCGACGGTGCGGTTAACAAAGCGCCCAAGGCTATGGAGATCAAGAACGGCGAATACGCTTTGATTCAGAACTAGTTTCTTTTTAACTTAGTTATCCCAATGGAGGGCGCACTAATAATGCGCCCTTTTTTTAGGAATCATAAACCTGTGTTGTAGGTTTATGATGGCGGGCATTAGCTTTAAAATGGCCGCCACGCGGAGAGTTCCGCTATCCATTTGGTAGTTCACAAATGGATAGTTACCTCTGATATCTTGAACAGGCGCGATTCATGCGCTACAATTTACTTGTGTTTGTTATTACAAAGAAGAAGGATGAGTGGATATGGCTTTTTTATCGTATTTGATTAACGGCATAAGCCTCGGCGCCGTATATGCCATCATAGCCCTCGGCTACACCATGGTATACGGAATTGCCAAGATGCTTAATTTTGCCCACGGCGACGTAATAATGATAGGCAGCTACGTGGTGTTCTGCGTGGTAAGCATGCTTAATCTTCCCGTGTGGCTCGGAATACTTCTCTCTGTCTTGGTGTGCACCGCCCTCGGTGTTACCATTGAAGCGATTGCCTACAGACCTCTTCGTCAGGCGACCTCTTCTCTTACAGTTCTTATTACAGCAATCGGTGTCAGCTACTTTTTACAGAATGTAGCGCTCTTAATCTTTGGTGCCAACACCAAGGCTTTCACATCGGTTGTTCCTATCGATGCAGTTAAGATTGGTGAGAGTCTCACCATTACCGGCGAGTCTATCGTGACCATTATCGCCTGCATCATAATCATGATTGTTCTTACCCTTTTTGTTAACAAAACAAAGGCAGGACGCGCCATGCTCGCAGTTTCCGAGGATAAAGGTGCGGCTCAGCTTATGGGTATTAATGTAAATAAGACAATTTCTCTTACTTTTGCCATCGGTTCCGCACTTGCCGCCATCGCAGGCGTGCTTCTGTGCTCGGCATACCCTTCTCTTACTCCTTATACAGGCTCCATGCCCGGTATCAAGGCGTTTGTGGCTGCGGTATTCGGAGGAATCGGCTCCATTCCCGGAGCTTTCATCGGCGGTATCATCTTGGGTATCATCGAAAATTTGTCCAAGGCATATATTTCCTCACAGCTTTCCGATGCCATCGTGTTCTGTGTGCTTATCATCGTGCTTGTTGTTAAGCCTACCGGACTTCTTGGTAAGAAGCTTCAGGAAAAGGTTTAAGGGGGTGTGGTATGAAAGAATTATTTAAGAAAAACAAAGACACTCTCATAACTCTCGGCATCGTTACGGGTGCTTACGTTTTGATAGAAATTCTGCTTAAAGCCGGCGCTGTTTCAAGCCTTTTCAAAGGTCTTCTCGTGCCGCTTTGCTCCTACATAATCCTTGCGGTATCGCTTAACTTAACCGTAGGTATCTTAGGTGAATTGAGCCTCGGTCATGCGGGCTTTATGTGTATCGGAGCTTTCACAAGCGCTTTCTTTTCCAAGATTACCGTAGGTGTCATCAATCCCGGCTGGCTCAGATTTGTGCTTGCAATCATTATAGGTTTCTTTTTCGCGGGACTCTTCGGCTTCTTAATCGGCATGCCCGTATTAAGGCTTAAGGGCGACTACCTTGCAATCGTAACGCTTGCTTTTGGCGAGATTATCAAGAATGTTATCAACGTTTTGTATATCGGCCGTGACTCAAGAGGCTTCCACTTCTCCATCAAGGACTCGGTGTCGCTTGGTCTTGAAGAAGACGGTCAGATGCTTATAAACGGAGCTCAGGGTATTACCGGAACCCCCAAGGATTCCAACTTTACCGCAGGCTTCATACTTATAATGATTACGCTTATTATCATTCTTAACTTTATCAAGAGCCGTGAGGGACGCGCTGTAATGGCTATTCGTGATAACGTTATCGCAGCCGAGTCTGTTGGTATTAACGTTACGCGTTACAAGCTTCTTGCGTTCAGTCTTTCCGCCGCTCTTGCGGGTGTTGCCGGAGTGCTTTACTCTCACAACTTAAACTCACTCATGGCTACCACCAAGAACTTCGGTTACAACATGTCCATAATGATACTGGTATTCGTGGTACTCGGCGGCATCGGCTCCATCAGAGGATCGGTAATCTCTGCGATTATCTTAACTCTGCTCCCCGAGCTATTAAGAGGCCTTTCCAACTACCGTATGCTTATATACGCAATCGTGCTTATCGCCATGATGTTGTTTAACTGGGCGCCTTCCGCTCGTGCTTTCAGAGAACGCATGGTTGCCAGACTGCCTTTCTTTAAAAAGAAATCGGCAGAGAAGGAGGTGTAAGTTATGGCATTAATAAATACACTCCTTGAAGTTAACCACTTATCAATATCCTTCGGCGGTCTTCGTGCCGTTGATGATTTGAACCTTTCCATCAAGAAGGGTGAGCTTTACGGTCTTATCGGTCCCAACGGTGCCGGCAAGACTACTGCATTTAACCTTCTTACGGGCGTTTACAAGCCTAATGAAGGCATCATCAGACTTGACGGTAAGAACATAACCGGTCTTAAGACTATTGAGATTAATAAGGCGGGTGTTGCCCGTACTTTCCAGAACATTCGACTTTTCAAGGACTTAACCGTTCTTGATAACGTTAAGGTAGGACTTCACAATCTTTACTCCTACTCTACTCTCTCTGCCGTTCTCAGACTTCCTTCTTACAGAAAGGTTGAGAAGCAGATGGACAAGAGAGCCATGGAACTTCTTGAAGTTTTCGGTCTTGAGGAAAGCGCTCATCTTAAGGCTTCACAGCTTCCTTACGGTAAGCAGCGTAAGCTTGAGATTGCAAGAGCCCTTGCTACGGAGCCCAAGCTTTTGCTCCTCGATGAGCCTGCCGCAGGTATGAATCCTCAGGAGACTCAGGAACTTATGTCAACCATTACTTTCATTAGGGATAAGTTCAATTTGACCATTCTTTTGATAGAACATGACATGAAACTTGTGGCAGGTATCTGCGAACGCTTAACCGTTCTTAACTTCGGTCGCGTCCTTGCGGAAGGCCCCACAAGCGAAGTACTTAAGAACCCTGAAGTTATTACAGCATACTTAGGAGAATAATCGTCATGGCAATGTTAGAAGTTACTAATTTACATGTTAAATACGGAATGATAGAGGCCATTAAAGGTGTCAACTTCACCGTCAACAAAGGCGAAGTTATCGCTTTAATCGGTGCCAACGGTGCCGGTAAGACCACCATTCTTCACACCATAAGCGGTCTTATCACTCCTTCAGAAGGCACAATAGAATTTGAAGGCAAGGACATCACCAGAACTCCCGGCCACAAGATAGTATCCATGGGAATGGCTCACGTTCCCGAAGGCCGTCGCGTGTTCCAGTCTCTCTCCGTCCTTGATAACTTAAAGATGGGCGCCTACACCCGCACAGACAAGAAGGAAGTTACCGAGACTCTTGAGATGGTCTACTCCCGCTTCCCCCGTCTTGCAGAGCGTAAGAACCAGCCCGCAGGTACTCTTTCCGGTGGCGAACAGCAGATGCTTGCAATGGGCCGCGCTTTGATGAGCCACCCTTCAATCATCCTTATGGACGAGCCCTCAATGGGTCTCTCACCTATTTTCGTTAACGAAATCTTTGATATAATTAAAGCAGAAAGCGAACGTGGCACCACAGTTCTTCTTGTAGAGCAGAACGCCAAGAAAGCCCTCTCCATCGCCGACAGAGCTTATGTCCTGGAGACCGGCAAGATTGCCTTAAGCGGTGACGCCAAGGGATTACTTAACAACGAAGAAGTCAAGAAAGCTTATCTTGGGGAATAAAGGAGAGTTACAATGGACAAATTCGTAATCACTATCGCCCGCCAGTACGGTTCCGGCGGACGTACCGTAGGCCAGATGCTTGCGGAGAGACTGGGTGTCGAATACTACGACAAAGACCTTATCATCAAGGCAAGTGAGGAAAGCGGCATCAATCTGGATCTTTTTGCCGGTGCCGATGAAAAGAGCAAGAGCTTCTTTAACCGCTTTAAGAAAAAGAATTACGGCGGCGAAGTTCTTCCGCCCTCTCACAAGAATTTCAATTCCGAAGAGAACCTCTTTAACTATCAGGCCAAGATTATCCGCGACCTTGCGGACAAGGAATCCTGCATCATCATAGGCCGTGCCGCCGACTACATCCTCAAGGACCGCGATGACGTAATCTCCGTCTTCGTACACGCCCCCAAGGACTTCCTCATGGAGCAGGCAGCCAAGAAGCATGCTTTCGATCCCGCCGAGCTCGAGCGCTACATCGCCCACGTGGACAAGGAGCGTGCCGAATACTACCGCACCCACACCGGCCGCGAATGGACCGACGCCCGCAACT
This sequence comes from Lachnospiraceae bacterium, assembly GCA_017553505.1. Lineage (GTDB taxonomy): Bacteria > Bacillota > Clostridia > Lachnospirales > Lachnospiraceae > UBA1258. Next base: position 27,976 of record JAFZLD010000009.1, read on the forward strand.
ACGACTTGTGCCTTGATTCTTCCAAGCTTGGATTTGACAAGTGCGTTGAGGAAATCATCGCTTATATGAATGTCAGATTAAATTAATTACAAAAGCCACCGATTAAGACTGATTGTCTTGTGTCGGTGGCTTTCTTTATGTCCTGTACCGTTCTCACATTATAGGGATAAGCGTCGACAGAATCGGCGGAATGTTCATGAATTCTTCTTTGATTCTTATGCCCGTCTCTTTAACCTCCAGATATTTACCCAGTTCTTCATTCACAATCTTCTTTACCTCTTCCGCCTCAATTTCCGTATCCTCGGATATACGGTTGATTGATGCATAGCTTGTTTCATCAGCCGATGTATGCTCGTATATTGTAAAAAGAACGCTGAGTGTCCATCTGTTTGAAATTGCCTTAAGGAACTTACTTAGCTTAGAACAATCGTCTTCCATATGAAGCTTCTGGCTACCCGAGAAGAACACGCATCCACCACGCATGGTGGCTCTGATTTTTGGAACAGAAATAACCGAAATGCCCCATTCGTTATTGATTGCATGCTCGATAGTCTCCTCCGGCTCGGACTTTGGATAGCCGGAGTCTTCCTTCTTGCTTTCTTCGACAAATACGATTGCGTGAAGTGCCTTGGCTATTTTAAGTATTTCCTCGTATTTATCCGGCTCGGAAGCTTCATCTATCGTGTTTTTTATCTGCATTATCAGGTCGTTTTCTTTGGCAGATATCTCTTCTCCGAATAACTCACTGATTGATACGTCAAAAAAAGTCGCTATCTCGGGAATTAACTGTATGTCGGGAAGGCACTGTCCCGACTCCCACTTGCTCACCGCCTGGTTGGTGATATTTAAAGCCTTGGCAAGCTGCTCTTGCGTAACGCCTTTGTTTTTCCTTAGGAAAAGGATTCTTTCGCCTATATCTTTGGTGTTCATATTGTTTACCCTCCGTTTCACCGTACCATGCATGTTACATGCTTATCGTAGCTGTGAGGCTTTTATTATTCAATAACGCGTTGGTTAACAGGATTATTATATCATCCAACCTGCGGTTGGAAAAGAATTTAAAAGAGCTTGCCCGCGGACACTGCTTTTTATTGACTTTTAGCCGCCTCGGTACTAAACTATTAAAGATAATTTGCATCACAAGAGGTGTTTAAATGGACAGAATTTACATTGAAAACGTTAAAGACTACGCTGATAAGGAAGTTTCCCTTGCAGGTTTCGTAGACAATTACCGTGACGGTAAGGCTATGGCCTTCATGGTACTTAAGGATATCACCGGCAGAGTACAGGTGACCATCGAGAAGGAGCTTCATCCCGACTGGGAAGAAATGCTTAGCACAATTACTCCCGACTCCGTTGTACGTGTTACCGGTAAGGTTCAGTTAAGCGATTTTGTTAAGCTTAACGGTGTTGAAATTATTCCTACCGACATTAAGATTGAATCTATTGCAGCTGCTCTTCCCATCGCACGCGAGTTTATCCCCGCTACCAAGAAGAAAGCCGCTGTAGAGCGCTCTTCCATCGATCAGCGTATCGAATATCGTTGGGTTGACCTTCGTACCGAGAAAAATCAACTTATGTTCAAGGCTCAGACAGCGCTCACCGCTGCTCTTCGTGAGTTCTTACTTGAGAAGGACTTCCTTGAAATTCACACTCCCAAGCTCATCGCTGCAGCTTCCGAGTCCGGTGCGGATGTATTCAGACTTGACTACTTCCCCAGCTACAATCTTCCCAACGCTTACCTTGCACAGAGCCCTCAGTTCTACAAACAGATGGCTATGGCTTCAGGCTTTGAAAAGATTTTTGAAGTAGGCCCCGTATTCCGTGCGGAGAAATCCTTCACCAGCAAGCACGCTACAGAGTTTACAGGTTTTGACCTTGAGTTTAGCTATATCGATTCTTTTGAAGACGTAATGACCATGGAGGAGAACCTCATCACTTACGCCCTTCAGAAAGTTAAAGATAAATACGGCGACAAGATTAAGGAACTCTTCTCTACCGAGGAATTCGATGCGGAGATTATCGTTCCCACCACTCCTTTCCCTCGTGTTAAGCTCGCAGACCTTTACGACGCACTTGAGAAAGAATACGGCTACACCGTTCCCGATTCCGAGAAAGGTGACCTTACCACAGATGCAGAGCGTCTTTCCTATCAGTGGGTTAAGAAGCACTACGGTCACGAGTTCTTATTTATCACCGATTACAGCGCCGAGAAGCGTGCTTTCTACCACATGCGTGACGAAAAGGGTGTTCCTCAGGGTTACGACCTTATCTGGCGCGGCGTAGAAATTACCACAGGTGCTCAGCGTGAACACAGATATGAAGTATTAAAGGCTCAGGCCGAAGAAAAAGGTCTCGGTGAGGACGTTAAGTTCTACCTTGAGTTCTTTAAGTACGGCTGTCCTCCTCACGGCGGATTCGGTCTCGGTATCGACCGTCTCACAATGCTCATGATGGGTCTTCCCATCAAGGAGGCAATGTTCTTATTCAGAGGACCTTCACACCTTACACCTTAAATTTATGGCACAGTAAAGCCCGCAATTGCTTGCGGGCTTTTTCTTTGGTCAAATTATTTATTCGCTTCCGATTGAGGCTTCTCTTTCTTCTCGGTCTTAGAGTACAGGAAAAGGTCTCTCTTCGTCTCAAGCTTAAAGCTGTTGTCTCTGGTATAGTCGGCCGCGGATTCGCTCTTATGAACCGATGTGAGCTGGCCTTTTAAGCAGAGTATCCTGATTAGTCCCACGATAAGCGCTATCACTATCGAAGCAATAAGAATTGTCTTGTAGTTGGGACCCTGCTTGGCTACTTGAGTGGTAGCCTCCGCGATAATGTAATACATATTCATCTCTGAGCCCTCCTACTTAAGTAATCCAAACAGCGTCATGGCGCCGAATGCAATTAAGAATGTTATTCCTGTGGTCATAAAGAAATTCTTCCAAAGAAGGCTCTTATCGCAAGGCAGATTGCCTACGAACTTGCCGGTCTGACCGTTCATGGCAAAGACAAACTTCTGATCGTTCCAGGTAGTATTGAGAATCCATACCGGATACAGTGCATACTTGGCTACACCGTTCTTAAGCTGAATCGTGCTGTTCTCTGTATCAACCGAGTCATATCCTTCAACGGTTTCCTTGAAGGCACGCTCTGTGGCTACCTTAACACGTTCATTGGCTCTGGAGACTGAGGTCTCGGCCTCCACATCGTACTTGTCGGCCATATAGCCTGCAAGGTATGCGGTCTGGAACGGAACTGCTTCTTTGAACTTATAAGGCTCAAGAGACTCCATTAGCGTATCATCCATCTTGGTGGAACCGTCAACAGGTACCTTGTCAAAGCCGATCTTACCGCCTCTGACTACGCTGAAGTAATCGGTTCTCTCATACTTAAACTTCGAATCTTCCCATTTGGACTTCTTGGTGGCTTTATAGCGGATGTTGGCATCAACATCTGTATCAAAGAGCCAGTAAGGTACGTAGATGCCCTTAATCGACTCTAAATGATTGCCTGCCGTAAAGCTTCTCGGAAGAAGCTTCTTGCCCTTTAAATGCTTGGCAAATTTGTCCATAGCGGCTTCTTTGTTAAGCTTAAAGGGTATTACATAATCGGGCTTAAGACCGCCGGCAAACTGACTCATGACCGTGATGGGATTGCCACAGTACGGACACTCGGATGCCGCCATATTGGCATCACCGATAATCTCGCCGCCACAGGACTTACACTGATAATGCTTCATACCGTCGGTCTCGCCGGCATTCCACTCGGTACCTGCGGATGTCTCCCATGTAAAATCATTGTTGCCTTCAGTCTTCAATGCTTCATCGTAAGACTTTAAGGCATCCATTTCAAATTCCGTCTCACAGAACGGACACTTCATCTTTTGTATGTCGGAATTGAACTCTATAGCGCCACCGCAACACGGGCACTTATATTCCTGCAAATCTGACATCACTTTATCCCCCTTTTTAATACATTTTTATAAAAGAAAACGGGGTGGCATAACCACCCCGATAATCTACTTAATTACTGCTTGTCAGCGTCATCAAATGGATCGCCGCACTGAGGGCAGAACTTCGGAGGATTGTGAGGATCTGAAGGAACCCATCCGCACTTATTGCACTTATATGTGGGTGCTCCGTCGGGCTTTCTGGTACCGCAGTTGGTGCAGAAGTTACCCTGGTTAACTGCTCCGCACTGACATGTCCAGCCGCCCTGAGCGGGAGCCTGCTGCTGACCCATTGCGAAGAGTCCGTTTGCATTGATTCCGCCTGCCTGCTGAGCCATTCCCATACCTACGAAACCGTTCATGGCTCCGTTAGGATTCTTAGCAGCATCCTTCATAGCGTCAGCCTGTGCAGATACAAGTGTTGCAGCCGCCATGTTGGGATTCATGTTGATAGCGTTCTTCTGAGCGGTCTTGATGATCTCCGCATCTTCATCGGGAAGAGTTACGGAACCAAGTGCTACGCTTACAACGCTAAGACCTCTTAACTCGCTCCACTTATCGGAAAGCTCTTTCTTCATAGCTTCGGCAAGTTCGGTATTGTGAGCGATAATCTCGTTGGGACGAAGCCCCATAGCGGAAAGTGTTGCAAGAGCGGGCTGTAATGCAGCGATAAACTCTGTCTTAAGAGTGTTATCAAGCTCTTCTCTTCTGTAATCGTGTGATACGTTACCGCATACGTTGGTGTAGAAAAGAAGTGGATCCGCAATCTTGTATGAGTAAACACCCGAGCATCTTAAAGATACGTCAAGGTCAAGTCCGATCTTATTATCAACAACTCTGAAGGGAACTGGATTGGGAGTTCCGAACTTATTGTCGATAAGTTCCTTGGTATTGAAGTAATAAACTCTCTGATCCTTACCGGTATCGCCGCCGTAAGTAAATCTCTTACCGATCTGCTTAAATGTAGCGATAATGCTCTCACCGAGCTTACCTGCAAAGATTGAAGGTTCTGTTGATGTATCGTAAGTGAATTCACCGGGTTCGGCACAAACTTCAACAATCTTGCCCTGCTCGACGATAATCATACACTGACCGTCAGCAACAGCGATTCCCGAACCGTTGGAAATGATGTTGTCATCACCGTGGTTGTTACCTTTGGTACGCTTTACACCCTTTGTTACCATTACATTCTTGTCCATTGCTTCGCAGTAAAAGAACTCTTTCCACTGGTCCGCAAGTACGCCGCCGGCTGCTCCGGCAATAGCTCTGATCAATCCCATATAAATATCTCCTTTCAAATATCACAAAGGCTTTTCACCCATATGATTCTTACACTCAGGCGGTCGGCGCGTACGTCCGTCGCCACATATAATTATACCCTTTTCACTCCCATTAGTCTAACAAATATTTCTAAAATTTTTACCACCCAAACGAGTAGTCTTAATTTAGAAGCCGGGAACGATAAGTTTTTGTTCAACGGCGTCTATCGCCAGCTGATACCTGTTGGAATAGCCTGCTTTCTGCAGCATATTGTTGATGTGGAACTTAACCGTGTTCTCACTCATGCACAGTTCCTTGGCTATGTCTTTGTTAAGCTTGCCGTTACAAAGTTCTCTTAATACCTTCATCTCCATGGGCGTAAACTCCACGCTCTTGGCAAGACCCACCGAAACCGTGGGCGTTGTGTCGGGATATACGCTCTCGCCTCGCATGGTACGGTTCATAACGTCAAGAAGGCCCAGCTCACCAACTTCTTTGTACCAGAAGCTCTCACAGCCTGCGGCCTTGGCCTTTTCGAGGAAAGATTCCTCCGGGAGGCTTGTGGAAATGATTATCTTAATGTCCGGGAACTCTTTCTTAATCTCACGCGCCGCTTCAAGACCGTTCTCACGATCCTTCGTGTAGACATCCATTAAAATTAAGTCTACGGGGCTCCTCATGCAGAAAGGAAGTGCCGCCTTGGCATTCTCAAGTGTTCCTGCCAAAGAATACACATCACTGCCCTCAATTATCGATTCAAAAAGCGTTCTGACCGTAACAGAGTCATCCACTATCAATACTCTTGTCATTTCGCTTCCTCCTTAAAAAAGATATAAAGCTCTACACCGTCGGGCACTGCCACTCTCATGGTGCCGCCCTGTTCTTCTACCGCTCTTCTTATTGACTTAAGACCGCCGCCCTCGACAACCGTATCGGTATGCGCTTTACCATCGTCGTAAATATGCACCCTGTAGCCCCCGTCTTCCTTGTAGCTCTCAACCGTAAGGCTATTGGCATATGCGTGACGTATGGAGTTGTACATGGCCTCTCTGACGGCTCTTATGGCCACCTCATTGTATACCGGGAAGTCACCGAACATGAAAAGCTCAATTCCGAGGGTCTCGGCCTGACTGTAAAGTGCCGCAAGACTTCCTTCTTTGTTCTGCTCTACTTCCAGGCGGTTATTCTTAAATGCCTTTATGGTGTTGCTCCAAAGTCCAAGGATACTCTCACGCGCAGGCTCCTCGAAATTCTGAACGCTTCCTCTCAGAATCTGTCTCGTACGAAGGATAGCATTACCGAGTCTGTCGTGAATATGAACCTTGTAAGCAAGAAGCTCTTCATCGTTACCCGTGGTAGAAATGTTCTTAAGCACGTCCTGCAATCGTCCCTGAACGCTGGAAAGCTCCGTTATCTCTTCCTCTACATTGACTCGCTTGTTGTAAAGGTCCGTAACGTCGCGGGCCACAATTTCCAGATATCTCTTATCCGCATCCGAAAGAATCGACCGTTCAAAGCTCCACACCGTATTGTCCTTAAGTAAGAACGCCGGCCACGATGTAAAGTCTATTCTCTTGGCCTCATCGCTTTCGTTAAAAGAAATAATCATGCGCCAGAAATCAAGCGCGTTGTAATACTGCACATCAGAGAATATGCGCGCCAACTGCCACATCTTATGATTGATAAGCACGATGGTTCCGTCCCACTCCGAATACATAAGACCGCAGTCAACGTTATTAAGCGCATCCGCGACAGAGTTAACGTTAATCGAATGTCGCCTTACATACCGTTCTCTTCGCACGAGGATGAAGCAGAAAACATCTTCCAGCAAAAGAATGCCTTCGTGAAGCCATATCGGCAGATTGTACCAAGCCTGCGTGTACCTGTCGAGATTATCAAACACTCCGAACTTAACCTGATAACAGATTACCAGTTCATACAGCGTATAGCACACAAATATCGGTGCAAAGAACATCGGGAACAAATGCCTCATTCTGAGCCACCTTACCGCAGATGCCAGCGAAAGAAACAGTACCGTAAAGTAGGCGGTAGCCATAATTATCTCATGCTTCATGACCACCCCTCCCTTCCGTGAATCAAGGCAGAAACGGTCACATCTCCGTCCCCCTTCTCAACATTAACAACAACCGCCGACGGGAAGGATGCCTCATCTATGGTAAAGTCCTGCTCCATAAGCTCATTCTCAACGCTCACCGTAAGTGAATAATCTCCGCCGTAATTGGTAAGTATCGCATTCACAAGCGTCGCACCGGTAAGTGTAGCCTCGAGCACCGTTTCCAGTGTCTCGTATATTAAAAGTGCCGCGGTGTTGGACATATCTTCCGCGCTGTTAAACAGGAAGCTTCCGTCGATTCCGCCTTCTTTGAGATTATCAAAGGTCTCTTTGAAACATAACTTAAGCTCCCCCGAATAATCGGAAAGTTCGGTCTCCATAAGGATAATAAGATTGCTCTTACGCTTTATAAATACGCCTATAACGTCAATAAGAAACAACTGTTTAATGAAAGCCTCGCCCGAAAGAGTCGACGCCTCCTCGATTAAGCTTTCAAGAAGCGTTACCTTCTTCTCGACTCTGGAAAAAGTAAGGTCGTAGAGTCGGTTCTTCTCGGCCGCGTTCTTTTGCCGCTTCTCTATCTCGATGCTGGCGCGAAGGGAATCCGTAACGTCGCGGACGTAGCTCTGCGTCTCAAAAAGCCTTGTCATAAGACGGTTAATCTCTTTGATGTCCCGCTCGGTTACCACAAATCCGCCGCGGATAGGCGCCATAACAAGCTCTGTGTCACGGTCAACCTTATAAAGCCTTGTCTTTCTTAACACCTCGAACTCGGACTTAATCACGGGCCTTGCTTCGTAAGAACGGTAATGGATATTGCCCTTAACATCCACAATCTGCGCCCTCACGGTGGAATGATTGAAGCACCACTCATAATCCCTGTTGGTAGGGATAATGCCCATAAAAATGAGCGCCTCCCAGGTTCCTACCGTACCGAGACAGAAAGCAGTTGTGAAATCGAGGTAATCATTGACACTGAAAGGAAGCGGCAACAAATAAAGAATGCAATAAGTCAGCGTTAACGTTACGCACGAAAGCGGTAGCAACAGCTTCTTAAAATGATTCTTAACCTTCCCAAGTCCCGGCAAAAGAAGGACTGCCAAAAACGAGCCGAACACTATCCAGGCCGCAACTATAAAGTAGCCGACCTCATGAGTATCTGCACCGGTAAAGGGATCGATACCGAAAACCTTATGGTGAAATTCGTTGGAAAGTACAAGTGCCGAAAGCAGGCAGGAAATAACGAACATTACAAGGCAGCGACGCTTGTGCTTAACCTTGTTTTCGTTACGCATATGATCTACGATTACAAATGCGTGATAGATACTGAAAATCTGCGGAATATAATAAAGATACCAGAAATACCTTATAACTACAGGGATCTGAATTACGTCATATTTGATAATACGGATGTAAAGCCAGAGTACAAGCAGAATATCGATATATAAAAGATTGTCTCTTAAGACCTTGTCAACGACACGGATTCTGATAGAGATACCCCAGTACACAAGTGTACCGAGCATGATGGAAAAAGCAAGGACGCTCATAATACCGTCCAAGAGCTTACCCGGCCAGCTTATCTTCTGAATCACCATGGATATTGTCACAAGTGAAACGATAATGAATGTAGTTTTTCCAACCCTTTTTCCACTCTTCATCATAAAAACTATTATAAACAAAAAGAGCGCAAAAGAAAAGCCGTTTATCATACGACAAACGGCTTTACAATATTATTTTTTGTATTGTCTGACAAACTCGGCAAATTCTTCTACCGAAACAGGTCGCGAATAATGATAACCCTGTGCCGCATCGCCGTCGATACCGAGCGCTTTCTTGACGCTTTCTCCGTTTTCGACGCCTTCCACGATAATCTTGGCATCAAGGTTGTGAATCATTCCGGCCATGGCATTGACGATAACTCCGCCCTTATGGTCCGTTTCGTCGTCACGCATAAAGTCCATATCAAGTTTGACTATGTCAAAAGGAAGTTCCATCAAAGCGTTAAGTGAAGAATAACCGCTTCCGAAGTCATCTATTTCAACCACAAAGCCCTTCTCTCGTAACGTATCCATCATCTTAATCAGAGCTTCTTTGTTGCCTTCGCACGCGCTCTCGGTAATCTCTATATGAAGCATCTCGGGCTTGATTCCATACTTCTTAACTATGCCTTCGAACTCTTCGGCCACATTCATTGCCGTAACGTCCACTCTTGAAACGTTAACCGATATGGGACCGTCGTATATTCCTTCTTCGGACAGATTCTTAAGCGTTTCCGCCGTCTTCTCCCACACGAATTTGTCTATGCTTGAAATAAAACCGTTCTCCTCGAAAAGAGGAATGAACTCTGTAGGCGAAATCTTTCCCAGTGTCGGATGGTTCCATCTTACCAAAGCCTCGGCGCCGGATACGGTATTGGTCTTAAGATCTATCTGCGGCTGAAGTTCGATATAGAACTCACCCTTCTCAATAGCCTCGTGCATCTCGGCAACAAGCGTCTGCGTACGGCGCTGCTCCTGTGCCATGGCATTTGAATACTCAAGAACCGAGTTGGAGACATTCTTTTTACACTCAGCCAAAGCAAGAAGCGCTATCTCGTAATAATACTCAACAGGCTTGGTCATGTCGGACATTACCACGAAACCGTGACACATATTGACGTTAACCGACATTTCTTCCTCAATCGGAATCTGGATGTGGCTTAATTCATTGACAATCTTATCAAGGTAATCAAAAGGAAGAATACTGGTAAACTTACCTTCCGCGGTTCTTCCGTAGAGCATGGGCACGTTGTAAGAATAGTCTGTAAAGCGCCTTGCAATTTCTTTTAACACTCTGTCGCCCGCTCTGGTGCCATATAAGCCGTTAATGCCCTTGAAATCACGGATACCGCTTACCATTACCGCATAGCCGCCGGTGATTTCTTTGTCCTCGATAAATTTGTCGACATTCTCAAAGAAACCTGCGCGGTTGTAGCAACCGGTAAGGGAATCGATGGTTGCCGCCTTGTGCTCTCTCTCGAGACGCTTCATGTTCTCCGTAACATCGTAGAATATGAATGTGGAGCCTACATAGAAGCCTCTGTCGTCATGCTTGGGCTTGTATACCACTTCGTAGGTGCTTTCATTTATGACCTTTATGGTACGGTTTTCTTCATCTTCAAGTTCAAGATATGCAAGGAGCGTATCTTTATTCTGTCTTACCTTCTCCTCTACAAGGTTCTTGGCCTTGGCGTTGATCTTTAAAACGTTGCCCTTGTCGTCATAAATAATGGTGGCATCGGACATATTCTCGTCCACATACGACTGCAGGTTGCGCATGAGCCTTATCGGCTGGAAGTCAAAAGAAGCTACATTCAAAAATACCGCCGCAACGCCCATAAACAGCTTTGACAAATCGATAACACTGTATTCGTCGTATATGAATAGCATGATAAAAACCATCGTAAGCAGGCACAACGCACCGACAATCTCGTATCTTACCCTGTAGTATCTCGAAGTCGTGAGAATACCGCGCACGAGAAGGAACATAATAATCCCTATCATCGAGCATCCCACAAGCATATGCACCCAGAAGAAAGCCTTCGGATCCACAAGCGCTACGTTATTGAAGATTCCCTGTCTTATGTGATATGAAAATGCAAAATGATTAATGGGATTGGTAAGAATTGCCGCAGAATCGATACTTACAAGCACTATATAGAAATGCTTCATAAAGCTGTGTCTTTTGCGCCTTGTAAGTTCCCACACAAAAGCAGTCATAAAGAACAGCATCCAGTCATAGGATGCGTGACACACACTCTCGGCAAAGTACATAACGAGTTTATTGGTGCTGTGGTAATTGGTGTGATATGACACTATAGAAATCAGCATCATTATAAGAACTCTGCCCAGACGGTTTCCCAGCAGAGTTCTCTTTTTGAAACTTTTATAGATAAAACAGATGCACAAAACGGCGGATATTCCGAGTCCGACGTCCAACAATATATGCTCCATATATTTCCTCGTCACATTAGAATCTACAGGTATTATATGGAGTTTTCATTATCATACGATTAACGAAAAGACTGAATTTAATCCTTCTTTTCCTTAGGTTTTCTGCCAATTCCGGCCGTTTTGGATACGGGAAGTGAAAATGCAATGCCCTGTCCGTTGGTATCAAGACCTGCGCGCTGGTAAATCGCATGCAATACATTGTCCTTAATCTTAGCGGGCACAATCATCATCACTATATCCTTGTCCGGTTGGATGGTAATCTGGAATATCGCCTCGGCTTCTTTATTGGCCGTTCCTCTGGCGTGAAGAACCGTTCCGCCGCCTGCGCCTTCGCTTCTGGCGGCATCCATTACAAGATCCGAGAAGCCTGCATTCACTATACAACATACCATTTCGTACTTAATATCGCTCATAGATTAATCTCCGTAAAATGCGCCCTTCGCGCTATTTGAAAGTCATCCTGTTGTCGCTTAAAAAGTTAAATACCGAAGCGCCTATAACGCTTGAAAACGGCACCGTGAAAGCAATTCCCTTGCCATCCTTAATCGAAACGAACTTATCGTCAAGAGTCCTCAGTATCTTATTCTGACTGCTCTCCTTAATCACGCTGAAAACCGCCGCCTTAAGCGAATCCGTAAGTCCCAGCATATCCAGCATCTTGGCATTGGCCGTACCTTCGCCCATTGCGACAAAAGAAAGATTCGCGCCCATATCCTGTATCAGATCTGCGTAATACTCCGCTTTCCTACGATTCACTATGGTAACAAGGAGCATAAGCCTGTTGGTGGAAACGTTCTTATCCTTGGCCTTCGAGGCAGCTGTCGGTTTCTTATCCGTGGTAGCCTTAACCTTCGGCTTAGGTTCCGGCTTGGTCTTTACCTTAGGCTTCGCCTGCGGCTTGTCCTTCACTTTCCTGTTGTTAGTCTTCTCAGTATCCATCATTAATCCCTTTAAACGTTGTCAAAGTAAATTATCTGTTCATCGTCCGCATCAAGAATACGCTTCATGACAATTCTCTCACGCACCGCCCTCGCCGCAATAGCCTTGAAACCGAGCGCCTGGATAGTGATAAGAGGCGTCATCGCTACCATAGCTACAATTCCGAAGGCATATGACATAACGCTCTCCTCGCCCCTTAACGCGGCACACACGCCTATGATAAGCGGAAGTATGAAGCCCGAAGTCAAAGGTCCGCTGGCAACACCGCCCGAATCGAAAGCAATCGCAGTATAAAGCCTTGGAACAAATATCGAAAGTGCCAGCGAAATAAAGTATCCGGGAATCAAATAATAAAGAATCGAAAAACCGAAAATCGCTCTGATGACCGAAAGTCCGATAGAGACTCCGACACCGATTGCAAGCGCAACCATCATCGAGCGCTTGGTAACCGTACCGCCGGTGACTTCCTCGACCTGCTTGTTAAGCACATGCACCGCAGGCTCCGCAAGAACCGTAACCGCACCGATTACAAAAGAAAAACCTATTAAGAAGCTTTCATTTCCCTCCGCAAGCTCCTCGCCGATTTTGAAACCGATAGGCATAAAGCCGGCAGTTACGGCACTTAAGAACACCACAAGACCGATGAACGTATACACGATACCCACGATAATGTGCATAATTCTGTCCTTGGGAAGCTTCAGCACAAAATGCTGCATAATGACAAAGAAAAGAATGATAAGGCCCAAAGCTCTCACAACTTCAAGTCCCTTCTCGACAAGAAGTCCGAAGACTCCCGCATGAAGAGCAGCCTCCACGGAATAATCCGGAAGCACATAAGTAATATGACCCGTAGCACCGATGGCAAGAATCATAACGGAGGCAATGGGACCTACAGAACACAGTGCCACAAGACCGAAGGAATTCTCCTCCGCATCGTGACCGCCGATAGTCGACGCAATACCAAGACCGAGCGACATAATAAATGGCACCGTAATCGGTCCCGTCGTAACGCCACCCGAGTCAAAGCATAAAGGAATAAAGCCGCTCTTTCCGCCCTCAAGCATAAGTGCCGCAAGCGCAAAAAGAAGCATATAGAAAAGCATAAGTAACATCGAAAGGCTCTTGTTAAAGATAATCTTTAACACAGCCATAAGTAAGAACAATCCCACTCCCACGCCCACTGTAATAATGAGGCGCGTCTCATGGAATACGTCCTTAACCTGTGTTGCCAGCACCGAAAGGTCGGGCTCCGCCACCGTAATCAAAAGTCCCATAAGGAACGTCACCGACAAAAGAAGCTTAAGATTACGGGACTTAGTAAGACCCGTTCCCATATAGCTTCCCATAGGCGACATGGCAATATCGGCACCAAGATTAAACAGCGCGATGCCGAATATAAGCAGAACCGAGCATATCAAAAAGGTCACAAGCTCCCTGCCCGATAAATTCACAAGCGGTGTCAGGCATAACACGAGCACAATCACCACTACGGGCACTACCGATAACAGAGATTCTTTTAACTTTCCGAGAAGTGCTTTTAACATTCACTGTTCCCCTTTATTCAAAACAGTCGTCAGGCTTATACACAGGCATAAATGAAAGCTTAAAAAGATTACGTTTATGAAGGGTGTCGATTCGCTCCTTGGTGGCGGGGTCGTCGCACACGCCTTCTCTTATATATCTGTCCAATACTTCGTAAGTAAATCCGAGATTGTCTTCGTCTGTCTTACCACAGAGGCCGTCCGAAGGAGCCTTATCAACAAGCTCTGCGGGAAGCCCCAGGTATCTGCCCATCTCCTTAACCTCATGAACGGTAAAAGAAGAAAGCGGGCTGAAGTCACCTACCGAATCACCGTATCTTGTGGAATATCCCACCCAGTCTTCCGAAAGATTGCAGGTATTGGCCACACGACCGTTGTTGCACTGACTTACCGCATACACGGTAGACATACGGATACGAGGTGCCAGATTGATACGTGCCTGATCGGTATAGGTAAATTCCTGCGCCTTGAGTTCTTTTTCCAAGCCTTCCACAGCGCCGAGGATGTTAATCTCGTAAGACTTAATACCAAGATGGCTGATTAAAAGTTTGGACATATTAATGTCGGCCTGCTCGCCCTTAGGCATCATTACGCCGATTACACGATCCTTGCCAAGTGCCTTAACAAGAAGTGCTGCGGTCACGGATGAATCCTTGCCGCCCGAAATACCAAGCACTGCATTGCATCCCTTGCCGGCTTCCTCGAACCAGTTCTGTATCCATTTGACGGCACCGTTTACCGCCTTTTCAACGTTAAACTTGTACATAACCCATCTCCCCTATTCTGTAAAAATAATATCTCTGAGCTTAGGATGTACATCTGAGTACACAAGGCCCATGTTTCTTACATGCATGATAAAGACAAAAGAAGTCGCGGACGCCGTATCCATCTGAACCGCGCTTCCCGCAGCTCCGTCCCATCCGAAGATTCCGGCGGGTGCCTTGCTGCCTACAGCCTCAGGATCCATGAATATCTGCATACCAACACCGTAACCGTAGCCTACGCGTCCCATGCTCTCTCTTATATCTTTAAGCGAAGCCTCTCCAAGAAGATTCTGCTTGATAATCTCAACAGTCTCGGGCTTCAAAATACGATTACCGTCAGCACCTATACCACCGCAAGCCAGTGCATCCGCAAGTCTCGCATAATCTTCGGTACAGCTGATAAGACCCGCTCCGCCGCTCTCATAAGCCTCGGAAATCTGGTAGCAGCAGCTCTGCTCCATAACGCGGATATCCTTGATATCGTAAAACATATTCTGCTGAGCAAGTCCTTCGACACCGTCGTTCATAGGACGAGCAAAGAATGTGTTCTTAATGCCAAGCGGCTCCCACACGTTCTTTGTCATATATTCGCTGAACTTAAGACCCGATGCCACTTCCACAATTGCGGCAGCCACATCATGGCTTAAGCTGTATAAGAATCTTGTGCCGGGCTCAAATTTAAGAGGACTCTCGGCAAAAGAATCAACGATTTCTCTTGTAGTTGCCTTCATGCCTTTCTCGGCAAGCACACGCTTGATACCGGGACGCTCGAGGTCATAATCAAGGCCGGACTGCATGGATACAAGATGCTTAATCTTAAGTACATTGCTTGCATCCTTCACTCCGCTTTCGGTCTCAACCTTAAGGTTCTTGTAAGCGGGAAGATATTTGGATACTTCATCTTCCAAGCTAATCTTGCCCTGCTCCACGAGCTGCATAACAGCTGTCATGGTCATAACCTTGGTCATTGAAAACATTAAGTACTTCTGGTCTGCTTTAACCGGCACTGTTCTCTCAGCGTCGGAAGTACCTGCCATATGTCTGTAAATTTCCTTGTGATTCTTGTAAACGATACAGTCTACAGAAGGGATTCCGTAGGTAGGAAGTAAAGAATCAAGATACTGTGTAAGTTTATCTGCGTTCATTGTAACACTTTCATACATGTCCGATTAGATTTAGCATTTACCCCGCTACGGACACGTCCATTCTCTGCATTAAATATATCATAGTTTACCCGCATTAAAAACATGTTAAGGCGCATAATTATATACTATTTTGACACTTCAAGTTTTTCTTTTAACTCTCTAAAAATCGCTTCTTCATCAAAAGCCTTATCGATTTCAAGCACAGGGATATTATTTGCTCTGCCAAGCTCTTTAAACTCCTTGCTGCACATGATAAGTCGCTCTATATCGACCTCGTCCTCAATACGGCACTCAATTACCGATGCCTTGTCGATTAAGTCCTTCTCGTGATTTCTGATATACGCTTCACTCATCACGATATACACTATCCTAATATCCTTTAAGTATTCTTCTTCAAAAGCATCCCTGAAGTTCTCGGGAATATAACAGCCTTCCAGGATAAGACTTTGATTATTCTCTATGCATGTCTTAATGTACTCCGCCAGGTACGGCCACAGAAAATAACGCATCTCGTAGTCATCTTCCGGTGTGAGCTTTGTAAGTCCGCTTCTTATGAACATCATCTTCATATGGTCAATAGAAAGATACGGAACCTTAATATCTTCCATCAGCTTCTGGGAAAAGAAAGTCTTGCCCACATGTGAACTTCCGCCAATCAAATAAATCATTTAATCACTCCTTACTCAAGAATTTCCGCAATTCCTTTGAGTCCCTTTTCTTTGTAAATACGCTTATAATAAGCCACTTCGTCCTGTATCATCTCATCGATAACCTTCATTCCGAGAAGCTCTACGGGAGCTTTATCATCGGTCATTATAAGGTCGCCGCCCTTGTACTCTTTCAGGTTGCGGCCCACCATAGATATCATGGAATAAAGGCCGGTATCGCCCTCAAGCTCTACATTCCTGTTCATCGTCTCAAGCAACGCTGTGTTATCTGATGCAAACACCTCAGTATTACCCGAGTATGAAACATCTACCTTATAAACCTTACCGAATACGCTTGCTATGGTATCGCACAAATACTCATTAATGCTGCCTTCTCCCGAGCCGCGCATGTTCATGTTGACTACCATAACTCCGCCGTCCGTCAGGTGTTCTTTGACCAGTGTGAAAAACTCAACGGAAGACATTTGAAAAGGAATGGTAATGTCCTGATAGGCATCCACCATGATTACGTCATACTTACCTGCGTCTGCATTAAGAAATGCACGACCATCGTAAGTAACAACCTCTACATCTTCGGGAAGATTAAAGTACTGCTTGGAAAGTTCTGTAATCTTGTCATCTATCTCAACACCGATAATATCCGTATTGTCAAAATATCTCTTACACTGCGTAGCATACGTACCCGAACCGTTACCGAGGATAAGCATCTTAAGCGTATCCTTCTCATGAACCCCGGTCATAAACGGTGCTGCCATGGCGTAGTCGTAATACATGCCCGTTAAGCCCTTATCCTTAACATACACCGACTGCACACCGAACAACACATTTGTCGAAAGAACAACTTCTCTGTCGTCCTCGTACACCTGCAGGTAGTTATAAACCGATTCGCCCTCATAAGTTAAGTCGTTTTGCCAGAAAGCAAAGCTTGAATTATGGTCAAAAAAGCAGCAAAGGGCGAATATCAGAATACTAACAGGTACCTTCCCCACCTTGAGAAAATTTACCTTTATACTCACAAAATAAATGATAGAAAGAATCAAAAGAATGCCTGCAAAAATCAGGAAAGTTATGGATGTTCCGACTGCAGGAATGGTGATAAATGTGGGCACGAATGTACCGATAATGCTTCCGATGGTGTTAAAAGCATTAAGGCGCCCCACGATACTTGCACTGTCATCAAGACTGTCCATGGTGAACTTAACAAGTGACGGCGTAACCGTTCCCAGTAAGAATAACGGGAACACGAATATCACCATACAAGCCGCGAAGCCCGCAATGACAAGGAAGTTCGCATTAACAGCCACAACTATAAGCGCCGAAAGCCCTATAATTATATACTTACCGACTACCGGTATCAGCGCCAGCCACACCGCCGCGATAATAATGCGTCCGTAAAGCTTGTCGGGATTGGGATCCTTGTCGGCCTTTCTTCCTCCGTACAGATTACCCAGTGCCATCGCTATCATGATGGTACCGATGATTATCGTCCACACAATCTGTGATGAACTGAAATAAGGCGCCAGCAGTCTGCTCGCACCAAGTTCTGCAGCCATAACTGCCATTCCCGCAAAGAATTCAGTTAAGTACAGATACAGTTTATTCTTTAATATCTTTCTGTCCATGGGAACCCCTCAAGATATGCCATAATCCACCCGTTTGGGCTTTAATTGGCTTTTATACAATCAGATTATAGCATATCGGGAGTTTCTTCTTCACATTAAATTATTATAAAAATTTCTTGGGAATTCTGACCCCGAAAGCATCGCCGAGACTTATTAAATCTTCCGAAGTGATGCTTTGTCTTCGCGCGTTAGTCATTGAAAGAATCTTTACCAGCACCTCGGATGCTTTTTCCGCCGTATGCATAAGACCAAAGGTTAAGTCAAAGTCTTCTCCCGCCACAAAAAGTCCGTGGTGTGCCCATACGGTAACGTCGTATTCTTTCATCTTTTCAACCGTTGCAAGCGCAATTTCTCTTCCCCCCGGCACCATCCACTTCACAACTCCGACTCCCTTAGGAAAAATAACGGGACACTCCGTCATAGTTTCCCAAAGTTCTCTTGTGAACACTTCATCCTTAAGAGGGAGCACGAAAGTCAGCGCTATAAGATTGGCGGGATGCGCATGATATATCACTCTGTAACGCCCGTCGGTATACATTTTCTTTATTTCGTGATTCATTAAATGCGTGGGAAGCTCGCTTGTGGGGCGGGCGCCGTTTAAAAACCCCCATACAATGCTGTATTTCTCACCTTTTTCGTCAATCTTTATTATTCCGATATTTTCTTCCGGGCTTGCGGCCACATTGGCAAAATACTTGCCCGAACCCGTCACCAGAAAGTATTCCCCGGCCAGTCTTGGGACGCTTACACCTATTTCTCTCCATGCATCCGACTCGTGTATTTCTGCCTTAATCAGTTCAAGTTCGTTACCCTTTATGCGGTAAGACAGATTCCCCCCGTTTCGCTCGTGCCAACCCATCTTGCTGCCGTTTTCACACATATTGCAAAACCCTTTTACAAACTCCGCATCAGTTATCATTGCATTTATCCTCGTTTCGTCAAAACTTCTTTTTCGTATCTGTAAATTGCCCCATAAAGATCGATATCCTTAACAACTCCGCCCATCTCACAGTATTCATCCCAGATATCGCCGAAAGGAAGCATTTTAATCATCTCCTGGCTTATCATAAGTTCCGTCATACGATTCTCATCCTGAAGCTTTTTGAGCTTCTCATAGGGTGTAAGCAAGGCCATAAGAAGCGCCTTTTCAATACTTCTCATTCCGACAGCCCATGCCGCAATTCGATTAATACTTGCATCAAAGAAATCAAGCGCAACATGCACCCTCTCAAGCGCATCGCAACGCACTATTTCCTTGGCTATTTCCCTGGTCTCGTCATCAAGTATCACCACATGGTCCGAATCCCATCTGACACCTCTTGTAATGTGAAGCGCAATCTCGTCAAAAAACGCAAGCAACGCCGGAATCTTGTCTGACACCACTTCCGTCGGATGATAATGCCCATTGTCCATAAGCGGAAGACATCCTTCGTGAAACGCCGCAAAAGAAAGGGCAAACTCACCGCTTCCCGCCGTATAAGACTCCACACCGATTCCAAATACCTTAGACTCAACCGTCACCTTCACAAGTTTCCTGTCATACGGCTCTTTAAGAATCTCCTCTATAGATTCTTTGTATCTGATACGCGGTCCCATTCTGTCTGCGGGTACATCCTTGAATCCATCGCCTATCCAGATATTCATGACACAAGGCACACCCGTTTCGCGGGCAAAATATTCGGAAATCCTGATGCAGGCCTTTCCGTGATTAATCCAGAATTTACGCACCTCCGGGTCGGGGCTTGTGAGTGTAAGCCCGTCCTTACACATGGGATGAGAAAAGAAAGTGGGATTAAAATCAATTCCCAAATGTCTCTTTACCGCGTAATCCACCCACGCCTTAAAGTGCTTCGGCTCAAGCCTGTCTCTGTCAGCATATTCGCCGTTTTCAAAAATCGCATAGCTTGCATGCAGATTGATTTTCTTCATGCCCGGACAAAGGGACATTGCCTTGTCCATATCCGACATAAGTTCTTCCGGCGTCCTTGCCTTACCGGGATAGTTACCGGTAGTCTGTATGCCGCCTGTTAAGGGGCCCTTACTGTCGAATCCCGAAACGTCATCTCCCTGCCAGCAATGTACGGATATCAGCACCTTCGAAAGTCTCTCTATTGCGCGGTCGACATCGACTCCCAGCTCTTCAAAGAGTTTTTTGGACTCTTCGTATCTTTCTTTGACTGTCATGCCTTTTCTCCTTCGTAATCATATTTCTTAACGGCAAAAGAACGGTATACGCACTCTCTTGCCTCTGTAAGATTCTTAAACCTGCCGGCTTTAATCATCTGAGCCAGCGCGTTTCCTATGGCCGTAGCCTCCGCCGGCCCCGTATATACCGGCTTTTTAAGAAGCTTGGCTATCTCCCTGTTAAGGAAATCAACATTTGAACCGCCTCCGACAATGTAGAGTACATCGTGAGAAACGCCGGTAGTCTTTTCTATTTCTTCAAAGGTCTCAACGTAACACTCCGCAAGGCTTTTATAAATAACCGCCGCAAGCTGACCCAGCTTAAACGGAACCTGCTGACCGCTGTTAATGCAATACTGCCTTATGGCTGTCGACATGTTTTTGGGTGCAAAAAACCTTTGTGAATTAACATCGACTCGCGCCTCAATATTCCCGTATTCTTCCGCCAGTTCCGCTATTTCCGCATAGGAAATGTCTTCCGTCAATTCTTTTTTTACCGATTGAATCATCCAAAGACCCATTATATTTTTAAGAAATCTGAAGCGTTTATCGTAGCCGCCTTCATTGGTAAAATTATATTTACAGCTGTCGTCGTTTATGATTGCGCTGTCTGTTTCCGTGCCCATTAACGACCAGGTTCCTGAACTTATGTAAACCGAATTTGTTTCTTTTGCCGGAATAGCCATCACGGCCGATGCTGTGTCGTGGCTTGCGCACATAACCACTTCACAATTGAATCCTACCTTCGTCGCGATTTCTTTTTTCAGCTTGCCTACGGTAGTCCCCGGCATATTGAGTGGCAAAAAAATGTCTTGCGGGAGGCCGAGACTTTCAATCAGCTGCCTGTCCCAGTCATAAGTACCGGGATTTACGAGGCCCGTAGATGTCGCGTTTGTATACTCAGACTTCTTAACACCCGTAAGAAGATAGTTAAAATAATCCGGAAGCATCAGGAACGCAGAAGCCGCTTCAAGTCTCTCAGGCTCATTGATTCTGTCTGCGGTAAGCTGGTAGATTGTATTAAATATCTGCTTTTGGATGCCTGTTCTTAAATAAAGTTCATCCTCCGAAATGATTTCATAGACTTTTTGATCCATGCCTTCGGTTCTTGAATCCCGATAAGCATATACGGAACCGACAAGCTTATCTTCTTCATCCGTCAAAGCATAATCCACCGCCCAGGTATCTATAGACATGCTTACGGGAATAATGCCTGCCTCGGCACATTTTCGCATTCCCGTAACGATTTCAGTAAAGAGTTTCTTGGTGTTCCATACAAGATGCCCGTTCTTTTTACTCATTCCGTTCTCGAAGCGATATATCTCTTTAAGCTTAAGCTTTCCCCGTTCAAAGCTCATAATCATGTGCCTTCCGCTTGATGCCCCTATATCGACGGCAAGATAACAGTCACTCATTTTCAATCCTTTCTTGCAAATAAGCATTTTCTAAGCATACTGGATTTTTCTTGGTATAGCTGTTATGATAGATGGGTAGTCTAAGAATTTTTAGGTCCTTTATTGCATGAAATAGGGACCTTTCTTGCAGGGTGCAATTATGACCGACAGAATAATAGAATACTTAAGTACCATAACGGATGAAGAAAAAAGAATACTCAAAGAAAACGCAGACATCAATCAGGCGGATTACACATCTTCCATTGACTTTGTGGTAGATAACAAGAAACTGCTTCAGAAGGGGCAGCTGATAGAAATTCGCCCCCACACACGATTTGCCCACTTTCCGAGGCACAGCCACAATTACGTGGAAATGGTGTATATGTGTCAGGGCTCGACGACGCATATCATTAACGGGCGTGAGCGGATTACTCTGGCTGCCGGAGACATTCTTTTTATGAACCAGCATGCGACCCATGAAATATTGCCCGCCTCGGAAACGGATCTTGCGGTTAACTTTATAATTCTGCCTGAGTTTTTCGACCGCTCACTTTCGATGATTGAGCAGGATAACGTCGTGAGACACTTCCTGATTTCGGCGCTGACCGGTGAGATGTCTTCGGTCAATCACTTGTACTTTAAGACAAGCGATATTGTGCCGATTCATAATCTTATCGAAAATATGCTTGTGACCCTTATAGACAAAAAGCCCGGAACCTATAACATAAACACCGTTACTATGGGACTTTTGCTCATGAATCTTTCGGTGTTTTGTGAGACTATCGATATAGATGCCAGTGATTATGAGAAAAATCTGGTGCTTAGAATACTTAAGACCATAGAGACCAATTACAGTACGACGTCGCTTAATGAAATATCGGGAGACCTTAAGCTCCCCGAATACTACTTAAGCCGCCTGCTAAAGAAATATACAGGACATAACTTTAAAGAGCTGTTAAAGCAGCAAAAACTGCAGCAAGCCGTATATTTGCTCGACAATTCTTCACTTTCCGTAGACAGAATAATGGAGAAGCTCGGATACAACAACAGCAGTTATTTCTACCGGGCTTTCAAAGAAAAATACTCAGTGTCCCCCGCCGATTATCGTAAGAAAAACGGCTCAAGCAAGACTTAAGCCGTTAATGTTCAAATTATTGTATTGCCTTCACCAAAGAAGGGATGGTTGCTTCAAAGTCTACGCCATACCAGGGCTTCTTGGGATTTTTAAGCGTCTCCTCGATGGTAAGCGCTGTATAATCGGCCGCAATCTTGAAGGCTTCGTACAGGCTCTTTCCTCTGAGCAATGCGCCGACTGCCGTACTTGAGAAAAGATCGCCGGTACCGTGATAAGAAGCGTCTACACGGTCGTTCTGATACGAGAAGTATTCTTTGGCCTCACGGTCGTAACCGTATACGCCGGTCTTGCCCTTCTCTAAGGATACGCCGGTCAGGACGCTTACTTTGGCTCCGAGGTCGTTAAGGCGTGACAAAAGCAACTTGATGTAATCCTCACCGTACTCCTCGCGGTACTCGGTACCGGTCATGAAGGCTGCTTCGGTGATGTTCGGAACTATAACGTCCGCACCGGCACAGAGTTCTGCGTTCTTTTTAACGTATTCGTCATTGAATGCGGCATAGAGCTTGCCGTTATCGGCCATTACGGGATCCACGAAGACAAAAGAACCTTCTTTCTTAAAATCCCTGAATATACCCTTCATAAGCTCAATCTCTTCGATTGTGCCTAGATACCCTGTATAGATTCCGTCAAATTCCACTTTCTCGCTCTTCCAGTGGTTGACGATGGGTGTAATCTGGTCGGATAAGTCCTTGACCGTGAAGTTCTTAAACATGGTGTGTGTGGAAAGAACCGCCGTAGGCAGGATTACAGTCTCCACTCCCATGGCTGAGAGTACCGGAAGCGCTATTGTAAGTGAGCACTTTCCGAGGCAGGAAATATCCTGAATTGTAAGTACACGTTTCATACCATTCTCCTTGATAAAAAAAGTCCCGGCCGGCAAGCGGCCGAGACCTTAAATGCATTAGTCGTTTATTTATTCTGTGAATAAAGGTGTTGAGTAGTATCTGTCACCGCTGTCGGGAAGTAAAACTACGATGGTCTTGCCCTTATTCTCGGGACGCTTTGCAAGCTCGATTGCTCCAAAGAGTGCTGCGCCTGATGAGATACCTACGAGGATACCTTCTTTTCTGGCAAGAAGCTTAGCGGTTGCAAAAGCATCTTCATTGGTGGCATCGAATACTTCGTCGTAGATTTTGGTGTTAAGTACGTCCGGAACGAAGCCTGCGCCGATACCCTGAATCTTGTGAGCGCCTGCGTGACCCTCTGACAATACGGGTGAATCTTTGGGTTCAAGGGCTACAACCTTAACTGCGGGGTTCTTGCTCTTAAGGTACTCGCCTGTACCGGTAACGGTACCGCCTGTGCCTACACCTGCGATGAAGATATCAACCTTACCGTCTGTGTCTTCCCAGATTTCGGGGCCGGTGGTCTCTCTGTGAATCTTGGGGTTAGCGGGGTTAACAAACTGTCCGGGGATGAAACCGCCGGGAATTTCTGCCTTAAGTTCTTCGGCCTTGGCAATGGCACCCTTCATGCCCTTGGCGCCTTCGGTAAGTACGATTTCTGCGCCGTATGCCTTTAATATATTACGTCTCTCAACGCTCATGGTCTCGGGCATTGTAAGAATAATTCTGTAGCCCTTGGCTGCTGCGATTGATGCAAGACCGATACCGGTGTTACCGGAAGTAGGCTCGATGATTACGGAACCGGGCTTTAATGCGCCGGATTTCTCTGCATCTTCAATCATGGCCTTGGCAATTCTGTCCTTAACGCTTCCTGCGGGGTTTAAATATTCGAGCTTAACCAATACAGTTGCTTCAAGTCCCAGTTCTTTTTCAATGTTTGTAACTTCCACGAGGGGAGTCTTTCCGATGAGGTCGAGTGTTCCTTTAAAAATCTTTGACATAGTGTTCTCCTTCTTTCTTTAAAATTAATTCTAACCCTTTTACTCATTTTTGCAATTCCTAAATAGCCGAGAAGCCCTTTTCCAAATCGGCTATGATATCATCGATATGCTCTGTGCCGATTGAAAGTCTGATGGTGTTCTGATTGATTCCCTGATCCTTAAGCTCAGCCTCGGAAAGCTGTGAGTGAGTGGTGGATGCGGGATGAATTACAAGGCTCTTAACATCCGCAACGTTGGCAAGAAGTGAGAAAATCTTTAAGTTGTCGATGAACTTCCAGGCCTCTTCCTTGCCGCCCTTAATATCGAATGTAAAGATTGAAGCTCCGCCATTGGGGAAATACTTCTTGTAAAGCGCATGGTCGGGATGATCTTCAAGTGAAGGATGGTTAACCTTCTCTACCTTCGGGTGGTTCTTTAAGAACTCAACAACCTTTTTGGTGTTCTCCGCGTGTCTGTCGAGTCTTAAAGAAAGTGTCTCAACGCCCTGCAAAAGAAGGAAAGCGTTGAAAGGTGAAATTGTAGCACCCGTATCTCTTAAGAGAATAGCTCTGATGTAAGTTACGAAAGCTGCGGGGCCTACTACATCGTAGAAAGAAACACCGTGGTAGCTGGGGTTAGGAGCTGCAATCTGGGGATATTTACCGCTCTCTTTCCAGTTAAACTTACCGCTCTCGATGATGATACCGCCGAGTGTGGTGCCGTGGCCGCCGATAAACTTGGTAGCTGAGTGAACTACGATATCAGCTCCGTGCTCGAAAGGACGGATAAGATAAGGTGTTCCGAAGGTGTTGTCCACTACTACGGGAAGTCCGTGCTTGTGAGCTATCTCTGCGATAGCGTCAATGTCCGGAATGTCGCTGTTGGGGTTGCCGAGAGTCTCAAGGTAGATGGCTCTGGTGTTGTCCTTAATTGCGGCTTCAACCTCTGCAAGATTGTGTGCATCAACGAATGTAGTGGTAATGCCATACTGGGGAAGAGTATGTGCAAGAAGGTTGTAACTTCCGCCGTAGATTGTCTTCTGAGCTACGATGTGACCGCCGTTAGCTGCAAGTGCTTCGATTGTATATGTAATAGCTGCCGCTCCGGATGCAAGTGCAAGTGCTGCGCTGCCGCCTTCAAGTGCCGCTATTCTCTTTTCTAAAACGTCCTGTGTGGAATTGGTAAGTCTTCCGTAAATGTTACCTGCATCTGCAAGACCGAAACGATCTGCAGCGTGCTTGCTGTTATGGAATACATATGATGTTGTCTGGTAAATCGGAACCGCTCTGGAATCGGTTGCGGGGTCTGCTTCTTCCTGTCCTACGTGTAACTGTAATGTTTCAAATCTGTAATCGCTCATGATAATGTTCTCCTGTTCTTATGTTCAATATTTCAAAGTCTGCTTGTAATTGAGTTTCTCTTGAGAAACTCATGCGCCGAGCACGATTGCCTAAGCAATATATTTCCGCTCGTGCGAGTGTGAATTGTATTGGCTATTTTTGTGTTTTATACAAAAATAGCCCGAGGGCTTAATCGCTCCCGGGCTTATGGCTCAATGTGTCGGTGTCAACATCGTTTCGAATCAGGACGTGTGTCTACGCAAACAGACGCCCCGGCCATATTATGAGCCCGGGAGTTAAGCATTCGACAACAGCACATGACTGATACGCTATGAAGTTTGTATGAATTGTAATCGTACATGACTGTCTCTCCTGTCCTGAAGTTTTGTGATAGATAGAGGCTATCATAACTTACCTACCATGTCAATAGGTTTATAAAAAATATTTTTATTTTTACCTATTTATCCTAAGGTGCAATAGGTATATAATGTAATCGGAGGGAATAATTATGATTTCTACAAGAGGACGTTACGCATTAAGAGTTATGTTAGACCTTGCGGAGCAGCATTCCGACAAGTACATTCCGCTCAAGGACATCGCCGAGAGACAGGAAATCTCCAAGAAGTATCTTGAGATTATAGTTAAAGACATGGTAACGGGTGGTCTCATCGCCGGCACCAGCGGTAAAGGCGGCGGATACAAGCTCACAAGGGACCCTCACGACTATACCGTAGGCGAGATTATCGAGCTTATGGAAGGTTCTCTCTCTCCTGTTGCATGCCTTGCTGATAAAGACTACGAATGCACCAGAAAAAAAGTTTGCCAAACCCTTCCTATGTGGGAAGAATTTGACAAACTGATTCACGATTTCTTTTATCAAAAGAAACTCACCGACTTAATCAATTAGACTTTTCTGCAAGCCTTCATTTCGGTTTTGTTCTCATACATGGCATCGTCTGCGCGCTTGAATACCTGGTCGCAGTCGGTGTCTTTGTTTTCGTCATAAACTGCCACGCCGATTGCGGCTGAAGGTCTTAACCACTCTTCAAGCTCGGTCCTATCGGCAAGTACGTTCATCTTTTGCTTAAGTTCTTTAATAAGTTCTTCTCTGTTATCGTAGTCTCTGTGTATCAATACCACTACGAATTCGTCGCCGCCCACGCGGAATACGGGGCTGTGATTGAAGACGTCACAAATCATGGTACACATCTTCTTAATGTAGATGTTTCCTTTTTCATGACCGTAATTATCGTTGATGCGCTTTAAGTAGTTAATGTCTATCATGGCGATTGCAAACTCCGCATCGCCGCCCTGAATATCAAGGTTCAGGCGACCGCGCTGCTGATCGTAAGCTGCCTTACTCTTAACGCCCGTAAGGGAATCGCGCATTGCAAGGTTATTGGCACGGGTTACCTCGTCACGCATACTTTCCATCTCAAGCGCCGACTTAAGAAGCTCCTCAACATACGACTTAACATGGAGCGACATGGCCGCAAGGGTATTGGCAAGCGCTTCGAGCTCGTCGCCCTTGTGAAGGGATTTGTTCTCCATAATGAGAGCGTCGGGGTCCTTTGAGTCGCGGCTCTTTCTTTCGAAGTCGTCGGCCACCGTACCTATCTGCTTCAAAGGCTTGATAACTCTTCTCTTTAACCATTCCACGGTTAGTATTACGAATATCGCGGACAAAGCAAGAATGCTTATACCCGTAACCGTCATAAAGTCACGCATGGTCGCATCTATCTCGTCAAGAGATGCGCTTGTGGTAAGAATCGCTACGGGTGTGCCGTCCGAATTTCTGATGGTGTATGCGGCATAGTAGTCGTTACCGAAAGCGTTCTTTTCCTTGGAATACTTAATATCATAACGGTTTATAAACTCGTCGTATATCTGGTCTGGGAAACCTGGCGGAAGGAAATCCGTAATGTAATCTCCTAAGAGCGGAAGCGGAATGTCCTTTCTGGAATCTCCGTAACGTTCCTCGGGATAAAGTCCCGACAGCACCTGCATTATTTCAACCCTGCCATTCACCTTCTCCGGATAAACAATGGTTATGGTGGAGAGGTCGTAATTGATTCTTGCCTGATCCACATACGCAATCAGTTCTTTGAATTTATCGGTGGGCTCCTGCGTCGCTATGCATTCCGCAAGGTCGTCAACATCGATATTTGCAAGTGTAAGATTCATGATGCTTGTGATGTGCTTCGTATAAAGATTCATCATTCTTTTTTCAAAAATCTTATACGAGATGCCTGCCACTGCTACTCCGAATACAATGGCAAATACAACACCGCCTATGATTATTGTCCTGCTTAAGGGATTTCTTACCTTTTTCTTTTCCTTCATCGCGTCCTCTGCATCCGTTCACGTAAAAAACAGCCGCCACGTGAGTATTTGTATACCAAATATCATGATAACGACTGTCTATTAACGGTTAATGCAAAAGAAAGCGCGCAATCTAAAGCGCCTTTTCATAGCACAACATATTCTGTTCAAAAATAAAGCATTCACCCACTGTATTAAACCCAAACTTCTCGTAACTTCTCAAAGCCTTGGTATTCAGGCGGTTCACCAGGAAATGAACGCTTTTGAAGCCTCGCTCCTTAAGGATATCCATTCCCTTTTGAAGCATTTCCCGCGCAATGCCTTGATTCTGATACTTGGGAAGCACCGCAAGCCTCGACAATTCTCCGCCCGGCGCAAGCTCCGCAGTCCAGTAAGGAAGGCTCTCCACGGCCTCATCCCTATCAAGGGATATGGCCGCAATTATCTTTCCGTCCTCGCGCATTACCACAAGAGAATCCCTCGAAAGATCGTAATCTATCTCCTCTTCTCCCGGATAATACTCGTTCCAGGGGCAGAACTCTCTGCCTAACTGAATCTTATAAAGTGCCAGCACTTCAGCCTTGTCGGCCGCTGTTGCAAGTTCAATTACTCTCATAACCCATTCCTGTCATTCCATGCCGCAAGATATGCGATGCACGGCCACAAATCTTTTTTATCAAGGATACTGTCAAGCAATTCTTCCGCAGGCTCGCCCTTCGCCTTCTTAATGCAATAAAGGCCGTAACCCGCGATACAATAGTTAAGAACGTCTTTCTCCGACTTAAGTTCTTCAAGCGCTACATCCATGGCAGTCTCGCCGGCAAGGACTCTTACCACCAGTCTGTAAGCGGTATGATGGCCCACTTCCATGTCCTTACGGTAATACTTAAGGAATTCAAGCTCGCCGCCCGCTCTTAACATCGAAAGACAGTGCCAGTATACCACACAAATCATCATTTCGTCGTCGCAGGGAAGACATTTGGCAAAAGAATCCGCTGCTTTTTCATATTCCTGTCTGAAATAGTGCCATATTCCCATAGGATATGCAGCCGTCTGCTCGGAGCCTCCGAGTTCAAGATACTTTTCATGAGCCTTTAAAGACTTATCAAACTCTCTCGCCGTAAGGTATGCCCCACCAATTTTAAGATACAGTTCTTTATCAAAGTCGCACTCTCCGGCAGCTTCACTTAATATGTCGGCGGCTTCTTTGTACCTAAACTGCGCAAATAAAGCGTTGGCAAGTTCCGTTTTGCTCTTTAAGTCGGTAAGGTTCCTAAGTCTCATGATTTCCTCGGTGTCGGAAATATTAAGCTGAGCGGCGCCAAGCTGGCTCTCTACTGATGCCTTGTCCATAGTAATTCTCCCGTAATCAACAAAGCGGCCCTGCCCTGTAAGCAGAACCGCTTGAAGTAATTCTATCTAGTTTTTCTTAACAAGTGCGGTTCTTACAACACCCTTGGGATCTTTGATAAAAAGAACCACAAGCCAGATGATGAGGCCGAGTGCCACAACCGAAAGACCTAAGAAAAAGTCGTTGAGCATATCTACCGGTGCGGGTGTGAAGTACTCTTCCTTAAGCTCTGCATACTCAAAGATTGCATCTATAAACCACATAAGTGATGCGCCCCAGTACATAAGGCTTAAAGTACCAAGCTTCATCTCGCTTCTGTTAGGGCTCTTGTACCAGATAATTGTAACGATAATAGCTGCAAATACTGTTGTAAGTAAAGTCATTATTATAATCCCCCTTATGCTTTTTCGGTTTCGGGAAGCTTAGCTGCGCGCTTCTCAAGTACGGATGAAACAACCAGCATACCTGTCCATACAAGTGTTACAAGAACAGCCATAGCTACGCCTACGGTTGACATCTCATGAAGCATCTCTGCGGCATCCTCGGGATTGCTTGCTGCTGTAAGGAAAGGGAACCACGGAACAACTTCTCCGTGCCATACATGCTCAAAAGCAAGAAGTGCGGAACCTCCCCAAAGCATATTGTTAAGCCATTTAAGCTTCTTGGAAAAAGGAACCTTAACCTCGGTAGGTACTTCCTTGTGATCTACGGAAACCTTAATCTCCTCTGCCTTTTCCTTCTTCTCAACTACGTGAGTCACTACTGTGGTGACTACAGCTTCTGCTGCGGATACCAGAAAACATGCCATAATTAATTCCTCCTGTGGCTATAAATTTGCCTAAAAAAAGACCCACTGCGCTCTTCTTAAAAGAACAATGTGCCTTCATAGTACACTTTAACAATTAAAAATTCTGCACTTCGGTGCGAATGTCCGGCTTCATACCGAATCTCTAATATCAATATTACATAAGAAACTCAAATTTGTCAAATAGTTTCCCTTGTGCGCAATCTCTTTTTTTGAATAAATTTTTTAAAAAAACACTTGACAAATATTTATTTGGAATTTATTATCCGTTTAGATGGTCATCGAATTAATAATTGTGTAAAGGATAAGACAGACATGAAAAGAGAAGTTTATAAGAAAATTGTAAAAGCAGCAGGAATCGCTGCAGGAGACATGGTACTCGTACAGTATTGGATGGGTGATACTTTCAGTGAAGACGTAGCCTTCTTACAGGCAGAAATCGCAGCAGCTGACGCTACCCCTGTTATGGTGGTTCAGAATATTAACGTAAGTCAGCTTATTAATAAAAACGCCACCGAGAATACTTACGGTGATAAGTTCTTTAAGTTATATGAAGATGCAGACGTAGTAATCGATCTTATGGAAAGACCCATCGGCGTACTTAACAAGCCCCTCGATCCCGAGCGTATGGACATCCTCGGCGCTTACATGGGAAGACTCTTTAAGACTTGCGCTACTAAGAAGAAAATGCTTCAGCTTCGTGTTCCCACCGCCAAGATGGCAGCATCCGAAGAACTTGACGAGGCAGATTACGCTGCCCGCATGGAAGCTGCAATGGATATCGATTATGAAGCCCTTAAGGCCGAATGTGAGAAACTTAAGGCTGTTAACGAAGGCTACAAAGGTGTTACAATAAAGACCGGTGAAGGTAAGTACAGCCTTGAGCTTTCCTTTGAAGGTCGTGAGTGGGAAATCGATGCAGGCGACGGAGACGTCCCTTGCGGTGAGATCAGCATCGCGCCTGTTGAAGACAAGACCGACGGCGAGGTGTTCTTTGAGAAGATTTACCTTCCCGATGCAGAGAATCCCCGCGCTACGGTTTCTTTTGACAACGTAGTACTTACGGTCAAAGAAGGCGTGGTAACTACCACCACCGACACAGAACTCAACAAGCTCATCGAAGCTTACGGCACAGAAAACTCCACCGTATGTGAGCTTGGTATCGGCATGAACCCCGGCGTTACAAGCCTTTGCGGTTGCGCCGTACTGGATGAAAAGATGATTGGTACCTTCCATATCGCCATCGGTGACAACACAATGTTCGGCGGCACCAACGAAGCCGATATGCACACCGATATGATTGGTAAGGGTGAATTGATTTATAAGTAAAGGAGAATTATTATGAACGAACAGATTAACGATTTTTTTAACTGGCTCGACAAGGCCAAAGAAGCCGTGCTCTCCGAGGTTGCTGCCCTTGCATCTGACGGCAGAATCGACGAAAGCAACAGTTTAAAGGCCAAAGCCAATGTATACGATATTTGCAAGTCAGTTACCGGAGCTATTTTGAAGAAGGCTCCCGATGTGTCCTTTAAAGATGCTTTTGCTCCCTTCGAGCGTATTTCCGCTCCCTGGCGCGAGTCCTTAGAGGCAGCCAAGGCTCACGACGATGTCCGCAAGGTTATGGTTGAGGAAGCCAAGCTTTCCGCCGTGACCGAAATCCTTGCAAAAGCTAAGGAATTATTTTAATCAGGAGGTGCCCCATGACCGAATTGGAAGCCATCAATTTATTCAAATGTCTTTCCGACAAGTCTCGCATACAGATTCTTAAATCCCTCATGGACGAGGACATGTACGTAGAACGCCTTTCCGAGCGCCTCGGCCTTACCGCCGCCACGATTTCTTTTCATCTTAAGAAACTCATGGACGCCGGCGCCGTCACCTCCCGCAAGGAGCAGTACTACACCGTCTACTCCATCAACGGCGATGTGTTTAACGTATCGATTCTCGATATTCTGAAGGAAAAGTCCGAGGAAAAGAAACTCCAGGACGAGCGCGACGAAGCCTACCGCAAGAAAGTCATCGAAAGCTTCTTCGAATACGGTAAGCTTAAGAGCATCCCCTCCCAGCGAAAGAAAGAACTCATCGTCCTCGAAGAAATCGCCAAGGCCTTTGAGCCTAACCGCGACTACACCGAGCGTGAAGTCAACATCATCATCGCCGACTTCAACGACGACTTCTGCACCATCCGCCGCGACATGGTGGCCGAGAAGCTTCTTACTCGCGACAAGAGCGTGTACAGACTGGCTGCACCGGATGCAAAATAGTATATAAAAAGAATGGAGCAACCGCCCCATTCTTTTTTGTTATATTTAATTCTTAACCACTTTGTTCTTACCGGTTTCTTTGGCAATATAAAGGTTTTGGTCCACACGCTTCATCGCCGTCTCAAAGTTTTCTCCCGGGGCAAAAGCCGTAACACCCATGGAAATCGTCAGGCGCTTCTCTTCATGATATGGCGTGATGGATATAAGTGTCCTGATTTCCTCGGCTTTCGCCGCCGCTTTCTCAAGAGTCATACCCGCAATATAAATTACAAACTCTTCGCCGCCCCAGCGCACCAGTATATCGTCTTCTCTTATAAGGCTCTGCGCCATCTCACTTACTTTCTTAAGCGCAATGTCGCCTACATCGTGGCCGTATTCGTCATTGATTCTTTTGAAGTTATCGATATCAAACATGATAAGGGAACCTTTCAGGCGTCCTCTCCTTACTGCTGCTCTCACGTGCTGGCTTAAGAAGCTTCTGTTGTAAAGGCCTGTTAAGGTATCATGCTCGGACTTGTACTTGGTCTCTGTCGCCTGCTTTTCGGTTCTTTGCATGTATACGTATACGTTTGTCACGTAAGATGCAACGATTATCACAAAGTTCCCCACAAGAAACATATAATCATAGGGCTCCATTCTGACCCTGTATTCCACCACAAGCGGGGCACAGATAAACGCAAGCGGAATCATTAAGAACATGGCAATACTGATTGCTATACACATGAATTTTCTTCTTTTTTTATCAGTGAGCTCTATAAAACTGCTTAAAGGAAGCGGCAACGCATATAAAAAGAAACCGCTTCTGAAAGAAAGAATAATCGTGGACATCAAGGAGAATACGCCAATCTCGCAAAATACCATAAACATCACATTCTGCGTCTTATTCTCTCCTTTAAAAAACGCACCTATGATATAAACCATACAGCTGAGTATACTGAGAATTGCCACCGGTGCGATATCGATTCTGAAAAAAAAGAACGCAAGCCACACATGAAACGCGAACAGTACCATAACCAGTATCGGTTCCACAGCAGTAACGTATATTTTGTCCCACCTTCCGAATTTGTCTTGCATTTACAGTGCTCCCAACAAAAATTTTAGTCTAATAAAACGTCGCGGCCAAATGCCACAGGAATATGAGGGCCGCCAACAGTACTGTCAGAATACCCGTCAAAGCTTTCTTGTACTTCTTGGCTTCTTTGGTCTCAATTTCTTTAAGATATTCTTCCACGGAACGTCTGCTTACGATGTATCTGTTGTCGCGCTTGTAACCGAAGATAGAGCCGTTCTTTATCAGCTTATAAATCGTGTTTCTGCTGACGTTAAGCATAAGCTCCGCTTCTGAGGCGGACATTACATCGTCCTCCAGAACCAGGTCGCTTGCGCTTTCTATCTGAAGAAGCGATGCGCTTTCGTCACTTGATAAGCTTCCGTCCACAAGCGCGAAATCATAATCGGACAGCGGCCGTCCCATAAGTTCCATGACTTTAAGCTCGTCTCTTGCATCATAAAGCGCATTATGAGTCTCTGCAAAACTTACATCGCCACTCATTCGCCTTATCATGGCGCCCACACCGAAATCACGCTTAAGCCTGCCATCCTTATTGCACGCTTCTCCCGGCGCTATTGCGGGATTGTGCTGCTTGTACGCCGCAAGTTGCATGATATCATACCACTCAAATTCATTAAGTTCCGGCAACATATCCCTATCAAATGCCGCATTGTAAGCATATATCGACCTTACGTTATTATCCCGTAAAAAGAAAGCGATTTTCTCCATCGCCTCTTCTCTGGAAATCGCGGGCGAATTAATACAGTCGCCGGTACGAAGTTCTTTTAAGAACATTCCTCCCGCAAGATTCTCCGGAGTAATAATATAGTATCGCTCATCCTTAATCCTGTAAGTGTCTGCATCGGCCACAACAGCGCCTACAGACATCACTTCGTTGTTCTTGTTAAGTTCCGCGTCGACAACCGCTATCGGCACACCGTCGCCCAGGCGTGTAATTGTTTCTTTCCTATCGCTTCCTGACTCTTCCCTGTACTCGTCGGGAAGACCCATCTCTTCGTCTTCATCGTAATCGCGGTCGGCTCTCCCCTTCTTGTGCGTATCGGCAGCCGAGTACATGGATATCTCATAGCAGTTCTTAAAATGAATCTCTTCGTGCTCTCCTAAAAGTTCGTCCGCAAATATCTTGGCATCAAACTGCGCCTTGTCATAGTACTTATTCTCTGTATTGCCTGCCAGTATAATCTGCAGATCGCCGCACTGCGCCTTTATAATCTTAAGCATTTCCGACATTTCAGCGTCGATAAACTGAAACTCGTCGACAATAAGTACGTCATATCCCGATACATTGGGTCTGGTCTTGATAAACAGATCCGGCAATTCGTGCGTTTCGCCGTATACGCCTATCTTCTTAAGCTCCTTAAAGGCGAACCCGTAAGAATACGTAACCGACACGTTATGCCTGCCGATTGCATCTTCCACTTCGTTTCTGGCCGCTCTGTCCACGGCAAAAAAAAGTATCTTCTTTCGCCCCGGAAGCCTGTCACACAGTTCGATAAGCGCAGTTGTCTTACCGCAACCTTCGGAGGCGTCAACAAGCACATTCTTGCCCGCCGACACCTTTTTTATGAAATTTAATTGTTCTTCCGATAGCATGATCGATTTTTTCTCTGCCATGTTCTTTCTTTCGCGCGCACTTTCTTAATGTAAATAATAGCAAAAGACTGATAACAAAAAATTTATACTGTGCGCCCCTGATTTCCGTTTAATTATTCTAAACACTTTCTCACTATAATGGTTACAAAGGGGGATAAACTAATGCCTAAGAAAAATAACATGTTAATCACCGATGACGGAACATACGTCAACAAAAAAGACACTCATTCAATGATGTTTGTCGCGCTTTGCAGAGTTCTTACTTTTGCTCTTATAGTTCTTGGTTTGATTGCTTTTATAACCGGAAACATGTAAAGCAACTTAAGGAGAGGGTATTTATATGTATGATTTAAAGAGAAGAATGTACGAAGTAGTGGAAGCCTCCGGAGTCGGAGACGCATCCAGTAAGGCCTACGATATACTGATGGCCACCACGATTATCGTAGGAATGATACCGCTTACGTTAAGAAAAGACAACTATTTCACCATGGCGATAGAAATTGCGACATGTATCATTCTTTTTATCGACTACTGCGCAAGAGTATATACCGCCGATTACAAGATGGGCTACAAGAGCTTCAAGGCGTACGTCGCCTATATCTTCACGCCGCTTGCAATCTTCGACCTGTTGTCCATCGTCCCGATTATATACCTGTTCCTTCCGGTATCATCATCAATCGGACTTCTTAAACTTTTCAGGGTATTCCGTGTGGTTAAGCTCATACGTTACTCTAAGACGATGGTCATCATATCGAATGTATTCCGTAAGGTGAAAACACAGCTTGTGGCTGTTGTAATACTTATCGTGATATACATTATTGTTGCGGCAATGCTCATCTTCCAGTTTGAGCCGGACCTGTTCAGAAACTTCTTCGACGCAATATACTGGGCAACAATTTCCATCACCACCATCGGTTACGGCGACATCTCGCCACAGACCGACGTCGGACGCTTAATTGCCATGATATCGGCAGTTATGGGTGTCGTCGTGATAGCGTTACCTTCCGGCATGATAACTGCTGCGTACATTAACGAAATCAACAAAAAGAAAACGAAATACGAGTTGTAAACTTAAAAGCGCACTCCGTGAAATACCGCGGGGTGCGCCTTTTCTAATTCAATATTATTCGTTTAACAGATATACATCGTCGGGAGTGATTCTTCCCTCAGGCGTATAGATTATCCAGTCTGTGATATCTTCGTACGGATACAGCGCCGTGTCGCCTTTCTTAAGACCCGATATGTAATACGGCTCATTGGTAAGCGTCGCAACAATTCCGTCTTCTCTCACCTCTTTAAGATCGAACCACATGTGCTCTTTCTGCGGAGTGTCGCCGTTCCAGTGCTCCTTGTCCGTGATGACACCGATCTTGACTATCACTACATTGTCCTTATTTTTAAAGCCTTTCTCGGCAAAAGAAAATCTCTCTATCGCCAGGCTCTTCATCCTCTCCGTCTCCTGAGTGGATAAAAGGAATACGGGATTCTGCTTAAGAAGCGGATTGAATGCCTGCACCTGCGTATAATTACGTTTCTCGGCATCATCGGTATTGCGATACAGCATAATAACGCAAGTGTCCTCATCGTGAACACCGTCTTCTCTGTCTTCCTCGGTACCGACTTTGATGTTCGGATAGTACTGAAGCGCTTCCTTCCAGTCAACAGCCGTGCCCACAAGGTAATGTCCCGCAGCCTGACCGATATATACGGGGTCGCCGGGGAATGTACTGCCGCCGTTTTCAAGAAGCCGGTATGCAAAAGTCTCTATAATCTGATAATGCGTGTTGTAAGTGTCCTCATCGGAACCCAGAATCTCAAGCTCATACATACCCGCGCGCTTAAGTCCGTGAGAATGTAACCACACCTCTCCCGACTCATCGGAAACCGCCTGCACGGTAAATAAGTATCTGGGTGAGGGTAACGTCTCCGACTCAGCCGCCATAGCCACCCATCTTCCCGACAAAAGCTTCTCGGAAGGACAGTCAAGCACCGCCAGAATCTCCGGGAACATCGCATTTATAATGCGAAGCTGGTCGTGAAAGCACAGAGCCGTATCGCCCGCAAAATCCATTGTCACGGCAAGTCCCGACTCCGCCGCATCAATCGCCTCGGACTCTTTCTTGGTAAAAGAATGCACGGAGCGAACATAGCTCGGAATCTGCACCATAGTAGGATAAGCGACTATCTGATATGAGCGGTCTTCAACGCACAAATCAATAATAAGCCCGCGTCCCTCGTCCATATTCGTATCTACAAGCGTGATAAACTCAGATTTTTCGAGATTTGAAAGAAATACCCCCGGATCGTGAATATCGTCTTGTTTCTTAGGTATAACAATCATGAATGACGGTTCTCGCATATATAACCCCTTAAAAAGATTTCTGAATAGATTTAGTATACCACAAAAAAGGGTCGATGCATTGCACCGACCCATAAACTATTTTAAATCTTTGTAAATATGGCGGTTTCTTTATCCAACTCGCCCGCAATACGCTGATTCTCATCCATACGCTTTGTAATGTTATCCATGTCGTATACCAGATTCTGCGTACTTTCGGCTGCGGAAGAAACGCCCTTAACACCTTCATCTATGGAGGTTGTAATATTGCTAATCGACTCGGCAATCTCATCAAATGTAGCCTTAAAGCCTTCCGTCTTGTCGGTAAAGTCTGCCATTACGGATTCAATGTAGTTTGCATTATCTCTGTATTCCTCACCGTCTTTTACAAATCGTTCAAACTCCGGAAGAATTGAATTCTGCATATAATCCACAAGGTCGTTGGCGCTGCCCGACAAGTTATGAACAGCATTTACAACAACAGAGTTAATCTGCTGAATGTTACTTGCCGTCTG
The DNA here is from genome assembly GCA_017553505.1 of Lachnospiraceae bacterium. Lineage (GTDB taxonomy): Bacteria > Bacillota > Clostridia > Lachnospirales > Lachnospiraceae > UBA1258. The sequence goes on from JAFZLD010000009.1 coordinate 66,068, forward strand.
GCGGCTGTTCTCCGCAAGTACACCGATTTCGCCGGCAACAACCGCGAAACCTTTACCCATCTCACCCGCTCTTGCGGCCTCAATGGAGGCGTTAAGAGAAAGAAGGTTCGTCTTACTTGCAATGCTCATTATTTCATCGGTAAGAGTATTGACCTGATCTACGCTTTCGCTGTCCGAAATTGCCTGATTAAGGTCTGAAAGAATTGCTTCCACCTTGTTGTTGGTCTCTTCCATGTTGGTTCTTGCGGTTTCTTCCATGGAGTTGGCGTGTTCTTTCATACGTTTTGAGTATTCGTTAATATCACGGCTCTTGGCTGCCATCTCATCAACTTCTGTCCTGACAGCTTCGGTATTCTTATTGATTACACCCGCGCTGTTTGCCACTTCTGACATCGTAGCAGCCAGTTCTTCGGTAAGTGCCGACAAATCCGATGCACTGTTATTTGACGTCTGTACGCTGCCCAATACGTCAGATACAACTTTGTCCATCGCGGATGAGTTATTGGTAATCATCTTAAATATTGACTGCAGTCTATCGATAAATTCGTTGATACCGCTGCTTAACGCACCGATTTCATCTCTTGAATTTACAGAGATTCGCTTGGTAAGGTCACCTTGTCTTTCGCTTATGCCCCGGATAATATCCTGAAGTTCTGATTCCGCCTTAATAACGGGTCTTATCACAAACCTTATTACCACAAAGATTGCTATAAGCACTGCCACTACGCTTATGGCAACTACGGTTACACTTGATATATTGGCAAGCCTGAAATTCGTTGCCAAAGCACTTCGCTCAGTAGCGGTGTTATTCTTAATAGCTGTAATGATGGAAGCGATATCCTCATCAAGTTTCTCCGAACACTCGGCTACTTCACCGTTGGCGGTCGCATAAGCATCTTTGGTCTTCTGATTGGCACTCTGCGCAAGAAGAATTCTTACCGCACCCTTAAGGCTTTCATAGTCAGAAAGCATACTATCGTAACTCTTTGCTATGGATGCATCGCTGTATTTTTTGAAATCTATTATCGCATCATACAAAACAGCTTCTTTGGCCTCAATCTTTCCTACAACGGAAGTCATGGTTTCAAAATCCGTAGCCACAATGTGGGAAAGTGCCAAAGCATGTACGTCCTTGGCTGTCTGTCCGATAGTATCAAGTTCCGATATCGCCGAAAGGTATTCATCCGATATCCTGGTTGCTGTATTATTAACCTTCTTAAGGCTCGACATTGCGAGAATGTTTGAAAGAATGGATACCATTCCCAAAATAAGAACCGGCCCCATAATCAATGCACGAATACTTGTTTTTTTCTTCATATTTGCACTCCTGTTCTTTTGATTGACCCGTCTTTGCCTCAATTATTCACCTGCAGCTTCAATCGGATCTCCTGTAGATTCTTCGTCTGTTATCCCTTTTACCATCTCGTTAAGAAGAACCTGCAGGTCTTTGCCCGAAGGATTACCGTTACAGATTTCATTACCGAAAGTACTTGCCGCATCCCAGTATTTACCGCCTACCCGCTGAAGGCTTGAATAGGGAGCTTGTGCCTGAAGTGCCTGAATTGCCTTGGACTCAGCTACCGCGCCCTGTGCCGAAGCGGCTGTATTGGAAGGACCCTGTCCTCTCATTTCAAATCGTAAAGTCTGATTCTTTTCATTGGTCATCCAGTCTGCGAACTTGGCTGCCCATTCTGCGTTCTCAGAGTATGAATTGACTCCCACAAGCTTATAGCCTGCATAGCTTGACATTTGAAGCTGCGAGCCCGCAACCGTATATGTGGGAAGCTTGGCGGCCGCATAGTTGTCGCCCCAGGCCTCTTTGATTGCATTTTCATCCCAAATACCGCTGACGCCCGCTACATACAAATCATCGGCAGCTCCCTTGGTAAATCCCTCCGGAGTTGTAGCGGTAAAAGAAGGATTTGTGCCGATATTGAGCATTCCCTCCGCTACCTGTACGCCGGTTGTATTGGTATACTTGGCATTCCAGTTACAGTATGTGGATATTCCGTCATCGTTAAGACCTATTTCCATATCCGTGTTGCCAAAAAAAGCATACATATACCAGCCCGATGTCATTTCCATGAACACTTGCTTTTCACAGGCTTCCGCCGCTTTCAAAAGCCCGTCCATGGTTGCTGCGTCGGACTCGGTTACATACTTTTTGTTATAAAAAAGGAAATATCCGTTATCTGCCGTAAGCGGATATGCGTACAATTTGCCCCCGATAGATGCCGCATCACTCGATGCCTGAAGATTGCGTCCGTAAATTGTCGAAGAATCCGCAACTTCTTTTAACACGCCGGAAGCCACAAGCGCCATTAACTGATCGTCCGCAAAAGTAAAAACATCAGGCGCATTCAAAACATCGCCTAAAATGTCATCTTTACAGTTAGCCTCGCTGTGTGCTTCGTAAGTAATATTAAACGTGGCCTGTCCGGCATACTCCGCCTTGAAGCTCTCGATTATATTACTCACTAACTCCGTATCTTCTTCAGAGCCCCACACTCTTAATGATATATTTCCCGAAGGTGCACTCTCCGATGCTGTGGCTGTGGCGGTTGCAGTCCCTGTACCCGTTTTTTCCGCGCATCCCGTAAGAAGTGCCGCAATTGTTATAAATAAAAGTAAATGTTTTATCAGCTTTTTATACATAGAAAAAACCTCCAATCCTTCAAAATCATATCAAAGAGCTGTAATTCCCCAATTAACGGCGCGCAACTAAATTTATCGTCAGCGCGCAAAAAAGCCACCGCAATAACGGTGGCTTAACCTCAATATGTTTATTTTTTGATTACTACCTACGGTACGCAATACCTCTCACAAAGCCCTGTATACGGGAACCGTAATTAAATATCCAAAATCATCTGCTTGGCCTTCATCTGATTCTCCATGGTGTAACCCATAAGAGCGCCGGGGCATTTCTCTGCAATCTGATTGTAAATGCTTTCAACTTCACCGTTGCGGTTCTTAGCGGCGGGAAGTCCGAGGATTGTGCTTTTGCCAAATTTGGGACCGCATACCGCGATACCGCTGTTGGTAAGAACACCGTTCATGTAGTGATTGGTAGGATACATCCATGTGATATCCTTATATCTTGCAAAAAGCGTAACGTTGTTAACATCGGTTGTATCCTTGTAAGCCGAATAAGGCTCTAACATTACGATATAGTTCTCTGTAAGGAACAATCCCTGAGGATGACTCTTAGTGGTGCTTGAAGCCATCTCTCGCTCAATCATGGAGTACTCGGAATCGCTGTATAATCTTAAACCGTTAATCATGTGTCTAAGCTTGGAAAGTGCGGAGAATCCGAATACCACACCACATACGATAAACACGATAAGGCTTGACCAAATTGCTGTAATTGTCTCTGTTGAAAAATCAGGATTAACAAAAGTCTTATATGCGTACATTCCTGCCGTTGCAACTATCAATAATCCGGTCAAAGAAAACGGTACGGTAGACCAGATTTTTAACTTGTTGTAGCACTTTCTGATGTGTTCTTCGGTAATTCTTGCTTCAGCTTCTTTATAAGAAACAAGATACTTGTCGGACAAATCTACGGCCATGGACTTATTGGCCTTGGCAGCATTCATGTTTCGAACAATAAATCCAATAACAAGAACGAGAAGTCCCACCAGTACCATAACGCCGGAAACGATTATGTTGTGCTTAAGTCCGGAACCGTTTGTGTAATCAAGGAGCACTTCCCTGATGGTGAAATCGTTGTCGGTGATGTTCATTTCATCCAAAAGATCGTGGTAATATTTCTTAACCTCGGCGCCCATGGACTCAGCCTTAACTACGCCCGCATAAGGAATCGGTGCAAATGTATTGGAGTTACCGTAAATATACTCCCATGTAGCATCCACGATAGCATCAAGCTTATCCTGGTCGCTGGGATAAACTGCAACAGCCGCGATAGTATCATCGTCAAGCCATACAACATAGTAAGTCTTTGTTACTTTACCGTTTTCTTTCATATCGGCAAAGCCACCGAAAGCAGCATCCATGGACAACTCATAGTATCCGTTCGGAATACCGTTTATCGACTCATCAAACAATACATCGTCGACATTTTTGTAATTTCCTTTAAAAGTTGTTTCAATGTAATTTCGGTTGGAAAACAAACCGAGAAAGCCCATCATCATAATCATGACGGCCAGAAGAATAAAAGAACGTGAACCTTTTTTCATATAGATACCCCTATCCCTTCTTTTTATGTCAAACAATGTAATTTTATGAAAAAGGGACACGTATGTCAACTGCGGAGTTAATTGCGCTTTTTCACCATTTACGGAAAAATTATGATAAAATCTTTCCTGTAACCCATAAAATTAGGGACATCGAATCGTATCACAAGTAAGGAACGGTTCTGTCTTAAAAAAATAAAGGAGTAAGCAATTGACAGAGGCGACATTCGACGCCTGCATTCAAGCTATCCTAAAGGGCGACAAGCAAGGGCTTAGAGACATCTACGACGCTTACCTTGACTACATATACCGTATTGTCTACGGTGTGGTCGGAAGCCGTGAAGATGCGGAGGATATTACTTCCGAGTTCTTTATAAAGCTCTGGCAACAGGCCGACAGGTACAAAGCGGGAAGCGGGCACAAAGCTTATCTTGCGACCATCGCAAGGAACATGGCAATCGACCATACCAGAAAGTACAAGAAAGAAGTTCTTGAGAGCTTTACACAGGAATCCGATGATGATGTGGTCATCGAACCGGTAAGCTCCGACAACACCGAGGCCGAGGTAATCGAAGACATTGCGATTAAGGAAGCCATCGGCAAGCTTAATCCCAAGGAGCAGCAAATCATCAATATGAAAATCCTGTCTGAAATGACCTTTCAGGAAATCTCGGATATTCTCAAATGCCCGATGGGCACGGTAACCTGGCGCTACCGGGAAGCCATCAAAAAATTAAGGAGGTACGGCTACTATGAAGAATCTTGAAAAAGAATATAAAGACCAAATCGACCGTGAAGTGCCGGACCTCTGGAGCCGCATAGAGGCAGGCGTGGATGCTTATGAGGCTGAGAAGAAGGCTGCCGGCACCGCTCCCTCTTCAACACCCGTAACCGAAACACCCACCAACATCACACCCATTCGTAAAAAGAACGTGATAAGCATCATTACAAGAATAACAGCCGTTGCGGCCTGCGTATTGATTCTGGCAGCAACAGTTAAGGTAACGCAGCGTACCAAGAGCGAATCCGCCGCTCCCGCCGCAGATGCCGCTATGAGTGAGATGCCTCAGAACACTAACGAGCCTGAGAACATCCAACACGCCGAAGAAGCCTCCGAGGCTACGGAAGCTCCCGATTATATCTCACCCATTACCGAGGCTGAAGCCGACGCGGAACCGTCCAACTCTTATAAGCCGATTGCGGGAGCCGATTCCGATAAGAACGCATCGCCTTCTCTCTCACCTTCCGAATCGGCGGTAATCAAAGATCCGGTGACCTTTGACGATGCAAGAGACGATCTTCTTCCGCAGCTTGAGGCGCTGGGCTTTAAATTGATTAAGGACTTTGTCTTTGAAGATTCTGTTGATAAGCGTTCTTTGTCAGATGATGTGATAAGTGATGACATCGATATCCGTGTGGCAAGCTTCACAGACAGTAAGACTTCCGATAAGTATTACGTCGTCTACACTGTTAACGACGACGGCGCGGCCGACATTCTGATAGTCAGAAAGGCCGATAATACGGGCGATATTCTTTATACAAACCCGTCTTACAAAAATAAATAAAAATTTTTTAAAAACCCCCCATAAATTTCCGGATGTGGATTCGTATCTATAGCATAAGGGTACAGAACCCACACAAACATACCTGGAATATGGGAGGTTTTTATTATGAAAAGAAGAAAAGTTTTAGCATTATTAATGGCAATGACAATGGCAGTATCAACAACAGTAGCATGCGGCGGCGCGAAGACCGATACCGCTCCGACAGCAATGGTGGATGTGGCAAGAGAATCGCCTTCCAACTACGCTTACGAGCCCTCACCCGCTCCCGCTATCAAAGGAGAAACAAACAGTGCTCCCGCAGCCGAGTACTATGTCACCGATGCAGAGTACGGCGCGGACTACTACCTCGAGGTTGAACCCTACTACGAGCGCGAGACCTACAACGTTCTTGAAGAAAAGGGCTTCAGCGACGTAAGCCTCTCTCCTCTTTCAACCTTCGGAGCAGACGTTGATACCGCAAGCTACTCCAACATGAGAAGATTCGTTAACTCAGGTTACGGTCTCGGCGATTTCGACGGTGTTGCAATCAGAGCCGAAGAATTGATCAACTACTTTAAGTACGACTACAAAGCGCCTAAGAAGGGCGAAATCTTCGGAGTAGACGCAACCGTATCCGCTTGTCCTTGGAACAAAGATCACAAGCTTATGGTGCTCGGCGTTAACACCGACACTTTACAGGAAACAGAGAAGCCTGATTCCAACATAGTCTTCCTTATCGATATTTCAGGCTCCATGAACAGTGCCAACAAGCTTCCTTTGCTCAAGGATTCCATGGAACTTCTTGTTAAGAATCTTTCCGAAAATGACAGAGTATCCATCGTAACTTACGCAAGCGGCACCAGAGTCGTTATGGAAGGCGTGCCCGGCGACAAGACCAAGAAGATCAACAAAGCCTTCAAGAACCTCTCTGCAGGCGGCGGCACCAACGGCGCAGGCGGAATCGAGCTTGCATATGAAATCGCAGAAAAGAACTTTATCGAAGGCGGCAACAACCGCGTAATCCTTGCAACCGACGGTGACTTCAACATCGGCAAGTGTCGCGGCGACGAGCTTAAAGAGCTCATCAGTGAAAAGAAAGAGACCGGCGTATTCTTATCTGTTCTCGGCTTCGGCATGGGTAACTACAACGACGTAACCGCAGAAACTCTCGCAGACTCCGGTAACGGTAACTACTCTTACATCGATACTCTCGCAGAGGCCAAGAAGGTCCTTGTGGATGAATTTACTTCAACTTTATACACCGTAGCCAAGGACACCAAGCTTCAGGTTGAATTTAACCCCGCAATGGTATCCAAGTACAGACTTATCGGTTACGAAAACAGAGCACTTAACGCAGAAGACTTTACAGACGACACCAAGGACGGCGGCGAGCTCGGCGCAGGTCACCAGGTAACCGTTATTTACGAACTCGAACTTGCCAAGGATAACTCCGGTTCAAGCCTTAAGTATCAGGAAAACGCTCTTACCGATAAAGGTCGTGCCAAGGACGAATGGTGCACACTCTCCATCGCCTACAAGGACCCCGATGCAGATACCTCCAAGTACTTAGAGTTCCCTATCGGCAAGGACAACTACACCGATAAGCCTTCGGACAACTTCATCCTTGCAACTTCCGTAGCAGAATACGCTATGGCTCTTAACGACAGCGATTACCTTGCTGACAAGACAGCCGAAGAAGCTCTTGAGCAGGCTATCAAGAACGTTGAAAAGCTTGACTGCGAAGATGAAATCGTAGAAGAATTCTTATCACTTATGCAGTGCGTAGCTGAGAAAGACTACGATGATGACGATTACAACTGGTATGAATAAATAAACCCCCATTCATGCCTCCTGAAAAAAACCCCGGCACTTCTCCCGTGCCGGGGTTTTAAACTGTCTTACTATTCTGCGCTCACGCGCTCGTATTTTCTTTTGCCCGTAAAGAATAATGCAGTTCCGACCAATAAGTAAATTATCGGCACGACCTTCCACGAAATAAGGCACTTTCCCGCAATGGGAAGCGTTCTTTCATCGAACATGTTCCAGATAGCGGGATAGTTGGTGGGAAGCCAGTCCCAAATCTGTCCGACTGCTCTCATGCTTGCGGGGAAGGATATCATGCCTCCCGCAATAATAAATACCATGGATATTGCAAGTGTCGCTATACCGTTTTTCAAAAACTCGGACATTACCATCACGATTATCGCCCATAACAGCACTGCTGCCTGCAACACCAGATAAGCTATCACGCAAGCCTGCCCTACCGAAATGTCGATTGCTGACACACTGAATACCATAATAAAGGGAAATTCAAAACCTTGCGTGCCATAGTACCCCAGGCACTCTGCGAACAGTAGGGCACTTAAGATTAGCGAACAACCGAGTGAAACCGTAATTCCCGCCAACAGTTTGGCCTCAAAAGTAGATTTGCGTCCCAGAACGTTTGACAATATCAATTGGTCGGTCTTTAACACTTTTTCATTAGGGAAAAGTCCCGACAATACAATTGCTATAAATGCCATAACAATGACCGAAACCGTCTGAAACGAATCAATCAGTATCTCATACGCATCGTGGTAAGTGTAAGTAAAGGGTCCGTCGATTTTATCATTCTTTTCTTTCCAGAACTTAAGCTCCGCATCGGTAATGAAGCTTTCTTCAAAATAGCGATTGAGGGTTTCTTTTCTGCTCTTATACAGTTCCTCTTCATCCGGCTCCCAGGCTTTGATAGCCTTAAAATCCATTCCGGTAGACATGCGTATAAAAGCAAATATCTCGTTGTAACCGATAGCATACTCTCTGTACTCGGGTGTTGATGTATACCTTAACTCGTCGGGAACCTGCCTGTAAGCCTCGACCGTCTCTTTAAGTAACTCGTAATCTATCGTTCTGCCCGACAAAGCCATCTTGCGACTCTGCTCTATCTTGTATATGTCCAGGCTGCTTCCTACCGGCTCACCGTTTTCATAATATGCACCGAACAGGCCCGAAAAGGGCGTTAACGCAATCAATACGAGCAAAAGAACGCACATCACAACAAAGAGCTTTTTGCAAACTATTTTTTTGACCTCATACTTATACAGCGTTCCGAAATTATTCATGGTCCTCATCCTCCTCAAACTGACTGAGGTAGAAGTCCTCAAGGCTCATTTCGCTGTCATTCCACTTGCCCTGGAAAATAAAGCTTCCGTCTTTCATTATCATTACTTCGTCGGACAGATGCTCCACATCCGAAACAATGTGTGTCGATAGAATAACGATACAATCCTTGCCAATGCTTCCCAGAAGATTTCTGAAACGTACCCGCTCCTTGGGATCGAGTCCCGCAGTAGGCTCATCAAGCACCAATAGTTTCGGCCTGTTAAGCAATGCCTGCGCTATTCCGAGACGCTGTTTCATTCCGCCCGAGAAGGTCTTTATTTTCTTATTCGCAACATCCGAAAGCCCCACAAGTTCGAGCAATTCCGCCACACGCTTTTTGGCTTCTTTTTTCGGAATAGCTTTAAGTGCGGCTATATACAAAAGAAAGTCCTTGGCCGAAAACTCCGGATAATATCCGAAATCCTGTGGAAGATACCCAAGTATAGCCCTAAAGGCTTCTTTGTCCGAATCAATACCGTCAAAGGTAACCGTGCCGCCGGTGGGCTTAAGTATTCCGCATATCATCCGCATAAGCGTGGACTTGCCGGCTCCGTTGGCACCGAGTAACCCGTATACCCCTTTATTTAACTTAACCGAAATCCTGTCAACGGCAATCTTGGCGCCGTATTGCTTGGATAATCGATCTATCACCAATTCCATGTTATTTCCTCCGTGTTTTTAATAAGCATAGCAGTCTGCTTTACCATGGCAACAAGCGCAAGCAAAGCAATCAGCCCCCAGTATTTGACCGCATCCTTAATAAATAAGCTTGCAAATCTGTCGCGACTTAAAAACATAAACAAGCTTATGAACAAAGAAACCGCGGCCACCGAATAAAGTGCGGTGTTGCCTTTCATGACTCTTACGATATAAAGCCCGGCCGACGCCGCCACCAAAAAAGGCGTAACGATATAGAGCCCCGATGCCACGGCAGAATAATCGCCAAAATGAGTACTTACAGGTATTGCTATAACTATAGCCACCAGATTGACAGTCCCCATCAAAACCATTCTTGCGAGAAGCACACTTCTTAAAGAAAAACGCGTCGCCGATTCTATCTCCGCCATCTTATGCCTCATGGAACGATTGCCCTCGGAAACCATCAAAAGCGCAAGAAGCGGCATCAGTCCCGAAACGAACCATATAACCGAACTGTCGATGATAAACGGAACCGCTGTGATTCCCACTATCACAAGCGAAAACAGTATCCAGGTCAGCTTTCTTATATATCCTGCCTGAGATATTACGAATCGGGCAAAAGATATCTCGGAAGGCGCCAGACTGTTAATGAACTCTTCTTTTCTCTTAGGCGCGGGTGCCTTGAAATATTCTTTTATTCTGTGGTCCAAATTATTCATAAGCGTCCTCCTTTCGAAGTTCTTCCTCCAGTCGTTTCCTTGCCGCAAGTATTTTTCTTCTGACGGCAAATCGGGAAATATTGTATATGGCAGCCATAGCGCCTATTCCTACGTCATTGGCATATCTTAGCAGTAATAATTCCCTGTCTTCCTCCGACAATTTACTTATGGCGGCTTTTATGCTTAAATTATCAATTATGTTGTCCTCGTAGGGCATCTCCGCAATATCTTCGGTACTTACTGGCTTTTGCTTCCTGTATTCGTCTATGCATAGATTTCTTGCTATTGTATATAAGTATTTAAGAGTCGTTTCGCTTGAAGTGAATTCGTAGTGTTCCAAATACTTTAAGAAGGTTTCCTGTGTAATATCTTCAGCCAGTTCTTGATTATATAGTTTGAAATAGCAATATCTGTATATTTTGTCGTATTGTTCCTGCAGGTCTAACAAGTTATCTGAAACCTCCTTTCATATAGTAATACGTTTATCATACATCAAATGTGCGCCTTAAATAAAAAAAGAACTTATCTTTTTGATAAGTTCTTTAAAACAGATCCAAGCTGCTGTCCAAATATATCTCTTCTCTTACCTTAAGCCGATACTCGGGCTTCGTCATGTAATAGAGCAAAAACTCAAGTACCACAGCACTTCCGAGGCTTCGGCCTTCAATCTTGAAATGCTTAAACCCTGCGGGTTCGTACACTTTCAAAATATCTTCCGTGCCGATAAAGCCGGGATTCTCCATTGCGTCTGAGAATCTGTAGCCCCTTTTTGCTGTGGGTGATACACATACATGGTCTTCACAGTCTTCGCCGAGGCTCTTCCTGCTTACGTTCTCGTAGCAGTTCTTGCGATCGTAACATCCGAACCAGCAGCATTCGTTACATAAGAATTCAACCTTTTTCTTAAGACTTGAAGGCAGTTCGTTAAGTTCGGAGAATGCTCTGTTAAGCCTGAAATCGGGCACCACATAGCGAAAATCGTCTCGCAAGAGCTCTTCCTTAAGTTTATTAAAATCCGTAAGTACCTTAGTGGTAGACGATACGAAATAGAATCCCGGGAAGTGACCCTTAATATAATCCATAAGAAGGTCCGAATGCACTATTATTCCGCTCTCCGCCTTCCCGTTATGCTCAAAAAGTTCGCACAAAGCATTGCATTTTCTGTCCGACAAATGCTCGTCTTGCAACAAAGAATTGCTGAAAGTAAGTCTCGCGGAAATATCGTACTCGCGCATCAAAACCGCCACATCGGAAGGCTTGGCATCGCCGAATCCCACGCGGCCGCCGCCCCACATGCAATCGCCGGGAGCGCCGTATATCGAACCTATCTCGCACCAATCATAGAAGTACTCCCTATGCTCGCGAAACAGCGGCAAAAAAACGCTGTAAAGCTCATAGAACTCAAACAGCCCCGGCAGATGATAATATATAGCCATATTATCCCTCCATGCCCTTAAGGAATTCCCTCGCGGCTTTCTTCATTTCCTCCACCACATCCTCGGGGCCTACCACCTTAACATCGTGGCCGAGACTGAATATCCAGCCGAAGAACTGAGGGCTTACATTAACGTCCACAAACACCGTACTGTGCCCGTCTCCCGCAGGAAAAATTGAAATATCCTTACCGAACCTGTCTATAAACACTCCGCACATGTAATCCGCGAACTCTATCTTAACCTTGGTCTTGCGCCCCTGATACATACCGAAAGTCGCCTTGGAGTACTCGGCCATGTCGAAGCCTTCAAACTCGGCCTTACCTTCGCGCTTCTCATCAGTCACTGCAATGTGCATCATCTTGTCCACGCGGTAGTGCTTTATTCTTTTGTCAAGGTCGTCAAAAGCAACCATATAGTAGTTCTCGTCGTCCCATGTAAGCGCCCACGGACTTACCGTGAACCACGCTCCGTTGTGGCGTTCCACAAGCTTCTTGTTGATGTCCCACTTGTAGTATTTAAACTTTATTTTGACATTACCGTTTATGGCGGCATGAATATCATCGACGTTATAGTAAACGCTTTCATTCATGGTCTTGACGCGGTCGTTGATAAATACCTGGCGCTGCAACTGACCGGCCTGGTGCTTGCTTACGAACTTTTTAATCTTGCCTATAAGCTCGCGGGACTTGGCCTGCGTAATGAACTTCGAGGACTGAATCGCATCGATTAAAAGCTTAACTTCAGCGAGTTCAAACTCTCGCGGGCCCACATGATAAAGTGTTTCGTTGCCCACATGCTCCTTGATAATCTCAAGCCCGAACTTGTCGGTCATATCCTGAAAATCCGTATAGATACTCTTACGCTCTGCCGTAACATCGCGTTTCTCAAGTTCCGCAATAATCTGCGACATGGAAAGCCCATGCTCGTCATCGGTTTCTTCAAGCATAATCTGACAAAGATAAGTGAATTTGAACTTCTGATTCTGACCTCGCGCCATAGCAACCTCCGTGGCAAAAGAATATGTTTCTTTTTCCATAATAACACAGAAATACCCGTTTGACTTACATGTGGCGTGCGGGTATACTAACTAAAGTATAAAATGTATTTGAGGAGTTTATATGGCACAAGAAACTATCTGGCATCTGCCCGGTCTATGCACCTTCGGAATGATCAATCACGTATTGTTCGATACGATGAAAAAATACCCCGAAATGTTCAGAGAAAACATGAAAATCGGTTCTGTATACGGGACTTTCCCCGGTGCAATCTGGAACGGAGGCCGTAACATCATAGAGGGATTTACGGGTAAGAAAGAAGTCGAAAAGATTATAGGTTCTTACAACGCTCTCGGCATTCCGGCGCGTTTCACCTGGACCAATGTTTTACTCGAAGAAAAGCACACCTACGACACCTACTGCAACATGATTATGAACGTGGGCAATAACGGTATGAATCAGGTACTCGTTAACAGTCCCGCGCTTGAGGAATACATCCGCAAGACCTATCCCGACTACAAAGTATTATCTTCCACCACCAAGCGCATTTTAAGCTTAGATCGTCTTAAGGAAGAGCTTGGAAAAGACTATTACCTTGTGGTACTTGATTATGACCTGAATCACGATGAAAAGGTTCTCAAAGAGCTTGAGCCCTGCGCCGACAAGATAGAGATTCTGGTCAATGAAACCTGCCAGCCGCACTGTCCGTTAAGAGCGGCTCACTACAAGGAAATTTCCAAGTATCAGCTTGAATATGATACCCGCATTCGTTTTATCTGCAGCGATCCTTCTCCCGAGAAGAGACTTTTCAAAGGCTGCATGAAGCGACCTTCTTTCATCTCTTACGATCAGATAGACGAGTATGTTGCAAGAGGCTTTAAGAACTTTAAGATTGTAGGCCGCGGCGAGGGTAAGGAATTCTATGTGGATTCACTCATCTACTACCTTGTAAAGCCCGAGCACAAGGACTTCATCCGTAAGTATTTTAACGGTGTCCTCAACGGTCTCGGTGGCGGAATCGACCCCAACGACAACGGCAGACGTAAGATTGTATAAAAGAAATAAGAAAACGGCAGAATCTGTATTCGCTACAGGCTCTGCCGTTCTTTTATGCTTATTAGTATTTGTTGGGGTAATATACGTCTAAGTCCACGTCGCCCGCGATACCGTCGATACGACCGGTGCTGGAGTGCTGCCACATGAAGTACTCGCCTTCGTAATTGGTGGAGGTGTTGTACTGGGCGAGCCATACGGGGTTCTTCTTAGGCTTCGTCCAGATAGTGTTCTGGGCGTTCTTACTGCCGTATAAGCAGGCTTTGTAGCCGTAAGACTCAACTTCCTGCTCGAAGTATACAAGGAGGTTGTTTAAGTCCTGAAGGTTCATGCCGTAGTTCTCAAAGTTCTTGTAGTCTTCCCAGTCGTAAGCTATCGGGAAATCAAGCTTCTGGCCATTAAGCACTCCCATAAGGTACTTAACACTTGCCTTAATCTCCTCGGGACCGCTCTCCTCGGCGTGCCAGTAGATGCCTACCTTCATGCCTGCTGCCAGAGCACCTGCCATATTCTGTACATAGTATCTGTCGGTGTAGTGTTCTTTCTCATCGTATCCGCCGAGTCGCATGTAGACAAATTCACATCCGGCGTTCTTACACTTCTGGAAATCTATGTCACCCTGCCATCTGGATACATCAATGCCGAGCATTGTATTCTCGTTCTTGTAATTAGCTATAAAATCCGAGAACTGTTCCTTGCCTGTGGGGTTGTCCTCTCCGGTACCGCCACCGCCTCCGCCTGCGGCTATAACTTTGACTTCCATGTTCTTGGATGTCGAGCGTCCTACGTCGTCGGTAATTGTAATAGTGAGATTATATGTGCCAAGAGTAGAGGTATCAACCGTACCCTGCACGTTAAGGTCGACGTTTCTGTCTACGTCGTCCGCATATCCTATGAATGAATGTACGTTGAAAGTATCGCCCTGCTTAATCTTGGGATTGGCTCTGTAATAGAGGAACACGGGGGCTTTGGTATCCTCGCCCGTCTGCTTAAGCGCTTCCTCGGCTGCCTTGGCTCTGGCCGCTTCTTCCTCGGCCTTTTTCTTGGCTTCTTCTTCAGCTTTCTTACGGGCCTCTTCCTCGGCCTTGGCCTTAAATGCTGCCTGCGCTACATTGTCGGCTTCTGTCCATGCGGTGCTGAGTGCCAAAACGGTGGTCTTCGTAGCCGCCTTCATAAGCTCGGCTCGCTCCTCGTGAGTAAAGCCTTCTTCGACCGGCTCAGGTTCGGGCTCGGGCTCCTCTGAAACCGACACCACCTCTATGGTCGTCTCCGGCATCAATTCGACTATCTCACCGTCGTTATTACTCTGTACTTCCGAAAGTACTATAGCTGCCAGAACACCCACACCGCTTAGCAGTGCAAGTACCACGACAGTTGTCAGGATAACTTTCGCTTTCTTCATCAACTTCTCCCCTCGGTCACTCTCGGCAAGCCAAGCAACAACCCATAATCAATTATTCGATATCACACATATGCTATTATAGCATAATTTCCAATATCGATATCAAGAGGTGGGGTATGGTAGTTTCTTATTTCATTCTTAATTTTTTACCCTTAATGATTCTGCTTGCTCTCATCAGTATGATGTTTGTAAACAGCGACGCTAAGATTCCGCGCTGTGATAGCGTGGGTTATCTATTGTCGAATAGACTTTAACTACTTTGATTTAACTACTATATTGTCAACCCTTTCATTCGTGTCATCATATATAGTACTGAATCTGATTCTCTCTTGCTTGTTGCCATCACCATCAATATACTCAACAAAGACTATGCTGTAATAGATATCGCTTCCGCCGGCATTGAGTACCGAAGTCTCAGACATATTCATGCCATAATCGTACTCTTGCACTTCACGTTCCACAAGAACAAATTCCTTCTTTTCTCCAAACAAATCTGTTGTTATAAAAACAATGTTTCCGGGAAGAACTTTGACTTCTGCCGTACCTTCTGTTTCATGAGAAAATAAATTGCTTGTAACATATTGTCCTTCCCAATTAACCTTAAGTTCTTCTCGGCCAAGCCATTCTCCTGCCAACTTTGCAAGTTCGCTTTCATCTATCTTAGTGACTTTTTTAGAAGGTTTAATCTTCGTAAGGGGAGTTTCTGACCATGTGCTCGTCTCCGTAAGAGTTAATTCAGCCTCATCTATATTGTCCAAAAGATGTCCTGCTCCGTCACCGTAAAAAGTAGCAAAATAGCTGTTTTCCGTTATTTTGAAAGTATCCCACGCATAAAAGGATTCAGATTCATCGCCCTCAAGCTTATGCCAAAAACTGGCTGTCGTGGAAGTAAAGTGAATGTTTTGGCTAAAGTCAGCCGCTTCAAGTTCCATCTCATATTGAGCCTTGTCCTTCCCCGCTTCGGGTATAAGCTTCGCACAATCTTCGCCTTGTATAAGCACCGCCAAAGTGTTGTCTCCGCAAGCATAGAATTCAACGGTAGGACCCTTCTTACCGCATGCAGCCATAACAAAGGCAAAAGAACAAACAAGAACCATTAAGGCTATGTTCTTGGCTTTTCTGATAAATTTCATTTTTAATTGTATCCTCCTAAAAGTAAACTCGAGTTATTATATCATCATTTGTCAAGTAAGTTCGTTTCTCTGTCTTCCTCGCGGCGCTTATTTCTTACCGTAATCACCACGTTACCGATTATCAGCGTAAGCGCAAGTGCTATTAACTGCGCTGGGATGAATAACTGGAATGCAAAGGCTGGCCACATGAAAGTCTGATGATGTGAGTGCCGATGCAACTTCTATCGCGATTACCGCAAGTGTTGCAAGAACGGTTATAAGTGAGAAAATAGATTTCTTCTTAACCAAGAAAAGCAACAGTAAACACATCAACGGGCATAAACAGATGATTACCAACTCCATTTACGTATCCCCCTATTATCTCTTCTTAATGTCGTACAAAGCCCAATCCTCGTACTCGGGTCTGTATTCGGTGCCGCAGTACGGGCACTTATTAGTCTTGTAGGCATTAAAGCTTCCGCCGCAGGACTTACACCCGATTTCCGTAATTGAGAAGTTGGTGGTAAAAGGAACGTCGAGCCTTCTTCCGGCGGTAACACGGTAGGTTTCTCTCTTAGCCTTAATCTTAGTGTCGCAGTCACGCTCAGTCTCTACGTAAAGGTCTGCGGTGACATAGACCATGTTGTCTCGTACTCTTACCTGCTTGCAGGTAGCCATTCCGCGGAAAGTTATATCTGTAACGTCATCAAAGAGGGTGCCCAAGTCTTTTCCTTTATAGAAAGGAAGCTCATCGTCGCGGTCCGAGTAAGCCACTATCTTTAAGAGCGACATCATTCTGGCCGAGAACCGCTCGAAGGTGTACTCAGGACAAATCTGCGACATTCTGTAGGCAAAGGCCTTGCGGGAAGTTATGATTGAAAAAATCAGTGGCAGGTCCGTTATCATTGCCTTTAAAGCCATGCCGAACATGTGTAAAAAGAAACCCATGTATCCTACAATCGGCGTCATAATTACCATGCACACAAGCATCCATAAAAGCTTGCCCGGATTTGCCATATAATCATTAAACGAAACACCGTTTTCAGAGTAATTGGTCCAAAACAGCAACGCGGCGGTAAAAGGCATCAGACACAGCCCATGCTTTAGCACAGTCTGCCACAATTCCTTGCCGTTTCCCGCGATATCGCGCACGTAAAAGAAATTGGAAACCTTAGGATAAAGCTCCGTCATCTTGAAAGACGTACCGCAATGAGGGCATCCTTCCTGAAGTGCTGCGATAGTCGATACCGCTCCGCAGTTGGGACAGCAATAATTATCGTCACTTACATCCTCGCCGTCATGCACATCCACAACAGTCTCGTAGATTAACTGTTTTCCGTTCTTTTTGTAAATGCGCATACCGTCTCGAGAGTATGTCTTCGTATGCTCTATATTATCAACGGCCCACGTAGTCCGGTAATGGCCGTCATTCCAAGAGCGAATGTTATTACGGGGACTTTCAAATACTCCCCTACGAACCATTTCCTCCGTGCAGCTTAGTTTCTTTTTACTGAGTCTGTCTCTCTGAAGCTCAAAGCAGAATCTAAGCTCCCTGTCCGCCGACATAACCTTGGCGCCGGGCTCGTAGGCATGCTTGATTTCTTCACGAAAGTCGTTGATTATTTTCTCTCTGTTATCGGACATAGTTTACTCTTCTCTCCTGTACTTTCTATAAATCTTTCCGTATACAATCGGAAGCACGGGTACGCATAAAACGCATCCTATAAGCATAATGAGCCCTGCAATCTTCATGCTTACGAATCCCAAAATCGTGCAAGCCCAGAACAATAGCGAAAATACAATCCACATGATTCCGTTAGCTCTGTTGTATGCAGGAACATTTGATATTTCTTCTTCCCCGACAGTACTGCCCGACCAAAACCACATGGGCTTTACGCGCTTCCATGCATACACCCCAAGTGCTGTAAAGCAGACGCTCATCGGAACCATTATAACCAACCAAATAATTACACTACCCATACGTTTACCTCTTATTTACCTTAGTTGCTAAACGTGGAATCGCTTCTGGAACTCCGCTATTACGGCCTTTCCCTTAAATATAAGTGCTCCCGCAAACAGCACAACACTTATCATCGTGCATATGGACCACGCAAGCGGCATGGAATCTCTTACAAAGAACTGTATCACGCTCGGCACCACTCCAAGGAACAGCGCCGAAAGAAGGTACGACATGGTGTTACCGTTTTTGTCTATCATAACAAGTATGAAATTGGTTATGATGACTGCTGCCAGGGCGCTTGGAACCGCTATATCAAGCGTAACCTGCATGAACCCGAAGTAGTAGGCGGTAACGCACCACAATGCGATGGTAAAAAGCGTAAGCGTCGTTACCTTGCCCGCGGAACCGGTGCCCGGTTTAAACTGGCGCATAATGCCGAATTCAAAGGTCACAAGCCACATGGCAAGAAGCACACTCCAGTGAAGGGTCGGATACGACGGAAGTCTTATGCCTACCATGAAGTCAAGACCGATTCCGACAATCAGTACTACCCACACAAAGAATAACTGAAGCTTATATATTATCGACCGCTTCTTCTGAGCCTCTAACTTGGGAAAATAAGGTTCTTCCACGGTTCCCATTAACTTGCTTTGGCATAAGGGGCATTTATAGAGGTCGCCCGTGATTTCAACTTTACAATAAGGGCATCGTCTCATTTGATCACCTCCGTTGCGCTTACCGTAATGTCCACTCCCGACTCTGATAAGTATCTTACAAAGTTCTTCACAACTCCGGTATTGATATAAGCGTAGGAAACGCCCAAAGTAAGCTTGTCGCCGTAACTGAACATAGTTGAAAATACTGTGTTTGTACTGCAGAAGCCGCTGTAATTATCAACCCTTTCGGCAACTTCAGCCGGCGGTCTCTGCACACCCATGTTGGAAAATGTCAATGACACCTTCTTGGCAGCTTTCCGAGCAAAGAATCTGACCACGCGCTGCTTGATAATAAGCGGAACCACTCTTACTGGTGCAACATATTCCATGGTCTCAAAGTTGTCCATCTGCTTCTTAACGTTTTCTTCAGTAAGCTTACTCTTAAACTCAGCATCAAACTCAGCCGCAAGTTCTTCAAGCGTAATATCGCTGTCAAAGACATGCGTTACCGTCACGCTGTTAAAGAAATTTCTTGCGGTCTTCGACGGATAATAGTTACGAAGATTAACGGGAAGCGAAATTGTCACCGGCATATTTCTCCGGCGCGGAGGCATCTCGTCACGAATTGCAAGCATCCAAAGCGCTCCCAGGTAACTGGTCAAAGAAACCTTAATCTCCTTGGCCCTCGGAAGCACCTGAGAGGTCGGAAACATTATTTCAAAAAACTGCAACTGATTGTACGGAAGCTTAATTCCGCCGGGATGATATGCCACCTTATTATCGGAACTTCCCGATAAATTCTTGCTTCCGAAAAACTGCCTGTAGCTGTCCTGATTAAGCTCTCCGTCAGATGCCCCGGAATGAACGGTTATATCCGTAAACTTACCGGGATACTTAAGCCTTAAATAATCAAGCACTATGATGTTAAGAAACTCCATCGCACCCGTTCCGTCGGTGAGCACATGAAAAATGTCCAGATTGATTCTACGACCGAAGTACGTCACCTGATAGTGAAGCATAGTCTTCGACGGAGTATAAAGAAGGGGGCAAATCCTGTCGTCCTCTTCTCTCACCGTAGGAAGAATACTCGTATCCTCCATATAGTGCCAGAAAAGGCCGCGACGAATCCTCACCTGCATCTGCGGGCGATCTTCGATTGCGGAAAGAACCGCCTGCTTAAGAAGCTCAGGGTCGACCTCCTCCTTAAGCGTGCAGGTTACACGCATCGCTCTTGTGTCTCTCTTATCAACCGTGGCAAGAAATACCTTGGCCACGTTATCGATTTTGTACCAGTTAGTGCTTTCCATATATCTCGTCTGAAACATGTGAGGCAAGACGCTTCATGGCCTCGCGGGCCATTGCAATAGGCATCTGCTGATATACATGCCATCCTTTCTCCTCTATGTCAATGAGAGCCGTTCCGCCCTCTTCATCAATCTTCTCCTTAAGTCTGATACTGTCATCTAACAGTATCCCGTTTCTCCCCGCCATAATGTACACGTGCGGAAAGCCCTTAAAGCTTCCGAACAGCGGGCTGTATACCGGATCCTCGGGGTCGCCCTCACCCATATACGCACGAGCTGACTCTATTACGAATTCTTCGTTAAGAATCGGGTCTATATCCTTATTGGCTTCATAGCTCGGAGCCGTTCCCGTCATATCGGTCCAGGGACTGAACAAAAGAAGCGCCCTCGGCACAGCCTTCCCTGCTGCTATCAGCCTCTGCGTAAGGCACAATGCCATATTGGCGCCCGCCGAGTCCCCCGCAAGCAGCACATGGTCCGCTTCCGCAACATTCTCTGTAATATACTGCCACATAGCATCCGCGTCCTCAGCCGCCGCCGGATAAGGATGCTCCGGAGCCAGTCTGTATGCAAAAGAATATGTCGTGAAGCCCGTAGCAAGAGCCAGCTTCACCGCAAGGTTACCCGCGTAGTCGAGACCTCCGCTTACATATCCGCCACCGTGACAATAAATAATAACATAGCAGGGATTGTGCGCAAAGCAAGGCGTAATCTCCTCACAACGCATCTTTCCTATCTTAAACTTACGTTTCTCAACATCTCCCTTAGGCGTAGCCAGATGCCCCGCCCACTCCGCAAGCTTACGGTGTCTCTTAAGCTCAGCATCCGTGGCGGTCTTGCCCGACATGAAATTCACAGCCTTCAAGGCTTTTGTCAATGAATTGCTCATTACGTCTCCCCGTTACCGTTCTGTTTGGTCACATCTTAAGACCACATAGATGATTATACTTCAAGACACCTAAATTGCCAATAAACACGTTAATAACGTGTTATAACGAGCTCTCTATAATATATAACTAGAGTTATTTAATTTTTCTGAAAAAGAAGAGTCTTAGTACCCTTACATAAAAGGAGGAGTAATACTCTATGAGAAAGATAAACAGTCTCAGAATCAAACTGACAGCATTCTTCCTGATTCCCGTAATCTTCATTGTAATAGTAGGCGTAACCGCCTATTCCATTGCATCTCAGGGAACACAGGAAACGTACCAAAGCAATGCCATCACTGCCCTCGAGCAGGTGGCCAAGTACTACGAGCTTACTTTCTCTATTGTAGAAAGCAAGACCGATCAGCTTGCAAGTCTTTCGGAGCTTAAGAACCTCTACGGAGGTGCTTACAGTGACAGCGACGAGTTAAGAAGCGCGCTCTCCAGTATCTACAGAAGCGCCAAGAACCTTGCAGAGTCGGACCGTATCGTTGAGGACTTATCAATCCTCGCCTTCAAGCAGACTTCTTTCTCGGTAGCAAACGGTAACTATCTTATGGCCGATTATATCGGCTCGTCTACCGCTGCCGAATTTGAAAAAACAAGCGACTACAGTCTCATGAGCGGTGGTGATACCGGCACATGGATGGGCGTAAGAACATTTATCGATTCTTACGAAGCTTCCAAGGGCATCGCGACCCAGCCTTACTGTGCTGTTTATGTTAAGCCTTTCTATAACTCGCTTAACGAAAAACTCGGATATATCACCATGAATGTTAAGCTCGATATTTCCCTTGATGCTTTGGGCAGTATCGATCTCGGAAGCGGAAGTTCTTTTGCCTTCATTACTCCCGACGGTGTAGAGACTACCAGAGACGGTAAGAGCGAAGTCAATCAGACAATCTTCTCTTACACAACATTCTATGATGATTTAAAGGCATCGTCACAGTCTTCCGGTTACGAATGGATGCAGGATGCTTCAGACGGAAAAGTATACCTGTACGCTTACGCGAAAATCGGTGAGTCGGGCGCGGTTATCTGCGGTCGTATACCCGAAAGCGTAATCAGCGCCAGCGTTAACACCATAAGAACCACCTCCATCATCGTGGTTATTATTGCGGCAGTTGTATCTTCACTCGTAGGTGTTTTCGTATCAACCAGTATGGGTCGCGCCGTTAAGGGTATTTCAAACGGCTTCGAGCAGGCAGCCAAGGGCGACCTTACCGTTTCCATCAATACCAAGCGTAAAGACGAATTCGGTGCACTTTCGGCTTCTGCCAATAAGATGATTGAGAACACCAAGCGTCTGCTTCTTAAGGTATCTTCCACTGCAGAATCGCTTAAGCAGTCTTCGGATGATATCGGCAGCGCATCAGATGCTTTGGTAGATGCATCTACGAATATTACAACTTCAGTTAACGAAATCAGACAGGGTCTTGATACTCAGGCTCAGGATGCGGCTTCATGTCTCATGGCTGCCGATCAGTTAACCGAGAAGATCGAAGTTGTAAGAGAAAACGTTAAAGTTATCGACAGCATGGCAGCCGACGCCGACTCTTCAGTTAAGAGCGGTATCAGCGCAGTTGAAAATCTTAAAGTTAAGGCCAACGAAACCAGTGATGTTACCAAGGGCGTAATCGTAGACATCGAGGCTCTTGCCCGCGAAACATCCACTATCGAAAACATCGTTGCCACCATTAATGATATTGCAAGCCAGACCAATCTTCTTTCACTCAATGCTTCCATCGAGGCTGCAAGAGCCGGTGAAGCGGGCCGCGGATTTGCGGTAGTTGCGGAAGAAATCAGAAAGCTTGCCGAGCAGAGTGCGGTTTCGGCCGGTGAAATCGGAGACATTATTTCTCTTATTACATCCAAGACCGAAAAGACCGCAACTGCAGCCAAGCACGCCGAAGAAATCGTTAAGCAGCAGGAAGATGCGGTTTCCACAACGCTTACAGAATTCAATGTTATCAGTGAAAACGTCAATACTATTGCCAGCCACCTTAAGGACATCGGCCTTCAGGTTGCCGAAATGGAAAAGGCAAAAGTCAATACACTTTCAGCCGTTGAAGGCATTTCCGCGGTTTCGGAAGAGACAGCGGCATCCTCTGCGGAGGTTGAGAACACAGCTCTTACCTCTCAGAACGCAGCGAAGGATCTTAATGATGTCACCAAGAACCTTCAGAGCGCAGCCGACTCCCTTACCACAGAGCTCAAAGGCTTCAAGTTATGATTTGACATCTAAGCATGTACTTACAAGGAGGATTTCGCACATGAAGAAAAAACTGATGGCGCTGTCTGTTGCAGTGGTTATGGTTTTATCTGTATCGGGCTGTGGCAATAGCAAGAATATAAAATTAAACCAGAGAACTCAGACATTTGACGTAACAACCACCACTCAGACAACTACAGCAAGTTCCGGTACTGCTACTGCTACCGTTGCACCCAAATCGGTGGATGTAAGCACGCTTTCTTTTGCAGAGGCACCTATGCTTTCGGCTTTGGTAAAAGCAGGAACCCTTCCCTCTGTTGAAAACAGAATTCCAAAGAGAGACAGCGTTTTCGTAGCTACGGCAGATGCTCTCGGAAACGGCCTTGAAATAGGCGAATACGGCGGAAGCTACAATATGGGCGGAGGTGGCGGTTCCTGGGGAATCGCTAGACCCGTGCTTGAAAGTATCATCCGTTACAACAACGACGGTACTTACTACCCCAACGTAATTAAGAGCTATGAATATAACAGCGATTATACCGTCTGGACCTTCCACTTAAGAGAAGGCATGAAGTGGTCCGACGGCGATGATTTTAATGCAGATGACGTTACATTCTGGTACTACATGGCTCATATCAATAACTTTGATACCAAGGCCAGCTGGGATGCGCTTAAAGATGTTAAGACCGGCGAATTTGCAACACTTAAGAAGGTAGACGATTACACCGTTACCTGGACGTTTGAAAATCCCAAGAAGCCGGGTGCTTTTATCGAAAGCGGTGACTTTAAGTGGTGCTGGGCTCCTTCCCACATCTTAAAGGACATTATTCCCGCATCGATTTACGTAGAGAACGAATACTGGGAAAACACCGGTCTTTCTGACGATCAGGCACTTGCCAATGCGGCAGAAAAAGGCTTTTCATATGATTCAGTTAAGGATCTTGGCAAGAACTTATGCTACTACTTCTGGAATGTATCGGGACTTCCGACCGTGAATTCATTTGTTCTTTCGACTGAAGAAGGACATAACTCCAAGGATTCAGAGGTATGTATCCTTGAAAGAAATCCTTATTACTGGAAGGTAGATGCAGAAGGAAATCAGTTGCCTTATTTTGACAGCATCAACATGAAGGCTAACATCGAAGATCAGACTGCGGCACTCATAAAGGGTGACCTTGACCGAATCGATATCGGAATGGAGCAGGTTTCATCACTCCTTGCCGAATATGGCGATGCCGTAACACTTAAGACTATCCTCGGTTCCAACTGGGGCTCTTATCAGATAACATTTAACTATACGAATGCAAACAAGAAATATGCCGAGCTCTTCGCCAACAGCGACTTCCGTCAGGCAATGTCGCTGTGCGTAGACCGTCAGGAAGTATCACTTCGTACTTCGGAAGGCTTCTTAAGCCCCGGACAGTGCGCTCCTACGGCCGGTAACTTCGGTTACGATGAAGAATGGTCCAAGAAATGGACAGACTACGATGTAGCCGCATCGCAGAAGCTTCTTGAAGGCTGCGGCCTGAAGCTGGGCGCCGACGGATATTATGACTTTTCAGACGGTTCCGACTTCACGCTTGACTTTATGACTATCGACGGAAGTGGCGATTACTTCTACGGCATCGTAAAGAGATATTATGAGTCGGTTCACATTAAGACTACTCTTACAAGCTATGATTCAACCACTTACGACCAGTTGGTTGATGACAATAACTGGGTAGCGGTTATGTGTCCTCACATGTCGGCCGGCGGCTTGTCGTTAAAAGAAAGAGCAGCTTCTTTCGTACCTTGTGCTCAGGCAGCCGAGTGGTACGGCGACTACGGTACTTACTATACCGACCACACCCTTGGTGTTGCTCCTACCGGCGATATGGCTAAGCTTGTTGAGTATTACGAACAATGGATTGATACCGCGGACAACTCCGAAAGAGACGCAATTGAGCTTAAGATTTACGAGCTTCACAAGAACAATCTTTGGTCAATTGCTTACCTTGAAGGTGCCAACTCCTACAGTCTTGTGAACCCCGCGCTTCACAACTATTCGGACAAGCTGATAAGTAACGACCTTTATCAGTACAACAATATTTACCATTTCGAGACATTGTTCAAAAAACAGTAATATAACTCATTAGATACAACAACTGCCCGGAAGTGAAATGCTCCCGGGCAGTTTTATTATTGTGTCGCTATGTTATGTTAACCTTTATAGTTACTTCCGAGCCAGATTCTTGCAATCAGGTCTATCATGAAAAGTGCCGTGATTATAATAAAACCTATGTTGTGAGGCTTGGAATCCCTGAACTTGTTCTGAAGCTTCTTAAGTCCCGGCTGAATCAGGCACATCGCCACGAATATCATAAGGCCGAACATTAAGTCGGGCACCAGCGCTATTCTTCCCTCAAAGTTTAAGAAGTAACCTGTGTAGTCCCACATACGCTCCCCGATAGTCGCCTCTATGATATAACTTGCAATCAGTTCCGCAAGCGTCGCAACCACCGTTCCGACTACAAATACCCATACGGGCTTCTTGACCTTAAGAAGCGTAAATATTCCCAGTATTACAAAGAAACCGACTCCGTATATCGGAAGCCACGGTCCGAACAGATATCCTCTGTTGATGAATCCTCTGTGGTGGTATATCATGCAGCACCACACCGATTCATATACCCATCCGATTATCGCATATACCAGGAAATACTCCATGTAATCCCTGAAAATGTTCCATAACTTCTTACCGTTCATTTTGTTACCCCCTGCCTGTGTACCTATCTCTCGCTATTTCTTTGGCCGATGATTGCCAAAGCTATCCTCGGAATGAGACCGATTGCAAATGTAATCAGACCGACCTTGAACAATTCGTCGCCGATGCCCATGTTGATAGCATATTTAAGGCGCAGCTCTTCCGTCGGGTCCTGATACGGTATTCCCGCCTTTATAATCCAGTAGTATAAGCCTACGCCAAGGATAATGATTCCGGCGATTATTAGACCGTTTAAGGCGTTCTTACAAAATCTCAAATCGCGTGTTTCTTTGTGTTCCATGTGTACTCTCCTTTGCTTAAGGAAATTTATTTGGAAATCTTCAAAATTCCTGAGCAAAATGTTACCTTCTCAAAGCTTAAGCCCGGGAATGCCTGCCTTAATTCATCGGCAACACAATAGATTTCTTCGTCGTCCCATTCGTCACCGCTTATCTTTCGGCATTTGTTAAGTTCGTCGCGATTTTCAAAAGCAACATCTCCGATTATAATCATGCCGCCTTCTTTGACATGCTCAAGCAAATCCTTTAAGAATCTTACCTTTTGTTCATCCGTCAAATGATGTATGGAATAAGTCGCAACTATAAAATCATAAGAGTTCTCTCTAAGCGGCTCCACCAATCCTTGCGAAAAATCTCCCTGATACAGATGCGCACCGGGCATCTTTTCGGAAGCGAGCTCAATCATTCTTGACGAAAAATCCTGCCCGTAAACAGTGCACCCGTTCTCATACAGTTTCGTAGTCAGTGTAGCCGTTCCAAAGCCTATATCCAGCACTGTTGCGTTCGGCTTATTCATTATCAATTCATAAATACTTCCCAGTATTTTCTTGTATCCTGCAAACGGATAAGTGTCATCTTCATCAGATAAACCCACTGATTCATCATATCCGTCTGCCCATAAATCAAATCCTTTGTTGTCTAACATATATACCTCTTTAAATTTTTCTTATGCAATTATTTATTCAATACAGCTAAGTCAGATTTCTCATAGCGATTATGCCAGATTCTCTTGCATGTTTCTAAATGAGAAAGCTTATAGCCCCGCTCGCCAAGCTCATTAACGCCTTCATACATTGATTCAAAATCTATTACGTCTTCTTTGGCCGGTTCCTTTTTCTTTAACCAAGATAATAATCCCATTATTGTCTCCAATCATCTCAAATCGAATATCCTAAATTAATATCAAACGGTGCAATCAGAAGTTTTTGTAATTCCTTATTATAGCTGTCAAAGAAAGCTTTAATAGCCTTGCCATAGTTTTCTTTGGTATCAAACTCCCAGTATGAATAGTATTTAACGCACTTTACTATCTTGGTTAACTCTCTCGGAGGTTCTCCAAGTTCGATTCCGTCTATAGTGTAAAAGCGTTTGAAATACTTAAGCGATATACAACCTTCGCATTTCAACTGACTAGCAGTCATTTCCTCAATCTTTGCTTCAAATTGTTCAAGTTTATCAGGCTTTACCTGAAAGAGTTTCATTTCAATAAAAGTCTTTTCCATTATGCATCCCCCATATAGTTCACGACTATCTCCCTATAGACCCTTGATTCATCTTTTCATTTAGCAACTCTATATAATTATTGATATCTTCATCCTTGCAATTCATCTTTGGTTTGAGAAACAGCAAAGCTTTCTCAATTGTTTTAATCCAGAATGATTCTTTTTCCTTTTCATCCATACCGCTATAGCTATCAAAGTCAAACGGAATTACTATTTCCGGATAACCGGGCGACAGTTCCGAATAGACGCGTATATTTTGAGCGGAGTCGGAACATTTTATATTCAGCTGTTTCAAATATGCATTATCGATATACTTCAACTTTTGGGCAAATACAAAATCCAAGAAATTAGAATCTGCTCTTAATTGTCCTGTTCTTTCTCTTGTTTTTTCTGTGTCACCTAAGTAATCAGAATACACGTTTATACTTTTTAATCTCATATTTAGTTACAAGCTCCGATTTGCCTATTAAAAATAATGCTCCATCAAACGATCAACCCATTCCGGAACTGAAGCATCTTTCCTGTCATATACAGGGTAATATGGCTTTATATCTAAAACAGGAGTGCCATCTACAGCATCAAGTCCTCTAACAATAAGTGTATCTTCAGAAACAGAGATCACTTTAACGGAAGTCATTCCGATACGGTTGGGTCTGTCTTTTCCACGTTGGGAAAAAATACCGACTAATGGCATATCATCTCTATTCTGAGGTCTCCTTTGAAGGTGCTTTTCCTTTTCATACTTTGCTTTATCAAGATGATAAATAATAGTCACATGAGAAAAATCTTCAAGTCCCTTCAAACCTGAAATATACTCTTCATTCAAAACTATAGAAGAAATATCTTCTCCCCAGGAAACATCTTTTCTGTCCTTTACTTCATTTCTGACATAGCCAATTGGTTCCATTTCGATTTTCATGACCATTCTCCTCATATCTGGATTTGCCTTAGCTATTTATCCGGCAAGTTAATCATTATCCCCAACACCTAAACCATCACGTTCTCGATCAGTCTGACTGCTTCACCAAGCCCATCCTCTTCTCTGATCTTGTCAGATAAAGACTTAGCAATTTCTTTCTTGTTGTCATAGGTGCGATTCATTTCCTCGATTGCAGATATGATTGCTTCCTCAGACAGATTCTTTGATTTAATATGTTTTACTGCGGTTCCGGTTTTTTCAAGCTGCATTGCAAAACCAAGCTGATCCAGCACATGAGGAACCGGTATGGATGGGATTCCATAAGCAAGTGTTGCTGAAGATGTTCCGAATCCGCAATGATGGATTACAAACTTACCTTGCCTGAAAAGCCAGCTGTGAGGCACGCTTCCGCATGCAATCATAGTACCGGGCAACTCGTAATCAGCAAGTGTCTTCTGAAATCCCTGAATAATGGCTCTGCATCCGGTCTTCTGAAACGCCTTTACAAACATATCAAGTTTTTCCTTTTCGGATTCTGCTTCAAAAGACATGGCACCAAGAGCCAGGATAGCGGGCCTTTCACCGTCTTCAAGAAATTCTGTAAGTTTATCATTGGGAGTATAGTTTTCTTCTTCATCAAACCAATACCCTGTCAGAACATTCTTCTCTTCCCAATAAGGATTTCTCGCAATTACATATTTGCTGATGGGAATAAGATTCAATTTATCTGACATGATTTCTTCTGCGGACTTGATCGGTTTTAACCCATATACTTTTCTAATCTTGTTATAAGGTCCGGCAGCAAAGTGCGATATCATTCCGCCAATCAGTTTCTCAGTAAACTTTTTATCTTTCAGTTTTTCTCCGATCATTTCTGTTTGAAGAGTAACATTTACAGTCGGTATACCAAGAACTCCGGCTTCTACGGCCCCCATTTGACTGTGAGTAACGATTATAAGATCTTTACCCTTACATATCTTATAAACTTCTTGCGTAGAGCCCTGAATTATCTTCATAATAAAGTTCATACATTTTATTATGCTGATGGCAGGGTTAGAAGTTTTCCCCCGTATTATGGCAGCTTCTTTCTCTATATCAATATCCGGCCCGACGGGCACGAAAACAATACCGGCATCCTCAACAAGCTTTCTCCAGCAAGGATGCGACCCAAGCGTAACTTCATGTCCTCTTCCCATCAAAGCTTTGGATAAATAAATATAGGGCTGAACATCTCCGCGAGTGCCCATTGTAAACATTGCTATCTTCTTCATCACGGTTTAATACCATTCACTTTCCTTGCTTTTATGCAAAAAGAAATCGGCAACATTTGGGCCTTTCTTGTCTTAAGATCCGTTTTATCTGCCGCTTCCTCTGAATCGGTGTCGCTCTCTTCAATAAACTGCTCTATGACAAATCCGGCCTTAGCCAATGCATTTATGTAGGTGGAAATTTTACGATTGCACAGTATAATTTCGCTGTCGTGAACCGGCATCTTAAAGTATGATTCGTCAAAGTAGCTTCTTGTCATAACAAGCTTATCGTCTTCTATGACATCTTCTCCGTCCTCACAAGAGCGCGCTATGCAGTAGTTCAGCGTATGGTGCCAGCTGAAAATGAATATTCCGTCTTTTTTCAGATACGATGCTATTTTATCAAACGTCCCCTGCAAGTCTGTAGTCCAGCCTATACCATAGATAGAATACGCATAGTCGAAATATTCGTGAGGAACATCCAGCGTGTCCTCCATTCTGGCGCATTGCAGGTGTGCTGAGTAACCGTTTTCTTTTAACAGCTTAGATGCATTCTCAAGCTGTTTCTCGGAGAGGTCTATTCCCCATAGCTCTCCGGCGCCTCTTTGCGCGTTATAGAGTAGAGAATGACCGCTGCCACAGCATATTTCCAGCATCTTCTTACCGGTTACGTCCCCAAACAGATGCAAGTCGTCTTCCGTAGGAAAGCGAACGCCGTACTTCGGAAGTGCAGTCGTCCCGAACCACAGGTCGGCGTGGTCATTCCAGTAATTTTTATTGATTTCAATTATTTCCTCGTTACCCATATGAATTCCTTTCAATCGTCCGAAGATATATTCTATCGTTTGGAAAACCCTGATATAAACGCCACTAATATCAAAACAAAGAATAAAGCCGCGCTTATCCATAGCGGGCTGAATACCCAGAGCATCCCCCTTGTCGGTACTTGGAAAAGTTATCCTCAGCGTTATCTCTTCCAACATTCCCTATAATCCGACACCATCTTGTCGAATATTCCGCGTACTCTTTCGGTATCGTTACCGTGTAAAAAATTGTGCCAGAATCTGAAAGAAGTAATTACATTCGCAGCTTTGATGTGTCGCTCCAATTCGCTCGGATCTACAGTCTCGCCGGTTAATCTGTTGTATTCAGACGCATACCAAGACAGAAACTGAAGACTGTCAACGGATATTCCATCCGCACCCAGCCTGCTCATAAAGAAACTTAAATCCTCCGATGCGCCACGCACTCCGACTCCCTGCCAGTCGCATACTATTAGCTCGCCGGCATCACCCGTTAAAATGTTGTCCCAGTGGAAGTCACCGTGAGAAAGGATTCTTTTTTCAGAATCTTGCCAGCCGATGATATCGTTTATATCTTGTGAAATCTTATCAATCACAGAATCGTCGAATGCCCCGGGATGCTCATCCAGGACGCTCTGCCAGCCTTTTGCGCAACCGGCGATATCGTCTTGCGACAGTAGGTTGGTGCGGGCGTCGTTATCAGTCAAGAACTCGGGAACAGATTCGGAATGAATGCAAGCCAATACTCCGGCGATTTTCTTTAGCAAATCTTCGCTAAAATCAGCTCTGTTCAGACTATTGTACTTCTTCATTACAATGATTATTTCATCGGGAAGTATCTCAAGATTATCCACTTTGGGAAGAAATGTCCCCGGGCATTTTGCTTGATAAAACAAAGCTTCTTTGACATAGGTATCGAACATCCCGTTATCGATTTTGTCGCGAATAACATGCTTCAAAATCCGGGTGCCGTCCAATTCATATACGATAGCGCCGCTTTGTCCCAGATTGATTTCTTTAATAGTGTTGTTTTTCTTTCCTTCTTTTATCATTTCAGCCAAAGAAGGAGCCATGCTTGTACCATTCAAATTCATAACAGACCCCCATTATTCGTTAATGTACATATTCTCTCCCCGAAATCCAAATTATACAATCAACTGTCGGTATAGTACGCTACCGGATTGTTCGTCCAAACGTGCTCTTCTATATTATTTTCTGCATTACTACAGCGTCTTTAAACACACCGTTTACATAGAAATAGTCTTTATATATTCCTATATCGACAAAGCCCATTTT
Source organism: Lachnospiraceae bacterium (assembly GCA_017553505.1). Classification (GTDB taxonomy): domain Bacteria; phylum Bacillota; class Clostridia; order Lachnospirales; family Lachnospiraceae; genus UBA1258. Next base: position 97,893 of record JAFZLD010000009.1, read on the forward strand.
ATGGTACAAATTGATGCCTCTTGTATTTTCAGAGATTACTTCAAGCTCTATAACTCTAAGCTTCATCTCCCTTGCTTGCTCGATAATTTCTTTTAACATTTCTGTTCCTATTCCACGATTCCAGCAGTCCTTTCTTACCGAAATCGAGAACCGGGCTCTGTGGCGAATTCTTGCCGGATAATATCCGTCTAATTCTGCCCTCGCAATAATCTGCCCGTCTTCAAGAGCTATCAGAATAATGCTGTTCTCCGACTCTTTAGTCATAGCCAGTTTCCGCTTTACGCCTTCAATCGGAACAGTGAATTCATCTTTTCCATATAACATGTTGTCGGATTCGCCATTTACCTGATTCAGATATGAAATCATTTTCTCGGCATCATCCGGAACAGCCTCTCTGATTATATATGAGTTATCCATCTGATTCCTTAACCCTCCTATAACTGCACATATTTATTCAATGCTTTGGTTAGCAGCGTCGTATCCGTTCTCAAACTCTCTGCCTTTATCGTATGCCTCAATCTCGGATGCCGACAAATCGCCTTTCCCGTCGTAACGATAAAAACGTCCGCCGTCGGCTACAAACTCTAATATGCAGTAGTCTTCATCTTCTACACCCTTCGGGTAGTACTTTTCATCGCCTTCATTCCAAAGAAGCTCTCTATACTCCTTCTCAAAATGAACCACAAATTTACCAAACAGACAGAGCCCCTCAAACGTCGAATCGTCAGCGAAATAAAGACAGGCATTATCGTTCTTTTGCAGACTTTGAACGTGAGCTGAGCTTGTATTTGTTGAAATCAAGTGTCTGCCGAGTCCCTTGTGCCATACGCAGAATACTCTTCGCACATTCTGCCTGCCGGCTTCATCGGTATAGCCAATCGTTGCGCAAAGAGAACGATTGACGAGATTCATTAATTCTTCTTTTGTCATATTTACCCCCATAAGTTTTATATAGTTTATCATAGATGAATCAGAAACCCTTCGAATTCAAAAACACCTTCGCCCTGTTTTAATCTGCCATTCTTATCCAATGTCTCGAACCCTGACTTTATTTTATCAATGAGTGAAGTATCGATGTTTAACTCATGATGTCCGGGATATATATTGTCTATTACGTATTTATCGAGTTTTTGTATTGACCTATAGTAAGCTTGCGGATCTGTAGTAGGATAAAATGCATCAAGACAGCCTTTATAAATCAGATCTCCTGAATACAGTCTTTTCTTATCAGATTCGTAAAAGCAGCAGTGGCCGGGTGAATGGCCCGGAGTGTGTACCACTTCAAGAGAACGTCCACCTATATCCAGAATATCTCCGTCGCGAAAAAGCCTATACGGTTCACCCTGAAATAGCTGATAATCGTTTATGTTGAACTCTGTAGGAAATTCACAGGTTTTCTCCGTTAAGTTCTTCTTCACGGCTTGCAGTGGTAACGGAAATTTAGTTGTAATCCATTCTTTTTCCAGTTCATGAACTGTAAATTTATCAAATAACCTGTGTCCGCCGATATGGTCCCAGTGGACGTGAGTCGTTAAAACCGTCACAGGCAAAGAAGTCAACTTATCGACAACTTTCCGAATGTCGGAAACACCCAAACCGCTATCTATAAGCAAAGCTTCTTCGGCTCCGCACAACAAATAGCAATGGGTTTCTTCCCAATGTTTGTATTCACTGATTATAAATGTTTGCGAATCTATCTTTTCAATAGTAAACCAATCATTCATACTATCCACCGATTATCTTGTGTTCCTCAGCCATCAATATCATCAGCAAACAAATCCGGCACACCTTGCTCCTTCAATGAAAAGCAGCCTGCTTTTTACCTATACTCTAATTAATCGCAAGAGTATCCGGGTTCTTTGTACAGGTTTTCTTTGTCAGGAACAATCTTTTTGTCCCAGACTGATTCTTTCCAGTCGTCTTCGGCTATTTCTTTAATGGCTACCGAAACGCTTGATGTCTTGCAGCCAAGAGTTTCTGCTATTACATCAGCTATTTTCTCGGCACAAGCCTTCTTTTGTTCATCACTCCTGCCCGGAAAGCAGTTGATCTCAACATGTGGCATGGGCGCCTCCTTTATAAATTTGAAGTTGTTCTCTTTGACATGCGAATCTGATATTGAGTCAAATTTGCGTGTCCACATCTGCGTGACCAAAAAGTTAAAAGCATGCGAATTTCGTGCCTATTCTTTTCCTCATGTATGTATCTATTACATATTCGAAACGCGAACATGCGAATAATGATTCATGATGTTTTTGCATGTATTACCTTACATGCTTATTCTGCTCGAGGGTCACTTCGCATGTATTCATTTGCAACCAATCCCAAATATGAACATGCGTATTTAGCTTCGTTGAGATCTCGCATGTCTTAACCAATAATCATGTAAAAATCCATACACGTATATTCCAACCACTTGTCTGCTCGCATGTAATAATATCCATAAACAGGATATCGGCCGTACAAATCTCGATTTCTGTATCATCCTTTGAGTTGCACCGACATAATATGCCTGGTAGGCCAGAACTCATATAGGTGGAGCGTGGTAACTGTTCCGGTTGGAATCGGCAGTTCGCTTAATACTATCTGTGTGGCCTCGGCTATTACGTCGGGCTTGTCTATTATCATTGTAGTGTGGGCCGACCAGCCAAATGGGTCTTCGCTGTCCATGAATTCGTCCTTCAAAAGAAGCATTTCTTTGCTCACTTCGGGTGCCACAAAAAGAACATCGTTCGCAGGCAGTCGGAAAAGGCCTACGTGGTTAAACTCCGCCCGGAAAGGCTTGTGAGTGTCGGATATTCGGCGAAGGCGCTCCTTGAGTTCTTCTTCTTTGGCTGTGTTGTAGGAGCCCATGGTGAAATGCATGGGGATGTCCTTGGTCTGAACGCCGCTAAAGCCTTTTTCGTATAATTTGTTCTGTATTCCGGACAGGAGTTTCTCCGTGTCGTCATCATATCCCGCAAGGACGTATAAAGCCTTGTCTGCCATGGTATTATCTCTCCTGATTCATTCAATATTTGTAGCGCATGTCGCGGTATCTGTGTTCTTGGTCCTTAAAGCCGACCTTGGCGTAGATCGGGTAGCCTGCGTCGGTAGCTGAGAGGTCGATGCGGCCCAGACCTCTTCTTTTGCCATATTCGACAAGGTTCTTCATAAGCTGGGTGCATATTCCCTGCCCGCGATAAGCAGGCTCTGTGTAGACGCTCAGGACGTCGGCGTACAGGCCGTTTAAGAGGATGGAATTAGCGGGCATTTCGATGATGTGCAGGTATGCAACGGACACGATTCTGTCGCCTTCCTTGGCCACAAAAGCAATCAGCTCGGTGCCGAGCTTGCGATTGAAATAGTCAGGGAGCTGTGCTTCCATGCCTTTACGCTCTTCGTCGGTAACCGACCCAAAATCATCTATCATATATTCGATACGCATGCGTATCAGTTCGTTAATGTCTTCCCTGGTAGCTTCACTGTATACAATACTCATGTTTATTCTTCTGCCTGCCTAGTGCCAGTATGGCTTCTGGTCCTTGTGACGGAACTCTTTCATTTTTTCTTTGTATATGCCCACAATCGAGTCGTACTTCTCTATCACCGCCGCCTTCGCGTTACCGGTGCTCTTCATCTCTTCGAGGGCTTCCTCAAGCTCCTTGAGGTTGTCCTGCGCATTATCTTTATAATTGTTCGACATGTTTATCTGCAGCCGCAGGATGATGCTGTCGAGTTGCTTTTCTGCTTTGGATTTAAATAGGCCCATGGTAGTCCTCCCGTTTTACATCCTTATAATCGGGTGCTCGTCCATGTACCTTTCGGTTGCAAGGACATTGGGCACCGAGTGTTCCAGTTCTCTTGCGTATAAGTAAGTGAAGTAAATTACATCTTCGGTACTGATGGCGCCGTGCGTCTTGAAGTGCGCCATGGCAAAATCTTTTATGTGAAGGCAGGCGGCCACGGCGAGCTGGGCCTGGCCGTAATAGTACTCGTCGTAGGCGGAGCCGCAGAAATAGATGTAGAGGAAATAGTGAAGGATTTGCTCGGTCACAATGTCCCAGTCCATGCCTTGAGAAGAAAAGGAAGCCCGCATTTCACTGTCCAGGGTAGCCTCATCCTGCCGGCGATCTTTGTACAGTGCTTTCTCGGTCAGCTTAAGCACTTCTTTAAACTCGTCGCCGGTGTATTCCCACTTTTTCATGACTTTGAAGAGCTCGTAACGGAGGTCGGGAGTGATTTCCAAAGGCTTATAGTCTGCTGCTATTGCGCCTTCAACATCCACTGATTCTATGTCGCCGTCACTCATTAAAACGTCATCGGTTTGATTCTGGAATTCTCTTGCGATTGCAAGAATCCTTCCTGCTTTCGTGGCAAAAGAAAGCGTCCTGTTAAGCACGATTTTAAAGAATTCTTCACGAAGCGAATACAACTTTATGTAAACCAGCTGCTCTTCACTGTCATACTCTTCCGTATCAGTTTCTCTATCTTCAACCGTTCTATACGTCACGGGTTCTTTGCGTTTAAGAAGGTACTGAGCAACTTCCGGGCAGGAAATGCTGAGGGAATACTCGCGCACATTTTCAAATTCCTCGATGTGGCGCGGGAAAAGCCTGCACGTGTTGCATAAGATATCTTCGCCATGCGCCAGAATCAACTTGCAAAGCCCTTTTTCGTTAAGGTTTTTACAGCGTTTTTCTTTGTCCTGATAAAAGCATTCGTGTTTAAAATCAACAGTCTCAATCTTCTTGTCTCGATACCGCTTTAATGCGTCTGTATCAATTTCTATCTGCCAGCCGGCGCAGCAGGTCTGCGGACATTTGTCGGCTATGCACACAAAATCATCGTAGTAATCGGGGTAGGTACGTTTCATATGTTAAATTCTCCTATGCGGATTATACCATAAGTGCCGCGCAGCTAGTGGGTATTTCTTATTTTTTTAAGACAAAAAAATACCTCCACCACATTTCTGCAGTGAAGGTATTAATCTTTGTAAACAATTATTACTTGTTTCCGCTTCTGCTGATTTCCAGAATCTTATTGAGAATATCCTTAGTGGCAGCCATGTCCTTCTTGCAGTCTTCGCTAATCTCGATGGCGGACTGGGAAGATGCCGCAACTTCTTCGGATGTGGCTGATAGGTTGCTGATGGCGTCCATGACTGCGGTGTTGGCTGTTACACAGGCATCAACGTTGTCGGAGATTTTGGACGCTCTGGTGGTGAGGTCGGAGACCTTTTCGAGGATGACTTCGAACTTCTCACCGGTGCGGGCGATGATTTCGCCTTGTTCGTTGGCGGATTCAACGCTTCGCTCCATGTTCTTGGAGGCGGTGTTGACCTTATCGAGAAGGTCATCGATGGTGGAAGCGATTTGCTCGGCGGATTGCTTGGTGTGCTCGGAGAGTTCTCGTATTTCGTCCGCAACGACCGCAAAGCCTTTTCCTGCTTCTCCCGCTCTGGCCGCTTCGATGGAGGCGTTTAAAGCAAGGAGGTTGGTCTGTCCCGATATAGAAAGAATTGCGGCTACGATATCTTTTACCGTTCCCGCGGACTTCTGAAGGTTTGTGGTCATTTCAGCGGTCTCTTGGTTGATGACGGAAGCTTCCTGAGCCTTAGTTGTGAGTTCTTTTACTAAAGTGTTGCCGTCTTTAATGTTGTCGGTAACTTCGTCTGCGTTGCTACGCATTTCGGTTGACTGATGGGCTATGTCCTCAAGCGATTCCGTGATGTTGGCATTCATTTCGGTCTGAGTCTGGATAGCCTCGGCAGTTAACGTCACGGATTGTGATATTTCCTCGGAAGCGTCGGCACTGGATGTAACCTTCAAAGAAAGTGACTCCATAGCTTCGTTGGCTTCTTCAAGCTTCTCGCCGATTTGGATGCCTATGGACTTAATGACCTCGGCATCTTCTTTTTGCTGCCTTGCGGCTTCCTGAATCTCGTCAATGGTCTCGGCGTTTTGTCTGTTGCTTAACCGCACATAAAATACTGCCATCAAAGCCAGCAACAAAGCATAAACCACGTCGGTGAAAACCATGTTCTTTCTTTCGGAAGGATCCGCAGCCAGTGATAAATACAGCACTGCAAACAGCAAATTGATGGCCACTACGGAGCATGCCGTAATAATTGTCAGCTTGGGGTCTTTGTAGAGCAGCACCAAAATCAGCAGTCCGGGTCCGAACGCCCACAGATAAGGCACGTGCACGATGCCCAGTATTACCACCAGGTAGTTAGCTATCATGCAACCCATAATCAGATATTTGCCCTTCTCGTCGTGGCTAAACTTTATGTAGCTGAAGATAAAAAGCGCCAGCACAATGAATTGCAATACCAACATTGCAGTTGTGTTCAAAACGCCCACTCTGTCGGCTCTGTAGACGATGGTGGAAAGAATTTCAAAGACATTTATGATGCAGGCCAGTTTGAAGGCCAGCAGGTTGCTTTCGTAGATTTGCTTTTCTTGCAGAGTCATATTTTTCACCGATCCTTTCATAAAATACAGTAGCATGCAATGATTAAACTACCGCTAACTCGGTGCTTTCGGGGCAAAAGAAAACCCTCACTTCATTTCTGAAATGAGGGCTGTTTTCAAAACTCTTATTCGGCGTCGAGCCACTTGTTCACAAAAATGTCCGGTTCGTCCTTATGGCTAAACTTCACAATCAGCGTGTCGGTAGCGGAATCGTAAGTCCATTGCTCCATGGTAGTCTTATAGTTCTTGCCATCCTTCTTTCCGTCCGGCGTCCACATCTTACTGTAGCACAATGTTTCGGACTCCAAATCCTTCATCAACACCGGAATCGCCTGATCCACTATGGCTTTTCTTTGTTTTTGATCCATGTTGTATTTATATTTCTGCGGCCAAAGATCGTATACCACATCGTAAATAATGTACCCGTATGCGTAAATGGCAGTGTCGCCGTCAGAGGTTACGCGCTTGTAACGCTCTTTCTTTTGCATCACTTCCTCGATGTAAACTTCGGGCGTGTAGGCTTCTCTCGCCTTATCAACCTTCGCGGAATAAACCATCTTTAAAATAGCGTCCAATGCGAGGGGGATAAGCGGCAAAAGAATAATCCATTTGGGCATGTCCAGCCTGAATACGCGGACAATGCTGTATATCCAGAGCGCGGCGTAAGCTATATATCCTATGATTGCGAATATCTTGATGAAGATTCCGGTCAGTAAAGCCGCTCCTACTCCATCGATGCCGTGCCCGTGCCTGTTGGCGGATACATCCGCGATGAGCTTCGCAAATAACGCTATCAGGAAGGGAAGCGCCACGCATATTGCCAAAAGAATGTAGGTGATTGTTCTGCTTGATTTGTCCATATTTTATCTGCCTTTACTATTCATATTGAATTCCCGGTTTTCCGTTCATAAGTAAATTGTACACCCTTCGAGGAGTTTTCTCCATGAACAGATTGGCAAGATAATGGGGGGTATTTTGCCGGAATCGGTGCATTTCTGAGTTACTTCTTAGCATTTGCAATAACCACATTCATAGGCTCAACTTCAATCTTTTCCCAAACCTTTTCTATAACGTAAGGTTCGTTGGCAAGGTAATCGTCAAGTTGTGCGCTTGGCTTTTCCGGACAAAAAAAGACCCTCGCTTCATTGCTGAAATGAGGGTCTTGATCTGCTATAACTTATTATTTGTTATTGATAGCAGCCTGTGCTGCTGCAAGTCTTGCAATCGGAACACGGTAAGGTGAGCAGCTTACGTAGTCGAGGCCAATCTTGTGGCAGAACTCTACGGAAGTGGGGTCGCCGCCGTGCTCACCGCAGATACCGCAGTGAAGGTTAGGTCTCTGAGACTTACCTTTCTCGATAGCGATTTCCATGAGCTGGCCTACACCGCTCTGGTCAAGCTTAGCGAAGGGATCGTTCTCGAAAATCTTAGCCTTGTAGTAAGCTTCAAGGAACTTACCTGCGTCATCACGGGAGAAGCCGTAGGTCATCTGGGTTAAGTCGTTAGTACCGAAGCAGAAGAATTCAGCTTCCTTGGCGATTTCATCGGCAGTAAGAGCTGCACGAGGGATTTCGATCATGGTACCTACTTCGTACTTGAGGGCTACGCCGGAAGCTTTGATTTCAGCTTCTGCGGTCTCGTTAACGGTCTTCTTAACGTATGTGAACTCCTTAACGTCGCCGGTAAGGGGAATCATAATCTCGGGCTCAACCTTCCAGTCAGCATGTGCCTTCTGAACGTTGATGGCTGCACGGATGATAGCCTTGGTCTGCATAACTGCGATTTCAGGATAAGTTACGGTCAAACGGCATCCTCTGTGACCCATCATAGGGTTGAATTCCTTAAGGTTCTCGATGATAGCCTTAATCTGTTCTACGGTCTTACCCTTAGCCTTAGCAAGCTTCTCGATGTCTTCAGCTGCTGTGGGTACGAACTCGTGAAGCGGGGGATCAAGGAAACGGATGGTAACGGGGTTACCTTCCATAGCGAGGAACAACTTCTCGAAGTCGCCCTGCTGAAGAGGAAGAATCTTCTCAAGAGCTTCTTCACGCTCTTCCTTGGTATCGGAACAGATCATCTCACGGAATGCATCGATACGGTTCTCTTCGAAGAACATGTGCTCGGTACGGCAAAGACCGATACCTTCTGCACCGAGTTCACGAGCCTTCTGAGCATCACGAGGAGTGTCTGCGTTAGTACGAACTTTAAGCTTACGGTACTTGTCAGCCCAAGCCATGATGCGGCCGAACTCACCTGCGATGGTAGCGTCAACGGTTCTGATAGCGCCATCGTAGATAAGACCTGTGGTACCGTCAAAAGAAATCATATCGCCTTCGGTGTAGGTCTTACCGCCGAGGGTGAATGTCTTAGCTTCTTCATTCATGATGATATCGGAGCAACCGGATACACAGCAGGTACCCATACCACGAGCAACAACTGCTGCGTGAGAGGTCATACCGCCGCGAACGGTGAGGATACCCTGAGCGGCCTTCATACCTTCGATATCTTCGGGGCTGGTCTCAAGACGAACAAGAACTACCTTCTCGCCTCTTGCTGCCCAATCCTTGGCATCGTCTGCAGTAAATACGATCTTACCGCAAGCAGCACCGGGTGCTGCGCCGAGGGCCTTACCGATAACCTTAGCTGTAGCAACTGCATCCTTGTCAAACTGAGGATGAAGAAGGGTGTCAAGGTTACGGGGATCGATCATTGCAACTGCTTCTTCTTCGGTTCTCATGCCTTCATCTACAAGGTCGCAAGCAATCTTGAGTGCAGCCTGAGCGGTTCTCTTACCGTTACGTGTCTGAAGCATGTAGAGCTTACCGTGTTCAACGGTGAACTCCATATCCTGCATATCTCTGTAATGGTTCTCTAAGTTCTGGCAAACTTTCTTGAACTGCTCGAAAGCTTCGGGGAACTTCTGCTCCATTTCAGTAATCTTCATAGGTGTACGAACACCTGCAACTACGTCTTCACCCTGTGCATTGGTAAGGAACTCTCCGAAAAGTCCCTTCTCACCTGTAGCGGGGTTACGGGTAAATGCTACACCGGTACCACAGTCATCACCCATGTTACCGAATGCCATGCTCTGTACGTTAACAGCGGTACCCCATGAATAAGGGATATCGTTGTCGCGGCGGTAAACGTTAGCACGGGGATTGTCCCATGAACGGAATACTGCCTTTATAGCTTCTTCAAGCTGAACTCTGGGATCGGTGGGGAAGTCCTCACCAAGCTTAGCCTTGTATTCAGCCTTGAATTGATTAGCGAGTTCTTTAAGATCTTCGGCTGTAAGTTCAACGTCCTGAGTAACGCCCTTACGAGCCTTCATCTGATCGATTAATTCTTCAAAGTACTTCTTGCCGACTTCCATAACAACGTCGGAGAACATCTGAATGAATCTTCTGTAGCAGTCCCATGCCCAGCGAGGATTGCCGGACTTCTCTGCCAATGTATTAACAACGTCTTCATTCAATCCAAGGTTAAGGATTGTGTCCATCATACCGGGCATGGACGCACGTGCGCCGGAACGTACGGATACAAGAAGAGGATTCTCCTTGTCGCCGAATTTCTTACCTGTCATTGCTTCAAGTTTAAGCACATACTCATCAATCTGTGCCTGAATTTCGGAATTGATCTTCTTTCCGTCTTCGTAGTACTGGGTACAAGCTTCTGTAGTGATTGTGAATCCCTGGGGTACAGGCATGCCGATGTTGGTCATCTCTGCAAGGTTAGCGCCCTTACCGCCAAGAAGATTACGCATGTCAGCTGAACCTTCCTCAAAAAGGTAAACCCATTTTGTCATATTCTTTTTCTCCCTCTATGAAAATTGCCGATGCGTAGAAAACAACCTGTACATGTGTACAGGATGCTCGCACAGAACATATTATATCACAAGAATGTCCGCCATGCAAGAACATGGCTCTTGACAAAAAAACGAATTGAATTGTCGCTTTTGTATCTCGTATCGTCAAAAGTTCCAAAAATTTTATCAATTCGAAAAATTTGAGACACCTTTAACCGAGTCGCGAATGATTATCTCTCCGCTTATGACTCTGCGTATACGGTCGGTGTTCGGGTTCTTAATCTTCTCTTCCATAAGACCCACGGCCGCGCGGCTCATTTCACGCATGTCTACGCTGAAAGTGGTAAGCTTCGGGTCGCAGAAAGTGGCGAATATATAGTCGTCAAAGCCCACAACTGAGGCATCTTCGGGGATGCGGAGCCCTTTCTTTTGCAGATATTTCACAAGGTGGTAGGCGGTCTCGTCGCAGTTGCAGACAAAAGAATCCGGCATGTCTTCCGGGAGTTTGAACTCGTCGGTTAAGATGCCTTCGGCGTCGCGGTCGGGGATGAGGTAATCCTCGCGGGTCGCGATTCCGTGCTGCATGAGAGCCTTCACGTAGCCTAAATATCTGTCGGTGATGGAGTTAGTCGCGCTCACGGTGCCGACAAAAGCAATCTTGCGGTGACCTTTGTTAATAAGATAAGTGGTGAGCATGTGGGAGCCGTAGACATTGTCGCCGACTACGCAGTCGATGATGTCTTCGGGGGTGTAATTGTCCACAAATACCACGGGAAGGTCGAGGTGAAGGACCTTGTCCATGCAGGACTTGATGATGGGGCCTAAGACTATGGCGCCGTCAACCTTGCCGGAGGTGATTGCGCCGGGCAGATTGCCGCTTGTCTCGGCCTTGTGGCTTAATATCTCGAGGGTGCAGTCGTGGCCCCGCTTCATAAATTCGGAGGCGATGCACCCAAAAAGTCTTGAATAAAAGGAATTCTCTGAGAAATATGTCTCGGATACCATGACGCGGATGCTTAAGGATTTGTCGGGGGACTTGGGGGCGTAGTTGTAGCCCAGTTCGTCGGCAATCTTAAGAATCTCGGCGCGAAGGCTGTCGCTGACGCCTTCGTGGCCGCTTATGGCCTTGGATACCGATACGGCACTGATATTCATTTTCTTCGCAATGTCGCGCATCGTAACGTTCTTGCTCATGATGGTCGTGCCTCTGTTATGCCTCTCTTCCGGGAGTGGCTGCGATAATTGTCATGTTACCTGTAAGTGTAAGGGGCGCCTGCCCTGCGGTTAAGAGGAAGCTGTCGCCTTTCTTAATGGAGATTCCGTCTGCGGTACCTTCGCCTTCGGTGACAAAGAATGTAGTGAAGGTGTCGCCTGCTTCGAAGGTCTCGGTGCCGGCTACGTTGATACGGAATTCGTCAAAGTACCTGCAGGATGCTATCTTGTGGGTTCCGGGAGCGTCGGGTGTTGATACTGCCTTGCAGTCGTCGCCTTCGACGTTGATGGTGGCCTTGGCCTTCTCGGTGTGGAGCTCGCGTTTCTTACCGTCGCGGATGCGGTCGTAGTCGTAAATTCTGTAAGTAATGTCGGAATTCTGCTGGAGCTCTAAGAGCATCACGCCGCCTTTGATGGAATGCACGGTGCCTGCCTTAATAAAGAGGCAGTCGCCGGGATTGACCTTGACGGTGCGGATGAGCTCGCAGGTACGACCTTCGTCGATGAGCCTGTTAATCTCCTCCCTGGAGTGAGCGTTGTGGCCTGCGATGAGTTCTGAGTCGGGTTCGCAGTCGAGGACGTACCAGCATTCGGTCTTGCCTGAAGCGCCGTTCTCATGATCTCTGGCGTACTCGTCGGTGGGGTGAACCTGTACGGACAAGTTGTCCTTGGCGTCGATTACCTTGAGGAGTAAGGGGAACTCACCAGTGGCGTTGCTCTTGCTTTGGCCCTTGGTGAAAAGTTCGGGGTGCTCGAGCCAGAGTTCGGAAAGCTTCTTACCCTTGTAATCGCCGGTGATGCAGGTGCAGTCGCCGTGGGGGTGGGCGCTTATCTCCCAGCACTCTCCTGTCGTGGATGAGGGGATTGGATAGCCGTATTCTTTTGCCAATTTATCGCCGCCCCAGATGAGGTCTTTAAATACCGGGGCGAAGAAAAGAATGTTATTGTTCATTGTGTTCAGAGTATATCCTTTGGGTCGTTACTGGAGGCCGAGGCTTGTGTCTACAGCGTTGGTAACGGAATTTTTCTTAATGTAGTCTACGACTTCGTCGACCTTGGTGAATGCGAGGCCTACGTAGGAGTCGGCGCAACCGTAGTAAAGGGCGATGCGGCCGGTCTCTGAGTCGTGGATGGTGGCGCAAGGGAAGCATACGTTGGGTACGAATCCGCGCTCTTCATATTCCTCTTCGGGAGTGAGGAGGAAGTTGGTACAACGATACTTAACAATCGAAGGGTTGTCAATGTCTAAGATGGCGCCGCCGATGGAATATACGTAACCGCTGCAGGTTCCGCATACACCGTGGTAGAAAAGGAGCCAGCCTTCGGTGGTCTCGATGGGAGCTGCGCCGCCGCCGATCTTAAGTGATTCCCACCACTCGCTTCCGCGGCTCATAACGTGACGATGATGTCCCCAGTATTCCATGTCGGGGCTTTCGCTTACGAAGATGTCGCCGAAAGGTGTGTGTCCGGAATCGGAAGGTCTGGAAAGCAACATGAACTTGCCGTTTATCTTACGAGGGAACAGCACTGCGTTTCTGTTAAAAGGAATGAAAGGATTCTCGATTCTGGTGAAGGTCTTGAAATCCTGAGTCTTAGCCATTCCGATTGATGCTCCGAAGAAATCGCCGCACCAGATAATATAATATGTATCTTCAACTTTAACAAGTCTGGGATCGTATGCGTAATTGGGCATGAAGGGCTCGCCTTTTTCATTGACGAACTGAACCTTCTCGGGCTCGAACTCCCAATGAATGGCATCCTTGGATCGTCCTAAATATACATAAGGGATACCGTTGGTCTGCTCGCCTCTGAATACGCCGATGAAGCCGTCTTCGTAAGGAGCTACCGCGCTGTTAAAGATACGTGCTACGCCTTCGATAGGGTTTCTCTTTATAATTGGATTCTCGCTGTATCTCCAGACAGGAGCATTCTTAAGTCCTGCGGGCTTGTCCTGCCAGGGCATGTTCTTAACTGCGGGGCTGTTTAAAATCTTAACTTCACTCATATTGCATAATCCTCTCACATTTTGTTGTATTTGTCTTGTGTTGAATTCTTAATAATAACTTAATTTAAGTTACAGTCAGAATTTGTTAGGTTTTTGTAACTTAACAAATCTCTTCCTATATCACAGTACTATCTTATCGGCGCAATTGCAAGTGTTTTCGGGAAAGTTTGTCAGAATGTGGCAATGAGATTTTGTCGGGATTGTAGAGAATTGACAGAGGATTTGGTTTTTGTTAAGTTACAAAAATTTATTGGTGGCGGGGTGGCGAAATTTGGGCGGTGCGGGCGTTTTACGGTACGCGGTCGGACGGGTTGAGGCACGTGAGGAGGTTCTTTTCCCACCTTATGGTAGTTTTTCTGCGCAAGGTGTGAAAGGTTAGGTTTACATAACTTTGTCATTTCGCACCTTTTGTTGATTTTGGCTTCTGAGGTGGGAATCTTAGGACTTCTTCAATGGTATGAATTCACACCTTTTTGTCGATTTAAGTCATAAGGTGTGAATTGTAGCTGTTGTGTTGAGCTTTCTTTTCCCACCTTTTGACGGATATGGGGCTTAAGGTGTGAAATATGATTGGGGTAATGCTTACTATTTTCCCACCTTATGATAGAAACCTGCTCCGAGGTGCGATTTACGTAAAAAAGGAAGTTTCCTGCTGTCCCACCTTATCCATAAAAGTAGCTTGGAGGTGGGATTTTCATCTTTGAATGAAGAATAATCCCATCCATATTTGATGGAAATTGCCATGGAAGGGGGCGACGCGGATGCTAAATGTTAGGTTTTACCCTTCCATATAGCTAACTTTGGCATGTAGATGGGGTTTCGATGAAGCCATGATAGAAAATACCCCCCTCCATATGAGCATTATTGGCTCCGTGGTAGGGGGAATATTTCTTTTCCGCCCCTGCCATTTCTTTGTTTAATGCAACATGGATGGGGTGGCTGACGAAATGATATACGAAAATGCCCCATCCATATATGTAATTCTGTCAATTTGGTAGGGTTCGCAGACTTTTTGAGGCAAAAGAAGCCCCTTCCTTTAAGGTCAAACAGGCAAAAAGGAAGGGGTATGCGTTATATATATGTGATTATCTAGACTTCTTCAAGATGGATCAGCGTGGACTTGAAGTCGCCCCAGCTGCGGGGGATGGGGAGGCCGGCGTACATTAGGGTGTCGGCGCCGTAGTTGCGGCCGGATTCGCAGTCGCGGTAGGTCTTCTGCGGGTCGAGGCCTTGGAGGCAGAGGGTGCGCGACTTGAAGTTCGGGTGGTTGAGCACCTGAACGAAGGTCACGAGAATCTCGCGCTCGTCCTGCGACTTCACCATCCAGGCGTCGTATTCGCCGTTGTCGGCCAAAGAAGCCAGACGGTAATAGTCACCTTCGCGAACGAGGTCATTGTACTTGTGATACTGCGCCACTTGAATCGGTATCTGGGCGCGGTCTTCCACCGAAATCTTGGTGATGTCGAGTTCGTAGCCGAAGGTGCCTGCGAGGGCGACGTGGCCGCGGGTCTTGAAAGGTGTGACGCGACCGACTGCGTGGTTGGGGCAATCGGAGACGTGGGCGCCCATTGTGGAAAGCGGATAAATCAGCGCTGTTCCTTCCTGAATGGAGAGGCGCTCGATGGCGTCGGTATCGTCGGAAGTCCAAATCTGCGGGCTGTAATAAAGCATGCCGGGATCGAAGCGAGCGCCGCCGCCGGAACAATTCTCTATCAATAAATCAGGAAACGTAGTAACCAGCTTCTCCTGCAGGCGATAAACTGCAAGCACATATCGATGATAAAGCTCGCCCTGTCTGTCGGCGGGAAGGCCTGCGCTGTAAAGGTCCGCAAGCTGGCGATTCATGTCCCACTTGAGGTATTCAATGTTGGCGCTCTTAAGAACTGTCTCGATGCTATGCCAGGTATGCTCCCACACTTCGGGGCGGGTTAAGTCAAGCACGAGCTGGTTGCGCGAAAGTCCGGGCGCGCGCCCGGGTATCTGAATCGCCCAGTCAGGGTGCGCTCTGTAAAGGTCTGAATCCGGGCTCACCATCTCGGGCTCCATCCAAATGCCGAACTTAAGGCCGAGCTTGTTAACTTCGTCCACGAGGTACTTTAGCCCGCCCGGCAACTTTTCTTCGTTGACCGTCCAGTCGCCGAGAGCCCTGTTGTCGTCGTAACGATTGCCGAACCAGCCGTCGTCCATAACGAGCATCTCGATGCCGAGTGCCGCCGCGTCTCTTGCTATAGAAAGAAGCTTCTCCGTATCAAAATTAAAGTAAGTCGCTTCCCAGTTATTAATAAGAATGGGGCGCTTTTTATGTAAGAATTTGCTTCTGATTAAGTGATTTCTGTACAGATTATGGAAGCTTCGTGTCATCGCTCCTAGGCCTTCAGCCGAGTACGTCATTACTGCTTCGGGAGTGGCAAAAGAATCTCCCGCTTCAAGCTTCCACTTAAAGTTATAGGGGTTAATGCCCATCTCTGCATGAATAAAATTAAACTGATCGAGGTCGGCCTGCGCTACGAAGTTACCTGAATAAATAAAATTGAAGCCGTAAACTTCGCCTTGCGTCTCCGTCAGGTTCTTGTCGGTAATGGCCATAAAGGGATGTTCCTGGTGACTTGACTCGCCACGTCTTGAAGAAACTCCCTGGAAGCCGTGGGCAATCTTTCTAAACTCTTTGTGACGCTCTCGCGCCCATGAGCCGTGAAGTGTAAGCAGATTATAATCTTTGTTCTCGAGGTTTAATGTGGTTGACATAACTCGAGTAATAAATACCGGGCTGGCACCGTCATTTATAATCCGTGCGCTGCGTGTAATACAATCGGTATCGGCGAAAACTGAGTATGAAAGAATGACTGTGAGCTTAATAATAGGATCTCGTAAAGTCACTTCCAACGTCTCAACCGACTTCTCGTCACCAAAAGTTGCGGGTAATCCCTCGAGCGGATTCTTGCCCTTATAAATCTTATGGTTTACATATTGAAGCTCGGTGGCAGTTGTCCCGTCGGCAAGTTCAATCTCAAGCGCGTGACTCCTGTAATCGCCGATTCCGCCCGTAGAATACTCAAAAGGAGCAAAATCAAGAAAGCTGTTCTTGTCCTTAGTATTGACTCCCGGAAGGATATCGCCGTCGTAGAGCCTTGACACATAACGTGCGTTATCTATATCATTTCTAATCTTGTGGCCGTAGTAATAATGAATCAGATAGCCGAAGTCATCGTCTATTCCGAATATATAGCTGGTATGAGGAGTGTCTAACTTAAAGATTCTTTCTGCGTCGTTGTAAGTAATCATGTGAGTGTCCTCTTATTTTGTTATGTAAACCATTATGAACTGCGGTCCACTTTGTTATGTAAACCACACGCTCACCATAGTTATGTTAACTATATTCCATGTTATGTTAACTAGTCTTCTTTTTACAGATTTCCTTCCGGCTCCCTGTACTCCCTGCCGAACTTCTGCGACAGGTACTCTCCCAGCACTCGCGCCGACTCAATATGCGACTTATAGCCGGGGTGGCTGTGTGAGCCGACGGTCACTTCATCGATATTGGGAAGGTCAAGAAATGCTACGTTGTCATCGCCGGTGTCTGCACGGAACTTGTCCATGGCTTCAAGAATCGCGGGCTTCATTTCGTTGCCCAGCATTCCGTAAGCCCACAGAATGTGGCTCGTAGGATTCAAGCGACGAAGCAGCAAAAGAAAGTCATACACCGCATCGATAAACTTCTGCAAATCTTCCCTTACAAACGACTCGTCGGGATTGCGACGATTCTTAAACGTTCCCATGCCCGGAATCTCGAGCGGGGGCGTGTTAAAAGAAGAATTGTCGTTGGTGCCGAGGTTAACGATTATAGCATCGGGTTTCCAAGCTTCGTAATCGTTAGCTCTGCCGGCGCCTAGTTTTTCGTTAATCGGGCCCCAGGAAAGTCCGCAAATCGGTTCATACACTTTCGGTATCTGATGTCGCACATCGTTGTCCCAGCCTGAGTATACGCCCCAACCGCCCTGCGAAATAATGCGTACGTCAGCCTTCATAGCCTTTTCGATGATATTGGCGTAGTGACGGCTCGAGCTCATGTACATTGCAAGCCAGTCAGTGTCTCCGTTGGCGCCGTAAGTGCCTTCGCCGGAAGTTACGCTGTCGCCGATGAACTCGAGTTTAAAATCATTCTCGGGTACCGGAAAGAAGTTGCCGTCGGTGCGAAAGCCCTTAACCAGCACATGGCACAAATCGTCCTCGCTCATGGCCTGGAGCTCCCGGTAGAACTTAACGTTCTTGACAACTCCCGGAGTCATGGAGCGGAAAAGGCAGACCGACCTGTCTTCTTTGAGCAACATGCGACGGCTCATGAGGGCACCGTTTAACTCTATAGCAATCCAGGGCTCGTGGAAGCCGTGGTCCACCTCTAAATCTATCCATAGTTCGGAACCGTCACAGTTCACCTCAACGCCGGAATGGTTCCAAAAAAGCGGAAGCGGCGATGCGTCCTGCACCGTGCGGCCGTGAATCTTTTTATTTGCAATTTCCCGAATATCGTATGCTTTAAGCACTTGTAACCTCCCACGCCCTGAGAAAGGGCTTCTTTTACTGACAATTCTGATTATATCAAAAAACGTTTCACTTTCTACAGGGGACTTGCAAAAATCACGATTTTCTGTAAAATAAAAAAGGTTAAACGTTAATTGTATTATTTATAAGAAAGGTTTTTACATGATTGCAGCTAATAATGTAACCTTCAGAGTGGGCAAGAAAGCCCTTTTTGAAGACGTAAATATCAAATTTACCGAGGGAAACTGCTACGGTCTTATCGGTGCCAACGGTGCCGGCAAGTCCACATTCCTTAAGATTCTCTCCGGTGCGCTTGAGACCACTTCCGGCGATATCACCATCACCCCCGGCCAGCGTCTCTCCGTCCTTGAGCAGGACCACTTTAAGTACGATGCTTTCCCCGTTATGGATACGGTTATCATGGGTAACAAGCGTCTCTACGATATTATGAAAGAGAAAGACGCAATTTATGCCAAAGAAGACTTCTCTGACGAGGACGGTATCCGCGCTTCCGAGCTTGAAGCTGAGTTTGCAGAGCTTGACGGTTGGGAGGCTGAGTCCAATGCGGCTATGCTTCTTAACGGTCTTGGTATCGAGACAGAGCTTCACTACTCCATGGTCGGCGACCTTGACGGTAACCAGAAGGTGAAGGTGCTCCTTGCGAAGGCGCTTTTCGGTAACCCCGACATTCTTCTTCTCGACGAGCCCACTAACCACTTGGACCTCGACGCTATCGCATGGCTTGAAGAGTTCCTTATTAATTTTGAGAACACCGTTATCGTAGTCAGCCACGACAGATACTTCCTTAACAAGGTCTGCACACACACCGCAGACATCGACTACGGCAAGATTCAGCTCTACGCCGGCAACTACGACTTCTGGTACGAGTCTTCACAGCTTCTCATCAAGCAGATGAAAGAAGCCAATAAAAAGAAAGAAGAAAAGATCAAAGAGTTACAGGAATTCATCTCCCGTTTCTCCGCCAACGCTTCCAAGTCCAAGCAGGCTACTTCACGTAAGCGTGCTCTTGAGAAGATTGAGCTTGACGAGATTAAGCCTTCTTCACGTAAATATCCTTACATCGATTTCAGACCCGAGCGTGAAATCGGTAACGAAGTCCTTACTGTTGAGGGCCTTACCAAGACTATCAACGGTGAAAAGGTTCTTGATAATGTGTCATTTATCCTTGGTCACGACGACAAGGTTGCTTTTGTCGGTTCCAATGAGCTTGCCAAGACTACTCTTTTCAAGATCTTAGCCGGCGAGATGGAGCCCGATGCGGGAACATTTAAGTGGGGCGTAACGACTTCTTTGGCCTACTTCCCCAAGGATCCCGGCGATGAGTTCAACAACGACTACACCATCGTTGACTGGCTTACAGGCTACTCTCCCATCAAGGACGTAACTTATGTGCGTGGTTATCTCGGTCGTATGCTTTTTGCGGGCGAGGACGGTGTTAAGAAGGTTAAGGTTCTCTCCGGTGGTGAGAAGGTGCGTTGCCTTCTTTCCAAGATGATGATTTCCGGTGCGAACTGCCTTATCTTCGATGAGCCTACCAACCACCTTGACATGGAATCCATCACCGCTCTTAACAACGGTATGATTAAGTTCCCGGGTGTTGAGCTGTTCTCCTGTCACGACCACCAGGTTGTGGAGACCACCGCTAACCGCATCATCGAATTTCTTCCTAACGGAACCATCATCGACAAGGTTACCACCTACGACGAATACCTTGCCAACGACGAAATGGCCAGAAAGAGAACCGTCTTTGTGGCTAACCGCGAGGATGACGAAGAATAATAATTTAAAGGGAAGCTTGCGCTTCCCTTTATTTCTAGCCAAGTTTATCGATAGGGTCCGAAATAATAAAGGGAGGTCAGCTTATGGTTGACTTACATGTACATTCAACTAAATCAGACGGAACATATACACCGACAGAATTAGTTGACTACGCAATTGAAAAAGGGTTATCTGCATTTGCTCTTACTGACCATGATTGTATAGATGGTCTTGATGAGACTATCAAATATGCGGAGAAACTTCGCGCTGCCGGTAAGAATGCGCCCGAGGTTATACCGGCGATTGAAGTGTCGACGGATTATGAGGGTACCGAGGTTCATATCGTCGGATTGTATATTAATCACAAGAGTGATGCGTTCCGTAAGTATCTCGTAGAATTTGCAGAGTCCCGTGAGAACAGGAATCGTACGATGTGCCGGAAGTTTACCGAAAACGGTATGCCTATGGATTTCGATGAGTTATGTAAACTTTCTCCTAATTCGGCGGTTATTACTCGTGCGCATTTTGCGAGGTATCTGTTTGAGCATGGGTATGTTAAGAGTATGAAGGAGGCGTTCGACCGCTATATCGGTAACGGTAAGCCTTTTTATATTCCACGCGAGAAGGTTACACCCGAAAAAGCTATTGAACTGATTCTCGCTGCAGACGGAATTCCGGTACTGGCACATCCTATGCTCTACGCTATCAGTAAGGATAGACTCGATGCACTGGTAGGTCAGTTAAAAGAAGCCGGCCTCTGCGCCATTGAAGGAATCTACAGTACTTACACTACTGCCGATGAACGCTTTGTACGAGAGCTTGCTGATAAATATCACCTGTTATTGTCAGGTGGGAGTGATTTCCACGGAGCCAATAAGGTTGGTATAGATTTGGGTGTGGGATACGGCAAATTATATATTCACGATTCAATCCTTGAGAATATTAAGAAGCTTCGTAAGAATGTTCTTTTTACAGATATGGATGGTACTCTCCTGCTTAAGGACAGTACAGTCAGCGCCGATATGAAGGCTGCGCTTGATAGAGCGGTCGCTTCCGGACACAGATTGGTGCTTACCAGCGGAAGACCTTTGCCCAGTATTAGAGAACGCATTATTAAATTAGGATTTAATTACCCCGATACATACATTATCGCTTTCGGCGGTGCTCTTATATATGACCTCGAAGCCGGTAAAGTGATTCATTCTTATAAGGTTCCGCAGGTGGCCATTCGTGGCATTGCGGCGCTTTGTGAGGAAGCGGGTATCTATATTCAGGGATATACCGATGAAGAGATTATTCTTACCGCCGCTACCGAGGAGACCGATTACTACAGGCAGCGAGTCAACATGCCTTATCGCGAGGTTCCTGATCTTGCTGACTATCTGACAGACGGTTCTTCCAAGCTTCAGATAATTCATCTTACCGACCACGAGAAGCTTGAAGCTCTCCGCGCTAAGATTGTGGCTCAGTACGGCGAATATGTGGACACTTTCTTTTCCAGCCCCCGCTATCTTGAGATTCTGCCTAAGGGTGTGAGCAAGGGTGTGGCTGTGAAGTTCATGACTTCGTATCTTTCGGTTCCTGTGTCGCATACTTTTGCCGCGGGTGACGAGGATAACGATATTTCGATGCTTAAGATTGCCGGTCACGGAGTTGCCATGGCCAATGCATCCGAGCAAGTAAAAGCCGCCGCAGATATTATCACGGTGAATGACAATAACCACGACGGTCTCATAGAAATTCTTAACAAGTATTTTAATTAAATTATGCTTCAATCACCAGGAATCTTCCGTCCCCGATGTCGAATACTTCGTCTGCGTCGAGGACGGTTTTTTTGTCATAATCGATGCCCTCTTCTTCAAAGTAGTCTATAACTTCCTGCTTGCCGTTTAACACCTGAGCGAAGCACTCCTCCAGAAACTCTGCCGCCTCTTCGTGAGTGGTGGCAACGGGCTTGGGAAAGAGCTTAAGCTGGTTGTCGATAAAGCACTGAGTTACTTTCTTGTCAAACATTTGTAATCCCCCTTTGATTAAATCCTGATTTACGCGCGGCCCAAAGCTTCCTTGCAGCCGAGCTTTTTAATCTCGTGATAGAGTCTTGCGATGGGAAGTCCCACAACGTTGGCGTATTCGCCGTTGATTCCCTTGATGTATTTGCCAAAGAAACCCTGGATGGCATAAGCGCCAGCCTTGTCCATGGGCTCACCTGTTGCTATGTAAGCCTCGATTTCCTCGTCTGTTAAATCGTATACGGATACTTCAGTCTTCTCGAAGAAGCGAACCTGTTTCTTTTGCCCTTGGTTAACATAAGTCAGTGTAACGCCTGTTATTACGTCGTGGACATCGCCGGAAAGTTCCTTAATCATGCGGAAGGCGTCAGCCTTGTCCTTGGGCTTGCCGAGGCGCTCATCCTTGAAGAATACGAGGGTGTCGGCGGAGATGATAAGAGTCTCGCCGGTCTTGTCGATGCGGCCTTCGCGCTCCAGTCTTTCGTATACGTCCTCGCCCTTGCGCTGTGAAAGCTCCATAACGATTTCCGCGGGAACGGTCTTGGTAGGTGTCTCGTCGGCATCCGAAGTGATAACTTCGAAGGCGATTCCTGCCTGAGTCAAAAGTTCTTTTCTACGGGGCGAACCCGATGCTAATATTACCATTTCTAAACCTCTCTTTATCTGTTACCCAGTAAGTACTGGATGAATTGCTGTGCACATCTGCCGGAGGGACCGCCATGGGTAATCTCCCACTGATTGGCCTTAAGGAGTAACTCGTCCTCGGGCATCATAATCTCGTTACGCTTCGCAAGCTCCGTCACGATATGATTGAATTCCTTGTGGCTCGGTGACTCAAAGAAAATCGTCACGCCGAAACGATTGTAAAGCGATAACTTCTCCTGCATGGTATCTCTGAAGTGTACCTCATCGTCCGCATTGCCGCGCTCCGAGAATTTCTCATTAATTAAGTGGCGGCGGTTCGATGTTGCATAGATTAACACATTCTTCGGTTTCTTTTCAAGGCCGCCCTCGATGACAGCCTTAAGATACTTGTACTCTATCTCGAAATCTTCGAAACTCAAATCGTCCATATAAAGAATGAACTTGTAATTTCTGTTCTTAATCTGCGCAATTACGTCGTTAAGATCCGAGAACTGGTGCT
This sequence comes from Lachnospiraceae bacterium, assembly GCA_017553505.1. Taxonomy (GTDB): domain Bacteria; phylum Bacillota; class Clostridia; order Lachnospirales; family Lachnospiraceae; genus UBA1258. The sequence goes on from JAFZLD010000009.1 coordinate 120,841, forward strand.
TATAAATCTCTATGATGCGAAGGCCTTCCTCGTAGTACATGTTGGCAATCGCTTTAATGCTCGAGCTCTTACCGGTGCCGGCATCACCAAAAAGAAGGCAATTGTTGCAGGGCTTACCCTTCACAAAAGCAGAAGTATTGTCGGTAAGCTTCTTCTTGGCGCTTTCGTAACCTACCAGGTCGTCAAGCTTCACATGCGCGATATTGGTAATCGGCACAATCTCAGCGCCGTTGTCCGTATGCTGAACTCTGAAAGCCTTGTGCAGACCGAACTTGCCTACACCGTAGTCGCGGTAGAACTCGGTAAGCACACGCTTCATCTCAATAGGCGTCGCAGCTTTATTGAATCTGTCGGCGAGCTCAACAATTCTCTTGCAGATACGGGTATTGTAAACCTTACTCTCGCGCGTCGAGCAACTATAATTGAGTGCCAGTTCGAAATCATGTATTCCGAGCGCATTCACCATGTCGGAGAAATCATAGTCATAGAGTTCCTTGAGGATTACGATGTCGTGAAGCACCGCTTCATTAATGGTACCCTCAATCTCGCCTACCACCTCACAAGCCATGGAGTAGCTGTTCTCATTGTTAACAAGAAGGTTAGACAGATAGCAGTGCCAGAGATTGCCATAGAAGCCGTACTGTCCCGCAAGCTCAAGCAATTTATGGAAGCACTCATAAAATAACGTCTGTAATTCAAGTGTATCACGGTCATTCTTTTTGTAATTCTCGATTAAATAAACCATGTCCTTAAGCAGAGCGCCGTCTTCGAAGTCTCTGTATACTATCAGTTCCTGTTCTCTCATGGAAATCTCCTTTTTTGCAAAAGAACTTCTTTCGCAGATATCTAATTCTACATCTTTTAAAACTTGATAGCAAGCGCCACTAAGGGGTATAATCTAATTAAGAAAGGGGGTATAGTTATGTCGAGTCTTTCCAAGAAAATAATCGCAATAGCCGGCGCACTTCTGCTGATTGCTTTTACCGTATTCTACATAATTCGTACTACCCACAAAGTCGACATTCCTCCGGGAACCGTGGGTGCCACTGCAGGTAACCTCTATAACGACGGATTGTTCTGTGAGGAAGGCGGCAAGGTTTATTTTGCCAATTCTTACGACGATGGATGTCTGTACGTTATGAACCCCGACCATACCGAGATGAAAAAGCTCTACAATCTCGAGTCTAAGTTCATAAATGTGGGCGGAAATTTCGTGTTCTTTTACGGTAAAGTCATTTCACAGAGTCAGGGCCTCGGTTCCGTAGTGTCCAAGCCCGGTATGTACATGATTAACAAGAACGGCAAGAACCTTCTGGCGCTTACCAAGGACAAGTCCCAGTGTATGCTCCTCGTGGACGACTACATTTATTATCAGCACTACACGCAGAAGGGCGGCGCGGACTTCGAGCGCATCAACCTTCACAAGCGCGAAAGTGAGCCGTGTCTTGATTATTTCATCACCCCGGCCAGCTACTATAACAGCAATATCTACTTTAACGGTCAGTACGATGACCACCATTTATACACCTACAATGTAGCTACCGGCGAGGTCACCGATGTCTGGGGCGGCGATATTTGGAACCCCATCTGCACCGGCGATTACGTCTACTACATGGATGTCCGGCATAACTACAGGCTCTGCCGCTACTCGATGTCCTCCAATACCATCGAGATTCTTACTAAGGACCGCATCGATTTCTTCAACGTATACGGCAACATTATCTACTACCAGAAGTCATCGACCACCGACCCCGGCCTTCACCGCATGAACATCGACGGCAGCAACAACGAACTCATCGCCGAGGGCGTATATAACAGCATCAACATCACTTCTTTGTACACGTACTTTAAGGAATTCGGCAACGACGTGACCACTTACTACACTCCCACCGTCGGCCTCGTAGATGTTAGGGAATTCACCGCTGCCAGAGACGCAGCTATCGAGAACATTAAGAAGAATAAGTAACATACGTAAAAAGAAGCCGCTCCGCAAGAAGCGACTTCTTTTGTATTGCAATTTTATTTCTGAAGTTTCGCAAGCATTTCGCCTGCTCTTAAGCCCATTATCGGATGTCTTACGTACGGATCTACCTCAGCCAGAGGCTTAAGCACGAACTCGCGGTTAGCCATGTCGACGTGCGGTATCGTGAGTCTCTCTGTATCTATCACAAGATCGTCGTAATAAATAATATCGAGATCGATGGTACGCGGTCCCCAGTGAATTACGCGCTCGCGACCGAGTCTATGCTCTATCTCGTTAAGCTTCTTAAGAAGGTCATCCGGCGGAAGAAGCGTCGAAATCTTCCAAAGTCCGTTGATGAAATCGGGCTGGTCGGTTACGCCATAAGGCTTAGTCTCGATAAGCGCCGATTCAGCCAGCAGTTCATTGCCCTCTACCTTGAGGAGCATCTCCTGCGCCGTCTTGATGGTGTCTTCGCTCTCTCCGAGATTGGAGCCTACAGCTATGTAAGCCGTGTGGCGAGCCCGAGTTATGTAAACCGACACATTCTCAAAGTCAAGCGGAATAGGCGCATGAGGCTTGAACACTTCAACGTCCACACGGTCCAGTAACGAATACTTAAGTAACAGTGCGGCGGCCACTTCCTCGGCAGCGGTCTCTATAAGATTGTAGGCATACTTGGTAAATACTTCGTGGGCAAGCTCGCACGCTTCGGAATAATTGACAGTCTTCTCCAGATTGTCGGTTATCCCTGCCGGCGTAAGATTAAGGTGAAGCGTGATATCAAGAGTGAACTCCTGACCCTTCGTACGCTCCTCCTCAAGGCAGCCGTGGTAAGCATATACCTTAAGCCCTTTTATATTGATTCTGTCGCCATAATCAAGCATTCTTTATAGCCTCCATCATGGTGATAAAGCGTTTGTTTTCTTTGACATCGTGCACGCGGACAAAAGAAGCCTTATTAAGCACTCCCAGCGCCGTCGTCGCAAGCGTACCTTCCAGACGCTCATCCGTAGGAAGATCGAGTGTCTTACCGATTACGCTCTTGCGGCTGGTACCGAGAAGCCACGGGCATCCGTAACCGTTCATGACTTCCAGATGATTAAGCACATAAAGATTGTCCTCATAAGTCTTGGCAAATCCGATGCCTGGATCGAGAATAATCTTATCCTTGCCGATACCCGCTTCGATTGCGGCGTTATAAATCGCCTGCAGATCAGTCACGAATTCTTCTTTGAAATTCTTGTAATTGTACTCAGCCCTGTTGTGAGTAAGGCAGCATACGCACTCGGCATCCGCGATAACCTTAAGCATTGCAGGCCAGTCGCAGATATTCTTAACATCATTGACGATGTCCGCTCCCGCTCTCAATGCCGCAGCCGCAGTCTCCGGCTTGTATGTGTCTATAGATACAGGGATGTTAAATTCTGATTTAATTCTCTCAATTATCGGTGTGGTTCGCTCAATTTCCTCGGGCGCCGTAACCTCGATAAATCCGGGTCTTGTGGACTCTCCGCCCACATCGATAATGTCCGCGCCTTCATTAATCATCTTCTCCGCATGCTTAAGCGCCGCATCCAGAGTATTGTGCATGCCCCCGTCGGAAAAAGAATCCGGCGTGACATTCAAAATCCCCATAATATATGTGTGATTACTTAAATCAAACTTCTTGTTCCCAATAATCATCGTACCGATCAGTCCTTAATCATATCGAAGAATTGTCTTCTTAAATTCTCGCTGTCCTTAAACTCGCCGCGAGTTGCGATTGTCTGAGTCTTGCTTCCGGGCTTCTTGATGCCGCGCATAGTCATACACATATGCTCAGCCTCGGCCAGTACCATAACTCCCTTCGGATGCAGATTATCCATAAGCGCATCCGCAATCTGAGCAGTCATCTGCTCCTGAATCTGAGGACGCTTCGCATAAACTTCCACCAATCGTGCAAGCTTGCTTAAGCCCACAACCTCGCCGTCAGGAATATACGCTATATGAATCTTCCCGTAAAAAGGAAGAAGGTGATGCTCGCAGGTGGAATAAAAAGTAATATCCTTCTCAAGCACTATCTCACTGCCCGTCACCTTAAAACGCTTCTTAAGAATCTCCGCGGGATCCATATCGTATCCGCCGTAGATTTCCTCATACATCGCAGCTATACGCTTGGGGGTCTCCGCAAGTCCCTCGCGGGTCACATCCTCGCCGATTCCCTCGAGCAATAATTCAATTGCCTTTTCAACTTTACTCTTGTCTATCATCGCTTCGCTCCGTGACAATCTATTTTAAATGATTTTCTGTTATCAACCGTTTCCTTGATACGCTTAAGATGTGACAGCGACCCGAATGCCAGAATCACCGTGTCCTTGTCCTGCGACGCCATCATGAAAGCCATCTCGACGGCTTCCTCAATCGAGTCTACGCTTGTAACCATCGGGTTAAACTCCCTCACAACGTCCGCAAGTTCATACGCCGAAAGTGTCCTCGCCGCATTGGGTGTCGCAACCGTGAATACGCACTCCGCCAGGTCGACGGTGTTCCTAATCACGCTCGTAACATCTTTATCACGTAACATTCCCATTATATAAATAATTTTCTTCTTTGTAAAATAAGTTTTAATACATTCCCTAAGCGCAATCGACGCCGGTTCATTGTGCGCTCCGTCGATATAGAAAAGCGGCTTGTCGCATATCTTCTCGAACCTTCCCGACTCTCTTGCTTCCGTGAGCCCCTTACTTACAGCCTTCTCAGCCAAAGAAACCGCCCCGGCCACCTCCACCGCAACACAAGCATTCACAACCTGGAACTGCCCGCGAAGGTTTATCTCAAGCCCCGAAAACTTCTTATAAGCGAAGCTTGTTTTGTTTAAGCCTAATTTAACTTTGCTCACAGCATTACTGTCTGCCGCAACACACTCAGCCCCAACTTCCGCCGCTTTAGCCCTGATAACCTCCATAGCTTCAGGCACTTGCGGTGCCGTCACCACTACACAACCGGGCTTAATAACACCTGCTTTCTGCTTGGCTATCTCAGCTACAGTCTCTCCAAGGTAATCTCTGTGGTCCATGCCGATAGGAGTTATCACCGCCGCCACTGTATCGGTCACAACATTGGTGGCATCCATAAGTCCTCCCATACCTGCTTCAATAACCGCTATATCGCAGCCCCGCTCCTTGAAGTACGCAAAAGCCATAGCCGTCTCAACTTCGAACCTCGTGCACCCAAAGGTATTGGCCTCGCACACCGTCGCGACTAACCTAGCGTAATCAGCCTTGGAAATCGCACGACCGTTTATCTTAATAATCTCACGATCATCAAATACCGCCGGTGACGAATAAAGTCCGCAACGCTTTCCCGAAGCCTTAAGCATCTCGGAAATAAACAGCGCCGTCGAACCCTTGCCGTTGGTACCCACTACATGCACCACCTTGAGCCCCGATTCGGGATTACCCAATGCTGCAAGCAGCTTCTTAATCCCTTCAAGCCCGGGATGGATACCTCTTTTATTCAGTTGAGTAAGTGCTTCAAGCGCCTCGTCAAACTTCATAGAAACTCCTTCTTTTGCGTACACTAATATAACAACAAACAACCACTCAAAATGCAAGTAAAATTTACACAAAATCCGCGAAAATTCACACTATAAACTTATCAAATAATCGTCCAATTTTAAGTTGAACAAAGCCCTTTTTTGTGATATCATTTCTAAAAATAGGGCTTAAGCCTGTACACAAGGAGGGGCTACATGGACGCTTTAGAATGCATTAAAGGCAGACGTTCTGTCAGAGAGTTTAAAGATACACCCGTTTCCAAGGAAGTTTTGGAATCAGTAATTGATACAGCCCGCTTCGCTCCCAGCTGGAAGAACACTCAGATTTCCAGATATGTGGCGCTTACCGGAGACAGTAAGAAGGCTCTTGCCGACACCGCTTTTGGAGCGTGGATCGGTAATGCCAACATCGTTAACAACGCTCCCATGGTAATTGTTCAGACTTTTGTTAAAAATCGTTCCGGTTTCGAGCGTGACGGTTCTTTTTCCACTTCCAAGGAAGACCGTTGGCAGAATTACGATTGCGGTATCGCAGCCGAAGCTTTCTGCCTCGCAGCTTATGAGAAGGGTCTTGGTTCCGTAATCATGGGCATCTTCGATGAAGACAAGGTTGCCAAGGTTCTTAACCTATCCGACGATCAGGGCGTAGCAGCCATTATCGCCATCGGTTATCCCGTTGCCGACGCTACCGCACCTAAGAGAAAAGAAGTAGCGGATTTACTTACATATCTTAATTAAAAATAAGAGAAGGCTCAGCCTTCTCTTTTTATAGGCCCGGCCGCCCTAAAAGCCCTCTTTCATTAACGAAATACAGAGATATTCCAATAAGGAGAAGATTTATGAGACATTTGATGAGTCCTTTGGACTTCAGTGTTAAGGAGCTTGACACGCTCTTTAACCTCGCAAGCGACATTGAGAAGCACCCGGACAAGTACGCCCACGTATGTGACGGCAAGAAGCTTGCCACCTGCTTCTACGAGCCCAGCACACGCACCAGGCTCAGCTTTGAAGCCGCCATGCTTAATTTAGGCGGCAGCGTATTAGGCTTTTCCGAAGCCTCCAGCTCTTCCGCCGCCAAGGGCGAGAGCGTTTCCGACACCATCCGCGTTATCTCCTGTTACGCAGATATCTGTGCCATCCGCCATCCCAAGGAAGGTGCTCCCATGGTAGCAGCCTCCAAGTCTTTAATCCCAGTCATCAACGCAGGCGACGGCGGTCACCAGCACCCCACCCAGACTTTAACCGACCTTCTTACCATCCGCTCGCTCCACGGTAACTTAAACGGCTTTACCATCGGCCTCTGCGGTGACCTTAAGTTCGGTCGTACCGTGCACTCTCTCATCAGAGCGCTCCTTCGATACAACAACATTCACTTCGTATTCATCTCCCCCGAGGAACTTCGCATCCCCGACTACATCATCGACGAATTAAACGAGCAGAACGCCACCTACGAAGAAGTCATCAAGTTAGACGACGTAATCGGCAAGCTCGACATCCTCTACATGACCAGAGTTCAGCGCGAACGCTTCTTTAACGAAGAAGACTACGTGAGACTCAAAGATTTCTACATCTTAACCAAAGAAAAAATGGACATGGCCAAGAAATCCTGCATCGTCCTCCACCCTCTTCCGAGAGTCAACGAAATCTCCGTCGAGGTAGACGACGACCCCAGAGCCTGCTACTTCAAACAAGCCCGGTACGGCGTATACGTGCGCATGGCTCTCATCATGACATTGTTAGGACTGGAGGGTAAAAAGAATGCTTAACATAGGACAAATCGAAGAAGGCTTCGTGCTCGACCACATCCGCGCCGGCGAAAGCCTCGACATATACTATAAGCTCGGTCTTGATAAAATTGACAACACCGTAGCCATCATCAAGAACGTACGAAGCGACAAGATGGGCAAGAAAGACATTCTCAAGGTAGAATGTGACGTAGAAATGCTCGACCTTGACGTTCTCGGCTTCATCGACCACAACATCACCGTCAACGTAGTTAAAGGCGGCAAGATTGTGGAGAAAAAACGCTTAACGCTTCCCAAAGAAATCGTGAACGTAATTAAGTGTAAGAACCCCCGCTGCATCACTTCCATCGAGCAGGAGCTTCCTCACATCTTTGTGCTCACCGATCCCAAGCACGAAGTCTACAGATGCAAGTACTGCGAAGAGAAAGCAGTTAAGAGAATCTGACGCGACAACCGCGCAGCGTAAACAGAAACATAAAAGCGACCCGGTCCAATCACCGAGTCGCTTTCTTTGGCTCAAATTCAGTTTCGTCGCCGACCGGATTACGTAAATAACCACGTAAGGTACGGCAAGAACATAATATAATCCCTGTATCCGCGCACCAGAAATACCAGATAATACCCCACATACGCCGTCGACACAAGCGCCGTCCAGATAATCCGCTTCTTCTTATCCTCGATGTTCATAAGCACCATTGGAATCAGGAACACGTGCCCGAGCACCATATAATAGCAGATTCGCGAAAGCTCCGGGATATACGTTCCGAAGCAATACAGCACCAGCGCGAACAGGTTCAGGTTAAAGAGCATATACGCTTTTTTATTGCTCTTAACATACTTAAAGAATATAAGGCACAACACCAGCACCGCGCCGCACTTGGCCATGTTCATGTACGACACCGAACCTGTATCCAGTATCGCATCACCCTCATAGAAGGGGTAGAACTTAAACAGCAGCCATCTTATAGGCTTCTCGCCAAAGAAAAGCGCCGCCACAGCCGTGGGAATCATCCAAAGGGTCTTCTTATTCCAACGCAGATAATAAGCGATGATGTACGCCGGAATTACTATCAGCGCAGTCTTATGGAACAGTGCTGCGAAGCACACCCACAGTGCAAAGGCCCAGTATTTCTTGTTAAATACATACTTTATGGCATACAGCATAATCGCGAACACGAAATAATAACGCACGTTACTAAAGCTCATAAAGTAGAATCCGTTTGTAAAGAACACAAACAGCGAGTAAAAGAACCAGTCCGAATTGTCGTAAAGTCCCTTTATAAAGAACAGGCACGTAAGAAAAGAAAACAGCGCAAACGTAGTCCTGTAATTATCAAGTCCGAAGAGCTTCTGCATGAGTAGGACCGTATACCTGAAGCCTATCTCGTAAGATACCTTGGTCTTACCGCCCGCAATGGCCAGGAACCCGTTTCGGTACTCCCAGTAGTCGTTACCGATACCGATTCTGAGCGCCGAGAGCGCGAACATTATCATAAAAATCGCGCACACAAGCACACGGTTTAAATACTCCTGCCTCGAAAGCGTTACCGTGGAAGGTCTTCCCATATTCTTTTTACAAAGGGAGGTATTCACGTACCGGCCCATAAACAGCACCACCGCTGTTATAAAAAGATATAAAACCATGCCACACCTATTTGCTGTAATACTTCTTTATAAGCTTCGCATCCTCGTCCACAAGCACGAAAGCTGCCACATGGGCATTGATGCGACCGAGCTCTTCCAATGTTCTCTCAAGTCTCTTACCGTTATGCGCGCCGGCCTTAACAGCCACCACAACGCACTCTGCGTCCTTAAGCATTTCAATCTCTCTGGGATCAACTATCGGATTGGCACAAGGTATGGCCGCGGGATTGGCATAAACCTTCACTTCCGAAGCATCTATGCTCTCGTCACCGGGCACAACACACACCCTCGAAAAGCCTCCGAGAATCGCCTTACAATTAGCCTCATACTCATTCATCGAAGCCGCACCGAGCGCAGGCACATGGTATCTCTTCTCAAGTGTAGCGGGCACGTAAATCGACGTATCAACCGTCTCACGCACCAAAAGAACAACAACCGCCGCAAAAAGCCCTACGCAAGCCCCCAGAATTGCCGCAGTCAAAAGCCTGATATTCGAAACGTCCTTGGCCTCTGTCGCCGCCTTTATCACCGTTATGGAATTGAATTCCTTCTGTGCTTCGCCGTAAGCCACAACAGCTTCTTCCAACAGTTTATCGCCCTTCAAAGCCTGCTCACGGTCTCGCGACTTATACCTTGTATAGAGATATCTTACGTCGGACTCAACACCGGCATAAGAAGCCTCCATAATCGCCTCGCGTGACACAGTGCCGCCGAAGCCCTCTTCAAGGTAACCCACGAAGAAATCGGTCTTTACCACCTCGCCCCAGGTATACTGGTTAAGGTAGGTGTAATCTCCCGCCGAATCAAGCGTGAAGTCAATATAATACATAGTCTCGGCCTGATATGTACGACCATTGCCAAAGCAGAGCTTAGACATATAGTACACCGCACCAATCAACACAAAGCCCGCAAGCGCACTCACCGGAAGAATCCATATCTTCTTAAGCATTTTAAGCCAAAACAATCTGTAATCCACAGGCTCTCTTGCGTAATCACATTCCCACATAAAAGTCCCTCATACAAGAATTAATCTAATTAAGTGTCTCGAAAAGTTCCATCGCACGCTCTACCGTTCTGTCCGAATTGTAGTGCTCGTGCTCGCCCCAGCGACCGAGGCCGTAAATACCCTTATCCTTCATGTATCCGAGAAGACGCGCCATAACCTCGGGCTTGTCCACGGTATTAAGGGGGTATGTATATTCGTTCTTATAGGATACGCCGGGAACCGACTCATCCACTCTGTTAAGATTTGTCTCAAGCCAGTAACCCTTGGAATTCGGGCAGAAATTGTGACGCACCAGAATTCTGTGATATGACTTGTTTTTGTCAGGATAGTAAATCCAGTGAGCCGCCGTATCAAGGTTCTCGCCCACATATTTAATCTCCGTACCCGTATGCTTAAGCTTGGCTACATCGCCCGCCACCCACGACTCGGCATTCTTAATAACAGAAATCGCCGTCCAGGGAATAGTCGTTACGATACAATCAGCCGCATATTCAGTGCCGTCAGAACACTTCACGGTCTTAGCCTCAACATCAAGCTCAGTCACGCTCTTGCCGCACAGGCACTTGTCTCCCAGTGCCTTGCCCATGCGCTCCCACAGCTCGCCGTAGCCGTATTTCTTGGGATAATAGAACTCCGCATGACCCGGCTGCGTGCCGTAAGGTTTCTTGTTAAGGCAGCTAAGCAGCGTCTCCTCAAAAGAAACATTCGGAAGCTTATCAAGCCAGTACGTACCAAGCGAATCAAGCTCGCCACCAAACATCTTGGAATTGTAAGGAAGCATATACTCGGAAGCCACCATATCGCCAAGCTTCCATGTAATCCAGTCCACAAATCTCTCGGGCTTAGGAGTACCCAAATTGCAACCCGCAAGCGCAATCGACTTAAGATACTTAACCTGCTCCTCCACCGGCATCTGCCAGATATTGGCCTCGAAAGGATGTCCGATTTCGTAAGTACCCATATCGATTCGCGAGTCTCTCTTATACTTGTCCCACTCTTCCTCGGGCATGAACGTAAAAAGAAACTCATTGACCTTAGGTCTTCTCACATCAAGGAAATGTCCGCCCGCAATATCAAGCGGTGCACCGTCCACGTCTTCGCTTCGGCACAGGCCACCCGTCACGGATTCTTTCTCCAGTAATAAAAAACTTGTCTCGGGGCACTTTCTCTTCAGTAAATTGGCAAATGTGAGTCCCGCAGGACCGCCGCCCAGTATCAGATACTTAACCTTCTCCATCAGGCTTTTCCTCTCTTAATCTCGAACATCATGTATTTAAGAAGCTTCTTACCGGTGGCAAAAGCCTTAAAGTGGCTCTCGCCCGCGAGTCTCGGAAGCTCTGTGGTCGGGAATTCGATTCTCTTTAATTTAAGCTTGTAGCTGCGGCATACCATCTCTATATCCACCGAAGGGCTCATGTCGGAAATGTCGCAACGCTTGAACGCATCCACCGTCATACCGCGAAATCCGTGAAGTGTATCCCACACGGTATTGCCCTCACGCTTGAATAAAATCTTAGCAAGAAGTCCGAGACCGATTACGAACCATTTACGGGGCTTAAAGAACTTATCGTCCTCCTCATTGTGAGCGCCCTTCATCATGCGGGAGCCTACCACAAACTGATAGCCCTCTTCGTAGTATTCTCTGAACTTGTAAGTGTCCTCAACAGGAATGGTTCCCTTCGGATGATAGAACACAAACGCATCGCAGGTGCAGTGATCGCAACCGTCCTTGCACGCCTGATTAAGACCCTTGGCACTCTGAGGATATACAGTTATGCCCTGCTCCTTCAGATACTCAACAGTGCCGTCGGTACTGCCGCCGTCTATGCAGAAAATCTCGTCAAATTTGGATCTGTCAATAAGCGGTACATCATGCTTACAGCCTTCAAGCTCATTCCATGTGATTAAAATCAATGCTACAGTCATATCAAGCTCTCTTTTCTTTCTTAGTAATTGCAAGCTTGATAATGTACACAAGCTCGGTTATAAACATCGAATAATACGTGGCGTGGAAGTACACCTGCATGCCCGCCGGCATTACAAGCACAATTGCCGCATACTGAACCAGCAATATCAGTAAGAACACGCCAATCGCGGTATTCTCGCGTTTTTTCTTAAAGTACAACACGGCTTCTTTGACCATGAATATCACAGCCATGAGCGTAATGGCAATCATCATCAGGCTGCGCACATAGAACTTCTTAAGGAACCCGTCACCGTACTTCGTGATTGCATTCTCAACAAATCCGGCCACGGTCTTTCTGAAGGTATTATCCTTCCAGATACGCACGCCCGCGTCCGCAATGCATTCAGCCTTTCCACTGTCCCAAAGCGGCATAGACATAGACGGAAGCGAATCAATCTCCTCAACTCCCACCGGCGCCACATAATACGGCCACTCCTTTAAATAAAGTGACTGCATCCACATGGAGTACTGCGTCTTTAAATAAATCGTCTTGTTATTAAGCACAAGATTGTAAAATCCCTTAACATAAGCGGAAGCCGCCTCATCCGTAGCATACGACTGATTGATATCGGCGCGACCCTTGGAAATATTGTATCGACGATACCCTTCCATTCCATAAAGCCTTACCACATCAATCGGCACAACATCGTCAATCGCCTTAAGCGACACATCCGCGCCGGGATAATTAATATTATGATCCTCCGCGTTTAAGATATTCGTAAGAGAAGGGAAAGAATTGATTATAGTATAATCCTTGCCGTAATACTTCTCATCTCCCGCCTTCTGGGGCCAAAGAATGAGCACGAAAGCCACACACGCTACCAAAGAATACAGCATAACCTTCTTAAAAGAAAGCTTGTATCCCCAGATTAGCATCGCTATAAACCCGCCGAGTCCGAAGATGATGCCTTCGCTTCTCATAACGCCTATAAAGCCCGCCAGCACAGCGAAAGCCACATAGAACAACGGCTTACGAACCGTTCCGTCCACAGCATCCATAACCAGCGTGATAGTGAAAAGCATGCATATAATAGCGTAAAGCTCGGTTCTGTAAGGATCCACAATCATTATATAAGTATTGGGAAGTACAAGAAACAGAAGTGCAAGCCATGCACCTCTGCCTTTAAGCACGGAACTCTTCTTAATCCTATCAAAAAGATATCCTGCGACAAAGCTTATACCAATCCACTGCACCACGGAAATCGTAATGGGGCTTGGGAAAATCATAAGACATGCCGCATAAATTATGCTAAGATACGCCGAATGCCAGTACTCGGGCCACATACGCTTCGCATACGCATACGTAATGTAGTTATCCTCCGAGCGCATCAGCACGTCCGGGTATAAGAACAATCCGAACACAATAAGAAGTATAAGAAACAGCACAATACCGCATCTTACGGCACTGCTCTTATTCAAATTCTCAAAAATATTAAACAAAAGCTTCCAAAGCAGGAAAATCAAAATCGCCGCGAAAATCTTGGCAAGCACATAAAACACGATATGCTCCGCCTTATCGCTGTATGCCGTGCTTCTGGGAATAGCAAGCCTGGTCGCACTCGTATCGTTGAAAATCAGGATACTTCTTTCAAATATGAACGTTAAAAGAAAATGTATGGCGGGCGGTATTAACCTAATCTGCTTTTTTCCCATAACTCTCCTGCTTTAAGCTTATTTTTTGTTCTTTTTATTACGACGGCTGTATACGTAAGCCTTCAAATCTTCAAATGCATCCGAAAACATCACGGACTTCATGGAAGGGTTGCCAAAGAAAAGGCCTCTCTTAAAGAAATCGCTCGCAGCCTGGTCTTCAAGCTTGTCCCCTCGGTTGACGATAAACTTATCCCTAAGTTCGGAAAGCTCTTCCTTAATGCTGTCTGCGAACTTGGCGGGAGTCTCTTCCATAGCCTTCTTAACCGCTCTGAATCTAGCATCGATGCTGTCGCCGAGATTGCCGACCTTCTCGATAGCGTCGTCAATAAACGCATCCTTGTCCGCATCTGCATAGGCGAGGATAACATCCAGTCGCTTCTTTAAGAGGCGTAACTCTTCCTGAGCCTTCTCCATCTTGATGATGATGGAGCGCAGGTCGAATGCAGCCTTGAAGGACAGTGTAGCGTCTACGATGAAATACACCGAAACAACCGTAACTATCAGCACGAGTTCTTTGTACGTCATGTGTTTGGAAAGCGCCGTAATCGGTTCCTGAATCACATAGTCCACAAGGAGCGACAAACCGCCCCAACACACGCTTGTAAACGCGCATATATGGCCGTTCAGATTCAAAGGCTTGTCCGAGTAATCCCAGTAACGCACCTTGAAAATCGCTTCCATCGCCGCACCCGTGAAATACTCAAGGATGCTTGCGGATATCATTCCGCCGAAGAAAACTGCCACCGGCCACTTAAGTAACGGCGTACCCACGAGCAACAACGTCATGGCACCGCAACCGTAAATCGGTATGAACGGTCCTCTTAAGAACCCGCGGTTAACGAATCTCTTCTGATGAAGCGACACCCAAGTGGACTCGATAATCCAGCCGAAAAAACAATATGTAAAAAAGAAAAACATTAACTGAAGTGGTGAATAAGGTATCATTTCAAATCCTTTTAGTTAAAGCTTAGAACCTCATTCTTGGGCTTCTTGGCAGGTGTTACGCTTACAGCCGTAAGCATGGGGCCTTCGCCCTGATAGCCCGCAAAATATTCCTTGCCAAACTTCGCGGTAATATTGATCCACGTATGGTCTTCAATCTTTTCGTTGTATTTGCAAGGGAATCCCAGGAACTGAATATCCTCGGCACAGCAAGTCATAACTGCACGACCGGGCACGATAAGACCCTTGGCAAAATTGCCGGGCACCAATGCACAAGCGGTGAAGCTGATATTCTTGCCGATATATCTGTCCACATTGTCAAGCGCGTCGAGGTACCAGATACCGTAAGTATCATCGGTAAGTTCGATGGTGTCCTTGGTAACATCGTAAGGAAGCTCTTCCTCGAGAGTCGCGTTAACCTCGCCGTCCTTGTCTTCAAAGACGATTTCAGCGGTCTGATTAAGTGCCTTAACGTTACGCTTAAAGCCGGGAAGCTTATCGTAGATACCGTCGCATCTGTTGAAAATAATAAGCTCCGACTTACGCATCATCTCTGCAAGCAGTGAGCGCATATTTGTGTAGTAAAGTTCAAAAGAAGACGCATCGATAGTGGTAATCTGCTGCTCAAACTTCCAGAAAAGCGGGAGCTTGAAGTTCTTGTAGTTCCACATACCGTTGTACTCGATGATAACTCTTGCGGGCTTGTATTTCTTGTCAAGCTCGGTAAGGGCTTCAACGGATATTCCGCTCTCATCTTCTACGTTAACAAGGATTGTGTTCGTAGCCGATAAGACTCTCTCATCATATTCTTCTTCGCCTTCCTCGCACACTATTAAAAGCGTGGTGCCCTTGGTGCGAAAGTAAGGCTGTGCCAGCGTGTAATTAATAAACTGGGTCTTTCCGCTGTCCAAAAACCCGTTTATAACAAATACTGATTTCATGATAAATCCTGCAATCTCTATTATTTAAGAATCAATTCTTTGATAGCGTCTTCTTTGAGCTCGGAACCGATTACGCAAATCTTACCTGTGTACTCGGGTGCGCCGGGACGAACGTTAATCTCGCCGGGAGTGTAGTCAAAGTATACCCACTCAGCGCCTTCGGAAGGAACCATGCCCTTTGCACGAAGCACGTAACCGTACTTGGAGTCGTCCTCAAGAGCGGTAAGGAATGCTTCAACGGATTCCTTGCTGAATTTCTTGGCAGTCTCCATTCCGATGCTTGTGAATACTTCGTCGGCGTGATGGTGATGATGGTGGTCGTGATCGTGGCAACCGCAGGAGCACTCTTCGCCGTGGTCATGGTCATGATGATGGTGCTCATGTTCATGTTCATGCTCGTGATCGTGGTCGTGGTGATGATGTCCGCATCCGCACTCATCGCCATCATCGTCGTCATCGTCATGATGGTGGTGGTGACCGTGACAGCAACACTCGTCATCGTCGTCATCATCGTGGTGATGGTGATGCTCATGCTCTTCCTTGAACTCAGCCATAAGCTCTTCCTCAAAAGAAGAAACCGACTCAAAAGTTTCAAGAATATACTTACCTGTAAGCTCATCCCAAGGAGTGGTAACAATCTTCGCATCCTTATTGTGTTCACGAATCATCTCTACTACTTTTTCAAGCTTAGCCTCATCCATGTTCTGGGTACGGCTTAAAATAATGGTGCCTGCGTGCTCAATCTGGTCGATAAAGAACTCACCGAAGTTCTTCATGTAAATCTTGCATTTGGAAGCATCTACAACAGCTACGGAAGAACCGGGCTTAACGCCTGCGCTCTCGCTTGCTTCGATAACTGCTCTCTGAACATCGGAAAGCTTACCTACACCTGAGGGCTCGATAAGGATTCTTTCGGGAGCGTACTTCTCGATAACTTCAGCAAGAGAAGTTCTGAAGTCACCTACAAGCGAACAGCAGATACATCCCTGATTCATCTCTTTGATTTCAATGCCTGCGTCCTTAAGAAATCCGCCGTCTACGCCGATTTCGCCGAACTCGTTCTCAATCAATACTACCTTGGTACCCTTAAGGGCCTCGGCCAAAAGCTTCTTGATAAGAGTAGTCTTACCTGCTCCTAAGAAGCCGGAAATAACATCAATCTGTGTCATAATACTTAAAAACCTCCTATATGTGTAACTTATGTAAACTATTTATGTAAAGCAGTACAAAATTGCATGCGCTGTTTTCTTTTACCGCTCAAGGCTGTCAAGAGCCTTTAAAATATCGGGAAGCTCGATGACAACCGTCTCCGAATTGTCGCTTCCGCCCGCCACAAGGCCTAAGAACTTGCCTTCCGTCGTATATACCCCCGCACCGCTCATCCCCGGGAAAGAATCACAGTAGAGGTATAAGAGATACTGGTCGAACTCGGGCACGTAGTAGTCCTTCTCCTTGAAGGTGCCTTTCGTAACGTTAGCCGCAACATCTACCGCCGAGCCTACCACATAGACCGTATCATCCGTAGCAAGCGCGTCATACGCAGCCTCGTCGCACACTACCGTCGCAAGAGAATCTGCAAACTCTACATCCATATCGCTTCTCTTAATAGTCAGCAACGTAATGTCGGACTTCTCGTCGCAATATGCTACATCCGCGAAGCCCGCATGGCCGTCGGCGAATCTGATGATACCCTGCTCGTAACCGTTAAGTAAGTGTGTAACCGACGCAAGCACAATACCGTTATCGTCATTTCTAATGATAACCCCGCTTGCATGCGATGAACCGACCGTTATCATAACCGTCGGCTTCTGGAGTACATTGATTAATTCTTCTTCGCTAAACGCAGATTTTGTGCCACAAGCAGGAAAAACGCTCAGGCACAAAAGCATAATCACGTAAAGCTTAATAAATTTTAATACCCTCATACCTTTATAAAACAAATGTGAGTAAGACGATAAGCCGGGTTATGTCGTGGATGATCATCTTTCTAGGAACGTCGTTACCGACGAGCTCAAGCGACCTACCGGAAAACAGATCGGGCAAATCTATGGTTTTCCTGCCAAAAGGCATTCTTGGTCTTGCTTCGGATGGGGTTTACATGGCTACTTGTGTTACCACAAGCACGGTAGTCTCTTACACTGCCTTTCCACCCTTACCTCACAAGGCGAACCTCGTAAGGCGGTTTATTTCTGTTGCACTGGCCTGGGAGTCACCTCCACCGGACGTTATCCGGCATCCTGCCCTATGAAGCCCGGACTTTCCTCACCTGCTAAAAGCAGCCGCGATCATCTGTCCTACTCACTAAATGTTACACGTTAAAATAGCTTCCGCCGATGAATTCCCTACAAATGGAGTTGTTGGGAACGACCTTGGGATCGAGAGCTACGAAATACTCAAGGAACTTAAGAAGTCTCTTGGCTTCGTAATACTCGGGCTCTTCGGGTCCGATATCAAAGAGCAGCGGCTCGGCGTAAGTCTTAAATGCCGCAAGCTCATACAATAATATGGAGTTAAACATCGTATCCGCATATTCCTGGAAGGGGAAGATGTTCTCTTCCTCACCGCGACGTACGCTCGGCCACATCTTGATGGTGTTCTGGGCGCTGGTGCCACGGGTTCTTGCGTCACGCACCATGCGGCGAAGAAGTCTGCCATCGGTGGTAGGGATACGGTTGTGTTCATCAATGTTAATGCTGGTAAGAGCACTGATATAGATGCGATACTTGCTTTCGTCGGGAAGGCTGTAAGACATCTTGGGGTTAAGTCCGTGGATACCCTCGATTACGAGAACATCGTCGGGGCCCAGCTGCTTAAAGTTACCCTTGTACTCTCTGCGACCGGTCTTGAAATTAAAGGAGGGAAGTTCCACACGCTCGCCTCTTAAGAGAGCGGTCATATCTTTATTAAACTGCTCAACATCGATTGCTTCAAGGCACTCGAAGTTGTAGTTGCCGTCTTTGTCCTTGGGAGTCTGCTCACGATTTACAAAGTAATCGTCCACTCCGATGGGATGGGGCTTAAGTCCGTAAGTACGAAGCTCAACCGAAAGTCTGTGTGAAAAAGTGGTCTTACCGGAAGAAGAAGGACCCGCAATCATAACAAACTTAACGCCGCCGCGCTTTACGATATCTGCCGCAATCTCACCTATCTTACGCTCCTGAAGCGCTTCCTGCACGAGAATCAAATCGTTAATCTCGCCTTTGCAGATAGCATCATTTAACTGACCTACAGTTGCGATACCAAGGGTCTCGCTCCAGCGGGAAGTCTCGTTAATAGTCTTAAAGAGCGTAGGCCTGTCGTCAAAAGGCGCAACCTCCGTAGGCGCATTGGTCTCGGGGATAGTAAGCATAAATCCCTTATCGTAAGGAATAAGGTCAAACCACTTCACATAGCCCGTGGAAGGAACCATGTATCCGTAGTAATAATCATAATAATCATCAAGACGATATACGTTGACGGAGGAGCTTCTTCTGTACTTAAAGAGGCTTACCTTGTCTTCGAAATTGTACTTGGTAAAGAGTGCAATCGCTTCGTCTCTGGAGATAGACTTCTTCATGTAAGGAATGTTTTCCTGTACCAGCTCCAGCATTCTTTCTTTGATTGCTTTAATCTTGTCGGAAGTAAGCACCATGCTTCCCTGGGGGCTGCAGTAGTAACCGTTGCCGATTACGAACTCAACCTTCACACGCGCGTTACAGTCCTTGCCGAATACGTCGTAAGCTGCCTTAACCATCAGCATGATGGCACTGCGCGCATAAGTCTTGTGACCTATAGAATCGTCAAGAGTGATGAATTCAACGTTCGAATCGCCCTTAACTGTCTTAAATAACTCTTTAATCTTTCCGTTATCCTTCACGAGTGCGATGGTGTTGCGATACTCGTGCTGATATTTCTTGGCTACCTCTTCAAAAGGTGTTCCTTCCGGAACTTCGCAAGTCTGACCGTTAATGTTAAGTACTGCCATGGGTATTCCTCCTAGGTTACTCTGTCATTAAAAGTGCTTTCTTCAGTAATTCCGTCTTGTGTAATAATTCGCCCCTCTTCTCCTCGGGCATGCCCTTAAGATACGTCTCGTTGTTCTTAATGCCTTTTTTAAGGTACTCGCGATATAACGGATCCTTACTCTGCAAAAGAAACTCTGAGAACTCATCGTAAAAAGCATATTCTTCCTCGGTATGGGAAGGGCTCTTACCGGGGCGGACATCCATTACGAAATAATACTTGCCCGCGTCGCGTAAAAAGCACTCTTTCAGGATATTATAGCCATTACTCCTTAACCATTTTCTAACAATAAAGAGCTCCGACTGAGGCTGCAACACCAGCTGTGACACTGATTTAAGTACATCTGCCGCCTCGGATAATATCTTGATCGTAAGTGCTCCTCCCATACCCGCAATGATTACGGTGTCGGGCGCGTCTTCCGGCGTAACTTTATGTAAACCATCTGATAATCTGGTCTCAATAGCCTCCGACAATCCAACCGCAGCAATATTGTCCGCAGCGGCCTGTAAAGGACCTTTGTTAATGTCGCAGGCTATCATATGTTTCGCTATACCTTCCTGCACCAAAGCTATGGACACAAAACCGTGGTCACAGCCCACATCGCAAGCGGTATTGCAAGGATTAACGGTGTTCTTCACCGTTTCCATTCTTAAAGATAATTTCATCAGTCGAGGTAATCCTTAAGCTTTCTGGAGCGGCTGGGATGACGAAGCTTTCTTAAAGCCTTAGCTTCAATCTGTCTGATACGCTCACGGGTTACGTTAAATTCCTTACCTACTTCTTCAAGGGTACGAGCTCTTCCGTCATCAAGACCGAAACGGAGTCTCAAAACCTTCTGCTCTCTGTCTGTAAGAGTTCCGAGTACTTCAACGAGCTGCTCCTTAAGAAGGGTAAATGCTGCGGCATCGGCAGGAACCGGTACCTGATCGTCGGGAATGAAATCGCCAAGATGTGAGTCTTCCTCTTCACCGATAGGGGTTTCAAGAGAAACGGGCTCCTGAGAAATCTTAAGAATTTCTCTTACGCGGTCAACGGACATGTCCATTTCCTCAGCGATTTCTTCAGGGGTAGGTTCACGACCTAACTCCTGTAACAACTGTCTTGAAACTCTGATGAGTTTGTTGATGGTTTCAACCATATGTACAGGGATTCTGATGGTACGGGCCTGGTCCGCGATAGCACGGGTAATGGCCTGACGAATCCACCATGTTGCGTATGTGGAGAACTTATAGCCCTTGCGGTAATCAAACTTCTCAACCGCCTTAATAAGACCTAAGTTACCTTCCTGAATAAGGTCAAGGAACAACATTCCTCTGCCTACATATCTCTTCGCAATGGATACAACAAGACGAAGGTTAGCTTCCGCAAGACGCTTCTTGGCATCTTCGTCGCCCTTCTCCATCTTCTTGGCAAGTTCGATTTCCTCTTCAGCACTAAGAAGCGGAACCTTACCGATTTCCTTAAGGTACATGCGGACGGGGTCCTCAATGCTTACACCTTCGGGAACGGATAAGTCGATGTTCTCAACGTCAACGTCTTCAAGAAGTTCATCATCGGGGATGAAATCGTCGTCAACTTCTTCTTCCTCGGGAAGCTGCATAATGTCTACGCCTGCTGCCTCGAGTGCATCCATAACCTTATCATACTGCTCTTCTTCAAGATTAAGGTCCGCAAAGAAATCGGTAATCTCGCGGTACTCAATCATGTTTTTCTTTTTGCGGCAGTGAGCGAGGAATTCTTTAATCCTCTCTTCAAATTTCGCTACCATATTCTCGTCCATGGGTTAACTTCCTTTCTAGCTATCCAGATGAAACTCGATTTTACGAAGTTTCTCGAGGGCTTTCTTGTTCTCAATGTCTTTCATCATGTCTTCCATTGTCTGGCCCGGCCTTGCTGCCGCTTGATCCACACTGTTCTTCTTGACATTGTACACAAGATCTTTAAGTGCCTTTTCTCGGGAACTCTTATCGGTTACTTCTGTAAGATTCGAATTAAAAATCTTGGCTACTATCGCCTGCTCTTCTTCGTCCTCAAACATGCTTACTATCGCCGCGGGATTCATCACACCGCCGTCTAAGTCCGCAAAAAGCTTGGTGGCAACCGCCTTATACAAATCATCGGTGAAATCGTCGGGAGTAATGTACTCTTTCACAATCTTATAAACGTCCGGCTCATCGGATAACCATGTCAAAAGAAGGCATTGCACTCTCTTGATATTGGCATCGGGCTCGGGCTTGTGTATGCCTGACTTGGGTCGCTCGATGGGCTTAAACTCACCGCCGTTTTGAGCCGCAAGTGAAGCCACGAGTTTTTTCAGGCTGTCCACACCGATGTTGTATTTATCGCAAACCGCGCTTAAGTAATTGTCCCGCTCAATTTCGTCGGGGAAATTCATAAGCTTGGCACCGATTTCCCTGGTAAATTTGGTACGCTCGTCCGGGTCCTTAAGATTGTAGCCCGATTCAAGCTGCCTTATTTCGAAAAAGAAACTGTTCTCGGCTTCCTTGATACGCTCCTCAAAAGCCTCCGCTCCGAGATTCTTGATGAATTCGTCGGGGTCCTTGTAAGGCTTCATATTGATAACCTTACCGGTCATACCCACATCACGAAGGATGCCTATGGCACGAAGTGCCGCCGCAGTTCCCGCGCCGTCCGAATCGTATGCAAGATACACCGAATCCGTATAGCGCTTAAGTATATTCGCCTGTCCCGAAGTGAACGCTGTACCAAGCGATGCAACCGCTTCCGTGAAGCCCGCCTGATGCATGGCGATTACGTCCATGTAGCCCTCACACAAGATAAAATGATTCTTGCGGGAAGTACGCGCAAAGTTAAGCCCGTAAAGGTTACGGCTCTTGTCGAACACAGGCGTCTCGGGAGAGTTTAAGTACTTGGGCTTCGCATCCGACATAACTCGTCCGCCGAAACCGATAACTCTGTGATTGATGTCCTGAATCGGGTACATGACTCTGTTCCAGAACTTATCCTGCATTCCGTATTTTTCGTCAAAAGAAGCAAGCCCGGCCTCTCTGATGATGTCATCATCAAAGCCCTTCGACTCAAGGTATTTAACTAAGTCATTGCTCGTAACGTTGGAGAATCCGAGACCGAACTTATTAAGCGTCTCGTCTGTGAGCCCTCGCCCCGTCAAGTACCGATAACCCGCTTCACCCTGCTTGTGCCGCAATTGATAATAGAAGTAGGCAGCCGCTTCTCTGTTGGCCTCTAAAAGCCGCACACGGCGTGCTTCCTTGGCCCGCTGCTCCTGTGTATATTCAATCTCCGGAAGCTTGATGCCCGCGCGGTCCGCAAGGTACTTAACCGCTTCCTGGAAAGTGAAATTCTCATAATTCATTACAAAGGAAATAACATTTCCTCCCGCTCCGCAACCGAAGCAGTAATACATCTGCTTATGGGGAGAGACAGAAAAAGAAGGCGACTTCTCACTGTGAAACGGGCACAGACCAAAGTATGAAGACCCTTTTTTCTGGATCTTCACACAGCTTCCTACCACGTCCACTATGTCGTTGCGAAGTCTGACTTCTTCAATCAGTTCCTCGGGATACCTCATCGCCCCTCCGTATATTAAACGGCTCTCGCCGCACTTGTAAGCTAAACTCTCTACCAGCGCCAGGTCTTGGGAATGAAAATCTCTTCATAGACCGCAATCGCATATCTGTCGGTCATGGCGCCTACGTAGTCACATACAATCTGTTCCTTGGGATCGCCCTTATCAAAAAGCGCCTTCAGATCCGCGGGAAGCAGATGGAAATTGGTCATATAATAATTGTACAAAGTCTCCGTGAGAGCTTCGGCCTTGCCTTCCTCGCTCTTAGCCTCCGGGTTCTTGTACACGCGTTCAAACATGAACTCGCGAATAGCCTTCATAGCCTTCTCCACAGGCTCGCTCATCAGAATATCGTTCTTGTTCTGACTGTTCATTACGATATCGTGGATAAAGCAATCGAGACGCTCACCGGTGGTATAACCGATAACATCACCGATCTCTGCCGGAACATCGCCTTCCTTAAGAATGCCGGCGCGGATGGCGTCATCCATATCGTGATGAATATAAGCTATCTTATCGGCGAATCTTACAATCTTACCTTCAAGCGTAGCAGGCATTCCCGCAGTCTGATGATTTCTGATGCCGTCACGCACTTCATACGTTAAGTTAAGACCCTGACCGCCCTTTTCAAGCACTTCGACGGTTCTCACACTCTGCGCCGCATGATCGAATCCGAAAGGACACACTCTGTTAAGAGCTCTCTCCCCCGCATGACCAAAAGGCGTGTGACCGAGGTCGTGACCAAGCGCAATCGCCTCCACCAAATCCTCGTTAAGCTTCAAAGCCTTAGCCATCGTACGAGCCGTCTGAGACACTTCAAGCGTATGTGTAAGTCTGGTCCTGTAATGATCACCTTCCGGTGAAAGAAAGACCTGTGTCTTATCCTTAAGTCTTCTAAACGCCTTGGAATGTATGATACGGTCACGGTCGCGCTGGAAACAAGGGCGAATGTCGCAAGGCTCTTCGTCGCGCTCACGACCCTTAGACTTGCTGCTCCTCGTCGCATACTTGCTTAAGTATTCGTCTTCCATCTTTTCAAGACTCTTACGTATCAACATTACCGCCCACCTCCGTGGCATCAAAAATGTCTCTGTTAGTAATATTCTGTGCTTAAATCAAATTTCCTTTTTTATTTTTCCGACTTTTTAAAAAATTTCTATAATTATGTTCCGGCGTCCTACCAGCCTACAACTCCGAGAGTCGCATCGTTTAAAACGTACACGGGAATAATGTAATCATATCCCGCATCAGCAGACGCAAGAACCGCTATAAGCTTGTATCCTTCGGGAATCGGGTCCACAATTCCGTAATTGATGGGGTCGCCCTCCACAGGGTTAACCGCACCGTTTTCCGCCTTGTAAGAACCCTTGAAATATGTATCGGGATGCTCGTTTAACAGCGCAATCGAAGTCATATCTCCGTTCTCGTATCCGTCCTTGTACTCACCGAAAGTAACACGTCTGTATGCCGCAAGTGAAGTGTACGAATACATATCGCACTCAAAGCTTGCACCGAATCCGTTGGGAAGGTCATTCTTCCACTCGCCCTCGAATGCCATATAAGAAGAAACGTCCGCCTTGATGAAAATCATGCCGTATCCGTCTCTCACACCATTCTTGTACTCACCGAAGTAGAAGTAATATCCGGTGCCCTCGGTTCCGTCCTCGCGGGTAAATCTGTCGCCGTAAGGATAAAGTCCGCAGCCCACGCCCGTGAATCCTTCCTTAAAGCCTTCGGGCGCATAAGTATACGCATCCGCGGCAAAAGAAAATGCCAGCGTATCAGCCTTCTCCGAACCGTCTATCATAAGCATCTTCTCCCAGTTCTCGGCAATCATACCAAAGAGTGGGGTGTCTTCCTTAACTCTTTCTTTTAACGGGGTGCCCTTAACGGACTCATAATAGGGGCTGAATGCTGCGTAAACTTCGCTTAAGAGCTCAACCTTGATTCCGTAAAGTGCCTCCGCCTCTGCAATGCCGGTCTTAACCGCTTCGGCATCGTTTATTACAGACGCATATCTGTTCAAAACTTCGTAGGCCTTGTCGTACTCATCCGCAGTCTTGAGGCTCTCGATGATACCGAGTACCTGCTCATTAACCTGCGCCTTGTAAGTCTCCGCATTATCGGAAAAAGCAAGTGCCTTGTCAAAGCTGTCGCAGGCTTCGGTGTAATTCTCCGCGGTTACCGCCTCGCCCCACTCATAATAAGCGTTGGCAAGTGCCGGCTTTAATTCGGAAGGATTGTTAAGCATTTCGTAACCCTTCTCAAGTATCTCCGCATCTTCCCGGCCGTTAAAAATCTCGGGAGACATAAGGAAGAAATCCGTCCATGCGGGAATGCTCTCATCCGCTATCACAAGCTCGCCTTTACGCTCTTTGTAGTCTTCAAGGCCGGAGATGACTTTCTTTAAGTCTTCGCCTTCCTCACCGTTAGAAGCCGCCATGTCAGCGCTGATTAAGCTCTTGGCCGCAAAAGGATTGAGGACGTCGGTAAGAACCGCCTTCTCGTAGTACTTGCAAGCATCTTCGTACTTCTCAACCGCATAGGCTTCGTTACCCTTCTTAATCAATCGCTTAACACGATTGACCGGCAGGAAATAAATCATCACGCCTACAATTATCATAAGAACAAGCGCAATCAGAATGATGTTGTTCCATCTGTCGCTGACTACGACTTCTCTGTTATATACCAAAGGTGTTTTTTCTTTTTTCGGCTTAGATTTCTTGGTCTTCTTAGGCTTCTCGGGCTTTTCGTCTTCAACGGGTGCCACAGCTTCCTCTGCCGTCTCTGTGGCGGATTCAGTCACCTCTTGCGCAACCGCCTCTGCTTCTGCCTCGACCGCTTTATTTTCCTCCATAACCTCTTCGGTTATATCGTTACCATTCACGTCTGTCATTGAAAATGACCCCCTATTATAAGAATTTCACGGCAATCGGTACCACAACTACCGTAAGAATGCCGGTTACGACAATCGCAAGAGAACTCATGGCGCCCTGAATCTCGCCAAGCTCCATGGCCTTAGATGTGCCCACCGCGTGGGAAGCCGTTCCCAGCGCAAGTCCCTGAGCCACAGGCTCCTTAATCTTAAATATCTTAAGAATCGTAGGACCTAACACCGCACCGGTCATGCCCGCAACCGTAACGCCCACGATAGTAACCGCAGGGATACCGCCGAGCTTCTCGGTAAGCGCCATTGCAATAGCCGTAGTAACGCTCTTAGACATAACGGAATAAGAAAGAATCTTGCTCATCTTAACCGCCGTCGCAATCACCACCATCACAAGCGCATGTCCGATGCATCCGCAGATAATGGAAATCATGATAGCCACAATGTTTTCCTTTAACTCCTGTATCCGTCTGTAAAGCGGAATCGCGAGGCAGATCGTCACCGGTGTAAGCCAGTAAGTCACTACGCCCGCACTACTATTGTACACTTCGTAGTCAATCTTGGTCACTGTCAGAAAAAGAATAATCACCACCGACGACCACAGAAGCGGGTTAAACAGCGGATTCTTAATCTTGAACTTAACCTTGATAAGCTGGAAGAACATGTACACGACAAAAGAAAGCGTAATTCCGAAGAAAGAACTTGAAACGATGAAGTCAAACATCTTTCTTGCCCCCTTTCTTCCTAAGTCTTATGATAAGTTGCGCAACGGCACCCGTCACCGCAATGGTAACAACCGTCGACACAAAGCACATAAGCACCAGCCACAAGACATTGCCCTTAATGGCATCAAAGCTCGTCATAAGCCCAACCGTCGGTGCCACGAAGAAGAAAGGCATAATCTGTAAAAAGAAATCTGCCACATTTTCCACATGCTCAAGCTTCACAACCTTCGTCCAAAGAAGCAGGAACATAATCACAAGACCGTAGACGCTTGCCGGCACCGGAAGGGGGATGAAGTATCCGAGGGCTTCCGACACGAGGCTTACCGCAAGTATAATTGTCAGTTGATAAAGATATTTCATAAGTTGTCTCCGCCACTGTGTCCTGAAAGAACAAACGGCGGCATAAGGACACCTTAGCCGCCGGAATGAATAGTGCAGGAAATGGGACTTGAACCCACATGAATTTTACTTCACACGGACCTGAACCGTGCGCGTCTGCCATTCCGCCATTCCTGCATGCAAATGTTATTTTACTGTCTGATTGGTACAATGTCAACCTAAACGCGCCCCCGAATTATTAAAATTCTATGTCCTGATTAAGGCAAAATCAGGCTTCCTATATACCCCAAAAATAATTGTTCAAAAAAATAAAAAAATTTTAAAATTACTTATTGACATACCCCACTTCTGATGATATTATCTTTCTTGCGTGTTGAACAACTAAACAACATAAGCGGTTCGCGGAAGTGTCGGAACTGGCAGACGAGCAAGACTAAGGATCTTGTGATTATTGCAATCGTGTGGGTTCAAGTCCCATCTTCCGCACTAGGGTTGAA
>JAFZLD010000010.1 GCA_017553505.1 Lachnospiraceae bacterium
ACGTAAGACCCCTTGAAGACGACGAGGTAGATAGGGCCAAGGTGTAAGTACAGTAATGTACTCAGCTGATGGTTACTAATAGGTCGAGAGCTTCACTTGAAGGTGAAAGTTATCCTAGGATTGAAAGTTCTTCTGTTTTGTGTTAAGTTATCAAGGTAAGCTTATAAATGAACTCGTAAGAATTAATTTTAGTGCCTACGGGTCATTTTTTTGAAAACGTATTTTGTTGTTTTGGAAGATAACAAGATTTGGGCTCGTTTTGAAAATAACAAAACGAGAAAAAGCCTCCGGCCCCTACGGGTCTAGCTTCTAAAAGATGATTTTAAAGCTAATCATCTTTTGAGCAGAAGCAAGATTTTTCCTGGCTCCGTGGTCAAGCGGTTAAGACATCGCCCTTTCACGGCGGTAACACGAGTTCGATTCTCGTCGGAGTCACTCTCAATATTCCTCGATAGCTCAGCGGTAGAGCATCCGGCTGTTAACCGGAGGGTCGTAGGTTCAAACCCTACTCGGGGAGTTCATAATATGGTGCGATAGCCAAGTGGTAAGGCCCCGGTCTGCAACACCGTTATCCGCCGGTTCAAATCCGGCTCGCACCTCGCTAATAAGCCCGAAACGTTTTGTTTCGGGCTTTTTGTTTTACATTTTGAGCTATATATTATTATCGAAACGTACCCCCTACCCTCTCTTCCCAGGCGTAGCACCATACTTTTTCTTGTAGGCCCCTATGAAGTGGATTTCGGAGCAGAAAGAAAGCCGGTAGGCGATTTCGGAGAGGGTCATGCCTTCGGAGAGCATTACGCGGGCAGCGTCGAGCTTTTCGTTCATGATATAGTCGTGGATGGTGGTGCCCATTTCACGCTTGAATAGAATAGATAAGTAACTTCTTGATAACCGACATTCTGAAGCGAGAGTGTCGGTTGTTATTTTTTCGTAGAGATGGACGTGGATGTAGTGGATGCAGCGGCGGATGGCGGGGGAGAAGGCGCGGTTGGCTTTGGAGTTGAAGACTCCATAGGTCAGATCTTCTGCTTTGTCCAAGAGATAGCTGACGATAGCCTCGGGCGAAGACGCCGCATCGATGTGGCGGATATATTCATCACTTAGGTTAAAGGCGTCGGTTTCGTCCATGCCGCCGAGAATAGCGTAGTGGATGGCTACGGCAATAGTAGAGATAGCCCAATAGCGATACTGCTTGAGGTTATCACGCGAAAGAAAGCCCATGGTAATCCCTTCATTGAGGTAGGCCTGAGCTTTGTCACGCACTAGTGCAGGATTGCCTGCTTTGATGCACTCAAACAGTTCGTACTCGCGGCTGAAAGCAGAGTGAACAACGCCGGTCTCGCGCTCCATGGAAAGCGAGTTTTCGTCTCGGTTGATGGTTTCGAATCGATTCTTCATGAGACAATAATAGCATAACAAATGAGACATAAAAAGAACAAAAGTGATATTTGAAACTTAGATTCCGTGCTAAAGTGGAACAATAGGGGAGAAAGCACAAAACGCATATTGAGAGAGGTACAACTATGAACATCGAGCAGACACTCAAGAACCTGACAACCGACGAAAAAATCAGACTCTTAACCGGCGACGGCGCATGGCACACATACGACTGCAACGGTAAGATTCCGAAGATTTGCATGACCGACGGCCCTCACGGACTCAGAAAGGTTGCTGTCGAGAAACACGGCGATATTGAGAACAGTATTCCTGCCACATGCTTTCCGACAGCCTGCGCGGCAGCTTCGAGCTGGAACCCTGAAGTCACTGCTCAGATGGCCACCGCGATAGCCAAAGAAGCCAAGAAAGAAAACGTCGCAATCGTTCTCGGCCCCGGCACAAACATCAAGCGTTCGCCCCTCTGCGGACGTAACTTTGAATATTACAGCGAAGATCCTTTACTTGCAGGCAAGCTCGCAAGTTCTTTTATCAACTCAATGCAAAAAGAAGGCGTCCGCACCAGCCTCAAGCACTTCGCAGCCAACTCTCAGGAGACAAGACGCATGACCTCGAACTCCGAGGTAGACGAGCGCGCTCTCAGAGAGATTTACCTTGCAGCTTTCGAAACAGCGGTCAAAGAAGCCAATCCTACAACACTTATGTGCTCCTACAACCGCATAAACGGTGAATTCGCCTCGAATAACATGCACTTGCTCACAGAAATACTCAGAGACAACTGGGGCTATAACGGCGCAGTAGTTTCCGACTGGGGCGCGACCAACGATGTAGTAAAATGCTTCAAGTCAGGCCTCAACCTTGAAATGCCCGACGGCTCAGGCTTCCACACCAAGGAACTGAAAAAAGCCTATGAAAGAGGCGAAATCACCGACGCAGAACTCGACAAGTGGGCGGGAGCTGTCCTTAAGAACTTCTCAGAACTCGCAGAACGCTTCGACGCTGCCACACCCACAGAAGTCGATTTCAAGGCCCACAACGACCTTGCCCGTCGACTCGAGGACGAATGCGCAGTTCTACTTAAGAACGATGGATCCCTTCCCGTATCCAAGGACCGCGACATAATCATCATCGGTGAGCTTGCCGACAATATGCGTTTCCAGGGCGGCGGTAGTAGCCACATCAACGCGACCTTTAAGAAGAACGCTATTGATTCCCTTCAGGACGCAGGCTACACAGTCATCTACACCAAGGGCTACAGCAATGACACCGACGTAACAGACACTGCCCTGGCCAAAGAAGCCATCGACACCGTCCTTAAGAACTATCAAAGAAACCGTACCACTATCCTTTTCTTCCTGGGCCTCACGGAATCCTACGAAGGCGAAGGATATGACAGAACTGACATAAACATCCCCGGCAACCAGACCGAGCTCCTCGAGGCAATCTCGGGCATAGCAGATCAAAAAGACATTGCTGTCGTAAGTTTCGGCGGCGCTCCCATGGACTTCTCCTGGGAAGACAAAGTGTCCGCAATCCTTCACATGTACCTCGGCGGTCAGGCAGTCGGCGAATCGGTAGCAGACCTCGTATCCGGTGCAGTGAACCCTTCCGGTAAGCTTGCCGAGACTATGCCTCTCGAAATTAAGCACACCCCTGCGCACCGCTACTTTGCAGCGCCTCATGACGACGTGGAATACCGCGAGAGCATCTTCGTAGGATATCGCTACTACGAGACCTACAACGTTCCCGTGCGATATCCCTTCGGCTACGGCTTATCCTACACAACATTTGCATATACCGGCATCAAGGCGCCCGAAGTCTTCGAGGGTAACGACATCGAAGTTCAGGTCACCGTTAAGAACACAGGAACCGTAGCAGGCGCCGAGACCATCCAGTTATACATTCTTCCGGAAAAAGAAAACTTCCTAAGAAGCGCCATCGAGCTTAAAGGTTTCAAGAAAGTATTCCTTAACTCCGGCGAAGAAAAGACGGTTACCATTCCGCTTAACGCCCGCGCATTCAGTGTATTTGATGTCGACAAGAATTCTTTTGCCACCATCGCAGGCGTATACACCATTGCGGCAGCCGCTTCGGTTAGAGACATTCGACTCAAGACTCAGATTGTAGTTCAAGGCGACAAGTACTTCCGCGACGAGCGTGAACTCTTCCCTGACTACTTTAAGCCACAGCCCGAAGGTATGGATATCTCCCGCGAACAGTTCGAAGCTCTTTACGGTCGCCCGCTTACAAACTTCCGCAACAGAAGAAGAGGCGACTTCGACCTCACCTGCGCCCTCGGCGAGGTAACCCGCAAGAGTCTCTTCGGAAGAATCTTCAGACTCATCCTGAACATAGCCATCGGCTTCATGTTCCCGGGTAAAAAGAAAACGGACCCCTCCTTCAAGATGCTCAAAATGGGCCTCGAAGAAGGCAACCTCGAAGGCTTAATCGCCAATAGCGGCGGTATGATTTCCAAGAAGCTTTGTGACGTACTCGTACTTAATGCCAACAGACACTACCTGAAAGCATTTGCTAGATTCTTTGCCAAAAAGGAGGCATAATCGATGGGCAACCGCAAACTCGACAAAAGAACAAAATGGAGCTACTGCATAGGCGCAACTGGCCGCGACATGGCCTATACGCTCGTGAGCATGTTCCTGCTTACCTATATCCAATACACGATGAAACTCACAGTTGCCCAGTTTGCAACAATCTCGGCAATCGTGGTGGTATGCCTTCTCTGGGACGCGGTCAATGACCCCCTAATGGGCATCATCATAGAGAACGCGCGACTTAAATCCGGCAAGTTCAAGCCCTGGATTCTCCTCGGCGTTATCTTAAACGCGCTGGTTATCATCGGTCTCTTCACCATCAGGCCCGAAGGCTGGGGATTCGTCGCTTTCTTTGGCATAGGGTACCTGCTCTGGGGAATGACTTACACAATGAACGACATTTCCTACTGGGGACTGCTTCCCGCACTTAGCTCCGACGCCAAAGAACGTAACGCGCTTGTGACCATCCAAGGCATTTTTGTCTGCATCGGCCAGTTTTCCGTGGCGGGCCTTCTTCCCGACATGATAGCAGGCAACGCGGTCAAAGCATACAGAATCGCGGCAATCGTAATCGCAAGCTGCTTCTTATGCTTCCAGCTGCTTACCTTCTTCGGTGTCAAAGAACCTCCGAGACAGGACAACAAAGAAGTTCTTTCCTTAAAGGATATGTTCAAGATTTTTTTGCGTAACGACCAGCTCGTGGCCATCGGTATCGCGTGCCTTCTTTTCCAGATAGGCAACAACCTTCTTATTATGATAGGTATGAACTTCTTTTATTTCGAGTTCGGCTACTCTGTAGGCGGCAACCTCGTCTTCTGGTTCACGGTTATGTACGGACTCGGTACGCTTGTGTCGGAAGCGGGCTTTGCTTCAATCGCGGCCAAGTTTTCGAGAGCGAAGATTATAGCGGTATCCACAGCCATGACGGTTGCGGGCTACCTTCTTTTCTTAAGCGTCGGCTATATTCTGCCCAAGAACTCGATTCTTATTAATGCAATCGGTTTCATGATTTTCTTTGCTCAGGGACTCTTCAACATGACTATGATTGTCATGCTCAACAACACGATTGAGTACGATCAGGTGCGTTTCGGGGAGAGACACGACAGCATAATTTCCGCGGTTCGTTCTTTTGCGACGAAGCTTGCCAGTGCAATTGACCAGGGAGTGGTGGCGCTAATCCTTATCATCAGCGGAATATATGCCATCAGCCAGAACATTTCGAACCTCGAGATTCAGTCGGGCACAGGTGAAATCACCAAAGAAGCAGCCATAGCAGGCGCAGACAGTTTCATAGCGACCGCCACCGGCGCACAAAGATTCATTTTGAGAATGGG
This sequence comes from Lachnospiraceae bacterium, assembly GCA_017553505.1. Taxonomy (GTDB): domain Bacteria; phylum Bacillota; class Clostridia; order Lachnospirales; family Lachnospiraceae; genus UBA1258. The sequence goes on from JAFZLD010000010.1 coordinate 5,285, forward strand.
CATCGCATCCGTACCGATTATTGCAATCGGCATAGCTTTTCTCATTATTAAAAAGAAATACATCATAGATGAGAAGAAATACAAAGAGCTGGTGGATGAAATTGACAAAAGATTACATAACTAGGACAAAAAAATCATAGAACTATTTTTATGAGTACTATTTTCTTTTTTTCGGTTTTATGTTAATCTATATCTTGAGTGGGTGAGTCAATATATACCCAAAATGTTCCATTTTTTGTCGGAATTATAGAATTCAGGATAAATATGATTTGGACACTGATCAATATAGCAATTGTTCTTTTAATAGTAATGCTGTTTCTTATAAAGCCCGGTAAAAAGCGCGACACATCTTATTATAAGACCAAGATGTACGCCCACCGTGGACTTCACGGTGCAGGTGTGCCGGAGAATTCCCTTACCGCATTCAGACTTGCGCGAGAGTCGGGATACGGTGTCGAGCTTGACGTTCAGATGACCAAGGACAGAAAGCTTGTGGTGTTCCATGACGGCAATCTTATGAGAATGTGCGGAGTGGACGGCTATTTACGGGACTATACTTACGATGAATTGTGTGAGTTCAGACTTGCAGGAACTGATGAGAAAATCCCCCTTTTTGAGGACGTGCTGAAAGTCCTTAAGAAGACTGACCTTATATGTGAAATCAAAGGCGACAACGGCAACAAATGCTACGATTTGTGCAGATACACCTATGAAGCGCTTCGTAATTACGAAGGCCGCTACTGTATCGAGTCCTTCAGCCCGTTTCTTGTGCAGTGGTTTAGGAAGAACCACCCCGAGATTATAAGAGGACAGTTGTCATGCGACTTCATGCACGATACCGGCATGAACTTTTTCGAGCGCGTCACCATGACGCATTTAATGGTTAACGTTTTGTCCAGACCCGACTTCATAGCGTACAAGCATGAGGACATTGGACGATTCGGTTATAGATTGTGTAGAAGGGTATTTCGTCCTTTCCTGGTGGCATGGACTGCCAAGGGGGATGAAGAGCAGAAGCGAGCTTGGGGGAGTTTCGATTCTGTGATATTTGAACAGTTTCTCGGGGAAAGATAGAGGTACGCTGGGTTAATGTTACAACAACCGGTTCTTTCCGCGAAACAGGCCTATGGAGAACAATTCGACGTCAAGGGATTAAACTTTTTCAGACGTCTTCTTTTGGCGCTGCAGAACAAGGAATTTGTAGTATACTTTCAGCCGAAAGTATCTATACAGGACATGAAGATAGCCGGGGCAGAGGCCTTGGTCCGTTGGAATTATGACGGTCAGGTACTCCCGCCGGTTAAGTTTATACCTTTTTGCGAAAGAACGGGTCTTGTCATAGACATAGATTTTTATGTGTTGGAAGAGACCTGCAGAAAGATGCGGGAGTGGATGGACGCAGGAATGCAACTGGTCCGCATCTCCGTGAACTTCTCCAAGTACCACTTCAATGAAGAGGGAGTCGCGGAACGCATCTACAACGTAATACAACATTACGGGATACCACCTGAGTACATAGAGGTTGAGTTCACCGAGACGGCTTATCTTGATAAGGAAGAATTGCTGGAATCTACGGTCGACAAGCTGCGAAGTTACGGCATCAAGTCATCGATAGACGATTTCGGCTCCGGATATTCCTCGCTGAATCTGCTTCAGAACATGGACTTCGAAGTGGTTAAGTTAGACAAATCATTACTTGGCAAAGGCGTTGAGAACGACAAAGCCAAGAAAGTAATATCAAGCATCATCCACATGGCCAAGGAACTCGACATGGAGGTCCTGGCGGAAGGTGTGGAGACGGCGGAAGAGCTTAAACTCCTAAGGGGGTTAAAGTGCGATATCGTACAAGGCTTTTTCTTTGACAAACCGTTGCCGGTTGCGGAATTCGAGAAACGGCTTCGCGCCGGCGGATACAAAGAAGACGGTTCGGTCAAAGAACCCGAAAGGATAAAGATGGAATTAAAGGACGTTGAAGAAATCGGAAACAGCAGCAAGAATGAAGCCAACAGTAGTTTAAACAGATATTTAAACTACGAAGAGCTTTACGACAGAAAGCGCAATAACGGTATGTTTATTGCGGGTCTTGTTATGCTGCTTGTGGCAATTACCGTCCTTCTTATCACTTTCTTTGTAATTAAGAGCGGCAAGTTCGGCAAGAAAGAGGCGAATGTATCTTCCGTAGTTGAGAAGACCTACACTCAGGCCGAAGTTGATGAGCTCGTATCAGGCAGGGTAGCACTTGCCGAAGAAGAAACAAGAACACTTGTGGAGAGAGAGTATCTTTCACAGATTCGTGAGGTAGCAGGCGAATACAGCGGTATGACCAATTACCTTCGTTCTCTCTATCCCGATAATCTGGTATTTACGGATGGCAGCAGATATAATTTTGTTGCCATCAATAAAGACCTTAAGCAGAGCGATGTGCTGGAGGAGCTTTTCGTAAGGGACGAGGCTACAGGTTACCTCTACTATACGGATGCCTCCGGCAATAAGACTTCTTACTTGGGTATCGATGTGTCATCACATCAGGGTAACATAGACTGGAACAGCGTTAAGGCGGCAGGCATTGACTTTGCGGTTTTAAGATGCGGTATCAGAGGTTACGGCACAGGTAAGATTGTCGAGGATACTCAGTTTAAGAACAATATGCTCGGAGCGTCCAACGCGGACCTTCCTTTGGCAGTTTATTTCTACACTCAGGCCATTACTACTGAGGAAGCGGTTGAAGAAGCGCAGTTTGTAATCGATCTTCTTAAGCCCTTCACGGTTAAGGGTCCCGTGGTGTTGGATGTTGAATCCGCTTCATCGGATGAACGTATCAAGGACTTAACAGCCGGTCAGAGAACAGACATTATTCTGGCTTTTTGTGATGCGATAAAGCAGGCGGGCTATACCCCCATGATTTATGCTGATTCAAGATTCTACACCCTGAGAATGGAACTTGAAAGACTCGAAGAATATGACAAATGGTATGCCAATTACAATAACCTGGGAAGAGACCCTTCGGCTTCGATATGGTCATACAACAGCCCTCTGCTGTTCCCTTACAAGTATCGTATGTGGCAGTATTCCAATACAGGAAGAGTTAACGGAATTGACGGAAACGTTGATTTGAACGTTTTGTTTGATAAATGGTGGTAGTCACGGGTGCACGGGCGAGGGGCTCGGCGTAAGGAGGCTTACTATGGATGAGAAACTTTTAACTCTTAAGAAATGGATTGACGAGTCGGACAACATCGTTTTCTTTGGCGGCGCGGGCGTGTCGACGGAGAGCGGTATTCCTGACTTTCGTTCCACAGACGGACTCTACAGTCAAAAATACAAATATCCTCCGGAGACAATTGTAAGTCACACATTTCTTACAAGACGCACGGAGGAATTTTTTGAATTTTACAAAGAAAAAATGGTGGCTCCTGCATTAGCGGCACGTCCCAACGCGGCACACCTTAAACTCGCCGAGTGGGAAAAAGCAGGCAAGCTCAAAGCGGTTATAACCCAGAACATCGACGGACTTCACCAGGCTGCAGGCAGCAAGGAAGTGCTGGAACTTCACGGAACCATCATGAAGAATTACTGCGACAGATGCGGCAAGAAGTTTCCTGTCGAATATGTAACCGAGTCGGCAGGCGTTCCCAAGTGTGAGTGCGGCGGAACGGTTCGACCGGATGTAGTACTCTACGAAGAAGGCCTCGACATGGGCGTCATGGAGAGAGCCATCAATTATATCAGTAATGCAGATGTGCTTATTATCGGCGGAACGTCGCTTGTGGTATATCCGGCGGCGGGGCTGATCAGATATTACAGGGGCAATAAGCTCGTTCTTTTGAATCTGTCCGAGACGAGTCAGGATTCCAATGCGGATTTAGTGATTCATGCCAAGCTCGGTGAGGTTCTTTCACAGTTATGATGATGGAATGACGGTATGGAAATTCACGTAGGTGATATTGTTAAGCTTAAAAAGGGTCATCCCTGCGGAAGCTTCGAGTGGGAAGTGCTCAGGGAAGGCGCAGATTTCAGAATAAAGTGCACGGGTTGCGGCCACCAGATTATGCTTTCACGTAAAAATCTGGAAAAAAGCGTAAAGAGTATAAAAAAACCTTGATTTAACGAAAAACGTATGTTATTATAGTAACTCGTGATAAACAATTCCTTGCTCATACTATGCGTGTGGGCCAGAGACCAAAAGGAGGTAACAAGCATGAACAAGTATGAATTAACTGCTGTTGTTAGTGCGAAAATCGAAGATGACGAGAGAGCCGCTGTTGTTGATAAGTTAAAGGCTTACGTTGAAAGATTCGGTGGTAAAGTTACAAACGTCGAGGAAGCCGGCAAGAAGAGACTTGCCTATGAAATTCAGAAGCAGAAAGAAGCTTTCTACTATTTCATCCAGTTCGACGCTGAAGCAACTGCTCCCGCTGAAATCGAAAATCGTGTTCGCATTATGGACAACGTTCTCAGATTCTTAATCGTTCGCCCTGACGAAGACTAATCGATAGGAGAATCAAATATGAATAAAGTTATTCTTATGGGAAGATTAACAAGAGATCCCGAAGTAAGATACTCACAAGGAGACAGCTCAATGGCAATCGCAAGATACTCTCTTGCAGTTGACAGAAGAGGCCGCGGAAGCAATCAGGACGGAGATCAGACAGCTGATTTCATCAACATCGTTGCATTCGGTAAGGCCGGTGAGTTTGCCGAGAAGTACTTACACAAGGGAACCAAGGTATTGGTAACAGGTCGTATTCAGACAGGTTCCTATACCAATAAGGATGGTGTGAAGGTTTACACCACAGACATTGTTGCAGAGGATCAGGAGTTTGCCGAGAGCAAGAATGCAAGTTCTTCAAACGGCGGGGGATTTAACAACAATTCCGAGCGTCCTCAGCAGATGCCGGCAGAAGGCTTCATGAATTTCCCTGATGGGGACGGTATTGAAGATGACCTTCCGTTTGGCCCTGTAACCAGATAAATAGGAGGCAAAGTCATGGCATTTAATAAAGCTGATAAAGGCGATAAGTCCGATGCACCTATGAGAAGAAAGGGTGCCATTCGCAGAAGAAAGAAAGTTTGTGTATTCTGCGGCAAGGACAATACAATTGATTATAAGGATGTAGCTAAGCTTAAGAGATACATCTCCGAGCGTGGTAAGATTCTTCCCAGAAGAATCACCGGCAACTGTGCTAAGCATCAGAGAGCTTTAACCGTAGCTATCAAGCGCGCTAGACACATCGCTCTTATGCCTTATTCTCAGGATTAATTTAAGATTTAAGCACCTCTGCTTTTGCAGGGGTGTTTTTATTTTTTTGTCTTTTTTTAGGCTACTTTAATTTTGTTTTACGGCGCGATTGTGGTATACTGTTGTTATCTTTGATAATGGGGTCGGCGGTTACGCCCGGAAGGAACTTATGAAAAATAAGATTAAAATCGAAGGTAGGCTGAAAAATTATCTTATGTCGGGATTGCTTCTCGGAATCCTTGCAGTGGTAGTTAATATATACATCTATACTGTTGATGTCAGGGCAGGGCTTATTTTCACAGGCTTTGTTCTTCTTTATCTGGCTGTTCAGCTCGTTTTCTTTTTACGTGGTTCAAGGACGGTTTTCCGTGATATGGTGAATTTCGCTACTCAGTACGGCCAGGTTCAGAGTTCACTTCTTAAGAATCTCGATCTTCCCCATGCACTTCTTGATGAGTCCGGCAAGATTATCTGGACGAATAATGCTTTTGAGCGCTTGCTCGGCGATGATAAAGAGTTAAATAAGACGGTTACTCATTATTTTCCCGCTATTACCAAGGACAAGCTTCCAGGCTCCGATGTGGATTTCAGCGAGAATGAGTTTGAGATTAAATATAACAGCAGCGAGTTTGTGGTTAAGCTTCGCAAGATTCCTCTCAAGGAAATGCTTGAGTCCAGTAACACTTTGGAAGTGGACGAGGATTACGAGGGATTCCTTGTTGCTATGTATATGTTTGATAATACGGCTTTGAAGTTAGCTTTGCGAGAGGTTGACGACCAGAGCTTGTCGGTTGCACTTGTGTACATAGACAACTATGAAGAGGCTTTGGAGAGCGTCGAGGAAGTTCGCCGTTCGCTCCTTACCGCGCTTATTGAGAGAAAGATTAATAAGTACATGTCAGCTCTAGACGGTATTACCAAGAAGATTGAGAAGGATAAGTACATGGTTATCCTTCGCAAGAGCTGTATTGCCAAGCTTAAAGAGAATAAGTTTGATATCCTTGAAGATGTTAAGACCGTCAATATCGGTAACGAAATGGCTGTTACGCTGAGTATCGGTGTAGGTCTTGACGGTTTGTCATACGGACAGAATTACGAGTTTGCCAGAGCCGCTATCGATATGGCGCTTGGCCGTGGCGGTGACCAGGCAGTAGTTAAGACTCCCGATCAGTTATTATACTTCGGAGGCAAGAGCCAGCAGGTTGAGAAGAATACAAGAGTTAAGGCTCGTGTTAAGGCTCACGCCCTTATGGAAATTATCTCGAGTAAGGATCAGGTATTTATCATGGGTCACAGACTCGGCGACGTAGACAGCTTCGGTGCCGCAGTCGGTGTTTATCGTATTGCTTCCGCACTTGAGAGAAAGGCTCATATCGTTCTCGATGAAATTACAGCGTCTATGAAGCCGCTTGTTGATATGTTTATCAATAATCCCGAGTTCCCTCAGGATATGATAATCGGTTGTCAGAAGGCGATTGATGAAATCGGGAATAATGCAGTTTTGATTGTTGTGGACGTTAATAAGCCCAGCATAACCGAGTGCCCCGAGCTCTTTGGTAAGTGTAAGTCTGTAGTGGTACTCGATCATCACAGACAGAGCGCCGAGCCTATTGAGAACGCTACACTTTCTTATGTAGAGCCTTACGCTTCATCGACTTGTGAAATGGTATCTGAAATTCTGCAGTATACCACTGACAATATTAAGATTCGTCCCGAAGAGGCAGACAGTATGTATTCGGGTATCATTATCGATACCAATAACTTTACCCAGAAGACCGGCGTCAGAACCTTTGAAGCAGCCGCTTTCTTGCGCCGTAACGGAGCGGACGTTACACGTGTGCGTAAGCTCTTCAGAGAAGACGTTAATGAATATAAGGCCAGAGCCGACGCTGTCAGCCAGGCAGAGATTTACAAGACCAACTATGCTATTTCAGTGTGCGAGGCTGAGAACTGTGCAAGTCCTACCGTAGTAGGTGCTCAGGCGGCCAATGAACTCCTTAACATTAAGGGCGTTAAGGCAAGCTTCGTGCTTACTTATTACAACAATTTGGTATTTATCAGCGCACGTTCCATCGATGAAGTCAACGTTCAGGTCATCATGGAGAAACTCGGCGGTGGCGGTCACATGAGCGTTGCGGGTGCACAGCTCAATGACACTACGGTTGATGATGCTATTTTACGATTGAAAGAAACCTTAGATACAATGATTACCGGAGGAGAGTTATAAATGAAAGTAATACTTTTGGAAGATGTTAAGGCCCTTGGCAAGAAGGGTCAGATTGTAGACGTTAACGACGGCTACGCAAGAAACTTTATTTTTAAGAAAAAGCTTGGTCTCGAGGCTACTCCGACCAATTTGAACAACTTAAAGCTTCAGAAAGCCAATGACGAAAAGATTGCCAAAGAAATCCTTGAGAAAGCCAAGGCTTTTGGCGAAGAGCTTGCTAAGCTTACTGTGGTTGTTAAGATGAAAGGCGGCGAAGGCGGAAGAGTATTCGGTTCTGTATCGAGCAAAGAAATTGCCGAAGAAGCCAAGAAACAGTTCGGCGTTGAAATCGACAAAAAGAAAATTGTTATGGAAGAACCCATCAAATCCTTCGGCGCATACGAGCTTAATGTTAAGCTTCACCCCGAAGTTACTGCGAAACTTAGAGTTAAGGTAGAAGAGAATGGCTGAGGAATGGCAAAAACGAATACTCCCCAACAGTACAGACGCTGAGAAATCCGTTATCGGTTCCATGCTCATGGACCGCGACGCCATTACCACAGCGTCCGAAATTTTGACCGGGGACGATTTCTACGTTAAGCAGAATCAAATATTGTTCGAGACCATGGTCGAGCTTCACAACGAAGGCAAGCCCGTGGATCTTGTCACGCTCCAGAACAGACTCAAGGAGAAAGACATTCCTCCGGAGATTACTGCCATGGAGTTCGTGCGCGAACTTTTGGAGGCGACTCCCACATCTGCCAATGTTAAATACTATGCCAATATCGTAGCTGAGAAAGCAACACTGAGGAAGCTTATCAAAGCAACCGAAGGTGTAGAGAACGATTGCTACAATCAGAAGGACTCCGTAGACACCATCATGGATGAGGCCGAGAAGAACATCTTCAAGGTTCTTCAGAGGCGTAATGCGGGCGATTACGTGCCCATCAGCACCGTTGTCAACAATGCCCTTGATAAGATATCGCTTGCAGCCCGTAATAAGGGTGCTGTAACCGGTATACCCACAGGCTTTATTGACCTTGACTTCAAGACTGCGGGCTTGCAGCCCTCCGACCTTGTACTTATAGCAGCCCGTCCTTCCATGGGTAAGACTGCATTCGTACTTAATATCGCTCAGCATGTAGCGTTTAAACAGGGATTACCCACTGCTATATTCTCCCTCGAAATGTCCAAAGAACAGCTCGTTAACCGTCTGTTCTCACTTCAGTCCGGCGTAGATGCTCAGAAGCTTCGTACCGGTAATCTTGATGAATCCGACTGGGAGATGCTTATTGAAGGCGCTACAGATATCGGTCAGTCCAAGCTTATCATTGACGATACTCCCGGTATCAGTATCGGTGAGCTTCGTTCCAAGTGCCGCAGATATAAGCTTGAGCATGGATTGTCCATAATCATGATCGACTATTTGCAGTTGATGACCGGTTCCGGTAAGAACGCGGAATCACGTCAGCAGGAGATTTCAGAGATTTCGCGTTCCCTTAAGGGACTCGCAAGAGAATTACAGGTTCCTGTTATAGCGTTGTCACAGCTCAGCCGTGCGGTTGAGTCTCGTCCCGACAAACGCCCTATGCTGTCCGACCTTCGTGAATCGGGAGCAATCGAGCAGGATGCCGACGTAGTAATGTTCATATACAGAGATGATTACTACAATCACGAAAGCCCCGACAAGGGCATTTCCGAGATCATCATAGCCAAGCAACGTAACGGCCCTATCGGAACCGTCAAGCTTGCATGGTTACCCGAACTTACCAAGTTCGCCAATCTCGCCAGAGATAACGACAGATTTAATCAGGAATAATACGACGATTAACGTAGGCGCTCACGGTTTTGGAGACAATACCGATAAGGGCGCCTGCTGTGATTCCGGAGATCATAAGCACCGGCAAATATGCAAGAAGCGTCGTGCTCTTAAGAATAAGGCAAGCCACCGCGAGCTGTGCAAGGTTATGAAATACACCGCCTAGGAGGCTTATACCGAGGGGTGAGAAGGATTTGAGCTTAGTTGCCCCGTACATTAACAGAAAGCTGATTATACCGCCTGCAAGACTGTATATAATGGTGGAAAGGTTGCCGAACATAAATCCTGCCAGCAGGATTCTGGATACTAAGATAATAAATACCTGAATAGGATTTAAAAAGAACAAGCCTGTAAGCGTCACAAGATTGGCAAGGCCAAGCTTCACACCGGGAACAGGTATCGGAATAGGTATAATATGCTCCACATAACTGAATACAAGAGCAAGTGCTATAAGAACTCCCGATTGGGCCACCAATATCGCGGGAGTTTTTTTGTTACCGTTATTCTGCAACAGCATCGATGGACCCCTCGCTTTCTTTTGCCGAATTATCGGACTTAATGGTGATTACAAGCTTGTGGGGGAGGCATACTATGACCTCGCCCGTAAGACTGATTGAAGCGTGATTAACACAGATTAAATCGGGACAATCTGCGGACTCGACCGAAACCTCCCGGTTGCGCACTACAATAGTGTTGGTGCCACGGTCTGTGGTGACGGTGAGAGTTGTGTCCGTATCTAAGCTGAGAGTGGCATACTCCGCTCCGTCAAGCTCCACAAGGGCATAAGCGCCCGGTTTCTTGGAGTGCGACACTATCGGAAAAAGAATGAGCGCCGCAACCACCAGAATCGCGAGCAAAACTATATCATTTTTCAATAATCTCGAAGCTGATTTCTGATGAGAACTCATCCTTAATTCCTTCCGTTATGTATAAATTACCCGAATCATCGAAGTAGATAAAATCAAAGAGTGAAGAATTCTCGCGCCAAAGCTTGGTTGCCTTGTCGCGACCCATAACAAAAATAGCGGTAGATAAGGCGTCAGCAAGCGTAGGGTCGCTCGAAACAACCGTGACAGACTTAGCGCCCGAATCTGCAGGGTAACCGGTAGAGGGATCGATAATGTGATGGTATGTCACACCGCCTTCTTCAAAGTATCTTTCGTATCCGCCGGACGTAATGACGGCTTTGTCACATATAGAAAGAACGCCTAGATACTTAATGGAGTCGTCGGGTGACTTAACAGCTACGTTCCAAAGGGAACCGTCGGTTTTCTTGCCGAGGGCGTAGACGTTACCGCCGAGATTGATGAGGGCGGACTTAATTTTTCTGTCAGTTAAAAGGTCTACGGCAACCTTCGTGGCGTATCCTTTCGCGATTCCGCCGAAGTCTATCATAGTGCCTTCCGAAAGAGTGACTGTGTCGCCTTGAAGGGCTACCTTCGCGCTTCTCAGGGCACCACAGAGAGTCGCCAGCGTGGAAGCATCGGGAACCTTGTACTCGCCGGTGGTGAAGCCCCATTCTTTCATGATGGGGTATATGCAAATGTTAAATGCGCCATCGGTCATGGCGGTGACATCAAGGCTGCGGGAAATCAGATACTGCATATCCTTATCCGCAACGCAGGAACCATCGCTGTTAAGCCTGTATACGAGGCTTTCGGGATTCGTAACGGATAAATCACTGTCGAGGGTCATTATAGCGTCTCTGACGGCTTCTACAGCGCCTTCGGAGTCACGCCCGGTTGCTTTGACGGACATGTAGGTGTCCATGGCATAAAAACTCTCCTCGGAGGTAGTCTCCGCACCAAAATAGTGCAGGCATAAAGCTATGCCCGCAGTGATTATTATAAGCGCAAGAAGCGCGATCAATTTAATGTTTTTACGTATCATGATATTTTTATAACAGTTTTCTTATTTCTTTTCAATCCCCGCCTGACTGAGGGCGTCGTTGTAAGCCGCAATAACGGCTTTGGTAGAGAAAGTAGCATCGCTTACGGTATCGAACTCGCCAAGCGGGTCGCCTGCTATCTGCGCAAGCAGCCAAAGAAAGAACCATGACTGCAGACATAATCATGTCTAAAGTTTTCTTTTTCACAAATAGCATATGTTTTTAAAATGGATTTTAAGCAATATGTTTAAGAGCAAAATAAAAAGGCCCCAAGCTTACGCTTGAGGCCGATTTTCCTGGATTATTCCTCGGAGATAGCTCCTACAGGACACTGACCTGCGCAGGAACCGCAGGAAATGCATGTATTTGCGTCGATTTCGAACTTAGAATCGCCTGCAGAGATAGCGCCTACGGGGCACTGAGACTCGCAAGAACCGCAAGATACACAAGAATCACCAATTACAAATGCCATTTTGTTAGTCCTCCTTGTTAAATATTTGCCAAATTGATTGTATTACAACTTAAGACAAGTTGCAACATTGTTTAGATAAAAAGAATCTAAACAATTTCTATAGGGCCGAAGCCTTTCTAACTCCCAAGTACTATATCGGTACGAATCGCAGAAACTTTAGCTCTCGCCAAGTTCGGCTCTGCGAGCCTTGATACCGTTGATAATAGCTTTCTTCTTGTCAAGAAGAATGGTCTTGTCCATGGGAGGCGTATCCTTGAGAGGATAGTCGATGCCAAGCTTCTCGTACTTGACCTTGCCCATGTCGTGGTAAGGCAATACATCAAGAGCTCTCAAAGTCTTAAGGCCGCCGATAAAATAGCCAAGCTTATAAAGATACTCGTCATCATCGGTAATGCCGGGCACTACAACGTGACGAATCCAGGTGTCTACACCTTTCTCGCTTAAGTACTCTGCAAAAGCAAGAATGCCTGCATTGTGCTGCTTGGTAAGCTCAAAGTGATGCTCATCATCGATATGCTTAATATCAAGCATTACAAGATCGGTGAGGGGCATGAGCTTGTCAAACTTAGCCACAACTTCAGGGCTGTTGGGATTAAAAGTAATACCCGAGGAATCGATACAGGTATGGATTCCCTTAGCCTTGGCCTTTTCGAATAATTCGGTAACGAAATCAATCTGAAGTAAAGGCTCGCCGCCTGTAACGGTAATACCGCCGTCGGTATAAAAGCCTTTATTACGCTCATACTGTTCAATTATGTAGTCGGACTCCATAAGAGTGCCTGCGTTAACTTCCCAGGTGTCGGGATTGTGGCAGTATTTACATCTCATGGGGCAGCCTTGCATAAATACAACGTATCTTACGCCGGGGCCGTCTACGGTTCCGAAACTTTCAAGTGAATGAATTCTACCTTGCATATGGTTTCCTTTTTACAAAAAGGGCCCGGATTACTCCGGACCCTTTAAGCATCATTTTAATTAGAATGACTCGTGGAATGTACGAGAGATAACGTCTGCCTGCTGTTCGGGAGTTAACTTGATGAAGTTAACTGCGTATCCGGATACACGGATTGTAAGCTGAGGATAGTTCTCAGGATGTGCCTGAGCGTCAATAAGAGTATCTCTGTTAAGTACATTTACATTAAGGTGATGACCACCCTTTGTTACATAACCGTCAAGTAAATGAACAAGGTTGTCAACCTGCTGTGTGTTAGCTACTGTTGCCATTGTTATATTCCTCCTAAATTATTCATAATCATCCAGACCCTGGTGAAGCGTAGGAACGCTGCAAGCAAGAGGGGTTCTGGAGCAGTCGGTGCATCCCATTGTCTGCACCGTCTTAGCCTTTTTGGCCTTCTCGTCGAAATCAACATTAACGTGTCCGACGCCTTTACTCATATCCTGATCAAGCATCTTAACAAGATCGTCAATCATGTCTTTTTCTTCCAATGAGATCACCTCCTGTGTTATGTATAAGTCTTATTTTAAATCAAGATCGATATCGCCTGCGAATACCTTATCTTCCTTACCGAGTGCGCCGGGGATAATAGTGAAGGTATTGGAGATACCATCCTGTGAATCCATGAAAGGAAGCTTAGCAACTGAGGAAAGGGAAGCAACTGCACCGTGAGTATCGCGGTTGTGCATCGGGTTAGCACCGGGAGCGAAAGGCTGTCCTTTTCTACGTCCGTCGGGTGTGTTACCTGTAGCCTTACCATAGGTTACGTTAGAGGTAATTGTAAGAACTGACATTGTAGGGAAGCCATCTCTGTAGGTGTGATGTCTTCTGATCATTGTCATGAACTTGTGAACAAGCTCGGTAGCGATGGAGTCTACACGGTCATCGTCGTTACCGTACTTAGGGAAGTCACCGGTGGTCTCGAAGTCAGTGATGATACCGTCTTCGTCACGGATAACTTTAACCTTAGCGTACTTAATAGCGGAAAGTGAGTCAGCTACTACAGAAAGACCTGCCATACCTGTTGCGAAGTAACGGCGAACGTCTCTGTCGTGAAGAGCCATCTGTGCTCTCTCGTAGCAGTACTTATCGTGCATGTAGTGAATTACGTTAAGGGTATTTACATATACGTCAGCAAGCCATTCCATCATGTCGGTGTACTTAGCCATAACGTCATCGTAGTCAAGGTAGTCACCTTCTACAGGACGGTACTTAGGACCAACCTGCTTCTTGGTAACTTCGTCAACACCGCCGTTAAGAGCGTAAAGAAGGCACTTAGCGAGGTTAGCACGAGCGCCGAAGAACTGCATTTCCTTACCGATTCTCATGGAGGATACGCAGCAAGCGATGCCGTAATCATCACCGTGAGTTACACGCATAAGGTCGTCGTTCTCGTACTGGATGGAGCTTGACTGAATAGACATCTTAGCACAGAACTTCTTGAAGTTCTGGGGAAGTCTGGTAGACCAAAGAACTGTAAGGTTGGGCTCGGGAGCGGAACCTAAGTTGGTCAAAGTGTGAAGGTAACGGAAGCTCATCTTTGTTACCATGTGACGTCCGTCAACACCTACACCACCGATAGACTCGGTAACCCAAACGGGATCGCCTGCGAAAATCTGGTTGTATTCAGGTGTACGAGCGAACTTAACGCAACGAAGCTTCATGATGAAGTGATCTACGAATTCCTGGATCTGCTCCTCGGTGAAGGTTCCGTTTGCAAGGTCTCTCTCTGCGAAGCAGTCGATGAAGGTAGAGGTACGTCCAAGGGACATAGCTGCACCGTTCTGCTCCTTAACTGCTGAAAGGTAACCAAAGTAAGTAGCCTGAATAGCTTCCTGAACGTTGGAAGCGGGTTTGGAAATATCGCAACCGTAAGAAGCTGCCATTTCCTTCATCATCTTAAGAGCAACAATCTGCTCGGAGATTTCTTCACGAAGACGGATAACATCATCTGTCATAACGCGTCCGGTGGAGTTCTTCTGTGCAAGCTTATCCTCGATAAGTCTGTCAATACCGTAAAGAGCGATACGTCTGTAGTCGCCAATGATACGTCCACGACCGTAAGCATCGGGAAGACCTGTGATTACGTGTGAAGAACGGCAAGCTCTCATCTCATCGTTGTAAGCATCGAAACATCCTGCGTTGTGTGTCTTTCTGTGTACAGAGAAGAACTCACTGATTTCAGGATCAACTGTGTAACCGTTATCGGCACATGCCTTCTCTGCCATACGGATACCGCCGTAAGGCTGCATGGAACGCTTGAAAGGCTTATCTGTCTGGAAACCTACGATTGTCTCCTTATTCTTGTCAAGATAGCCGGGGCCGTGAGAAGTGATAGTAGAGATAACCTTGGTATCCATATCAAGAACACCGCCTGCTTCTCTTTCCTTCTTCTGAAGGTCTAATACCATAGCCCATAAGTCTTTGGTGTTCTGTGTAGGACCTGCAAGGAAGGTGTCATCTCCGTCATAGGGATGATAGTTCTTCTGGATGAAATCACGTACGTTGATTTCATTCTCCCACTTGCCACCTACAAAATCTTTCCATTCTGGTCTCATTTTGAAATCCTCCTGTAAGTTTGTTAGATAAGTGTAATTATTAAAATGACGACGAAACTATTCATCGGATCATTATAATTTGTGCATCATCCATTATAGAATAATGCCCTTTGCCAGTCAATAATTCCCAGTGTTCTTTTTTAAGTACAAATGCGCAATTTAAAGGCAATTCTGCCAATTTACGATGCAATTTAGACCGATTTCTTAACGCCACATACACTTTACTGTTTTGACCCCTCTTTTATGAGCACATTTGATTGAATTATACAGCTTAAATCGTAACGGTCTATTATCCTTCTTTTGGCAAAATAAATAAACTCAAAGTGAATAGACTTCCACGTAATTGAGCCATAAATCATTTTGCAGGAGTCAGAGAAGAACCGATTACCAGCTTCATATTGAATAGGCGCGCAAGAATATCTAGCGACATGAATTGGGTGATAGAATTACAATAGTGAGATACGAATGCACATATCGAATATATAGATTTAATATAAGGGTTGCACAACGCAAATATTTACTATCAACAAGCTAATATTGACGATTGCAACCCGATATCGCGTGTGATAATCTATTCATACAAGATATATAGTGCAACATAATATTATACACGTACAATAGTACGACATTATATTGATATGTATGCACATTATAGTTCGGATGATAACATAATGGTTCGACTAGGGAGGTTTATATCATGATTGAAGATATTGGCAGGAAGCCAGTAAGAGTATCTGAGGCGTGGAAGATAATTGATGGGTATGTTTACATGAATAGTTATAGAAAAGTCATATTTAGCCGAAAACAGGCACAAATGTGGGAACTATTAGATGGAAATCATACAATACAAGAAATATATGATGAGCTCAGAGAGTTCGATAAAGATGAGATAGATACATTTATAGAAGAGTGCTATAACGTTGGGTTTGTTGAAATGCTTGAGGAAGAGGAGTGGGAAATATAATGGAGCTTAATAAAATTGATGAATGTATGGGAAAAAGAGTAGTTATTACTACGATGGGTAATGTGAGCTATGCCGGAACTCTTGTTGAGGCGTATACGAATAAAAGGAAAGTTAAGGGATATTTTGTTGAGACGGACAGTTTGCTTGGAGTTTCTATTTGGTGCCCGACTACGTCGATAAAAGAATTGGTGTGTATTCCTATCGAGATTGAAGGAGAGTAAAGAGATGGAAATGGGAAATAATATATTGGGGAGTAAGTATAAGTTTGATGATTTTATATATGAAAGGGTTTCAGAGGAGGCTGTAGTTGCGTATAGAAAAAAATCCGCATATTGGATGTGTCTCAATAATTCGGGATACCGAATTTATAAGATGATTTCGGACGGATTGGCAGAGGATGATATTGTCAATCAGCTGACAGATTTTTATGAGATTCCGAGAGAGCATATTGAAAACGATTATAAGCAGATGAAAGAGGAACTGCAGTACAGATTAAATGAGTGTGAAGAGTTTGAAAAGAAGGAAAAGCAGGAAAAATCTCTGCGGGAATTGGAAAAGAGTGCGACCTTACATATAACTAATCGCTGTAATCTTAACTGTCCATATTGCTATAAGGATGCAAACAGTAATGCTAAAGAACTTAGCAAAGAGGATATTTTTAGAATAATAGATGAACTGGTGAGGCTTGGATTTAAGGAATTTATTTTTTCCGGCGGAGAGCCGACGATAAGACTGGATTTGTTTGAAATATTGGAAACTGTGCATGAGAAATATCCTGATTGCAGGTACAATTTGATAACAAACGGAACAACAGATTTAGATGAAGCTCAAATCGATATTATGGTAAAGACGTTGTCGAATATCCAAATTTCTATCGACTCGTATGATGAGCGAGTTAATCAGAAGACCAGGGGTAGCGGTAGTTTGGCGAAGGTTGTTGAGTTGAGTAAAAAACTGGCTGCGAGAGAATTCAAGAAGTTTTATTTTGCTTGTGTTCCTTATACAAGCAGAATGGGTGAATTGGCAAATATAGACAGCGTTCCAAGATTGTTACGCCTGGCGGCGTATTCCGGTGCGAAGGGATTATATGTGAATGCACTTAAGCCCAATGGCAGAATGAGTCTTGATGAATATAGAAAGTATGATATTAAAGAATTCTGGAAGTGCATTGATGACTGCGAACAAGAAATGATTAACCTATACAACATAGGCTACAGAGACCTGAGCCTATATGCTGCGGGCGATTTTAAGCATATTTTGGTTGATAGAAAACACAGGGACGGATGCAGCGCTGGAGTGGTTGAAATAGCAGTCGATAATGATGGAAATGTTTATCCTTGCCCGGCATTAATGATTCCTGAATATTTGTTTGGAAATGTGTACAGTGACTCCATGGAAGATATTTATAAATCCATGAGTGATGTCTTTGAAAAAATAAATGTAGATAACATGGCAAAGTGTAAAGATTGTACAGCAAGATACATTTGCGGTGGGGGATGTCGTTCGGTGGCGTATATGATGAATAATGACATTATGAGCATCGATCCCCATTGTGAAGAAGGGAAAAAAAGATTGAAAATGTGGCAGGCTATTTCGCTGAGAGTTCGGCCGTTGGGCTAAGAGAATCGGTGGGTGTATGGGATGAAAATAGAAAGAGTAATGTATATAGTTCCGGCAGTTAAGCGAGAGTATAAGAAAGATATGAAAAATAAAGTAGGAGCGCCTCCTATAGGAGTGGGGCTGCTTTCTTCTTTCCTTAAACTGCATGGATATGTGGTGGAATTAATTGATATGTTTGTTGAGGATTATTCGCCATCGGAAATCAAACAAAGGATTTCGGATTTTAATCCTGATGTTGTGGCAATCAGTGCTTCATTCACAGAATCCATATCTGTTGCTATGAATATAGCCGGAATGGTTAAACGCAACTTTAAAGCAATAGTAATAGCTGGAGGGGTGCATACAACTTTTCTGCCAGAGGAAGTTCTTTCGCAGAACGTAGATTACGTTATATTAAATGAAGGTGAATCTACCACCATAAAACTTCTGGAATACCTCAAGGCAGATTGTAAAAAAGAAAAACTTGCTTCCCTACACAGTGTCGGATATAAGGATGAGAAAGGGAACATGCATATCAACAGAATAAACGAGCCTTTGGAAGATCTTGATTCTTTGCCTATTTATGACTTTAGAGGGTTCAAAATGGAAAGATATGCCACACCTTTGGCGTTGATAACCAGCAGGGGGTGCCCGGGTGATTGTGTTTATTGTGCGTCCAGAGCTATGTTTGGAAAAAGGTATCGCTTAAGAAGTGCCGAGTCCATTATATCAGAAGCATATGTGCTGTATCAGTATGCCAGAGGAAGCAGTAGTATACTGCGGAATTATATGGCTATATATGATGATACATTTACGGCGCAGAGAGTCAGACTTAAAAAGTTTTGTAAGTACATGATTCAGACCGGCCTTAGCAAGAGGGTTGCCTGGAAGTGCGAATCGCGAATAGACATCCTTAATGAAGAAATCTTGGTGCAGATGAAAGAATGCGGATGCATTGCGATTCATGTTGGTCTGGAAAGTACTAGTCAAGAGGTAATAAATTCGCTAAACAAGCACATAAAGGTAGAAAAGATGGAAGAAGTTTTAGCACTGATGGCAAAACATCAAATTGAACCGTTGTGCTCGTTTATCATAGGAAATCATTCAGATACAAAGGAAACCCTTACTGCCACGATTGACTTTATCGAAAGAATACAAAAAAAGTATGGTGCATATGTTGCGGTATCGCCCAATACGCCGCTTCCCGGAACTGAATTGTACAATAATCCGGAAAAATATGGAATAACTATAAAGTCAAATGCGTGGACTGACTATTCATTGTTGAAAGTAATAATCGACACATCAAATCTGACGCAGGATGAGATTAGAAATTTTTACGCCAAAGCGTCAGAGGTGATATCCAATAGAGAGGATTAAATTGATGATTGAAATAGACAGACTCACTAAGCGATATACACTGAACGGAAAGAATGCTTTAGATAATCTTTCATACGTATCAGATACCGCGGCGCCACTTGGTATCATCGGGAGCAATGGGGCGGGAAAATCCACTCTGTTCATGCTTGCAAATGGATTAACAAAGCCGACAAGCGGAAAGATAAAGTTATTTGGGGAAGAGGTATTCGGGAATTCAAACGTAAAAAAAAGAACGGGTCTGTTTACTGATAAGTTAACTCTTTATCCTATGCTGACGGTTAAAGAAACGATTAGTTTTTTTATGGGCATATACGGAATATCCTTTAAGGAATACAAGGAAAAAGTAAGGTTGTTTCATATTGATGAGTTTGAGAATAGTAAGATTGAAGATTTGTCTACGGGTATGATGAAAAAAGTAATGCTTCTTATCAGTATTCTCCATACTCCGAGTATTTTATTCCTCGATGAACCTTTTTCGGGACTGGATGTTGACGCCAAAAATGATCTGAGTAAAGAAATTCGATATTTGTCAAATGAAGTTGGTATAAAAACAGTAATTTCGTCCCATGATCTTTGGGAAACGCAAGGAATCATCCAGGATGTTCTGATTATAGAAGGTGGCAGAAATATCGAATCGGGTAACTATCAGGAGTTGATAAAAAAATATTCGAAAACTAAGAAAATGCAGGTCATTTGTAAAAATGATCCGGAAATATTGAGATTAAGAGAAGACTATAGAATGGAAGAAGAATACGGCAATATAAAAATAAGTATAGGGCTAGATGAGCTTCATGGTTTTCTTAGCAGAGTTCGTAGGGAAAATGTTATAAACATAATTAATAATGATATGACGTTGGAAGATATTTATGAGGAGGCAAGGAAACATGCAGCTATTGGCAATGATTAAAAAAGAAATCAAAGTTTTGTTTCGAAACAGAATTCTGTTTTTTGCCAATGTTTTTATCCCGATAATGATAATTTTAATAAATATTATCTATACCGGCTCGGCAACTACTAATATCGTTATCGGGTTTTCGGGAGAAACGACGAAGAACGAAGAAATTATGTCTGCGCTGAATTCTATAAGAGAAGATATTAATTTTGCTGACAGAGAATTTGCTGATGAAGTAACGGCGCTGGAGGCATATGGGAAAGGAGAAACGGACTGTGTGCTTCATTCCACGGGAGGCGGGGTGTATACCGTCTATTATAAGGAAGGTAACCAACGGTCTGAAATAGCGTATCAGTTTGTGGTTGCTGCAATGCGAGAAATAAATGCCGCTTGTTATTCGCAAGAAGCATTGGAAGTAATACTGGCCAATCAGGAGGTTTCAATAAGTAAGGTTGTGAGCCAGCTTGCTCGGAATGAGGTTGATATGAACAGTATCATATGGGCGGGATTTATATGGATTTTCATATATTGTAATTTAAGTTTGTCTGTTAACCAAATGCAGCAGGAAAAGGCGACAAAAACTCTGTTATATATGTGTAAAGCTGGCGCGAGATGGCGAGATGTTTTTTTAGCAAAAAGTGTAGCCGGAATGGTTCAGT
Organism: Lachnospiraceae bacterium; assembly: GCA_017553505.1. Taxonomy (GTDB): domain Bacteria; phylum Bacillota; class Clostridia; order Lachnospirales; family Lachnospiraceae; genus UBA1258. The sequence goes on from JAFZLD010000010.1 coordinate 25,913, forward strand.
TTGTCGTAATCTTGGTGGCGTTTATTGTTACAACATGTTGTCTGAACTTACAAAGATACAGATTTTGGTTCGGTCAGATAGCGATATGGGCGTTGGCGTTTTTTTGTGTATACTCATTGGGGCATTTGCTGGGGACTTTGATTACCAATTCCGCTTTGCTCGTAGTTGTTCAGATGCTCATGGTATTTCCACTCATGATTATGAATTCTATGCAGTCATCGGTGTTTGATTCGATAATGAAGAATAATCCATTGTATTGCGCTATGACAATTGCAAAAAAAGCATTTCTCGCGGAGTGGCCCGCCATAGAGCATATTGCAGTGTGCGTTGTAACTGTACCAGCATGTTATTTGATTATATATCTTTATCTGTCAAAACGAGAACCGATAAAGGTATGTAGAGTAAGATGATAAGTATAATGTTAAAAGAAGTGTTTTACAGAATTGTTCATGCGTTGATTCGTGTAGAGTTCCTGATTTATTATGCCCTTTCTTTGACCCTATTACTAAAAAAGGGAATGTCGACTTATTATGTGGCGTATACATTACTTATTGCGGTGATTTGTGATAATCTGAGCGTTTATACGCATGAATTCGGGCACCTGCTATTGGGAAAGGTATCGGGATTTGAACTGTTTGATTTCAGAATCCCCTTTTTTTCCGCACAAAAAAGGAATTCAGGGTGGGATATACATTCAAACAAGGAAAGACAACACCGTTGCTATATGAAATCTAAAGAGAGTCACCTTTTTACAGAAAAGGCAGTTCTTTACTATTTGGGAGGTTCTTTGTGCAATTTCATTACAGCTGTGCTTGCGCTAGCTTTTTTTAAAAAGCATTTTTTGATATTCGGCGGGATAATCATATATGAGCTTTCGGTAGGGATACAAAACATAATTCCGAATTTAAAAAGAAATTATAATGATGGAACTGTTATCCGACTGTTGGTTACAGATAGGTACAACGGGGAACTTTTGCGGAGACAAATGGACATATTGTCGGATATTTTATTAAGTAAAACGTTGTCGGAAATAGAATGTATTGATGAAAATATTGAGGTGGAAAAAGAAAATGATTTGTCATTTTTTCTTAGAATGATGAAGGTATATTTAGAACTTGAAAGAGGGGATGCTATAAGGGCGGAAATACAAATCGGAGACATTGCGGCAAATATTTGTGACTATTCAATTGATATGCAGAACAGATTTTTATGTGAAAAATTGTTTATATACTCTTTGAATAAAAGCCATGAAACGGAAAAAATATACGAGGAATACATGGCAACAAAACCTCGAAAAGATTTGTATTATTACATTTCAATTTTGTGCTATGAAACAATGATATGTAAAAACCGGGAAAGAGAGGCCGGATTAAAAAAGATTCTTGAGCGGTCTATAAATGGTGAAGAAGATGATACGATATTGAGGTTAAAGCTTCGAATGCTTTAGTCATATTTTTAGAAAGGAGGTATATGCATGGAAATGCAAAAAAAAGAATTGTATTTCAGCCCTACTGTATCCGGAAGTATGTCGTCGCTTGCTTCGGATAAAGATTATGGAAACTGCATTACGGCCAGAGATTGCGCTACTGCTTTCGGCGTTGTAGGCGTTATTGTTATTGGCGGTGCAGCGATAGCATTGGGCGCAGTTACAGGTGGCGCAGCAATACCTGCATTGGCTGTTGCTTAACTGAATCAATCTGACAAAAGGATTGGCAAGACTCCACCGGTTAAACGCCGGTGGAGTCTTGCTGCTATATTATAGAGGAATCGGATAATATTGGCTTTGATACAAATAGGCATAATATTATTTATAGAAAGTTTATTGATTGTTTCCAATGAATGTACTATACTGACCGTGACGTTAATTAATGTGCCACGATAGGAGGTAGTTACCATGGCAGATATTACTAAGGAAATGACAATCGGTGAGCTTCTTAATAAAGCACCCGAAGCAGCACCTATTTTAATGAGCGCAGGCATGCACTGCTTAGGATGTCCCGCATCTCAGGGCGAGAGCATCGAGGAAGCAGCAATGGTGCACGGTATCGACATCGATGCACTCATGGAAGCTCTCAAAGCTATGTAATTCATAATTGCATTAAGAAAGCCCGATTCGTAATGAACCGGGCTTTTTCTTTACTCTATTCAGTTAGAACTTAGCCAAAGTGCTTACCGCATCCTTGTCAATGATGGTCTCATAGTGCTCTCTTAAGTAGCTCTCTGAGATTGACTTACCGCGAAGAGCGGCGCCGTACTCAGAGAAGAGATTGCAAATCTGTACAAAGTCCGCAATATCCATCTTGGCGCGGTTAACCGTGAGTAAGTACTCGCCGGATTCCGCATTGTGGTACAAAGAACTGTCTCCGCAGAAGTGAGCAATTACACGCTCGCATACACGAGAGATATCGCTGATGCTGTCAAAAGAAAACGCCATGCCGTCGAACGCTTCGGTTGCGGCATCCTTATCTCCTTCCTTGCTCTGTACTGCATCTCTGAAACGTTTAAACAAATCGGCAATGTTCACAACTTCCTCGTCAACACTTTCGGTGTCGTCTTCGGAGTCGTCGTCTTCATCAATACCGGGCGCGAACTTCGAGAATCTGGTATCAAGTTCCTCAGGGTCCTCAACCTTGGTAATGACAAGCACGATACACTCGCCGCTTACGGGAATCGCCTCGATCATAAGCGGAATGTTGCCGGCTTCAAATCCATATTCAATATTTGCTTTCTCCATCATATCCTTAAAAAGATCTCTGGCTTTATCGGAGCCATATGCAAGCTCGCTCATCTTGAGGCGTCTGGATGCGAGGTCTTCACGTGTAAGCGTGCAGCGGATCTGATGATCGTTTACTTTTTCAATTTTCATATTTGAATATTATTCCCCCGTTGCTTCTTAGTCAAGTGATACGATTGATGTTTTTCAAAGTTTTAATAAATATAAGAAAGAACTGTCAAATCTTCAAGCTTTCAGAAGCTTTCGCGACCTCCTCATACTTATATTATACACCGCGGATATTAAAACTTTGAATAAACTTTAGGTTTATTTGTAATATATTAATCGGCTGATTTGGATAGAAACATAACCTAATATAAATATATTAGCGGAAAATTAATCGTCCATAATTTGTTCAAAATTTGTTTACAGTTTGTTCACACATTTTCTTTTGCCTCGTGTATAATACCCTTTGTGCTCCGAGCCAATCGGTGTTCGGAAAGGGGGCAGACAGTCCTCGCACGAGGAAACAGAATATAAACGTATCTCCGTAGTCGGAGATATCTATAGTCTTTCGGCGCGTTGAGCGTGCCGTTTTGGGAACAGAAAGTTTTCCTAAATTTACCACGAACAAATAATTCACTATTACATGCAGACAGCAAAAGCATACGGATTTTTATTTGGAACACGGGTAGGAGCACTTAAAATTGTTTATCACGTCTTCTTTTGGTTACAAGCACTAAAAAGCGGCAACCGGAGAAAGAAGGCATAAGCTTTAATGCCAGACTTACGGCGCGGGACAATCTTAATAGAATTTTAAAATGACGTTAAGAAGATTGTCTGCTATAATTAGGGCGGTCGTGTGAGACCACAGGAGGTTTTAGATGAAGAAAGTAATTCCGGCTTTGGTGGCGATTGTCCTGATTTGCGTCGTTATAGGCGTAAGCTACGGCAAGAAGCTTCTTGATAAATATTCATACGGACAGGAATGGGCAGATTACAATTCATACTTCGAGATTTACTCGGCGGATGAGGTGCCCGTTATTTTACAGGATTCAAAGATTGAACAGAAGGCTAAGATGATAGACGGAAATATTTATTTCTCTCTTGATTCGGTTAAAGATCTTTTCACCGAGAGATTCTACCATGATTACAATGAGAACCTTCTTTTATATACTAATGCGGAGACTACGATTCGCACTGAGATAGGAAGTTCTTCTTATACAGAGTTCGGCGAGACTAAGAATTTCAGCTATCCCATTACGGTTGAGAAGGGCGATACCCTTTACGTTGCGATTGAATATGTTAAGAAATTTGTGAATTTCTCATACGAGTTATATAGCGACCCCATCCATATGCAGGTATATACTGAATGGAGTGAGAGAGAAGTTGCTACTGTTAAGAAGCCTACGGCAGTCAGATGGCGCGCAGGTGTTAAGAGCGAGATTCTTACCGAGGTTGCGACAGGTGATGTTGTTGAACTTCTTGAGCCCCTTGATGATTGGATGAAGGTTAAGACAGCGGATGGCTTTATCGGTTATCTCGAGCAGAAGTTCATTGAAGATGAGCGTTACGAGCAGGAGACTCCCGTGACGGAAGTGGCACCTGAGAATTATTCTTCTCTTAACAGAGGTCATAAGATCAATCTTGCATGGCACAACATGGAATACGTTCAGGGAGCAAGCGAGCTCTATGCACAGTGTGCGAAGGTTAAGAGTGTTAACGTTATTTCTCCCACATGGTTCTGGCTTACAGACAATGATGGTAATTTCGACAGCGTTGCAAGTTTGGAATATACAGATGCGGCTCATAAGATGGGCATGGAAGTCTGGGGACTTATTGCTAACTTCCATTCATATACAGATGTAGATACCGCTAGTGTTCTTACTTATACATCCAAGAGAGAGCATCTTATCGAAGGCCTCATTTCTGCGGCTCTTCAGTACAATCTTGACGGTATCAACCTTGACTTTGAGCAGGTCCCCACATCGACGGGAGATGCATATATACAGTTTGTAAGAGAATTGGCGCTTGCATGTCATGCCAATAACCTCGTGCTTTCGGTAGACAACTATGTGCCTACCGCATATACTGCTTTTTACAACAGAGAAGAGCAGGGTAAGTTCGCGGATTACGTAATTATCATGGGATACGATGAGCATTACGCAGGAAGCGATGCGGGTTCGGTTTCCAGTATGCCTTGGATGGTTAAGGGTATTCAGGATACGGTTGATGTTGTTCCTGCCGAGAAGGTTATCAACGCAATTCCTTTCTACACCAGAGTTTGGAAGACTGTCGGCGATGATACCACAAGCGAAGCGGTTACCATGCAGGTGGCAGCAGACTTCCTTGCACGTAACGGTCTTGAGGCCAAGTGGGACGACGCCACCAATCAGAACTACGCGGAGGCTACCATCGGCGGTACATTCTATCAGGTATGGATGGAAGACCTTGATTCCCTCAAGGTACGTCTCAACGTAATCAAAGAAAGCGGCATCGCAGGCGTGGCAGAGTGGAAGCTTGGTCAGGAAATTCCCGAAGTTTGGGATTTGATTGAAGCTTATATGAATTATTGATAATGATGAATTTGAGGCGGATGGTGTCATCCGCCTTGCTTTTGTGTTATAATTACTTAAATATGGATACAGAAATAGTAGTACTTAATCAAGATAATATAGATAAATCGGTTATAAAGCGCGCCGGAGATATTCTTAAGGCCGGCGGACTGGTTGCTTTTCCTACGGAGACTGTATACGGTCTCGGCGGAGATGCGCTTAATCCCGAGTCGTCCCGCAAGATATATGCGGCGAAGGGGCGTCCCAGTGACAACCCTCTTATCGTGCATATCGCTAAGATGGACGCTCTTAAGAAAATCGTTACAGAGATTCCTGACGGAGCTTTGAAGCTTGCAAGTCGCTTCTGGCCCGGTCCCCTTACCATGATTTTTAATAAGAACGGGCTTGTTCCCCGCGAGACTACGGGCGGGCTTGATACTGTTGCGGTCAGAATGCCTTCGGACAAGATTGCGGCGGCACTTATTGAAGCGGCAGGGGGATATATCGCTGCACCGAGTGCCAACCTTTCGGGGCGCCCTAGCCCTACGGTTGCCAAGTACGTAATCGAGGACATGGACGGTCGCATCGACATGATAATCGACGGCGGCGATTCCGAGGTGGGACTTGAGTCTACGATTGTGGACTTTACTGCAGGCGAGCCCATGATACTTCGCCCCGGTTACATTACCAAGGAGATGCTTGAGGAAGCACTTTCTCAGGATGTAACAATTGACAAGGCAATAATCGATACCAATTCGAAGACCCCGCCCAAAGCACCGGGCATGAAATACAGACATTACGCACCCAAGGGTGAGCTTGCGATTGTTGAGGGCAAGTCCGAAGTGGTTGTAGCCGAGATTAATCGCTTGGCGGAAGAGGCTTCTTTGGCCGGATTCAAGACCGGTATTATAGCGACTGAGGAGACCAAGGCTCGTTATCATGCCGATTCTGTTAAGAGCGTCGGCCACGCGGGCAGAGAAGACGAGGTTGCGCATCACTTGTTCAGAATTCTGCGCGAGTTTGATGATGAAGGAATAGAGAAGATGTACTCCGAATCCTTTGCGGACAGCGGAGTTGGGGCAGCAGTCATGAACAGATTGTTGAAGGCTGCGGGACATAAGGTTATTGAGACGGAATAATAAAGCACTTGTGTGATTTATTATAGAGAGAAAAGAGTATTACGGAGGTTTACGGAAATGATTGCTATCGGAAGCGATCACGGCGGATACGAACTTCGCCAGATTATCATGAAACACCTTAAAGAAAGAGGTATTGAGTACAAGGACTTCGGCTGTCCCGACACGAGTTCCTGCGACTATCCCGTATACGGCCGCGCTGTTGCGAAGGCTGTTGCAAGCGGAGAGTGTGAGAAAGGAATCGTTATTTGTACCACAGGTATCGGTATTTCGATTACCGCCAATAAGATTTCGGGCATCAGATGTGCACTTTGCTCGGATGTGTTAAGCGCAGAGCTTACAAGACTTCACAATGACGCCAACATGCTTTCTTTGGGCGCAGGCATTGTGGGACCCAACCTTGCCGTTAAAATAACGGATACTTTCCTTGACACGGAGTTCTCCGGCGAGGAAAGACATTCCAGACGTATTTCACTTATAGAAAAATAATTAAAGAGGAGAATGAAAATGGGAAAAACAGTTATTATGGATCACCCGCTTATCCAGCACAAAATCGGTTATATCAGAAGAAAGGATACGGGAACCAAGGATTTCAGACAGACAATTTCCGAGATAGCTCAGCTTATCTGCTACGAAGCTACCAGAGATTTGGAACTTTCCGATGTTGAGATTGAAACCCCTATCTGCAAGACTACAGTTAAGGAGTTAAAGGGTAAGAAACTTGCTATCGTTCCTATCCTTCGCGCAGGTCTTGGTATGGTAGACGGTATGCTCACACTTATCCCTGTTGCCAAGGTTGGTCACATCGGTTTGTACAGAGATCCCGAGACTCATGAACCTGTTGAATACTACTGCAAGCTTCCCGCTGATTGTGCAGAGAGAGAAGTATTCGTAGTAGACCCCATGCTTGCTACAGGCGGTTCTTCCGTAGCAGCCATTCAGATGCTTAAGGATAAAGGATGCAAGAAGATTCACTTCATGTGCATTATCGCAGCTCCCGAAGGCGTTAAGAGAATGCAGGAGGCGCATCCCGACATCGATCTTTACATCGGAGCGCTTGACGATCACCTTAACGAGAATGCTTACATCGTTCCCGGACTCGGCGATGCCGGTGACCGTATTTTCGGAACCAAGTAATTTTTAAAGGCCGAAGCGGTAACGCCAAGGCCTTTTCTTGTATTTAGTAAAAGAAAGTATTATGCACGTATTTGTTAATTAGGTCTTTATTTCGCACAGCGAATTTCGGAGGATATTATTATGAAACGTACAGATTACATTTCCTGGGATGAATATTTTATGGGCGTTGCCGCACTTTCCGGCATGCGTTCCAAAGATCCCAACACACAGGTCGGCGCCTGCATAGTAAGTGCCGACAACAAGATTCTTTCAATGGGTTACAATGGTTTCCCCAAGAACTGTTCCGACGATGATTTTCCGTGGGAACGCGACGGAGACACACTTGATACCAAGTATGCTTTTGTTACCCACAGTGAGCTTAACGCAATCCTAAATTATCGTGGAGGAAGCTTAGAGGGCTCGAAGATTTACGTTTCATTATTCCCCTGCAACGAATGTGCCAAGGCTATCATTCAAAGCGGAATCAAGACTATAGTGTACGACAGTGACAAGTACGCAGACACCCCTTCTACCAAGGCATCAAAACGCATGCTGGATGCAGCCGGAGTTAAGTACTACCAGTACCAGCGAACCGGACGTAAGGTTGAAATCGAAATGTAGGGAAGTAAATATGATAAGAAAGCATGTTAGAAGAATCCTGCTGATTCTTTTACTTGTCGTAATATCGTTAAGGGTTGAACCGAGTCATTCTTTTGCTTCCCAATCTACCAGGGATAAGCTTAACGAAGCCCAAAAGGATCGTGACGCGGCCAAAGAAAAGGTTAAGGAGCAACAGGACGAGGTCGACGGACTCAATGCCCGTAAGAAAGAGTTTAAGCGTGAGCTCGATAAGCTCAATGCCGAGCTCGACCAGATCTGTGAGAGAATTGCGGAGTTAGAGGGCAAGATTGAGGTCAAAGAACAGGAAATCGCCGAAACTCAGGCAGCACTTGAAGAGGCGCGTAACATTGAGGCCGAGCAGTACGAGGCCATGAAGAAGCGTATCCAGTTCATGTACAAGGACAGCAAGAGCCTTTACCTTGAGATTGTGTTCCAGGCGAAGTCCTTCTCGGATTTCATAACTCTTAGCAATTACATGGAAGCGCTTGCGGATTACGACAAAGAAAAATTCGATGAATATCAGGCTACCCGTAAGAACATAGAAGCTTTGGAAGCGAAGCTCCAGGGCGAGAAGGCCGAGCTTGACGGACTGAAAGCCGAGGCTGAAGAAGAGAAAGCCAAGGTTGCGGAAGTCGCCGAGCAGACCAAGGGTAAGGTGGCTCAGTACACCGACCTTATAAGCGATGCCGAGGCAGAACTTCTTGCTTACGAAGCAGACTTAAAGGCCAAAGAAGCCGATGTGGCAGCCATCAAGAAACAGCTCGAAGAAGAGTTGAGACTGTCGGCCCTTGCGGCAAGATCGGTTTGGCGTGATATTTCAGATGTACAATTTGCGGACGGAGACAGGTATCTGCTCGCGGTACTTATATATTGTGAAGCCGGCGGCGAGCCTTATGAAGGTAAGGTTGCGGTCGGAGCGGTAGTAATTAACCGCGTAAGAAGTTCGGTTTATCCGGCTACCGTTGTGGAGGTTATCAGACAGAGAAAACAGTTCTCACCTGTATATAGCGGACGATTTGATTTGTATCTTGCCGCAGGCAAGACCAACAATGACTGCTATGCGGCTGCTGATGCTGCTATGAGCGGCGTCACCAACGTAGGAGATTGCCTCCATTTTAGGACTCCGATTGAAGGATTGACCGGTATCCAAATCGGAAACCACATCTTCTATTAACGAATTATTAAATTCATGGGCGTGATTTCACGCAAGAAAACTTGCATCGCAATAAAAACATGAATGTATACTATCAAACTTTCTGACAATTCAAGGCTAGAATAAAATAACATGGATTATCTTAAACTTTTACAGTCCATAACGGGCGATAACTTAATAAGAATTGTACTTTCCAAGCCCGCCAAAGATTCGGAGGCCTCGGGAGTCAGAATCAGACCCATAAAGGTCAAGGAGCAGATTCTTTTTCAGGTAACCAAGAGTATCGGTTCTAAGAGTTCGAATACCTGCAAGGAGGTTCATGAGAATCTTAAGGCGCCCGAGCTTGAAAAATATCTGCAGGAAGCCATACCCGGTTTCTTTTACCAGGGGTTATTCGAGACTGAAGACGGCGGCTATACCGTTCTTGCCAATAAGAAGGGAACTGTCACTGTAGTTAAGAATAAGTCGGTAACCGATAAGAAAGCGTCACTCGACCACAATCGTACCAAGAAATATATTATAGAAGAGGGCACCAAGGTTCCGTTCATGGTGGACCTCGGAGTTATGACGCAGGACGGTAAGATTGTTCGCTCGAAGTACGACAAGTTCAGGCAGATTAACAGGTACCTTGAGATTGTGGCTGATGTAATACCGAGTCTTGATACTACAAGGACGATTACGGTTATAGATTTTGGCTGTGGTAAGTCGTATCTTACTTTTGCTTTATACTATTATCTTGTGAAGCTTAAAGGTATAAAGGCCGATATCATCGGGCTTGACCTCAAGAGCGATGTTATAGCGGAATGTAACAAGCTTAAGAATAAATATAAATATGAATCGCTTAAGTTCATTGAGGGCGATATCGGCAAGTTTGAAGGCGTTGACAAGGTTGATATGGTTATCACGCTTCACGCTTGCGACACTGCAACCGATTATGCGCTTCACAAGGCCATAACTTGGGGAGCTGAAGTCATAATGGCGGTTCCGTGCTGCCAGCATGAGCTTAACCGATTTAAGAATTCGCCGGTGCTCAGTGCCGTCTCCGAATACGGAATATTGAAAGAAAGAATGTCTGCGATTTTCACCGACGCCATGCGCGCGGGCCTCCTTACTCAAGCGGGATACGATACGCAGATTCTTGAATTTATAGATATGGAGCATACTCCCAAGAACCTCCTTATAAGAGGCGTGAAGAAGAATCGCATGGTTCCCGGCAAGGCTCTTTCCAAGAGCCTTGAATCATTGACGGAACTTGCGGGCGGGGAGATTACGCTTAAGAAGTTATTACGAGATACACCATATGAAGAAAACGATACTTAAGGCTATCGCTTCGATTCTTACTTTTGTCGGAACAATGTTTCTGGCAGGATTTTTGATGAACCGAGGTAATGTGAATACTACCCGCGATATGGAGCGCGCGACTCTCCCCGTAATCAGCATGAGCATCGGCGGCGAGACGGTTAACGAGCTTCACGGTTATACTTCCGAAATGGATCTTGGCCTGCTTCGTGAGAACATAACCCCCCTTGACGATCAAAGAGGGGTTACTTTTCGTGTGACCAAGCACGGTCGCGTAGTGGACAAGATTACAGCCAAGGTCCGCACGGTGGACGGCAGCCGTCTGATTGAATCAACCGACATAACCGATTACACCGAGGATGACTATACCATTCACGCGTCTATCCGCTTCAAGGACCTTCTGCAGGAGTACACAGAGTACAGTCTTCAGATTTATCTTACATTCAGCGACAATTCCGAGGCATTCTATCACACTCGCATTATCAAAGCTCCCAGCTATTGCGTCAAAGAAAAAATAGCATTCATCACTGATTTCTGCGCCAATGAAATGACGCTCGAAACCGCAGGCTCACTTAAAACTTACATGGAGTCCAATTCAAGCGGCGACAACACTACCCTTGCCAAGGTCAATATCCACAGCTCTCTTGAGCAGCTTTCTTTTGGCAATCTTAACGCGAAGCGTGTGACCGAGCCTGTACTCAATATCAAAGAAATAGCCAAAGAAACGGCGGTTTTCACTGCCAACTATATAGTCAAGGTCAACTCTGCGGCTGAGGAAACGGAGTACTTCGTGGAGGAATGCTTCCGCATCAGATATACCGGCGAAGTCATGTATTTGCTTGATTTTGAAAGGACGATGGGTAGGGTTATCTACATCGACACTCCTATAGTAAGAGGTGAGGATATACTTCTCGGAATCACCGACGATGACAAGGGCCTTATCGAGAGCGACGACGGTAACGTAATTGCATTTAGTAATGAGAACGTTCTTTACTCATACAATGCCGACGGTAATCGCCTTGTTAAGCTGTTTTCTTTTTACGACGAGAGCAATTTCGACGAAAGAACATATAACAACAATCATGCGATTAAGGCACTCAGCGTTGATGAAGCCGGCAATGTGTGGTTCGCGGTATACGGATATATGAATCGCGGAACTTATGAGGGTCGTGTGGGCGTGACGTTGTATCAGTTTAACGGCGTTACCAATGAAGTCGAGGAAGAGTTCTTTATTTCTTCGGATAAGTCGGCGGATATAGTTATGCGTGATTTGGAGGAGCTGTGCTTCTTAAATCGTGAAGGCATTTTCTATATGATGCTTGATAAGTCGATTTATGCAATTGATGTTGAGAACAAGACTACAGAGATTCTGGTTGAGAATCTTGAGGAAGACAAATACACAGTATCCGACAATTCTACGATGATGGTGTGGCAGGAAGGCGCAGACGTTAATGCTTCCACTAGCCTTAAGCTTATGAACATGCTTACCAAGCAGATTTCTACCATCGAAGCGCCTGCCGGACAGTACATTAAGCCGATAGCGTTCCTCGGCGAAGATTTTGCGTATGGCCTTGCGTACAAGAGCGATGTTACGGAGGACAATACCGGCCGAGTTACATTTCCTATGTATTGCGTTAAGATTCAAAGTAAATTCGGCGAGAATCGTAAGCAGTATAGTGAAGACGGAGCGTATGTAATCGGCGGAACGGTTAAGGATAACCTCCTTACGCTTTCAAGAGTTAAAAAATCGGACAAAGAAGCGCTCTCATATGTCGGAATTGACAACGAATACATCACCAATAACCAGAAAAAAGAAGATCTTCAGAATAAAATCGATGTGTTTACGTACTCCGACTACGAAAGAGTTGTACGTATTATTCTGAAAAAAGATGCAGGAGCCAAAATTGTTAAGATTGTTCCGAGGGAAGTAATATACGAAGGAACAAGAGAACTTGAGATGAAACGTGCGGTTTCTACGCATGCTTATTACTATGTTTATTACAAAGGAAGGCTCCAGAAAATTTATACAAATCCGTCCAATGCGGTTCAGGAAGCTAACCTCAATTATGCTACCGTTTTAAACGGTTCCGGCCGCTATGTATGGTACAGAGCCAACAGAAATCAGCGCAACCAGATAATGAATTTGAGCGTCAATCCTGTCGGTGAAGAGACCAGAAGCCCACTTGCTTTCTGCCTTGATAAGATGCTCGAATATGAAGGTGTCGTACGTAACTCTGACTACATGCTGGCTCGCGGCAACTCTGTTCTTTCGATACTGCGCGGAAGCCTTGAAAATGCCGAAGTTCTTGACTTGAGTGGATGCTCGCTTGACAGTATTTTGTACTACGTCAACAGAGATATACCTGTGCTCGGTATTGCGGGTGACGATGCATATCTTGTAATAGGATTTAACCAGATAGCGGTAGTGGTGCTCGACTCCAAGAAAGGCTGGTACAAACTTGGCATGAATGAGGCCGAGAAACTCTTTGAAAATACAGGTAACCGATTTATCACTTATGTACCGTTAAAACAGGAATAATTTTGATTTTTTATAATTTCTCGTTTATTTCCGACATTATAATAGAATTTAGAAATATTGCCACATAATTTGATGGAGGAGTATACATGAGAAAAATAGGATCGAAGATACTGATTATTGTCGCGGTTTTGTTTGTTGCATTTGCTTGTAATGTAGTAATTACGTTAAATGCAATGAAAAGTGTTCAGACCACCGGTAACCTCATGGGCGATAAGATTATCCCCGCTGAGTACGCGGCTGCACAAATCGGTAAAAACATAGAGGTATGTAAGCTGGACGCTAACCTCTTGGCATTAATGCCCGATGCAGATCCGGGCCTGGTACAAAGCATCAGCGGTGGTTTCTACGGTTCGATGGGTTTAGTGGATGAGTACAGAGAATCACTTAATAAACTGGTTCCCGCCATTAACGATAAAGCCCTTACGGAAGCACATGCCACATATGAAGGTTTCCTTGCTGCGGCATCCGAAATGCTTAATACCGCTATGTCGAGCATCTTGGCAGGAGATATTGATACCGCCAATTCAATGCTTGGTTCCGACTTTATGGGCCTTGTAATAGGTGTCGGTGAACCCGCCAGCGACGCATTCTATGCGGCACTTGATGATGTTAACAAGAAGGCCGAAGCGACATTTGCTTCTACCGTTAAGAATATTCAGATGATGACACTTGTTCTTTCTGCAGTATTCGTACTTGCGGTTATAGTAGGTATTTTCTTTATCGTCCGTACAGTCAGCAGTCCTGCCAACAGAGCAAGTAAGCAGCTTGAAACGATTATCAGTGATATCAAGCATGACAGAGGTGACCTTACAGCTCGACTCGATGTTACCACCAAGGACGAAATCGGTGTACTTTCAGTCGGTATCAATGACTTTATTGAAAATCTCCAGAGCATCATGAAGAAGATCGGTGAAGAGTCAGAAAAGATGCAGGCTTCCATCGAAACAATGGACAGAAACGTATCCGATTCCGACGACGATATTACAGGTCTTTCCGCAGTTATGGAACAGCTCTCGGCCAGCATGGTTGAAGTTACAAACATGATTCATCAGATGGACGACGGTATACAGAATGTAATGTCTTCCGTTACTGCTATGAGTGATGAAACCGATCAGGGTAGCAATCTTGTACTTGAAATCAAAGGACGTGCTAAGGGCGTTAAGAGCGATGCCAACTCACGTAAGGAAAAGATTCTCAAGATTGTTGAAACCCGTAAGGAAGAGCTTGAAACAGCTATCGAAGAAAGTAAGCGAGTTAACGAAATCGACGGACTTACCGGAGATATACTTGATATAGCAAGCCAGACCAACCTCCTTGCGCTTAACGCAAGTATTGAGGCTGCAAGAGCCGGTGAAGCAGGACGAGGCTTCGCGGTAGTTGCGGAAGAAATCAGTAAGCTTGCCGGCAACAGCCAGGAAACAGCCAATATGATTCAGGGCATCAGCGCCAAGGTTATAAGCGCGGTGGAAAGCCTTATGAACAACGCGAACCAGCTTATTGAATTCCTGTCTCAGGATATCATCGAAGACTACAAGAACTTTGAAGGCGTAGCCGATCACTATTATACCGACGCAGAAGATATGGACAGAATCTTTGAAGCATATCGTGAAGGCGTTAAGACACTTGATAAGACCGTATCGGATATTACCAACTCCATGAAGAGTATTTCCTCCGCTACCGAAGAAAGCTCCAAGGCCATCACATCAGCGGCAGAGAATACAGGAGACCTTGTATCAGCTATTCAGAACATCAAGAACGAAGCCGAAGAAAACCTTACAATTTCCGGTTCACTTCAGGGCGAAGTATCAAGATTCAAGAATATCTAAAGAGCATAGAATTAAGGCGTCCCCGAGAGGGGGCGCCTTTTTAAGTTAATAGTGGCAAAAGAAAAACAGCCGGTGCAAATAATGCACCGGCTGAATATATATCAATATTAATCAAGCTCGCCCATCTTGTATCTGCTTACGATACGCTGGATACGCTCGTTAGGAATAAGCAGGTCGCTTATAGAGGTATCGTGGTTAAGTGTATCGATGATGTAAGCGATGTACTTACTCATGTCGCAGTTAATGTACCACTCCTTGGAAAGAAGCTCGGGTGACTGATAAACAAGGTTAGTGGTAAGAACTCTTGTAATAGTTCCGTCTTCGTATGCCTTATCGAAACGATCGAGGCCGTTGGTGAAAAGTCCGAAGGATGAGAAAATAAATATCTTATTGGCATTTCTGGACTTTAAGTTAGCTGCAACTTCGAGAACGCTTTCGCCTGAAGAAATCATATCGTCTACGATGATAACGTCTTTACCGTCTACGCTTGAGCCTAAGAACTCATGAGCAACGATGGGATTACGTCCGTTGACAACCTTGGTGTAGTCACGCCTCTTGTAGAACATACCCATATCAAGACCAAGTACGTTGGCAAGATAAATGGCACGTCCCATACCACCTTCATCGGGTGAGATAACCATCATGTGGTCTGAATCGATATTTAAGCCCTTCACGTTCTTGAGTAAGCCTTTGATAAACTGGTAAGCAGGCTGTATGGTCTCAAATCCGTGAAGCGGAATTGCGTTCTGAACTCTGGGGTCATGAGCGTCAAAGGTAATGATGTTGTCAACGCCCATATTGGTAAGCTCCTGAAGAGCCATTGCACAGTCGAGAGATTCACGACCTGTGCGCTTGTGCTGTCTGCTTTCGTAAAGGAAAGGCATGATTACGGTGATACGTCTTGCCTTACCGCCTACAGCTGCGATGATACGCTTTAAATCCTGGTAGTGATCGTCGGGCGACATGTGATTCTCATAGCCGCACATTGAATAAGTGAGAGAGTAGTTACATACATCCACCATAAGGTATAAGTCGGTACCTCTTACTGACTCAAGGATAAGACCCTTTGCCTCACCGGAACCGAATCTCGGAACCTTGGCCTGAAGAATATAAGAAGGTCTCATGTAACCCGAGAAAGCTAAGCTTTCCTTGTGCTCGTTCTCGCGCTCCTCACGCCACTTAACGAGATAACTGTCTACCTTCTGTCCCAATTCTTTGCATCCCTCAAGAGGAATAATACCAAGAGAACCAACAGGGATGGTCTCAAGATTACGCTTGTCTTCAAAAACAGCCATGAAAAAGAATCCTCACTTTCGAAATCAACACTTACGCTTGACGATTCTTATGTCAGCTCCCGAAAGCTTGCAGGCCGTATAGGTATTGATAATACGGGAGAAAACTCTGTCTGAGTATCTGTCGCTTATCTGCTCAAGAGAAAGGTTCGTAGAAATAATGGTAGACTTCTTGCGAAGGTTTCTCTCGTTGATAAACGAGAAGAGCTGGTTGGAAACAAAGGTGTTGGATACCTCGGTTCCCAAATCGTCTACGATTAGCAAATCACAATTATATATATATTCATGGAAATTGTAAAGGTCTTCTTTGGCCTTGTTGTCAAAGGTTTCTCGAGCCAGGGCTTCAAAGAGAGATACGGCGCTGAAATAGATAACCGAGTGCCCCGAGTCGAGTACGTCCTTGGCAATACATCCGGAAAGGAATGACTTACCGGTGCCTACAGACCCATAAAACAAAATGTTTTTGTGTTCAAAATCAATCTTCTCAACAAGTTCGCGGCTTACAAAGACAGCGCGCTTAAAGGCTTCAAAGCCCTCGCCGGTGTGATAGGTATAGTCAAGCTTGCTGAAGTTATTGTCTTCAAGGAATTCCTTGATATTGGACTGTTCGTATAAAACTTCGATAATCTGCTGCTTAAGGCAGTGACACTTCTCGTTCTTAATGTAACCGGTGTCCTTGCAATCGGGGCAGTCGTAGATAGGCTCGAGGTAATCCTCGGGAAGTCCTGCGCCTTTAAGAAGGCTGTGCTTCATGCTCTTTAAGTCCGCAAGGAGAGCGCGAAGCTCTTCCATGGCGTCCTTGTCGCCGGCCATTTTCTTGCGGGCCATGTCCATGGAGACGGATACAACGGAGTCGTCGAGCTCCTTGTAGCCTTCCACGTTCTTGTATACGTAATCTCTTCTGTCGTTGAGAATGTGCTGGTTCTTAAGTCTGGTTACTTCGTATCTTTGTAATATAGTATCAAACTGAGCTTGTGATAATGCCATATTGACCCTTTCATACTAACCTATTACAGGCAACGAACAGCAAACACTAATTGCTTAATATCTGACGTTCTATTTCATCAAAGTCGTACTTGGTATGAATCATCTGGTTGAACTGATTCTTGGAGGGAGCGCCTGAAGCTGCAGCCTTGGGCTTTCTGTAAGAAGCATCTGCGGCGGCTATATCGGAAAGATTCTTAACGCCTGCTTTCTTCCAGGAAGAAAGAATACCCTCGCAGTATTCCAGTCTGTGGGACTCGACAGCAAGAACCGATCTGCCGCAAGCCTCATTGATGATTTCTAAGTCAAATCCGTAGTCCTTGTACCATTTGGTAACCATCTCGGCTTCCTTCTGAGTGGGAGTCGAGTTGCGTCCGAGGGACTTAAGGATGGTGTATACGGTCTTATCATAACTGTTGCCGACAAAAGCCTTGGCCTGCTTGGGAGTCTTAATCTCCGCCTCGGCCCAGGAAATGGCAACCTTCTTAATGTAAGCGAAGCTGGTCTTGCCGCGGTCTACGCAGTACTGAAGCAGGTAGTCCACAAGGTCTGACGAAAACTTAAGCTCGTCGGTAATAAAATAAAGAATCTCGATATCCTTAAGCGTAAGCTGCTTCTGAAGATAAGTCTCTGCTATAAAAAGAAGCTGTCCCGTCTCGGCGTTTTCCTTGAACGCCTTAAGCTGATCTCTGGAATACGAAATATTGTCGTAATCGGGCTTAGCAGGCTCAATGGGAGCGGGCTCGGCAGCCTTAACCTCCGCAGGCGCGGACACAAGTTTCAAAGGAACAATCGGAGCAAGAGGTCTCTCAACGCTCGCAGCTGCTTCCGACGGTGAAAGAAAGCGAATTCCCGTAAGAGACTTCGCTTCGTTATATTCAAGAGCAATAAGGTGCTGTCTCTCCCAGTACTTAAGAGCTCTCATAATGTCTTTCTCGGTGTGGTTGAACTTATCGGCCATATCGGAGATTCCGGTAGGAAGATTGGCGCTCATCATGCGCACAAGATAAAGGTAGACTTTGAGCTGGGCATCGTTGGCTTCCGTCATGTAATTGTCGATAAATCTATTGGAAATGGCGGTGCTGCCGGCGTAGTCATCTTTATAAATTGTCAAAGAGTTCATGGAAATCTCCCCTATCCCCTTAAAGAGGTAGTCTATACAAAATTTGGAAAACACGCATCTCCACTGCGCGGCCGAATGAGGGTACCCCAAACGGAACTTCCAAGGCTGATTCTACCAAAAACAGCCTCCAAATAAAATGGGTAAAATGCCGAAAAAGCCAGCAAAATCAAGGCTTTCAAACCGACAGGGTAATTTTGTGGAAAGTGTGGATAATGTGGATGTATTTTGAAAAACCCACTAAAACACGCAGAAAAACGGGGAAAAAATAATCCACATTTTCAAGTGGCTTTTCAACCCTCAAAAATGTGGACTTGTGGATAAATATTATGAAACCAGGTTCTGACCGATGTTTACGACGTCTCCCGCGCCCATAGTTATCAACAGGTCATCGGTAGTGCAATTTTCCTTAACGAATTTTTCGATTTCCGAAAAATCTTTAATATACGTTACATCGATTCCACGTTTCTTCATCGCTTCGTAAAGCGTCTGCGAGTTGCAACCGTATATGTCTTTCTCGCGTGCCGCATATACATCACACAACACAACCTTGTCGGCCAAAGAAAGCGCTTCGACAAAGTCAGGCAACAACGCTTTCGTACGAGTATACGTATGAGGCTGGAACACAACCCAAAGCTTATTGTGAGGCTTCTGTAATGCTGCATTCAACGTAGCGCGGATCTCTGTGGGGTGGTGAGCATAATCGTCCACTACAGTCACGCCGTTAAAGGAACCGAGCTCCTCGAAACGACGCTTCGAACCGCTGCACTTAAGGAGAGCAGACTTAATATTGGAAGCGGATACCTTAAGGTTACGTGCAACCGCAATAGCTGCAAGCGCATTGGATACATTGTGGATACCGGTCGTGGCAAGCGTTACATCAAACTCACCGCCTGTCTTCTTAACATGGCAGGTAAAAGAAGGATGTCCGTTCTTATCAAAGCTTACATCGGAAGCCCAGAAATCAAACGCGGGCGAAAATCCGTAAGTAACATAAGGGCACTTGATATCCTTGACAATCTCACGATAGTTATCAATCTCACCGTTTATTACAAGCAAACCGTCTTCGGGCAACAAATCCGCGAAACGCTTGAAAGAACTGCGAATATCGTTAATATCCTTAAAGAAATCGAGATGGTCTTCTTCTATATTAAGTATGACTGAAATCTTAGGGAAGAAACTTAAAAAGCTGTTGGTGTACTCGCAGGCCTCAAAAATAAAGTAATCGTGAGCACCTACGCGAAGATTGGAATTGATGCTCTTTAAAACACCGCCGACCGAAAGGGTAGGATCTGTATCAGCCTCAAGCATAATCTCCGAAATCATTGAAGTAGTGGTGGTCTTACCGTGAGTACCGCTTACAGCAACCGGAGTATTATATCCCTTCATAAGCTGGCCCAAAAACTCGGCTCTTGTCATGTGAGCCTTGCCCGACTCCATCATAGCCTTGTACTCGGCATTGTCGGGACGGATGGCCGCGGTATAGACGATTAAATCAACATCATCGGTAATATGGGAAGTCTCCTGACCGTAGTAGACGGTAGCGCCGTCTTCGGAGAGCTTTCTTGTCAAATCACTTTCCTTGGAATCGGAGCCGGAAACCTTGTAGCCGTCCGCAAGAAGAATGCTTGCAAGACCGCTCATGGAGATACCTCCGATGCCTATAAAATAAACATGCATATCAGAATTTAAAGTAATACTCATAACTAAATCTCCCGTCGGACACTTTCTTTTTCCAAATCCGACAGATTGATTATAGCATTACTGACAAAAAACGCAAACGAAACGAAACTTTCGTTGATTAAAAGGAAAAAGTGGGGTACACTTAATATAGAGCATTTTTCGGAGCATTCTAGCTCCATAATAAGCTATATCTGGAGGCATCAATGATAAAAAAAGAGATGATTGCCATGCTTTTGGCGGGTGGCCAGGGAAGCCGACTCGGAGTTTTGACCGCCAAGATGGCCAAGCCTGCCGTTTCTTTCGGCGGCAAGTACAGAATTATTGATTTTCCGCTTTCCAACTGTATTAATTCGGGTGTTGATACCGTGGGTGTGCTTACCCAGTACCAGCCGCTTCGACTTAATACGCACATCGGCATAGGTATTCCGTGGGACCTCGACCGTAACATCGGTGGTGTAACCGTTCTTCCTCCTTACGAGAAGAGCGAGAACAGTGAGTGGTACACAGGTACGGCCAATGCAATCTACCAGAACCTGGATTATATGGAGACATACAATCCGGACTATGTTCTTATTCTTTCCGGTGACCATATTTATAAGATGGACTATGAAGTTATGCTTGATTTCCACAAGGAGAAAGGCGCTGACGTAACTATCGCCGTTATGCCCGTTCCCATGGAGGAGGCTAAGCGTTTCGGTATCATGATTACCGACGAGACCGGAAAGATAACCGAATTCGAAGAAAAGCCCGAGAATCCGAGGAGTAACCTCGCTTCAATGGGTATCTATATATTCAACTGGAAGACATTAAAAGAAGCCCTTATCGCGAAGGCCAATCAGCCCGCACTGGACTTTGGTAAGCATGTCATTCCTTACTGCCACGACAACGGTTCGCCCATGTACGCTTATGAGTTCACGGGCTACTGGAAGGACGTAGGAACTCTTGAGTCCTACTGGCAGGCTAATATGGAGCTTATCGACCTTGTGCCTGAGTTTAACCTCTACGAAGAGTACTGGAAGATTTACACCAAGAGCGAGACCCTTCCTCCTCAGTATCTGTCCAAGGACAGCGTAATCGAGAGAAGTATCGTGGGTGAAGGCAGCGAGATTTACGGTAAGGTATACAATTCCGTAATCGGACGCGGCGTTGTCATCGGCGAGAATGCCGTTATCAGAGACTCCATCATCATGAATGAAGTCGAGATCAAAGAAAGCGCTCAGTGCATTAAGTGTATTGTTGCAGAGGGTGCCGTAATAGGCGAGAACGCCGTGCTCGGCGAGGGCGAAGAACAGCCCAATGAAACCGATCCCAAGATTTACAATGCAGGTATTGTAACAATCGGCGAGAAGACACTTATCCCCGCAGATGTCCGCATCGGCAAGAACAGCGTGGTACTCGGTGCCACCGGTCCGGAGGATTACCCCGAAGGAGTCTTAAAGAGCGGTTCAACACTTATAAAGGCAGGTGACGAGGTATGAGAGCAATCGGTATAGTATTGGCCGGCGGATCCAGCCATCGTATGAAAGAACTCGTGTCCAGAAGAGCGGTTGCCGCAATGCCCGTTGCAGGCAGCTACAGAAGTATCGACTTCGTACTCAGTAACATGTCCAACTCTCACATTCAGAAGGTCGGCGTATTTACCCAGTACAATGCCGGAAGCCTTAACGAGCACTTAAGCTCATCCAAATGGTGGGACTTCGGACGTAAGCAGGGTGGTCTTTACGTATTCACTCCCGCGGTTACTGCCGAGAATAACTTCTGGTACAGAGGAACGGCAGATGCAATTTATCAGAACCTTTCTTTCTTGAAGAACAGCCACGAGCCTTATGTGGTAATCGCTTCGGCTGACTGTATCTATAAGATGGATTACAATAAGCTTCTTGAGTACCATATCGAAAAGAAGGCCGACATCACCGTAGTGTGCCGTGATGCCGACGATCTTCGCGACATCGATCGTTTCGGTACCATCAAGATGAACGAAGAATACCGTATCGAAGAATTTGAAGAGAAACCTGTTGTTGCCAAGACTTCAACCATTTCCTGCGGTATCTACGTAATCAGAAGACGTGCGCTTATCGAGATGATTGAGAAGTGTGCTTCCGAAGACCGTTACGATTTCGTAAGAGACGTACTTATAAGACTTAAAGATATAAAGAAGATTTACGGCTATAAGATTTCCGAGTACTGGCGTAACATCGCAAGCCTCGAGGACTATTTCTCCACCAACATGGACTTCTTAAAGCCTCAGATTCGTAACTACTTCTTTAAGCAGTACCCGGATATCTACTCCAAGGTAGACGACCTTCCGCCCGCCAAGTACAATGTCGGCGCGCAGGTACGTAACAGCCTTATATCAAGCGGTACCATCGTTAACGGCGTAGTCGAGGATTCCGTAATCTTCAAGGAGACCTACATCGGTAACAACTGCGTTATTAAGAATTCAATCATCCTTAACGACGTATACATCGGTGACAACTCTTACATTGAGAACTGTATCGTAGAGAGCCACGGCACCGTCCGGGCCAACTCTTATTACAAGGGCGAAGGCGGTATCAAGGTAGTCATCGAAGAGAGCGACAGATTTATAATGTAGTTTATGGGGCCCGCGGGTATGTTCTCGCGGGCTTTATTGCGCTTTCTTTGGCTTATAACGGTTGCCTTAATACACGCACTTTTGTATAATGATTGCGGTGTAACGCACCACAGGAGAAGAAATAATGATTATTATCGCAGGTCTCGGCAATCCCGGGAAAGATTATGCAGGAACCCGCCACAACGCGGGCTTCATGACAATAGATGCACTCGCTTCCAAGTACGGCATAGACGTAGGCGAGAAAAAGCACAAGGCAATCATAGGTAAAGGCGCCATCGAGGGTCACAAGGTAATACTTGCGAAGCCTCAGACGTTTATGAACAACAGCGGCGAGAGCCTTAGGGAACTCGTGGATTATTATAAGCCCGACATTGAGACGGAAGTCATTGTTATCTACGATGACATTACGCTTGATGTGGGCGGTATTCGCGTGCGCAAGAAAGGCTCCGCGGGCGGACACAACGGCATGAAGAGCATCATCGCTCATCTCGGCACCACCGACTTTCAGAGAGTTCGCGTGGGAATAGGCGAGAAGCCTCCGCGCATGGACCTTGCGGACTGGGTGCTCGGACATTTCCACAAAGAGGACATGGAGCCGCTTAAGGACGCAATCGATGAAGCCTGCGCCGCGACCCTTATGATTATGAACGGCGAAGTTGACGAAGCCATGAACAAATACAACCGCAAGGTTGACAGGACACAAGAATGAGAGCATTGACAGGGCCCCTTATGAGCCTTCCGGGTATCACGGAGGCCAAAGCGGAACTTAGGAAAAAGAAAAACGTATCGGTCACGGGCTGCGTCGATTCCCAGAAGTGGAACATGGCATATGCCCTTGCCGAAGGGTTTTCCAATAAAGTGATAGTAACGTACAGTGACGTCCGGGTTAAAGAGATTTACGAGGACTACAGAATGTACGATAAAAACGTGCGCATGTATCCCGCCAAGGACGCTATTTTCTACCAGGCGGACGTGCACGGCAACAAGATTACAAGAGACAGAATCGCATGTCTTAAAAGAATACTCATGGGCCTTCCCTGCACCATTATCACCACTTTCGGCGGTCTTATGAATGCGGGCGCGGGACTTGATTTACTTAAGAACAGTCTTATTAAAATCTCAGTTAACGGCGAGGTATCCGAGAAAGAGCTTATCAAGAAGCTTTGCGCTCTCGGCTACGAAAAGACCTATCAGGTGGAGGCAGGCGGCCAGTTCTCGGTGCGCGGCGGCATCATCGACATCTTTGATTTCACCGAAGACAATCCATACAGAATAGAGCTCTGGGGCGATGAAGTAAGCTCCGTACGAAGCTTTGACGTTCAGAGCCAGCGTTCCATCGAGCGCCTCGAGAGCATTACCATCTATCCGGCTACGGAGTTGCCTCTTTCCGAGGATGAACTCTTAGGCGGACTTGTCGGCATTGAAGCAGAGACTAAGGCGGCAGTTAATAAGTTCAGAAAGAACGGTCAGCCCGAAGAAGCCCACAGACTTGAAGCAATGTTCGAAGAAGTAAGAGAGCAGATTACCGAACTTCCCTGGACATTTAACGCCGACGGTTATCTTAAGTACTTCTTCAAAGAGCCCCTTTCGGTCTGTGACTATATGCCGGGTGCTTTATTTATACTGGACGAGCCTTCCCGTATCAAAGAACATGCCGAGGCGGTGGAGCTTGAGTTCAGAGAAAGCATGAAGGCCCGTCTTGAGAAAGGTTACAGCCTTCCGGGACAGACCGACATCCTAATTGGAAGCGCGACCATCAATGCGAAGCTTGCGGCAGAAAGTCTTCTCATGCTCAGCACCATGCCGGTGAAGGGCTATTCGATTAAGCCCGATTTCACGATGGGCGTAACCGCAAGAAGCATTCCTTCTTACAACAACAGTTTTAACGAACTCGTAAGAGATTTGAACTCATATAAGAAGCGTAAGTATAAAGTACTCATTCTTTCGGGCTCACGTTCCAGAGCGGAGCGTATTGCCGAGAGTTTGAGAGGTGAAGAGGTCAACGCTTTCTTTTCCGAAGACCGAAATCACGAGCTTCAAAGCGGCGAGATAATGACCATGTACGGCCGGGTTATGAAGGGCTTTGAGTACCCCGAAATCGGCTTTGTTGTCATATCCGAAAGCGACATCTTTACCGAGGCCAAGAAGAAAAAGCGCAAGAAGCGCTACGAATCCGAGGGCAATAAGGTCAGAGACTTTAACGACCTTCAGGTAGGCGATTACGTCGTGCACGAAAGCTTTGGTATCGGCGTTTACAAGGGTATCGAGAAGGTTGAAGTCGACAAGGTCGCCAAGGACTACATGCGCATAGAATACAAGGACGGTGGTGTGCTTTACGTGCCCGCGACCGCTCTTGACGTTATCATGAAATACGCTTCCGCGGATGCCAAGAAGCCCAAGATTAACAAGCTTGGCACCAAGGAATGGGAGAATACCACCGGCAAGGTTAAGACCGCAGTCAATGAAGTGGCTGAGGAACTCGTGACCCTTTATGCCGCAAGACGCGACAAGGCAGGCTACGTATTCAGCCAGGACACTGTCTGGCAGCAGGAATTCGAGGAGAGCTTCCCCTACGAAGAAACCGGCGACCAGCTCGAAGCCATCGAGGCCACCAAAGCGGACATGGAGAGCACCAAGATTATGGACCGTCTCATCTGCGGCGACGTGGGCTTCGGTAAGACCGAGATAGCCATCCGCGCGGCCTTCAAGGCGGTTCAGGACGGCAAGCAGGTAGTCTTCCTCGTACCCACCACCATTCTCGCTCAGCAGCACTACAACACCTTCAGCGAAAGAATGCGCGACTTCCCCGTAAAAGTAGCGCTCTTAAGCCGTTTTGTGCCCAAATCCGAGCAAAAGAAAACCATCGAAGACCTTAAGAAAGGCATGGTAGATATCGTAATCGGTACCCATCGCATGCTTTCTGCAGACATACAGTTCAAAGACCTTGGACTCCTTATTATCGATGAGGAGCAGCGCTTCGGCGTAACTCACAAGGAGAAGATCAAGCATATCAAGGACGACGTCGATGTGCTTACCCTTACCGCAACACCTATTCCCAGAACGCTTCACATGAGCCTTGTGGGAATAAGAGACATGAGCCTTCTCGAAGAGGCTCCCGGCGACAGACTGCCCATTCAGACCTACGTGTGCGAGTACAATCCCGAGATGGTGCGTGAAGCCATCAACCGAGAACTTTCCCGTCACGGTCAGGTCTATTACGTATACAACAGGGTCAACAATATCGCAGAGGTTACCGCGGGTATCCAGGCACTCGTGCCCGAAGCGAATGTTGCTTTTGCCCACGGGCAGATGAAGGAGTCCGAGATTGAGCGTATTATGTACGACTTCATCAAGGGCGATATCGATGTGCTCGTGTCCACTACGATTATCGAGACCGGTATCGACATTCCGAATGTTAATACCATGATTATTCACGATTCCGATAGGCTCGGACTTTCGCAGTTATATCAGCTTCGCGGCCGCGTAGGTCGTTCCAACAGGACGGCGTATGCTTTCTTGATGTACAAGCGAGACAAGATACTTGAGGAAGTTGCAGAAAAGCGTCTTCAGACCATTCGTGAGTTTACAGATCTCGGAAGCGGCTACAAGATTGCCATGCGCGACCTTGAAATCCGCGGCGCCGGCAATATCCTCGGCATGAGCCAGCACGGTCACATGGCGGCTGTCGGATACGACCTCTACTGCAAGATGCTTAACAAGGCCGTTCAGATGAAAAAAGGCGAGACCGTCACCGAAGACTTTAACACGGTTGCGGACCTTGACGTAGATGCATATATTCCATCCGAATACATCCTCAACGAAATCCAGAAGCTCGACACTTACAAGCGTATCGCTGCTCTTGAGACTCAGGAAGAAATCAACGATATGCGCGACGAACTCAAAGATCGCTTCGGCACTGTTCCGAAAGCCTGCGAGCACCTGCTTCGTATTTCGGGTCTCAGAAATGCCGCTCACAGACTGGGCATTACCGAAGTGCGCGGGCGTAACGGGGAGATTTCTTTTACCTTCAAGCCCGACGCTGCGATTAAGACAGAGAATATCGGCACGCTCCTTACACGTCACAAGAAGAATCTGACGCTCTTTGCCAAGGCCGTACCTCCCGTATTTACATACAGATACAGGACCGTCGGTGAGGTGGGACAGGATGAAAAACTGCTTCTTGAAAAGACCGAAAAAATGATTGAAGAAATGACTGAATATTTGCTGTAAAAAGAACAGTTGTTATATTAATTGGTTAATTAGAAAATTGTAGTATTAATGAGTAATTTTATATTGCCGTACTGTCGGAAACTTGATAGAATGACTGTTGGAGCGCTTTTGAGGGGTGGTTTTTATGAAAAGAGGAGAACTTAACGAAATTGTCAAACAAATTTCTCTTCTGGGCCAGTTAGGCCTTTCTATTATAATGCCTCTTCTTCTGTGCATTTTGTTGTGCTGGTACTTAACTACGAGGCACGGGGTAGGCCTTTGGGTCTACATTCCCGGTTTCTTTTTCGGCCTTGGTGGCTCGGCAATGACGGTTTACAAATTCTATCTTTCTACGACTCGCGATACCAAAAAAGAAGACAAGAAGAAAACTGTGTCCTTTAACAGACACGAGTAATTGGAGTTATATATGGGTAAATTACTTGACAGGCTTCAGCCTGCGGTAAAAAAAGAAACTAAGAACGTATTCCTCTACACGCTTATCGGCAGTGTAGTGATGATAATAGCCATTTTTGTTTTGCACAAGTGGTTTTGGCCCGATTTGTTTCCCTTTGATTACACTGTTTTCACGGGAGCGTTCGGGGGGCTTTTTGTAGCGGTATTGAATTTCTTTTTGATGTCGCTTACGGTTCAGGCCGTTACTTCGGAAGAGGATGACAAAGTTGCCATCGATATTATGAAGAAAAGCCTTGCCAAAAGAAAGCTGTTACATTTTGTATGGATTGCAATCGCAATCGCGGCACCGTTTGTTTTCTGGCCGGCAGGGGTTTTACCCTTACTTTTTCCAACTGCCGGTATCAAGATAAAAGGAATTATCGAACGAGAAAAATATATAAGACAGGAGGTGGAGCAAAAGCAAGATGGATGTTAGTGAAAAAATCGTAGGCCCCAAAGTCTATTGGGAACTACCGGTGGACATCCCTGTGCTTGGAAGGTTTCATATAACGGAAACCATGGTGGTAAGTTGGATTGTAATGATTATTATTACAACCGTCTGCATATGCCTTACGCGTAAGCTTAAGGTGAAAGATGTTTCCAAGCGACAGGCCTTCGCAGAAATGCTTGTGGAAACCGCCGATAAGTTCGTAATCGGCAACATGGGCGAGAAATTTGCTTACTTTGTTCCCTTTGTGGCGGCATTGTTCGCAACCAGTGTGGTATCCAATCTTATCAGCTTAACGGGTATATTCAGAAGTCCCACGGCCGATTTGAATACCGAAGCATCGTGGGCTTTAGTGGTATTTGTAATTATCACTTCCCAGAAGATTAAAGTAGGCGGTGTCGGCGGATACCTTAAGGGATTCACACAGCCTATACCTGTTTTGACGCCCTTTAACGTATTATCGGAACTTGCAACCCCTATCAGTATGGCTTGCCGTCACTTCGGTAACATACTTTCGGGTTTCGTAATCAATATTCTTATTTACGCAGCACTCGCTGTGGCAAGTTCAAAGCTCCTGGGATTAATTCCCGGCGTAGTGGGAGCACTTCTCTCACATGTACCCATCTTCAGTGTGGGTCTTCCGGCGATATTATCGGTTTATTTTGACTGGTTCTCCGGAGTAATGCAGGCATACATTTTCTGTATGCTGACAACTATGTATATTGCAAATGCCGCAGAAGGCTAAATACTATTTCTTTTTCTTAAGGAGGAAAATTATATGGAATTTCAATTACTTGCTAAAGGTATAGCACTTGCAGGATGCGCAATCGGTGCCGGACTTGCACTTATCGCCGGTATCGGACCCGGTATTGGTGAAGGTAACGCCGTAGCTAAGGCTCTCGAAGCAATCGGACGTCAGCCCGAATGTAAGGGTTCTGTTACTTCTACCATGTTACTTGGTTGTGCGGTTGCCGAAACAACAGGTATTTACGGTTTCGTTACAGGTCTGCTTCTTATTTTCGTAGCACCCGGATCATTCATGAAGTTCTTAGGTTAACTCATTTAGGAGGTTATAAGCTTGAAAGTACAGGACTTAGTTACTATCGATCCCTGGACCCTCATAGCACAGTTACTTAACCTTTTTATCCAAGTGATGCTGATTAAGAAGTTTCTTTTTAAGCCCATACGCGAGGTTCTTGCCAAGCGTAAGGCTTTAGCAGACGCAGAACTTGCCGATGCGGCCAAGGCCAAAGAAGAAGCAGAAGCACTTAAGAGCGAGTACGAAGAAAGCATGAAACAGGCCCGCGATAAGGCCAATGACATTCTTAACACCGCTCAGAAATCCGCATCGCAGCAGAGCGAAGAAATCATCCGCGAAGCCAATGCTCAGGCCGTATCCATCAAGGCCAAGGCCGAAAGAGACATTGAGCAGGAGAGACGCAAAGCTGTCAACGAGATTAAGGATGAAATCGGTGATATGGCTATGGAGATTGCCGGTAAGGTAATCGGAAGAGAGATTAACTCTTCGGACCATGAGAAACTGATAGATGATTTTATCAATAAAGTAGGAGAAGAGTCATGACGGAATATGCCAGAGTTTATGGTGGCAGTCTGTATGACTTGGCTTCCGAAGAAAAGCTTACAGACGCCATTTTGGAGCAGATGCAGGAAGTTAAAGCGATATTCAGGGAGAATCCCGAGTATCTTAAGCTTCTTTCGGAACCTTCGGTTAAGAAAGAAGAGCGTACCGATCTCATAGAGAAGGCCTTTGGTGCCGACGCCGAGAGATATCTGGTAAACTTCCTCAAGATTCTTTGCGAAAGAAATCTGTTACGCGAGTATGAAGGCTGTACGGAAGAATTCACAAAGAGATACAATGCCGACCACGGAATAGCAGAAGCGGTTGTAACAAGCGCTGTTGAGCTTACCGAGGAAAAGAAAAAGGCACTTAAAGCAAAGCTTGAAAAGGTGAGCGGTAAGACCGTTTCACTTGTAACGAAGGTTAATCCCGCAGTTGTTGCGGGACTTAAGGTCGAAATCGAGGGAACTGAGATCGACGGTACCGTAAGCGGACGTCTGAACGAAATTTCCAAGAGATTAAACGACACGATACTATAAGGATGGAATGGAATTATGCAATTAAAACCCGAAGAGATATCCAAGGTCATCCGTAGCCAGATAAAATATTACGAAAACACTCTTCAGCAGAATGAGACAGGAACCATACTTAACGTAGGTGACGGTATCGCACGTGCGAGCGGACTTGTTAAGTGTATGGCAGGTGAGCTTCTTGAATTTGAGGACGGAAGCTTCGGTATGGCTCAGAACCTTGAAGAGAACAGTGTTTCCATCGTATTATTCGGTTCCGATGAGAACATAGGTGAAGGACAGACCGTTAAGCGTACCGGTAAGGTTGTATCCGTACCGGTAGGTGAAGCTATGATTGGCCGTGTTGTTAATGCTCTCGGCCAGCCCATTGACGGAGCGGGTCCCATCGATACCAAGGAATTCAGAGCTATCGAATCCAACGCTCCCGGTATTTGTGAAAGACAGTCAGTATTTGAGCCCTTACAGACAGGTATCAAGGCTATCGACTCGATGATTCCCATCGGTCGTGGTCAGCGTGAGTTGATTATCGGCGACAGACAGACCGGTAAGACCACCATCGCTACTGATACCATCATCAACCAGAAGGGCAAAGATGTTATTTGTATTTACGTTGCCATCGGTCAGAAGCGTTCCACAGTAACGAACCTTGTTGAGAACCTCACCAAGAACGGCGCTATGGACTACACAATCGTTGTAGCAGCTACCGCTTCCGAGGCAAGTCCCCTTCAGTACATCGCTCCTTATTCGGGATGTGCTATGGGTGAATATTTTATGGCACAGGGCAAGCACGTCCTCGTTATCTACGATGACTTAAGTAAGCATGCGGTTGCATATCGTGCACTCTCCTTGCTTATCCGTCGTCCCCCCGGACGTGAGGCTTATCCCGGAGACGTATTCTACCTCCACTCAAGACTTCTTGAGCGTGCAGCGAAGATGGATGCCGAGCACGGCGGCGGTTCACTTACCGCACTTCCCATCATCGAGACACAGGCAGGCGACGTTTCCGCATATATCCCTACCAACGTTATTTCCATTACCGACGGACAGATATTCCTTGAGACCGAGCTTTTCCACTCAGGCGTTATGCCTGCGGTTAACCCCGGTATCTCGGTATCCCGTGTAGGTGGTAACGCTCAGATTAAGGCGATGAAGAAGGTTGCCGGTACTCTGAAGCTTATCTACTCCCAGTACAGAGAGTTACAGAGCTTCGCACAGTTCGGTTCCGACCTCGATGCCGATACCAAGGCACGTCTGGATCAGGGTGCGAGAATCGTGGAAGTTCTTAAACAGAACCAGAATTCTCCTATTCCTGTTGAAAAGCAGATTGCCATCATCTATGCCGTTACCAAGAACATTCTTGCAAAGGTAGCCGTTACCGATGTTAAGGAGTACGAAGCAGGTCTTTATACTTTCCTTGACGGAGATGCAGACGGTGTAGCCTTCATGAATGCGGTTAAGGAAACAGGTAAGCTTGAAGAAGATACCGAAGAGCGCTTAAAGAGAGCTCTTGAGGCATATACAGAAGACTTTGTTAAAGCACATAGTGCTTCATAAGGAGGACACACATGGCTGCTAACATGAAAGCGGTTAAGCTGCGTATCAAGAGTGTCCAGAACACCATGCAGATAACCAAAGCAATGGAACTTGTGGCATCCTCCAAACTGCGTAGAGCCAAGGAACGATCCGAGATCGCCCGTCCCTACTTTAAAGAACTGTACAGCACCCTTCAGAAGATTGCCGCAGGCAATACGGATTTTACTTCCGACTTTGCTTCCGCAGCGACCAGCGAGAAGGTCTGCTACGTAGTAATCGCCGGTGACAGAGGTCTTGCAGGCGGATACAACTCCAACCTCTTTAAATGTATGGAAGCCGATTCCAAAGGCAAGGACTATTCGGTTCTCCCCATTGGTAAGAAAGCGGTAGAATATTTCAAGAGACGTAAAGTCGAAATCATAACCGAGCATTTCAATGAAATCGCTCCCCTGAACATAGGCGACTGCTTCGAAATCAGCAATCTCTTATGTAAGGAGTACAAGGACGGTAACTTCGGTACATTAAGACTTGTATATACAGAGTTCGTATCGATGCTTTCACAGCAGCCTCACGCAGTGAGCGTGTTGCCTCTTACCGATCTTGTGGGTGAAGAACCCGTTGAGCCCGTTAAGAACTTAATTCTCTACGAGCCCGATTCAACCGAAGTATTCGACGCAATCGTTCCCGAGTATGTAGCCGGTGTTATCTACGGCGCCGTATGCGATTCCCTTGCGAGTGAGCAGGCGGCAAGACGTACCGCCATGGAATCCGCAACATCCAACGCCGAAGAAATGATTGAGACTCTGAACCTTCACTACAACAGAGCCCGTCAGGCAAGCATTACGCAGGAAATTACCGAAATTGTCGGAGGTGCTGAAGGACTGTAGCACTTACTTAACTAAAATACAAAGGAGATTCGTAAATGAGCGAGAAACACATTGGCGAGATTGTACAGGTAACCGGACCCGTACTTGACATCAAGTTTGGTCACGACGAATTGCCCGCACTTTTAAACGCCATTGAAATCGATAACAACGGTAAGAAGCTTACCGCCGAAGTTGCTCAGCAGGTCGGAGACAACGTAGTTCGTTGTATCGCAATGAACTCTACCGACGGACTTGTTCGTGGCACGAAGGCAGTAGATACCGGCGCTCCCATTATGGTTCCCGTAGGCGAAGAGTGCCTCGGACGTGTATTCAACCTTTTGGGTGACCCCGTTGACAACTTACCCGCTCCCGAAGCCAAAGAAAAATGGTCGATTCACCGTCCCGCACCCGCTTACGAAGAGCAAGCTTCCTCAACCGAAATTCTTGAGACAGGTATCAAGGTTGTTGACCTTATCTGCCCTTACGCTAAGGGTGGTAAGGTAGGTTTGTTCGGCGGTGCCGGCGTAGGTAAGACCGTATTGATTCAGGAGCTTATCCACAACGTTGCTACAGAGCACGGCGGATATTCCATCTTCACAGGCGTTGGTGAACGTACCCGTGAAGGTAACGATATGTACAATGAAATGAAGGAGTCGGGAGTTCTTTCCAAGACCGCCTTGGTATACGGTCAGATGAACGAGCCCCCCGGAGCACGTATGAGAGTAGGTCTTTCCGGACTTACCATGGCAGAATACTTCCGTGATGTTAAGAATCAGGACGTGCTTTTGTTCATTGATAACATTTTCAGATTTACTCAGGCAGGTTCCGAGGTTTCTACCCTTTTAGGTCGTATGCCTTCAGCCGTAGGTTATCAGCCTACACTGGCTACCGACATGGGTACTCTTCAGGAGCGTATTACATCTACCAGAAAGGGTTCTATTACCTCTATTCAGGCCGTATACGTACCTGCGGACGACTTGACCGACCCCGCACCCGCTACAACATTCACCCACTTGGATGCTACCACCGTTTTGTCGCGTGATATCGCTTCCATGGGTATCTACCCTGCAGTAGATCCTCTTGATTCCACCTCTCGTATTCTTACACCCGAGGTTGTAGGTCAGGAGCACTACGAAGTGGCAAGAGGTGTCCAGAGAGTTCTTCAGAGATATAAGGAACTCCAGGATATCATCGCCATCATGGGTATGGACGAACTTTCCGAAGAAGATAAGTTAACCGTTAACCGTGCACGTAAGGTACAGCGTTTCCTGTCACAGAGCTTCTCTGTAGCAGAACAGTTTACCGGTCTTGAAGGTAAGTATGTACCTCTTAAGGAGACACTCAGAGGCTTCAGAATGATTCTTGATGGCGAATGCGATCAGATTCCCGAGAGCTGCTTCCTTATGGCAGGCACCATCGACGATGTACTCGAAAAAGCAAAGAACATGTAAAGGAGGCTGTCTATGACGACATTTCCGTTACGAATCGGTACACCGGACGGCTTACTTTTTGAAGGTAATGTGGAACGGGTCATGTGCCGAAGCATTACCGGCGATCTTGCAATACTGGCAGGTCACTCCAATTACTGCACCGCCCTCGGTATGGGCGCAGCTTACGTAGTCCTTGAGGACGGCACCAGAAAAGATGCAGCCTGCATAGGCGGGATGCTCAGCATGATGGATGGCGAGTGCCACCTTCTTGCAACCACCTGGGAATGGGCTGACGATATCGACAAAGACCGTGCAGAGGCCGCCAAGAAAAAGGCTGAAGAAATCTTAGCCCGCGACAATCTTACGGACAAAGAAATAAGACTCGCAGAGGCCAAGCTTCATCGTGCACTTGTAAGAATCGGCGTTAAAGGATAATAGTTGATAAACCCCGGGGCAGTGAGCCTTGGGGTTTTTCTTTTACCGAGAGCAATATCATAAAAAATTCTTAATTTTCCCGAATATTGTGCATGGGTCTCAATAACTTGCTATAATAGCGTGGAAAGGCAGAAATATGGATAAAGAAGAAATAAAGAGACGGTTGAGAGCCAAAGCGGCTTCCGACCCGAAGTTACAGAAGGCTATCGCTCATTCGGAGCGCGTTAAAGTAGATGTACCTGTTAAACACAGTGAACCGGTGAAGAGTATGAAACCGATTAAAGAGAGTAAACCGAAAACACCCAAGGCGCCCAAAGCCCCCAAGAATTATAAACGTTCAAGCGGTAATCTTTTTTTGACGGTATTTATAGTTCTTGCGGCTGTGGCGCTGATTGGATTAAGCCTTTATATGATAAAGGATGTCTTTTCGTCCGAGTCGCAGAAGTATGAAGCACTTAAGACTGCGTACGATTCTCTCCTTAAAGAGAACGAAGCCACGGGAGCTGAGAATCTTGCGCTCAAAGAAGAACTTGATGCTTTGTACGATGAGAATACCAGACTTAATGAGCAGCTTACCGACCTTGAGTCCATCATCGGAGGAATTGAGTTAAAAGAAGCCGAAGCGGAGGCCAATCCTTACGACGATACATATGTATCCGAGTACTACGTGACCAAGAAGCTCAGCTGGAACCTTATAGAGAACGTCAAGACTAACGGTGATACCACCGATTACATTGAAATCAACGACAAGTTCTATTATGCGATATATAGTCCCAAGTCCGTTACGGTCAATAAATATGACGGCAAGAAGGAGCTTATATCTTCCGAGAAAGTGGATGTAAGCCAAGGTCAGTACTTTGACTTCGGAACGGATTGTAAGTATGTTACCATTTCTTACAGTGACAAGAAGACTTATTTTGTATCCTCAGGAATACTTACGGGCAGTAAGGAGCGCCCTGACAGAGGCAACTACTTCTACGTAGTAGGTAAGAACGCCCCCGCCAATGTATCGCTCAGCTATGCGGGCAGATGTCTTAAGAGCGGCGGAACGATACTCGTGCTTCCCGGAACTTACGTAGATAACGTTGATGTTCAGAATAAATCAGCCAATATTATCGGTGTAGACAAGAATCTTTGCTCGCTGGTAAGTTACGATAAAGACTACTACAAGCCCCCGCTTGAGATTGCGGCAGGCAAGGTTGCCAATATGACGATTGAAGCCGTCAGCGACGGATATCACGATTCCGAGCTTTCCGCATACGGTATTCATTCAGACTTTAACTACCTGGCTGACAAGACACTTACGATTGACAATTGCATAGTAAGATCGGACTACAACGTAAGCATCGGAATCGGTTTAAGAAGAGGCACCATCACCATCAGCAATTGTATATTTGACGATATTTTCTTCCACGATTCGGATGATGAGAACTACGGCGGAGAGCAGAACATCAAGTTCATTAACAACAGCTTCAAGACCATGAACATTAACTCTCAGGAGAAGGACAACGCCAAGGTTAACCTTACGTTTAAAAAGAATACATTCAGTAGCATAACGGCTGCCAATGTAATTACCAACGTTAACGTGGACGGATGCTTTAAGGGTCTTAAGGGATTCTATCTTACGGAAGACAGCGCAGGTAACAGCCTGGGTGACGTTAACTACTAAAATCAGACATACAAAAAAGCTGCCGCTCATATGGGCGACAGCTTTTATTATGCTTATAATTATTTGTTCTTAAGTAAATCTCTGATCTCTGTAAGAAGCTCTTCGCTTGTGGGAGCTGCAGGTGCTGCTGCGGCTTCTTCGGCCTGTTTCTTTTTAAGCTTCTCGCCGGCCTTGGAAATGGCCTTGGTCATGAAGAAGATGCAAAGTGCGATGATAAGGAAGTCGATTACCGACTGAATGAAGCTTCCGTACATAACCTCTGCGTCGCCGACCTTAGCGGAAAGTGCCGTGAAATCGATACCGCCGGTAAGGATTCCGATGAGTGGCATCAAAATGTCGTTAACAAGAGAGGTAACAATCTTACCGAATGCGCCACCGATGATAACGCCGACTGCCATGTCCATGACATTTCCTTTGGAGATGAAATCTTTGAATTCTTTGAATGCTTTCATAGTATACCCTCCTAGAGTAATATTGTTAATGTACCAAGAAAAAGTATAGCAACTGTAGCTACAAATATCAATGATATCTGTCAATTTTTTGGGAGATTTTCGCTTGATTGGTCACATTTGCAAAAAAACGCTTTTCAAGGTATATTTACTTAGGAAAAACATAATGGAGATGTGCTATGAAGACATGTTCGAATTGTGGCGGTTCATACGACGAGAAAGAGCCCAAATGCCCTTACTGCGGCATGATTAACGAAGTCGGAGCCGAGAATGAATACAAGAATAAACTTAACCAAATCAGGAAGGATTTAGATAACGTAGACGAGCTTGCGGTTATCGACTACAAGAGTGAGTTAAGAGCCTTCCTTAAGACGTTTGCTGCGACGCTTTTGATTGTGGGATTTTTTGCAATCATGATAGTCAGTGCTCAGATTTCTAAAAGAGAAGGCGCAGGCGGCGGCGAAAGAAAAGCCATGGATGCCAAGATTGAAGAAATCAAAACCCTCAGAGCTTACACCGAGAAGTGGGACGAGCTGTATGATGCGGGAAAATATGACGAAATGTGTGATGTCATAGCGTCGGACAACGGCAAGATAAATATGTATGACTGGCAGCATTATGACTTTTACAAGGGATATGAAGCTTATTATGATACCCGTCATAAGACCGAAGAGATATTGAGCAAGGATAGTGCAGCGACTTATCTGAAGGCTGATGCCATTCACCACGCTCTTTACGCATATTATATGACCGTATCATCAAAGTCTACATACAAATTTACTCCCGCCGAGAAAGAACTCTTTAAGGAAGAATGGCCCAAGCTTGTTAAAGAAGTATGCGAAGCTTTCGACCTTACCGAAGAAGAGTTTGACACATTGAGAATCAGAGCAGGTAGCGACAGCTATCCGGACTATACGGAAGTAAATCATTTTGCGGAAGAAAGGTGGGGCAAGTAATATGAAATGTCAACAATGCGGATCCAATCTTCAGATAGATAATGCTTATTGTCCTTACTGCGGCGCCGCCAACCCTGTGGCCAAGAAGCACCGCGAGGATATGAAGCGCTACGCCAACGATTACAAGAGGACCAAAGAAGAAGTTGTAAGAAACACTCGCAGCTTCAACAAGAAAACCTTCAGAATTACAGCCATTGCGGTTACCGTGGCTGCTGTTTTGGGAAGCTTTATTTTTACTGCTTTGGCTGACACCATCGGTCGTAATATGTATTACGATAAGAGACGTCAGAATGCATCTCAGTATTTTGAAGAGGTAATTCAACTCATAGAGGACTGTGATTATATTAAGCTTGATACGCTGGCAAGATCCAAGAATGTAAGGAGCACAAGCGACAAGTCCATGAGGGAGTACTACAATGCCGAGAGACTTGCCACGGAATATTCCTATGTATTTAACGATGTAATGATTAAGCTTACGGATAATGATATTACGCAGACGGAGCTTTCAAATCTCGGCAACGAAATATTCAGCTTTTATAAATATTACAATGCGGGCCCCGATACCGAGAATGAGACGGTTGTGAAGTTCTTCGAGAACTGTAAGCGCGATATGGGCTTTCTTTTGACAACATATGTAGGAATTTCCAAGGAAGATGCCGATAACCTGGCAAATATGAGTGAGGGACAGATTCACGTTCTGGTAGAGGAGGCTTACAATGGCAAGAGTACGAAGTAACAGAGGCAAGAAGACTCTCGCAGTAATCCTCGGATTTATTTGGGGAATTATTGTGGCGGTGGTAGTGGCTGATTTATATATGATGTTCAACTACAAGCCCAATTATTATTCAAGTGCGGTCCGTATGGCTGACAAAGTATCTAACAAGACATACGGCCAGCTCTACGGCATGATGCAGACAGATTTGGTTGACAATCTTGATACCGACAAGCAGACGGAATATGCGGAAGTGCTTGCGATTCACGATTATATGGAGGCGGCAGCTCAGTACAGGATGTACAGCGAGAACGGAATTTCAGACATGGCTGCCCGTTACAAAGAAAGAATGGACAAGGCCGAGAGCCGTATGGGCGAACTTGACTTTGCGGCCGACGACATCGACAAAATTATAGGGGAGAAGCGCTAAGAGCGTAACTACATGACTGAGAAGATAAAGGCATTAATTGAAAAGTATTTTATATACCTGTTTGCGGCTGCGGTGGTGGCTATTAACTTCACGCTCATTTTTGACAATGTTGTGTGGGGCGATGAGGCATTTTCCGGCAATGTTATTCGCGGCACGAATATAGCGGGACTGCTTCAGAGGATATATTACTGGGACAATCATCCTCCGCTTTATTACATCCTTCTTCAGGGATTATGTGCGGTGCTTGGGCATTATACGTGGGTTATGCATCTGCTTTCTTTTCTGCTTTTTGCGGTTGGCGTTGTTTTCGCGGTTGCAGTGTGGAAGAAAGAAGCCGGCTGGTTTCCCGCGTCGATGTTTGTACTGGTAAGCGGGCTTTCGGCTACATGCGTTGAGTACAATCTCGAGATCAGAATGTATGCGCTTGTATTTCTTGAGCTTTTCGTCTGCGCATATTTGTCGTACAGAATCATCAGCGGTGATGACAGGATACGAAATTTTGTGTGTATAGTTTTGTTCGGAGTGATGGCGGCGTATACGCATCATTACGGACTTGTGACGAGCGGTATATTGCTTGCGGTGACTTTCTTTGGCTATTTCCTTAGGAACAAGGGTAAGTCATGGGTGAGAGGCGTGATATGCCTTGCTGCGTATATTGTGTTATATCTGCCGTGGCTGTTTGTGTTGCTTAAGCAAATGAAAGGTGTTGCGGGCAGTTGGTGGGCTACGGAGCCTTCGAAGCTCAGTGCGGTGCTGGAGTTTGTATTCGGCGGCGCGAGGCTGAAACCGATATTGCTTTGGATGACGGTTGTGCTTTCGCTGATTTCGGTGCTTGTTGATTTGGGAGTTTTGAAGCTTGGCGGTGCAAAGGGAAAGTTCGAGCTTTCTTTGGCTACTAAGGACTTGAAGGTTGCTCTGTCAGATAAGACTCGCGGAATAATGGTGCTCTGGGCAGCAGTATTGCTGGTGCTTGGATTCGCGTACGGAATCAGCGCGGTTTACAAGCCGATTCTTGAGCTTAGATACATGTATCCGATTGTTCCGTTGTTACTTACGATTCTCATGCTTGCGATATCAAGAGTGCTTGATTATGCACGGGAGCAGAAGCTGGTGAAGCTTTTTGGCGTAATCTTTTTTGTGCTGTTCTCGGTGAGCCTTGTGTTCGGACTTTTGGATTTTAAATATTTCAGAAGTGTTACCAAGACCCAGAATGTGGAGACGCGGAAGGTTCTTGATGTAATCGGAGAAGTGGATGACGATACTGTCATGACATCAATCGCCGTGCAGCATCTGGCTTGGACGGTGCTTGAGTACTATTATCCCGATACCGAGATTGTAGAGGGATTCCCGACAGAAGCAAGAGAAGATGCGGGAACCGTGTGGTCATTCTATACAGGTCCCTTGTCAGACAGCGAGATCGAATCGATGCAGGCACGTGGCTACAACGTGGAAGTCCATGAAGACATGTGGTTCGGTAAGTACGGATGTTATATATACAAGTTTTATAAGTAAAAGCAAAAGAACTAGTCCCGACGGGGCTAGTTCTTTTTATTTTCAACATATGATTTGATTCCTTCATAGATGGCGTCGGGTTCGGGAGGACAGCCGGGAACGTAGTGGTTAAAGAGCCTTGTGCAGTTGCCAATGCCGAGCTCGCCGGTCTTGCCGCGATAACCTTGGCCGATGCAGATCTTCTCGGTGAGCTTGTCGAGGATGCCTTCTTCCTCGAGACGGGAGAGCGCTTCCATGAGACTTTCGTAGCATGCGCTGCAGGTGTCTACGTCTTCAGCTTTGTCTTTGAGCTTAAAAAGGCTGTGGGTGCGGGGAAGAACCTCGTCTTTCTCGGTGCCGTCACCGCCGATTGTGCGGATGCTGAGGGTAGAAAGGTCGGAGCATCCTACGCCGGCTTCCGCTGCCAGCTTGATATAGGGAACATCGTCAAGCGTGTAGCCCATAAGCTTGCAGAGGTATGAATCTATGAGTACGGGGTCGAGACCGGCCATAACGCAATCGCTGTGATAAGGGTTACCGCCGCCCTCACTGTCAAGGTCGCCGCAGATATGATCGACGACAATAAAGTCCTGTTTAATCGCGGAGTTTAAGATTGCTATAGGATTATGAAGTCCCATGGAGTGGAAACGTCTCTTCTCGGGATTCGGAATAAGACCTTTCATGTTCTTAAGTGCGCAGGTGATGTTGGTCTGGCAATGCCCCTTGAGCACGGGAACGTTAATCATGAAGTCAACGTCGCGCACGCAGTTACATATGCTGACGGTAATGTCACCGCAGGGGACGGTATAGGATTTTTCTTTTTGCGTATCGATAAGAGTGATGCCGTACTTGTCTCTGAGGGCATTGTAACCGCAGTATTCAAAAGAATCCTCGGTCTTGTCGCCTACCCAGGAGCCTTCGATGATACGAATGTCGGTAAAGCCGTGCTCGTTCAGATGCTCGATAATACCTGCGACCACTTCGGGATGAGTGGTGGCACCGAAGTCTGCGGGTACAGGAGCCACGAGATTGGGCTTGATACCAATCTTAGAGCCGGGCTCAATATGTTGATACAAAGCAGCCTCTTCAAGAAGGCGCTTGGTCATGTCTTTGTAATCGGTTCCGTAGATACGGAGAATCTCGTTCTTAAGCATAAAACCTCGCTTTTTCATTAAATGTATGATTGATTATAGCATAACAGAGGCGTCAAATTGAACCAAATCTGAGTGATATACAGCAATATTTGAGTGTAAATAGTTTTTGTGCGTATTCTAAAATATTGTTATTAAGAGAAGATTTAGGAGGTTACAGTTATGGATTTTGTATTTGAAATGCCCGAAGCAATGCTTAAAGAATGCGCCAAGAAAGGCACGGTAGAGCGCTTCGAGTACGACACATTCACTTATGATGAAGGCGACAGCAAGCCTATGCACAAGGGCGCCTGGGTATATCTGCCTTACGGCTACGACAAGACCAAGAAGTACAATGTGCTTTATCTCTTGCACGGCGGTGCTGTTAACGAAGACTGGTGGTTCAAGATGTTCCCCGACACTGTTACCATTCTTGACAACATGGTTAATGACGGTGTCTGCGAGCCTTGCATCATCGTAACACCTACTTACTACAGAGGCGATGCCGAATTTGACAAAGAAAAAGGCGAATACCTGACCGAACATTTCGCCATCGAGCTTCGCAAGGACTTAATTCCCGCAGTTGAGGCTCATTACAGTACTTTCACCGGCGCCGATGTTTCCGAGGCCAACCTTGTTAAGACCAGAGAGCACAGGGCATTTGCAGGCTTGTCACTCGGCTCCATGACCACTTACAGAGCTGCTTTTTACAACAACTACGATTTGTTCGCATGGTACGGACCTTTCTCCGGCTGCTGCGGACCTTTCGGCAATCACTACGTTGAAGTTAAGCGTATCTGCGAGACTCTTGAAAACGGCGAGAAGAAAGGTCTTCCCCTCAAGTATCTCTTCTGCTGCAACGGCGACAAAGACATCGCTTATGCCGAGCATACGGATATCATGGGCAAGGTTCTCGATAAGTGCGCAATCCTCAAAAAGGGCGTGAATTACGATTTCTTCACAATTCCCGGCGGCGTGCACGATATGAAGGCTTGGCAGTTACATTTGTATCATGCATTGCAGATATTCTTTAAATAAGTCTTTGGTACCCCGGTGTTGTATTCTAAAAATATAGTTCCGGGGTGCAGTTATTTACAGATTAAGGCGCTTAATCCTACGGAAAACCGTCATTTTGCACTTGACACTGAAAAATACTTGGCTGTAAAATATACCACAAAGCATTGACGAAGACAGTACCGAAATACGTAAAGGTTACAGAGAGTCGGGGGCAGGTGAAAGCCCGACACCGGAGTATGAGGGAATATCACTTCCGAGCTTCGCCCTGAAAGCGTAAGCAACTAAGCGGCGACGGAATCCAACCGTTAAGATGGAGGCGTATGAACGTAAAAGGGAGTACTCTTAAAAAGGTGGTTAACAAGACTAATTTCAGGACTTGTCCTTTTTAGGGCAGGTCCTTTTTCATTACTCGGAGCAACCGCCAAGTGCCCCGACAGTTTGCGACAGGAGGTTAGATTATGTACAAACAGGTACCCACAAACATGAACTTTGTGGACAGAGAGAAAGAAACACTGAAATTCTGGCAGGAAAACAACATTTTTGAAAAGAGTATGGAGAACCGTAAGGAAGGCCCCACATACACCTTCTACGACGGCCCCCCTACCGCAAACGGTAAGCCCCACATCGGTCACGTGCTTACCCGTGTTATAAAGGACATGATTCCCAGATACCGCACCATGAAGGGCTACATGGTACCCCGTAAGGCCGGCTGGGACACTCACGGACTTCCTGTTGAGCTTGAAGTTGAAAAGCTTCTGGGCATCGACGGCAAGGACCAGATTGAAGCATACGGTCTCGATCCCTTCATCACCAAGTGTAAGGAATCCGTATGGAAATATAAGGGAATGTGGGAGGACTTCTCCGGCACAGTAGGTTTCTGGGCTGATATGGATGAACCCTACGTTACTTATCATGACGATTACATCGAGTCCGAATGGTGGGCTCTTAAGGAAATCTGGGACAAGAAGCTCCTCTACAAAGGCTTCAAGATTGTTCCCTACTGCCCTCGTTGCGGTACCCCTCTTTCATCTCACGAGGTAGCACAGGGCTATAAGACATTGAAGGAACGCACTGCTGTAGTACGTTTCAAGATTAAGGGTGAAGATGCATACTTCCTTGCATGGACGACTACACCTTGGACACTTGCATCGAACATTGCACTCTGCGTTAACCCTGAGGAAACCTACGCTAAGGTTAAGGCAGCAGACGGCTACACCTACATCATGGCTCAGGCACTTCTTGATAACGTGCTTAATGCTATCGAGCGTCCCGAAGGCACACCCGCTTACGAAGTTCTCGAGACTTACACCGGTAAGGACCTTGAGTACAAGGAATACGAGCCTTTATACCAGTGCGCAGCCGACGTAGTTGAGAAACAGCATAAGAAAGCATTCTTTGTATACTGCGACGACTATGTAACCATGCAGGACGGTACCGGTATCGTACATATCGCTCCCGCATTCGGTGAAGACGACGCCCGCGTAGGACGTAAGTATGACGCTCCTTTCGTACAGATGGTAGACGATCACGGTGTTATGAAGCCCGAGACTCCTTTTGCAGGCATGCGTTGTAAGCCTACGCAGAAAGAAATCGAGGCAGGCGCAATCAACTGTGACCCCGAAGTACTTAAAGAACTTTCCGAAAGAAAGCTTTTATTCAGCGCGCCCAAGGTAGAGCACGATTATCCTCACTGCTGGCGTTGCGGAACCCCTCTTTTGTACTATGCAAGAGAGTCCTGGTTCATCAAGATGACAGCCGTAAGAGACGACTTAGTACGTAACAATAAGACAGTTAACTGGATTCCCCCTACAATCGGTGAAGGACGTTTCGGTAACTGGCTTGAGAATATTCAGGACTGGGGCATTTCCCGTAACCGTTACTGGGGTACTCCCCTTAACATCTGGGAGTGCGCGGATTGCGGTCACCAGGAAGCAATCGGCTCCAGAAAACAGCTTGAAGAAATGTCAGGTAACCCTGCAGCAGCTACTGTAGAGTTACACAGACCTTACATCGATGAGATTACCTGCACATGTCCTAAGTGCGGTAAGCAGATGAAGCGTGTTCCCGAAGTTATCGACTGCTGGTTCGATTCAGGTGCAATGCCTTTCGCTCAGCATCATTATCCTTTCGAGAACAAGGACCTCTTTGAGAAGCAGTTCCCCGCTCAGTTCATTTCCGAAGCGGTTGACCAGACCAGAGGATGGTTCTACTCACTTATGGCTGAGAGCACCCTTCTTTTCAACAAGGCTCCTTACGAGA
Organism: Lachnospiraceae bacterium; assembly: GCA_017553505.1. Classification (GTDB taxonomy): domain Bacteria; phylum Bacillota; class Clostridia; order Lachnospirales; family Lachnospiraceae; genus UBA1258. The sequence goes on from JAFZLD010000010.1 coordinate 70,139, forward strand.
ACGTAATCGTACTCGGTCTTGTACTTGATGAGAACGGTGAAAAGATGAGTAAGTCTAAGGGTAATGCGGTAGATCCTTTCGACGCACTCAAGACTTACGGCGCAGATGCCATCAGATGGTACTTCTACACCAACTCCGCACCTTGGCTTCCCAACAAGTTCTCGGGAGACACCGTTGTGGAAGGTCAGAGAAAGTTCATGGGTACTCTCTGGAATACTTACGCTTTCTTTGTACTGTATGCAAATATCGATAATTTTGATGCTACGAAGTACACACTTGACTATGATAAGTTACCCGTAATGGACAAGTGGCTTCTTTCCAAGATGAACACTATGGTTAAGGACGTTGACACCAACCTTGAGAATTACCGTATTCCCGAGGCAGGCCGCGCACTTGACGAGTTCGTTGATGATATGAGTAACTGGTACGTTCGTCGCTCACGTGAAAGATTCTGGGCTAAGGGTATGGAGCAGGATAAGATTAACGCTTACATGACTCTCTACACCGCTCTTGTAACCGTTGCCAAGGCTGCAGCTCCCATGATTCCTTTCATGGCGGACGATATCTATCGTAACCTTGTATGCTCGATCGATTCTTCAGCTCCTGTAAGCGTTCACCTTTGCGACTTCCCTGTATGTGAAGACGCTCACGTGGACAAGGAACTTGAGAAGAACATGGACGCTGTACTTAAGACCGTTGTTATGGGTCGTGCCGCCAGAAACGCTTCCAACATCAAGAACAGACAGCCCATCTCCAAGATGTTTGTTAAGGCTCCCTTCGAACTTTCCGAGTTCTTCAAGAAAATCATCGAGGACGAGTTAAACGTTAAGGATGTAGTATTTACAGATGATGTACGCGAGTTCACTTCATATACCTTCAAGCCCCAGCTTCGTACCGTAGGACCCAAGTACGGCAAGCAGCTTGGCGGTATCCAGAAGTACCTTGGTGAGCTTGACGGTAACGCAGCTATGGATACACTTAAGGCAGACGGAGCGCTTACTTTTGACGTAAACGGTACAGAAGTTAAGCTTACCGAGGAAGACCTCCTCATCTCCATCGCTCAGAAAGAAGGCTACGTAACCGAGGCTGACAACGTTGTCACTGTAGTGCTTGACACCAACCTTACACAGGAATTGATCGAGGAAGGCTTCGTATACGAAGTTATCTCCAAGATTCAGACCATGCGTAAGGATTCGGGCTTCGAGGTTATGGACCGTATTAAGGTTGTGGTAACCGGAAGCAATGTAGTATCAGAAGTTGTGCTTAAGAATAAAGACGCAATCGCCACCAAGGTTTTGGCGGTTGATATTGCCGATAACGGAACCCTTTCCAACATGAAAGAATGGAACGTTAATGGTGAAAATGTTACAATAGGCGTTGAAAGGGTTTAAGGGATATAAACTCAAAAAGGAGACGTGTAACAATGGGAGCACCTAAGTTTGATAAAGAATTGTTCAAAAGAAGTGTAGTTTACAACGTTAAGACTACTTACAGAAAGACTTTGGAAGAGGCTACCGATCAGCAGATATTCCAGGCAGTCTGTTATGCCATCAAGGATCAGATAATCGATTCCTGGATGGATACGCAGAAAGCAATCGAGGAGCAGGATGCCAAGATTGTTTACTATATGTCCATGGAATTCCTGATGGGAAGAGCCTTAGGCAATAACCTTATCAACATGAAGGCATACAAGGAAGCGGCAGCTGCCCTTGAGGAGCTCGGAGTGAATATAGACATTGTGGAAGACGAAGAGCCCGATGCGGCTTTGGGTAACGGCGGTCTTGGAAGACTTGCCGCATGCTTCCTTGATTCACTTGCAACTCTCGGCTATCCTGCTTACGGATGCGGTATCAGATATCGCTACGGTATGTTCAAGCAGGTAATCCGCGACGGCTATCAGGTAGAGGTACCCGATAACTGGCTTGAGAACGGCAATCCCTTTGAATTACGCCGTCCCGAATATACCAAGGAAGTAAAGTTCGGAGGATATACTGAATTTGACACAGACGCCTTTGGTCGTAACCACTACAGACAGGTAGGTTACCAGTCTGTTAATGCTGTGCCTTACGATTTGCCTATCTTAGGCTATGGTAACGGCATGGTTAATACATTAAGAATATGGGACGCTCAGCCCATGGAGGTATTCAAGCTTGATTCTTTTGACAAGGGCGATTACCAGAAGGCGGTTGAGCAAGAGAACCTCGCGCGCAACATCGTAGAGGTTCTGTACCCCAACGATAATCACTATGCAGGTAAGGAATTAAGACTTAAACAGCAGTACTTCTTTATTTCTGCATCCGTTCAGGAAGCGGTAGACAAGTACTTAAGAACCCACAAGGATCTGCTTAAGTTCCATGAGAAGGTTACCTTCCAGCTTAACGATACTCACCCGACGGTTGCGGTTCCCGAGCTTATGCGTATTCTTTTGGACGAGCATAATCTCACATGGGAAGAGGCGTGGGAAGTTACTTCCAAGACCTGTGCTTACACCAATCATACAATTATGGCTGAAGCACTTGAGAAATGGCCTATTGACCTCTTCTCAAGACTCCTTCCCCGTATCTACCAGATTGTGGAAGAGATTAACAGACGCTTCATTGAAGACATAGAGGCCAGGTTCCCCGGCAATAAGGAGAAGGTTCGTAAGATGGCCATTCTCTGGGACGGTCAGGTGCGCATGGCCAATCTCGCAATTGCCGCAGGCTACTCAGTTAACGGTGTTGCAAGACTTCATACCGAGATTCTTAAGAAGCAGGAGCTTCGAGACTTCTACGAGATGTTCCCCGAGAAGTTCAACAATAAGACGAACGGTATTACGCAGAGACGTTTTCTTTTGCATGCTAACCCGCTTCTTGCAGACTGGGTTACCAAGAAGATTAAGTCAGATAAGTGGGTGACAGATTTGTCAGCCATTGAAGGTGTTGCCAAGTACGCAGACGATGCCGAGGCTCGCAAGGAATTCATGGAGATTAAGCGCCTTAATAAGGTGCGCCTTGCTAAGTACATCAAGGCTCATAACGGAGTGGATGTTAATCCCGACTCCATCTTCGATGTGCAGGTTAAGAGACTTCACGAATACAAGCGTCAGCTTCTTAACATCCTCGATATCATGTACCTTTACAACATGCTTAAGGCTAATCCCGACATGGATTTCTACCCTCGCACATTTATCTTCGGTGCGAAGGCAGCTGCGGGTTATCATACCGCCAAGCAGACCATTAAGCTTATTAACTCCGTTGCGGACGTAATCAACAACGATGCGTCTATCAAGGGAAAGATTAAAGTAGTATTTATAGAGAATTACAGAGTATCCAATGCAGAACTTATTTTTGCCGCATCGGATATTTCGGAGCAGATATCCACAGCATCCAAGGAAGCTTCCGGTACCGGTAACATGAAGTTCATGCTTAACGGCGCCATCACCCTTGGTACAATGGACGGCGCCAATGTCGAGATAGTCGAGGAAGTAGGCGCTGAGAATGCTCAGATATTCGGCCTGTCCGCCGAGGAAGTCATCAACTTCGAGAATTACGGCGGCTATATGCCTATGGAGATTTATAACTCCGATCCCGATATCAAAAAGGTTTTGGAACAGCTTGTAGACGGTACTTACGATTCCGATAACGTTGAGGAATTCAGGTCCCTTTACAACTCGTTACTTAATACAAAAGAAACAAACAGAGCCGACAGATACTTTATTTTGAAGGATTTCAGATCCTATCATGACGCGCGCGAAGAGCTGTGCCGCAAGTATACTGACAAGGATGCCTGGGCAAAATCGGCAATTCTTAACGTCGCTCATGTCGGCAAGTTCTCATCAGACAGAACCATACAGGAATATGTCGATGATATCTGGCACCTTAAAAAGGTGACTGACTCAAAGAGGGGACAGACCAAATGATTAAATTACATGAGAACGGTGCATTTTTGGTAGGCGGGGTAGAGATTGTACCCGAGAACAGCGAGGCCGCTAAGGCTTATTCGGCATCCGGCGCCAGAAAAGGCACAATGGCTTACCATATCCTTGAGGCTCACAACACCTCAGGCAACATGGAAAAGCTTAAGATTAAATTTGACAAGCTCACATCTCACGATATTACCTTCGTAGGTATTATCCAGACTGCAAGAGCTTCGGGACTTACCAAGTTCCCGATTCCTTACGTACTTACCAACTGCCACAATTCACTTTGTGCGGTAGGCGGTACCATCAATGAAGATGACCACATGTTTGGCCTTACCTGTGCCAAGAAATACGGCGGAATCTACGTTCCCCCTCACCAGGCGGTTATTCATCAGTTCGCCCGTGAGATGCTTGCTGAGGCAGGCGGAATGATTCTTGGTTCCGACTCACATACCCGTTACGGTGCCCTCGGCACCATGGCAGTGGGCGAAGGCGGACCCGAACTTGTTAAGCAGCTTCTTTCGCAGACATATGATATTAAGCTTCCCGGCGTGGTAGGTGTATACCTTAAAGGTGAGCCTGTACCCGGCGTAGGCCCTCAGGACGTGGCACTTGCCATTATCGGTGCGGTATTTGCTAACGGCTACGTTAATAACAAGGTTATGGAGTTCGTGGGACCCGGTGTTAAGAACCTTTCCGCAGACTTCCGAATCGGTGTCGATGTAATGACTACCGAGACCACATGTCTTTCTTCTATCTGGACCACAGACGAGAAGATTGAAGAGTTCTATGAAATCCACGGCAGACATTCCGCGTACAAAGAACTCGCTCCCGATGAGGTGGCATATTATGACGGCATGATTGAGGTTGATCTCTCTCAGGTTAAGCCCATGATTGCAATGCCCTTCCATCCTTCTAATGTTTACACCATCGAAGAGGTTAACAAGAACCTTAAAGATGTGCTTCATGAAGTTGAAGAGCGCGCTAAGGTAAGTTTCGGCGAGAAGGTCAACTATTCACTTCAGGACAAGATTCGCGACGGTAAGCTCTATGTAGATCAGGGTATCATCGCAGGTTGTGCGGGTGGCGGATTTGAGAATATCTGTGCAGCAGCCGATATCCTTGAAGATGCATACATCGGTAACGATGAGTTTACCTTGAGCGTATATCCCGCATCCACACCCATTTATATGGAACTTGTCAAGAACGGCGCCGTTACCAAGCTTATTAAGGCCGGCGGTGTAGTGAAGACAGCATTCTGCGGACCTTGCTTTGGCGCAGGAGACACTCCTTCCAATAATGCATTCTCTATCCGTCACTCTACGAGAAACTTCCCTAACCGCGAAGGCTCCAAGATTCAGAATGGTCAGATTGCTTCCGTTGCACTTATGGACGCCCGCTCCATCGCAGCTACTGCAGCTAATAAAGGCTTCCTTACACCTGCTACGGAAATTGACAAGGAACTTAAGAAGTACAAGTACTTCTTTGACTCTTCAATATATGCTAACCGTGTATTCGATTCTCACGGTGTGGCTGATCCTAACCAGGAGATTAAAATGGGTCCCAACATTAAGGACTGGCCCAAGATGGTAGCCCTTACGGACAATCTTCTTTTGAAGGTGGTATCCGAGATTCACGATCCCGTAACCACTACCGACGAGTTGATTCCTTCCGGCGAGACTTCTTCTTACCGCTCCAATCCTTTGGGACTTGCAGAGTTTACTCTCTCCCGTAAGGACCCCGAGTACGTAGGCCTCGCTAAAGAGGTTCAGAAGGCCGAGAAGGCCCGTGAAGCGGTTCTGGTGGACGATAACGCACAGAAGCCCACAGAGGCCCTTCCTGAGCTTAAGACGGTCATGGATAAGGTGCTTGCGCAGTTCCCTGACGTTAACCGCAATAACTTCGGTATCGGCTCCACAATCTTCGCCGTTAAGCCCGGCGACGGCTCCGCTCGTGAGCAGGCAGCTTCCTGTCAGAAGGTTCTCGGAGGATGGGCTAACATCGCCAATGAATACGCGACCAAGCGTTATCGCTCTAACCTCATTAACTGGGGCATGCTTCCCTTCGTAATCGACAAGGGAGACCTTCCTTTTACCAAGGGCGACTACGTATTCATCCCCGAGATTAAGAAGGCCGTAGTTGAAAAGGCCACTGACATCAAGGCTTTCGCGGTCAAGGCAGACGGCTTACACGAATTTGTTCTTCACCTCGGAGATTTAACCGATGAGGAAAGAGAAATCATCTTAAAGGGATGCTTGATTAACTATAATGCAGTTTAATAAAATTAGGCTTCGGGATACTTCCCGAAGCCTTTTATAAGATATGGGGCTTATTTACGGGGGTATTTGGCAAGTTTAATATAAGCAAGAAAAAGGTCTGACGTAAGACGTTTATAACGGATTCTCTCGAAGCGAATGGAGCCTTTGCAGGTTATTTGTTTTACCCTATCGACACATTCACGGGGGAGGAAGGCGGTAAGCAGATACTCGATTTAAGAGATGCGATTACAAATGAATTAGAGGAATCTTTACCTGACTCATTTATGTTTATAGGCGGTGCTACGGGAGTTAGCTCTGGCTACATTGACTTTATATCCTGGGATATCAGAGAAGTATTGGGACGAGTTCTTCCGATAGCGAATAAACACAACCTCGATTGGATTTCTTTTCGCAGCTTCAGGCCGGGTTCGGAAACTTATTATATTAAATGAACGTGATATCGGTACAGACCGGATAAAAAGGAGTGGTTACCACATCTGTGGAGACTGCTCTTTTTTGATTAAAAAAACCACGCGATAGTCGTGCGTTCACGTTGCGAAGTGTTTATATCCAAATGCGAGTAGGCAAGGGCGGTAACAAGAAATCGCTTGAAATTGTGCCCTTTTGGGGTGGTTATCGCAATATGGGTAAACGTGAGAAATTGCGATATAAAATCGCGCGAAATTGCGAGGTTTTTAGGGCGTTTATCGCAATACGAGTAAACGTGAAGAATTGCGATAAAAAAAGGGCCATTTCTTATCGCAATTTGAAATAGAATTTGCTATTGCGATAAAAGGGTCGTTTTTGGGGGTAAAAATGGCAGAAATTTATCGCAGAATGGGAGTGGACTGGTCTATTGCGATAAGCGGCAAATTTTAAGGGGAAAATAAGCGAGAATTTTATCGCAAAATGGGGCTGATTGCGCCGATTGCGATAAGTGACCTAAGTATGGATCTTAAAGAGACAAGGATTAATCGCAGAATGGACCGACTTACTACTATTGCGATAAATCGAAGAAGCGGGCAATAAAAAGCCGGCGCGGGAGGGCGCCGGCGGTATGATGGAAGGAGTTACATTGCTTCTTTCATTGATTTGACGTATTCACCGATGTGCTTGGGAGCTTCGGCGCCGTATTTCTCGAGGTACTTAATAATGGCGGAGCCGACGATGGCGCCGTCGGAGAGGGCGGACATCTTGGCGGCCTGCTCGGGGGTGGAGATACCGAAGCCTATGGCACAGGGAATATCAGTGACTCCACGAATAACGTCTACGATGGATTTTAAATCGGTCTTAATCTCGCTTCTCGTGCCCGTTACGCCCAGGCTGGAGACTACGTAGATAAATCCTTCGGCCTCACGTGCTATCATGGCTATACGCTCGCCTGAGGTGGGCGCGATGAGGGATATAAAGGCTACATCGTACTTGCGGCAGGTGGGAGCGAAATCTTCTTTCTCTTCGAAGGGAACGTCGGGAAGGATGATGCCGTCGATGCCGACTTCACTGCAGGTCTTAACGAAACGCTCGGTGCCGTAGGAGAAGACTACGTTAGCGTAAGTCATGAATACTAACGGCACGGTAACGTCCTTGCGAAGGTCGCGGACGAAGTCGAAAATCTTGTCGGTGGTAACACCGCCGGTAAGTGCGCGGAGATTGGCGCCCTGGATGACGGGGCCTTCTGCGGTAGGATCCGAGAAGGGGATGCCAAGCTCGATAAGGTCGGCACCGTTCTTAACCGCTTCGCGGACAGCGGCGCCGGTGGTCTCAAGGTCCGGGTCACCGCAGGTTATAAAGGCGATGAAAGCCTTATTATTGTTAAAAGCATCTGCAATTCTAGTCATGAAGGTCCTCCCCTCTGTAACGGGCGATGGCGGCACAGTCTTTGTCGCCGCGGCCGGAAATGGTAATTACGATAATCTGGTCTTTGCTCATGGTAGGAGCAATCTTCATAGCGTGCGCAACAGCGTGAGCCGATTCGATGGCGGGAATGATGCCTTCGGTCTTGGACAGATATTCAAAAGCACATACAGCTTCTTCGTCGGTTACAGGAACGTATTCCGCACGACCTATATCGTGAAGATGAGCATGCTCGGGTCCGATACCGGGATAGTCAAGTCCTGCTGAAATTGAGTATACCGGAGCTATCTGACCGTATTTGTCCTGGCAAAAGTAAGACTTCATACCATGGAAGATACCAAGGCGACCGGTAGCGATTGTGGCAGCGGTTTCGAAAGTATCGATTCCGCGTCCCGCGGCCTCACAGCCTATGAGGCGGACATCTTTGTCCTCTATGAAATTGTAGAAGGTTCCGATTGCGTTGGAGCCGCCGCCTACGCAGGCAAGCACCGCATCGGGAAGGCGTCCTTCTTTTTCAAGAATCTGCTCTTTGATTTCTTTGGATATAACGGACTGGAAGTCGCGCACGATGGTGGGGAAAGGATGGGGACCCATTACGGAACCGAGGCAGTAGTGAGTGTCATCGATTCGGGAAGTCCATTCGCGCATCGCCTCGGATACAGCGTCCTTAAGGGTCGCGGTACCGGACTTAACCGGCACGACAGTAGCACCGAGAAGTCGCATACGATATACGTTTAACGCCTGACGGATAGTGTCCTCCTCGCCCATGAATACAACACACTCCATGTTCATGAGAGCGGCAGCGGTGGCGGTTGCAACACCGTGCTGGCCGGCGCCGGTCTCGGCGATGAGACGGGTCTTGCCCATTTTCTTGGCTAAAAGTGCCTGACCGAGGACGTTGTTAATCTTGTGGGAACCTGTGTGGTTTAAGTCCTCGCGCTTAAGGTAAATCTTGGCACCTCCGAGGTCCTTGGTCATTTTCTCCGCATAATACAGGCGGGAAGGACGACCTGCGTATTCGTTCAAAAGCTCTTTCAATTCACGATTGAATTCCGGGTCGTTTTTGTATTTATTGTAAGCTTCTTCAAGCTCGATAACGGCATTCATAAGGGTTTCGGGAATGTACTGCCCGCCGTGTATGCCGAAGCGTCCGTTTTGATTGCTCATATTCAGTCCTTTCTTACGGCCTTCACAAATGCCGTCATCTTATCTATATCCTTAAACCCGTCAGTCTCGATTCCGGAACTCACATCCACCGCGTAGGGGTGAACCGCCGCAACAGCGTCCGCCACATTCCCGGGATTGAGCCCGCCTGCGAGAAAGAAAGATCTCTTCACATCTTTAACTATGCTCCAGTCAAAAGTAACCCCGTCGCCTGCGCCCGCATCCAAAAGAATATAGTCTGCAGCGCTCTTAACAGCCGATTCAACATCCTCTGCAACAGCTACTTTAAATGCGCGAATAACAGGCTTGCCGGTAGCTTTCTTAAGCTCAGCCACATATTCCTCCGACTCGCTTCCGTGAAGCTGTGCCACATCTATGACACCTTTGTTAAGCAGGCCAGCAACAACAGGCAACTCTTCATTTACGAACACGCCCACAGCCTTAATATCCGGCAAAAGAAGCTGCTTAAGCTCCATAGCCTTCTCTGGCTCCACGTAACGCTTGCTTTTGCGGGCAAATACAAATCCTATATAATCGGGCTTCAGACCGTTGGCTGCGACTATATCCAAGGGCCTGCGAAGTCCGCACAGTTTAATTACAGTCATTTATAATCCTTTCAATTCGCGAAGCTTTAAATTCTTATCGGGAGCACGCATAAGCGCCTCACCCACAAGCACCGCATCGGCGCCCATATCGATAGCATCCACAATGTCCTGACGGCCTTTAACGCCTGACTCGGACACGAAGAGAATTCCCGAAGGAATCATGTCGCGGAGTCTCTTGGCATTGCCGGTATCGACGGTGAAATCCTTGAGGTTACGGTTGTTGACACCGATGATTCTCGCGTCTGCTTTGATAGCTACCTCAACTTCCGCTTCGTCGTGCGCCTCCACAAGAGCGGAGAGCCCGAGCTCATCACACACACCGATGTATTCGGAAATCTGTGACGGCGAAAGAATGGAACAAATAAGCAGCGCCGCCGAAGCACCCAGAACCTTAGCCTCGTACAACATATATTCATCAACGGTGAAGTCCTTGCGAAGGCAGGGAATCGACACGTTAGAAGCAATTTCGCGTAAGTACTCGTTGCTTCCCAGGAACCACTTGGGCTCGGTGAGCACCGATATACAATCCGCACCGGCCGCCTCATACTCACGGGCTATCTGAAGATAGGGAAACTCGGGAGCAATAAGTCCTTTGGACGGAGAAGCTTTCTTGCATTCGCAGATAAAAGAAAGTCCTTCTTTTGCCAGAGCCTTCGCAAAGGGGAAATCACCCTTCCTGAGACTCCCTGTCATGCTCTTAAGTTCAACAAGCGGAACCGCCACGGATGCGGCAGCCACTCTTTCACGTGCGTGAGCGGCAAGCTCATCTAAGATAGTCATTATTCTTCCTCCGGACGGTTGCTGACTTCGATAATCTTCTTAAGGGTTTCGGTAGCCTTACCGGAGTCGATAAGAGAAGCGGCGAGAGCGATACCGTCTTTGAATGTTTCAGCCTTGCCTGCAATGTAGAGGGAAGCGCCTGCATTCATAAGAACCGCATCACGCTTGGGACCCTTGGCACCGTTCAGGATATCAAGAGTGATCTGAGCGTTCTCTGCGGGAGTGCCACCTACCAAATCAGCCTTGGTACAACGGGTGAGACCGAAATCTTCGGGAGTGATGGTGTAAGTCTTGAACCATCCGTCGCGAATCTCGCATACCTTGGTAGGAGCGCTGAGAGATATCTCGTCGAGCTTATCCATTCCGTATACCACCATACCGCGCTTAACGCCTAAGCTTACAAGTACCTGAGCAAGGGGCTCTACAAGGTACTCATCGTATACGCCGAGAAGCTGCATCTTGGGGGAGCCGGGATTGGTGAGTGGGCCGAGGATATTAAATACTGTTCTGAATCCGAGCTCCTTTCTGATGGCACCTACATACTTCATGGAAGTGTGATACTTCTGGGCGAAAAAGAAGCACATTCCGGCTTCTTTTAACAACTCAACGCAACGGGCGGGACTCTGGTTAATGTTTACACCGAGGGCCTCGAGGCAGTCAGCCGTACCGCACTTGGAAGAAGCGGCTCTGTTACCGTGCTTGGCAACCTTGACACCGCCTGCAGCGGCTACGATAGCGGAAGTTGTGGAGATGTTGAAGCTCTGTGCATTGTCTCCGCCGGTTCCCACGATTTCGAAGATGTCCATGCCGGTCTCAACCTTGGTGGCGTGGTCTCTCATGGCAGCCGCACAACCTGCGATTTCATCGGTGGTCTCTGCGCGGGCACTCTTGGTGGAAAGAGAAGCGAGGAATGCGGCATTCTGAGTGGGAGTGGTCTCGCCACTCATAATTTCGTTCATTACGCTGTAAGCTTCGTCGTAAGATAAATCTTCTTTGTTAACAATCTTTACAATAGCTTCTTTAATCATTTTGGTATCCTCCGTTATTCAACATTTCGCTATATTTTTAATAAAGTTTCTAAGCATCGTCTTGCCGTCGGGCGTCATAATCGACTCGGGATGGAACTGCACTCCGTAAATCGGGTATTTGATGTGTTCGACAGCCATGATTTCTTTTAAATCCGTCACCGCCGTGATTCTAAGTTCATCGGGTATCGTAGTCGGGTCGGCCGCCAGCGAGTGGTATCTTGCTACCGGAGCTTTCGCGGGACATCCTTCAAAAAGCTTTGACCCTTTATCGAAAGTCACATCCGACTGCTTGCCATGCATTAGCCTGCTCGCATAAGTTACTGTAGCGCCGAAGGCCTCGCATATTGCCTGATGTCCGAGACACACGCCGAGTATCGGGTACTTGGCCCCGAGCTCTTTCACCACATCGATTATCACTCCCGCATCCGAAGGCCTTCCCGGTCCCGGCGAAAGAATGATGCATGAAGGCTTTAACGCATCTATCTCAGCCACCGTCAACTCATCATTTCTGATTACCTTTATATCGTCGTCTATCTCACCGATGAACTGGTAGAGATTGTATGAAAAACTGTCGTAGTTATCTATCAGTAGAATCATAATTCCTCCGTTCCGGCTATTTCCAAAGCCTTAAGGGAAGCTCGTGCTTTGTTTAAGCACTCTTCGAATTCCGTAGCCGGTACTGAGTCGGCTACGATACCGGCACCGCTTCTTACGAAGACCTTACCGTTTTTCTTGTAAGCAACTCTGATGGCGATGCAGGTGTCCATGTTACCGGTGAAATCAATGTAGCCGATTGCTCCGCCGTAGATGCCGCGCTTATTGTTCTCAAGCTCGCCGATTATCTGGCAGGCGCGAATCTTGGGTGCGCCGGAGAGTGTTCCTGCGGGAAGCACTGCCTCGATGGCATCAAGTGCATCCTTGTCATCCTTAATCACTCCGCGAACCGTAGAGCCTATATGCATTACATGAGAGAACCTTTCAATCGAATGAAGCTTCTCAACCTCGACGGTACCGAACTTACTGATGCGTCCGAGATCGTTACGGCCAAGGTCCACTAACATGTTGTGCTCGGCAAGTTCTTTCTCATCCTTAAGGAGTTCAGCCTCAAGTGCCTTGTCCTCCTCATCCGTCTTGCCGCGGGGCCTTGTACCTGCAAGAGGAAATGTATGTACCACACCGTTTTCAAGCTTCACAAGCGTCTCAGGCGATGCTCCCGCAACCTCCACATCGGTTCCCGCAAAATAAAACATATACGGAGACGGGTTAATCGTCCTAAGCACCCTGTAAGTATTGAGAAGACTGCCCTCAAACGGAGCGCTCAAGCGGTTCGACAACACTACCTGGAAGATATCACCCTCGCGAATGTACTGCTTTCCGCGCTCTACCATGTCCATGAATGCTTCTTTGGAGAATAGAGGAGTAACCTCACCTGTAAGATGTCCGCCGGGCTCGTCGCTCTTGGCGCCGTGCTTTAACAGGTTCACGAGATTCTTAAGCTCCATCACCGCTTTGTTGTAGCCGGTGGTCACATCCGAAAGGTCCATGTTAACCATGAGAATTATCTTCTGCTTGATATGGTCAAAAGCAATTACCTTATCAAAAAGCATCAGGTCGATATCCTTGAAATTCTCCGAATCCTCAACCTTCACCCTCGCGGTAGGCTCGCTGTATCCGAAGAAATCAAATGAGAAGTAACCTACCAGTCCGCCGGTAAAAGAAGGCAGATAATCAAATCTGGGACTCTTGTAATCCGCAAGAATCTTTCTTAAGTAGTCCGAAGGCTTGTCAGTCTTGAAAGAAAGATTCGAGAACTTAATCTCACCACCAACACAAGTGATTTCCATCTTGGGATCATAACCCATGAATGTGTAGCGGCCCCAAGTATCATCAGCGCTTGCGGACTCGAGCATGTAGCAGTGAGTGGAAATGTTCTTAAGAATCCGCATGGTCTCGATGGGAGTTGTGAAATCGGAGAGAATCTCGGTGCTTACGGGAAGCACGTTGTACTTATTCTCAGCCGCAATTTTTTGTACGGTTTCAAGTGAAGGTAATACTTTCATACTGATTCCTTTCTGCCGTCGAGAAATAAAAAAGTCCTCGACAGACTATCAATCTGTCAAGGACGAATATACTATCCGCGGTGCCACCTTGATACACAGGAGCGACCCTGTGCGCTTAGCGAGATACCAACATATCTCCGGCAATTGACGCTTGCCCAAACGTCGCAGAATACTCGGGAAATCCCTTTGACTGCGCCCTCAGCGGTCCATTTGACAATTTGTTTCTTATTCGGATCTCAGCATCCCGAACTCTCTGTGAAGGCATCACTGCCGTTATCTCCGCTTCAACGGTTTAACATATTAAATTGTACACATTATGTCACGGAGGGATTCTTTTGTCAATAATATTTTCAAAAATTTAATACTTAAACAGCGCACAATATGATTAATTAAGATTTCATGAAGATTGGCTCGGGCCGATTGACCGCGCTCCTATACGAAAGTAGACTTAAAATATCAAAGAGGAGATGAGGGGTATTAACATGAAAAAGAGGGTATTAAGTCTATTTACATTATCGATGATTGTTCTTTTGAGCGGGTGCGGTAAGACCGTTTCGGAGCCGGAGGATACGGTTTCGGTTATCGGAGAATCGGTTGAAATATCGGCACCTGTTTCTGAATCTGTCGAGGAGCCTGAGGAAGCTTCAGTGTCCGAAGAGCCGAAACATCATTATGCTTTTTCCGAAGAAGAGGATATAATCGGCGAAGCGTGCAGAGCTAACATAGATATGGGAGCGTTTATCGACGAATTCGGTGTTGAACCGTTTAAAGACCCGGTTACGGCGGTTAAGACTGCATTCCCTTGCATGAAAGACAAGGACGCGGAATATATCAAGGCCTACGAGCATATGGGATATGTTGTCTTTGCCGAAGGCGAAGATGTTCTTTCTGTGGAGGTGTTTGTTGTCACAAAGACAGAAGACGGGGAATGCCTTTACTTTCCTTACTATGCAGACAACACGCTGCCGGAAGCTGCCATACGTACCAACGAAGAATTTGCGAAAATAACTTCCGCAGACTTTGAAAACGCTTTGGATTACGACACATTTTATAAAATCGCAATGGATGAAAAAGAAGACATCGTTTCAGAAAATCTTTATTTGGTCAAAGAAAGCGAAGACGGCAAAGCACAGTGCTATGGGCTTACCCATGCAGACGGTTCAATTATAAAAATGGGAGACTACGTGGCTCCGGTATATTATGAGGCTCTCGACTTCAGGCCGATGCAATTTCTGACAGTTGAAGATTATGACAATGACGGTGAGGACGAATGTGCTTTTACGTTTAACAGCGGACATGGTACCGGATATTACGTGGATAGCTTATTTATTGTCGATCCCGGTGAAGAAAAGCCTGTGAGTTTCTTTATGAATGATGCAGATATGACGTCTTCATATGGATATTATAACTATGGCGAGAATATTTACTACAAAGTCGGCTATGAGTACGACGAGACGACCGCAGAGATGTCTTTCTGGCTTGATAAAGACGGCAAAAAAATCAATAAGGGTAGTTTTACATACGATGAAGAATATGCCAAAATGGGCAACAATCAACTTTGTTTCGGAGACCAGTTGCGATTTATAAGTGACGGAAAGAAGCTTTCGTTCGAAGCTGCCGGCGGATTCTACGGCCCGAACAGTGGCTGGGTTGACTATGTTTACAGCCTTATACTTGAGGGCGAGCTCACTTACAAAGACGGAGTGATTAAAGTTAAGAATCTTAATCTTTACTGCGAACATTCGGAAAACTAAGCAATTTACTTGGATAATTACGGGGGTAGTTATGGGGTTTGTTAAGGAATTTAGAGATTTTCATAAAGAAATGCCCGAATGGCAGTATTTGACCGATATTGGCGTGAGAAGTATCGGGGGTGGAGAAATATGGAAAAACGTAAAAGAATTGGTGTTGGACCGCGAAAATAATTATTTCTTGATTCCACAAGGACATACGGGGTTTGCTTATACTGATGAAGACATAGGATATTTTCTGCTTTGCCTAAATGGGAAAAAAATACGTATAGAGGCAGTCGAAACAAGAAATAATAACGCAGATAAAACTATAGATAGAATATATGATATACGTGATATTGTGATACTAGATGACGAAATTAGAGACATTTACACCCAAGAAGATATACATAGTTTGGTTAAGGAAGCGTTTTCTGTGATGGCGACAATTCAAGAAAGCGCGAATAGGAAGAACGGGAAAGTGAAAATAACGGGGGTCTGAAAAAGTTATGGGGTTTGTTAAGGAATTCAGAGATTTTCACCAAGAAATGCCCGAATGGCAGTATTTGACCGATATTGGCGTTAGGGACATGTTTGGTGACGAAATTGAAAGGCATACAGCATTCATGGTATTAGACCGGATAAAAAAGTTCTTTTTAATACCACAGGGACATACGGGGGTGGCATATACAGACGAAGATATATCTTTTTATATGCTTTGCTTGGATGGCAAAAAAGTGCAAATTGAAGCCGTAGAAAATAGTAAAAAGAATGCAGATACAACTATAGATACCTCGTTTGATATTCGCGAAATTCGAATTATTGACCAAGAAATCAAAGATATTTTTACATATGATGAAATAATAGCTTTAATCACGGATGCTTTTGAGAAACTAGCACTGGTTCGGGAGGATGAGTATAGAAAGAACGGTAATGTACGTTTCACGGGTTTAGACGAAAGCAAATTCGTTGAGTAGTTGGGTTAAAAGCCTATATGGTTAAAAGAAGGAATTCCGGTTAAATCTAAACATTGATTTGCGACGCCACTTTCGGAACCGACATGTAAAAAGATAAAAATCCGCATTTTTAGACATTAATAGTAAGACTAAGTAGTAAGAATAGAGTACCGGCCTTTGCTTTTTCTTATGCAGGGACAGGTAAAATATCGTTTTTTAATGAATTTAACCATTACTCTCAGGGAAACACCCTTAAGAGTAATGGTTAAAATTTTGCCTTTTTTGAGGTTTTATCTGTACTTTAAAAATCACAAGCTCCCAAATGCCGGTTAGATATTTGTAATAATGGCAAAACTAGACAATTCTATCTAGCCGTAACCATACCGCACCTTTCACTTGGGCTATATATCTGTTACTGACGCGCTTACGTTACCAAATCCACATGCTGCACTGTGCCTACATCGCCGGATTCGTAGAGGAAGATGCCGGTTTTGCGTATGAAGCCGTTGGTGGCGCCGGTGGCAAAAGAATTAAGCATGAAATCAGTGTCGCGATTCTGAAGTCCTATGGCACCGACACCCGCTTCTTTGAGCGAATAGAGGACGCTTTTGCCCTCTTCGTCAAACGTCCAGATTTTGAGCTTTTCAAAGATTGCGTCGTTTTCGTCAATCCAGCCGTTGTGGTCGAGGTCGTACTCGGCGAGGTCTTTGAAACCGTCGCCGGAGGCTGTGCCGAAGAGCTCGGAGCCGTCGTTGATCTTGCCGTCACCGTTCTTGTCGAGAGCCAGGAATCCGCTGCCTTCGCGAAGCATGGAAATTTCTTCTTCGGTGCCGTCGCAGTCAAGGTCGAAGAAATACTTAAGATCCGAGAGTCCCGCGGGAGTGTCGTGAAGATTGACTACAAGCGGGTCGATAGCTTGGAAGTAAGCATTGATGGCGGTTTCTGACGTAAACTGACAGAGCCTTGAGGACATGGCGATATCGATGTTAACGTTGATTTCCCGTCCGTCATCAGTCTTAACAATTCCCTGCGCGGAGAACGTTGTGTACTCCATTGTCTGGAAGCAGAAAGTATCCGTGGTGCTTTCTACCACGAACTGATACTCTGTGCCGGCTTCTCGCGGCTCCGCGTTCGGAAGCGCATTGGCATCGGTCTCACAGGAATCCTTGGGCTTTCTTCTAAAAAGAAGCTCTAAGATGTCCTGAATGAACTTCTGGTGCATCTTCTGAAACTCAGACGCAGTGTCACGCGCCTTTGCAATGGACGCATCGATGCTGATTCTTTTGCCGGAATTAAGTCTGGCAAAAAAATTCTGAATAGGGTTTGGATCAAGATAGTCGACAAGGTCTGTCTGCCCCTCATCGGCCGTAAGTGCGGGGAATTTTAAATCCCCGGAAATTTCGGTGTATTCCTCTTGTAAAAAGAAACTGCCGAAAGTAGATGTAAGCTGACTTCCTGTCGATCCTTCGCCGCTTACATGTGTTTCAACGTTGCGCTGAAACGATTTTGAAGACTTTGAAAGTCTTGCGGAGTCCATTCCTATGGTACCGGAATCGATTCTCAAATTATTATTTCACCCTCCTGATAATAAAATTGGGACGTATCGTCGGAAAATTCTTTTTCCGCGTAAACGTCCCTGTAAGATATATATCGGCAGTGAAAGTGTAATCCTTAAGTATCTTTTTCACAAAAATCGATGTATAATAGCGACTGTGCAGTAACATTAAGGGGAAACTATGTCGCGTAGGAGAATACTTGCCAATTTCATAGTGATAAGCCTGATTGCGGCCCTTTTGAGCGGGTGTGACGGCAGCGGAGACGCCGAGGTAAATATGAACATTTTCACCAAGGACTCAGGCAACCGCAAGACCATGTTAGACGAGCCGTCGGTGGATTATGAGATTCCGGGAGTATACCCTTCCATTTCGGTAGATATCATGGGATACGAGGCAGGAAGGGACAAGGAGGCGGTGCTGTGGGCATCGAGGCTTCCTGCTTTTTACGAGATTAAGGATGCTGCCACGGATGACGTTGTGTATCAGGGCAGCGTTAAGAGAAAAGATATCGAAAGCGAAGACGGTATGTCGGCCGGAGTTATTGATTTTTCGGGTCTCAATACTGTCGGAACTTATTACATAGAGACTGAGATTCTCGGTCGTTCCAAGGTATTTAAGGTCAAAGAAAACGTGTACGATGACCTCCTTAAATCATCATTTGCCAAGCTTCACGGCTTAAGATGTGATGGCTGTCATGATGCGTCTGTTCCGCTTGAGAGCGACAGCGGTAGGATGATAGATGTTAAGGGAGGCTGGCACACTTCGGATAACGGCGAGAAGGATGTGGTGGAAGGCTGTCTTGCGCTTATGGACATCTGTACCATCTACGAGTTCTACCCCAAGCTTTTCGCGGATGATTACGAGATATCCGAGAGTGGCAACAGGATTCCCGACATTCTTGATGAAGCGGCTTACGAAGCCGAGTGGCTGTTACTTATGCAAAATAAAGATTCAGGCGGCGTATACGCTTCGGTTTCCTACGGCGCATCGCAGCAGAATCAGAACAGTGCGGCGCTTGTGGTGAGAAGCGAGACTACGCGTTCGACGGCGTATTTCTGCGCTTGTATGGCGAAGGTTTCTTTTACCTTCAAGCGATTTAATACAGATTTGTCCAATAAGGCGATGCAGGCGGCGGTGCTTGCGTGGAAGTGTCTTGAGGCCAATAAGGGTATTGTGGATTCGGAGCAGATGTTCAGAGCTGCGACGGAGCTCTACAGGCTTACCGGGCAGGACACGTACAAGAACGTTGTGAACGATTTTCTGAAAGCCAATGCAGACAAGCCCTACGACAGCAGACCGGTTCTTGACGGAGCCATTACATATCTTTCCACAGCCAGAGCAACGAATGTGGGCTTTTGTACATTGCTTATGGACAGTCTTATGAAGCGTGAAGAGACTAAGGTTGCGCTTTCCAATGCTTCCTGCTTTGAGGTCGAGTCTGAGGATGCGGAGCCTGAGGACGTTTTGAGAACTGCTTTTGAGTACGCGATTGTGGACTACATAAATTCTAGTATCGAGTATGTGCGCGGCGAGGAAGACTGCCTTCATTATGTGGGAGGGCGCAACGCAATCAGCAAGAATTATTTCGATACCATTAACACGCCCGATTCGCTGGTAAATATCATTGCGGTGGCGGCAAGACTTGCTGAAAGCGGCGATAAGTAGTGTCCCGGTGGGCCGGAAAGCACTTTTGGTCATATAATAAGCATTTACGAGGCTTTTTGCCTGCTCGCGTGAGTGATAGCATTATAAGTACAATAGGACAAATATCAGATTGGAGTGACAACAATGAAAATAGTAGTTTTGGCAGGCGGCACCAGCACCGAGAGAGATGTGTCTCTTGTGTCCGGCGCCAAGATTTATAAAGCGTTGAGTGAAAACGGTCATAAGTGCGTACTTCTCGACGTATTCTTAGGTCTTGAAGATGTGGACATCGATACGGTATTTGACAGGGGCGATGAGCTTCTTGGCAATATCGAGGGTATCAAGCAGGACAATCCCGATCTTGAGGCGGTTAAAGCGCTTCGTAAGGACGGCGGCAAGTCTTTCTTTGGCCCCAATGTACTTGAGATTTGCAGTAAGGCTGATGTGGTATTTATGGCGCTTCATGGCGAGAACGGCGAGAACGGTAAGGTTCAGGCCGCATTCGACCTTCACGGCATCAAGTACACCGGTAACGACTATGTAAGCTCTGCGCTTGCAATGGACAAGAATCTTTCCAAAGATTTGTTCCATCGGTATGGAATCTCCACTCCTGAGGGCTTTGCGCTTAAGAAGGGCGAGGCTGACAACAATGAAGTGAAGTTCCCTGTAGTTGTTAAGGTTACCGACGGCGGTTCCAGCATAGGCGTTTATATCGCACACAACACCGCTGAGTATGAGAAGGCCAAGAAAGACGCTTTCTTTTACGGCAACGAGCTTGTAGTGGAGCAGTTTATTGAGGGACGCGAGTTCTCTTGCGGCGTTATTCTCGGCGAGGCACTTCCCGTTATCGAAATTGCGCCCAAAGAAGGCTTCTACGACTACAAGAACAAGTATCAGGAAGGATCGACTGTCGAGACCTGTCCCGCAGTGCTTGATGATAAGACAACAAAGCGTATGCAGAAGATGGCTGTTGATGTATACAATGCGTTAAGGCTTAATCAGTATGCTAGAATTGATATAATGATGGATAAGGCGGGAGAGATTTATGCGCTTGAAGCCAATACTCTTCCCGGTATGACTCCCCTGTCGCTTATGCCTCAGGAGGCAGCGGCTGTAGGTGTCAGCTATAATGAGCTTTGCGAGAAATTAATCAGGATGGCATTGGACAAGTAGAATTATGAAGGCATTTACTTTCGAAGACGCGCTTAAGGCTGCGGGCGGAACCGCGGTCAATCAGGAAAACGTTACAAGAGAAATTACAAATGTAACCATGGACTCAAGAAAGGTCATCTTTGGCAGTCTTTTTGTGGCTATCAAGGGTGAGAGAGTCGATGGGCATGACTTCATGCGCGAAGTGTTCTTAAAGGGCGCGGCAGCAGTACTGTGCGACCATGTGCCGGAAGGAATAACGGGGCCTTGTATTGTGGTGCCCGATACCGTCAAGGGTCTTCAGGAGATTGCAAGATGGTACAGAAGCATTCTTCCCGTTAAGGTAGTCGGTATTACCGGAAGTGTCGGCAAGACCAGCACCAAGGAAATGGTAGCGGCTGTCCTTGCTGAGAAATTCAAAGTACTTAAGACCATCGGTAACTACAATAACGAGATAGGATTGCCTTTGACAGTTCTGTCAATCGAAGAAGATACAGAGATTGCGGTGCTTGAGATGGGTATCAGCGATTTCGGTGAGATGCGTGTATTAAGCCGTATTGCGTGCCCCGACATTTGCGTCATCACCAATATCGGACAGTGTCACCTCGAATTCTTACACGACAGAGACGGTATTTTAAAAGCCAAGTCTGAGATATTCGAATTCATGAATCCCGAGGGTCGCATTTATCTTAACGGCGACGACGATAAGCTTATTACGGTCAAGGAAGTTAACGGTATAGTGCCCACTTTCTTTGGCCTTAAGGATACGAACGATGTTTATCCCGCTGAGAAGGAGTCTATGGGACTCGGCGGTACCAAGATGAGGATTTCTCTTCGCGGAAGTCTGTTTGACGCGGAGATTCATATGCTCGGTGACCACATGGTATCCAATGCAATGGCGGCTACGGCGATTGGCGCAGACCTCGGTATGGACAAGAATCAAATTGCCGCAGGACTCTACACAGCCAAGACCATTGACGGACGAAGCAATCTTATTCCCAAGGGTACGGGATACATTATCGATGATTGCTACAATGCATCGCCCGCATCCATGATGGCTGCTTTGGATATGCTTAAGCTTGCCAACGGTCGTAAGGTGGCAATACTCGGTGATATGTTTGAGCTCGGACCCGATTCCGACAATATGCATGCGGCGGTCGGTCGCTACGCGGCTACAGTCGGCATCGATAAGCTTTTGTGCGTAGGTCAGAATTGCAGACACATGTACAATGCGGCTCTTCATGAGAACGGTAACGGCGGATTGGGAGTCGGCTACTACACAGATCTCGAATCGCTTCTTAAGAGCCTTAAGATAGAGATCAAAGAAGGCGACAACGTTCTGGTTAAGTCGTCTCACGGTATGGGCTTTGCTCAGTTGGTGGAAGCGTTGAAAGAACTGTAGAATAATAAATGATATAATGACCGGTTAAGGTGCAGGATTTAGATCCTGCATCTTTTTTGTGCGCCCAAAGCTATTAACATCGGCATGGTATGCGATATAAGTTGCGATGCGAGATGATATGGTACACATATATAATACTATTGCGCAATATAAGCGGTATATGCAATACTATATATACGATTATACCAACATAGTATATTGGCATCACACCAATGCAAAATGGGATTGCTTTGTTTGCATTCGATGATTACTTGTTGGGTATCGTTTATCAGCGGTTCGAAAGGAGAATACAGAATGAATAGTTTTGAATTCATCGGAAATTGCTTTGCGGATTCAATGCCTGAAACAGATGACGTTGCATGTGCTCTCGATATGCCTTGCAGAACTGTCGGCTGTAGTGTCAAGGGTATTGGGTGCCGTATTGACGGATGCTTGTTAAAGGGCGTTGTATGCAGATTGGATGTATGCAGATTGCTCGGTTGCCGCGTTGAGGTACCTATTTGCCCTGCGGCAATTTGCAGAGCGGACGTTGTTATCCCGCGCTAAGTATCTGAGTAAAGGCCATATTTGATTAATTTGGTGTGAAATAGTGATGCATTAGAAGCAGTCCCAATACCATATTCACAAAAAGCTCCTCACGAATTGTATGAGGAGCTTTAACTATTGACAATTATTACACTTAGTGATATATTACGGTTAACGATATATTACAGTAAACGTAATAAGGAGGCTGAAACGTGAAGGACAACGTTAAAGGCGGTGCACTTACAGAAGTAACTTTTTTCATACTTCTTTCTTTGTACACACCCAGGCACGGTTATGCGGTCATGCAGTTTGTTGAAGAGAAGACCGGCGGAAGACTGACACTTGGCGCCGGAACATTGTACGGAGCGATTACAACTCTTCAGGACAAAGGCTGGATAGAGCCCTGCGGAGGCGATGAAGGCAGGAGAAAAGAGTACGTGATTACAAGCACCGGTAAGGAAGTGGTTAACAGGGAACTTGACCGACTTGAAAAGTTGACACAAGTTGCCGGAGAAATCGTTGGGAGGTAGAGTATGAAGAAAATCAGATATTTTGCCGGAATGCTTAATACCCAGGAAAAGTGGCTTAATGACATGGCTGCTCAGGGATACAGACTTAAAAAGGTCCACAAACTGGTATATGAATTCGAAGAATGTGAGCCCGGCAAGTACCAATATGCCGTAGAGTATGTCGGCAACAAGGACTATGAAGAATTGAAGAAATATCACGATTTCCTTGAAGACGTGGGGTATACGGTCTTCTACAAGAACATCAATCTGAACTATTCGATAGGAAAAGTAAGGTTCAGACTTTATAAATCAAAGCCCTGGGTTCCCGTTACCAACAAAACCGGTTATAACAAAGAAATCCTGATAGCAGAAAAAGAAAACGACGGGAAGCCCTTTGAACTTCATACCGACAAGGATGACAGAGTGGCGTACTACAAAGAGTTGCTATATCCATATGTGGTTTTGTTTGCCCTGTTTGCTTTGTTTGCATTTGCTATAAAGAATCTCGCGCCCGCTGTAATAGCGGCATTATTGGTAATACCGATGGGAGTATACGGATATAGATTATACAAAGAAAAAAGAACGGGAGGTCGTTGGGAGAATGAACAATAGCCGAAAGAAAACAATACTTACAACCATACTTGTTGCAGCTATAGTTGTTATTGCGATTATTCTGCAGCAGAACGGATTTATACCTTCTAAAGTGGGCTCCAGGACCGGATGGACGGAGAATATCGGTAACAAGAGCTGGGAAGTAAATTATATATCTTTGGATGGTAAATTTTCCAAGTATATTAAACCTGAGAACAATACAGTTGTTGTCGAAGTTGTAACTAAGAGTGGGGAGTTGACAATAGAGTTGACAGACAAGGACGGCAACAGCATATTTAACCATAAGTTCACGGAAAGCGAGACTTTGGAAGTCCCTGTAAGCGGCAAAATAAAAATTAAAGCAACTGCCGATGATCATTCGGGAGGCTTTACTGTGAAGTAAGAGTGCCAATGTAGGAAAAAGCCATATAAAGAAGGAGCCTAATGCTAATGTCGCATGAGAAGCATTGGGCTCTTTCTTTTTATGCCATGATTAAAGTAAATGGAAACTTGTGTTGTGAGTGTAAACAAATTCATATAGGCGCATTTGACTAATATTACCAAAATAAATATACAAATTGAAAATAGTATTGATGCATAATACATGCAATAGTAATATATTCATTACAAATTCGAACAGTATGTATACTATGTTCTTGCCAACTGGTCAAACGGCTGCTTTTCAAGAACAGAAAACATGCCGGAGAAGTTTGCCAAGATTAGTGAGTTTGAAAGGAGAAAGTATTATGACAGCTCAATTTGTTGGAAACAGCTTTGCTGAAACAAATGCGAAAGTAAGCAAATGCCCTGCAGCAGTATGCCCTGTTGCAGTATGTCCTGCAGATGCGGGATGTGGACTCAACGGATGTGGTACTGCGGGTTGTGGCGCTAACCTTTGCGGCGTCGATGGTTGTACAGTAGCCGGTTGCGTAATTAATGCATGTCCTATTGCCGGATGTGCACCTGCTGACGGATGCTTACTCAACGTCCTTCCTATTCCCGGTCCTTTTAGCGAAGACGACACAATTTAATAATTTATAGAATAAGAGTCAATTAACAATTGGGATAAGCGTCAAGCTTATTAAAGGCAGCCGAATTTAAAGGAAAATGGGGACATAAAGATGAAATATTCAAAGTTTAATCTCCTGGTAGAGGGGAAAGACAATAAAAAGATATTGTTTAACACAATGAGCGGAAACAACTTTGTCATCTCGGATGATTTGTGTGATGCGCTTAAGAGTGGAAACGTTGATGTATTGGATGAAGATATAAGAAAGGCCTTTATTGAAAAGGGCATCATTATTGACGACAAAATCGATGAAAATAAGTATTTTGCGTACTATCACAACAAAACCAAATTCGATAACAGCAGTGTCGGTTCGACCATTCTTTTGACATGGGCCTGCAATTTCGCCTGCGTATACTGCTTTGAGGGCGCCGGAGAAAAGGTTCTGACCCTGACCAAAGAAAACGCGGACAAATATGTCAAGTTCATGAAGAACCAGGCGAAGGGCAGAAAAGCTTCGTCTATGAACATCACGTTGTTTGGTGGAGAACCGCTTGTAAACATTAAGATGGGATTTGAGATTCTTGACGAGCTTCATTCTTTCTGCGACGAAGAATCCATTGAATTTTCCTGCGGAATCATTACCAACGGTACATTGCTTACAGATGAAGTTCTCGATAAGCTCAAGGCACATAACTGCAACATGATTCAGATTACCCTTGACGGCATGAAGGAAGTTCATGACGGCCGCAGACCTTATAAGGGCGGAAGGGGGTCTTTTGACGATGTAATAGCAGCGATTAAGAAAGTCAATGACAAAGAAGGCGTTCACGGCGTCATTCGTATAAACGTTGACAAAACCAATATTGATGAGGCGTTTAAGCTTCTTAAGTATCTGGGCAAAGACGGCGAGAACCTTACAAATTGTACCGTGGATTTCGGTATCGTAAGAGGATCTACAATGGCTTGCTCGGCATATGCGGGCAATTGCTTCGTAGAAGAAGAAATCGGCGAGATTTTGGATGTTCTGTGGGCCGAGGCCGAAAAGAACGGATTTATCGAGAATACCACACCTATGAGAAGGTGGATGTATTGCGGATTATACAGCGACAGCCAGTTCACCGTTACGCCTGATGCGGCAGTTTATAAATGCTGGGAGCATGCGGGTATGGATGAGCACAAGATGGGTGAGCTTGATGAGAACGGTAACTTCGTCAATCCTCAGTTTGCTTATTTTGACTGGATGTCTGCTACTCCTACGGAAAATGAAGACTGCGCGGCTTGCGTATATCTTCCCGTATGCGGCGGCGGTTGCGGCGTAGTAAGCTACAACGAAACTCAGAGCTACCACTCTAAGGGCTGCTTCAAGGTACGCGGCGTGGTTGAGAAACAGGTAGAGAGATATGTAAATAAAAAGCTTGAGCATAAATGCGCAGAGTGCAGTGCTCAATGTGAGGCTAAGGATGCATAGCTTATTTGCAATGAGCCGGGATGTAATGCGGCGTCATGCTTTTAAAGTGGTAATCTATATTGCTTTAAGCCTGACGCTTGGGTTACAGTCGCTGGCGATTCCCTACATAACGGGTAACTTTATAGATTGCCTTAACACCTCGGCAGATATGAGCGGCATCTATAGGTACTGCAATATCTATTTCGGGGTGGCTGTTATAGGAATAATCGGTGGATATATCAACAACAGGCTGAATATCAATATCCTCACGCGGATGTCGTATGACCTCAACAAATCCGTGATTGAGCATATTCAAAGAATCGGTCTGACGGCGGTAAGATATGAGAACACCGCTGAACTTAACCAGAAAGTGAACAACGATTCCAATGCCGTGATTTCTTTCTGCGTGTCCGTAATTCAAGGCATTTTGAAAAATGTGCTTACGATAGCGGTGGCGCTCTACGTAATGATACGACTTGAGAACAGGGTTCTGATTATTGCGATTGCCAGTATTCCGATATATGCAATCATATTCTTCCTTATCAGGCGGGCGATTTACGAAGCGGGCAAAGAATTTAAGAACGCTCAGACCGTTTTCTTTGGCAAGATGTATGAGCAGTTGTCTTACATCAAGCAGATTAAGATAAACGGACTGGTGAAGGGCTTCACAAAGCGGATGGACCGATACTTCCCGGGTCTTATGAAGAGCGCGTACAAATATCAGGATGTATCTTATCTCTTTTCGTCCATAGATACCGTAGTCATGTCGCTTGCTCAGGTTGGACTTTTTCTGTACTGCGGCTATGCTGTTATCGGCAAAAGAATGACTATCGGCCAGCTTACTCTTGTGTCGAGCTATTTCGGGATGTTTATAGGAGCCGTGAGATATTTCTTTTCACTGGGTAAGACTGTTCAGGATACAAAGATATCGGAAGCCAGACTCAGGGAAATCATTGAGGTACCGGAGGAAGAGAACGGAACCACCGAACTTTCCGGTATCGACAGAATCAAGAGCAGTGACTTATCGCTTGCTATCGGGCCAAAGAAAATATATTCGGATATTAATCTCGATTTGGAAAAGGGAAAGATTTATGTTCTTGAGGGTGAGAACGGAAGAGGAAAGACTTCGCTGGCGTTATCGTTAATCGGACTGTATAACCCTGAGATGCACGGCGACATTACATATGACGACTTTGGTATAACGGAGCTTGATATGTATAAGGCGCGACAGGGGAAGGTAGTTTACCTTGAGCAGGAGCCCAGGCTTTTTGATGACAGCATTCTTTACAATGTTACACTCGGGCAAGAACACTATGATTCGAAACTCATGGAAGAGCTGGCTGAAACATTTAATATCAGGGAACTGATAGAGGGGCAGCCCGAAGGCTGGAATACTGCGACGGGAGGTTCGGATACGACTTTCTCGGGTGGTGAGAAGCAAAAGATGATGTTGGTAAGGACGTTTCTTAACAATCCGGAACTTGTGATTCTGGATGAACCCTCATCTGCGCTTGATGCCGGTTCGACGCAGGCGCTGTGCGATTATTTAAAATCTACCGGGCGGGAACGCATCACGGTGATAATAACCCATGATGAGATATTCAAAAATATAGCGGACAAAGTTCTGACTTTGTAACGCTCACAGACAATACGAAAGATAAAAAATATCCCGCGACAGACTCGCGGGATATTGTATTATGCTTCTGAAGTTTTCTCGATATATGCTTTCTCAAGCTCACCGTGAATCCTGTCCGTAAGACCCTTAATCTCATCTCTGGACATTCCTGCGGTCTCGATGGCGGGAAGGTAATTCACGTAAACGGTGGTCTTCTTAATCTTCGGAAACTGATTCTCAAAAACGTTGCTTGAGTTTATGATACATACCGGAACGATGGGGCAGCCGGTCTTCTCGGCAATCTTAAAGCTTCCTGAGTGGAATTCAAGGAGCGGGTCGGTACCCTTGTTACGTGTGCCTTCGGGAAAAATGCAGATGCTGGAACCTTTCTTAACGAGGTCGATACATTTGTTAATCATCTTAAGGCCGCTGCGAAGGTCTTTACGATCAAGGAACTGACAGTTCATAAGGCTCATCCACCAGGAAAAGATGGGGAACTTCTTGGTTTCTTTCTTGGCAACGTAGCCGGTCTGGCCTTTGCAGAGGGGATAAGTTATTATTATGTCGAAAATACTGCGGTGATTGGGCGTATAAAGAACGGCTCCGTCGGGAATGTTTTCCTTGCCGTTTACGACGATTTTCGTGCCCGCAAGGAAAGTAACCACTTTGAAGGCTCCGCTGATGATAACCTGCGAATATTTGGCACGGGCCATCGGGCTGAAAATCTGCAAAATAAGCGCAATCAGCACAAGCGGAAGCGACAATATAAGAAACAGCACGGTCCATACCGCACAAAGAATAAATCTAACCAACTCAGATACCTCTTAATCCATGTAGTTTTTAAAACCATGTTAATTATATTTAATTAATTCAAATCACGCAAGACAGAAAAGCACTTTTTGTGGTAGTCTATATGGCAAGGAGATTTTAATATGCTCAAAATATACAATGCCAAGATTGTTGACCCTGTGACCAAGCTCAAGGGCAACTACGATTTAGAAATCGATAAAGGAATTATCATGAAGGTCGCGCCTACGGAAGGTAAGCCTGAAGAAGGTGCCATCGACGCTACCGGATTATGCCTGTCACCGGGCTTTATGGATGTGCACGTTCATTTCCGCGATCCCGGACAGACTCACAAAGAAGATATCCTGACCGGCGCCAAGTGTGCGGCTCGCGGCGGCTTTACCGATGTGGTAATGATGGCCAATACCAAGCCCGTGATAGACTCAGTCGAAACACTCGAATACGTTCTTAAGAAAGGCGAAGAGACCGCCATCAACGTTCACAGTTGCGGTTCGGTTACCAAGAACCTAGACGGCCGCGAGCTTACAGACATGGCTCTGCTCAAAGAACACGGCGCGGTAGGTTTCACCGACGACGGCATTCCGCTTATGAACACCGATGTGTTAAGAAGTGCTTTTGAAAAGGCTGCCGAGCTTAACGTGCCCATCAGCCTTCACGAAGAAGACAAAGGCATCATCAAGGAGAACGGTATCAATCACGGCGCAGCCAGCGACTACTACGAAATCTACGGTTCGCCGAGAGAAGCCGAGGCTCGAATGATAGCCCGCGACTTAAAGATTGCTCTTGAAACAGGCGTTACGCTCGACATCCAGCACATCAGCACCAAGGAAGGTGTCGAATACGTCCGCAAGGCACGCAGACACAGCGACAAGATATATGCAGAGGTTACTCCGCACCATCTTTCTTTGACCGAAGATGCGGTTATAGCTTACGGTTCCAATGCCAAGATGAACCCGCCGCTTCGCACCAAGCGAGACAGAGCGGCCATTATAGAGGGAGTCAAGGACGGCACGATTTCTATCATCGCCACCGACCACGCACCTCACAGCCCCGAGGAGAAGGGTAAGGACATTCTTCTTGCACCTTCGGGAATTATCGGACTCGAGACTGCTTTTAGTATTGCTTATAAGGCTCTCGTATTAAGCGGTTCCATCACCCTTGAAAAATTCATTGCGATGCTTACCGTGAACCCCCGCAAGCTTTACGGCTTCAAGAATTACGGAATCAGCAAGGGTGCACCCGCGGACCTCGTTCTTTTCTCGGAAAAAGAAAAATGGGTTTACTCCGAAAGCCTTTCCAAATCCGTGAACACGCCATTCCTCGGTGATACTCTCACGGGTAAGATTAAATATACCATTTGCAAGGGAGAAATCGTCTATGCAGATATGTGAAGAAGCTAGGCTTATTGAGGCCAACGAGCTTTCCGACGGAATATTCGAAATGTATATTAAGACAAGAGTGGCTTCTTTGGCTAAGCCGGGTCAGTTTGTAATGGTTTATCCCAAAGATTCCGCGACCTTACTTCCCAGGCCTATAAGCATATGTGAGGTAAGCGACGGCGAATTGAGACTTGTGTACCGCGTTCAGGGTAAGGGCACCAAGGAGTTTTCTTTGTACAAAGAAGGCGAGACGGTTAAGATTATGGGCCCTCTCGGAAACGGCTTCCCGGTAGAAGAAGGTAAGGGAAAGCGTTCCATTCTTATCGGCGGCGGAATCGGTGTGCCTCCCATCCTGGAGCTTGCGAAGGCTTTGAAGGGCGAGGACGTGACGATTCTTGCAGGCTACCGTAACAGCGATATGTTCCTTGATGAAGACTTTAAGAAGCAAGCGCCTCTTGAAGTTGCCACGGAAGACGGCAGTGTAGGCGTTAAAGGTAACGTCATGGACGTAATCCGCGAGAAGAATTTGAAGTGCGACGTAATCTTCGCTTGCGGCCCCATGCCGATGCTTAGAGCGATTAAGAAATATGCCGAGGAAAACGGTGTGGCCGCATACATTTCTCTTGAAGAACGTATGGCGTGCGGCGTAGGTGCGTGCCTCGGATGCGTATGCAAGACGACGCATAAGGACAGCCATTCACACGTCAACAACGCAAGAGTCTGCACGGAAGGTCCGGTATTTGAAGCAAGCGAGGTGGAAATCTGATGAATACAAGTGTCAAAATCGCAGGAGTTGAATTTAAGAACCCCGTAACCACCGCTTCGGGAACCTTCGGCTCGGGTATGGAATATTCGCAGTTTGTGGACTTATCGAGACTCGGTGCCGTTACTACCAAGGGCGTAGCGCTTACTCCCTGGCAGGGTAATCCCACCATCCGTGTTACGGAAGTGTACGGAGGCATGCTCAATGCAATAGGCCTTCAGAATCCCGGAATCGATGTGTTCTGTGAGCGCGACATTCCTTTTCTTAAAAAGTACGATACGAAGATAATTGTAAATGTCTGTGGAAAAACAGTCGAAGAATACGTGGGTGTTGTGGAAAAGTTATCGGAGCAACCCGTAGACATGCTCGAGATTAACGTTTCCTGCCCCAATGTCAAAGAAGGCGCCATCGCATTTGGTCAGGATGCGAAAGCCCTTGAGAACATTACCAAGGAAATAAAGAAGGTTGCCAAGCGGCCTGTTATCATGAAGCTTAGCCCCAACGTTACTAAGATTGCGGATATGGCAAGAGCGGCCGAGGCTGCAGGCGCTGATGCAATTTCTCTTATCAATACTATTACCGGCATGAAGATTGATATCAATCGTAAGACCTTTGTTCTTGCCAACAAAACCGGCGGTATGTCAGGTCCCGCTATTAAACCTGTTGCGGTTCGCATGGTATATGAGTGCGCGCAGGCGGTTAAGATTCCGATTATCGGAATGGGCGGAATCAGTTGCGCGGAGGATGCTATTGAGTTTATATTAGCAGGTGCTACGATGGTAGCGGTCGGTGCGGCTAACTTCACGAATCCTTTTGCCACGGTAGAAGTGATAGACGGTATAGAAGAGTACATGAAGAGACAGAACGTGACGGATATCAATGAGTTAATCGGTGCCGTCAGATAATACGGATATAATTAAACCGGGGACGAACTTAGTTCGTCCCCGATCTGCGTTTAAAATAAAATCAATCGTTATGGAATTTTGTCGGATTTATCGAAGTTAAGTTCCGTAGGAACAATTATGCTTCATCCATTAAGTTGTTAAATTTCTCGATGACTGCATCATAAGTCTTCTGAGAAATTTCCGGAAGCTTGCCGCCCCAGGTCTTTTCTGCCTGTTCGTAGCCCTGTTTAAATGCTTCCATCATGTCGTTAAGCTTAGACTTGTCGCCGCCGGTTAAAGCTTTGGCGAAATCAATGATTCTGTCGGAGGTAGCATTCACTCCCCAGTATCCGTCTTCAGCGATGTCTGCCTGTGCCTGAGCTTTGGTCTCGGGATCGACTTCGACTTTTCCTTCGCGAAGTGCGTTCCAGATATCGTTAGCATCCGCATATACACCACCCTGCTTACAGATAAGCTTCTGAACCAGGTCTCTTAACTGATCCAGTCTGGCCTGTGCGTCTGCTTTAAGTCTTGCAATCACTTCTTCATTTGCTTTGTACATCTGAGTAGGTGTTTCAAGCTTGGGCTCATAGATGACGCCTTTATCTTCTGTAGACTCCATAACCGTAGAAGCATCGACGGCCTTGGTAACAGGCTCGGTCTTTGGGTAGGTTGAAAATTGCTGTTCAACTACGCCTGTAATTCCGTTTACATTCATGACTTTTCCTTTCCGGGTTGCCCCTATTTTCATGAGCACTTCCTTGTGCTGTTAGTATACTTCTATCTCTAGTATCGGCACTTCCCTTTAATTACTTAACCTTTTTTACAAAAAAGTTCAAAAAAATTTTACTGTTAATCCGCGGATTGTATAGTGTATAATGAATATTGTATACAATAAACAAAGGAATACAATCTATGACCATATATGAACAGGCTAGAGCCAAGATAAATTTGTCCCTTGATGTTACCGGCAGGCGCGAGGACGGCTACCACTTGGTACGCATGATAATGCAGACGCTTGACTTATGCGACGATCTCACATTTGAGACAGCGGAAGCAGGCGCGGGCATCACACTTATTACCGACAGCGGTGTCCTTAACAAAGAGCAGTCGGAAGGCAGCGACAACCTTATTATCAAGGCTGCGCGCGCATTGGAAAAAGAAACCGACAGGCACTTCGATGTCACCATCACCCTTGCCAAGAGGATTCCAATTGCGGCAGGTATGGCAGGTGGCAGCGCAGATGCTGCAGCTACACTCAGAGGATTAAACCGACTGTTTGAACTGGGACTTTCTTTGGACAAGCTAAGAGAAATCGGACTTAAGCTAGGTGCTGACATTCCTTTCTGCGTGGAAGGAGGATTGTGTCTGTGTGAGGGAATTGGCGAGATACTAACCCCGCTTACGAAGCTTCCCAATTATCCCACGGTAGTCTGCAAGCCGCCGATTTTTGTATCTACGCCTTCGGTTTACAAAGCTTACGACAGTCTCGAGGCACCGTTCCACCCTGACGTGGACGGAATGCTTAAGGCTATCGGCGAATACGATGCACCCGCAATTCCGGGACTTCTCGGCAACAGCCTTGAAACTGTAACGGCCGCGGTACACCCGATTATCAAGGAAATCGAAGCTTCGATGATGGAAGCGGGCGCCCTCAATTCAATCATGAGCGGCAGCGGTCCAACAGTCTTCGGGCTCTTTAACTCGGTCAAAGAAGCCGACGATGCGGCAGCGAAGCTTAAAGAGAAATACAAGGATTTTGAAATATACTCCACAAAGTTTAACACAGGTTTTGTCAACAGATACGAATAGAAAGCGAGGCCCATTTGGAAGGTAATTTTGAATTAAACATGGACGAATATCTGCCCTTGAGAGACGTGGTCTTTCAGACGTTAAGAAAGGCTATTCTCACAGGCGAGCTTAAACCCGGCGAGCGACTCATGGAGATTCACCTTGCGGAGAAAATCGGTGTGAGCCGTACACCAATAAGAGAAGCTATCAGAAAGCTTGAACTTGAAGGTCTTGTTATGAACGTGCCGAGAAAAGGCGCGCAAGTGGCAGAAATCTCGCAAAAAGGTTTAAGAGATGTGCTTGAAGTTCGCAGGGCTCTCGATTCATTCTGCGCCGAACTTGCCTGCGAGAGAATCGCCGAAGATGAGAAGAAAGCGCTCAAAGAAGCCTGCACCGCTTTTGAGGAAGCTGTTCAGACCAAAGACGCTACCATAATTGCCAAGGCTGACGTGAACTTCCATGATATCATCATCGGAGCCACCGGCAACGAGCGTATTGTGGCTCTCATCAATAACCTTGCCGAGCAGATGTACCGTTATCGCTTCGAATACATCAAGGACGAGGCCAATCATCCCAAGCTTATCGCCGAGCATCGCATGCTGGTAGACGCAATCACCTCAGGCGACGGTGAGAAAGCAAGAGCGGTTGCGCGTGAGCACATCGACAATCAGGAAATATCTATCTTAAAGCAACTGGAGGTTGTTAAGTGAATAAAGAAGTACTTGTATCCATAAAAGGCCTTCAGTACACGGGAACGGAAGAAGACGACAATCGTGTCGAAACTCTCACGAGAGGTTCTTTTTACAAGAGAGGCGGCAAGAATTTCGTGACTTTTGAGGAAGCCTTTGACGAAGATCAAACCGTCAAAAGTCTTGTGAAGTTCGATGCGGATTCTTTTGAGATAACCCGTAAGGGGCCGTACAGCGTAAGGCTGAGTTTTGAAAACGGCAAGAAATACTACACCGATTACCATACTCCCTACGGAGAATTCCTCTTAGGAATCGACACCCGTCGCATAGAAGTGGTGGAACAGGACGGGGAGATGGCGGTAGTTATCGAGTATGACATGGAATTTAATTCCGAGAGCCTCGGACGGTGTACGATAGACATGAAACTTACAGAGGTATAATAAAAGCGCAGGCCGTATGACCTGCGCTTAATTATGTGCCGAAATTATTTAACAGCCTTGGCGCCTGCCTTCTCCTGCATGCGCTCAACCCAGGCTTTGAACTTGCCTTTCTTCTTAACGGGAACTTCAATCTTACCGTGAAGACCCTTAACGTCGGTGATGTAGATACCGCTTACAACGGCTTTAACTTCCTTCTTAACGGGAATCATGTCGAAAATCTTCTCATCTGCTACAAGGCTCATAACCTGAGGACCAACCTTAGCCTTAACGATGGGAAGCTTGGCGCGACGCATAAGCTTGGGAGTCTGGTCGATAACCGACTGGGGAAGACCCGATTCCGTTATCTTCATACGTTTCTTGTCAATGATAAGCATCGATACCGACTGCTTGTACTGTTCAATCTGAGCGTTCTGCTCGGCCTGACGCTTCTCAGCCTTCTTGCCGAGGAAATATAAT
Source organism: Lachnospiraceae bacterium (assembly GCA_017553505.1). Classification (GTDB taxonomy): domain Bacteria; phylum Bacillota; class Clostridia; order Lachnospirales; family Lachnospiraceae; genus UBA1258. The sequence goes on from JAFZLD010000010.1 coordinate 105,131, forward strand.
ACAACGACCAAAGCGATTAATACTACCAAAACGATGATCGCTATAATCCAACCTGTAGACATTTCATAACCTCCTGTGTGTCTTTCAAAATAATGCTACCACATTGTAACATTGTTAATTTGTAAAAACAAGGAAATTTCTATAAACAAAGGGAAATATTGAATTTGTAAGGCCTATGTGGCATAATCAATAGTGCGGGTTTCTGCGCATATATAAGCAAGTGAGGTTTGTTTCATGAAGAAGCGAATTCTTCTTTGGGCGGCAATGGTTATGTTGGTACTTACAACTGCCTGCGGACCGAAGGAAAAGGTTATAGAACCGGTTAATATAGACGCATCCGATGTGGATGAGTATCTTATAAATCTTCCCGACTACAGCAAGATTGAGGTGACTATCGACAAATCGGAGTTTTCCGAAGAACTGACGGATGATTACATCAATCGTTATTATGAGAGACTTGCCAAGGATCGGGAGAATCTTACCGACGAGGAAGGCAACATTTTACCGCTCAGTGAAGAGTCGATACGGCTTCTTAACATTCCTGCTTTTTCGACCCTCAATGAATTCAAAGTCTTTGTAAGAGGCGTAGTCAAGGACTTTATAGCCAAAGAAAACGAAGACAAGAAACTCGACGCGGCACTGACCGTCATACGCACCGACTCGGAATTTGCAGAGATTCCCGAAGGCTACATCCTTAAGTTCAAAGAAAACATTCTTAAAGATTACGCAGACCTTGCGGCGAAATACGAAATCGAACCCGAATATTACCTTGAGTTAAGCAGCGTCTCTCTTGAAAACGAAGCCCTCGAGGATGCCATGAACGAACTTATATATATTAAACTTGCCGACAGGATCGGCCTTGAATATTCTTTGGAAGAAGAGCTTCATAAAGGTGTTACGGACTATATTCTGAGCATTACCAAAGTTGTGAAGAAGAAATAGTTACCGCAGATTTGGGGAGATTACAGCGTGTCGTTTTACGTTTCATACAATATTGCCAACATCATATTGTTAGTAGGCGTTTTCAACTTGATTATTGCTCTTTTCAAGCGCCTTGATGCAGAGGATAACAGGGATCTCTTTGTCACCACCTGCGGTGTGTTTATCGTAACGGCGGGATGGTATGGCATAGGTTTGTGTACGCAGCTCGACAACGCCATTATCTATCATAAGATAATCATGATAGGCAGCCTTTTCTTTCTGGGCGGATACGTTACTTATGTGTGCCGCATCAACGAGATTAAGCACGGCGGCTATCTGATGATTCCCGGATTTATAACGCTGGGAGGTTTCTTTGCCCATGCCGGAAGGAATATTCCGTACGACCCCTTCCTTGGCAATTTAAGACTTGAATCCGTAAGCGGAGTGTCCATTCTTGTAGGCGACAGAGGCTATATGTACTGGGCACACATTTTCTATATTATGGCGATAGGCATCTGGGGAGGCGTCTATGCCGCCCGTAACCTTTTAGATCGGAGAAAACGCGCCGAACGCCGTGTATTGGTCAATTCAATTTTCTTCCTGGTAGCAGGCCTGTTTCAGGTTGCGACCCAGATTATCTACGAGACTCACTATTACAGCATGGTGAGTATACTGCCCCTTACATGGGCGACCACATCCACAGTCTATTCCATTCTTTCTTTCAGATACCATATATTCAATTACGATACCCTTGCAAGACAGAGTCTTATTAATGACATCGGCGCAGGTTTTGTGGTGCTGTCCGATAATTTTGAAGTGCTCTATTGCAACGATATCGCTTACACCGTTCTGCCGGAGATGGCTTCGGGAGATTCAGAGTATTTCAGAACAATTACCCGTCGTAAGGAATTCCAGACCGAGATTAACGGTTCCACCTACAAGGTTACTGCGGACCGAATTCTGAGTGAGGGCAAGATTCAGGGTTATACCATTCTGATAGTCGATATTTCCGATATCGCATTACTGCAAAAGCAAGCGGAAGCCAACGAGAAGACCAGACAGAACCTTCTTACCAATATTTCTCACGAAATCAGAACACCTTTGAACGCTATTATCGGTGCTTCGGAGCTTATCAACTCCGAGGATATTTCGCGTGAAGATTTCAAGCAGTATGCCGAGAACATCCGCGTGTCCACCATTAACCTCGACGATATTCTCAATAACATTCTTACGGCTTCTTCTTCATACGAGAAAGTACAGTCTTCGGACATGGCTCCTTACAGCGTATTTACGCTTGTCGACAATATTGTCGGTATGTGTAACGACCGAGTGGACCGTAACAATGTTAAGCTTTCGGTTTCTTTTGCCGAGGATATACCGATTAACGCTATCGGCGATGACAGGCGCATCAGACAGGTGCTCCTTAATATACTGACAGGTGCGATTCGCTACACGGATGACGGCTTCGTAAGTCTGAGGGTATCCGGCGAATATTTGAAGGACGGAAGATTTAAGTATATCTACACCGTTCAGGATACGGGTAAGAGCGTATTCAATTCTTCCGAAGATTTTGACAGAATCGTGTCGGAGGGAGATGTCCTCGGTATCGATTACAACACCGGTTACGGCATCAGCTTAACCGTTGCCAAGAAAATTGCGGCAGCCCTCGACGGCGATGTATCCATGTACAGCCTTCGCGGCAAAGGAAACGTTTACTCCGTCACCATTCCTTCGCTTCTTCTTGATAAGAAGACTCTTGAAAACTTTGATTTCGCCAAGAAGCTTTCGATTACTTTCCTTGGTGAGAGCGATTACGATTTGGACGAGATTAAGCATTCGTGCTTTGAAATGGGCATTCCTTACGATGAAGTGGAAGGCCTGTCCAAGCTTCGTAAGATTACCGATGATGCAAGATTCTATCGCGTACTGATTTATGATTACGACAAGTATGCAAGGCGCGTTGCGGCGTCGGAGAGAGCCGACTCGTATGTTAAGGTCGGCATTATATCGGGAAGAAAGCTTCCCAAGCAGATTGACGACAGCATCCTTGTAAGAGCCCCCTTAAGTGCACTTACCATTCAGAGAATCCTGGCCGAGCAGGAGATGCGTATCGAGAATGAAAAGGCCAGCGACAACCTCTTTGCGGCACCGTCCGCCAAGATTCTGGTGGTGGATGATAACACCCTGAACCTGTCGGTTGCCCGCAACATGCTCGAGCGATTCAATGTATCCGTAGATACCGCCAAGAGCGGGTATGAGTGTCTTGATCTCATAGGTGCGGGACATTCGTATGATCTTATTTTCATGGATTACATGATGGAGGGTATGGACGGCGTCGAGACCACCAAGAAGATTCGTACGACGGACGGACCAATGTCCAAAGTTCCGATAGTCGCTTACACCGCCAACTCCGTCGAAGGCGCCATGGAGAAGTATCTGGCGGCAGGCATGAACGGTTGCGTATTTAAGCCTGCCAACATGTATTCTTTTGCTGATGCGCTTAAGAAATACCTGCCCAAGGAGCTTCTGGTATTCGAGAAGAAAAAGAAACGTTCCGAAGTCTTAAAGACCAAGAACGAGTTCCCCGACATAGAAGGCATTAACAAAGATTCGGCGATTAAGTACTCGGGTGGCAACCTCGAGATGTTTGAGGACATGATAGCCACCTTCGCACTGGAAATTCCGGACAAAGAAAAAACAATCAGAAAATATGTCAACGAAGGCAACTTCAAGAACCTGACCGTTATGGTACACGGTATCAAGGGTCTTGCGCGCACCATGGGTATGGATGAACTTTCTGCCCGCATGGCCGATATGGAGAAAGCTTCGGCGGCTGAGGATGAAGCATACATCAAGAAGAATCTGCCGGACCTTCTGTCACAATACAGGCATTACGGAATCGTTCTTTCGCCGTATGCGGAGAAGAAGTTGAGCCGCAGGAAGCCCGTTTCCGAGGGAGCAGGGCTTAAGGGCATCCTTCAGCGTATGCTTGAGTGCCTTGACGAATTCGAGATGGATGAGACTGAAAAGTTATTTGACGAAATCCATCGTGAGGACTATGATGACAAACGTGCTCCGCTTTTCGATGCGCTTAAGGACTCCATAGAGAGAGGCGATTACTACGCATCCAAGGAGCAGGTTGAGAAGCTTTTAGCTACATACGGAGAAGAAGATTAGGATATACGGAGGAGTCAGACATGAACTGTTTGGAAGAAAGAATTCTCAAAGACGGAGTGGTCAAAGAAGGAAACGTGCTTAAGGTAGACAGCTTCCTTAACCACTGCATGGATGTTAAGCTTTTTGATGAGATGGGCGCCGAGTACGCGAAGAGATTTGCCGACAAGAATATCAATAAGATTCTTACAATCGAAGCATCGGGCATCGGTATTGCCAGCATCGTAGCCCGTCATTTCGGTGACGTGCCGGTTGTATTTGCCAAGAAGTCTCAGTCCATTAACCTTGACGGCGAGATGCTTACCGCTGAGGTTGAGTCATTTACACATAAGAATATCAATCACGTAATTGTGTCCAAGCGTTTTCTTGGACCGGAAGATCATGTGCTTATTATCGACGATTTCCTTGCCAACGGATGTGCGCTTCAGGGACTTATCCAGATTTGTTCTCAGGCGGGCGCTACTGTTGAAGGTATCGGTATTGCGATTGAGAAGGGCTTCCAGCACGGCGGTCAGATGATCAGAAACCTCGGCTACCAGCTTGAGTCTCTTGCGATTGTGGAGAGCATGGATGCCACTACGGGTAAGATTACTTTCCGTGAGTAGGCGTAGGTAGACATAATAAAACAATATTGTTGATTTATAACACAAAGTTAACAAAACGCTTTATTAAAAAATATTTAAAATTATCAATTTACTACATTGAATTTTGAATTTGTAATTCCTATAATAGGAACGTAAAGATAATTAATTTCGATATATATCAAAAGATATGGTTTTGAAGTTTCTACCCGGATACCGTAAATAACCGGACTATCGAGATATCATAAGGCAGCATTGGGAAGAAGATTAGGGATCTGTCATATGTATTTCGTAAGCGGTTTAGGAAATTTCATCCTAGGTCGCTTTTTTTATTTCTTTTAGAGCTATATTGAGTTAATTAAGTCACAATAACACATTCACAGAAGAGGAGAATGAGAAATGAAAAGATTTGCAGCACTTTTGTTATCTTTACTTATGGTTGTTTCTCTTTGCGCTTGCGGTGAGACCAAGACCGAGACTTCTCAGTCTGCAGAGGTTAAGACCGAAGCATCCAACACCGAAGAGACCAAGACCGAAGTTACAGAGCCCGTGAAGATTAAGGCAGGATTTATCTTCCTTCACGATGAGAACTCTACTTACGACAAGAACTTTATCGATGCAGCCAAGGAAGCTTGCGACAAGCTTGGCATCGAATACGTTATGAAGACCAACATTCCCGAAGGTCAGGAATGCTACGAAGCAGCAGCTGAACTTGCAGACGAAGGATGCGGCATCGTATTTGCAGATTCTTTCGGTCATGAAGATTTCATGATTCAGGCAGCCAAGGAATACAAGGACGTTCAGTTCTGCCACGCTACAGGTACTAAGGCTCACACAGAAGGCCTTGACAACTACCACAACGCTTTCGCTTCTATCTACGAAGGTCGTTACCTTGCAGGTATCGCAGCAGGTATGAAGCTTAACGAAATGATTGAAAACGGCAAGATTACCGCTGAGCAGGCTAAGATCGGTTACATCGGCGCTTACACATACGCTGAAGTTATTTCCGGTTATACTTCTTTCTTCCTCGGCGCTCGTTCCGTTTGCCCTTCCGCTACAATGGAAGTTACCTTCACCGGTTCATGGTATGATGAGACCGCTGAGAAGGAAGGCGCTAACACCCTTATCGCTGACAACTGTGTACTTATTTCACAGCATGCAGACTCCATGGGTGCTCCTACCGCATGTGAGACCGCAGGCGTTCCCAACGTTTCTTACAACGGTTCTACCGCAAGCGTAGCTCCGAACACATTCATCGTATCTTCCAGAATCAACTGGGCTCCTTACTTTGAATATGCAATCACCAAGGCAGCAGCAGGCGAGACTTTCGAAGCTGACTGGACCGGCACAATCGCTACCGAATCCGTTCTTCTTACCGAGCTTGGCGGCGCAGCAGCTCCCGGAACTCAGGAAGCTATCGACGCAGCTAAGGCTAAGCTTATCGACGGCAGCCTTAAGGTATTCGATACCGCTACATTTACTGTAGACGGCGCAGCAGTTACATCTTACATGGCAGACGTTGATACCGACGCAGCATACGAAGGCGATCACGAAGTTATCGTTGACGGAGCATTCGAAGAATCCACATTCCGTTCAGCTCCTTACTTTAACTTAAATATCGACGGCATCACCCTTCTTAACAGCGCATTCTAATTTGGCGTAACTACTTGAAGAGTGACATAGATTTTTGATAAAATTCAAAGGGTGGCACACCTGCCGCCCTTTGTCTTTTATTTTATTTCAATAAAAAGCAATTGAAATAAAAATGCTCCGCAGGATCACACTCGTGCGCGCGGAAATTTGTTGCTAAGGCAACCGCACGAGGCGCATGGAATTTCGCAAGCGAAATCCAATTTTAATAGAGGAGTACGGATTTGGATAAGAAACAAGCGGCAGTGTCGCTAAGAAACGTAACCAAGACCTTCGGTTCGGTTACAGCCAATTCGAAGGTAAATCTTGATATCTACAAGGGCGAAATCTTAGCCCTTTTGGGAGAGAACGGAAGTGGTAAGACCACTTTGATGAATATGCTCTCCGGTATTTATTTTCCCGATGAAGGACAGATTTTTATCAATGGCAAGGAAGAGGTAATACGCTCCCCTCGTGATGCGTATTCACTCGGAATCGGTATGGTTCACCAGCATTTTAAGCTTGTGGATGTACTTACTGCGGCTGAGAATATTATTCTCGGTATGGAAGGTAAGCTTAATCTTAAGGCTGCCATTGCCAAGATAGCTGATATTTGCGACCGTTACGGTTTTGAGGTAGACCCCAATCGTAAGATTTACGATATGTCGGTATCCGAGAAGCAGACGGTTGAAATCGTTAAGGTATTGTACCGTGGCGCCGACATCTTAATACTTGATGAGCCCACAGCGGTACTCACACCTCAGGAGACTGAGAAACTCTTTAACGTACTCAGAAACATGCGTGATGACGGCAAGGCTATCGTCATCATTACCCACAAGATGCACGAGGTAGAGAGCCTCTCCGACAGAGTGGCAGTTCTTCGTCGCGGCGAGTACGTGGGTGACATGATTACAGCGGACACAACGGCTCAGGAGATGACCGACATGATGGTAGGCCACTCCGTGACCCTTAATATAGAGAGACCCGATCCCGTCAATCCCAAGCCTCGTATAGAGGTTAAGAACTTAACCGTTCGTAACGAAGACGGAATTATTAAGCTTGACGATGTTTCTTTTACCGCCAACAGCGGAGAGATTTTAGGTATCGCGGGTATTTCGGGTTGCGGTCAGAAAGAACTTCTTGAAGCTATCGCGGGTCTTCAGCCTGCGGAGGCGGGAAGTATCAGTTACATCGATGATAACGGTGAGCACGACGAATTGCTCGGCAAGGATCCCCTTAAGATAGCTGCCATGGGCGTTACGCTTTCTTTTGTCCCCGAGGACAGACTCGGTATGGGACTTGTGGGTAACATGGACTTGACCGACAATATGATGCTTCGTTCCTTCAGACGAGGCAAGACCGTATTCACCGACAGAAAGGCGCCCAAGCACCTTGCGGAAGACGTTGTCAGAGACCTTGAGGTCGTAACTCCCGGCGTCACCACTCCCGTAAGAAGACTTTCCGGCGGTAACGTTCAGAAGGTACTCGTAGGACGTGAGATTGCTTCCGCACCTACCGTATTGCTTACTGCTTACGCGGTGCGCGGCCTCGACATCAACTCATCCTACACAATTTACGACTTAATTAACCAGCAAAAGAAAGCGGGCGTGGCCGTTGTGTTCGTCGGCGAAGATTTGGATGTTTTGCTGGAGATTTCCGATAAGATTCTGGTTCTGTGCGGCGGTAAGGTAAGCGGTATCGTAGACGGACGCACCACTGACAAGAACACTGTCGGCATGATGATGACAAGAGTAGGAGGTGGCAAGTTAAGTGACTAATCAGGACAAGGTCAAAGAACCTCTTTTTCACATAGTTAAGCGCGACGCCATCCCTGCGGGCAAGGCTTGGGGCATCCGTGTCCTTGCGATTTTGGCGGCGCTTGTGGTATGCGCGATTGTAACGACCGTGCTTACCAAGGACAATCCGTTGTCGGTTTACGCTACGATTTTTAAAGGAGCTTTCGGCTCCGCCAGAAAGACTTGGGTTACATTCCAGGATCTTTCAATTTTGCTTATTATTTCACTTGCGCTCACACCTGCGTTTAAGATGAAGTTTTGGAACATCGGCGGTGAGGGTCAGGTGCTTATTGGCGGTCTTGCGGCTGCGGCATGTATGATTCAGCTTGCGGGCAAGATGAACAATGTGATGATTATCATCTGCATGATTGTTACATCTATCGCGGCAGGCGCTTTCTGGGGATTTGTTCCGGCATTCTTTAAGGCTAAATGGAACACCAACGAGACGCTTGCAACCCTTATGATGAACTATATTGCGACTCAGCTGGTTGCTTTTTACACCGTAAGATGGGAAGTTCCCAAGGGCTCGGGTAAGATCGGTATCATTAACCAGAACACAGAGCTTGGCTGGCTTCCTCAGATCGGTAACAAATATTTACTCAGCATCCTTGTAGCGGTTATTGTTACAACAGGTATGTACATTTACCTTAACTACAGCAAGCACGGTTATGAAATTGCTGTTGTAGGTGAGAGCGAGAATACCGCAAGATATGTCGGCATGAAGGTTAAGAAGGTTATAATCCGTACCATGCTTTTGTCCGGCGGATTGTGCGGTCTTGCGGGACTTATGCTTGTGGGCGGTATTAACCATACCGTTACGACTACCATTGCGGGCGGACAGGGATTCACCGCTGTTATGGTGTCATGGCTTGCTAAGTTCAATCCTTTGACCATGGTATTTACGAGCTTTCTTATAGTATTCCTTGGACGCGGTGCCGGAGAGATTTCCACAAGATTCGGACTGAATCATTCTTTCTCCGATATCCTTACAGGTATTATTCTCTTCTTCATCATTGGATGCGAATTTTTTATTTACTATAAGATTAACTTTAGAAAATCAAATAAGAAGGAGGAAGAGAAATGATTGATTTGGTAGCATTTATCCCTCGTGCGGTTGGCCAGGGTATTCCTCTTTTATACGGCAGTACAGGTGAGATTATTACTCAGAAATCCGGTAACCTTAACCTCGGTATTCCCGGTGTTATGTACGTAGGTGCAATCAGCGGCGTTATCGGTTCTTTCTTTTACGAGCAGGCAATAAGAAACGGCGCGACGGAGAACGGATTCCTGATGATTGCGATTCCGCTTTTGTGCTCACTTGTGGGCTCACTTTTGATGGGTCTTTTGTACAGCTTCTTAACGATTACGCTGAGAGCCAATCAGAATGTTACGGGTCTTGCGATGACCACGTTCGGTGTCGGATTCGGTAACTTCTTTGGCGGTTCGCTTATTAAGCTTTCGGGTCTTGATGTGCCTTCGATTGCACTTACCAAGACCAGCACTTACTTCAGTAAGACTATCGTGTCGGGTGATGCGGGATGGTTTGGCAAGATTTTCCTGTCATACGGTTTCCTTGCTTACCTTGCAATTATAATTGCGCTTGTGGCTTCTTTTGTCCTTAAGCGTACACGTGTGGGTCTTCACCTTCGTGCGGTCGGTGAGAGCCCTACGACAGCAGATGCTGCAGGTATCAGCGTTACCAAGTACAAGTACGTGGCTACTTGTCTCGGCTGCATGATTGCGGGTCTCGGCGGACTTTACTACATCATGGACTACGCATGCGGCGTATGGAGTAACGACGGATTCGGTGACAGAGGATGGCTTGCTATCGCTCTTGTAATCTTCACCATCTGGCGCCCCAACATGAGCGTGCTTGCGTCTATTCTGTTTGGTGGTTTGTATATCCTTTACCTCTACATTCCAACCGGCATGGATCACATGGAGTACAAGGAAATCTACAAGATGATTCCTTACATCGTTACTCTTGTAGTGCTCGTTATTACCAGTATGCGCAACAAGCGTGAGAATCAGCCACCGGCATCGTTGGGACTGTCGTACTTCAGAGAAGAGCGATAATTTAATATAGGTTTCGCGGAGCCTTGTACCGGTGCGGTGCAGGGCTCTTTATATAAATTTAAGATTGCATGCAATGATTTTTTGTTGTCGTTGGTGGTATCTTATTGTAGAATAAAGTGCATGAGGAGACAGTTATGGTATTACTTGTGATAGATACACAAAAGGGCATTACAGACGACAGACTCTTTGAGTTTGAGAGACTTAAAAAGAATATAAAGGAACTTATCGCGCTTGCCCGCGAGAACGGTACCGAAGTCATTTTTATTCAGCATGATGACGGACCCGGCACGGGATTTTCGGTGGGCGATGAGGAGTTTGAGATATTTGATGAATTTGCGCCTGCGAAGGACGAGAAGATATTCATTAAGACAGTCAACAGCGCTTTGCATCCCACAGTAGGATTGCTTGATTATTTACGTGAAAAGAAAGAGACGGCCATCATGGCTGTCGGTCTTCAGACCAATTTCTGTATCGATGCGACGATTAAGTCGGGCTTTGATAACGGTTTTGAAATGATAGTGCCCGAATACACGAATTCTACATTTGACAGCGATTATATGTCGGGAGAGACTACGTACCGATACTACAACGAAATGATGTGGCCGGGACGATTTGCCAAGTGCATCGGCATGGATGAGGCAAGAAACCTGCTTAAAGAAGGGGCAGGCTCAGGGGTGAAAGGTAAAGCTATGAAAACTTTGTATTTGGAATGCAACATGGGTGCCGCAGGTGACATGATTACGGCGGCTCTTTCGGAGATTGTGGATGACGCGGATGCTTCTTTTGCGAAGCTTAATGCCCTGGATATTCCGGGTGTGACTTTCACAAGAGAGAAGACCGTAAAGTACGGAATCACGGGAACTTATGTATCTGTGAAGGTTAACGGTGAAGAAGAGGATGAGTATGACACTCATCACCATCATGACCACGAGCACTCACATGAGCATGAGCACCATCACGATCACGAGCATCACCACGACCACGAACACTCTCACGACCATGAACATCATCACCACAGAAGCCTTGCGGATATAGAGCATATAGTACGTGGCCACATGAATCTTCCCGAATCGATTCAGGATGAGGTGATGGATGTGTACAAGATTATTGCCGAGGCAGAGAGCCATGTACACGGAACCACAGTATCCGAGATTCATTTCCACGAAGTAGGCGCGCTGGATGCGATTGCCGATATCACGGCCGCATGTATGCTGATGGACGAGATTAAGCCCGATGAAGTGGTAGTGTCGCCCGTTCATGTAGGTTGCGGTGAGGTTAAATGTGCCCACGGAATACTTCCGGTACCCGCGCCCGCCACTGCATACATCTTAAGGGACGTACCGATTTACGGAGGCAACATTAGAGGCGAACTCTGTACTCCTACAGGCGCCGCGCTTCTTAAGCACTTCGCGACACGATTCGGCAACATGCCTATTATTCGGGTTAAATCCATAGGTTATGGAATCGGTAAGAAAGATTTCGGAACATTAAGCGCAGTACGAGCAATGCTTGGTGAGACAGACTGAGAATAAACAAAGGCTACGGAGATTTAAATCCGTAGCCTTTTCTATGTCTGAGAATATTTAGTTATTGGGTATCAAAAGAATGTTGCCGTCCATGTTGCCGGGAATGCCGGGAACATGAATCTTCTCTGAATACTGCCACATTACGAAATCATAAGGAGTTTGGGGCAGTTCTTCGTAGTCCGCATACCATACGGGAATATCGGACAACTCATTAAGATCGAGCATATAAGCCTCCCACAGCATATTTGAATAAATCATGGGCTTAAAGCCGGCTTCTTTGATCTTGTCACAGAATACACGAGTGTTCTTTGTAAACTGCTCACCTGTGACGTTATCGGTGCGGGCGTCGTCCTTGCGAATGCTCTCGGGGTCGAAGACCACGGGAAGTTCCATGTCTTCGGGATTTATGTTATTGCGCTTGAAGAAATCGATTACAAACTCGGCTTCCTCCAACGCTTCCTCTTCGTTAATAGCCTGGGAAAAGAAATATGTTCCCACATCAAGACCCGCTTCGTGAGCCTTCTTAATGTTGGAAGCTGCGTATTCGTCTTCCTTAATCCAGCCGGAGTTAAGACCGTAACCGCGGTATCCTACACGAACGATAACGAACTCAACACCCGAGTCGGCAACTTTCTTCCAGTCTATCTTGCCCTTCTGGTGATGGCTTACATCAATTCCGAGGCGGGAAGTATAGGCATCATCGCCTTGGTAATATACCTTGTCGCCGTCGTGGATAAAGCAATCCAAATTGTAATTGTGAAGCGCCCAGTCCTTTTTAAAATCTACTGTATAAGATTCCTTGTACACGTCTACAAAAGTAATGGTGTCCGGAAGCTCGGGCTCGGCGGGTACTTCCTCGGGCTCGTCTGCAGACACGTCTGTAGATGATACAGAAGAATCTTCAACTTCTACGGAAGCGACCTCGGATTCGGAAACGGAAGCGGCAGAACTGCTTGCCGGAAGTTCCAGATAAGTCTCCGTCGATACACTCGTCTGAGTCTCGGTACTTGATATTTCCTCCACCGTAATGGCAGAGCATCCCGCCAAAAGAAAGGCGGTTGCAATAATTATAGGTAATGTTTTCTTTTTCATAACGAACTGATTATATCACAGGAATTCAAGTCAGGCGAGTGATATAAGACCAATTTTGCGCAAAAAATGAATAGACAAGTAAAACGATTTACAGTATGATACACAAAGAACCGAGGCTCGCGGATACTTTAACCGGGGCAACTTGAAAGTGAGGATAATATGACACCCGACAGAATTAACAAAGAAGGACGTTTTGATTCTTTTGACAACGGAGAGATATTACTTAATAAGAAGAAAAACCATCTGCCTCCCATGGGCTGGAACAGCTGGAACGCTTTCGGAAGCAACAACACCGAAGCGCTTACCCGTACGATGGTAGATAAGATTAAAGAGCTGGAACTAGATAAGCTCGGATATAAATTTATCGTGCTTGATGACGGTTGCTACAAGCCCGAGCGTGTGAACGGAAGACTTGTAAGCGATGAAGTGAAGTTTGCAAGCGGATTCAATGCAATGTCCGATTATGTGCATTCACACGGTCTTAAGTTCGGTATGTACAATGATATCGGCGACAGACTTTGCAGCGGTGCACAGGTAGGTACATGCGGATACGAAGACGTGGACGCGCAGAGCTACGTGGACTGGAAGGTTGATTTCATGAAAGTAGATAACTGCTACTACCTTTGGGACAACGCAACTTTCTCCAATCCCGAGAATGCAAGATATACATTTGCGCCTAATATAAAGGCGGTTAAGATAGATGGCAAGGAATACAGCGCTGTCAAGGACGGCAAGGTAACAGGCTTTATAGGTAAGGTTGAGAAGGACTGCGTGACATTTCTTGGAACCTTTGACGGTACCGGCCCCGATGCTTCGCCTCTTGAGGTTCGCAGCAGTGAGCTTGTTTTTGAAGTAGAAGCAGAGGCCGACAAGACAGTTTCTTTGGCTGTGGAATACGCTACCGGTAAGAAAGAAGGAGTCGGTGAGTGGCTGGAGCTTGCGGTGGGAGAAGACATTTTCTTCGACGATTTCGTAGAGCCGACAGAGTCCGAGGAGACTTTTGTATGGAGCAAGGACTTTGAAGTTTCGCTTAAGAAGGGCGTTAACGTTATCCGCGTCATGAACCACAGAAGACAGGAGAACACTCTCAATTCCTATTCCAGATTCTTAAGAGAATTAAATAAGCTTAAACCCGACCACGATATTATTTACTCCGCTTGTGAGTGGGGCAAGACTCATCCTCAGAACTGGGCTTACAAGGTATGCGATTCCTGGAGAATTCTTAACGATATTACCTTCAGAGTGGGTAATGACGGAGATCCCGGCGTCGGCAACTGGAAGGATGATTATACCCCCAGCGTAACCTCTCAGTACAATAAAGCGGTTATCATGGACGAGTTCGCCGGCCTCGACAAGGGTTGGAACGATCCCGATATGCTTATGGTCGGTATGAACGGTCTTAACGATACCCAGTACAGAACCCACATGGCTACATGGTGCATGATGAACTCGCCCCTGTTCTTAGGCCTTGACTTAAGAAGAGTTGAGAAGGGCGACGCACTCTATCAGATTATTGCCAACAAGGACTTAATCGATCTCAACCAGGATGCGCTCGGTGTACAGGCTAAGCGAGTATTTAGCTCATTGTCGGTAGAAAAACCCGACAAAGAATACATTCGTGACATTAACCGTGTAGATATTCTCTGCAAGCCTTTGAGTGGCGGAGACTTTGCTCTTTGCTTTGTGAATGTTAGCGAGGAAGACAAGAAGGGAGAGTTCTCCGTAGACGTTAAGGAACTTTCCAAGATATTTGCAGGTATCAAGAGTGCCGGCTCATACGAAATCAAAGACCTCTGGACCAAGGAAGTTACAGAGAATACAACAGGAGTGTTCACGGTTAAAGAACTTCCTGCATGCGCAAGCGTAACATTGAGAATTACACCCAAGAATTAATATGACTACTGACAGATTTGCGGAATACGTTCTTTCGGAACATGAGAGAATAATATCGGAGACGTCGACAGATATCGCAAAAGCCGCCGACAGAGACTATCTGGTATCGGGAATATCGCAGACAGACCTGCAATCGCCCGTAACCCGGAAGCTCGCGGCAGTGATTCTTCACCGTGCCATGCAGAGGCTTACCCATGAAGAAGATGAAGACTGGGGAATCGCCAAGGGCTTTCGCGATATCTATGACTGTCGCATATGCGCCAACGCCGTTGCGCAGGTAGCGGTCAAGGGAATACTTCCGCCCGAGGCGGACAATTTCTTTGGAATGACGGACGTTTTAACCGACGAAAAGGCCTCGAAAACGATTATTCGTCTCTATAATAAGTCACAAAGAATTACAAAGTTGTTAGAATTATGAAACTATAGCAGAGCATGACTATCGAAAGCCCGTATTTTGCGGGCTTTTTTGTTACCCAAACAAAAAACGTTTCACTGGTTTAACACGTTGACAAAATAAAGCGTTGATGCTACACTTTAAAGAAGCGGACAACGACGTCTCTTGGGTGCTTCTGGGTTATGGTTTAGTATAATTTGCGGTCGAATTAAACAGAACTATTTAAACGCTTACAGTGAGTACTCATTGTAGGCGTTTGTTGTGTAGTGGAGCCGACGGCAGGGGAGAATAAAGTGCCGTCGAGCCATATTAAAACAGGAGGAATGAATTTTGAGAAGGTTTAGATTAAAAGCCCTTTTGGCGCTTGTTCTTTCTCTTTGCTTAAGCTTAAGTGCGCTTCCCAGCGGACTTTCTTTTGCAGCAGAAGAGGCTGAAAGTATAAGCACCGAAGCTCCCATTCTGGAGTCTCTCGACGACGTATCGGATTCGGATCTCAGCGTTGAAATCAATGCTAAGGCTATCGAGGACGAAGAGCCCGAATATAGCGAAGACGATACCGTTCGCGTATTCATCGTATTCGACGATGAATCGGTTGTGGAAGCAGGATATTCCACAGACAACATTGCAGAGAATAATTCAGCAATGCAGTATTCCGATGAACTTACCGCTACCCAGGAGGAAGTTATCGAGAAAATCGAGGAAGAAGCTCTTAACGGAGAAAGCCTCGATACCAACTACAGCTTTACAATTCTTACAAATGCAGTTTCTGCAGATGTAAAATACGGTACCCTTGCAGACATCGAAGCAGTTGACGGCGTATCTGCCGTTTACATCGCTCCCGTCTATGAGACAATGGGTAATGCCGATCCTCAGACCATGACCGCAGGCGAGATGGTAGGCAGCTACAGCACCTGGAAGTCCGGATACACCGGCGCAGGTATGAGAATTGCAGTTATCGATACAGGTCTTGATGTTAACCATCCTTCTTTTTCAGAAGACGGATTCTTATACGGCCTTAACGAGACCGCTGCAACCAACGGCAAGACAGTCGATTCATACAATCTTCTTACCGCAGAAGAAATCGCAGTAAGCGTTGACAAGCTCAATGCATCTGTAATGTATCCCGGTCTTACCGCAGACGATCTCTATGTTAATGCGAAGGTTCCCTTCGGCTTTAACTATGTAGACAGAAACTTAGATCTTAAGCATCTTATTAAGTCTGACGGAAGTCACGACGATCACGGTTCACACGTTGCAGGTATTGCAACTGCCAACAAATACATCAACTATGACGGCGAATACCGTACAGAAGAACTCGGCGTAGTAGGTGTTGCACCCGACGCACAGTTATTCGTAATGAGAGTATTCGGTAAGAACGGCGGAGCTAATTCCGACGACTATATGGCAGCTATCGAAGATGCCATTATTCTCGGCGCAGACTCCATCAACTTAAGCCTTGGTTCCGCAAGCGCAGGTGAATCTGCAGAAGGCGAAGCATATGTCGATGAAATCTTCGACAGACTTCAGGGAAGTGACACATTGGTAGTTATTTCCGCAGGTAACGCAGGTTCTTTTGCTGACCACAGCACATACGGCGCGAGCCTTACAACAGACGTTGCTGTTGATACCGTAGGTTCTCCCGGATCATATACCAACGCATTTACCGTTGCCAGCGCAACCAACTCCAGTTTGACAGGTTACGCAGCTACATTTAACGGCGAGCAGGTTGTAAGCTACCAGGACGGAAGCAGCGCTCCCAACCAGCCTATGTCATCTCTTGATGTTAACGGCACAGGTACTGAGTACGATTACGTTCTTATTCCCGGTTACGGCGAAGAAGAAGACTTTGCAAACGTTGATGTTGCAGGCAAGATTGTGCTTGTTTCCAGAGGTAACATCAGCTTCTATGTTAAGCATGTAAATGCTGCCGCAGCAGGTGCAATCGGTGTGTTCGTATACAACAACACAGACGGCACCATCGGCATGAATCTTACAGGTTCCAACGCTACCATTCCCTGCGCAAGCATCACTCTTGCAGCAGCTCAGGAAATCGTTGAGAATTCAACCTTGGATGAGACCAACGGTACATACACCGGTAAGGTTGTCATCGTAGGCAACAAGATTATCGACTACAATGTTCCCGACGCATTCCTTATGAGCGATTTCTCCTCATGGGGTGTTCCCGGAGACCTTTCACTTAAGCCCGAAATCACAGCACCCGGCGGAAACATTTACTCCACCACAGATGAAGGCACATACAGTGTATTGAGCGGTACCTCAATGGCAGCTCCTTCAGTTGCAGGCCTTAGCGCACTTGTAGTTCAGTACATCGAAGAGAACAATCTTACTGAGAAGACCGGTCTTTGCAAGAGAACACTTGCACAGAGCCTTCTTATGTCCACAGCTATTCCGCTTGAACAGAAGGACGGACTTCTTTACTCTCCCAGAAAGCAGGGCGCAGGTCTTGCCAATGCTTTGGCAGCTACCACTTCCCAGGCTTACATTCTTGTAGGAGACAAGGAAGGTAACGACGGTAAGGTTAAGATTGAACTCGGTGACGATCCTAACAGAAACGGTAAGTACAGCTTTGACTTCACCGTTTACAACATGGGCAAGGATACAGCTTACTTCAAGCTTGATTCCACCACATTAACCGAAGCTGTATTACAGCAGTACTTCATTGCCAACGCTTCTTACGAACTTAATCCTAAGGTTTCCATTAAGACAGGCAGCGAAGCATTACTTTACGATATTGATGAAAACGGACGTGTAAGCTACACAGACGTTTACGCACTTTTATATCATGTTAACTTAAAGAAGAACTACAATAAGGTATCTACCTTCCCTGAAGCATTCGACTTCAACGGTAACGGTATTGTTGATACCGACGACGTTGCTTCTCTTTTGAAGGCTGTTAAGAGACCTTCCAAGAGCAAGATCAACTTAAAAGAAAAAGTATTTGCTGTTAAGAACAACGCTAAGGTAAGCGTTTCAATCGAACTCAGCAATGCAGACAAGCAGTACTTAAATGAGAACTTCGAAAACGGTATGTATGTTGACGGTTTCGTAAAGCTTGACGGTAAGGTTGACTTATCCGTTCCTTTCCTTGCTTTCTACGGCAACTGGAGCGATTCCTCAATGTATGATCCTTTCGACGCTATGGAATTCTTCTGCGGCGATGAGAATCAGCTTGCATACAACGGTATTGAAGTTACCAACTATCTCTCATATCAGTTTGCAGGCGACCCGAAGAACTACTACTTCGAGCCCAACATGTACGCAACAGATGCTGAGTACATTGCAGACAGAAACGCAATCTCTTCACTTTCCGGTGATAAGATCAGCGCATTCAACTTTACACTTATCAGAAACGCAGCTGCATTCAATGCATCTGTAACCAATGCTGAGACCGGTGAGGTATACCTTTCCAAGGACTTCGGCGAAGCTACAGCTACTTACTACAGCACAACTCAGGCACAGTGGATGTCCACTAAATTGACTGCTAAGCTTAACTGGGCTGTTACCGACGCAGAAGGCAATGCACTTCCCGACGGCACAAAGGTTAATATTACAGCAACAGCAATTCCTTCATACTATGTAAAGAATGAAGACAAGCCTTTAGGCAAGGGTATCAGTTACACCATTCCCGTAACTGTAGATAACACCAAGCCTTCAGCAGAACTTAAGGAATTCACCGAAACTGTTAAGGATGTAAGCGGCAATGTTACCGAGCCCGGTAAGATTACTCTTGCAGTAACCGATAACCGTTACGTTGCAGCAGTTGCAATTCTTGCAGCTGATAAGAAGACCGTACTTAACGGATTCGCAGTTAACCAGACTGAACTCGGTGCAACCACCGAAATCAGCTTTGAATATCCTCAGAGACTCTTCTACATCCTTGTTGTGGACTACGCAGGCAACACTCAGAGATATCGTGTAAATGCAAGCGGTGAGCCCGACGCAACAATTGCAGACAGCATTGAACTCAGCGCTGAACACCTTACAATGGTTAAGGGCGGCACTGCTAAGCTTGAAGCAACTGTAGGACCTGAAACAATTATTGACGATTCAGTTACATGGGTATCTCTTGATGAGAGCGTTGTAACAATCGATGAGAACGGTGTACTTACCGCAGTCGGCGAAGGCCGTGCTATCGTAGGCGCACTTACCAACGTACCCGGCGCAGACGGCGAACCTCTCGCTGCAGCTTGTGTGGTAGATGTTATTACAATCGAAGCAGACCTTAATACAACCCTTTGGGACGAAGAAGGCGGCGTATACTTCGGAAGCTTCAACAGTGCAGATCTTACACTTAAGAAGATTTCCGCTAAACAGGCAGCACCTTTCCTTTCTGCAGTAGTCATCGACGGTACCCTTTATTCCGGAACCGCTGAGGGTGAATTGTATAAGGTTAACCCGAACACCTTCGAGAGCGAGTTTGTAGGCGAACTTGCAGCAGTCAATACTGACTTTGCATACGGTGTAGGCAACGGTAAGCTCTATGGTACATACTCTAAGTACTTACTTATTCAGGACTTAGAAGGTAACCTTGAAGACGCTTATGACCTCACAAGATACACAGAAGGCAACTACGTAAGCGGTATTGCTTATCTTGGATCTGTATACAACAGAAATTACGGA
The DNA here is from genome assembly GCA_017553505.1 of Lachnospiraceae bacterium. Lineage (GTDB taxonomy): Bacteria > Bacillota > Clostridia > Lachnospirales > Lachnospiraceae > UBA1258. The sequence goes on from JAFZLD010000010.1 coordinate 124,854, forward strand.
TGCTACATTGACGTATGCTACGTAATCGACGAAGCAGGTATTGTTTACAACCTCCTTATTGTAGGTAACCTCGGTATTGTATGCCAGCCTATCGGTGAGAGCGGAATCAGCACCAACGGAGAATGGAAGTACAGCTCACTTTACTACGACGCTGATACCGGATTCATCTTCTACAGCTGCTACGACGGAACTGATGATGTATCCTTCTACGCAATCGCTGATTACTACAACAGCCAGACCGATGAGGAATGGATTGAAGCATACAGACTTGGCCAGTTCACTACCAAGGTATGGCCTGTATCAGGTTTGTACCAGTGGGCATCCGAGAACGCTGCAGTTCCCGAAAGCGTAACCAAGTTACTTGATACGGTACCTGCTCTTAACACAGATAAGCTTACTTCCGTAGAGAAGATTGACTTCAACAGCAAGAAGACACCTGTCCTTGCAGAAGACAAAGAAGAAACTACTGAAGAAGCACCTGCAGAAGAAGCAGAAGATGTATCGGACAATGACGCAGCACCTGCTGAAGATGTTTCTGAAAATGAAGCATCTGAAGAGGCTCCTGCTGAAGACGCAGCTCCCGCAGAAGAAGCTCCCGCTGAGGAAGCTCCTGCCACCGAGCCTGTAACCGATACTTCAGCAAATGATGATTGAAAGGAATGGAGCTAAAAGATGAAAAAAATATCAACATCGCTGGCTGCTATTGCGCTTAGCTTAGTATTGGCCCTTAGCTCTATGAGCGCCTACGCAGCAGGCAAAGCAAAGAAGTCTAACGACTATTTTAAGACATATGTTTCAACCACACGTGAATACGTTACGGTTGATATCGAACTTGACAGAAGAAGCAGCTTAACAAGCGGACAGGTAGTATTGTTCTACGATCCCGAGGTTATGGATTTCCAGTGGGGTTACGACAACTCCTTCTTCGACATTGTTGACGTTAATGCCAATTACGGTAAGGGAGCTATCTCCTTTGCATGGGCATCCGACGAGGCAGCTTACTTCTCAGAGAGCCTAATGAGCCTTACCTTCAAGGTTAAGAACGCTCAGAACGGTCAGAAGGTTTCTTTTGTCACAGACGTTGTAGAAGCTTATCAGAACTTTGAAGCTTTGGAAAACGGCGAAGACAAGACCTCTACCGCCACTTTAAGACTTCCCAGAATCGGTGGTCGCTACTACAGATGGGAAGACACCAGAAATGAAATCAACAGATTCATCTGCAGTATCTTAAGATACTTCTGGTAAGAAACACTAAGGCCCGTCCGGTTAACTCCGGGCGGGCTTTTTTATTGCAGGCTAATCCCCGTATGCTATCATATTAGGGCATAATCGGTTTGGGGTAAAAGAAACATACTCTGCGGAGGAAACCGAATGCTTTCAAAAATGCGTTATTATGGCTTTTCCAAAAAGTCGTATCTGAGCGTCAAATCACATTGCGATGAGACAAATATCCGTCACGCGGAGATAGCGATGACGTTGTTTCTTGCTGTGATGATTGTTGCGTACGCGATGAGCATTTTTAACGTAATCCCTTATGCCCAAAGAAATCTGTATTTAATGTTCGCAGGCTTTTCCGCAGTGCCGGTAATACTTATATTTGTGTTCAAAAGGCGCATAGTGCGTTTCAATCGCATACTCATGTATGCCGTCATGCTTATTCTTCTTGGATTATCCATAGCTTTCAATAAGGAAGAACCGTTTTTGATTTCTGCGGTTTATCCTGTATATATGTTCATAGGCGGTGTGGCGTTTATCGATAATATGCTTAACTCCGTTGTATTTACTTTTGCGGAAACCTTTGTATTCTGTTATACCTCGCATTATTTTAAGCCACCGTCAATAGCAAGATACGATACGATTTATGCGATTATATTCATGGTGCTTACTTTGGTGTTCCATTACCGTTTCCAGCGGGGCTTGATAAAGCAGTTTTTAAACTACGAAAGGACTCTTGAGATTCAGCAGGACCTTGAGGTGAAGTCAAGTTTTGATGCACTTTCCGGATTGCTTGTAAGAGGCAGATTCTTTTCCCTTGCCGATACCGTAATGCGAAGTGGCGAAAGAGAAGACTTTGTAGCGCTGTGTATTCTCGATCTTGATTCGTTTAAGCAGATTAACGACCGATTCGGCCACCAGATAGGTGACAAAGCGATTCAGATTGCGGCAGACACTATTTGGAGTGAACTGGGCTCCGACCTTACTAAGCGGTGGGAGTTCTGTGAACGTGCAATGAAGGAAAAAGAAAGTTTCGCCGGAAGACTCGGCGGAGATGAATTTGTCATTTTCTTTAGAACAAACGGTACCTGGGAAGATGTGGAGAAGCAGCTTCGCCACCTTCTTGATACACTTAATGCTGTAGAGCTTGGAGAATTAAAAGGTATCCACGCTTCTTTCGGCGTGACCGAAATAAAGCCGGATGACATAGATATCGACGCGGTTTATGCCCGCGCCGACGGTGCTTTGTATGAAGCCAAAACTCTCGGAAAGAATCGCATTATCAAAGGATAATACCTTTATCTTCGAGGCTCTTGATATTTTCTTCCACTTCGGAAAAACATTCCATTACACGAGATCTGGGAATTGATAAGAATATATCTACCAATTCCTCATCAAACTGACTGCCGCTTCCGAGCTTGAGCGTGCTTATGCCGTCTTCATAGGTTCGGGTGGGTTTGTACGTCCTAAGAACGGTTACCGCGGAGAACGTGTCGAGAATCGCCAGTATGCGCGCTATAAGGGGGATTTCGTGCCCCTTAAGGCCGTAGTAGCCTCTTCCGTCCATCCTTTCATGATGGTACTTAACGCCTTCGAGAATTTTGTCATATCCGCTCATGCATTCAAGGAGGGACACCGATGCGTCGGGGTGCTGCTTAATGCGTTCTTTTTCCGAAGGCGTGAGCTTGCCTGCCTTGCCGAGAGTGTCGGAAGGGACACAGCTTTGACCTATGTCGTGAAGAAGTGCGGCCAGACGAAGGTTGTTTCTTTTTACCTTAAAGTGATATCTAAGGGGCAGAACCTCGAAAAACGCGTCTGCGAGCTTCTCGATGTGCAGACTGTGACCGCTCAAATTTTCGTCGCGTGTCTCAAGAATCGATATCAGAACCGCTATTGTTTTAATGAGGCGTTCATCTTTTCGAGACATATCAATCCTCCTTGTAGAAGCTTCGGTCAACGGATTCGGAAATGTCATAATCCTTGCGGAAAATCTTGTTATCGTTAAGGAAGCGGATAGTGTCGTTTAAGGCGGCAATGTCCTCGTCGGTGATGGTAATGGTGTATTTGAATTTGGCGATGATTCGCTTCATCTGACCGGGCGTAACCTTTAACTCGTCTGACAAAGCTGTCAGTGTCGCGGCATCCATTTTTGGCAGCCCATCGACGGCGCGCTTGTACTGAGCCAGAATGGCAGTTACTATTTCGGGATGATCCTTGCCGTACTTATCGCGGACGACAATGGCATTGGTACCCGCAAGACCGCATTCCGAGCCGCTTGCCAGAATTCTGATGTCGCCGGTGCCCGCAAGTCTAGTTACATTCGGCTCCCATATGGAAATCGCGTCCGCAAGTCCTTTTTCGAGAATTGCCTGAGTGTCACCGACGGTGGTGTTCACAAGCTCGATATCATTTATGGTAAGGCCGGCTGTATTAAGGTACTTCTCAATCATGTTGTGAGCGGTGGAACCGTAGGTGGTGGCAACTTTCTTGCCTTTTAAATCTTCGGCCTTGCGAATCTTGGATTCATAAGGCACAAGAATAGCATATGAATCGGCTGCCTGGGCAGCAATCGCTATGACTGAAACATCATTACCGGGTGCGCACACAGTTACGGTGGGAACGTCGCCTATTACGCCTATATCGGAGTCACCTGCGAGAAGGGAATCTGTCATAGGGGGTCCTGATTCAAATTCCTGCCAGACTACTTTAATGTTGTATTCTTTAAGCGCTTCTTCAATCCAGCCTTTTTCTTTGGCAATATAAAGCGGCACAAAAGCGGCGGAGGGCTGAATGGCTATATGAACTTCTTTGTCATCATGCTTACCTACACCTTGAAAGCTGCAGGCGCATAGGCAGAGACAGAAGATGATTATAGAAAAAAGGAATATGGTTACGACGGTATTTCTGCGCATAAGGGCTCCTTTACAAAAAAATAACAGCCTATGTGAGAACAGTGTAACAAATTTATATTAACGGCAAGTGTCTGTAAAGCGAGAGACTACTTGACATTTCTTTCTTTTAAGAATAATATTTCCTTAACAACAGCAATGACGGAAACACGTCGTAAGAGATAAATCACTCAGAGAAAGAAGCATTTTGGTGTGAGCTTCTGTGTATAAGACTTACGGTACCATTCCCGAGCTGCCCTTTTGAAATTTAGTATAAAGGGCCGTGTCCCGCGTTAAGGGTTTGAGTGAAAGTTAAGGTGGAACCGTGTGAGCAGCACCCTTGCATGTCAGTTGACGTGCGAGGGTTTTTTTATTTTTCCGAGAGAGAAGTTAGCGCGGCCGAGACTTTCTATCATACGAAAGGAGATTTTCCTATGAAAATCACATTAAAAGATGGCTCCTTCAAGGAGTATTCAGAAGCAAAGAGCGTATACGACATCGCGCTCGACATTTCAGAAGGACTTGCAAGAGTAGCCTGCGCCGGTGAAGTTGACGGCAAGGTAGTGGATTTAAGAACAGTCCTTGACAAAGATGCAACTTTAAACATTATCACAGCCAACGATCCTGCGGCATTACCCATCATTCGTCATACCGCATCACACGTACTTGCCGAGGCTGTTAAGAGACTTCGTCCCGATGCTAAGGTTACTATCGGACCTGCAGTTGAAGACGGATTCTATTACGACTTCTTAACCGAGCCTTTTTCAAGAGAAGATTTGGACGCTCTTGAAGCCGAGATGAAGAAGATTATCAAAGAAGGCCACGAGATTAAGAGATTTACTCTTTCAAGAGCTGAGGCTGTTAAGTTCATGCAGGAGCGAAACGAGCCTTTCAAGGTTGAACTTATCAATGACCTTCCTGAAGACGCAGAGATTTCTTTCTACGACCAGGGTGGTTTTGTAGACCTTTGCGCAGGCCCTCACCTTATGAGCACAAAGGGTGTTAAGGCATTCAAGCTTACATCCTCATCCATGGCATACTGGAGAGGCGATTCCAACAGAGACAGACTTCAGAGAATCTACGGTTCCGCTTTCAATAAGAAAGAAGAACTCGAAGAGTACCTTGCAAAGCTTGAAGACGCTAAGATGCGTGACCACAATAAGCTCGGCCGTGAAATGAAGCTTTTCCTTACGGCTGATGTTATCGGTCAGGGACTTCCCCTCTTCACACCCAAGGGCACGAAGATGATTATGAAGCTCCAGCGCTGGATTGAGGACCTCGAGGACAAAGAATGGGGCTACGTTCGTACACGTACACCTTTAATGGCCAAGTCCGACCTCTACAAGATTTCCGGTCACTGGGATCACTACATGGACGGCATGTTTATCCTTAACAAGGATGCAGAAGACGGCAAAGAAGTTATGGCCCTTCGTCCCATGACATGTCCTTTCCAGTACTACGTATACATGAACGATCAGAAGTCCTACAGAGACCTTCCTTACAGAATGTCCGAGACTTCCACACTTTTCAGAAACGAAGATTCCGGTGAAATGCACGGTCTTACAAGAGTTCGTCAGTTCACGATTACAGAGGCTCACATCGTTCTTACTCCCGAACAGGCTGAGGAAGAACTTACACGTTGCGTAGACCTTGCTCATTACGTTATGAAGACACTCGGTATCGACGGAGACGTAACATATCGTCTTTCCAAGTGGGATCCCGAGAATAAGACAAAGTACGAAGGAGATGAGGAGTATTGGAACTCCACACAGCAGTTCCTTCGCGACGTTATGAACAAGAACGGTATCAAGTACACAGAGGCTGACGGCGAAGCTGCTTTCTACGGCCCCAAGATTGATATCCAGGCCAAGAACGTTTACGGCAAAGAAGACACAATGGTAACGATTCAGCTCGACTGCTCCGCTGCCAAGAAGTTCGGCATGTACTACATCGACGAACAGGGTAACAAAGCTACTCCCTGGATTATCCACAGAACATCCATGGGTTGCTACGAAAGAACTCTTGCATGGCTCATTGAGCACTACGCAGGCAAGTTCCCTACATGGCTTTGCCCCGAGCAGGTTCGTATCCTTCCTATTTCTGAGAAGTACGAAGAGTACGCTCAGAAGGTATGCGCCGAGCTTAAGAAGAATGATGTGGACGTAACTGTTGATAACCGTTCCGAAAAGATCGGTTACAAGATCAGAGAAGCACGTCTCGACAGAATTCCTTACATGCTTGTAGTCGGCGCCGATGAAGAAGCTGCCGGCAACGTATCCGTAAGAAGCCGTTTTGCGGGCGATGAAGGCGTTAAGTCAATTCAGGAATTCATCAATCAGATTTGTGAAGAAATCAGAACTAAGGCAATAAGGGAAGAACTCCCTCAGGAACAAAAGTAAATAATAAACCTCTTACAAAGAAGGAGATGAAGCTATGAAAAAGAAACCCGCTCTAACCGTTGCGGTGATTTTCGCGGCGGTGGTTGCAGTCATTGCAATCGTTCATGCTAACGGACGAAGCTTTGCAGGAACCGCTTGGGCGTTACTTCCGCCCATGGTAGCCATCATTCTGGCTTTAGTAACAAAGGAAGCTTACTCATCTTTGTTTATCGGAGTGTTCCTCGGAGCATTCATGGCCGCCGACTGTAACATACTCGGCACTGTGGATACTGTTACCGAAGACGCACTTATCGCTGCAGTTACGGATACTGCGGGAATCTTTATTTTCCTGGTAATTTTGGGCATCATCGTGGCGCTCGTCAACAAGTCGGGCGCTTCGAGGGCCTTTGGCGAATGGGCTCAGAAGCATATCAAGACTCGTGCCGGCGCCATGCTTGCTACCTTCGCGCTCGGCGTACTCATCTTTATCGATGACTACTTTAACTGCCTTACAGTAGGCTCGGTTATGGCTCCTGTTACGGATGCCAAGAAGATAAGCCGTGTTAAGCTTGCATACTTAATCGATGCCACAGCTGCACCGATTTGTATGATAGCACCGGTTTCGTCCTGGGCAGCTGCGGTTTCGGGTTGCGTGGAAAGTGAGACCTACACAGGCTTCGATCTTTTCGTAAGAGCAATTCCTTACAACTTCTATTCAATACTTACTCTTGTATTTATCATCGGGCTTGCCGTTCTTGGCTATGACTACGGTAAGATGGCTGATTTTGAAATCAAGGCTCAGAAGACCGGCGACTTAAGTATCTTAAGTGTCACCAATGAGAAACAGGAACGCAAGATGGAAGAGAACGGTCCCGCTACTCCTCACAGAGGTAAGCTTTTTGACCTTATCATTCCTATCGTAGTACTTATTGTAATCTGTATCTGGGCGCTCATCAGAAACGGTATGAACGCACTCGGCGGAAACGCATCCATCAGAGAGGCATTCTCAGAGACTGATGCAACAGCCGGACTTCCTTGGGGAAGTATCATAGCGCTTGTACTTATAGCAGTATATCTTATCGCAAGAAAGGTTGTAACCTTCCAAGAAGCAATGGAGTGCATCCCTCAGGGATTCGTTGCCATGGTACCTGCTATTACGATTCTTACACTTGCTACAGCGCTTAAGAATATGACTAACGGAGCTCTTGATGCAGCTACCTTTGTTAAGGGAATGATGGAAGGCATCGGCGATATGAGCTTCGCACTTCCCGCAATAGTATTCCTTATTGCGTGTGTGATTGCTTTTGCTACCGGAACATCGTGGGGAACATTCGGTATATTGATTCCTATCGTGTCGGTTATCTTCCCTGAGACTTCGGGACTCTTCTTCGTAGGAATCTCCGCTTGTCTTGCAGGTGCTGTATGCGGCGACCACTGCTCGCCTATTTCGGATACCACTATCATGTCCAGCGCGGGAGCTCACTGCAATCATATCGATCACGTAGAGACACAGCTTCCCTACGCGTTGTCGGTAGCAGGTATTTCGTTCCTGTGTTACTTGAGCGCAGGCTTGCTTGAAAAAGTAGGACTTACATGGGTATCGATTCTTATCGGTATTACCATTACGATAGTGTTCCTGTATGTAATGAAACTGTTAACTCGTAAGAAAGCATAAAGAAAAATGGGGCGGAGAGAAATCTCCGCCCTTTTTACGCCCTTTTTTGAAGTTCGTACTTGACATTTTTTGAAAAAATCTTAAAAATATATCATAATCCCAACAATCTCAGAAAAAGTTTCCATTTACTTTATTCACTTTTTTTGAGGATACATGTACAATGTAGTTGTTGTAGGAAATAGTGATTTGAGATAATCACAGAAATAGGAGGCACTTTGGGGTATGGGAAACCGTAATCTTTTTAAAATGGCCAAGACAGTGCTTGCAGTAGTCCTGGCCATCATGGTTATTCTTCCTCCCACCTTGGGAAGACCCCTCGGGGGTAAGCCCGTAGGCGGAAGCACAATCGGTGGTACACCTATCGTCTATAGCGTCAATGGTGACGACGGAGATGAATACAATTACCACTGATTTCTTCAACGAGAATCTGAAAGAAGGTGAGTCGTCGCAGCTCACCTTCTTTTAGTTTGTTCCTATAAATTACAAATTAAACTTCAACGTCAAACTGGCGTTTAATCTCTGAGAGCAAATAGTCTCTTCTTGTATAAAGCCCCATCAGCATAAAATAACCGGCTGCTATTCTGGCGTGAATAGTCATCTCACGATACTTATGCAACTCTCCGCATGCTTGTGATGTGTAGAAAAAGAAATCGGCAGCAGAGCCGGAACTCTTCAGCATAAATTCATCCTTAATTCTCGAGAACTCTTCAATAATCGTATCGAATTTGTCTAAATTGTAAAGATACTTAAAATGCATTCTGAAAGACAAAAGTAAGGAGTTACTTTTGTACCTAGGGGTAATAAAAGGTTGCTCGGCATAAGCGCACAAAATGTCGTTTATTTCTTTGGCATCATCAAAACGTTTAGCTTTGATCGCATTCATACAGATACCGTTGAGAATTGAAATCTCAATCCATGAAAACCGCTTTTGAGGTAGTGTCTTAATGTCAAAATCGGGAATGGAAATTTTAATTGAGTCAAGTAATGCTTTGTCACGCTCATAAGAGGTGTAGTTGGGGTTGTTCAAAAACGACAAGCATAACTGTCTTATCGCGGGTTCATCGGATTTAATACCTTCATTAATGATGTTGGTGGCCTCTTTGTCTGTAATGGCCCCCTGCAGTTGCTTAGCAATAAGGAAATTCTTATGGCGCCAATAGTCCGATTCGGAAGTGTCTCCATAGAATACAAAATCTCTCTCGGAATATCCCAAACGGTTAAGTAATGCCTCGGCAAGATATATGCTGGGCGCTTGCTTTTTGTTCTCTATCTTGGACAGCTTGGAAACGCTGCACAATCCATCACACAATACACTCATGGGAACGCGCTGCTCAAATCTTAACGCACCGATGAGCGAACCAAGCGTGATAGCATCCTCGTCATCCGGGTCGATGGTTCCGTCTGACAAACGCCACAAATCAGCCTCCATGCTGAAAGGAGTCAGTTCAATCTTCCCAGGATCCTCGACATCAAGCAAATTCGCGGGAACATTCAGGCTATGGAGCATTCCCTTTAATATGGGCACATAATTGCACTCAAGATGCGATGCCAGAGAAAGCAAATATAGCAACTCATTTCCGACATTTGAGTTATCGACACAAAAATCATTAATGGCCTTTAAAATCACGATTTCCAGCTTGAAAGGCTCGATATAATACTCATACGCTATGGCGGAGGCAATATCAGACTGTTCCTTGGCCTTGATATACTCCTTATTGCAAAAGAAAAACTTTGAAGACGTAAAATGCCACAACGCTTTGATATAAGCGGTATATGAGTCATCAATCAAACTGTCGTCTATGATCATTTGAAGCCCGTTTATAAGCTTTTCGGCTTCTTCAAATCTTTCGGTATTGATGTAGATGTGAGCCATCAAAAAGATGATTTCACAATCAACCGATGATAAAAAGGTATTTTCCAGATTGGCGGGATCAAATTCGGGCTGGGTCAAATCGAGGGCTGAGGTCAGCACATCCAACAGCTCGGAATAGTCGCCTGCATAAGTCAAATATTTGATACGTGCGTAGAAATACAATGCCTCCTGATAATAGAGCTTGTTACCGCCGTAGTTGCATTGCTTAAGCTTAAAAAGCTCATCGTATGCAAGCAATAAGCAGTTTTTCTCTGTATAAAGACGCACATTCTTAAGAAGCATGTATGCATCGAAGTCTTTACGGTTCTTAAAAAGAGGGTATGCGGCACTGGGCTCCCCGGCTCTTTTCATTAAAGCCTGGAAGGTAGAAGAGCTCACACCGAGCTTGCCGTTCTCGATATTGCACAAAGAAACCAGGGAACAAATACCAAAGGACATCTGTTCCTGCGTAAGACCTGCCCGAAGACGGGCTTCTTTAATTATAGTTCCTGCGTTTCTTATGCCCATAGTTCCCTCTACAATTCATTCCCCTGTGAAAAAATAATATCATAAAAACCCGATTTGTGCGACAAATTTAATGTAAATGGAAAGAAAATTTTCCATTTAGCGGGGTTCAAAAAATAATCAAACTGTAATCTAATTATAGTATAGAAAGTATCGGAATAGGAATACAGGAGGGGAATAAATATGTTGGCAGTCATCAGTTTGAGCGCAAGCTGTTTGCTGTGCGCGTTGGTCTTTTTCTTCATGACGGTTATCGGCGAAAAATACGGCAAGCCTATATGCTTCCGGCGCGGCGACGGTTCGCTTGGCGACAAGATTAAAGACATACCTTGCTACAATGCCGACATGTCGGTCCTTTACAGAGTGTGGGCAGCGGCGTGGATGATTATAGCTTTGCTTGCATTGTTTTTCCCGAGAGTCGGGTTGGTGCTTGCTTTGACTAACCTTTTCGCCGGACTGTATATCATATATCACTTCTACAAGAGAATAGTAAGAAAATATTCGTAAATCAGCGTAAGATTATATTTATAAATCATTAATTTCGAAAGATACTCCTTGTTAACCGGGGAGTATTTTTTTAGAATGTAAGTACAATGTAACATAAGGGGTAATCAATCTATGGCTTACACAATGACGCATATCTATATAGCCGAGGCGGTAGCCGAGCGACTTGGGGGGATTAAGGACTATCCTACCTACATTCTCGGATCGATCGCCCCCGACGCGGTTCACGCAAGCGACACCTACGTAGTCTCGGACAAAGAAAGGAGCCATCTCTTTGTTGAAGGCCTGCACTGGGGCAAGGTATCAAACTCCGGACACGTAGATTTGTGGGAGAACAGCATAAAAGCGTTCAAGGAGTCGGTCGGAGACAAGTATGATAAGGACTTTGTGCTGGGATACCTGGTACATCTATATACAGACGTATACAGCAGCATGAATTTCTTCTATCCTTTCATGCGCTCCATAAAGGGAGATTTTGACAAGGAGCGGGAACACTTTCTCAAAGAAAACTTTGGCTATAACTATTATCTGTATCGCGAATTTAATAAGAGAGACAATCTCAAAGTAATACTAAACTCAGCCAAAGCAATAACATTGGATGGCATAATTGATAAAGAAATAATAGAAAGCAGGATAAAGAAGCTCTTTGAACAGGAATTTGTTGAAAGAGACATTTCAGATATAGATGAATACACAATCTGCACCCATGAAGCGATGGATAAACTGATAAAAAGTGGGAGCGATTATGTAATAGAAAAGTTGTGTTAATAATTTCATTAATTGTAATTGTTTAAAATAACTGTGTGGCTGAAAAAGTTGCACAGTTTTTTTGTCGGAAAAAGAAGTTTTTTGTCAAAATCGCATAGTTGTATACAATAGTCGCAACATATTGTGATTTATTTTCCAATTACTATGGTTCTTATTTGTGCCTCTTTTTTGTAAGATAAAATTGTCAAAAGGAACGAATGAATAATCATTCAAAAAATGCATAAACCTAAAGGAGGTACATTAAGTTATGAAAAACACACGCACACCAAAAACGGTCAAGACAGCCCTGACAGCCATTATGACCGTAATGGTAACTCTTCCCCTTACATTCGGCAATCTCGGCCCCATTACACCCTTAGGTGATGAGGATGTGGGCTACTCAGCTGAGAGCGTTATACCCGGAACAGGTGCCGGATACGCTGAACCCAACGGCGATGAAGACGTGGGCTACGCTGCTGAGTAATTATACTCGGAACCAATGATTAAAAATATCGGCCAGGATATTTTATACATCATGCGAGTATAAATATACACTCCGAGGAGCTCTCAATCAGTGGATGAAGACTGAATGACAGAGCGAATTCGGAAGAATCCAAATAAAAACAGTTAGATGGTGAGGCCAAAAGCCTCGCCATTTTTAATGTATGTTATACATCAACATTGAATTGTTCATGTATTTCTGACAATAAGTAATCTTTCCTTCTTGTGAATCCCATTATCATGAAATACCCTGCAGCGATACGTGCGTGAGCAATCATCTTATCATAATCATGAAGCTCGCCGTAGGCTTGAGAAGAGTAGAAGAACAGATCTGCGGCAGAACCGACGCTCTTAAGCAAGAACTCGTCATTTATCTCTTCAAGCTCTTTGATAATGTCGTGGAACCGGTTGAAGTTATACAAGTATCTGAAACGAAGCCTTTCCGATAGGAACAATGTCGCGCTCATGTACTTGGGAGTAATGAACGGCTTCTTGGCATAGGCGCGCAGGGCGTCATTTATTGCCGCGGCTTCTTTGTATTTCTTAAGTCTTATGTAGTTAGTGCAGATGCAGTTAAGAATCGTTATCTCGTTCCAGGAAAGTCTGCGCTGGCCGATAGTGGCAACGCTGAAATCGGGAATCGATATCTTAAGTGCTTCAATAAGCGCTTCACAATTCTGCTCGGAGAAGTCGGCGCTGTTCTTAAAGAACAGACATACCTGTCGCATGGAAGGCTCATCGGATTTAAGCCCCAAATTCATTACGGCTACAACTTCCTCGGAAGAGTGATCTCCTTGACGGTGCTTGCTGAGCAAGAAGTTCTTTTGCTTCCAGCACTCGGACTCGACGGTGTTGCCGTAGAAGATAAAGTCGCGCTCTGAATATCCCAGTCGGTTAAGTAATGCCTCCGCAAGGAAGATGTTCGGTTCCTGCTTGCGATTCTCGATCTTGGAAAGCTTGGATACGCTGCACAGGCCGTCGCACAGGACGTTAAGCGACAAACGCTGCTCTTTTCTAAGGACGCCGATTAATGCGCCGATTGTAAGCAAATCGTCATCGAATATATCAAACGATCCGTCGGATAAAGCTTCGGCAGAGACTTCAAAAGAAAACTCCGACAACTTAAGCTTCTCCGGAATCGTTACATCCAAATACTTGTCGGGAACGTTCAAAGACTTTAGCAGTTCAATCAATTCGCCGAGGAATCCGCACTCGAGGTGAGATGCCAGCGAAAGCATATAGAGTAAGTCGTTCCCGTGAAGCGGTTCGCCCGCGCAATACTCATTAATTATATCGAGAAGAATAAGCTCGGTCTTGTAGGCCTCGATGTAAAACTTCTCGGAAAGGTCCTTGGCCAGTGAGGAATGTTCTTTGGCTTCGGAATACTTCTTCTGACAGAAGAGGCATTTGGAGTAAGTGAAATGGTAGAGCATTCTGACATAAGCGGTGTACTTATCATCCGCGAGAGACTTGCTTAGAGTCTTCTCGGTCTGGCGACAAATATTCTCAGCCAAATCAATCTTCCCTATATTAATGTAAACGCTCGCCATGAGCATGATGATTTCGTAGTCAACAAACGACAAGAACTCGTTACTGAAGTTCGAAATGTCGAAATCGGGATGGGTGATTACGATGGCTTTGTTAAGCGTGTCAAGAATCGAATCGTACTGCCCGTCATAGGTTAAGTACTTAATCCTGGCGTAGAGATACAAAGCCTCCTTGTAATAAAGCCTGATGTTACCGTAATTGGACAGCCTAAGCTGAATCAGGTCGTTGTAGGCGTGTTTCAAGCAACTCTTATCGGTATAGAGGCGAATGTTCTTAAGAAGCATGAACGCGTCGAAATCCTTGCGGTTCAAAAAAAGCGGGTATGCTTCATTGGGAGTACCGGCTTTTTTCATCAAGGCTTGGAAAGTAGAGGGGCTGACGCCCATCTTGCCAGTCTCTATATTGCATAAAGATGCAAGAGAACATACCCCAAACGATAGCTGTTCCTGAGTAAGACCCGCTTGTAATCGGGCCTCTTTGATTATGGTTCCCGAATCTCTGATACCCATAACGCCCTCCTAATATCACTCCACAGAAAGAATATATCACATTCTCGCACAAATAGCCACAAATTTGAGGTAATTGGAAAAAAACTTTCCAAATAACAGGGTTCTGAATGAAGCGGATTTATCGAATAATTATATCAGAATCCAACAACAATATAAGAAGCACATACATAGTAAGAACAATAGTCACTATTTAAAGAGTTGGATGAAACGTCACAGGAAGGAGAAGAGAAAAATGGATAAAAATAAGAAGAAAATCAGAATAGCGGATTTACATACACATACAACTGCCTCAAGCGGCAACTTAACTCCCGGCGAACTCGTTAAGCTTGCGAAGAAAAACGGATTATACGCTTTGGCAATTACCGACAACGATACGCTTAAGGGAATCAAGGAACTCATGGACGCGGGTGAGGATTTCGGAATCGAGTTAATCCCCGGTGTGGAGATGTCAGTTTCATCCGACCCCGATATGCAAATCCTCGGATTGTTCGTAGACCCGAACAATGAAGAACTTAACAGAATCCTCGACAACACACAGGATCAAAAGCAGAGGTTCCTCGCAAGAGCGATTAAGCAGCTTGAGAAGCACGAAGTAAGAGTCGACATGGCAGAGATTATAAAAAGAAAGATTTCTTCCATAAATGAATTGATCGACTACCTTACCGAGATAAAAGTATTCGCAACGGCAAGCGAAGGAAGAGCATTCTTCGGAAGACTCTACTTCGAATGGAAATGCGAACTGCCGAGTCCCCAGAAGTGCTTCGAGACAATCCACAGAGCAGACGGCCTCGCGATTCTTGCATATCCCCTGGTACTCGGATTAAACGACGATGATCTTAAGAACCTTCTTTTGCAGCTTAAGAAAAAAGGACTCGACGGAATCGAAGTCAACCATCCGGGACATTCGGAAGAATACAAAGAAATGCTTGTGGGATACGCCAAAGAGCTTGACCTCCTCGTAAGCGGAGGAAGCGACTTCGGAAGAAAGCCTTACATAGACGAGCTTCCCGTAGCGGATATCAAAACCGGAGTTGCATACGAACTGGTTGAAGAAATGAAGAGACAAATAGCCGGTTACAAAAACGACATGGATGCAATGAGAACGTTTGATTAGAATACATAGTATTTAGGGGCTTGCAGCCATAAGCGAGCCCCGACCTCCCTCCTTAAAGAACTTGAGGTAAATGGAAAAAATGTTTCCACTTAGTGGGGTTAAGAAAGGGAGCACAAAATTTTAACATATAAGTATAAAGCAGATCTGTAAAAACAAATACAAAGAAACAACAAAAATAAAAAGAGGAAATGGCTATGAGCGAAGAATTCAGAATATGCGGAAAATGCAAAGCAGAGATTGCAAACTCCGTACTCGAGAAAAACGGCTCGATCTGTCCCGAGTGCGGTAACTACTTAAGCCTGGATGCATTCAAAAGAATAGAGATGATTGCCGATGAAGATTCCTTTAAGAGATGGAGCAACGATGAGAACTTCTCAAATCCTTTGAATGACGAGTTATACGAGCAGGTTTTCAACAAAGCAAGAAATAAGCATTCATTAAACGATGCAATCATTGACGGCGAAATCACCATCGGAGGAGTGAGAACGGCAATCGGCGTCATGGACACAAGATTTATGATGGCCAGCATGGGACACATCGTGGGAGAAAGGGTAACAAGAATATTTGAGACAGCTACCAGAAAGAAACTCCCGGTTATCCTCTTCTGTTGCTCGGGTGGAGCAAGAATGCAGGAAGGCATGATAGCCCTCATGCAGATGGAGAAGACGGCAGCGGCGGTTAAACGCCACAGCGACGCAGGACTTCTTTACATCTCGGTACTTACCAATCCCACCATGGGAGGCGTAACCGCAAGCTTTGCGACACTTGCAGACGTAATACTTGCTGAGAAAGGCGCGATGATCGGATTTGCCGGAGCAAGAGTAATTGAACAGAACACCGGCAAGAAGCTTCCTTCGGGATTCCAGACAGCGCAGTTCCAGAGAGATCACGGCTTCGTGGATATGGTGGTCGACAGATACGACATGAAGGAGACACTTAACAGAATCATCAAGCTCCATCAGAAGCCTCACAAGATTTATTACATGGTCCAGGGAAGAATCATTACCGAAGACGACATCAGAGTTAAGAAATACGTCGAAAGAACACCCTGGGAAAGAGTTCAGATAGCAAGATCCATCAACAGACCCACCAGCATGGATTACATCAACAATCTGTTCTCTGAATTTATAGAACTCAGCGGAGACAGAGCAGGTAGCGACGATCACGCGGTAATCGGCGGACTTGCTTCGATAAACGGATTTCCGGTGACGGTCATAGGTCATCAAAAAGGCAAAGAATCAATGGAAGATGCAACCTACCGAAACTGGGGAATGCCTTCACCGCAGGGATACAGAAAGGCTATGAGACTTGCAAAGCAGGCAGAAAAGTTCAAACGCCCAATTATATTCTTTATTGATACAATCGGGGCCGCCTGTGGGCAGGAAGCCGAAGAAGACGGGCAGGGAACGGCAATCGCCGAGCTCCTTATGGAGATGAGTACATTAAAGACTCCCACCCTCTCAATTGTAATCGGTGAAGGCGGAAGCGGCGGCGCACTTGCTTTAGGTATTGCCAACGAGGTCTGGATGCTTGAAAACTCGGTTTACTCAGTAATTACTCCCGAAAGTTACGCAAGCATTCTTTGGAAGGACAACTCCAAGTTCGAGCAGGCAGCCAACCAGATGAAGCTTGAGGCGAGAGACTTGTTTAACTTAAAGGTCATCGACAAGATCATCTACGAAGATGAACCTGTAACCAAAAGCAACATGGCAACCATTTGCGCAGAACTTAAATACGAAATAATGGGATTTTTGAATAAATACCGCAAGAAGAACGTAAACACAGTAGTTAAAGAGCGATATCAGAAGTTCAGGCAGTACTGAGCTGGAATAAGTCCAAGGGACTTATTCGAAAGCGACCGATAATAAAGCGCTTTGGCGGTTTATTATAAACAGGCTTCCAGACTTATGAAACTAAAGGCTCACCGGGTGAATATCTTGAACATAAAGTATTTGAATATTAAAGAAATGGACAGTATTACATACGAGTTGCTGAAAAGTGAGGCATCAAAAGAAAGGAGAGAAAAAGCCTCTAGATACGTGCATATCGAAGACGCATATCGATGTATCTGTGCCGAACAGTTGATCAGAGTATGTTACGAAGAATTCACCCGGGAGGGCTTGGTACCAAAGATTTTATACGAAAGGTATGGAAAACCTTATTTGGAGAATACGGATTGCTTCCATTTCAACATATCACATTCCGGAGAATGGGTGGTTATAGCGTACGGAGATAAGAAAGTAGGAATTGATGTGGAAAAAGTAAGCGATGAAATGGAGGAAATCGCACCTGTTTTTTTGACCAAAGAAGAATTTAGGAAGATAGAAAATCTTGAAGCGGTCAGAAAGAACGCGCGACTGACCAAGCTTTGGACGTTAAAAGAAAGCTACTTAAAGTACAGAGGTACGGGGTTATACACGGCAATGAAAGCTTTCGGCGTCATGGATGACTTGGAGCAGTCGCAGGAACTGGGTGTGGTATTTCATACCGAAAAACTTCCCGGAAATTATTACTTATCGGTTTGCTCGGAAGATGAGCACATAGATATGCAGGAGGTAAGGCTTAAGGATCTTACAGGAAGCATCTTACAGAAGAGAGGGGCATGAAGTGAAGACGATTATAGTGGCATCTGCGCTTTATAACTGGGGCGAGACTCACAGGATGGTCGGTATAGGCGAAGAGCTTGAGAAAAGAGGATACAAGGTCGTATACCTCGGAGAAGGTAAATACGATTTCATGGTGGACGAAGCAAAGTTTGAACGAGCCAAGGTCCCGGGAGACGAAGAGTGGTTCACTCCCGAGCGCATCGAAAAGATGATGGACATGGACACCTACGTTAACAACTACGCTACCGCCGAGGAAATCAACCGAACCGTCAGCGCAGAAGTAGAAGTAATGAAGAAGTACAACCCCGTTATGGTGGTTACGGGCTACAGAACAACACTAAGTATATCCGCAAGGATACTTAAAGTCCCTCTGGTGTGGGTACTTTCCTCGGTAGTATCCAAGAACTTCTTTTTACGTAAGATAGATTCCTTACCTGAGAACAGCATATTAAACCGATATTTCGATAAAAACAAGATGAACCAAAACAAAGAGGTCATGCTTGATTTCGTTAAAAAGATGTTTTCGATTTACAACGAATCATCGGCCGAATGGAACAAGGTCAACGAAATGTACGGACTTAAGAAATTCGAAAGCGACCTGGACATTTTCGAAGGCGAATTAAACATAGCTTCCGACCCGCCGGAATTCGGCGAGAAGGGTGACGGATACAAGTACTGCGGACCGATTTTCCATAAGAAAAAGATAGAGATGCCGGAAGTTACGGCAGATATGGATGAGAAGCCAAAGAAAAAAATCTTTATCGTTATGGGATCCTCGGGAACAAGCGAAGATTTCGAAAGAGTATTAAAAGCTCTTAAAGATCTTGACTATGAGTACTACATATCCACCACCAGGATGACAGACGACGAGAAAAAGAAATATCCCGACAACTTCCACTTTGCGGACGCCTATCCGGTATACGAGATGGCAGGCAAAGTTGACGCATGTATCACACACGGAGGCCAAGGCACCATCTACTCGGTAATAGCGGCAGGTAAGCCCTTCGTGGGAATCCCGCTTTTCATGGAGCAGCAGTACAACTTAGAGACAATGCAAAAGAAACACTACGGCGTACTGATTCCCAAAGAGAAGGTTTCAACCGAGAGTATCAAAGAGGCGCTTGAAAAAGCCTGGAGCGACCCGGAATTTATCGAAGGCGCGAAGGCAGGCGGAGAAATCGTCAGGAAGTATTTAATCGACCCGGCATATTCGGCAGAAAGCAAGGCAGCAGACATTATTAAGGAATACCTGGATGAAAAAACTGATTGAGAATGTAGAACTTTTCTTTTGCGACTTTGACCGAATGTCGTTGTTTAAACCCGGACGGGCTATGAGATATTTCGAAAAGGCCAGATTTGAAGTGGCCGATGCGTTAAACATATATGAATTCTATGACCCCGAGGACGAAGTTCAGTTCCTCGTGGCCAAGATCAAATGTGAGAACAAAATACCCATAAGCTTAGATGACAGAAACGTCAGTATCGAGACGGAGATAGAAACTCCGGATGTGGGAAAGATAGTTTTTAACCAAGCGATAGTTCAGGACGGGGTAAGCAAGTTAAGTGCAAGATTCGACATTGCGGTGTGCTCAAAAAAGAAAGGCGTGCAGTACCGCTTCAACCCCGAACTTGTGGAAAGAATACGTAACTACAACATGGAAAGGAAGACGGTATAGAAAAAATGGTGACCAGTGAAGAAATAGTGAACATCGATGACATCGATCCTTACGGAATGGTGCATCACTCAATTTATTTTAGATTTTACGAGCACGGAATATTTAAGTATCTGTGCAAGGAAAAGAATCGGGACAATGTGTCATTTGTTATCAGGGAAGCGGATATGAAGTACATCTCTTCTACATTCACAGGCAACTCCCTAAAGGTAATTACGGAGTGCAAGGGAAGCAAGGATAACAGGTACACATTCAAACAATCGATAGAAAGAAATGACAAGACAGTCAACAGTGCAAAGATTGTGGTGGATTTAGTACCAAGTTATGGAACATGAATTTGACGCAAAAGTCCGGCTGGTCAGCGTAGATTACGGAGACGAAAAAGTACCCCGGTCGGAGAAGAGTAAGAGAATCAGAGAAAAAATAGGACCGTTAACCGATATACGATACTCGATTTCACATACGGACAAGTATTCGGTGGCTGCGATATCAAGGGACCCGGAGGTCGGCGTTGATATCGAGCATAAGAATAAGCTTAGCGGAAGAAAAGACGCCATGGACATTCTTTTTCCGAAGGATTGCAAGATACGGGACGAAGTCAGGTGGTGTCTGCACGAAGCCATAGGAAAAATGGAAGGCGACGGATTACACACGTATTACCCCATAGTGTCGACTGAGGAGTGCGAAGACGAAACGCTCCTGGCGGGATACAAAAAGGGCGACACGATATGCGAAGCAAAAGTCAAGGTACGGGAAAGCGACAAATATATGTTGGTATGGGGATACAAAAATAAACAGGAAAGGAGAAAAACATGATTTCATGCGATGCATATTACATCTCGGAGCTGGTTCCGGAAGTTTCATATGATGACGCAATCTGCACCATCGGCTTATGCAACGGAGTGTTCTGCTTAAACTACGACGGCAACAACGTATACATGGTGAAGTCAAGATACGTATCGAGTCAGGAAGAATTGCTTGAGAAGCTGGGAATCACATACGAGAAGCTCACAATAGACGACATTTTTAAACCCGGTGTCAATTTGGAGAAAGTACTTCTTTTTCTTCCAAAGATCCTTCTTGAAAACATCGACATGCTTCACAAGGATACCAAGCAGGTGGCAATTTCACTCTCGGCATTTAAGGCAAGCGTTAAGGATGAGGACACTTTGATACTTAAGGGAATGGAGCCCGACGAAACCGAGTACGAGATGGAAGTCACCAAGGAGCAGCTTGAAAAACTTAAGAGCTTCGAGATGAAGCCGAGCGTAGACAGCGTTTTGATAGTAAGACTTCTCGGCAGCAACTTAAATAAAGACAAAATCAGCGAGAACATTAAAGAAAGCATGGACAACTGCCTCGCCGATTACGACGAATACGATACGGGCGACCTTCTTTGGAACGGCGGAAAGTTCGGATACACGAAGGTTTTACATATCCTTAAGAACTTCAAATCTCTTGACGAGACCGCTCAGAAGATATTCTTAGGCACACTCGTATCGGGAAGCAACTTCCTCTACAGAAAAGAGTACTGGGAAGCACTGCAAAAGAAAGATTACCTCGACCCCAAAGAAGTCAACAACCTTCGCGTGGCCGGCGGCCTCTGGAGAAAGGTAATCAGATCCGTAGTTAACTTCGTATGTTTCCATCAGGAAATCAACTGCGAAGAACTTGAAAACGTAATAGAAAGAATAGCTTCGATTGAATCGGAAGTCTTTTCTTATATTAAAAACAACATTTAAACAAATTTTAGGAGGAAAACAAAATGGAAAAAACACTTGAAAGGCAGATTCTTGAAATGATTATCGACAGACTTGATCTTGAGGACGTAGACGTTGAGAACTTCGACTACGATCAGCAGATCTTCGCCACCGAAGATTGTGAAGGCCTCGGACTTGATTCCGTAGACTCACTTGAAATCGTGGTAGGTCTTAAGAAGGACTTCGACGTAGTGGTAGACGAAGACGAAATGGATGCATTCAAGAGCATCAACACCCTTGCAGAGTACGTAAGACAGAAGCAGGCAGAGGGCAAGGAACTTGTAGGTGCAGGCGTAGAGTAATCGACCCGGGGGTAACAAAGAGTGGAAAGTAACAAACAGAGAGTAGTAATCACAGGCCTTGGCATCACATGTGCCATCGGCAACAACAAAGAAGAAGTGCTTAAGTCCCTTTACGAAGGCAAGACCGGCGTCGGCAAGATCACACTTTTTGAAGCAGAGAAGCTTACAAGCGACATGTTCGGCGAAGTAAAGGCAGACATCCCCTACAGAGTAAGAGAGCTCGACAAGCCTTCCAGAATGGAAATCCTTACAGACAGACTTATCGACCAGCTCCTTGAAGACTCAGGCATTACAGCCGAGGAAATCGACTCGCTCGATGAAAGAGCAATCATGTCGATGGCGACTTCCGTAGGCAGCAACACACACCTTATCGAGTACACAAGCGATATCGCGGAAGGAAAGTACATCCCTCAGAGATTTGCGGACTATCCCAAGTACATGGTTAAGCCCTTCCAGGACAAGCTTAGAATCGGCGGACAGTACTTCATCAACAACTCAGCATGTTCCGCAGGCACTACCGCAATCTGTACAGCATTTTCAAAGATCAGAAGCGGCGAATGCGACCTCGCGGTTGTAGTGGGAATCGACCCCGCAACAGAGTTCTCCACATACGGATTCAACTCCATGAAGAACATGAACAAGGGCGTATGTACTCCCTTCGATAAGAACAGAACAGGAATCAACCTTGGCGAAGGCGGAGCCATTCTTTTGCTCGAATCTTACGAACATGCCAAAGAAAGAAACGCTAACATTCTCGCAGAAGTATACGGATACGGAATCGGTAACGACGCTTACCACAGAACCAGCCCCGATCCTACCGGCGAAGGCGCATACCGCACCATGAAGATGGCTCTTAAGGATGCAGGTCTTGAGCCCGAAGATATCGACTACGTAAACGCTCACGGAACAGGAACCGAGCACAACGACGCAATGGAACTTAAGGCAATGGAGATGCTTTTCGAAGGCAACAAAGAAAAGCCCGTTGTAGGTTCTACCAAGGATTTGACAGGTCACTGCCTGGCAGCGGCCGGAATGGTGGAAGCAGCCTTCTGTGTAATGGCAATCAACGACAAAAAGGTGTGGGGTAACAACCACTTAACCGAAGCAGAGGACACAGAGAACGCAGAATTACTTAACAAGCCCTATCGCGACAAGAACGTCAGATATGCAATGTCCAACTCATTTGCTTTTGCCGGACATTCATCATCAATCATCATCGGGCAGTGCGGCTGAAAGGAGTAGAGAATGAAAGACTTATATATTTTGGATGCGGGCTGCATCAGCTCCCTCGGCGATTCGATGGATTCCTGCTGGGAGAATATCGGAAGCGAAGTTGAACTTGAGAAGAATTACGACTTCGAAGTAAACATGCCTCCCAAGCTTAAGAGAAGCTCAGACAGATTTTCGAAGATGTACATGTCGGTTCTTGAGAAGCTTGTTAACAACAATAAAGAAACACTTGAGAAGTACCCCGCTGAGAGAATCGGAACCATCTTTTCTTCGGAATACGGTCCGGTGACCACGAACCTTCTTTTTGCAAGAGAAGTACTGGAAAAAGAACCTGAGATCTGCAGCCCGGCTAAGTTCTCCAACACCGTAGCAAATGCGTGCGTCGGAATCGCATGTATCGATCACGGCTACAAGGGCGTAAGCACAATGCTTCAGGGAAGCAACAGCTTAAGCTTCTCGGAAGACTTAATCAAAGAAGACAAGGCAGACTTAATCTTCAGTGCTTTTGCGGACGAGTACAGCGAAGAAGTTGTTAAGGCATTACACGACGCAGGCGATGAGCCCAGAAATTACTCGGAGAACTGCTCAATCTTTCTGGTAGGTAACGAGAACTTTAAAGATCAGAGCATCTGCTCCATCAAGAAGATGGTCAACATGAATCTCGGCAGCAACACCAAGGAAAATGAAGCTACCAACGAAAGACGAATCAGAAAGTGCATTGAAAGATGCTTATCGGACGGAAAGCCCGTAGATGCGGTATTACATACATCAACCGATGACAGAATCGGCAGGCTTGAAACAAGAATTATGAAGGATATGTTCCCGGAAGTTCCGGTATCCGGCAAGGCCAACAAACTCGTCGGCGACATCATGGGAAGCAGCATCAACATGAACCTGGTACTCGGCACCATGTGCCTTAAGAAGAAGGAACTTAACGATAAGTTATTTGACGGAGTGAAGGCTTCTTGCAAGAGAATTCTTGTAACCGGTTACGACATCCTCGGCAATTATTCATGTGTATTATTGGAGGCTTAAATGGGAAGATTTGCAGGTAAAAAAGTATTGGTAACAGGCGCATCGAGAGGAATCGGTGCAGCCATCGTGGATGAATTTGTAAATGAAGGCGCAACCGTAGCGGCAACATACAACAGCCGTCCCGTAGAGAGCGACAAGTGCAAGTTCTATCACTTAAACGTAAGCGATGCCGAAGAGGTTAAGCAGGTTATCGGAAGCGTTAAAGAAGACCTCGGCGGAATTGACATTCTTGTCAACAACGCCGGCGTCACAAGCGACGGATTGCTCATGTTAATGACCGACGAAAACTGGGACAAGGTAATCCAGACCAACCTCTACGGATGCTTCAACGCAACTAAGGCAATCTTACCCGTAATGCTGGAGCAAAAGGGCGGCGTAATCGTCAATGTAAGCTCCGTAGCAGGATTAAGACCCGGCGCAGGACAGGCCAACTACTCGGCATCCAAAGCCGGCATCGTAAGCCTTACACAGACCGCAGCCAAGGAAATGGGAAGAAGAAGGATCAGAGTTAACGCAGTAGCTCCCGGCTTCATCGAAACCGAAATGACAGCCAACATGAACCAGATGGAGCTCAAAGAAAGAGCCAAGACCATCCCCATGAGACGTCTCGGCCAGGCAAGAGAAATTGCCAAGACCGTTGCCTTCCTTGCAAGCGACGACGCTTCATATATTACCGGACAGACGATAGTGGTTGACGGAGGATTGATTTAAAGGAATGAGTGCATTGGAAACTATATATACACGAAGCAGCTGCAGATGCTTTCAGGACAAGCCCCTTGAAGATAAGGATATAAGAACCATTCTTGAGGCAGGCGTAGCTGCTCCGACTGCACACAACACGCAGGGTTACAAAATCGTAGTAATTAAAGATGAAAAGGTTAAGGAAGCTTCGGAAGCAATTCTTTCCGAGATGAACCAGTACTCCAAATGGGGTATCCCGATGGGAAGCGGCAAAAGAAGCGCAAGAATCTTAAGAGACGCTCCCGTAAACTTCTTCCTTTTCGTAAAGAAGAACACATTTTTTAAAGCAGAAAGACTTCCGATGGAAGTACCCGAAAGCTATTTGGAATACATAGAGCATCAGAACCAAATGCAATCCGTAATTTCGGTAGGAACAGTAATTGAGAATATGCTTCTTGCGGCGGAAGAACTTAAACTCGGAGCCGTTTGTATTTCGGAAATATCTTACGCCATGAACTTCTGCAAATCATATTTCGAAGACGTAATCGATCTTGACGAATATGAATTCGCTTCTTCCCTGGCACTTGGATACAAAGAAGATGTCCCTTACGGCAGGGCAAGAAAGAAAACGGTAGAAGAACTGGTAGTAATGCATGATAAACAATTGGTAATGTAACAGACAATAATGGGTGAGGAAACATGAAAGAAAGCTATGACGAATTAAGTAAGCTGTTTGATACGGTTTTAAAGAGCAACAAGGGCGCTTCATCGGCAGACGGAAAAAATTTCTTGGAAATGGGCGGTGATTCCGTAAAGGCCATGCACTTGGTTGCCGAAGCCAGAAAACTTGGATATGACATCTCCATGGAAGACATTCTGTCAAACAGCTCGATTGAAAAACTGATCGAAAAAGGAAAGAAAAAGAACCTTGAGCTCTGGGCACCTTACAACGCAGGAACCCACGAATTAAGCTTCGATGCGGCAGACGGTTACAACACTCTTTCTTTCGACATAAACGGTTTTGACACAGAAACATATGAAAAGACTCTCAAGGCATTAATCGAGACCAACAGCATTTTGAGAGCGGTAAGAGAAGATAGCAGCGTAACGATCTTATCTTACGACGAATATTTGGAAAGCGACAACAAGAGCTTCACATTTGCGACGGAAGAAGCTGAAAACGGAACAAAGATTACAGTTACGGCAGACGTTAACTTAAGCGACTTCCATTCACTTAATGTAATTTACGAAAGATTTACAAAGCTTTACACCACAATCAAAGAACAGGGCGAGAGCGGCGAAATCGAAGCGGCAGCACCTTTCTTTTACTGGGACAGCTTAAGAGAAAAGCTTAGCGAGAACTACAAGTTCTTTAACGAGATTTCGGACAAAGAAAGTGCTCCGGTTAAGCCTCGCGAGACGACTTCCGAGCGGGAAAAGATCGGTAAGGAAAAATCCGTATCCGACATCTTCAGAGCCTTCCAGGAAATCATGGCAGAGAACTTTGACTCGGACGATATCACTCTTCACTTCTACAATTCAAACAGAGTATATCCCGACGATCTTGCGGATTTTTCTAACACCATAGGCAATTTTGAAGCACCTTCAACATACACATTCGGGAAAGAGGAATATTTAAACTATGAAGAAGTTTCGGCGCAGAATAACCACTACTGTGAATATAACGACGATTCTTGCAGCTGCGGCTTTGAGTATATACCGGGTAGTAAGGCAGCAGAATCGGAAGATTTCTCGGCTCCCGAAGTAACTTGCGAGCGAGAGATTAAAGAGCAGGTATTCTTAGAGGTTTCGGAAGAAGCTGACGGATACGGCCTCAAGTTAAGCCGCGAAGAGGGAACTCCCGAACTTATGGGCGAACTCATTACGGCAATCAACAATCCCGAGATTAAGACAGACAAAAACTACGGTAACGCCGGCGGCACCGCCAAGGACAAGGCAGCCATCATCGAAAAGTTCGGCGCAGACAACGTAGAAAGAATTTACCGCCTCCAGGACGTTCAGAAGGGTATGCTATACCACTCCCTCGAGAAGGCGGGCAACAACGAATATAAGATGCAGTACCGTATCCACATGGGATTCTATATGGATGCAGAACTTGCAGAAGAAGCAATAAATGTAGTTTCCGACAAGTATGCGGCTCTTCGTACATCAATCGTGTACAAGAAAGTCACAGAGCCCATGCAGGTAGTGCTTAAGAACAGAAAACCCATCGTTGAGGTGGTAGAAGTTAACGGCGACATCACAGAGGAACTTGTTAACGAATACGTGGAAAGAGATCTTAACAGAGCTCTCGACCTCGAGGACAGCCCTCTCTTCGCGGTAACGATTCTTAACAACTACAAGACAATGGAAATGATTTGGAACTTCCACCACATCCTTATGGATGGCTGGAGCCTTCCGGTAGTATTTGGTGACTTCCATCAGTATTACGAGAACCTTCTCTACGGCGAAGACATCGACTACAGACCCACAGACAGTTACGAGCGTCACATCAATAAGCTCTATACAAGAGACATCAAGGCCGGCATGAAGTTCTGGAGCGAGTACCTTTCAGACTACGACGACGATACTTACATCACTCCCATCAATCCCGCGAAGGATCAGGGAAATGCCAAAGAAAGATTCACGAAAGTATTGTCCGACAAGGTTCAGAAATCCGTTCAGAAGCTTGCAAACAGCCTCGGCACAACGGTTAACACCATCATCGAAGCTACACTCGGTATCGTACTTCAGAAGTATAATTGCAGCGACGACGTGGTATTCGGTAAGGTTACCTCAGGACGAGACCTTACGGTAGACGGAGTGGAGCGCGAAGTAGGTTTATTCGTAAACACTCTTCCCGTACGAGTTAAGAACGAAGGCTACACCGTAAGAGAACTCCTTGAGAAGGTCAAAGAAAACGACATCAACAGCAACAAGTACGAGTATTGTTCTTTGTCCCAGATCATCAGAGAGATTGGCAATAACCCCATCAGAATCATCTACGCTTACGAAAACTTCATGAACGCGGATGCACTCATGGACAACCTTGACGGAATCGAATCCAAGAACTTAAGAGACGATACCAACTACGATATCAGCTTTGTAATCAATAATACCAATAAGCTTGAGTGGAACATTACTTACAACACAAGCATCTACGGCGAGGAAGAAATCGCCCGCCTGGCTGATTGTATCGAAAGAGTAATGACTGAGCTTCCCAAGAACCTCAATAAGCCGGTAGCGGAAGTCGGCATGGTATCCAAGAAAGATACCGCTATCATCACCAAGAAGTTCAACGACACCTTAAGGGATTACCCCGGTGACAAGACCGTCAGCGAACTCTTCAAGGAAGCGGTTGATAAGTACCCTGACAACATAGCTCTTCGTTACTACGACGAAAGCTACACATATACAGAACTCGATAAGTTATCCGACGAATATGCGACGGAACTTAAGAGTCACGGAATCAGCGAAGGACACAACGTATGCTTCATGGCTTACAAGGAAGTCAAGACGATTGCTTACATCATCGCAATCCTTAAGCTCGGCGGAGTATACATCCCCCTCGATCCTCACAACCCTCCGGAGCGTATCAAGTACATTATCGAGAACTCCGATGCGGTAGCAGTGCTCGATCCCAAGGGCGAGAACAAGTTCTTTGACGAAAAGATATTACCCAACAAGAAGGAAAACCGCGAGGTGGCATACATGATGTACACTTCCGGAACCTCAGGCGAACCCAAGGCTTGCGTGGTACTTCAGAAGGGTATCGTAAGACTTGTCAAGAACACCAATTACATGCAGCTTGACGAGACCACAAGAATGATGTCCGGAAGCTCAATGGCCTTCGACGCATCAACACTTGAAATCTGGGGCACACTCCTTAACGGCGGAACACTTGCTTTAATGGACACCGACGACATGATGACGGCTCAGAAACTTGAAGAGTTTACAAGACGCTACGACATCAACACGATGTTCATCACAACAGCTTTGTTCAACCAGCTTATGGACAGCGATCCCACCATTCTCGGCACACTTCGTGAGCTTGCAACAGGCGGCGAAAAAATGTCCGAGAAGCACGCAAAGTTATTTATGGACAACCATCCGAATACAAAGTTTATGAACGTGTACGGACCTACCGAGAACACAACATTTACAACCTTCGGAGAAGTTGACCTTAACAGAATTACACTCGGAAAACCTATTACCAACAGTACTGTATACATCATGAACGGTGGCGAACTTGCCCCCATCGGAGTATACGGCGAGCTTGTTACCGGCGGTGAAGGCGTAGCAAGAGGCTACTACAAGAATGAGGAGCTTACCAAAAAGGTCTTTGTTAAGAATCCTTTCGGAGCGGGAGTATTATATCGCACCGGTGACAAAGCAAGATTTTTACCAAACGGTGAAATCGAATTCGCAGGACGAATCGATCACCAGGTTAAGATAAGAGGCTTCAGAATCGAGCCCGAAGAGATTTCCAAGAAAGTACAGGAAATCGACAGCATCGTATCATGCGTAACCGTTATCGACGGCGAGAAGAAGATCAAAGCATATTACGTAGCATCCAAAGAAATGGATAACACCGAAATCTTCGATCTTCTCAAGGAAAAGCTTCCGGACTACATGGTACCCAGATATTACATGCAGCTTGACGAAATCCCCGTTAACATCAACGGAAAGACCGATTACAAGAGACTGCCCGATATCGCGGAACCCATCAAGAGACAGTACGTAGCACCCGTAAGCGACGACGACAAGAAAATCGTAAACGCATTTGAACGAATTCTGGACATTGACAACATAGGTATGGAAGATGACTTCATCGAACTTGGCGGCAACTCCCTCATGGCAGTTAGACTTGCCAACGAAATCGAAGAGGTATTCGGGCAGAGAATCGAACTTCGCCACATCATGGAAGAGAGAACACCTGCCAAGATCTTAGGCATCATCAAGACCGAAGGTCGTGCGGTTGTAGCAATTCCCAAGGCAGAAGTTAAGGACGAATACGAAATGTCTTCCGTACAGAAGCGAATGTTTATCCTTCAGAAGACCAACCCCGAGACAACTCAGTACAACATCCCCATCGTACTCAGCTTTAAGGAGAAGATGGACATCGAGAAGCTCACCGGTGCGGTCAAAGAATTAGTCAGAAGACACGAAGCATTAAGAACCAAATTCTATATCAAGGACGAAGCATTTTTCCAAAACGTTACCGATGAAAACATCGAGGTAACAGTTTATGCAAACACACCTTTTGACGAAGTATGGGAAAAATTCCTGGCACCCTTCGACCTTGAGAAAGAATTACCTTTCCGAGCTGCGATTCTTGTGGACAAATCCGCTACTTACCTCCTTATGGATATGCACCACAGCATCGCAGACGGTGCTTCGACTACCATAATCATGAAAGACCTTCTCACACTGTACAGAGGCGGCGAACTTCCCGAGCAGAAGTTCCAGTACAAGGACTACAGCGAATGGCTTAAGACCTACGATTTTGAGAAGGAAAAAGAATACTGGTTAAAAGAATTTGCCGACGAAGTCACACCTCTTGATTTACCTTACGACTTCGAACGAGGCAAAAGAAAAACATACGCAGGCAACACCATTAAAAAGAGCATTACTTCCGAAGATATCAAGTATATCGCAGAGAAGTGTCACGTAACCGAATATGCAGTACTCATGGCAGCGTGGTTCATGCTTCTTAAGATGTACACCAGACAGGAAGATATGACAGTGGGCACCCCGGTTGTGGGACGCGTTCACTCAGAGATTAACGATACGGTCGGAATGTTCGTAAATACGATCCCCGTAAGAGTATCTCAGGTTGAAGGCCTTACCCTCGAAGAGTTCATTAAGAGTCTCGGCGAGAAGACCATTAAGGCATTCGAGAATCAGGAGTATCCTCTCTACGAAATGATCGACGCACTCGGAATTCCGAGAAACACAGACAGAGAGCCTTTATTCGATGTACTGTTCGCAGTCAGAGACCAGAGAGAAGAAAGCATCCTTACTCAGTTTGGCGCAGAGAACGTTGAACTTACCGGCGACACCGCCAAGTTCGACCTCACAATGGAAGTTCAGGTCAACAAAGAAAATTACGTACTCGGACTTGAGTACAGCACAGACCTCTTCTTACAGGACACCGCCGAACGCATCCTTAACAACTATGCATGCGCATTAAGCGTAATGAAAGATAACCTGCAGTCACTGACAGAAGACATCGAAATCATCGATGCAGAGGAAAAAGAAACAATCCTCACAAAGTTTAACGACACATTCGTTCCTTATGAGAACAATGTATGCGTCGACGAAGTCTTCGACAGATATGCAAGAAAGAACCCCGACAAGATCGCCATAGGTGACGAGAACAAGGAAGTAACCTACAAAGAAGCTTCCGAGATTACCGACAGAGTGGCGGCAGAGCTTAGAAAGCTCGGTGTAAGACATAACGATGCGGTAGCGATTGAGGCTGAAAGATCGGCAGACACCATCTTACTCTTCATAGCAACATTAAAGGCCGGAGCGGTTTATGTACCGATTGAATCGGACATGCCGGCCGAGAAAATTAAGTACATGCTTGATAACTGTAACGCAAAAGTTATCATTGCCGGAAGCAAGGACAAGTTTAAGAGCGCAGGCGTCAGATACATCGACAGAGACGGCCTCTTAAACGGAACCGAAGACATCAGATTCGTCACTCCTGCCGGAAGAACCTCAGTAGATTGTATGTATTACCTCTACACATCCGGCACCACGGGCAATCCCAAGGCTACGATGATTACTCACCGTAACATCATGAGAACCGTTCAGGACAGAGTCGGCGGACAATACGACGAAGACGATGTGGCACTTCTTTCCTGCTCGCTTGCTTTTGACGGATCCGCACACAGCATCTGGGGAACACTTCTTAACGGAGCAACATTACGAATCATCCCTGTGGATGTAATCGTAGACCACAAGAAGTTCCACGACAGAATCGTTAAGTACGGCGTAAACTCACTCCTTATGACAACGGCACTGTTCAACAAATTCGTGGAAGACGACCCGACGATGTTTGCTCAGATCAAGCACTTAAGAGTAGGCGGAGAAAAGCTTTCGGATAAGCACGTAAGACGATTCCAGGAAGTCAACAAAGAAACAGTACTCCTTAACGTCTACGGACCTACCGAGAACACCATATTTACATCTGTTTACGAAGTTCCGGTCGGCTTTGAAAAAATGACAATCGGTAAGCCGATCGACAACACACAGGTATACATCCTTCAGAAGAATTCCATGGTCGGCATCGGAGTGTACGGAGAATTATGTACCACCGGTGAAGGCGTAGGAAAAGGATACTTAAACAACGAGAAACTCACCAAAGAAAAATTCGTGCCCAATCCTTACGGCGGCGGCACAATGTATCGAACCGGAGACCTCGCAAGATTCCTTCCCGACGGAAACATCGATTTCCTCGGCAGAATTGACTCGCAGGTTAAGATAAGAGGCTTCAGAATCGAGCTTACGGGCATCGAAAGCGTCTTAAGAGAATATCCGGGAATCAGCCAGGCAGCAGTAGTTGCTTACCAGGGCAAGGAATTAAAGGCATACTTCGCATCCGACGAAGAAATCGACATCTACGAACTCTTCAACTGGATGAAGACGAAGCTTCCCAGCTACATGGTTCCTTCCTACTACATGAGGGTGGAATCATTCCCGCTCACCATGAACGGTAAGCTCGACTACAGAAAGCTCCCCGAGAACAACGAAGTGGTTAAGACCAAATACGTTGCACCCGAGACCGAGACAGAGAAGGCGATTGCAGCAATGTTCGCAGAACTTCTCGAACTCGAGGAAGTCGGAGCCGAGGACAACTACTTTGAAGTAGGCGGTAACTCACTTAAGGCAACGCTTCTTTGCAACAAGATCGGTGAGAGACTCCATAAGGCAGTTAACGTAGGCGACATCTTCGCATGTCCCACCGTAAGGCAGCTTGCTGAACTTACAGATCAGGCTCCCGAACTTACGGAAGAAGACATGACTGCCGATGCGGACAAAGAATACGTAGAATTCTACACCCAGCCTTACCAGTACAACGCATTTGCCGACTACGTAATCCAGGCACATCCCGATTACGAAGACTGGACCCAGAACAACTACATCCAGTTAATCGGTAACGCAGAAGTGGATGCAGCGGCGAACTCCACAATCGAGTACTTCACCGGCACTGTATTCGGAAAGCTCCCGATGCTTAAGATTCAGGACATTGCAAAGCGCAAGAAGAAAGCATTGAAGCTCGATACACCGGAAGTAAAAGAAGAACTGGCGGATTACATCCTTGGCGCAGTAAGCAAGGGCAAGAAATCATACCTTTTCTTTGACCACTACTACATCAAGAGCTCAGAGGCATACTTAAAGGCTCATCAGAAGCACGATGTAATGATTATCGATTACGCAGACGACAAGGTTTCATACTTTGAGAACGTCGGCGGTATGTATACAAAGTTTGTGATAGACAAAGAAGAATTCATGGCAGCGTACTTTGGTACGAACGACGCATGTACATTCATCTTAAGTCCCAACAAGAAGTTCAGTTACAAGTTCGACATGGACAGATTCATCACGATGCTTGAGGACTACACATATGCAAGAGACTCAAGAGTCAATGAAGACATGTACCTTACTTACGACGGCTTCGTATCCAAGGACTTCTACGGTCCCAAGGACAAGGGCATCAAGAACTTTGGTATCAAGACATACGAGACTGTTAAGAAATATTCTTTGGCATACAAAGAAACATCAATCGGCTTCGACTACAGAATGTACTACTTGCTGTTCGAGCACGATCGCAGAATGGTAGAGAAACTCAATTACTGCTGCGAACATGGCTACGCAGATTACAGAACCATAGGCAAAGAAATCAGCGAACTCGGCGAACTTACGGATACCCTTTACCAGATTCTTACAAAGGCCATCCAGTTCAACTACGTAACACCTACCGATGAGCAGGTGGAAGAGATTACCGACCGCCTGATGGAAGCCTACAAGAGAGAAAAAGTATTGTACGAAGAGCTGCTTAACAAGCTCTGTGAAAGTCAGAATCAGAAGACAGCTTAGAAACAGGAGGAACCAATGAAAGCGATATCAGTAAACGGACTGACAAAAAAGTATAAAGAACATCTTGCGGTAGACCATATTTCCTTTGATGTCGAGCAGGGCGAATTCTTTACCTTCCTTGGTGAGAACGGCGCCGGCAAGTCAACAACCATCAATATGCTTTGTACTACTCTTTCCAAGACTGACGGAGATGTCACCCTCTTAGGCTACAAGCTGGGCAAGGAAGACGACGAAATCAGAAACAGAGTGGGCATAGTATTCCAGAACTCGGTTTTGGATGCAAAGCTTACGGTCAAAGAAAACCTTCTTACAAGAGCTTCATACTACGGACTTACCAAGAAGCAGGCAATGGAGAGATTAGAGCCTTTTATGGATTCTTTTGAACTTAAAGACATCTGGAACAGGAACTACGAAAAGCTCTCCGGCGGCCAAAGAAGGCGCGTGGACATAGTCAGAGCACTCATCAATCATCCGCAGATTCTTTTCCTGGATGAGCCCACTACCGGACTTGATCCGAAGTCAAGACAGATAGTGTGGAACTACATTGAGGAGCTTAGAAAAAAAGAAAAGATAACCCTATTCCTTACCACCCATTATATGGAAGAGACGAGAGACGCAGATCATGTGGTTATCCTGGACAAAGGCAAGATCATTGCCCAGGATACTCCCGTCAACCTTAAGACCAAATACGCAAAGAGCCGCGTGATGTGGTACACCCCGAGGGTAGAAAACATCGAGGCTATATGCGGAGGACTTAAGTACGAATACGTGGCGGATCATTACAACATTTTCTTTGACGAGGGTATAAACGAGTTCTTATGCAGGAACAAGGACTTCGTAAGAGACTTTGAAGTATTGAAAGGCAGCATGGACGACGTGTTCTTAAACCTTACCGGAAAGGAGCTTGAATAATGAAATTCAGAAGATACTGGGGATTAACAAGAAGAAACTTACTCGTATATTTCAAGGATAAGCAGGCGATTTTCTTCTCGATGCTTACACCGATTATAGTGTTCATTCTTTATCTTTTGTTCTTAAAGAACAGTTATGTGGCTCCTATCATGGACGCGGCCAAGGAACTCGGCGACCTGGTTAAAAGTTCGGATGTGGACATGTTCGTAAGCGGCCTGTTACTTACAAGCTTGCTCGGAACATCAATGATAACCGTACCTTACCAAAGCCTCATAACCATAGTTAAGGATAAGGAAAACAAAGTGGACAGCGACATATGCTCAACACCCATGAGCCGTGTGGAAATCATACTTGCTTACTTCACGGCATCGGCAATCTCGGCGTTTATCATGACGTCGGCGGTTATGACGATTGGACTCGTAATAATGTTTGGCCAGGGCGCAACATACCTGACTGCGGTGGGAGTGCTTAAGCTCTACGCTATAGCCTTCCTCGGTACCCTTTCAAGCACATCGCTCTTTATGATAATCATTATTTTCTTAAAGACTACGACGGCAACGGGAGCATTTATGGGTATCCTTTGTGCGGCAACCGGATTTATCACCGGCGCATACATACCGCTTTCCACATTCTCACCCGGAGTACAGACGGTTTGTAACCTCTTCCCCGGCAACGGAATAACCGTTTTGTTCAGAAACGGAGTTTTAAATCCGGTACTCGATCACATCGACGCGGGCATCGGAGGAGTGGATGAAGGTTCATTCGCTCAGACAATAAGAGATCTCTTCGGCTTCACATCAAAGATGTTCGGTAAAGAGGTCGGTACCTACGGCATAATTCTTGGAATAGTAGCGGTCGCAGTAGTGACGACAATTGCAATATCCGTTATTTATCCTAAGGTTTATCAGAAAAAATAACATAAATGTGGTGCGGGGGGCCACTCCGGAGGGCCTCTTGCGGCACGACAAAAAGGAGAGAAACATGATATGATAGCTTACTTATTTCCCGGGCAAGGCAGCCAGAAAGAGGGAATGTACAATCTGATAAAAGAAAACGAAGCAGATGTTTCGGAAGTATTTGATGAAGCGAGCGAAGTTACGGGGCGGGACATAAGAGCCCTATGCAGGGACGCAACAGAAGAAGAACTTAAACAGACGCTAAATACGCAGATAAGCGTAACCACCATGAACATGGCATACGCGAAACTGCTTGAGAAAAGAGGCATAAAGCCGGACGTGGTAGCCGGTCACAGCCTTGGGCAGCTGTCAGCCATAGCGGCGGCAGGTGTGATATCGACAGTGGACTTATTCAGACTTGTCAAAAAGAGAGCCGAGCTTATGAGCGGCATAAACGAATCGGGTAAACTTGCAACAGCTGTGGGACTTGACCGTGAGACGGTTCAAAGAATCTGCGACGAAGTCAATGAGGCTTCGGGCAAGGTCAGCATAGCACTTGAAAATTCACCCATACAATATGTGATAGGAGGTAAAGAAGAGGACGTAAACTTAGCGGTTCAAAAACTTAAAGATGCGGGCGCAATGAAGGTCGTTGAGATTAAAGTAAGCAACGCTTTCCATACATACATGATGGCACCCATGGTAGATGCCTTTAAGGAATTTGTAGATTCACTTGAGTTTAAGAAGCCTGAATGCAAGATACTTTTAAATTGCAAGGGCGGATACAGCGACGACCCGGAAGAAATCAGGGAAGACGTAATTAACCAGTGTGTAAACACCGTCAAGTGGGTCGATTGCATGAAACAGTTACTGAGTAATGAAGACGTTAAGATTGCCGAAGTCGGAGTAAACAAGATTATGGCAAGTCTCATCAAGGGCTTCGATCGAAAGAAAAAAGTCTGGCTCATGAGTAACTCCGAAGATTTCGGACAATTCGTAAACGGAGCATAGGGAGGATAAAATTATTATGTTAAAGATTCGAGATATATATGGCATATTGCCACACAGGTTTCCTTTTCTTATGGTCGATAGAATAGTCAGCCTTGAGAAGGAAAACAAGGTGGTCGGATTAAAGAATGTTACTGTTAATGAACCCTATTTCCAGGGACACTTCCCTGACGAACCCGTAATGCCGGCGGTCATGATAATAGAGACCATGGCCCAGATAGGCGGATTCCTATTTGATATGCCCGGCAAGCGCGGATTTGTAATAAGTGTCAATAAGGCTAAGTTTAAAAGAATGGTTATACCCGGCGATCAGCTCATAATAGAGTGCAGCGTAGTGGTACACCTTGGTAACAAAGCAACTATAAACGCAGTGGCCAAAGTAGACGACAAAGTGGTCGCAAGCGCAGAACTGGCATACAATTTTGTGGACGTAAACGAGAGCGATGAATGATACAACGATTTTAAATCAAACGCAGTCTTATCCCATGAAAATGAGCGTCTCTGACGTAGACGCAGATGCAACTAAAGGCGAATTCACGGCGAACTTTTCGGCCGACGATTACTACAGAGAGGAGGGCGGATTTATACCGCCACTGGTCTTCATGGAACTCCTGGGACAGACGGCGGAGAAATTCTACATAACAAGCGACGGAGAGTGCAAACGGTATTTGGCTTCAATAGAAGACTTCAGTCTCAATGAAGATATATACGACAATCTTGACCGGGACTTTTCCGTTAAAGTCAACTTAATAGAGAAATTCGGCAAACTGTACCGAGGCCACGTTTCGCTGGTACTGGACAACACAGTATACTGCGAAGGGACATACGTACACTGTAATGCCTGATAAAAAAGCCTTCAACCGAGAGAGTCGGATGAAGGCTTTTGTCGTGTGCGCTAAAAGAAAGTGCACCGATTATTTGCCGCCACGGCTGGACATCTGCATCTGCTTCGGTGATTTGCCCACTTGTTTGGCAAAGGTGCGGGAGAAATTTGAATAATTGTTGAAACCTGACATGAAGCAGGCATCACTCGGTGTATAGCCTTCGCGCAGTAATCTGCATGCGAGGGCTATTCTTTTGGCAATAATGTATTGCTGAAGGGAAAGCCCCGATATTTTTTTGACGCTTCGGGAAATATAGGTGCCGTTATGGTGTATCTCGCGCTCCAGTAACGACAAGGTAATATCTTCGGTTAAGTGTTTGTCTATAAATTCAAAGGTCTTGCTTACAAGAGGCGGCATGATGTTGGGATAGTGTTCAACAGGGTCGTCTGTATATTTGGAAGTAAGCTTCACCAATATAAGCTTAAGATAAGCATCTGTAAGAATGCCCGAGCCCGGATTGGAGCGGGACAGGTTCTTTTGCAATTCTATGGAATACTTCTTGATTTCTTCAAGCTCATCGTCTTCTAAATGAATACTGTGAAGATACGTGTCGTTATAAGGCTCAAAGCAGGCGCGAAGGTCCATTTTCGGAGATGAGGCGCGCTTTAATACGTCGTCTGTCACGTTGATAATTACGCGATCGTATTTGTCGGGATTGTAGATGTCTGCAGTGTGGAAGATGTACTGCGGTACAAAACATACATCGCCGCGTTTCATCTCGCGACCCGAGTATTCGGTATAAAGCCTTATGTCGCCGTCTAAGAGAATAACAATTTCGTGGCATGCGTGATTGTGCATGTCGTCTGAGTAGTCGAAAGGAGCATCAATCGACTTAACTTCGCACTGAATGTCGGCGTTAATCGCCGTGTATTTCTTGTAACCTTTGCAATTCATGAAAACCCCCGCTTTCGTAACTTGAATGCATATACTCCTCTGCATATAAGGTAAAACACCCTCATACAAAGGTCAATAGAAAAACTTTGCGCAATCCGACTTCAATATGCAAGAATCTGCATCAATCAGATGCAAAAAACGCCTATTGAGCGAAAAAACATGACAATTCGCCATAATTATCAAGTCATTTTGCGCAAATTTTTACTCAATCAAATGTCAGAGTTTGCGTGTTTTGAATGCTATATTCGGATTATAAGGTGGCTTTGAAAAAGAGTTTCATAAAAGCCCGGCGGAGGTATGGAAAGTGAAGAATAGTGTTGGGGCGGTTCCAAAGGCTCCCTTGGGAATAAGGGTTAAAAAAACCGCTATTAAAATCTGGAATTATAAGTGGGTGTATCTGATGCTTGTGCCGGTGCTGGCATATTACATCGTATTTAAATACATTCCCATGTACGGAATCACGATTGCCTTTAAGAACTACAACGTTTTTAAAGGAATTACCGCAAGTCCCTGGGTGGGATTTGATGTATTTGAAAAGATATTTAAAAGTAAGAATTTCTGGAATGCCATAAGAAATACGCTGGTGCTTAATTTCACCACGTTACTCGTAAGTTTCCCTCTTACGATAATTGTGTCTTTGATGCTTAACGAAGTACGCAGCAGCAAGTTTAAGAGAGTGACGCAGTCGGTATTATACCTCCCTCACTTCGTATCGTGGGTGGTTGTTGCGGGTATTGCCAATAACCTCTTCCTCAGTACGGGTACAATCAATCGAATCATAACGGGATTCGGAGGCGAGACGATTCCCTTTATGAGCAGTAACGGCTGGTGGATCTTTACTTATGTGGTCTGCAACGTATGGAAAGAAATCGGATGGGGCACGATTATCTACCTTGCAGCCCTTACAGGGGTCGATGAATCCCTGTATGAAGCTGCATATCTTGACGGCGCCACCAAGTTTCAAAGACTGATTTACATTACGCTTCCCTCAATCAAGTCGGTTATTGTAACAATGCTGATTCTACAGATTTCGAAGATGATGTCCATCGGACTCGATGCACCGCTTCTTATCGGTAACAAGAAGGTGCTTGAGGTTTCGGAAGTTATCAGTACTTATACATACCGAATAGGTATTGAGCGAGCCAAGTACAGCGATTCAACCGCCATCGGATTATTCCAATCGGTAATCAATATAATTATTCTTTTTGCTGCGGACAAGTTTGCCAAGTCCATAGGCGAAGACGGAATTATCTAGGGGGTAGAAATCATGAGAAACAAATTCAGTTGGGGACGATTAATAAACGGGTTGCTCCTTGGCATTCTTGCTTTTGCCTGCCTATATCCGTTTTTGAATGTGCTTGCTTACTCGGTGAGCGGATATAATGCGGTACTTTCGGGAAGAGTAACCTTTTTCCCTATAGATTTCAATGTAGATGCATATAAGCAGATTTTGGGGAAGACGCAAATCTGGATGGCTATGAGAAGTACGGTCATCGTAACCTTGGCAGGTACGGCTTTAAGTCTGTTTCTTACAATTCTGGCAGCCTTTGCTCTGTCAAGAAAGGACCTTCCGGGAAAGTCGTTTTTTACCGCAGTCATTCTTTTTACGATGTACTTTAGCGGCGGTATGATTCCTACATTCCTCGTGGTTAAGAACGTGGGACTGTTCGATTCTCTTCCCGCACTGTTCGTGCCTCAGGCGATTAATGTGTTCAACTTTATCGTTATGAGAACGTTCTTTAAGAACATTCCGGAGAGCCTTGAGGAAGCGGCAAGAATCGACGGCGCGTCATATATGAAGGTATTGATTAAGATGATTCTTCCGCTGTCGGTACCGATTATTGCGACCATCGGACTGTTCTATGCGGTGGGTTACTGGAATACATACTTTGATGCGTTGCTTTACATTCAGAAGCCTGAGCTTTACACCCTTCAGTTAAGGCTTCGAAGCCTTCTTTTCGGAGAAGAATTGAATAACTCCAATGCCAACGCTGAAGGCATCGGAACGCAGGTTATGACTCAGTCACTTAAGATGGCCACGGTGGCAATCTCCACTATCCCGATTCTGGTGATTTACCCCTGGCTGCAGAAGTACTTCGTCAAAGGTGTAATGATAGGTTCCGTGAAGGGTTAACAACAGGTATCAATCAATTTTGCATGAATTGATGGGTATAGACAACAAAACTTTATTATGGAGGAAATGTTATGAAAAAGAAAGTATTGGCAAGCTTAACGGCAATGTTGCTTGCAACTTCGATGCTTTTTGGCTGTGGCAAAGAAGCGGCCGAGACACCCGCAAGCGCAAGCAAGTCTGAAACGGTTGCTTCATCGGAAGAAAAGTCCGGTGGCGAGACTCAGACTACAGCAAGCAAGTATCAGACAACTTACGGCTCCAAGCAGTTTGACAACGTAACCATTAAGGTTGAGCTCTTCGACAGAAGTAACGCTCCCGACGGTTCCACCATCACAGACAACAAGTGGACCAAGTACGTTAACGAGCAGATGAACAAGGTAGGTATTACCGTTGAGTTCGTTCCTGTTCCCAGATGGGACGAAGTTACCAAGATGCAGGCTATGGTTGCATCTCAGACAGCTCCCGACTTAACGCTTACTTACACCTACGCATACGCTGAAGATTATTTCAATCAGGGCGGTACATGGGATCTTTCCGAGTTCATCGACGGCGACGACCAGGCTCTTAACATGAAAGAGTACATCGGAAACGACGTTCTTAACATCGGCAGAAACTTAAGCGGTAACCTCTACGGTATCGTTGCTAAGCGTGCTACCACAGCTAAGAGTAACTTCTTTATTCGTAAAGACTGGCTCGATAAACTCGGCCTTGGTATTCCTACCAACCCCGATGAACTCTACACCGCTCTTGACAAGATGGTTCATGAGAACCCCAACGGCTTAAACGGTGTTGCAGGCGCAATCATCTGGAACGGCTGGAACTTAAAGCAGGTATTCTCCAAGATCGCAGGCGACCCTGTAGCAGTGCAGGTATGCGGCGGCGGTGAAGACGTAATCCAGGATTACTACGATCCCGGTATGTATGACTACTACAAGTACCTCAACAAGCTCTACAATGCAGGCATTCTTCATCAGGAATACTACAGCCTTGCAGAAGATGACTTCAAGAGCCAGATTGTTACAGGTAACTTGGGATTCTGCGAATACAGCGTTAACGGTAACGTAGACGTTCTCCGTGGTTCCCTTCTTAAGACGTTAAAAGAAAACGTTCCGGATGCAGACTTTGTATCCATTCCTCAGTTTGCCAACGTTAATGACGGCAAGGTATACACCGCAGGTTACGGCGCAGGCGGACTTATCGCTTTCTGCCCCAAGACCGCAAGCGAAGAAGTTGTTGAAGCTTGTATGACATACCTTGACTGGATGTGCACAGACCAGGGCGGTTTTGTCCTCTATCACGGTTTTGAAGGCGAGCACTACAACATGATCGACGGCGTTCCCACTGTTATCGATGCCGAATACAACTCTCAGGACAAGGACTGGATCAGAACCGATATCTTCCTTGTAGGTAACCAGGGCTACTTCGCAACAGTTGATGATTTCAACAAGTGTACTTCCAAAGAGGCTCCCGGCTTCGAGCAGTACGTTATCCAGAACTACGAGTACTCGCTTCAGGGAACCGTTAACCATGATACTGCTTACACTTCACCTTCCACGCCTGACTTAATCACCGACTTAAACATTGCCAAGGATGACTACCAGGTTAAGATGATTACCTGCAAGCCCGGCGAGTTTGACGATATGTACAACGAATACATGGCTGAACTTAAGGATGTGGGAATCGATACAATCATCTCCGAAAGAGAAGAGTACTACGGTAAATAAACCGGTTTAAAGAAACACCCATTGGGGAATCGGGTTATCCCGGTTCCCCTATTTTAAAAGAAAAGACGGTATGAAAAATGGACAGAAAAGACGGTATGAACTACGCCCCCAAGGGTAAGCCCGCACCGGTTGTAAATCCCGGGGAATTCGTTATCGCGGCAATCGCTCTCGACCATGGGCACATATACGGAATGTGCAACGGACTCATCGAAGCCGGCGCAACACTCAAATGGGTATACGACAGGGACATCAAGAAGGCGGAAGCTTTTAAGAATGCCTACCCGCAGGTGACGATTGCGGCAAGCGAAGAAGAGATTTTAAACGACCCGGAAGTTAAACTCGTATGCGGCGCGGCAGAGACCTGGAAACGCTGCGAGCTCGGAATCAGAGTCATGGAGCACGGTAAAGATTATTTTACCGACAAAGCACCTCTTACCACTCTGGAGCAGCTTAACGCAGCCAAAGAAACCGTTAAGAAAACCGGCAGAAAATACATGGTCTATTACAGCGAAAGAATCCATGTCGAGTCTGCGGTATTTGCAGGACAACTTATCAATGAAGGCGCGATAGGAACCCCTATTCACGTGGACGGCTTCGGCCCTCACAGACTGGGAGCCCCCGAGTCTCGCCCGGACTGGTTTTTTGAGAAAGAAAAATACGGCGGAATATTGTGCGATATAGGAAGCCATCAGATAGAGCAGTTTTTGTATTATTGCAACGTTAAAGACGCTTACGTGGCGTACAGTCAGGCGGGTAACTACAATCATCCCGACCACCCCGGTCTCGAGGACCTTGGCGATGCCGTGATAGTAGGCGATAACGGTGCGACACAGCATTTCAGAGTGGACTGGTTCACTCCCGACGGATTATCTACATGGGGTGACGGAAGAACAGTAATTATCGGCACCGAAGGCTACATAGAAATCAGAAAATACGTCAACGTGGGCATGAACGACGGCACAACCGATCACGTATTCCTGGTAAATGCCGAGGGTGAAAAGCACTTTGAGGTAGCGGGCAAGGTGGGTTTCCCTTTCTTTGGACAGCTTATCCTTGACTGCATTAACAGAACAGAGAACGCTATGACGCAGGAGCATGCTTTCAAAGCGGCAGAGCTGTGTGTAAAGGCCGAAATGCAGGCCAAAATTATTAAGTAACGGAGATAACCAAAATGATAAACGTAGCAATAGTAGGAACCGGCGGAATAGCCAATTTGCATGTTCAGGGACTTCTTGAATTCAAGGACAGATGCAGAATCGTCGCACTTTGCGACATTTACCCCGAAAAGGCTCAGGCCATGAAGGAAAAATATGGGCTTGACGGCGCGACGGTATTTGCCAATCACGAAGACATGCTTTCTTCGGGAGTAAAGATTGATGTGGTACATGTGTGCACACCTCCTTATGTACACGCTTCCATTAGTATTGACTGTATGAATGCGGGACTGAACGTACTCTGTGAGAAGCC
This sequence comes from Lachnospiraceae bacterium, assembly GCA_017553505.1. Classification (GTDB taxonomy): domain Bacteria; phylum Bacillota; class Clostridia; order Lachnospirales; family Lachnospiraceae; genus UBA1258. The sequence continues at coordinate 168,624 of JAFZLD010000010.1, forward strand.
CATGGCTGCAAGCCTTGAGGAATGCGACCGAATGCTAGAGGCGGAGAAAAAGAATAAAGTAACTCTCGGTATCATTGCACAGAATCGTTTCAGAAACGGAGTATATAAGCTTAAAAAACTCGCTGATTCCGGCCTTGCGGGCAAGATTTGTCTCGTACGCGTCAACTCCGAATGGTGGAGAGGACATTCCTACTACGATCTTTGGTGGAGAGGTACCTGGGAAAAAGAAGGCGGCGGGCCCACCCTTAATCACGCCGTGCACCACATCGATATGCTCAATTGGATCGAAGGCCGCTCCCCCATTGAAGCAACGGCGGTACTTGCCAACGTTATGCATGACAATGCAGAAGTGGAAGACTTATCGCTTGCATGCCTTAAGTACGAGGACGGAACCGTAGCAGAAGTGCTTTCTTCGGTAATCAGCCACGGAGAGGAACAGGGCATCATACTTCAGTGTGCCGACGCCAAGATTTCCATGCCTTGGGACGTTAAGGCAGAGGTTGCCATGGAGAACGGCTTCCCGAGAGACGAACGCAATACCGAGCTTCTTAAGAAGATTAACGAGTATTACGACAATATCCCTGACCTTAGATACGAAGGTCACACCGGTGAAATCGACAACTACCTTACCGCCATCGAAAAGGGGGAGAAGCCTCTTATTACAGGCGTTGACGGTAGACGCACCATCGAGCTCATCACATCGATTTTTGCGGCAGGATTCGAGAAGAAGACCATCAGCCTTCCGATTGATGAAAAATCCAAGTATTACAAGGCAGAAGGCATCCTTGAGAATGCGGTACATTTCTACGAGAAGAGTTCTTTTGTCGAGAACTTCTCCGAACAAAAAATAACAGTGGGAAATTACGAAGACAAAAAATGAAAAAGATACGATACGGGGTCATTGGAATAGGAAATATGGGAAGTGCGCACGCCAAGGCGCTTTATGACGGAATGGTCGACGGAGCTATGCTCGCGGCTGTGGCCGATTTAGAGGAAAGCAGGCTTGAGTGGGCACGCAAGAACTTCGGGCAGAAGGTTGAAGTCTGCACCGACTATCGCGAGCTTCTTACAACCGATAAAGTGGACGTCGTCCTTGTGGCTACGCCCCACTATACCCACCCCGTAATAGCCAAAGAAGCCTTCGCGGCGGGCCTCAACGTACTTATCGAGAAGCCCGCGGGCGTGGACGCAGCGGACGTAAAGTGCATGAACAAGATAGCCGAGAAAAGCGGACTCGCCTTCGGCATCATGTTTAACCAGCGCACCAATCCGCTCTTTCAGACCTTGAAATATTACGTGGATATCGGCCTCTTAGGCGAGATTAAGCGATTCAACTGGATTATCAATAACTGGTATCGCAGTCAGGCATACTACGATTCCGCAGGCTGGCGTGCCACCTGGAACGGTGAGGGCGGCGGAGTGCTGCTCAATCAGTGCCCGCACAATCTCGACATCTGGCAGTGGATAATGGGTATGCCGAGCAAATTGAGGGCTTTCTGTAAACAAGGTCATTTTCACAGAATAGCGGTGGAAGACGACGTAACCATTTATGCCGAATACAGAAGCGGTGCATCGGCGACCTTCATAACTTCCACGGGTGAATACCCCGGCACCAACAGACTTGAAATCAGCGGCACCTACGGTAAAGCCGTAGCGGAAGAGGGTGTGCTTAAACTCTTTCTTTTACACGAAGATGAGCGTGATATATGCTTTAATACTCCCGAGGCGATGCCGCATGAGAAGGTTACCGAGATGGTTCTCAATTTCGAGGAAAAAGAAGACGGTCACGTCCTGATATTGAGAAATTTCACCAATCACCTGCTTAACGGCGAGAAACTTATTTCGCCGGGACTTGAAGGCATTAACAGCTTAAGAATCAGTAACGCGGCATACGTATCCTCCTGGACTCATGAAACTGTGGATGTTCCCGCGGATGAGAAGATATTCTCAGGCCTTCTTTTTGAAAAAAGAAAGCGCGAGAAAGAAAGAAAAGCAGCCCCGGAGCCTCCGGTTTCCCTTAAGGAAAAGGCGGGAGAATACGACAGCAGGTGGTCTGTTCGCTGGTAAAAGAAAAGGACTTAAGGAGAGATGTAAACCGACCTTAAGTCCTTTATATTTCGAATAGTTAACGCTGCACCATCTGGTATTCCTTGGGGCTCATGCCGAATTCTTTCTTGAAAGCTCTGAAGAATACGGAGTAGTCGTTGAAGCCGTACAAGGGGAAGGTCTCCTGAATGGGCTTGCCGCTTCCGATGGCGTCGCGGCAGGCGTAGAGACGTTTCATCTGGATGAACTTGTGAAGGGAGATGCCGTAGTCTTCTTTGAATACGTGCTCGATGTGGTACTTGCTTACAAAGAACTCGCGCTCGAGGCGTTCGAGGGACAAGTCCTCGTCAAGGTGGAACATTACGTAGTCGTTGATGATGTTGGAAAGTCTTCCCTTGGTACCCGATACGCCGACGGTGACCTTTTCGTAGGTCATGCGGTTAAGGGTAAGGAGGAGATCGTTAATCTGCAGAGATACCTTGGCATCCTTGCCGAAACGGTTGCCCTTGACTTCGGCAGTGATATTAAAGAGCGCCGAACGTATCTCGTTAAAAGCAAGTACGTCGTTAGCAAAACGGTAAGAGTGCGTAGTCTTCACGGTATCGACTATGTAACCGTAGTCGGGTGATGCGGCGAGAAGCTTATTGTAGTAATCGGCGCTTATCCATAAGACGAAACGCTTGTAGGGAGTCACGTCGTCGAGGTACTCGGGACAATGCTCCACTCCGGGCGGAATAAGGATTAAGTCGCCGGGCTTAAGCTTGATGGGCTTGCCGGAGACGTTTATGTTGATATTACCCTCGAGAAAGAAATAGAACTCGTAATAGTCGTGACTGTGCTTATTGACTGTTGTACCGGGCATGTCGCTGTAGTAGTATATTTCATAGTCACGGGAGAACATGTATTGTCTTGTGGAAAAGGGGGTAATAAGCTCTTGCTTTTTCATCTCTAAATCTCCTTTGGGATGATTATATTACAATACAGCAACTTTTACAATGTTAACAACAAAACTTATGCTTTAAGTTTTTTCGGGCTGAAATTACAATTAATACGAAATAGAGGATTAACAGCGCGCAAAGGGGTACGCGCTATTATGATAGTCAAGGCAGCAGTCATATGGAGGATATAAGATATGCAGATGACATTAAGATGGTTCGGAAGCAAGCACGATTCCGTAACCCTTGAACAGATAAGACAGGTACCCGGCGTTAAGGGAGTTATCACCACCCTTTACGACACCGTTCCCGGTGAAGCTTGGGAGCTTGAAGATATTCGTGCACTTAAGAAAGAAGTAGAAGACGCAGGTCTTAAGATTGCGGGTATCGAGAGCGTTAACATTTCCGATGCCATCAAGATCGGCTCTCCCGAGAGAGAAGAGCACATTGAGAATTACATCAAGACTTTGGAGCGTCTCGGTCAGGAAGACATTCACATGGTATGCTACAACTTCATGCCCGTCTTCGACTGGACCAGAACCGAGCTTGCTAGAAAGCGTCCCGACGGTTCCACCGTTCTTGCTTACAATCAGGCAGCTATCGACGCTATCAAGCCCGAGCAGATGTTCGACAGTATTAAGAATGATTCCAACGGCCATGTAATGCCCGGTTGGGAGCCTGAGAGAATGGCTAAGATTAAGGAACTCTTCGAGATGTACAAGGACATCGACAATGAAAAGCTCTTTGAGAATCTTAAGTACTTCCTCGAGCGCATCATGCCCGTATGTGACAAGTACGACATCAATATGGCGATTCATCCCGACGATCCCGCATGGAGCGTATTCGGACTTCCCCGTATTATCATTAATAAAGAGAACATTCAGCGTATGATGAAGATGGTTGACAACCCTCACAACGGTGTCACATTCTGCTCCGGTTCATACGGTACCAATCTTGAGAATGATCTTCCCGACATGATTCGTTCTCTTAAGGGACGTATTCATTTTGCACATGTAAGAAACCTTAAGTTCAACTCTCCCACAGACTTCGAGGAGTCCGCACATCTTTCTTCGGACGGAACCTTCGATATGTATGAGATTATGAAGGCACTTTACGATATCGGCTTCGACGGCCCCATCAGACCCGACCACGGTCGTATGATTTGGGGTGAGGTTGCACTTCCCGGCTACGGTCTTTACGACAGAGCCCTCGGTGCAACATACTTAAACGGACTTTGGGAAGCTATTGAAAAGAGCAATAAGAGGTAAGAGACGTGGCAGAACTTAAATTATCGCAGCAAAGCGTATTGGACAATAAAAAAGCCTGGCAGGACAAGGGCTACAGAGTATGGAATTATGACCGCGAAACGGTTAAGAAAGCTACCCTGGCTAAGCCCGAGTGGATTCACTTCGGAGCCGGCAATATTTTCAGAGCATTTCAGGCAGCCCTTCAGGATGAACTTCTTGACAAGGGGATCGAGACCACAGGCCTTATCGCCGCAGAAGGCTTTGACTATGAAATTATCGATAAGATGTATCGTCCTCATGACGGTATCGGCATTGACATTACTTTGAAGGCTAACGGAACTGTTGACAAGGCAGTAATCGGAAGCATTGTTGAGTACTTAACCGTAGATCCCGACAATAAGGATGACTACAGCAGACTTTACGAGATATTTGAAAGCCCTTCACTTAAGATGGTAAGCTTCACCATTACCGAGAAGGGTTACAGCCTTAAGAACGCTACAGGTCAGGTTGCCCTCGGTGTTGCGGCTGATTTTAAGAACGGCCCCGAGAAGGCTGAGAGCTATATGGGTAAGGTAAGCGCCCTTCTTTACAGAAGATTCAAGGCAGGACAGCTTCCCGTAGCTATGGTCAGCATGGACAACTGCTCTCATAACGGAGACAAGCTTTTTGACGCGGTTTCTTCTTTTGCCAAGGCATGGGCAGAGAACGGGCTGGTAAGCGAGGACTTTGTTAAGTACGTTGAGGACAAGTCCAAGGTTTCCTTCCCCTGGTCCATGATTGATAAGATTACACCCAGACCCGACGCGTCTGTTGAAAAGATTTTGATTGATGACGGTATTCAGGAGCTTGAGCCCGCCATCACTTCCAAGAACACTTATGTGGCGCCTTTTGTTAACGCTGAGGAGTGCCAGTATCTTGTAATCGAAGATGCATTTCCTAACGGCAAGGTTGCACTCGATAAGGTAGGCGTTATCTACACCGAGCGCGAGACCGTTGACCGAGTTGAGAAGATGAAGGTATGTACCTGCCTCAATCCTCTTCACACCGCTCTTGCAGTATACGGATGCTTACTCGACTATCAGCTCATCTCTAAGGAAATGGAGAATCCGGTGCTTAAGAAACTCGTAGAGCGCATCGGTTACGAAGAAGGCCTTCCGGTAGTAGTTAATCCCGGAGTACTCGATCCAAAGAAGTTTATCGACGAGGTTGTAAAGCTTCGTATTCCTAACCCCTTCATGCCCGACTCACCCTGGAGAATCGCTACGGATACTTCGCAGAAGGTTGGTATCCGCTTCGGCGAGACCATCAAGGCATACGAGAAGCGCGATGACTTAAAGGCATCCGACCTTAAGATGATTCCTCTCGTATTCGCAGGCTGGTTAAGATACTTAATGGGCATTAACGATGAGGGCAAGGCATTTGAGCCCAGTTCCGATCCCTTACTTGAGAAGCTTCGCCCTTACGTAGCGGACATCAAGTTCGGCAACACAGACATTCACGAGAAGGTTGCACCTATTCTTTCGGATGCTACCATCTTCGGTTCCGACCTTTACAAGGTAGGTCTCGGCGAGCAGGTTGAATCTTACTTCAAAGAGCTCATCGCAGGACCCGGAGCAATCATTGCAACACTGAAGAAATACGTTTAATTCATAGATACCCTTCATCGAAGCGCAGGCATAATGCCTGCGCTTTTTTTGTGTTTTAGCACCATATCATACAAATTGATAACAATGCACGAGAAAACATCACTATGAAGCGTCAATATATATGAACGGGCTATAGTATGCCATATAAGGAGAAACGATTTACAAGCAAATATTTTACATTTCCAATCAATATTTTGCGTATTTGTGCAATCTTACTTGAAAATATCTGATATAGATAATAATATGTAATTCAACGGGCAAAGTGCACAATAATGGACGGATATCGCGCAACAATGTAATACATAATCATACATAGCAAATAGAATAGCTATATAGAATATGTCATTATGTTCAATTGCATGATACTATCGCACAATCAATGTACAACAATCCACAAATATGACACATAAGAATATTACTGCAAAACAGCATAAGATATAAGGACGTAAATCATGTTCAAATGGGGAATAATGGGGGCTTCCAATATTGCCGGTAAATTTTACGATGCAATAGGACGAACTGCCGATTGCAAGGTGGTTGCAATAAGCAGTCATTCCGGCGAAGCTGCAAGACTATTTGCAGACAAGAACAAGATTCAAAATGCATACGGAAGTTATGAAGAAATGCTTGAGGCGGAAGAACTCGATGCAGTATATATCGCGACGGTAACAAGCAATCATTATTATGCATGCAAACTTTGCGTCAAGTATGACATCCCCTTTTTATGCGAGAAGACCATGTGCATTGACAGTAAGCAAGTCGCCGACGTTTTTAGTGAAGCTGAGAAAAGAAAGCTCTTTTGCATGGAAGCAATGTGGAGCAGATTCCTTCCGACTGTTAAGAAAGTCAAAGAGTGGATAGATGAGCATAAAATCGGCGATGTTAAGTACGCGGAAATAAGTCTTGGATTTTGCGCAGAAAAGAATCCGGGTAACAGATTCTGGAATCCGGGACTGGGAGGGGGCGCAGCATATGACTTGCTGGTGTACGGGTATGAAATACTGCGACTTTTGATTGATAAGCCTGTTTTGAGTTACAAGCTTTCGGTAATACGCAGCAAAACCGGTGTAGATGCATCGGATGTGCTGGTGGTTGAGTACGAAGATATGTCAGCGGTTTTGACGGCAAGCCTTGAAACCTTTATGAGCCAAAGTGTTGTGGTAAGAGGAACCGAGGGTAGCATAATAATCCCCAATGTACTGTTTGGCAATGAATCATTGCGTTATGACAACGAAGGGCGACGGAAAGAACAATATAGGGACGATGTCACGACAAACGGCTTTGTATATGAGATAGAAGAAACTGTCAAATGCATAGGCGAGGGACGTTGCGAGAGTGAAACAGTTCCGCATTCTTTGACTGTGGAATTTGCAAAAATATGTGACGAAATATCAGAAGAAATAAAGGGTATGTAGCGTGAAAAGATTATTGTGTAAAGAAAATCCGGTGATTAACGGTTATCCGGAATATGGCTTCATTTTTTCGCTGATTGATGATGTGACAGTACCTTGGGTAATGAACAATTTTATTGAGTTTGAAGTCATTCCCGAGTGGGAACTGTTTATATCCTACGTTAATCATAATTCGATTTTGCAGGACTGCCCTTATATCAATAATGCAATGGTTAAAAGAAATGAATTGTTGCAAGAGGGGGTAGATATAGCAAGGTACGCTGCCGAATCTATAGCGGCAGATACCTGTCTTTTTCTTTATCTGGATCGGTTTTATCTAAGCGGGACGGAAGAATACCGGCTTAAGCACTATATTCACAATTCTTTCGTGGTAGGGTGCGACACGGACAAAGAAATTATTTATCTGGCCGACAACTTCAACGGTGGCAAATATTCAATAATCGAGTGTTCATACGATGATTTCAGGAATGCGTTTCGGCGAAATTCGGAAAGCATAGTGTATAACAGCGTTTTGCAGAGTGATTACAAGGGAGATGTCGCCAAGTATCTTACGGATATCATCGACAAAACCGGCGAGGCTTATATCTTTGCGGAAAAATCTGATATTAAGGCTTTCAAAACCTGTTATCCGATGGCTCATGATTTAAAGATTGTGGGATATGACAACGCCAAGAAGAGATTTCGTATTGAAAGCTATTTTGCGAAGAAACCGGTTGTTTCGTGTTCTTTTGACGAAATCAGAAAGGCATACAGATGCTATCCCAAGCAGGATGAAATAGATGAGATTGTATTGCTTAAAAAGGTCTTGCCCGAAAGACCCGAGAGAATTGATTTAAAGAAGATAGTTACGTCGTTAGAAGAATACATTTCTCCCTCAAAAGGAGAAACGAAAAGGGACGGCTATACCGTGGGTCACAACATGTTTGTGCTCGACTACATTCATGACAAAATCCGGATAATCGAAGGAACCAGATATCGTTTCTGGCAATTCCTATATGAACGGGCCATGTTAATGGAATTCCGGGTTAAGAAGCTGGAAGACATGGGCGTACTTCCGAAGGATGATACTTTTAGCGGACAGTTTGTACGAATCAAGAAGGGGTATCTTCTCCTGAGGAATTTATTTATTAAGGCAGATATTGACGGAGACCGCCTTGAGCCTTCTTTTGCAGACATTATGGCGCAGCTGATTTCGGGGGAAAAAGAAAGCATAAGGCGCCTTACGGAATTATTAAAGGCTTACATAGACACAACGGGTAACGGCGAGTTACCGCTTGAGGGGGAGTAAAAAATGAGCAAAGAGTGCAAATGTTCTTTTGTAATACCGTTTAAGATAGCGGTCGACAATAAAAGCAGACTTTCGTATTTCAAACAATGCATCGGAAGTGTGCTTAATCAAACCGATGACTCCTGGACGGCGGTTCTGGTAGACGATGCTTCCGACAATCAGGAATTGGATGATTTTATCAAGGAAGTTACAGACAGTCACCCGGGGAAAATAATATGCCATAAAAATAATGTCAACGTAGGCGCCGGAGTCTCCAGAAACATTGGCGTGGACATTGCAGCAGAAGAGTTCGGCGCAGACGTCGTCATGTTTCTTGATTCGGACGATCTTTCACATCCTAAGCGTACCGAGAAAGTGGCGCGTGCTTTTGCCACCAAAGACGCAGATGTAATCTATTCTCCGTTCATTCCAATTGATGAAAAAGGACTTGAGATACCGGAGGATAAATTTCCTGTAAACATCAGAAAAATCATGAATAATAACAGACACCCGAGCATCGGAAAAGAGGTGTGGAAGTCTATAGTCAGCAAGGAAATGTATATCAACCTGACGTCTGCTACAAACGTCAGGACTAGGCTTGCCAAAAGGATTCCGTTTCCGAATTTACGCTCTTCCGAAGACTCTATTACTTGGATGTTATATTCGGCGTGCGGAGGAATCTTTGATTTTATCGGTGATATACCGAGCAAATACAGGATTCCGCAAAATGTTAAGAATAATTCTTTAAGTACCGAATTCGGTAAAGAAAATTTCTATTCGGACTTTGCGGAGGCGCATGTCAAAGCGTATAGCGAGTGTCTCAGATATGCCAAAGAAAGAAAAGCCATATCCGCCGAGGAAATAAAGCCCCTTACGGAACTGGTCTTTGAAAATCTGGTCGAAGAATTGAGAATCGGCGGAATGCATGAAATGGCGGACCGCTTTTTGAAACAAAAATATGTATTTGAGGAGGAAATGATATGAAAGTTTTGGTAGTAACTATGCCTTGTTTCGGAGATAATGTTCCGTTTGCCGGTTTCGTGGAAGAGCTTGGCAAGAGAGGACATAAGGTGGATGTCATATCCAGCTCCGCCAATATTCCCGGCATCAAAGAGTTATTTGAGAAAGAAAACGTCAACTTCATAGACTTTGACATTGAGCGTCTGGAAGGGTACAAGCCCGGAAGAAAGATAACCATCGAAGACGATGCCGAGATTTTTGCCCTTCAGATAGAAGAGGCATTTAACCGTGCGGGCGACTATGATGTGGTTATTTATGATTATTTCGCGTTCCCTATGTATTACCTCAACGGACGTAAAGATATCAAGCTTATAAGATATTTCCCCAATTTTGCTTTTGACGAAAACATCAGCAAAAGAATATTTGAAAGTGACGAAAAGAACCTTGCTCAAACGGCCCATGCCATTGAGCTTGGAGACGATATCATAAGCAGACTGACCGAGAAGGGCTACAACTTCAAGTATTCCGATATGGGAAAGGAAGTTCTCAATAATGTTCCCGAACTGACCATAGTTCATACCCTTCGCCAGATGCAGCCTTTTGAAGAGAACTTTGACGAAAGATTTGAATTTGTGGGTGCCAATACAACACCTCCGTCAACCAATGACAGTGATATTCCTTTTGGAGAAATGAAAGGAAAAATAATCTATGTTTCCTTCGGAACTATCCAGACAGAAATAGGAGACAGGAGACTCGGTGCCTTCAAAGCCGCCATAGAAGCTTTTAAAGGTGAAGATGTCAGCGTAATTATGTCTATCGGTGCACATAACAAGAAAGAAGATTTTGATGAAATCCCTGACAATTTCTACGTTTACGACTATGTTCCGCAGACCGAAGTTTTAAAGAGGGCTGACCTGTTTATTACTCACTGCGGTATGAACAGCGTTAACGACTCAATATACAGCGGAGTTCCCATGATAGGTATTCCCGGCGCATACGACCAGATGCTTACGGCAGAAACGCTTGAAAACAGAAAAATCGGGCGCGAGATCAGAATAGAGAATCTTACTCCGGAAGTGCTGAAAGAAACTGCTTTTGCAATATTGGACGGCGAGGAAGAATACTCTAATGTCAGAACGCTTGGAGACATCATGAAGGGTTTAAACTGCGATCAGAAGACGGCAGACATTATTGAGAGATATGCTATGGCATAACATGTTGAGAGGAATGGCAAAATGATTTTTGAGAAGGGCTATGCTACACAAAGGGGGTCTCAGTGTATTCTCGGTTGTCTGGAGAATTACCTGGTTTATCGGAAAATAGATATAAGCGAAGCGGAACTGTTTTTCAGAATGAAGGGTTATGAATTAAAACCCAGTAAGTGGGGGGTAATGATTTATACCATTTCTATCTTCGAAAATCCCGAAGATTTGGATGTGCCATACACAATTATTACCTCCGCAAACAGAGAAGAAGCCAAGCAGTCGCTGATTAAGTGTGTTGAAGATGAATCCAATGTTGCGATTCTTATGGTTGCCAACAAACTTAAGTATAACAGTGCATTTAAATATGCCGAGGATGTTGTTATCCATTGTGTTAACGTAATCGGATATGACGGCGGAGACAAATTCTTTTTCAGCGATGGCTACATTGCAAGCTTTAAGGGCGATATGTTCGAAGGCTACATAGCGTTTGATGATTTCGTCGATGCCTGGGAAGGGTATAACTTCATGCACGTCATTACCGACACCGACAAATTGGCAGAGGACGGGTATGAAAATTTCAAGCCCGATTTGCGGGAAATTTCCAAAAAGCAAAAAGATAATAACAAAATCTTGAAAGATTACTTTGTAAGTAATTTGAAAAATGCAGAAGCTCTGTTAAACACCGACGAGTATGAAAAGAGCATCATGTCATTGAATTCCTACATAAGACTGTCAGGATTGCTTACTGTAAGAAGTTATTTCCGTGAATATATGGAACAGTATTTCCCTCAAACGGGCTTGGCGGTCGAATACGCGGATATATGCAAAGAGTGGAACGTTATAAGCTGCCTACTCATTAAAGCGGCATACAGCGACGATGTATCTGAAATCGAAGATATATCCGGGCGGATTGAGAGTGTATTTGCCAAAGAAAGTGTAATTATAGATCGCATGGCGAAATTGCATTACGAATAAGGAGAATCGGTGGGATGTGTGGGATTTGTGGCTATTTAAATGCAGATATGCCGGATGCTCATAAAAGTCTCGTGATAGAAAAGATGTTAAAGGCTATTGCGCATCGCGGAGTAAACGGGACCGATTATATAACTGACGGGCCTGTCACGCTTGGGTTTAACAGACTGAGCATTATCGGTGTAAATAACGGTATGCAACCTATTACCAGTGAAGACGGAAGTCTCATATTGGTATGCAACGGAGAAATATATAACTACAAAGAAATAAAGAAAGATTTGATTGAACGCGGACATAAGTTTAAGACAGAGTCCGACGTGGAGGTAATTCTTCATCTTTACGAAGAAAAAGGGCTTGAAGTGTTGGATATCATCAACGGCCAGTTTGCTTTTGCACTCTATGACAAGAATCGCAGAGAATTGTTCTGTGCGCGCGATCATGTAGGAGTTGCGCCCTTTTTCTATACTTCGGTAAACGGTACTTTTGTGTTTGGTTCCGAGATTAAAGCGATATTTGAGTTCCCGGGAATAAAGCGTGTTATTAACCCTGTGGCACTCGATCAGATTATGACTTTTCCGAGCGTAGTGTGCCCCGAAACGATGTTTAAGGGGATTAACAGTCTGGAAACGGGACACTATCTGGTAATCCATGAAAACGGAAGCGTTACCAACCGAAAATACTGGGATCTTGATTACCCTAAATGCGATGAAGATTATCCGAGAACAGAAGAGGAATACATAGAAGGACTTAACGATGTCCTGACTAAGGCTGTGGAACTCAGATTGCAGGCTGAAGTTCCGGTAGGCTTCTACATCAGCGGGGGTCTGGATTCATCGATTATTGCGTGCAAGATTCACGATATAAGCAATGAATACAGGCATTCTTTTTCCGTTAATTTTGAAGGCGACAATCGTCCTGAAAAGCCGTTTCAGGAGATGATGGCCGACCATGTCAATTCGATTCATCATGAAAGACTGATAACCATCGATGATATAGCAGATTACCTGCCCAAAGCCGTATATCATTCGGAAAGCACCTTAAAAGAAACATATAACACCGCTTCACTGATTCTTTCGGAAATGGCTCACAAAGAAGGAATCAAGGTGGTTCTTACGGGTGAAGGAGCGGATGAATTATTCGCGGGCTATGTGGGATATCAGTTCGATGCAATGCGCGCGGGAAATGCGAAGAACAACGAATTGAGAGACAAGACGGAAAAAGAAATCTGCAACAGAATCTGGGGAGATCCTTTCTTTTTCTATGAGAAGGATTACGGAAAACTGCGAGAGTATAAGAGCGGTATATATTCGTCGAAGTTTCTTATGCAGGATGATTTCGATTGCTTAAATCATAAGGTTATTGATACGGAGCAGGTTAAAGATGTCGCGCTTGTGCATAAAAGGTCATATATAGACATCAAACTCAGGCTAAGCGAGCATTTGCTTGCCGGACACGGAGACAGAGCGGGACTTGCCAATTCCGTCGAGGCCAGGTATCCGTTCCTTGACAGAAAGGTTATGGAATACGCAAGAAAGATTCCGCCGGATTTGAAATTAAGAAATTTCAAGGAAAAGTACATTTTGAAGAAGATGGCTTCGGCATTTGTTCCAAGCAAAATAATCAATCGCCCGAAGTACGCGTTTGTAGCGCCGGGCAGTGCGGAGATTATACGAAAGAACAAAGAATATGTAACCGATATTCTGTCGTATGAAAGGATAAAACGCCAGGGCTTCTTTAACCCCGATGAGGTGGAACGCCTCAAAAAAGCGTATCTTGAGCCGGGCTTTAAGCTTAACCTGCCCTACGACAATGACACGCTTATCATAATTCTGACTTTTGGTATTTTGCTGGATACATTTAAAGCTGACACATTATAGCCGGGCAAACAGAATTTAGGGAGGTACAGAAGGGTGCGGACTATACAAGATTTGATAAATAGAGGCTTGAGCGCTGTTTCCGACGACCATGTCTTTCTGGAGCAAAAGGATAGGAAGATTACGGCACTTGAGTTAAAAAAAGATATTGGCGCCATAGCCGGTAAGCTGAATACAATCGGGGCGAATAACGGGGATGCGATTGCGGTATTTGCCTATGACAGAATTGCAATGATTGAAGGGATGCTCGGTGTCTTGAAGGCTGCTTGTATCTTTGTACCGATTGAAGGCGATTATCCGCCGGAAATGGTACAGGATATGCTTGAAATAGCTAAGGTCAAGTACATCATTACAGATGAGCAATGTCACGAAAAGGCACGTGAAATAGCGGGGGATAGCTGCAAAGTAATAAAGACTGAAGAAGCGGTTACGGGTGCAGAAGAGTACAGTGTCGGCGAAGGAGAAGGTAACGTCTATAACGCCGATGACCCGATATATGTATATTTTACCTCTGGTACTACAGGTAAACCCAAGGCGATACTGGGGAAGAATAAAGGACTGGTTCACTTTATAGAGTGGGAAGGTCGCAAGGTTAATCAAACCGGTATAAACGTCAGTCAGATAACATCCCCATGCCACGATCCTTTTTTGAGAGACATTTTTTTGCCTATTCTTCTTAGCGGAAAAATATGCATACCGGCGGATCAAAATGTGATACTCGACGGCAAAAGGCTGGCCGAATGGGTAAAAGAAGCGGGAGTAAACGTTTTTCATTGCACACCGAGTATTGTAAATCACTTGCTGAGCGGCATTTCGGGATACATGGATTACCCGGACTTGAAATACGTGTTTATGGCAGGCGAGAAAATCAGTCCGAAGTTATTGTCCAAATGGTATGACTTAACATCGAGCCATGCAAATTTGGTGAGTTTGTACGGACCTACCGAAACTACGCTTGCCAAGCTTTGCTACGACATAACTCCCGGCGATTGCAATACAGAAATTATTCCGCTCGGAAAGCCTATAGATGATACGGATGTCTATATTTGCAACGACAATATGGAAGAGTGTTGTCCGCAAGAGGAAGGCGAGATTGTTATATCTACAGAGTATGCAACATACGGATATCTGTGCAATGACGAACTCAATGCGCGTTCTTTTGCCAAAGATGCGAAAGCACCCGGGAAGACCATGTATAAGACGGGTGATCTGGGCAGGATAAAGCCCGACGGCAACATTGAATTCCTCGGAAGAAAAGACAGTCAGGTCAAAATCAGGGGAAACAGAGTTGAATTAAACTACGTGGAAGCAAAGATTCTTGAAATGCAGGACGTTAAAGAATGTGTACTTACGTTTAATGACGAAACGCTTGGTAAGGAATATATTGCGGCTTATGTAGTGGCCGGGGAAAACTGCTCGAAATCCGACATTATTGAATGGCTTAAGTCCAAAGTTCCGGTTTATATGTTCCCGACTTACATTGTTTTCATGGACAAACTGCCTCTTAACAAAAACATGAAAGTCGATAAAAAGAGTTTGCCCGACCCTACTGCAGGAATAGAGGCGGAAGATGCGAACGTCAGTGAAACGGAAGGAAAACTTATCGAAGCATTCAAGGAGATTTTGGATGCAGAAGCGGTATCGACATCTGACAGCTTTTTTGCGTTGGGAGGTTCATCGTTAAATGTAATGACTCTTATCAGCAGAATTTATGATGATTTTCAGGTGGAAATCTCCCTTGCGGAAATATTTGACAGTTTTTCTTTGAGTGACCTTGCCGGTGTAATTGATGAAAAACTCGCTGCTGATGCAGGCGATACGGATACAGATGCGCAGACGTTCTCACGATCTGAGTATTTGGAAAAGAAAAACAAGGGCTATATCTACGATGTCCGGGGCGCAGGGAATACAACCAAGGTTATTGAGGGCATTGTTCCTTTCAATGATATTTTCTACAGAAACTGCATATATAACTCGATTTTTTCGGTAGTAAATTACTACGGAGCAGAAATTCTTCCGATTCTTACCAACGATATAGTCATGTATCGGCCGGTGGATAAGCTGACGCTTTATGAAAAGATGGATTTTGCGGAGGATGAAACATTAGAATCCGTAGTCGGTGAATTGGGTGTAGAGCTAAAGCAATATGAAGTTAAGGAAAATGTAATCCAAAGGATTATTGCGGCTATTGACGCTGATAGGCCCGTCATAATCGGAGTGGATTGTTTCTATGAATCGATAAGACCGGATTTTTATCTGAAAGAGAATTGGCCTCACAATATTCTGGTATACGGATATGACAATGCCAAGCAGGAGATGATAGTAATGGAGCATACCGGAGTAAACAATCTGGACTATCAGGAGCAAAGGCTTAGCTATCTCGACTTGGAATATGCATATCACAGCAACAGAATCAAATACGCCAAGACCGAGTCCAAAAGGTATTATCTGGAATGCGCCAAAATCCCTGTGAGTGCCGGTGCCGAGGCGGGTAACTGCTATGGTGAATACCGAAGCAGAATAAAGGCGCACATGGAGGATATCACCAAAAATCTTGAGGAACTCCCGACTCTTCTTGAATACATAGAAGGAAATGTTTCGTCAAGTGAGAGGATAAAGGATAATCCGGCATGGATAGCGAAGCTTCTTGATGCGATTGTGGAAGCCAAGAAGGCTCAGAGCTATCTTTTGGACCATATAGACGGCACGGCTTCTTCCGAACCTACCACAGTTATTGAGGCTATTCTCAAAAAATGGAAATTTATCAGAAATGCCTTGTACAAGTATCTTTATACCGAAGAATATGATTCGGAACTTATGAATGCTGCGATAAGCGGCCTGAAAGAAATTCAGGGCTTGGAATTTGATTTTTATAACAGCATAGTATGCCCATAGTGTAGAAAGGAAAAATATATGAAAAGCGTTAAAGAGGAAATGTATAAACTGATTGTGGAATATGCGCAAAGCGATGAAAAAATTGAGGATGATACCGAGCTTAAAGCGTTAAACATCGATTCTCTCGTATTTATAAAAATGGTGGTGGGAATAGAGAAAAAATTCGGAATTAAAGTCAACGGAGCAATGCTTGATGTTGCCGAATTTGAGAAGGTAAGCGATTTGATTGAATATGTGCAAAAGATTAAAGGCGAAGCTACAGCCTAGTCAAACGTAAGCGGAGGTTATCATGGATCATTGTATTAAAGAATTTCTGGTACAAGCGATTAAATATCACGGGGATACGCATTTTTGTATCAGTCAGGAAAAAAGCGGAGAGGTATTTCATACATATTCCGATCTTATGAATGATATATGCAGGTGCATGAAACTTTATGATGAGTTAAAGGACGAAGGCAACATAGGCCTGTGGGCGGAGACGGGATATGAAGCTGTGGTGGCTGTTTTTGCTGCCTTCCTGAAGGGGAGATTTATTGCGATAATTGACCCTTCTTTATCATGGGAAGATGCATCCGCTCTTATGAAGAAGGCAGATGTAAGTACTGTAGTATACGGAAAAACTGCAGTGAAAAGCGAGGGGTTTGGCAAAGATGAAACTTATCGCA
Organism: Lachnospiraceae bacterium; assembly: GCA_017553505.1. GTDB lineage: Bacteria > Bacillota > Clostridia > Lachnospirales > Lachnospiraceae > UBA1258. Next base: position 185,748 of record JAFZLD010000010.1, read on the forward strand.
AGGTAAGCAGTGAGAGTTACAAAGCCTATGCGCCATTCCCGATAGAGCAGTTTCCGGATGTAAGCATGAAGGCGCCTGCGTTGCTTCTTTTTACGTCGGGTACGACGGGTACAAGCAAGGGAGTGGTACTTTCTTTTTACAGCTTATATAAGCAGTCGGATCTGGGCGCGGGGAAAAACCCGGACTCTGTGCTTTCAATACTTCCGTGCTATCACATTTACTTTTTTATCCAGCTGTGTTACGTGCTTAAAACCGGTTCCATCATGATTTTCAGTAAGGGTGTCGCCTCTGTGCTTGAAGAGATGCAGAAGTTTCAGCCTACCTTTATGTGTGTGGTTCCGATAATGTTGGTAAATGTATTTGAGTCTGCGAAACGTATAGCAAACGGCGATATGGAAAAACTGCCGGAGGTTATTAAAAGGCTGACGGGCGGACGTTTCAGGATAATGATATCCGGTGGCGCGGGAACAGACCGTTCCATTTTTGAATACTATGAGAAAGCGGGAATTATCATCGCCGAAGGATACGGAATGACGGAGTTCGGCGGAGCGCTTGCCACCAATCGTTCCGATTCAAACGTAAAGGGTTCGGTAGGTGAATTGGTTCCTTTTCAGCAGTGCAAAATTGTGGACGGGGAAGTGTATATAAAGAGTGAAGCTTTGTTCCTTGGCTACTACAAGGACAAAGAGGCTACCGACGAGGTTATGAAGGACGGTTGGTTTGCTACCGGAGATTTGGGTTATATTGAGGATAATCATCTTTTCCTGACGGGAAGAAAGAAGAATCTTATTATTCTTGAAAACGGTGAAAATGTTTCGCCGGAGGAATTGGAGAGACTTATCATTGCGAGCCCTGACGTGGATGAGGTGCTGGTCAAAGAAGATAACAACGTAATCTGTGCGGAAATCTATTCGCGTTTATACGGAACGGTTCCCGATGCGGAACTTGTTGAAAGAATAAACGATTCTGTCAATGAAATAAATACAGAGCTTCCATCATACAAGAAAATTGCCAAGACGAAAATTCGAAAAGTGCCTTTTACAAAGAGCAATATAGGTAAGATAATAAGAGGCGCGAAAGAGGAGCCGGGAATCTACATCGAAAGAGGTTATGTGGCTCCCGCAACGGAAATTGAAGAGGCCGTCTGCAGGATGGCGCAGGAAATTCTCGAGGTAGAGAAGGTGGGTGTGGACGACGATTTTCTTGAATTGGGTATTCATTCGATATCCTTTGTCAGATTCAATCAAGCTTTGGAGGAAGCGGGATATAAGATTGATATTTCCAAGATGTTTGATTGCACGACTCCGAGAAAACTTGCGGCAATGATTGAATCAATGAAACAGTAATCAATCAAAATTATATTGGGCACGCGGGTTGAAAGTTAATCCGCGTGCCCGTACTTTAGCATTTTCTTATCAAAATTGTAACAATCCCGTTAATAATTATTGAAATAGAACCACCCTGACGATATAATTAAACTCTATCAGTTTGTTGTGATATGGCCTTTAAAGAGGCAAGGGGTACCGTGATGAAAAAATGGAGAAGCAGGATTCTTCATATGCTTCTTTTTGTATTCGCAATGACACTTTTTGCGGCAGGTTATACGGCTGCGATTAAGAGCCGCGATAATGAGTACAACAGGAAGCTTATCGACGGATGGAATATACAGATTAATAAAGATATCTACGAGGCCGTTAATCTGGCTGAGTTTAAGTTTCCGGTGACTCAGAAGGGTGACTGGGTTTCTTTTTGGGGCGAATTGCCCTCCGACATTCCCGATAATGTAACTTTGCGTATTAATATGGTGCACTGTGCCACCAGAGTTGTGCTCAATGATGAGATTGTGTACGACTATGGTTGGGACGATTACGAGGCCGGTAAGATGCTCGGATTCGGTTCGAGATTTATAAGTCTTCCCGACGGATCTCAGGGCGGTAAGATTAAGATTATTATGTTTGTCACCGAGAACAATGCATTTTCGTCTCTTACCATTCCGGAGCTTTATTCCGAGAGTACGGGATATGCGGTGTACTACGGCAAGTACATGATTCCGTTTGTGGTAGCGGTTACGCTTACTGTGGCGGGACTTTGTATTTCGCTTGTTACGTTCTGCCTGTACTTTAAGTCTTATCATATGGAGAAGCTTTTCTGCATCGGTATTTTTTCTTTGTGTATAGGCTTTTGGACACTTTGCAATTATAACCTTGACTATATCTTTACCGACAATCTGGCGGTTAAGACTTATATAGAGTATCTTGCGCTGTATCTTGTGCCGTTCCCGATACTTATGTATTTCAGGGAGGACGTTGAGAAGCGTAATAAGGCGTGGGAATGCTTTTTCCTGTATGCGCTTGTAATTATTGAGGTGCAGTTATTCCTTGTGTCGGTTGCGGCTCAGATATTTAACTGGGCACATTTGTCGGACTTCCTGCCTGTGTACATCATTCTTTTGCTGGTGGCGGTGCTGTTCGTGTGCCATCTGGTGCTGGAAGACCTGCGCAAGGAGAAATCGCATAAGGTGCTGATGCTTGGCTTCGGAGTAATGATTCTTGTGGCATTGAGAGACCTTGTTGCATACTGCGCCGACAAGTTAACAGCTAACGGACTTCGTGAGTACAGAAGCTACGTGTCCGTGGGCGCGCTTATATTCGTAGTAGCGTTGCTTGTAGACTTCATCATGGAGATGAGGAGAAAGCTTTATAAGACCGCTGAGACGAAGTTTCTTGAGAAGATTGCTTATGAAGATGTGCTTACCGGACTTTCCACACGCAGAAAGTGTGAAGAAGTATTTGAAGAAATCGATAAGCGCAAATTTGAATACATTATTTTCCAGTTTGATTTAAACAACCTTAAGAATACCAACGACGACTTCGGTCATGAGGCCGGAGACGATATGATAGTAAGATTTGCAAATATGCTCCGCGAGACCTTTAATGAGGGCGAGACGCTCGGTCGAATGGGTGGCGACGAGTTTATCGCAATAGTCACGGACTCCTACGGATACAATGCTGAGGACAAGGTAGACAGGCTTGAACAGCTCATAGGGGAGGACAACGCAGACAAAGAAGTTAAAGTCAGCGTTTCCTTGGGCTACTGCCGTTCTTCCGAACTCAAAGATCCTAAGGCCTTAGATGTGTACAAAGAAGCCGACAAGCGCATGTACAAGGACAAGGAAGCATATTATAAGAGAACAGGAAAAGGACGAAGAAGAAATGACACCCAAAACACAAATTAATATCAGAGACCCGTTTGTACTCGTACATGAGGGAAAGTACTATCTTTACGGCACAAGAGGCCCCGAATGCTGGGGTAATAAGGCTACAGGCCTTGACTGCTATGTAAGCACGGACCTTGAGAATTTCGAAGGACCGATTGAAGTATTTACGCCACCGGAAGGCTTTTGGGCCGATAGAAATTTCTGGGCGCCGGAAGTTCACGAGTATAAAGGAGCATTTTACATGTTTGTTTCTTTTAAGGCGGAAGGAGTGTGCAGAGGAACTCAGATACTTAAGGCTGACTCTCCCCTCGGACCTTTTAAGGTTCACTCCGACGGACCTGTTACACCGAGAGATTGGGAGTGCCTTGACGGAACGTTTTATACCGAGGACCGGGAGGGCGGGAAGCCTTACATGATATTCTGCCATGAATGGGTACAGATTACGGACGGAACCATATGTGCCGTTCCTTTAAGCGATGACTTGACGCATGCTGCGGGCGAGCCTAAGCTTTTGTTTCATGCCTCGGAAGCGCCGTGGATAGTTGATATCAGGAATGGCAATTATGTGACTGACGGCCCTTTTATGTATAAAGCCGATGACGGCGAGATTACACTTTTGTGGTCAAGCTTCGGTAAGGGCGGATATACCATGGGACTTGCCAAGAGCGAGTCATGTACCATCGCAGGCCCCTGGAAGCAGGTTGAAGAGCCTTTGTTTGATAAGGACGGAGGCCATGGAATGATATTTAAGTCTCTTGACGGCAAGATAATGGGTACACTTCATTCCCCCAATATTGACTTGCAGGAGAGACCGATTTTCTTTGAAATAAAGCAAAAATTATAGTGTATTTGTGGATTAAGCCGTGAAATGTAACAGTTTCACGGCTTTCTTTTTGTGCTTATTAACGAACGGAAAAAGAACTGACAGTAAACCTCAAACAGAAAAAACGGTAAACCGAAACAAAATTTACTTTTTGACCGAAATTAGAGTGGCAAAACAGTAAATATAGATTGAAAATGCGCATTTCCGTAAACATCTTTGCGGATATTTAGCAACATATTGACTTAGTAAAAAAGTAAAAGTATATTGAGGTTACCATTTTTTAGAAGGGAGATTTGCTTATGAAAATGAAAAAACTGGTAGCTGTATTGGCAACAGCAGCTATGGTATTGGGTTTGGTTGGTTGTGGTGAACCCACTTCAACTTCCGATGCCGACAGCACAACCTCGACTTCTGTTGAGGCAAGCACTTCCGTAGAAGCATCAGCTTCAGAGGAAACTCCTGCAGAACCTGTGACATTAAGAATGGCTTGGTGGGGTTCGCAGACCAGACACGACAGAACAATCGCTGTAATTGAACTGTACGAGTCACTTAATCCTAATGTAACCATCGAATATGAGCCTATGGACTTTGATGGTTACTTCAACAAACTTGCCACACTTGTAGCAAGTAACGATGTATGGGACATCTTCCAGCTTGGATCCAACTTCCCTACATATCAGTCAAAGATTTACACCCTTAATGATTTCATCAAGGACGGAACGATTGATGTATCCGGTACTACCGAGGCATTCCTTCGTATCGCAGCCGATGAAAAGGGTAATCAGGTAGGTCTTTGCAGCGGCGTTAATACTTACGGTATTGCTTACGATCCCGCACTCTTTGCTCAGGCAGGAGTTGCAGAGCCCACAGAAAACTGGACTTGGGACGATTACAAGCAAGCTTGCCTTACCATCCACGAGAAGCTTGGTATCTACGGATCTTCAAAGTTTGATGACTGGCAGGCAGGCGCATCCAGCGGCGTTAACCAGGAAGGCTTCGGAATCGGTTTCTTTAACAAGACCAATGACGGCCTCGGCTTCACAGATTACAAGATGTTATCCGACTACATGCAGATGCGCGCAGACCTCGTTGAGGCAGGCGCATATCCCGATCCCGGCGCATGCAAAGAAATTTCCGATATCGAGAATGACTTTGTCGTATCCGGCGAAGCAGCCATGACATGGGTAGCATCCAACCAGTTTGTATCTCTTGCTACGGCAGCGGGAAGAGAGCTTAAGCTCATCAATCCTCCCCGTAAGAGCGCAAACGGTCCTGCCGGTGTATCCATTCAGTCTTCACAGATGCTTTGCGTATCACAGGATTCCAAGTATCCCGAAGAAGCAGCTAAGTTCATTGCTTTCTTCCAAAGCAACATTGATGCCAACAAGATTCTTCTTGCAGAGCGCGGTATCCCTACCTTCACCGCTGTTCGTGAAGCTCTTGCCGGCGACCTTACAGACCTTGAGAAGGCTGTATACGAGTACGTAGATGTAGTAGGTTCTTTTGACACAGGCGGAGAGACCGTTAATCCTTCAAGTCCCGCTTGTACCGATGAAATCAAGGAGCAGTACAACTACTACCTTGAAAAGGTTATCTACGGCGAAATGTCTGCAGACGATGCTGCCAAGGCAGTCTATGATTTTGCGGCATCCAAATTCTAGGTAACTACTCGTTTTCCTTTATATGATCAGAAGCTAAAGTCCCCGTTCCAATGCCAACCCCTTTGGCCCACCCGGGAACGGGGCTCCTTTGGCGTAAGTAACATTGAGGTTCTTATGAGCAAAAACGCTAAAATCGATGCCGGCGGACGCACCGCCTGGAATCGCTTCATTTATAACAACAATACGGTCGGCCATATCTTCGCGGCGCCGTTTATAATCGGGTTCCTTGTTTTTACCATTATTCCCATGATCAGTTCTTTGTACTATTCATGTACCGATTACAACATGATAGAAAAAGAAAACTGGATAGGACTTGCCAATTACGTAAATCTCTTCAAGGATCCGAGATTTTTAAATTCAATAAGGGTTACGCTTCAGTATGTTGTACTGTCGGTGCCTCTTAAGCTTGCTTTTGCATTGTTTATTGCATTCTTACTTACACGCCCCAGCAAGGCGGTAAGCTTCTACCGTTCACTTTATTATCTGCCTTCTCTTATCGGCGGAAGTGTGGCGGTAGCACTGGTGTGGAAAGAACTGTTCGCAAGGAAGGGTCTTATTAACTCGATACTTGGCGATCTTGGCATACATGCGATTAACTGGTTTGGTAACATGTCAACGGCAAAATGGCCCATTATTCTTATGACAGTGTGGCAGTTTGGCTCTTCGATGTTAATATTCGCGGCGGGGTTAAAAGAAATTCCCACAAGCTATTACGAGGCTGCCAAGATTGACGGAGCCAACGGCTGGCAGTCTTTTTGGAAGATTACTATGCCTTGCCTTTCACCCATCATTCTTTTCAACCTGATAATGCAGCTTATATCAAGCTTTATGGTGTTTACACAGGCATTCGTAATTACACAGGGCGGTCCCAACGACGCAACCATGTACTATGCACTTTATGTGTACAAGCAGGGTATTCAGACCCGTAACATGGGCTATGCAAGCGCAATGAGCTGGGTAATGCTTGTAATTATGAGCGCGGTTACGGCAATCGTGTTTAAAACATCCAATCACTGGGTGTTCAAGGAATCAGAAGGTTAAGGAGAGCACTCATGAAAGTCAGAAAAAGCATTACAACAATCCTTTACCACGTATTCATTGCGGCACTCGGCTTCATAATGGTATACCCGGTATTGTGGATGATTTCGGGATCCTTAAAGGATAACTCGGAAATACTGTCAGGCTCGTTAAATCTTATTCCCCCCAACTGGAGATGGGACAACTTTTCAAGAGGCTGGGCGGGCTTTGGCAAAATAACATTTACGACATATTTCAAAAACTCGCTTATCATCACCACGATAGCTACTCTCGGCACTGTAATAAGCTCATCGCTTATCGCTTATGCCCTCTCGAGAATACCCTTTCGCGGCAGAAAGTTTTGGTTTACACTTATGATTGGAACCATGCTTTTGCCGGGGCAGGTGGTAATGATTCCGCAGTATTTGATATATAACCGCATCGGCTGGGTGGGAACACCTCTTCCGCTTATTGTTCCACATTTTTTCGGAGCCCCTTTCTTTATCTACATGATGATGCAGTTTATGGCGGGCATTCCCAAGGAACTGGACGAGGCGGCAATTATAGACGGCTGCAGTAAGTATTCCGTATTCAGCAAGGTGATATTCCCGTTACTTAAGCCGTCGCTTATTTCGACCATAATTATCCAGTTCTACTGGAAGTGGGACGACTATATGGGACCTATGTTATACTTGGGTAAGCCCGCTTCTTATACCGTTTCCATAGCGGTTAAGCTCTTTGCGGATGCTACCAGTAAGACAGATTACGGCGCAATGTTTGCAATGTCCACATTGTCAATGATTCCCGTATTCCTTATATTCCTGATATTTAACAGATATCTTGTGGACGGTATCAGCACAAGCGGCCTCAAAGGCTAGAGATAATCGGAGACAGTCGCATGATAAATCGCGAAGCACTTGTTCGAAAGTACAATCCTATCCTATTAAGTCAAAGGACCCATTCCCCGCTTACGGTGGGGAACGGCGACTTTGCCTTTACCGCCGATATCACCGGGCTTCAGACCTTTTATGAAGCTTACGAACACGACTGTCCTGTCCTTACAATGTCGAATTGGGGATGGCACACGGCTCCTTTTGAAGACGGAAGATACTATTCCCTCGACGATTTTAATTACAAGATGACCGAGTATTACTACGAAAAAAGAATAGTTAAGTACCCGGTCAAAGAAACAAAAGAAAATTCCGCGCTATACAATTATCTGAGGCAGAATCCGCACAGATTTAATCTGGCAAGAATCGGCCTGTGCTTAAACGGGCGTCCCATAGAGGAAAGCGATGTCTCCGACATCAGGCAGGAACTCGACATGTACACGGGTATACTTACGAGCCGCTTTACGCTTAAGGGCGAGCGCGTGTGCGTAACCACTATTGTCGGCAATACCGATACGATTGCTGTTAAAGTTGAGTCGGTGCTTAACGGAGAAGGTCTTGCGGTGTTCATGGAATTTCCATACGCAAGCCCCGCCAAAACAGGTTCGGATTTCGAGGCGGCAGACAGGCACTTTACGAGATTTAATGACGACGGAATTATAGAAAGGCAATTGGATAAAGATAAGTACTATTGTCTTGTAAGCGGTAATGTAACCGTGACCAAGACAGGTATGCATAAGTTTCTGATAGAAGACCCGGGGCTTATGTTTACGGTTTCTTTGGCTAAGAAGCGGGAGAAGCTGTCGGCAGTGAGCTTTAAGCAGGTCAAAGAAGAATCGGAATTCAGATTTTACTCCTTCTGGAACAAGGGGGCAATTATAGATGTTACGTCCTCCGAAGATTGGCGTGCTGATGAACTTGAAAGACGTATAATTACGTCAATGTATCTAAGCGCGGTTCAGGACTCGGGAGCATTGCCTCCGCAGGAAACCGGACTTACATGCAACAGCTGGTACGGAAAGTTCCACTTGGAAATGCACCCTGTTCATGAAGCGTATTTAGCGTTATACGGAAGAGGTGCGATGCTGGAAAAATCCCTCAAATGGTACGTGAAATCGCTTCCTTGCGCTGTGCGTAATGCGGGCAGGAACGGGTTCAAAGGTGCCAGGTGGTCTAAGATGACCGGCCCCGCGTGCCAAGACTCACCCTCGGTCATTGCGCCTCTTTTGGTATGGCAGCAGCCGCATATTATATATATGCTGACGCTGTTATATATGTCTCGCTACAACGATGCGAGAGTGGAAGTGCCTACCGAACCGGAAGAAGAGTTTCTTAAGAAATATGCGGATGTGGTGCGGGAGACAGCGCTGTTTATGGCTGATTTCTGCGTGTACGACGAAAAGCAGGATTGTTATGAATTAAAGCCCCCGCTTTACTCGGTGCAGGAAAAAGGTAACCCGGAAGAGATTAAGAATCCGCCTTTTGAAACAGCTTATTTTGCGTTTGGATTACGGGCTGCATATGAATGGCTTAAAAAGCTTGGCGAAGAGCATGCCGAGTGGCTTAAGATAGCCGACCGAATAAAAAAACCTTACGTAAATGCCGGATTGCTTCAGGCATACGAAGGCTGTGAGGATACATATACGAAACTGAATATAGACCATCCTTCGATGGTGTTCGCGCCGGGATTTATCGGAGCGGAGGCGGACGAAAAGGTTCTTGAAGCTTCACTTGACAAGGTAATGAAAACCTGGGATTTTGAATCGCTTTGGGGCTGGGACTTTGCTTTTATGGCATTGACTTATGCCAAGCTTGGATACATGGAGAAGGCGTTCGATATTCTGCTGATGGATACCGCCAAGAACACATATGTGGAGAGCGGAAACAATGCGCAAGCTGCCAGAGAAGATTTGCCGCTGTACCTTCCGGGCAACGGTTCGCTGCTTTTGGCAATGTCGGCACTTAAGAGCTGCAAAGGCTGGTATGTACAGACGGAAGGGCTTATGAACTACCCGTTTTAGCCCACATCATCGCCTTTTGTAATACGCTTTGAAGTGGAGTTTTTGTACTTGGCACGATACTTAAGAGGCGATACTTCACGGTAAGTCCGAAATACTTTTTCAAAGTAGGTAAGACTTTCGTAGCCACACTCACGCGCAATATCCGAAACCGACATCGATGTGGTGGTAAGAAGTACATGAGCCTTGTCGATACGATGAATGTTGATGTATTCATTGACGGTGAAACCGGTTACTTCTTTGAAAATACGGCTTAAGTAGCACTTGTTGACAAAGAAAGTGTCGGCAAGATTCTCAAGAGATATGCTCTCGGTGCAGTGAGAGGTGATGTAATCCGCCACAAGGTCTACCTTTTGGTGTCTGGCCATGGATGAGGACTTAACGGGCATCTGCCTGTGGGACTCGGCATAGCGCATGGCATAGAGAATCAGTGAGGAAAGCTTCATCATTACGCTGAGACGATATCCCGGAAGCTTGTGATGAATCTCTGACTGAAGTTCAAGTAAGAGATTTTCCACAAAGGGCTGTTCGGCGGGAGCAATTTCAAGAACTCCCGAGTAGCGGTTAAAGAAATCTCTGAGACTTAAATCTCCGAACTGCGAGAAGAAACTTGCGAAAGGCTCTTCGGAGAACTCAATAAGAATGCGGTCGTGGTAAGAACTTGCAGCCACACCGGTCTTATGGATTTCGTTACGATTGATAAATACAAGGCAACCTTTCTTAATATGATAGGTATGCTGACCTATAAAATAGAAACGCTCGCCTTCCACAAGGTAGTAGATTTCATACTCATCGTGGAAATGCTTGGTGGGCATGGTGTATTCGTAATCACGGATGACACGGTCGATGGTGATGCCGTCTAAAGATTCTTCAAAGAGTGTCTGACGCATGGCTGTCCTTTCAGATAGTAAATATACAACTAAAATTAAAACAAAAACCCTTTAAATATGATACTTATTATATTATTTTTACTATAGATTGTCCATATGGGCAAAATGCAATATCGGAGGAAATTCCAACATGCACTATCAAGACGGAAAAATGAAAGATGTGACTATCGCCTACATAGGCGGTGGCTCGAGAGGCTGGGCATGGACCTTTATGACGGACCTTGCCAGAGAAGATAAGCTTTCGGGCGAAATAAGACTTTACGACATAGACAGAAAGGCTTCGGAGAATAACGAGATAATCGGTAACCACATAAGCGCGCGCCCCGAAGCGGTGGGCAAATGGAAGTACACCGTCAAGGATACGCTTAAAGAGGCTCTTACAGGCGCCGATTTCGTGGTGATATCAATAATGCCCGGAACCTTTGAGGAAATGGAGTCGGATGTTCATACTCCCGAGAGACTCGGTATTTACCAGTCCGTAGGCGATACCGCAGGTCCCGGCGGAATCATAAGAGCTTTAAGAACTCTTCCGATGTTCAAAGAATTCGCAGAGGCCATAAGAGATTATTCGCCGAATGCATGGGTAATCAATTACACCAATCCCATGACATTATGCGTTAAAATGCTGTATCACGTATTTCCGGAGATTAAAGCTTTCGGATGCTGTCATGAAGTTTTCGGCACACAGAACGTTCTTGCCGGAATACTTAAGAAAGAAGGATACGTTACAGGCGAAATAGACAGACATGACATACACGTCAATGTACTTGGAATAAACCACTTTACCTGGTTTGACTACGCTTCCTACAAGGGACTCGATCTGTTCCCTATTTACAGGAAATATGTGGATGAACATTTCGAAGAAGGTTACGATTCAAGCGATACCGAGAACTGGATTAACAAGTGCTTTGCCTGCAAGCACAGAGTCAAGATGGATTTATTCAGACGTTACGGATTGATAGCTGCCGCGGGCGACAGACATCTTGCTGAGTTTATGCCGGGAGACACATATTTGAAGAACCCGAAAACCGTTGAGTCTTGGGACTTCGGACTTACACCCGTCTCATGGCGCAAAAAAGACCTTGAAGACAGACTGGCGAGAGCCAAGAGACTTTCAAACATGGAGGAAGAGGTTGATTTAAAGCCTACGGGCGAGGAAGGAATACTTCTCATAAAAGCACTCTGCGGACTTGAAAGAGTGGTATCAAACGTTAACATTCCAAATACCGATCTTCAGATAGCAAACCTTCCGAAAGAAGCCGTTGTTGAGACCAATGCTATTTTTGAAAGAGATTCGATAAGACCGATTTTTGCGGGAAGCGTTCCCGAGAATGTACTTGAGCTTTTGAAGCCGCACATAGAGAATCATGAGAGAACGTTGAAAGCGGTCGACACCTGCGACAGAAATCTTGTCAAAGAAGCTTTCAAGGCAGATCCATTGGTCAAAGGAAGAGCGACGGACGAAGCAATCGAAAAACTTGTCGATGACATGATAGACAACACAATTAAATATTTACCTGCCGGGTGGAAATAGGGGGAACATAAACATGTGTGGGGGCACGGTTTATGGCGGTAGACGATTCAATACGGGCGCGTCCCGGGTTGATAAAAGTGGGTAATCCACCGAAACTGTTAACCGACCTAAGAAAGCGTATGATTACACGCCGGCAGAAGTAATCGGAGCGTTAAGTCCCATACAGAAATGTGTGGGGCTTTTTCTTTTGGTCACAATTAAAAGGAAGAATTGGAGGAAAAATGAAAAAAGGATGGAAGAAAATGGGTGCATCCGTAGCGGGGTCGATATTCATGGCACTCGTGCTTGCGGTCAATGCATTCGCGGCTCCCGAGCTTAAGTATGTGAAGAACAGTAAGATGCTTGAGTACAAGGGCAGCTATGATGAAGCATCGTACCCTTACGAAAAACTTGACGCTACATTTACGACGGCAAGTATTACTGTAGACGGTGTACTGGAAGATGCGTACGGCGCAGCACCGGTTTCGGTAATTGATAATGTTAAGACCAAAGAAGGTTATGGTCTTGAGCCCGGCAATCAGACATACGGTGAGTTGAGAACGCTTTGGGACGGACCTGTTTTGTACCTCGGAATAAGCGTATACGATGATTGCGTGCTCACAAGCACAGAGACCAAGACCGGCGCGGTGAGCAATCCGGCGGTGGCGGGAACTTCGGTCACAACATATCCTTACGCAAGCTGGGGCGGATTCTGGGCAACGTATGCGGTCACAGAGTCCAAGGAAAGCTGCGACAGCGTAGTTATGGCAATAGACCTGTACAATGACCGCACCGATTATGAACTTGACACAGCCGGCATAGTTACAATCGATGCACTCGGACAGCTTTATTACTACTCAAGCTCCAACATCCCTTCGTTGGGAAGTGCACTCGGCGACCCCAATCATCCCGAGTACATGAATATTATTAAGGGATATGCGGCAGCGCCTATGTTAGACGCGGATGGCGAGCAAGTCGGTTATACCGTTGAAGTAGCGCTCCGGATAGAAGACCTTGAACTTAACAACGGAACCGAAATAGGCGTGGACTTAAAGATTAACGATGTCAATAATGTGGTTACGGGTTATAAAAAGGAAACCGTGCCCAATCCCGACTATGTGGCACCGGCCGAGGAAGATGTCTCAGACAACGATGCAGAGAGCGAAGATGTTTCGGACAATGATGAAGCAGACGAAGACATATCCGAAAATGACGTGACCGGCGAAGAAATCCCTATCGATGATGAAACAACGGATGACGGGCAGACCGAAGAAAATGCAGAGCAGGCGGAGCCTTCGGATGACGCTTCGGAACCTGAGGAAGATAGTTCGGAAGAGGATAGTGTTGAAGAAGCTACGTCGCCTTCCAACGTAAGCGAGGTTGAAATCCCGATTGAGCCGGATGAGGAAGTTAACGAGACGGAAGAACCTGAAGATATACCTGAATTTATCGAGGTTGATGTTCCCGTATACTCTATGAAGAAGAGTGCGGATATTTTCTGGAGTCACAGCCAGGACAGCCTTTATAAAGACTTTGACCATGAGCATACCAAGTCACTTGACTGGGGCGTGATTACACTTACGGGATGGAACGGAATCGACGAGTTTGCATACAGTGAGTGGCGTATTACCAAGATACTTGATTATATGAATTCGGCTTCTTTTGCCAAGGGAGTTTATACGGCAGAATCTCAGGCGGCACTTGATGTGGCAATAAGCGAGGCACAGGCTGTTATAAATGACCCGGTTAAGGACAAAGCAAGAACGGAAGCTGCGACAACCGCGCTTGAGAATGCGTTTTACGGGCTTAAGTGGGGAAATACAAAGTACCCCGATCCGTCAGACCTTCCGAAGCAGGTTACGCTTCCCAATCCTTATAAATTCTTTGGCAGCGAAAGAATGGTTAAGAACGCTTCCGACTGGGAAGAAAGAAGGGCGGAGATTCTTGATCTTGCGCAGTTTTATGAGTATGGCTACAAGCCCGGGTATGATAATCTGATCATCAAGAGTGCGTCTTATCACAAAGCCGGCGATAAGAAATACAGATGGAGCAATTCGCAGGGCAAATATGTGGAGGACGGAACATACACAAGCACCGCTGTCAGCATTACTGCGACTGTGACGGTGGGAGAAAAGAGCAAGGATATTTCTTTTGACGTTGAAATGCCTGCGGATGAAAGAATAGCGGCAAGCGGACATGCCGGAGAGAAACTGCCGATAGTGCTTTCTTTTGACGGAAGTATCTCTTCGTATAAGGATGCGGGACTTGCAATGATTACGGTACCCTCCGTTGTAAGTGATACGAGAACCAACGATTACGCGTGGAATAAGCGTACCGGAACGTTCTACGATTTGTATCCTTACAGTCGAAACGGTGAGGCTGCGCTTCATGAAGTCAGCAACGAAATGGCGGAAGCGTGGGTGGCATCCCTGATAATCGATGCCCTTGAATTATGTGAAAACTCGACACAAGAAAGCCAAAAGAACGCTGTGGCAGACCTGGCAATTGACAAACTTGCGGTTACGGGCTTTTCAATCAACGGTAAATATGCTTTTGTGGCAGCAGTGTTTGATGACCGAATCGATGTATGTATTCCGGGCGCGGCAGGAGCTACGGGACCTTCACCGTGGAGATATGTGTACAGGGGACAGATATATGACTGGTCGGGAACGGCGTACGTAAGCTCCTCCGTTGATTCTTATCAGGTAGCATGGGGCACGGAAGTAATAGCCAATTCCGTAAGACATAACAGAGTGCGTGAGACCGAGCTGTTCCGTCATTTCATGACGCCCGGCCACTTCTACGCATTTGAAGACGATGCATACGGCTATGCGACAAGACTTCCTTACGATCAGAATGATCTTGTCGCAACCCTTGCTCCCAGAGCAATTATTATTGAAAACACGGTCAATGACTACAATGACGGATGTACCGCTGACTGCCTCGGTGCCGAAATCGCCAAGTCTGTATACCGAAACTTAGGGCTTGATGCCGATGATCTTGTAAAGTTCAACCTTAGAAACTTAAAGTCCGGTGACCCTCACGGTAATGACTCGACACAGAGAAACCGTTCCGCAGAGTATTTAAATTATTATTTCTTCGGTACGGCAATGAAAGAAGCAACAGATACATATTTAAGTACAGATCCTTTCTCTCTCAATATTTCAAACGACCGTACGCAGAGCCCTTATGATTATTATTGGGGCGGATTCAACACCATTACCGGCGGACAGACAGGTGTAAGCGGAACGGATGGCTGGTACTACTATACTTTTGAAAAAGAACCCGAAGTAAAGAATGGTATCGTAGAAGAAGACGGAAATTTATACTACTACGTAGACGATCAGAAGACTTACGCGGGGCTTGTCGACATCGATGGCGCATTCTACTATGCAATGGGCGGCGGCGTCATTGCAAGAGGCAACTACTACGTTACCAAGCCCAACGGTATCATGGACAAGTGCCATGCTGACTTCGACGAAGTAACCGGTAAGATGATTATCAACGGTATCAAGAAAGTATACGGTGCCGACAGATACTATAAGAACGGCGATTTGCAAAAGAACGCGGGCGTAGTCAGAGTCGGAGCTTACTTCTACTACGTTGATGAAGAAGGCAAGATTGTTAAGACTCCCGAAGTTGAAGTAACCAAGACCAACGGTTTGCTTTCGGCAGGTACTTACAAGACAAGCGCGAATGGTATTCTTATCCTTGACGGTGTCCTTACGGTAAACGGCAAGAAGTTATACTACAAGAACAACAAGATTGGTCACAGAGCAGGTCTTGTAGAGTGTGGCGGTGACTTCTACTACGTAATCGAGAACGGCGAGCTTGCAACAGGATTTGTAACCGTAAGTAAGACAAACGGTCTTAAGGAATACGGCGTATACGAATTCGATGCAGACGGCAAGATGATTACCGACAAGAACGGATTCTATGAT
>JAFZLD010000011.1 GCA_017553505.1 Lachnospiraceae bacterium
ATGCGTTTAATTCTGGCGAAGCTTCGCTTAATGAAGATGCGAACAAGGCATTGCGGGAAGCGTTTATTCAGTCAAAACTCAATGAACGTGCACTTAATCAGCAGTTGCAGAGCATGGGTATTAACGGCGGCGCCTTAGAGTCTTCTTTGGCAAGAGGTTATAACGACTACGCTAACAGCCGTAACGCCATTGAGCAAAACAGAATGAACGCACTCAAAGAGTTGTTATCACAGTATCAGGGACAGTTAGGCGATATGGAAAGCGCCTACAATGCTAACCTTGCGGACCTTGATTCCGACTACTTCGGCAACGGTCTTAACTACATTACTGACTACTACGATACAATAGCAAACTTGCAGGCACAGAACGCCGCTTCAAATTTACAGGCACAACTTGGCAAGAGAAGTGCCGTTGCAAATGACAACGGACTCGATCCAAACATTGTATCGCTTGTCAAAGGATTTAAGAACAATCCTTCAAGTGCTGTAAGACTTCTTAACTCTTATGGAATAACCGGCGATGCAATGACGCCTTATTTGTGGGCGGGACAGATTGACCCCACGTTAATTGACGATTATGGCAACGACTCTACTGCAAATGCACCTACATCTGGAATAACGGACGGTCAGAGACAAAGCATGATTAATACTTTAAGACGAGTTATGTCTCTTTCAAAGGGGACAAAAGAGGGTTCCGCTAATGTAGCGGCACAGATGGACCAGTTTGCAAAGACATATGGGTTAACCCAGGCAGAAGCGCAAGCAATCTTAGCAGAAGCAGGATTTTAAAGAAAGGAGCCAATAATGGCAAAACTTTCAGAAACTTATAAAGTTCCACAGATTACAAACACAAATGGGGGCGGTTCGTCCGCTCCCGTTTCTTCGGGTAGGAAATTGTCGGAGACATATCGTATTGGTGAAAATACTTACAATGCGCCTACCGTCTCTTTCGCAAAAGAAATCCCTTCATTAAAGCCGATACAGACCGTTCAGGAACAGCCTTCCTTTGATTACGGATCTGTTATCAAGGAGTATGAGTCTTTACCTAAAACAAACATATTAAGCCGTTTGTTTAACAAGAAAAGTGAAGAGGCGTACAACCGCAAGCAGGAACTTAATCCGCTTTATGAACAGGCAAAAGATATTCAGACGGTGAAGAAGCTCAATTCGCTTGGCGCATTGGATGATGTTAAAAAACTTTGGGATACTTACGAAGGCCACGATGAAGTCTATACGCCTTTATATGATTTACTGAAATCAAAGGGCGTTACAGATAAGAAAGAACTCAACGACCTTGTAAACAACATTGAGGCGATGCAGAAGCGAGAAGGAATCGAACGTGCTAACAAGTATTTGACAGAGTACGCAGATGAACACCCTATACTCGGAAGCGCCCTTACCGTTCCTACTAAAATGGTTACAGGATTAGGAAGCGTCGCTGAAACGGGTATAAACTATGTAGCTGGCAAGCCTATGAGTAACGCCTCGTCAGTTTCCTTGTCGGGTAACAAAACCGCTAATGAAATGCGTAACGTCGTCTCTGATGATATGAACGGTGTCGGCAAATTCCTTTATGGTTCGGGCATGTCAATGGCGGATATGCTTGCTAACAGATGGCTTTTGGGGCCTGCTGGAAACTTAAGCATGGGCTTTGAAAAGGGCGCCGATACCATGAATGAAGCAATCGACCAAGGACTTAACCCTACACAGATTGTAGGAAAAGGTCTTGCAAGTGGCGCTACTACATATATTACCGAAAAACTGCTTACATCTAAAGCATTAGACGAAGCACAAGAAACTATTCTTGGCATGTTAAAAGAAGGCGGATTAAAGGCACTCGGAAAGAACGGCATCGTAAAGGTATTATTACCGTTGCTTGTTAAGTCAGGTGCTTCCGAAGGCGCACAGGAAGGCTTAGAAGATGTTGCAGATACTATCGCAGATATGTTTATTGCGGGCGGAAAGAATGAGTTAACGCAGTCTTACAATCAGTACAAGGCTAACGGCCTTTCCGATGATGAAGCACTTAAGAAAGTTGCGGGCGATAAGGCGCTTGAATTACTCGAAGATACCGCAGGGGGTTTCCTTTCTGGTTTCCTTATGGGCGGGGCTGAAATGGGTAAGTCGGGCATGGAGTACAATCTCAATAACCGCAACAACATTCCTACGCTTGAACAGCAACCCAAAGTAACAACTCAAAACGCTGGTGAAATTACAAATAAAAATGTAAATCCGGCCAATAATACTGAACAAATTACATCTCAAAATGTAAATAACAATCAGCCCCTTGTTCACACGTTGACAGGCGCTCCAGTATCAGAAAAGTATCAATCGGCGTTAGACAAGTTAGAAAACGGAACAATGATTACGCCGGACGAATATCATGACATTCCTGAAATACAAGATGCAAAAAGCAGAGTTGGCGTCGGTGACACATCCCTAATAAACACGCCAGAGCGCGAACAGCTTAGAGAAGAAGCGTTTAAAACCTTGCTGAATCAGTCTGGAAGCGCGAGAGAAGTTGTTGGGGTTGACGGAAAGAAACATGTGGTATATGATGGAGTTGTAAATAAGGACAGGCGTGCCGACATAATTCTGGGCTTACCCTCGTCGGGAAAATCTACCGCGCTTGTTGACCCCATTTCCCACGAATATAAATCAAGGCTTGTTGACAGCGATGAAGCGAAGAAGCTCTTGCCGGAGTTTGATGACGGCTGGGGCGCTGGATTAGTCCACGAAGAGAGCAAAATGCTTAACACGCGACTCATGAGTTATGCTATGGACAATGGTGAGAATATAGTATTGCCAAAAGTCGGAAGCGAATACGACTCAATCGCACGCATTATCAAAAACCTTAAAAGAGAAGGCTATTCGGTATATGTTCACTTTAACGATTTGGATCCTGCGAAAGCCGCTGGAAGAAATTTGAGACGTTTTGCTAAGACCGGCCGTTTTGTCGATTTAGACCACACGTCTTTTGATTACGGAAACAAGCCCACGGGCGTATTTGACCAGTTGGTCAAGGAAGGAGATATTGATGGATACACAAAAGTTTCAAACGACGTACCAGAAGGACAATACCCAAGGCAGCTCTACGGGACGGAAATTATATCCTTTGACTGGAGAGATGCTGATTCAGGAAGACAGGGACATGGCAGACTTCCTGGACAAGAGATACGAACAGAAAATGCAGAAAGCAGCATCAATTCCCGAACTGAAGTAGCAAGACCTAATCGCCAGCGCGACACCTATATGCTTGAAGATGAAGGATTAAACGAGCATGGTGACGAGTTTTATGACCGTGGTGGCGCTACTTTAACAGAGAATCCTAACGGCGGCATCCCTACTATTCAAAGAAGGAACGAGTACACTTCCCGTTCGGCAACAAACAGCTTTAATAATAGCGGTATTTTTAGGCAAAGCGAAGAATACTTCAACCACATGATTGAAAGAGCTGAAAATGAAGAACTTCAGGTTGAGTTGAAGTCCATGAAGAAGACCAATGAGAATACCGTTGAAAAGCTTGATAAAAAAGGAGTCAATGGCGTATATAAAGAACTGATGAAAAAGGGCGTAAACACCGCAGAGGATGTTTGCGCTTCTTGTTATTTGATGGACTATTACATCAAAAACGGTGATACAGTTCGGGCTGACATGGTTTCAAGAAAAGTTATTGACGGTCTTCACAACACAGGCCAGACCTTGCAGTTCATGAGCGCCTATACAAACACTCCCGCCGGAATGCTTCAGGCTATGAATGCTTTGACGGGCAGAGAAACAAAGCTGTTTATTAAAGAAGCAAAGAAGGCCAAGTTAAATACTAAGAAGGCGGAACAGTTTAAGCAAAACGGTAGGCTTGCGGCTGCACTTAAAAGAATCGGTTACGACGGTTCAATGGAAGGCGAGAATACCAAAACATTTCAGGATATTTTGCAAGAAGTTAAAAATACAATGTCATTAGAATCATCAAGCGTACAAGACGATTTCACAGATGCCGACATTGAATATCTTGCAAGATTGATTGAAGGCGGAGCTGACGTTGAGGAATTAACCAATGCACTTACACAGCATCTTGTAACTGGATACTTCACGATTTCACAAGAGGATATTCAGAAAATCAATGAGCTGTACAATCTTGCCGACAACGCCAGCACCAGTAAAGAAAGGTTTGAATACCGGAAGCAGGCAGCAGCAATTGCAGCAAAGTACCTTGGTAATTCTTCATTTATGGACAAGTGGAACTCTTGGAGATACCTTGCGATGCTTGGTAATCCTCGTACCATGATCCGTAACGTTCTTGGTAACAAAGCATTCGGTGCCATAACAGATATTAAAGATAATGTTGCGGCAGTTCTCGAAAGCGCAATCATCAAAGATGGAGACGGAAGAACCAAAGCACTTCTTAACAACAAAAAAGATGCCGATTTGCTGAAAGCGTCGGAAAACGACTTTGAAAAGTACGCTTATGAGCATGTTGCTGGTTCAAGTAAATGGACGATGAAAAACACCATTGAAAACGAACGCCAAATCTTCAACAACAAATTACTTGAATGGGCGAGAACTAAAACAAGTGACAAGTTGGAAAGTGACGATATAAAAGCAATTAAGCGTAAGTATAAGCGTGCTTTGGCTGGATATTTAAAAGCCAACGGTGCTGATGCAAGCATCTTCAATACGGACAGCGAACTTTTGTCGAAGGCAAGAGATTATGCTATTGAACAGGCAAAAATAGCAACGTTCCACGAAGATAATAGTTTGGCGGATATATTAAACAGAGCATCAAATGCCATGCGAGAACGTGGAGACTTCGTTGGAAAGGCTGCTGAAATAGCCATTGAATCAACAATTCCTTTTAAGAAGACTCCTTTAAATATTCTTAAACAAGGTGTTGCTGAGTATTCTCCGGCAAGTGCTTTAAAAGCGGTATATCACATTGCCACGAAAGCAGATGCTAATGTTTGGATTAACGACATATCAAAAGCTTTAACCGGTAGCACGATTCTTATGCTTGGTTGGATATTAGGTCGCAACGGTTTGCTTGTAGGCCAACGTGACGACGATGAAGACGACCTTTATAATAAAGGTTCAAACTATTCATTAAAGGTAAACGGAAAGTCCTTTACATTGGACTGGTTAGCGCCTGCGGCATTGCCTTTGTTTGTCGGTTCCGAACTGGCTAAAGAGTTTGAAGGCGAAAGTGATAAGAATATTCTTGAAACGCTGGCATCAATTGCCGAGCCTGCTGTCGAAATGTCAATGCTCCAAGGTCTCGATAGCGTACTTAGTTCTCTTGCAAATACAAAGGGAACAAAGCTTGCTCCAACCGTTTCAAATATTGTTTCCGGATATGCTTCTCAAGCTGTACCCACTTTGTTTGGGCAGGTAGCAAGAACAATTGACCCGTATAGAAGAAGTACAAGGACCAACGATTCCTCATATAAAAATGCTGCAATGGCAACCGTTGAAAAGACTGGTGAAAAGATTTTAAATAAAATCCCCATTCTTTCAATGTTGAATCAGCAGTACATTGACGTGTGGGGAAATCCTCAGAAGAACGCCGATGGTGTACCGTTTGCTGGTGGCAACGTCCTTGGAAGAGCGTTCCAGAATTTCGTTTCTCCGGGCTACTTCAATGACGTTTCAATGACTGAAAGAGAGTCTAAACTTGCTGAACTCGAAAAAACATATAATTCGAATGGTTATGAAGGAACTTTGATTCCGTCTGTTGCAAAGTCTAACAAACCGAACGGAGATAGAATGACAAACTCAGAATACGAATCGTGGTCCAAAACACGAGGAGCTGAGCTGAGTAAGGCCGTTGATACAGCTTTAAGGTATCAGCAGAAAACAACCATTCCTGAACTTCAAAAGTATGTTAAAAAAATCGAGAATTTTGCAAACTTTGTGGCTGAGAACAAAGAATTTAACAAAACGGTTTCCGATACATATAAGAAAGCGTACGAAGCTTATAAACTTGGCGGTTATGACGGAGTAATGACTTATTATATGATGGACGACCAATCCGATCTCGATGGAAACGGAAGTATTACACATGAAGAACTCGCTTCATGGTTAAGACGCTCCAGCATTCCAACAAGCAAAAGAGAAGAGTATTTTAAAATTAAATTTCCGAAGGCGAAAAATATTCCTTCTCTAAAATAATAGTAAGGGCATCCGATTTGGGTGCCCTTATTTTTATTGCCATTTTCATGACCATTTTCATGACCACTTTTTCTACAAATCTCATTTGTATGTACAAAATTCCTTTGTAGAAATAGGGCAAAAAAAACCGCTACAACAGCCATTCTCACGCTGCTTAGCGGTCTTTGCAATGAAAATACCCAAAAGCTGATGACGGGAATCGGACCCGTGACCTCCGCCTTACCAAGGCGACGCTCTACCGACTGAGCCACATCAGCATCATACCGAATCGAGGGGATTTCTTCGGCACGAATGATATAATAGCATAGGGACAGATGGTTGTCAACGGAAAAATAGGGAATAATTAAAAAAAATAAACCTGCCTTATAAAGCGCTTATAAGGCAGGTTTTAACGTGTCTGAATGTGAGTAGGCTTACTGCTCGCCGCCACCCGCTTCGGGGTTGTTCTGGGCGGCTTGAGCGGCTTGAGCGGCGGCTACGCGGTCGGCGTACATTGCACGCTCTTGCTCGAGGATGCCTTCCCAGCCGGGCTGCACGAAGAAGGATTCGTCGTGGTGGCAGTGGCCGACAGCGGCCTGGGCCGCGGTGCCGATTGAAAGAGGATCGAGTTCGGCGGCGATAAGAGCGGAGCCGCTGCGAACTTTCTCGTCTTCGGGCGGGTTAAGGGTCAGGATACCTTCATAGCAGAAGGGACACTGAGGTGTAGCGGGAAGGTTGTCGTATCCGCACACAAGACCGCGGTAGTGAACATCACAGTACTCTGTGGGAACGCTTTCCTTGGTAAAGATTTCTTTCTTAATATGACCGTCACAAAGTCCCGGAATAGGGAGCTTGCCGGAGAGTGCACATATATCGCATGACACGATTCCTGCGGGCTTCTCAAAGCCGATATCGGGAAGTTCCTTCTGCTCGTGAATTCGCTTCATGACCTTGCGCCACATTTCCTTGGGGATGGCTTCCTGAGCAACGGTAAGTTTCTCGTTGTTGTCATAGCCTGTCCAGCAGGAAGCGGTGTAGTAGGGCGTGAAAGCCGCAATCCAGATATCCTGCTCGTTGGATGTGGTACCGGTCTTGCCGGCGGTAGTCATGCCGGGGAAAGAAATCTGACGACCGGAACCGAACTTAGCACAGTCTATCATGGCCTGAATCAGCTGGTAAGCTGTCTCGGGAGTGAAGATCTGTCTGGTGACGGGGTCGCGGTTATCTATAATAACGTTGCCTTCATTGTCTGTAATAAGGGTGTAGAGCTTGGGCTCAACATATGTACCGCCGTTGGCAATACCTGCGTAAGCAGCGGTAAGTTCGTAGTTGTATACACCGTAGGTGATACCGCCGAGTGCAAGAGGCTGTCCGATATCGGTATAAATCATTCCGTCGGGACGAAGCTCGGATGCCACGAGAGTGGTAAAGCCCATGTTCTGGAGGTATTCAAAACCCACCTCGGGAGTAATTTCGGTAATACATTTAACTGCTACGATGTTAAGAGAGTTATAAATACCGGCGCGGATGGTCTGAATTCCGCGGTACTCGTCGCCGTACCAGTTGTTAACCTTGGTACCGTCCTTGTAAGCAAAAGGAGCATCCACGTAAACCGACGCAAGTGACTTGGCATTATGGTCGATTGCGGGTCCGAAAGAAGCAAGTACCTTAAAGCAGGAACCGGGCTGACGGGGTGAGTCGGTGGCACGGTTAAGAGCCATATCGGCGGTCTTTTCGCCACGTCCGCCTACCATAGCCACACATTTACCCGTAGACTGCTCTATCACGGTAAAAGAAATCTGCGGCTGAGGCGATAATTCCTTGTTTTCACCGATAATTGTGTCGCCTTCTTCCATAACGGAAGCCTTGTATGCATCAAGGTCCGCATTTACGACGTCTTCCAAATCATCGGTTGCCTTATATAAGAGATTGTAACCGGTTCTGGACTGCTTAATGAACTTCTTAAGCATTTCCTTACTGTGGTTCTCAAGTGTTCCGTCTGCTTTCTCAATCGTAAGTGCCCAGTCAAGAAGAAACTCTGTCTTCTCGGCGTAATTGTCGGGATTGGAGAATTCTTCGTCACAAATCTGCTGAATCTCGGGATCCAAAGTCGAGTAAATCTTGATACCGCGGCTGTACATCAAAGTGTAAGCCTGCTGCTGGGTATATCCGCCCTTTTTCATAAGGTCTTCCATGACCTGTTTCTTGAGTGAGTCTACAAAGTAAGATGCGGGCTTGGTCTCTGCGGTAACGACTTCGTTATTGGCCTGAATTCTGTCATAAACGTTGTCCGCAAGGGCTTCCTTGTACTCTTCATCAGTGATGTAGCCAAGCTGATGCATCTTCATAAGAACGGTTTCGGTACGTCCTTTGCTTTCCTCGGGATGGAGGATAGGGTTAAACTTACCGGGATACTTGGTAATACCTGCGATAACCGCACTTTCCGAAATGGTAAGGTCCTTGGCATGCTTGTTAAAGTATCTTAAACTTGCGGACTCGACACCGAGGGTACCGGAACCGCAGTTGATGGTGTTAAGGTAATAGGTAAGAAGAGTGTCCTTGTCGTACATCTTCTCAACCTGAATAGCACAGTACTGTTCCTGAATCTTACGACGTATACTTTCCATAAAGTTGGATTCTTCCATCCAGCCTGTGAATACGTTGTTCTTAAGAAGCTGCTGGGTAATGGTACTGCCGCCTCCGGCGAATCCGCCTTCCGTAAGAGCCCTGAATCCAAGACCCATGATACGTCTTAAATCGATACCACTGTGCTGGTAGAAACGTTCGTCCTCAATGGAGATAAAAGCATCCTTAAGATGCTGGCTGATATCCTCGCTTTTAACAGGTATTCTGTTGGCATTTTCGGATACGAGCTTGTAAATCTGATTGCCGTTACTGTCGTAGACAAAAGAAGAAAGTCCGACAGGTCCGATATCGGTCTGACTTAAGTCGGGTGCGGTGGAAATCATTCCGTTAAATGCACCTATTCCCATGGCTGCGCCCATGACGCCTACTCCGATTACGCATATACAACCGGCGACAGCCAATATAAGTAATATTTTGCGGGCCCACTTGGGTCCCTTTGCGTTAAGGGCGAGCTGCTGTTTCTTAATGCCCTTTCTGCCGTAATCCATATGTTATCCTCACTTTTATTATAAGCGTTACAAAGCACGCTTTTAATGTACATTCTTATTCATCTAAGCATTATAGCAAACACCTAATAAAAAAAGAAGTCATATAACACATTCTTCACAAAATCATAAGACTTGCATTATAATAAATATAAGAAATTACGGGCTCTGCGGGCGCTTTCTTTGGCGATAATGCAGATACCACGAAAGGCAATTGATGAACGAACCCTACAAGATACTTAAATCCGGCGGTGAGGCTGAGTGCGAGCTTAAGAAATCCCGCTTTATAGCGCACCTTCAGGCGGTGGAGACCGAGGCTGAGGCTCAGGAATTCGTAGCCCGCATGAAGAAGCAATACTACGACGCGCGCCACAACTGCTACGCCTACGTACTCGGTAAGGATGCTGACAAGGTTAAATACAGTGACGACGGCGAGCCTTCCCAGACCGCGGGATTACCTATATATAACGTGTTAAAAGAAAGCGGTGTGAGAAACTGCTGCATCGTTGTGACCCGATACTTCGGTGGAACACTTCTCGGTGCAGGACCTTTAGCCCGCATGTATGCCGAGGCGGCGAAGCTCGGGCTGGAGGCTTCGGAAATAGCGACTCTTCGGTACGGTGTCGAGTTTAAGATTGAAAGCGATTATCAGAACGGAGAGAAGATAAGACGGTACCTTGAAACGGGCGGAATCGACATTGTCGAGACCTTCTATACCGACAAAGTAACCATACTTGCACGCACGGGATTCGAAGACTTCGATAAAGTCTCAGCCAACCTGATTTCTTTGACCGCGTCAAAGGTTGAAATTTCTAAGACGAAAGACGCTTATTTTGTTGACACGGGTGCGTGAGTACACTATATTGATTAGGTAAGTTTTATTACTTATATTTATGCAATTTTGACGAGAAAGGTGGTGGTTTTATTATGAGTAAATCTTCAGACAGTCCCCTCCCCCGAGCGGCACATAATAAAATCACAACTATCAAGGAGAAATTGCTATGGACGAGATTAAAGAATTATTAGAGACCAAGCAGTATACCCGCCTTCGTCAGAAGTTATCCGAATTGTATGATGCCGATATAGCGGCAGTGCTCGAGGATATTCCTGAGGAAGATATGATTAAGGTGTTCAGAATCTTACCCAAGGACAAGGCGGCGGACGTTTTTGCTTATCTTGAAGTTGAGCATCAGCAGATGATCATCACTTCTCTTTCCGAGCGTGATGCCGGTAACATCATTAACAACATGATGGCCGACGATGCTGCGGACCTTTTTGAAGAGATGCCGGCCAATGTAGTTAAGAAGCTTCTTGCTACCGCGACCCCCGAGGCGCGCCGAGACATCAATCACTTGCTTCGTTATCCCGAGTCTTCCGCAGGCAGTATCATGACAGTCGAGTTTGTGGACCTTAAGGAGAACCTTACGGTTGCGCAGGCTCTCGAGAGAATACGTCGTGTGGGAATGGACTCCGAGACCATCAACACCTTATACGTACTTGACAAATCGAGAACTCTTAAAGGTATCCTTACCTTAAGATCTTTACTCCTTGCCGACCCCGATACCACAGTCGGCGAGATAATGAACGAGAACTTCATATCCGTTAACACTCTGGACGACCAGGAAGACGTAGCCAGAATGTTCAAGAAATACGACTTCACCGCGATGCCCGTAGTTGACAATGAAAACCGCTTGGTCGGTATCATCACAGTCGACGATATCGTGGACATCATGGAAGAAGAGACCACCGAGGATATTGAAAAGATGGCAGCTATCGTGCCTTCCGACAAGTCCTACATGAAGACGGGAGTCTTTGAGACCTGGAAGAAGCGTATTCCCTGGCTCCTCCTTCTCATGGTTTCCGCTACCGTTACAGGCAGCATTCTTAAGAGATTTGAAGATGCGCTGGGCGTAATTCCGGCACTTACTTTCTTTATCCCTATGCTTATGGATACGGGCGGTAATGCGGGTGGACAGGCGAGTGTTACGGTTATTCGTGGTATTTCACTTGATGAAATTGCTTTTAAGGATTTCTTCAAGGTCCTCTGGAAAGAAAGCCGTGTTGCACTGCTTTGCGGTATTACCCTTGCGGTATGTAACTTCTTAAAGTGCCTTTTCATTGACCGCGTGGGAGTGTGGGTATCGCTTGTAGTGTGCTTAACCCTTATTGTTGCGGTATTCGTGGCTAAGGTTGTGGGAAGCTCCCTTCCTATGATTGCCAAGCGCATGGGATTTGACCCTGCGGTTCTTGCAAGCCCGTTTATTACCACTATCGTAGATGCGCTGTCACTGCTTGTTTATTTTGCAATAGCTACAAGTATTTTAGGAATTTAATTACATGAACATTTCAAACCTTTATAAGTCCAAGAAAACCGTATATTCCATGGAAGTCTTCCCGCCTAAGAAGTCGGGAGCCGTAGAGACCGTTTACAATACGCTCTATGGCTTGAGAGGCCTTCCTATTGACTATATTTCCGTAACTTACGGCGCGGGCGGCACCGACAGTCAGAAGGATAAGACCGTTGAGATTGCTTCCCTTATCAAGTCCGAGTACGGAATCGAGCCTTTGAGCCACTTAACATGTGTAGGCTCTACTAAGGAGCAGATTGCGGAGACTCTTACACACCTTAAGAGTGCAGGTGTGCAGAACATCCTGGCGCTTCGCGGCGATATGCCTGCGGAGGGTCCTTGCGAGATGGCTTTCCCTCATGCGAGCGACTTAGCTGCGTTTATCAGAGAGCAGGATTCTTTCTTTAACGTTGCGGGCGCGTGCTATCCCGAGGGTCATGTGGATGCGGAGAGTTTGGACGCTGATATTGAGAATTTAAAAAGAAAAGTGGATGCCGGTGTGACTCACCTCACCACTCAGCTTTTTTTTGACAACGAAGTGTTCTACAGCTTTATGGACAAGGTTGAGAAGGCGGGTATCAATGTGCCGATTGCGGCCGGTATCATGCCTATTATCAAGAAGACTCAGATAGAGAGAACGGTATCGATGTGCGGTGCGTCCATTCCTGCCAAGTTCTCACGTCTCATCAGCAGATATTCGGATTCGCCGGATGCTTTGTATCAGGCAGGTCTTTCTTACACGATTGACCAGATAACAGACCTTGTGGCAAGCGGTGTAAGAGGCATTCACTTATACACCATGAACAACGTTGAGGTGGCGCGAGCTGTCACAACCGCAACAGAAAGCTTATTTGAAAGCGTTAACAAAATTTGATGAATATTCAACTTGACTTAAGCGATAGAAGCGAGATTTTGAGATACTTGGGTTACAGGGGAAGCGAGATTACCGAAGTGGTGGAAGATACACTTCGCGAGGGAATTGAGCTTTCTAACAAGCTTATTAAAATCGGTTTGACCTATCGCTTTTTTGACATTAAAGAACGAGACAACGGAATAGAAGTGGTCGGAGCGAACTTTACGCTTACGGGTGAGAGCATTAAGAAGCATCTGAAGGGCTATGATGAGGCGCTTTTCCTTTGCCTTACCATCGGCAGTGCTTTTGACCGCGAGGTAGAGAAGCAGATGGTCAAGAACCCGACGCTGGCGGTTATTCTTAATGCCTGCGGTATTCAGGCGGTGGAGAAAGCTTGCGATACGCTTCAGCGCGAGGTTGAAGAGGAGACGGGCCTTAAGTCCGGCATGCGTTTCAGCCCCGGTTACGGCGATTTACCGCTCTCCACTCAGAAAGACTTTATAAGAATACTTAACACCGAGCGTCTTGCAGGTGTTACAATTAACGAAAATTACCTCATGAATCCCAGAAAGACCGTCACGGCGGTTGCGGGACTTAAGAAGGAGGCTATAGATGAATCTGTTTGATGAACTCATAATCTTAGACGGTGCCATGGGAACCGAGCTTGTTAAGAAGAATGCGCCCATGGGACATTTGCCCGAGGAGCTTAACATCACGCATCCGGAGCTCATTAAGGAAGTACACAGATCGTACCTTGAGAAGGGCACTAAGCTTATCTATACGTGTTCTTTTGGCGCCAATGCCTATAAGTGCAAGGGCAGCAAGTACTCGGTGTCCGAGATTATCACAGCTTCCGTTAAGAACGCGCGCGAGGCGGCAGAGCCTTACGGCGCCAAGGTAGGACTTTCCATGGGTACCATCGGCGACATCTTGGAGCCTTTCGGTAATCTTAAGTTCGACGATGCTTACGAAATGTATAAGGAAATGGTGGTGGCGGGCGAAAAGGCCGGCGCAGACTGCCTGGTATTTGAGACTCAGACCGACTTACTCGAGGTTAAGGCAGGCGTTCTTGCGGCTCGCGAGAATACCAAGCTTCCCATATTCGTAACAATGACCTTTGAGTCCAACGGTCGTACTTTCAACGGTACGCTTGTGGAGGCAATGGCTATTACACTGACGGCTCTTAAGGTGGACGCTATCGGTGTTAACTGTTCACTCGGCCCCGACGAGCTCCTTCCTTTTGTGAAGAGAATGCGCGAGGTTTCGGACTTGCCTTTGATTGTTAAGCCCAATGCAGGTCTTCCCGACCCTCGTACCGGAGCTTATGATATGGGACCCGAGGAATTTGCCGAGAAGATGGTTCCGTTCCTTGAAATGGGCGTTTCCATGGTAGGCGGCTGCTGCGGTACCGCTCCCGAATATATCGAGGCACTTGTTAAAAAGGCTAAGGGTTACAAGCCCGTTAAGCCGGAGCGCAACAACCGCTCATACTTATCAAGCGGTCGCGAATTTGTGGATGTTACCAGAGTTCATGTGGTAGGTGAGCGTATTAACCCTACCGGTAAGAAGCTCTTCAAAGAAGCCCTTCTCAATCACGATATCGACTACGTAAAGGCTCGTGCAATGGAGCAGGCTGAGGCCGGAGCTGAGATTCTCGACGTTAACGTAGGTCTTCCCAAGATTGACGAAGAAGGCCTCATGGTGGAAGTAGTCAAGGAACTTCAGACAGTTGTTGATCTTCCCCTTCAGATAGACTCATCGAGCGCGGCAGTTATCGAGAAAGCGCTCAGAATATACAACGGTAAGGCACTCGTAAACAGTGTTAACGGTGAGGAGAAGGTGCTCGACACCATCCTTCCCATCGCCGCTCGTTACGGGGCAGCAGTAATCGGTCTTACCATGGACAGCGAAGGTATCCCCGAGAGCGCAAAGAAGCGTATCGAGATAGCCGGCCGCATTGTCAAGAAAGCCGCCGAATACGGCATTGAGCCCAAGGACATCTACATCGACTGTCTTACCCTCGCAGCCAGCGTTCAGCAAAAGGAAGTCAAGGAGACTCTTAACGCAATCCGTGAGGTTAAGCGCCTCTACGGTGTTCATACAGTGCTTGGTGTATCCAATATTTCTTTTGGCCTTCCCAAGCGTGAATATATTAATACGACGTTCTTAACACTTGCAATGGAAGCGGGACTCGACCTTCCCATCATTAACCCCAACAACGCGGCTATGATGGGCGCGGTTGATGCGTTCCACGTTCTTTGGAACATCGATACCAACAGTACTCACTATGTAGAGAAGTACGCCGCTATCCAAGAACAGGAAAAGAACGCGGCACAAGCCCCCGCAGCACCTGCAGGCGAGCTTACCATAAGCGACTATGTTAAGAAAGGTCTCGGTGATTCTACGGCCAAGGCTGTCAAAGCGCTTCTTGATACCAAGGACCCGCTCGACATCGTCAACGGCGACCTGATTCCCGCTCTTGATAAGGTGGGCGCGGACTTTGAGAAAGGTGTTATTTTCCTGCCTCAGTTATTGTCCAGTGCGACGGCGGCAGAAGCAGGCTTTAACGTAATTAAAGAGTACATGGCGGCGCATAACGCTTCGACGGTTTCCAAGGGCAAGATTGTGCTTGCTACCGTTAAGGGCGACGTTCACGACATCGGTAAGAACATCGTTAAGACCATCCTCGAGAACTACGGCTACACCGTAATCGACCTTGGTAAGGACGTTCCGCCGGAGAAGGTAGTAGAGGCGGCAAGAGAGCATCAGGTTAAGCTCGTAGGTTTATCCGCTCTTATGACCACCACCGTAGCCTCTATGGAAGAGACCATCAGTCAGATCAGGGCAGCAGGCCTTGACTGCAAGGTAATGGTAGGCGGCGCGGTTCTCACCGAAGATTTTGCAATGCAAATCGGCGCGGACTATTATTCCAAAGATGCCAAGCAATCTGCCGATATTGCGAAGATGATATTCGGCGAATAGAGAAACTGAATAGATTAATGATTGTTTAATGACCTGAGTGTTTAATATATGATATATAACCCTGCGCAGGGAGGCATTATGTATCATGTATTATTAATCGCTCAGGTCTTAACTGTTTCTTTGGCCCTGTATGCGTCGCTTTCACTTCTGAATTTCAGATTAGGAATAGATTCAAGATTTCTCATAATGACTTCATGTTGCCTGACCGTTTATGCGCTTGGGTATCTTCTTGAGTTCTACGCCACAGGCAAAGAAACCGCGCTGTATGCGTTGCGGTTCCAGTATCTGGGCGTTTCTTTTATCGGAACGTTTTTCGCCTTATTCGTACATTCATACTGCAGAATTCAACTGTCCAAGAAACTGACTTACATAATGATTGCGGTCAATGTGATAGTTTTGTTTTTCGCACAGCAGTTCATTGATTCCGGCTGGTATTTTAAGTCGGCTGAGTGGGCAACCGACGGCCCCTTCCCTCACATGGAGTATGTGCCGGGATTTGGCTATACGGTTTACATAACATTCCTCGGATTAACCCTTGTCGGAGCCATGGCGGTGGCACTTCGCTACCGAAAGACCGTATTTAAAGAGGTCGAAAGAAGAAGACTTGTCTATATTGTAATCATGTGTACCACGCCGTTTATAGGAGTAACGATTGCAAGAACACATCTTCTCGGCGGATATGACCCCACATGTATAGTTGTTGTAATTACGTTTAATCTTCTTGTTTACAACCTTACTCACTACAAGATGGTAAACGTTGTAAGTAAGGCGCTTCCGAGCTTGTATCGTGACCTCGACCAGGGCATCATCATTACCGATGAAGACCGCAGATACCTTGACTCAAATGTTACGGCAGAGCTTATTTTCCCGGAACTTAAGACCTGGAGCCCCGGTGTATCGGTGGATGAACTGGGCTACGGACTTTGTACATTCGGCAACAATGAGCCTTTTGAAATAAACGGGCGATTCTTCCAGTCACTTGCCAAGCCTTTGCTTGAGAAGCACAAGCAGGTGGGTTACCTCATCACCATAACCGACGTAACTGAGCTCCATTCGCAGGTAAGCGAGATGCGTACTCTCAAGGAAATGGCCGACAGCGCCAATGAGGCCAAGAGCATATTCCTGGCCAACATGAGCCACGAGATGAGAACGCCTCTTAATGCAATCATCGGTATGGCTGAGCTTGCGGAGAGAGAAGATGATATGACGCCCATCAGGGACTATCTTTCACAGATTAAGTCCTCGGGTCGCATGCTTCTTGATATTATCTGTGAGACGCTTGACTTATCCAAGGTTGAGTCCGGCAAGTTTGAAATAATACCCGTTGAATTTAATACGCTTGATTTCTTAAACGGAGTCATAAACGTTATAAATATGCGTATCGGCGACAAGGGTTTAGTGTTCAATGTTGATGTGGACCCGAAGCTGCCGAGTTCTTTATTTGGCGATGATATACGTATCAGACAGGTTATGATTAACTTCCTCGGCAACGCCGTGAAGTACACGAGTACCGGTCATATCACCTTCAAGGTGGACTTCGAACGTACCGAGAAGAGCAGCATAATCCTTAAAGTTGCGGTTGAAGACACCGGTAACGGTATTACGAAGGAAGATCAGGAGAAGATATTCCATCCCTTCAGCCAGGTAGACATGAAGCGTAACAGAAAGGTAGTGGGAACCGGCCTGGGCCTTGCCATTTCTGCCAAGCTTATCGACTTAATGAAC
Organism: Lachnospiraceae bacterium; assembly: GCA_017553505.1. Taxonomy (GTDB): domain Bacteria; phylum Bacillota; class Clostridia; order Lachnospirales; family Lachnospiraceae; genus UBA1258. The sequence continues at coordinate 17,180 of JAFZLD010000011.1, forward strand.
GGTGAGTACAGCGTAGAAAGTGAGTACGGAAACGGCAGTACGTTTTATTTTTCCATACCGCTTTACATAGTGGACGAGACGCCCATCGCGCCGGGAAGCTTCAGAACGGTTTCCAAGGTTCCCAAGTATACGTCCTACAACCTTTTTGGCATTACCAACGACATTCCGACGGATGAGGACGATGAAAGCAGCAAGCTTCCGCAGTTTAAGGGGGCCAAGGTACTCGTGGTGGACGATAACAAGGTTAACGTTAAGGTACTTACCGCCTTCCTTAAGCAGTTCGGCATCGAATCCGACGTATGCTTCAGCGGCCCGGAGGCGATTGGACTTGCGGCGGAGAAAGACTACGACGTAATCTTCATGGATCATATGATGCCTGATATGGACGGCGCGGAGGCGGCCACGAAGATTCGCCTGGGCGAAGAGGGCCGCAAGAAAGCCACAATTATCGCCTGCAGCGCCAACGTTATGAAGGGTGCGGACGAGCTGTTCATCGAAAGCGGAATGGACGATTACATCTCCAAGCCCATCCAGTTAAACGTACTGCAAAAGAAGCTGTTACGGTACTTAACATAGGCCTTGGAGTTAATATTTTGGTAAGCAAACTTTGGTACTATTCATGCATAGAAAGTAAGAGAAAAAGCCTGGAAACGGGAGCACGCAAATATGGTTGACGGTATAGTCGCATACAGTGAACTGAATAATCCCGAAGAAGCGATTGAGGACATTTTAAAGCAGATAAGCAAGAAGGGTAATCCCATACTTATCATTTTTTCTTCGGCTGAGGCGCCTTTTAAGACATACACCGAAAGACTTAAAAAGGCGTTCCCCAAGGTGGAGATTATGGGTTGCACCACTTTTACAAGCTTATCTTCCAAAGGAAACGGGGAAAATGCCCTGGTTGCATGGGCTATTACGAGCGGTGTGGCGGTGGCTTCGGGCGTATTGCTTGAGATTACGCACTACCCAATGAAGTACTCCGAAAGAATCGAGAAGGCGCTTACTATCGCAGGGCGCGGCCAGAACACAATCTGTATAGATTTCTGTACCGCCGCCGGCAACTGTGAAGAACTGGTGCAGGATACCTTCAGAAGCGTTCTTGAAAAAGAAAAAATCCCTGTTGCGGGCGGAACAGCGGGTGCCACCAATCCCGACGCCACAACTTACGTATCCTTAAACGGAGAAGTCTACGAGGAGGCGGCAGTTTTCCTCATGATTAAGAATTTAACCGGCAAGGTATTCATATACAAAGAAAACATCTTCAGACCCACAGACCTTGTGGTTACGGCCACAGACGTAGACTGCGAGGAAAGAGTCGTATATGAATATGACAATATGCCGGCATTGGTTGCGCTTGCAAGCAAGCTCGGTGTAAAGCTTGACAAGGTGGTAGAGAACCTTGTGGAGAGACCGCTCGGAAGAATAACGGGACACGATATCTACATTACGGATATGCGAGGCTTAAGAGACGACGGAAGTATTACATATTACGCAAGAATATACAATCAGACCAAGCTCAATATCTTAGAACCCGACGATCTTGATGCAGTTTGGAAGCGCACAGCGCAGGATGTCAAGGCGGTAATACCCAAGCCTTCCATGTCCTATGCGATAAACTGCTACACCCGAGTACTTTTCTTTGAAAGACATAATCGCATGGATTCATACAATGAGGTTATGAAAAAAGAATACGGTCAGTATGCGGGTATCGCGACTTTTGGAGAACAGGTAAATTACGAGCATTTTAATGCGACGATGGTTTTGGTGGTATTCGAATAAACTGTTACGGGAGTACCGTGAATGAGCCGTTTTAACGAAGGAACTGTTTTTACAAATGACAAATGTATAGGTTGCAGTAAATGTATCAGCGTCTGCCCTGTTTTTGGCGCCAATGTCTCTAGGGTAATCGGTGGCAAACAGACGGTAGAAGTGTCCAAAAAATGCATTGACTGCGGCCTTTGTGTTGTGGCCTGCGAACACGCCGCAAGAGAATACAGAGACGACTTTGATGCTGTGCTCAAGGCACTTTCCGAGGGCAAGAAAGTTTCAGCCCTCATCGATCCCGTTCTTTATCTGATATACGGTAACAAAACACCGCAGATACTCGGATTCTTAAAGGACATGGGAATTTACAAGATTTACGACGTTTCTTACGGCGCCGAGATATGTCTGTATGCCCATGCCAAGTACATCAAGGAACACATCGACAATAACGGTCAGTGCAGACAGTTTATAGCCAATACCTGCGGCGCTTTGAATAACTACATTTCAAACGTTGCCCCGCAGCTTATTCCGCTTGTAATACCCGTTCAGTCGCCTACCACCTGCACGGCTATTTACGCAAGAAAGTATTTAAAGGACGACTCCGAGTTCGTTGTTATTTCGCCCTGTATCACGCAGGTTGACGAAGTGCGCAGTGCGGACACGGGAGGCCATGTCACATACAGCGTTACCGTTGAGTCCCTTATGAATTATGCAGAAAAGAAGGGGCTCGGCGAAAAAAGGGCTGAGGCGGATTTAACTTCTGAAGGCCTTGGCAACATTATTGCTTACAACGACGGATTTATCGAGGGCGTATCCGCTTTCTTTAACCGCGAAGAAATATTTACCAATCTGGGCGGCATCAAGGATGTCAATATCGAGAATCTTTCCGGTCTTTCAGGCCTCAAAAAGTCGAGACATTCGCTCATGGTTACCGCCGATATCTGTCGAGGAGGATGCGTCTGCGGAACCGGCCTTAAGGCTTCGGACGTAAGCCTCAGTGCAACTTTGGACAATTATCGAAGGGTAAGGTCTAAGAGTTTTAATTTCGTCAATTCCTGCATGAGTCCGGAGGAGTATTACCTGAGAGTGTCGAAGGTTTTCAAGGACTTGAATTTTGATGACTTTGCCAAGACTCTCAGCGACAAATACAGACAGCCTTACATCGTGCCGGAGGATGCCATTGACGACATCTTCAATAACATGCACAAGGATACGGAGCTTAAGCGCACCATCAACTGTCGCTCCTGCGGATACAGGACCTGTAAGGACCTGGCAATTGCCGTAAGTAACGGTTACGCAAGGATTCAGGACTGCGTTCACTATATGAACGACGACCTTAAGTATTCTGCACTCGTCGATAAAATGTCGGGAGTGCTTAACCGCGAAGGCTTCAGAAAGAAAGCCAACGAAATACTTGAGGCCAACCTTGACAAGAACTACGTTCTTATGGTCGGTAACGTTAACAAGCTTAAGAACGTTAACGACTTATACGGCACCGAGATGGGAGATATGGTGCTCATCCATATTGCCAAGACAATAGAATCGATAGTAGGTGAGCATGGAATCTGCGCGCGTTTCGGCGGCGGTGTCTATGCAGTCTTCATGGAGGATAAGCCCGAGTACACCAAGCGTCTCATGGAGCTTGAAAGCTTCAATGCTTCAAGGCTCGGCGTATTCTTCCCCATCACAATTCGTTTCGGAATGTATAGGGTTAACGACAACGCACTTAAGCTTTCCAACGTAGTTAACCTGTGCACATACGCGGCGGAAAAAGCAACCGACCGCACCAAGAACACCTTCATTGAATACACGGACGCTATGCGTAAAGAAATGCAGGAGGAGACCGACATTACCCTTAAGATGCGTGATGCGATGAATGAGGGTGAGTTTGTTCTTTTTATGCAGCCCCAGTACGATCACCGCAACGGCAAGATGGTAGGCGCAGAGGCGCTCTGCCGCTGGCTTAAGGGAGACGGAAACATAGTATCGCCCGGCATCTTCATACCTGTATTTGAAAAGAACGGTTTCATCAAGGAGCTAGACAAGTACGTTTGGGAATCCGCCTTCAAGCTCGTGCAGCAGTGGGAAAAAGCAGGCGGGCCGCAAGTGCCGATTTCCGTTAATATCTCGCGTATCAGCCTTGAGAACGATGATATAGTCGATATAATCAGGAAGCTTGCCAAGAAGTACCCGATTAACAAGAAGAATCTTTATTTTGAAATAACCGAGAGCGCTTACATGCGTGATCAGTCGGCGCTTACGGAAAGAGTATACAAGCTCAAAGAAATCGGTTTTGCCATTGCGATGGATGACTTCGGAAGCGGATACTCGTCGCTTAACTCACTTAAGGATATACCGATTGATGTGTTAAAGCTCGACATGGGCTTCTTACGCGGCGGTACCAATGTGGAGCGCGGTAACGAAATCATCACCTACATGGTGCACATGGCCAAGGCACTGAAGCTTAAGATAGTGGCCGAAGGTGTAGAGCTTAAGGAGCAGGCAGATTTCTTAACCAAAGAAGGCTGCGACGTAATACAGGGTTACTTCTACGCCAAGCCGATGCCGCTTACGGATTTTGAAGAGAAAGTTAAAGTTGAAACATGATAAAAATCCCCCAAGTTGGGGGATTTTTTGATATAATTAAGCAAATAGATTTATTCGGGGGAGTTAAAGTTGACTTCTAAGGTTAAGAACTTAAAGAAACGTATCTTTGATATCATTCAGATAGGCAGCGGTAAGGACTTCGTAAGCAAGTTCTTTGATATATTCATTGCGATTGTAATACTTGTAAGCCTCACAGCGACGATTCTTTCTACTTTTGCCGAGTTTAAGAAATATGAGGCTGTGCTGGAAGTAATCGAACTTGTGTCGGTTATCATCTTCACAATCGAGTATATTTTAAGACTCTGGACAGCGAATTACCTATATCCGATGAAGAAAGGAATTTCGTCCCGCCTGGCATTCATATTCTCGGCATCGGGACTTATTGATTTAATCACTTTCTTTCCCTACTACCTGCCGATTGTGTTCCCTGCCGGCGCGGTGGCCTTCAGAATCTTCAGAGTAATAAGAATCTTGAGACTCTTTAAGATTAACACCCGCTACGATGCGTTCAGTGTAATCCTTGACGTACTTAAGGAGAAGAGAAAGCAGATTTTTTCTTCGGTAGTGATGGTATTAATCCTTATGGTGGCATCGTCACTGTGCATGTATTCGCTTGAGCACGAAGCGCAGCCCGACAAGTTTAAGAATGCTTTTTCCGGTATCTGGTGGTCGACTTCGACCCTGCTTACCATAGGCTACGGCGATATCTACCCGGTTACTGTGGGAGGTAAGATAATGGCCATCATAATATCATTCCTCGGCGTAGGAATGGTAGCTATCCCTACAGGTATTATTTCCGCAGGCTTCGTTGAAACCTACACCAAGATTAACCGTATAGTGTTCAAGGAAGAGGAGAAGCCGTTACACTTTGTAACGAGCGTAATGGTCAAGGACCACCCTTGGAACGGTAAAAAAGTCTCGGAAATCGTAATGCCGCCTGAAACCGTCCTCGTAATCGTTATCCGCGACGACGAAGAACTCATTCCCAACGGCGACACAGTATTGCAAGAGGACGATGTACTCATCTTCGCAGCGAAACGCTTCGACGAGAACCGGGGCATGAACCTCTCGGAGATTACCATCAAGGACGAACACGAGTGGATAGGGGCACCGCTTCGCAAGCTGGACATTTCAAGACAGGCACTGGTGGTAATGATTAAGCGTCGTAACAAGATAATCATTCCTAAGGGAGATACGATTATTAAGGCAGGCGATGTGCTGGTGATGTACACGAATAAATACGTAAGTAAAGAATAAAGTTTTCGACCGGGTAGAAAACATGAATCAAAAAAGGCCGAGCGATTTGCTCGGCCTTTAGTGTTAGTTCTTTTTGAACCCTGCGCGCTTACGCATGAGAGGATCGAGGATCTTCTTGCGGATGCGGAGCTTGGTGGGGGTGACTTCAAGGAGCTCGTCGGTGTCGATGAAGTCGAGTGCCTGCTCAAGGGATAATACCTTGGGAGGGGTTAAGCGGAGTGCCTCGTCGGCTGAGGAGGAACGGGTGTTGGTAAGCTGTTTTTTCTTGCAGACGTTAACTTCGATGTCTTCGGTCTTACCTGTCTGACCGATTACCATACCGCTGTAAACCTTCTCACCGGGTCCGATGAAGAGGGTACCGCGCTCCTGAGCGTTGAATAAGCCGTAGGTTACGGTCTCGCCGTTCTCGAAGGCGATGAGGGAGCCCTGGCTTCTGTAGGCGATGTCGCCCTTGTAGGGGCCGTAGCCGTCAAACATTGTATTAAGAATACCGTTACCCTTGGTGTCAGTCATGAAGTCACCACGGTAACCGATAAGTCCTCTGGAAGGAATGGAGAAGATGAGTCTGGTGTAGCCGCCGCTTGCGTGGCCCATTTCCTTGAGCTCGCCTTTACGCATGGAGAGTTTCTCGATTACGGTACCGGAGTATTCCTCGGGAACGTCTACGTAAGCGATTTCCATGGGCTCTAAGCGCTTGCCCTTCTCGTCTTCTTTGTACAAAACTTCTGCCTTGCTGACAGCGAATTCAAAGCCTTCACGACGCATGTTCTCAATAAGTACGGACAAATGTAACTCACCGCGACCGGATACCTTGAAGCGGTCGGTGGAGTCGGTTTCCTCAACACGGAGGGAAACGTCGGTGTTAAGCTCTCTGAAGAGTCTCTCACGAAGATGACGGCTGGTTACGAACTTACCTTCAAGACCTGCGAGAGGAGAGTCGTTAACACAGAAATCCATAGCGATGGTAGGCTCGGAAATCTTCTGGAAGGGGATGGGCTGAGGGTTCTCAACATCGCAGAGGGTGTCGCCGATGTGAATGTCGGAGATACCGGAGATGGCTACGATGGAACCGATGCCTGCTTCCTTAACTTCAACCTTGTTAAGACCGTCGAACTCGTAAAGCTTGGAAATCTTAACCTTGCGAATCTTGTCAGGCTCGTGGTGGTTAACGATTACAACTTCCTGATTAACCTTAACGGAACCGTTGTCAACCTTACCTACGCCGATACGACCCACATACTCATTGTAATCGATGGTGGAAATAAGCACCTGAGTGCCTGCATCGGGGTCGCCTTCGGGAGCGGGAATGTAATTGATAATTGTTTCAAAAAGGGGCTGCATGTCGGTACCGTTAACCTTGGGATCGAGGGATGCGAAGCCACCCTTGGCTGATGCGAATACAAAGGGGCAGTCAAGCTGTTCATCGGTGGCATCAAGCTCCAAAAGAAGCTCGAGCACTTCATCGATAACTTCTTCGGGACGAGCCTCGGGACGGTCAATCTTGTTAACGCATACGATAACGGGAAGCTTAAGAGCCATAGCCTTGGTAAGAACGAATCTTGTCTGTGGCATGGGACCTTCAAAAGCATCTACCACAAGGATAACGCCGTTAACCATCTTAAGTACGCGCTCTACCTCGCCGCCGAAATCAGCGTGACCGGGGGTGTCGATGATGTTAATCTTGGTGCCTTTATATGAAACTGCGGTGTTCTTAGACAGGATGGTGATACCGCGCTCACGCTCGATATCGTTAGAGTCCATTACTCGTTCCTGAACTTCCTGATTGGCTCTGAAAACGCCGCTTTGTTTTAAAAGCTCATCCACGAGTGTGGTCTTACCGTGGTCTACATGAGCTATGATTGCTACGTTACGAATGTCTTCTCTTTTTTGTAACATAAATTCCTCACATTTCTTACATACTACAAGTCAACTTTTGGATTATATCACCGACGGGTTAACCATTCAATGTAAAATCGCACAAAATTGACGCTGTCTCGCCTTTTAACGGGCAAAAAAAGTAATAAAAAAGACCCACCTATCGTCTCCCGATAAGTGGGTCAAATAAGTCTATATACTATTTGATATTTGTGGAAGAAAACTCCTGCGTTCCGTAGATGGTACCGTCCTCTGCGCGGAAGAAACCGAAGCCTACGTATTTCCACTTGGGATTAAGCATGTTCTCGTTGTGCCCGGGGCTGTTCTTGTAGCCTTCCATGATTCCGTCGATTACGGTGTTCGCATCATCGTTTTCGTAACCGCAGGATCTGCTGCAGTTCTCGCCGACAGAGATTATATCGTAACCGCCTTCATCGTAGAGCGAATAGTACTTTTCGCCGTTGGGTCTTGAGTGGGAGAAGAGTGTTCCGCACTCAGCCGCTCTCTTGTCCGCCACATCTAAGCATACGTTGTTAAAAGAAAGCGGTGCGACACCGTTAGCCGCTCTGTATTCGTTAATCTTAGTAAGCATGAGCGTCGCATATTCGCCGGCGGTGATGATGGGCTCTTTAGCTTTCTGCTCTTCCTTTTTGGCGGTCTCGCCGGGAACTGAATTGGCGGCTTCTTTGGACAGAGGAATTTTGGCATCTTTTATGGAAAGAGAAGCGTTTTCTTTGGCTGCAAGAGCGGCTGTCTTGGAAGCGAGTTCCGTGTTAAGGGCGCTTACGGTTTCTTCGTACGTTTCAAGATCCGTCTTAAGAAGCTCTATCTCAGCTTTGTATTCCGTGAGGGAAACGTTGGCGTCGCTAAGCTCTTTGCGGGCCGCAGTGACAGAAGCGGAGAGCGAATCGATATCCGACTCGTATTCCGCTGCCATGGCTGCCGAGTATGCTTTTTCTTTTTTCAGTAAGGATGACTGAACGATTACTGAAATCACCAGTATGGCGATAATGAGACTGCTAATGATTCTTCCGAGATTTTTCATAGTTTAGTCCCTCTTAACATCATTCCCGATAAAGATTCTAGCAGAGGGGAATTAATGAATAGGCAAATTAACATGCGACATAATGTAAAATATACTTGACAAAAAGAAAATGATACTATACCATAAGCTCAACAGGACAAGGAGTGCGCCGGGAATGGGGCTGAGTTGTAATCCGAGGTGCCAGTTTGTAAGGCGAAATGCTTGTTTGTAAATTGAAAACTGCATATTTGTAAACGAAACGCCAGTTTTGTACGCCAGATGCCATTTTTGTAAACGAGATGCATCGTTTG
>JAFZLD010000012.1 GCA_017553505.1 Lachnospiraceae bacterium
ATCCTCCACCAACAAAGAAGAGACTAGCCTGAGCCAGTCTCTTTGTAAACCGGGATGCAACCTCCCGGAAGGTATTCACTTTCAACCCACTATGGCCTCAGGCCGGAACGAGAGGGGTTGCATCTCGTTTTACAACTGAAGGAGGTATTTCATGAAAAAAACTATCAGAACCATTGCAGCATTAGCATTGGCTTTTGTTGTATGCTACGCATCTGTGTCATCAAGCTATGCATATGTGTGCTCCAGATGTTGGAGCGGACAGATGGCAGAAGTATGTGGACAACAGAAGATACTGCTTGATTCCGGTGAACATTCATATGGATTCCTTGGAAGAAATAAGTGCTATGCTAAGTATTACAAGTCCCGAGGTGGATATGTTTGTCCGACTTGCTTTGCTGTAGAAGAGTGGAAAGATAGCAACGGAGGATATTTATATCATTTGTGCTATGAATCACACAGCAAATGCTCTAAGGGCGAATATGACGTGTGCCAGTTCATCCATCCATAATAAAGGAGGCTTTGACGGGTACTAAATGAGAAAAATACCGGTATTTTTTGCTATAGTTTTTAGCTTTTTTCTTTTTAATGCGTGCGCAAAGGAAAAGGCTGTAGAGGAAAAACCAATTCTAACACAAGACTACGAGCTTGAAAGTGCTGTTTTGGAAGGAGCACTCAGTTTTCCTACGGCAAAAATCACAGAGGTGTCAGCGTATTACATGACATCTCTTAGTGACTCGTATTATTTAAATACATACACATTTGCTTCAAGAAAATTTAAATCAATAGAACTGCCCATTTCGTCAGACAGTAATATCAGTTCATTTAATGTAGATATTGATGGCAATTCTTATTTTGTATTTACTGAAAAAGAGAAAGAAGAATTCAAAAAGTATCTCCTTAAATGTGATTCAAAAGGAAAAGTGATTTTCAAGTCTGAGTTCAATGATTCAAGATTTTCCTTAATTGCAAATATTATTTTTACTAAAGATGGTGAACCTGCCGTTGCAGGCTCAGATATGTACGCAGTAATTAACGATAATGGAACAATATCAAAAGAAAGCGTAGAGGAACATTTTTTTGATTCGACTTTCTTGGATTTTGACTGGGATGCAGCCGGAATAGACGAAAAATCCGTATGCGAATACTATGTAAAAGGTCAAGATGAGGCTTGTGCCATTTTATATAAGGATTCGGTTTTTACAGCTGTGAAAATCGCCAGAAAGGCGGAACGAGTACAAAGAGAAAAGAAACTAGTTATAGCCGCCTGCTCCGATCTTCAAAATGTTAGAAAAATGGCGCGGGACTATATGAAATCGCAGGATGAGTATGATGTTGTCATCAAAGATTATTCGCAATATGATTTGGACAATGCTGTAATGCATTTGGTGTCAGATATTCTGGCAGGAGAGAGTATTGATTTGATAAGTCTGGTTCCGGGAGCCAATCATTCTGATATGGTCAAAAAAGGACTTTATGCAGATTTGTCAGAATATATAAGTAAAAGCGACAAGATAAAGCCTGATGCTCTGTTTAAAAGCGCGTATGATATGGGATTACATGGAGGAGTCAGATATGCGATTCCTTCAGTGTTCTCGGTTCAAACTGTCGCGACTAATGATGAGTCCCTGTATAACGGGATAAAGACAGAGACAGTGAAATCCCTTATAAACAAAGGTAAGGGTAGAGAACTGATAAAAGAAGAATATGAGCTTCAATTTGCTTCTATTCTTTTAATGTTAAGGCTTGATGAGTTTATAGATTCTGATACAAGAACAGCAGACTTCAATAAAGATTCTTTCAGCGAAGCTGCGGTAATTGAGAAAACAATCCAAGGGCTTAGGTCTGAAGCAACAGAGCCAATGATTACAGAAACTATGATTGTCGGTCCGGATGACCTGATTCATTTTCTTATGCATCATGGAAAGGATACAAAACTGGTAGGATACCCTGCAACCGGTGGAAATTTTGGCGTTTTGTTTGAGGGCTCTGGGATGTATGCGGTTTGTGATAAGTCGGTGAATAAGGACGTTGCATATGATTTTGTAGAATATGCATATCTTGAAGGTCAAAGGGAAGAGCATGCAATGTTTGTGTCTGACAAAGCTGCTTTTGCGAAGAATTTGGAACTTGCTTTTAGTGAGGATGAAAATCATATCGACGATGACCGTGATAAAGCAGCGATTGTTGAAGAAATTACAGAAGTGATTGATAATTCAAAGGTTCTTGATGATATGGACGGAATCATTGTTGACATTATTTTTGAGGAATTGGCCACCTATGTTAACGGTGATATAAATGTTGAGGACACCATAAACATCATTAACAAGAGAGTAAATATTTATTTACAGGAAAAGGGTTCGGATAATTAGATGGTTTACAAGGTCGGCTGCGAGTGATTCGCGGCCGGCCTGTTATTGTGTTGAGAAAAAAACTCGCGATGAGAATAAATGTGCTTAATGAAATATTAAGAACTGTTCAGATAATTCAAAGGACTCATGGATTGTAGCAGGGAAATTTGCGTGTTAAAATCATTACAGTTACCGAGAATGCAAGGAGAAAGCTATGATCAAATTAGAAGAAGCAAGAGAAATGTTCAGTAAAGATTTATATGCCACCAAGCTCACCGGCGCGGTGATTGATGAAGTGGGAGAGGACTATGCGAAGTGCAGCCTGGTAATTACGCCGGATCATAGGAATGCGTATGGCGGCGTGATGGGTGGTGCTATATATACACTTGCGGATTTTGCTTTTGCCGTGGCGTCGAATTTTGATAAGCCTGTGGCAACGGTAAGCGTTGTGGGGCAGGCAAGTTTCATGAATGCTACAAAGGGCACGACTTTATATGCGGAGGCGAAGCTCTACAAGGACGGTCGCACCAATTGCTTCTACGAAGTGAGGGTGACAGATGACCTGGGGAAACTTGTATCGGTTGTGAATTTTAACGGGGCGCATGTGCCGAAGCAGGCTTAACGGAAATGAGGGGTAATTATGAGCAACAGTGATAAGGAAATGCGATTCTTCAGCATTTTGATATTGGCGGTTTTGGCGATTTATGTTTTGGCTTATACATTTACATTTGTGAAAGTCAAGAAGGAAGATAAGGCAAAGCAAATTGAAGCAGAGCAGAGGATGACGGAGTATCCGACATTAGAAGATTTGCTTGCGCACAAGGATGAGATTACAAAACTTGCTACGCAGGATGGCGATATTGTATATGAGGTGACTGATAAAAACGTTATCGCCGGAATCATGAATACTTTGAAAGGCTTTGAACTTACAGCCGTACCGGTTAATCCGGAAGACGATAAGGGTTGTCCTCCGGGAGGTGTGACAGATGCGCTTGTTCTTTATTTTTATACCGAGAATGAAGGTGAATACTGGGAACTGGCGATTGATGACTATAACAGACCAGCAGATTTTATTATCGAACATTCGACTATTGTATCTGCGGCGACGGATTACCGTATTACCGAGGCTGGGTACTACACCAAGGACGACAAGGTATACCACAAAATAAAGTCAATCATGCATAACGGCGAGCGTATAGACTTAAACGAACAGGCGGCATTGCATCCTGACCCTGAAATCGATTTTTCATACAATCCCGAAACTGTTTTTGACGGAGAAGAGCTTAATTTTGTAAAAGAAAGCGGCTATGAAACCACAGATATCGATATAAGTTCAGACAAAGTTTTCTTTTGCTGTAACAGAGCCATAGAAACCGACATTGATTATGTGGATTACGAAGGTGTGCTGTTTGATTACGTTTGGGGCTATGCAGACAAGGACGGAGAGAACAGGACTGTATTTACGATAAAGTCTGACGATGCAGAATATCCTTATGCCGGAATCCAGGGAATTGTCGGTGCAACTGAAAGTAAGATATATGCATACCTGTTTTGTGCTAAGATGACCGATAGTGAAGACCCGTATAATAAGGCAGAGATTAAACATTATCTGGCTTCTTTTAATTATGACGGAGAACTGATTGATAAGGTACCGTTAGATTATTCTTTTTACAAGGGATTATCGGTTGACGGGATTGTGACGGAGAGCGGGAAGGTTGCAATTTTCAGTGACGGCAACACGGTTTCTTTGTATGACGAGAATTTGAACCTGATCTCGACAGTAACGGACAAAGAAATTACCTATATTGCGAAGGGTCCTGACGGGAATGTTGTCGCGCTTCTGTGGAATCGGGACTACATAAAGCATGTGGTATATGACGGTACTAATCTCAAGGTTGTTGATGAATACCCGATGCAGTATTATAAGTTTGAAGAGCATCCGCTTGGCGTGACAGACGATTACAGAATACTCGCAATCAGGTATGATAAAGAAACCAATAGGTCTAAGATTATCACTGTGTATGTAGATAATTACGGTGCCTCGGAACTGATGGATGTTACAGCTTCGCGCGGGGACGACGGCGATTATATAGAGAGCGCATGGCTTGAGGATGATAATACCATATTAGTCGAAGAAAGAACGGATTACGACAGGCACTACGTTTCTCTTATCAGATATACCAAAGAAACCGAAAATAACTAAAAAACTTTGAATATTTCCATATAGCGCATAAATTCCTAAAACGCTTGCATTTCTTGTCTTCTTATGGTAAGATACTCAAGGTCTGTGAATATGCACAGATGTAACCATTAACCCTTTTCAAGGTTTTAAGACACTCCGACTTAGGACTTTGGAAACGGCGATTTTAGAAACATAGGAGGATTAAGAAATGATTTCTAAAGAGAAAAAGCAGGCAATTATCAAAGAGTATGCAAGAACCGAAGGCGACACAGGTTCACCCGAAGTTCAGGTAGCTGTTCTTACAGCTCGTATTCAGGAGCTTACAGAGCACTTAAAGGCTAACCCTAAGGATAACCACTCTGCAAGAGGTATGTACATGATGATCGGTCAGAGACGTGGATTACTTGACTACCTCAAGAAGAAAGATATCGAAAGATATCGTGAATTAATCGCTAAGCTTGGTCTTAGAAAGTAATAACACATATAAGGGGTGGGTATTTATATCCACCCTTTTGTTGTTATACTGAAGAGTTTTTCGCGATTAATTTGCAAGAAACCCGGTAACGAGTAGAAGAAGCTTCCGAGACCACTTACAGCCTCACAAGAGTTTTCTTTTGCGAAGCTATAAGTAGTTTCGGCATCTTCTACTCCAATAAAAATCATAAGGAGAATGTAAAATGTTCGACACTTTTACAATGGACCTCGCAGGTCGTACCTTACGCGTTGATATCAACCGTGTAGGTAAGCAGGCTAACGGTTGTGCATTCATGCACTACGGCGATACCACCGTACTTAGCACTGCAACAGCATCAGATGCTCCCAGAGAGGGCATCGATTTCTTCCCTCTTTCAGTTGAATACGAGGAGAAGTTATACGCCGTAGGTAAGATTCCCGGCGGTTTCAACAAGAGAGAAGGCAAGGCATCCGAGAACGCTATTCTTACAAGCCGCGTTATCGACCGTCCTATGCGTCCCTTATTCCCCAAGGATTATCGTAATGATGTAACCCTTAACAACATGGTAATGTCGGTTGATCCCGAGTGCCGTCCCGAGCTTGTAGCTATGCTTGGTTCCGCTATTGCAACCGCTATTTCGGACATTCCTTTCGACGGCCCTTGCGCTATGACTCAGGTAGGTCTTATCAATGGTGAGTTCATCATCAACCCTACTCAGGAGCAGTGGAAGAACGGCGATCTTCAGATGACAGTTGCTTCTACCAAGCAGAAAGTTATCATGATTGAAGCCGGCGCCAAGATCGTTCCCGAGGAAAAGATTATCGAAGCTATCTACAAGGCTCACGATGTTAACCAGACAGTTATCGCTTTCATCGAAGACATCGTTGCCAAGGTTGGTAAGAAGAAGCACGAATACGAGAGCTGCGCAATTCCCGCAGAGATGTTCGATGCCATGAAGGCTATCGTAACTCCCGAAGAGATGGAAGTTGCAGTATTTACCGACGAGAAGCAGGTTAGAGAAGAGAACATCCGCGTAATCACCGAGAAGTTCAAAGAAGCTTTCGCTGAGAACGAAGAATGGCTTGCTATCCTTGGTGAAGCAGTTTACCAGTACGAGAAAAAGACAGTTCGTAAGATGATCCTTAAGGACCACAAGCGTCCCGACGGTCGTGAGATTACTCAGATCAGACCTCTTGCGGCTGAAGTTGATATTATCCCCAGAGTTCATGGTTCTTCCATGTTCACCAGAGGACAGACACAGATTTGTGACGTATGTACTCTTGCTCCTCTTTCAGAGGTTCAGAAGGTTGACGGTCTTGATGAGAACGTTGTATCCAAGAGATACATGCACCACTACAATTTCCCCGCTTACTCAGTTGGTGAGACCAAGGTAAGCCGCGGACCCGGACGTAGAGAAATCGGTCACGGTGCACTTGCAGAGAGAGCACTTCTCCCTGTACTTCCTTCAGAGGATGAGTTCCCTTACGCAATCCGTTGCGTATCCGAGACCTTCGAGTCCAACGGTTCTACTTCAATGGGTTCCACCTGTGCATCTTGTATGTCCCTTATGGCTGCAGGTGTTCCGATTAAGGCTATGGTAGCAGGTATTTCCTGTGGTCTTGTTACAGGCGATACAGATGATGACTTCGTACTTCTTACCGATATCCAGGGCTTAGAGGACTTCTTCGGCGACATGGACTTCAAGGTAACCGGTACTACAGAAGGTATCACCGCTATTCAGATGGATATTAAGATTCACGGTCTTACAAGACCCATCGTTGAAGGCGCTATTGCACGTTGCCGTGAAGCAAGACTCTTTATCATGGACAACTGCATGAAGCCCGCAATCGCTGAGCCCAGACCGACCGTTAATGAATATGCACCCAAGATTGTTTCCATCCAGATCGATCCCGAGAAGATCGGTGATGTTGTGGGACAGAAGGGTAAGACCATTAACGCTATCATTGCTCAGACCGGCGTTAAGATTGATATTACCGATGACGGTATGGTAAGCGTATGCGGTACCGACATCGAAATGATAAATAAGGCCGTTGAGCTCATCAACATTATCGTATCCGACTTCGTTGAAGGCGAGATTTACAAGGGTAAGGTTGTAAGCATCAAGGAATTTGGCGCATTTATCGAATTCGCACCTGGAAAAGAAGGCATGGTTCACATTTCCAAGATTGCCAAGGAAAGAATTGACCATGTAGAAGACGTTCTTACACTCGGCGACAAGGTTACCGTTAAGTGCCTTGGCAAAGACAAGATGGGCCGCATCAGCTTCTCCATCAAGGACGCTCAGTAAGATTTGATTTTTGGGCAGGTGCACGCAAGTGTACCTGCCTATTTTATTATTTTGAAAAGAGGAAGACTTCCATGAAGAAATCCGTTAAATATATTATTTATCTTGCGGTATGCGCATTACTTGTGGTACTCGATCAGATTACCAAGAACCTCGCAGTCGCTGCCCTTGAGGGTAAGGACAATGCCGTATGGATTAAGAATGTTTTTGAACTTGAATATTGTGAAAATACAGGAGCCGCTTTTTCAAGCTTTACCGGCAAGCAGGGATTCTTGCTTACCATTACAAGCGTTGTGCTCATTCTTATCATCGTTGAATTCGTAAGAATTCCCGAAGGTAAGAGATATGCGGCTTTGCGTATAGATTTTCTTTTGATAGTAGCGGGTGCAATCGGTAACATGATTGACAGAGTCAAGCAGGGTTATGTAGTCGATTTCTTTTACTTCGTACCCGTTAACTTTCCCAGATTCAACGTGGCGGACATTTATGTGACCGTTGCGATGGCTATGCTTGTTATCCTTTTGTTCATTGTATACAAGGACAACGAGACTGAATTTTTATTCAAATTTAAGAAGAAATAAGGTATAATATTTTGATGGGGTAATGGTTAATTAACTGAGGGATTTGGGTCCCATACACAGGAGGTAGATTCCATGAAGAGAGTTTTTTTAATCGTTCTCGACAGTTACGGTTGCGGTGAGATGCCCGATGCGGCCGATTTTGGCGACAAGGGTGCAAGCACCATCAAAAGCGTAGCTTCAAGTAAGTTCTTTAATGCACCGAACATGCGTAAGTTCGGTCTTTACAATATCGACGGTGTAGATTTACAGCCCAAGGAGTCGAATCCTTCAGCGGTTTATTGCAGACTCGCTGAGGTTTCCAAGGGTAAGGACACCACCATCGGACACTGGGAGATTGCAGGCGTTCAGTCACACAGCCCCTTACCTACTTATCCCGACGGCTTCCCCAAGGAAGTGCTTGATGAGTTTAGTAAGGCTGTAGGTCGCGGAGTTCTTTGCAACAAGCCTTACTCAGGTACCGTAGTTATCAATGAGTACGGCGATGAGCATGTTAAGACAGGCGACTTGATTGTATATACATCCGCTGACTCCGTATTCCAGATTGCGGCTCATGAAGACGTGGTTCCGCTTGAGGAGCTTTACGATATCTGCCGTAAGGCCCGTAAGATTTTACAGGGTAAGCATGGCGTAGGAAGAGTTATAGCCCGTCCTTTCATCGGTTCTAACGGTAACTACACCAGAACCGCTCACAGACACGACTTTTCACTTGAGCCTACAGGTGTTACCATGCTCGACCAGCTTATCGAGAACGGTAAGAGCGTACTTGCAATCGGTAAGATTAACGATATTTTTGCAGGCAAATCCATTTCAGAGTTCACATACACTTCCGGTAACCCCGAAGGTATCGAACGCACCATCGAGTGGATGGACAGAGATTTCGAAGGACTTTGCTTTGTTAACCTTGTAGATACAGATATGATTTACGGCCACAGACGTGACATCGACGGTTACGCTAAGGCTATTTCATACTTTGATGACAATCTTAAGACAATGATCGGTAAGATGCGTGATGACGACATCCTTATGATTACCGCCGACCACGGCTGTGATCCCGGATATACCGCTACTACCGACCACACAAGAGAATACATTCCGCTTCTTATGTACGGCAAGAATGTGAAGCCCGGCAACATGGGCACCAGAGATTCTTTTACAGACATCGGTGCGACTGTGCTTGATTACTTCGGCATCACTCCCAAGTTCCCAGGCAAGAGCCTGCTCTGACGAACTTTCGTGCAATAAGGAATGGTACATTTACACGAAAGGATTTTTACGTAACAATGGGTAGTTTTGATTCAGAAATAAACAGAAGACGAACCTTCGCCATAATATCTCACCCCGATGCAGGTAAGACGACTCTTACTGAGAAGTTCTTATTATACGGCGGTGCCATCAATCTGGCAGGTTCGGTTAAAGGTAAAGCAACCGCGCGTCATGCGGTTTCCGACTGGATGGAAATAGAGAAAGAGCGTGGTATTTCCGTTACTTCCTCAGTACTTCAGTTTAACTATGACGGATATTGCATTAACATTCTTGATACCCCGGGTCACCAGGACTTTTCAGAGGATACATATCGTACCCTCATGGCAGCCGACTCCGCGGTAATGGTAATAGACGGCGCAAAGGGCGTAGAGCCCCAGACACGTAAGCTCTTCAAAGTCTGCGCCATGAGAGGTATCCCGATTTTCACATTCGTTAACAAAATGGACCGTGATGCCAAGGACACCTTCGAACTTTTGGATGACGTAGAGACAGAGCTTGGTATCGCTACCTGTCCCTGCAACTGGCCTATCGGCTCCGGTAAGGGATTTAAAGGTGTATACGACAGACAGACTCAGAAGATAGTCACCTTCTTTGACACCCAGAAGGGTACCAAGGAAGGTACGACAGACGTAGTAGATTTATCAGACACCGAAGGTGTGATCAAAGAAATCGGTCAGGACGCTTACGACAAGCTTACCGAGGAAATCGAGCTTCTTGACGGTGCCAGCGCAGAGTTTGATATCGATGCGGTAAGAAGCGGTAAGCTTACACCTGTTTTCTTTGGCTCCGCTCTTACGAACTTTGGTGTTGAGATATTCTTACAGCACTTCCTTAAAATGGCTACGACACCTCTTCCCAGACACACGGAAGAGGGCGATATCGACCCTACAAGCGACGATTTCAGCGCATTCGTATTCAAGATTCAGGCCAACATGAACAAGGCTCACAGAGACCGTATCGCGTTCATGCGTATCTGCTCCGGTAAGTTCGATGCCGACAACGAAGTTAAGCACGTTCAGGGCGGCAAGGTCATGAGACTTTCCCAGCCTCAGCAGATTATGGCTGACGAAAGAAAAATATTAAGCGAAGCCTACGCAGGCGATATTATCGGCGTATTCGACCCAGGTATGTTCTCAATCGGCGACACTGTATGCGCTCCCAAGCGTAACATTAAGTACGAAGGTATTCCTACTTTTGCGCCCGAGCATTTTGCAAGAGTGCGCCAGATTGATACCATGAAGCGTAAGCAGTTTGTTAAGGGCATCACCCAGATTGCTCAGGAGGGTGCGATTCAGATATTCCAGGAGCTTAACTCCGGTCTTGAGGAGATTATCGTGGGCGTTGTAGGTGTGCTTCAGTTCGACGTACTTAAGTACAGACTTGAGAACGAGTACAATGTTGAAATCAGACTTGAGCCCCTTCCGTACGAGCATATCAGATGGATTGAGAATACGGACATTGATGTAGCTAAGCTTACCGGTACTTCCGATATGAAGAAGGTTACCGACTTAAAGGGCCGTCCTTTGCTCCTCTTTGTTAACCCCTGGAGCATTCAGATGACCATAGACAGAAACAAAGGCTTGGAGCTTTCCGAGTTTGCAAGAAACTAGACCGAAAGAAGCAGTTGTAATGAAAAAGCTTTTGGATTATATGCGTCCTGAGAGCAAGAAGAAGCTTATTGCAGGTATTATCGTTTCTGCGATTCTGCTTGCGCTTATGTTTGCTTTCGGCGTAGGCGGTAAAAAGCATATGGTTCTCGGCGCGGCACTGTGCCTCGGAACAGGCTTATTAGTTGCTTTCAGAAGACTCAATTTTTATCAGTCGCTCGTATGCGGAATTCTTTATCTGATTGTGGTTCCGCTTAGAATGTTCTACAGGCTGGAACTTCCGATTAATAATCTTGTGTACACAAAGCGTAGTGCCATTATTATCAGCCTTGTTCTGATTTATGTGTTGTACCTTTTCTTTTACATAGTGACACAAAGAATTGGGGCTTCGTTTGGCGTAACGGGCATTTTCCTGCTTGTGCTTACAATTGCCGAGTATTATGTTTTTACTTTCAGAGATATGGCTATAAGCTTCGCAGATTTATTTGCGATAAGAACAGCCATTTCGGTAAGCGGTGAGTACAATTACACACCTTCGAGTGAGTTAATTTACAGCGTTTTATGGTTCGCTTTCTTCATAGCCTTAGGATTTAAGATTAATATATCGCCTAAGAGTATTAAGGAGCGGTTTGCGGGATACAGAGCGGTGCCGGTGCATATTGCGGCGAGCGCTGCGGCTGCGGTTATAGTGTTCGGTTTCTTTTACATTATTGTGAAGACTCCGTTTCTTGCCAATCATGGCGTTAACGATGACAGCTGGGCTGAATGTCAGTTAAATTTAACCAACGGCTGTCTGATGTATCCTTTTGTTGAGCTTCGTGCCGGCAAGATTGACAAGCCTTCAGACTATTCGGCGGAGCGATTGCTTCAAATCGGCGGAGATTATTCGAACAGTTTTGTATCGCCCCGTGAGGAGAAGACTGAGAGACCCAATATCATTCTTATCATGAATGAGGCCTTCAGCGACCCGAGAGTGCTTGGGGATTTTGAGACCGGTCAGGAGCTTATGCCCTTTATGGACAGCCTTTATACAAGCGAGCGTTCCATAAGAGGCAACCTTTATATGCCGGTGCTCGGAGGACTTACCGTTAACAGTGAGTTTGAGGTGCTGACGGGTAATTCGATGTTCTTTCTTTCGGCAAGCTCGATTCCTTATGAGACATCCATCAATTCTCCGATGCCGTCTCTGGCCAAGGAACTTGAGGCAATCGGGTATTCATCCATGGCAATGCATCCGCATGTGAGAATTGCTTACGGAAGAGATACCACTTACGAGAACTTCGGTTTTGATGAGTTTATAGATGTTAACGATTTCACGGTTAATATAGAGACTGTAGGCGCATACCCCGACGATGCGACCAATTATCGTGAGATAATCAAGCGATTCGAGTCAAGGGATAAGGACAAGCCGTTCTTTCTTTTTGACGTAACGATACAGAATCATTCACCGTACTGGAAAAAAGTGAGAGATACCAAGATTCTCTCCATTAACGGAACTTCCGAGGATTACGGTGAGAAGTACAGTCTTGAAGAGACGTACTTTGATTTGTTAAGAAAGTCCGATGATGCTTTTAAAGAACTCGTTGAGTACTTTGAGACGGTGGACGAGCCGACGATTATTTGCATGTTCGGCGATCATGAGGCAATTCTTTCGGACGATTTCTACGACGCGGTTTTCGAAGGCACAGGCTACTCTGAGCAGAAGAAAAACGAGTTAAAATACATCACTCCCTACGTCATGGTGGCCAATTATGACGCTGACTTTGAGAGCATGGGAGATTTCAGTGCCAATTACCTCGGAGCGGTTTTGCTTAACGAATTGGGACTTCCGATGTCACAGTTCAGAAAGTTCCAGCTTCAGGCTATGGATACTTACCCGATTATGTCGGTTCATGAACTTGCCGACGCAAGAGGCGTAAGCATTGACAGAGCGGATAACTCTGACAATGAATTAATCAACGCGTATCGTATGTTCCAATATGATATGATGTTTGGTAAGGAGCCTACGGATGCCGTATATGTGCCGGAAGCCTACGGGAATGTTGCCGTGGCAGATGCAGGAGGCTTAAGCGAAGAATGGTATAACAAATTCACTACAGTGACTCACGCGCTCGGAACTACCGGCGATGGGCAGCTAGGCACCAATTCGCGAGAAGCTTTCATCTACAATTACAAGCGTGGCCAGAGACTGTTTGAAGCGGACATTCAGATAACTTCGGACGGTGTTGCGGTTATAAGGCATGACTGGGAACAGGATTTGGGCCAGGGACTTTCTTTGGCAGGAACCGACGGAACGGTAAGAGTACCGACGGCGGAAGAGTTCCTCAGCAAGAAGATATACGGCAAATACACGCCTTTGACACTTGAAGAGTGGTTCGAGCTGATGGATGAGTACCCCGATGTATGGCTTATTACCGACAGTAAGTACAGCGGTACGGTAACGGAAGACTTTAAGCTCTTTCGTGATACAGCCGTTAATAGCGGTCATGCAGATGTACTTAACAGGGTTATAGTTCAGTTGTACTATCCGGAGATGTATGACGAGGTTGAGACCGCAGGACATTTTGAACACTATATACTTACGCTGTATATGACCGGTTATCCCGAAGACAGTTCGGAGATGCTTAAGCTTCTTGAAAGCGACAAGGTAGATGCATTGACCATGCCGGAAGACTATGTGGTCAATGAGCGGGTATTAAACGATATTGCGGGCAGACAGAATTACAAGGTGTTCCTGCACACAGTAGACGACCCTGAGAAGGCTGCGGAGCTTATGCAGTACGTGGACGGGCTCTACACCGATACACTGCTTGAGAGGCAGGTAAGAAGCATGAAATAATCAAGTTACACGATAGATTTTACATATAAGTTTGTCTTACAGACTTGCTTACGATACTATTTCTTTTCGGAGGATTTGAGTATGGATTACGAAAAAAATATTAACTGCGAAAGACACGTTAAAATTGCCAACGACGTTGTGGGTAAGATTGCCGCAATCGCCGCTCTTGAGGTTGAGGGTGTATCCGCAATGGGTAACAACATCACCACGGAAATCATGGGCAAGGTCGGCATGAAGAACCTTATGAAGAACGTTAAGGTGGAGATTTTAAGCGGTAAGGTTAATGTGGAACTTGCCATTACCGTTGATTACGGTATGAATATTCCGGGACTCAGCCAGAATGTTCAGACACGTGTCAAGCAGGCAATTGAGAACATGACAAGCCTTGAAGTGGGCGACGTTAACGTACGTATCGCCGGCATCAATCTTGTTAAAGAGGATTAGTATGAAGAGAAGTGAATTAAGAGAAGTTTTGTTTAAGCTACTGTTCAGGGCAGAATTCAACGATGTATCCGAGATGCCCGAGCAGATGCAACTTTATTTTGACAACGACGCGGACAACTTAAAGATTAAGGACGAGGACCGCGAGTATATCATCAAGCGCGAGGAAGATATTTTAAGCAAGCTTTCCGAGATTGACAAAGAAATCTCCGAGAAGGCCGTAGGCTGGACCATCGACAGAATGGGCAAGGTTGATCTTGCAATTATCAGACTTGCGGTTTATGAGATTTTGTTTGATGCGGATATTCCGCTCGGCGTATCCATCAATGAAGCGGTTGAACTTGCCAAGAAATACGGCCGCGACGAATCAAAAAGCTTTGTAAACGGGGTGCTTGCTAAGTTTGGCAAATAGTGTTTATTCTGTTTCCCAGATTAACAAATACATAAAGAATATGTTTGGGAGTGATTACCTGCTTTCTAACCTTTCGGTTAAGGGCGAGATAAGCAACTTAAAGTATCACTCATCGGGACATATATATTTTACCCTCAAGGACGAGAAGGGCGCCATCAAGGGCGTTATGTTTTCATCCTATAGGCAGGGTCTTAAATTCACGCTCAAAGAAGGCATGCAGGTAACCGTAACCGGTTCCGTAGAAGTCTATGAGCGCGACGGCACCTACCAGATTTACGCCCGCTCTATTAAGGAAGAGGGCGTAGGTAATTTATTCGAGCAGTTTGAAAAGCTAAAGGAAAAGTTAGAAGACTTGGGAATGTTCGACCCTTCCTATAAGCGTCCGATTCCTAAGTTCGTTAAGAAACTCGGGGTTATTACCGCACCCACCGGCGCGGCTGTACGAGACATAATAGATGTCTCGAAGAGACGTAACCCCGGCATAGAGATTATTCTGTATCCCGCAATCGTGCAGGGTGACGATGCTCCCGCAAGCATAATAGCAGGACTTAAAGCTCTCTCAGAGTTCGGAGTGGATGTAATTATCTGCGGAAGAGGCGGCGGCTCCATGGAAGACCTTTGGGGCTTTAACGACGAGGGTGTTGCGGAAGCTATCTTTAACTGTACTGTCCCCGTAATATCCGCGGTGGGACATGAGACAGACTTTACGATAGCCGATTTTGTGGCTGATTTACGCGCTCCGACACCGTCAGCGGCGGCTGAACTTGCGGTATGTGACATGGCGACACTTGCCGCCGATTTAAGAAATAAAAAGGAAATCCTTAACAGGGACATAAGGCGAAGGATAAATAATCTTCGTAAAGACAGCGCCCATTATGCCGAGAGGCTGTCACTGCTTAACCCCGAGGCAAGACTTAAGAAGCGTAAGGAAAATCTTCTTTTGCTGAGAGATGCCTTAAACAGGGCAATGGAGTCGATACTTCGGGACAGAAAGCACAGCATGGCGCTCTATGCCGAGAGGCTTCACGGACTCTCGCCCCTTCTTAAACTTTCCGGAGGCTATTCTTATGTAGAAGGGCCGAGGGGCGGCGCGGTTAAAAGCGTTAAGGATGTTTCGGTTAACGACAGTTTGAAGATTAACGTGACGGACGGTTACATTACCGCCGTCGTTAAGGATAAACAGGAGGCTTAACATGGCCGAGGATAAGAAGCAGACCATCGAAGAGATGTTTGAAACAATAGAAGGAACCATCGCAGAGCTTGAAAAAGACGACCTTCCTCTTGAAAAAGCATTTTCCTGCTACGAGGAAGGCATTAAGCTTGTCAAGAAATGCGAAGAAGAAATCGACGCAGTCGAGAAGAAAGTTATGGTGTTAAGCGGAGGTGAAGTTCATGAGTTTTCATGAAGATTTGAGCTTGCGTGTTGAGAAGGTCAATAAGCTTTTAGAGAGCGTTATGAAGGTCGACACGGGTCTTTCGGAGTACCTTATGGAGGCTATGCGCTACAGCGTATACGGAACCGGCAAGAGACTCCGCCCGATTCTTATGGAGGCATCCGCTGAGCTCTTCAGAGGCGATGCGCCTGAGCTTCCTTACTTCATGGCTGCTATCGAGCTTATACACTCATATTCACTGGTGCACGACGATATGCCCTGCATCGACAACGATGAGTACAGAAGAGGCCGCAAGACCACCCATGCGGTGTATGGCGAGACAACAGCGCTTCTTGCAGGCGACGGATTATTGAACTTCGCTTATGAGACAGCGGCGGCTGCTTTTAACGATACCAAGGATCCTGTTAAGACTGCGAACGCTCTTAAGATTCTTGCGCGTAAGGCAGGAATTTTCGGCATGGTAGGCGGTCAGGCTGTGGATGTACACTGCGAGAAGAACAACGACCCGCTTACGCAGGAGAAGCTTTTATATATACACGAGAACAAGACGGCGGCACTTATTGAAGCTGCCATGATGATAGGCGCGGTACTGGGCGGTGCGTCCCAGACCGACGTTAAGAAGATGGAAGAGGCGGCATCCGCAATCGGCATCGCCTTCCAGATTCGTGACGACATCCTTGATGTTGTGGGTACTTTCGAGGAACTCGGCAAGCCCATCGGCTCCGACGCCGACAACGATAAGGACACCTACGTAACCCTCTTTGGTTTCGACAAGGCCAAGGAAGACGTGCAGATGTATTCCGATAAGGCTTTAAGCATTATCGAAAGCTTTGGCGGAGACAAGGAATTCTTACTTAAACTCGTGGAAAGCCTTATATCCCGCAACAAATAACTCTTTCTTTTGAAGGACTTGGCATTATGGTACTTGAGAAGATACTTAAAGAAAACGATATTAAAAAGATTCCCGAATCCGAATGGCCGCTTCTTGCAGGCGAGATAAGGGACTTTCTCATAGATAAGATCAGTGTGACCGGCGGACACTTAGGATCCAATCTTGGTGCCGTGGAGCTTACCATGGCGCTTCACCTTTTCTGCAACCTTCCCGACGATAAGATTGTATGGGACGTAGGACATCAGTCATACACCCACAAGCTTCTTACGGGCAGAAGAGAAGGCTTCGACACACTGAGAAAATACGGCGGAATGGCAGGCTTCCCCAAGACCAAGGAAAGCCCCTGCGATTCGTTTAACACAGGTCACAGCTCCACCTCAATTTCCGCAGGCCTCGGCCTTGTCAAGGCACGCGACCTTCGCGGCGAGAATCACACCATCGTATCCGTAATCGGTGACGGTTCTCTTACGGGCGGTATGGCTTACGAAGCGCTTAATAACGCATCCAAGCTTACCTCCAACTTCATTGTGGTACTTAACGACAATAACATGTCCATTTCCGAGAATGTCGGCGGCGTATCCAAGTATCTTAACTCAATCAGAACCGCAGACACCTACTTAGGGCTCAAAGAAAACGTGCTTAACACACTTCTTAAGGTTCCCGGCGGCGAAGGCATCGCCAACCGCATCAGAAAGGCCAAGAGCACCGTTAAGAGTATGGTAGTTCCCGGCATGTTCTTTGAGGACATGGGCATTACATATTTAGGTCCCGTAGACGGCCACAACGTTAAGGCAATCCTCAAGGTTCTTGAAGAAGCCAAGCACGTTAAGGGTCCTGTACTCGTACACGTCAATACCAAGAAAGGTAAGGGCTACCTTCCCGCCGAGAGACATCCTTCGAGATTCCACGGCACAGAGCCTTTTGACGTAGCAACGGGACTTCCTTCCCATCCTCACAACAAGGCTAATTACACCGACGTATTCTCCACCGTAATGGTTAAGCTCGGAGAGAGAAACGAAAAGGTAGTAGCCATAACCGCTGCAATGGCGGACGGCACCGGCCTTAAGAGATTCAGAAACGCTTATCTCGACAGATTCTTTGACGTAGGCATAGCGGAAGAGCACGCGGTTACTTTTGCCGCAGGACTTGCCGCAGGCGGTATGAGACCTGTCGTGGCCATATATTCATCGTTCTTGCAGAGAGCATACGATCAGATACTTCACGACGTGTGCATTCAGAACCTTCCCGTCACCTTTGCCATCGACAGAGCGGGTGTTGTGGGAAGCGACGGTGAGACCCATCAGGGTATATTTGATTTATCGTATTTATCATCGATACCGGGCATTACCATAATGGCACCCAAGAACAAGTGGGAGCTTTCCGACATGCTTAAGTTCGCGGTTTCTTTTGACGGACCCGTAGCCATAAGATATCCGAGAGGCGAGGCTTATGACGGACTTGAGGCCTTCAGAGCACCGGTTGAGTATGCTAAGAGTGAGATAATCTACAGCGAGAAAGACATTGCGCTTGTTGCGGTCGGCTCCATGGTTAAGACTGCCGAGAAGGTAAGAGACCGACTGAAACTCGCGGGATATAACTGTACGCTTGTCAACGCGCGCTTTGTTAAGCCGCTTGATGAAGCTATGTTTACTACACTTACCGGCGAGCACAAGCTCATAGTAACGCTTGAAGAGAACGTCGCAAGCGGCGGTTTCGGAGAGCGCGTGCGGGACTTTATGGACAGAGAAGGCTCAGACAGTGAGCTTATCACAATTTCCATCCCCGACGAGTATGTGGAACACGGTAACGTGGATATACTTAAAAAAGAAATCGGCATTGACGAAGAAACTGTTTATAACAAAATAATGTCAAAAGCCACTCGAATTTGGTAATATTATGAAGGAAAGACTGGATGTACTACTGGTCAGTCAGGGGCTGTGCGAGTCAAGAGAAAAAGCCAAGACCGTTATTATGAGCGGAGACGTATTCGTAAACGGTCAGCGCGAAGATAAAGCCGGCACCATGTTTGACCCCGAGAAAATCAAAATAGAAGTACGTGGCGACAAGCTTAAATATGTAAGTCGCGGCGGATTGAAACTCGAGAAAGCTTTGGCGGTGTTCCCGATAGACCTAAACGGCGCGGTGTGCATGGACATCGGAGCTTCCACCGGAGGATTTACCGATTGCATGCTCCAAAACGGAGCCGTAAAGGTGTATTCTATAGATGTGGGTCACGGTCAGCTGGCCTGGAGCCTTCGCAACGACGAGAGGGTCGTCTGCATGGAAAAGACCAATTTCCGCTATGTGGAGCCCACAGACTTGCCGGATGTGCCTGATTTTGCATCATGCGATGTATCGTTTATATCGCTTACCAAGATTCTTGAGCCGGCGGTTAAGATACTTAAGGTCGGAGGCTACATGGTATGCCTCATAAAGCCCCAGTTTGAAGCAGGCAGAGAAGAAGTCGGCAAGAAAGGCGTTGTCCGCGACAAGAAAGTCCACGAAGCCGTTATCAACAAGGTAATCGATTATGCCAAGTCCGTAGGATTCGCGATATGCGGCCTTGACTATTCGCCCATAAGAGGTCCCGAAGGCAACATCGAGTACCTGCTATACATGAAGAAAGACACCGAAGGTGACGCCTTCGAGCCCGATATAGAATCAACAGTCAATAAAGCACACGAATCACTCGACAAGTGATCGGAATGGAGAAGTTATGAATCGCTTTCTGGTACGCACCAATGAATCCAAGGATGAAGGATTCAAGATTACAAACACGATTAAGGATTTCCTTGAAAAGAACGGCAAGACCGTACAGATTGAGGTAATGGACGATAAGAAGATCTACGGCAAGGAAGAAGCTTCTTTCTTTGACAAAGAAAACCGTCCCGATGCCGTAATCGTACTCGGCGGAGACGGCACCATGCTCAGAGCCGCAAGAGATTTCGTGGAAGAGGAGGTTCCGATTCTCGGCGTGAACTTGGGAAGCCTCGGATACCTTGCGGAAGTTGAAAAGTCTCATATCACCGAAGCACTTAAGAAGCTTATTTCGGGCGATTACTTCATCGAAGAGCGCATGATGCTTGAAGGAAACATTTTAAGAGACGGTCAGTCGGTTGCTCACACCATGGCACTTAATGACATTGCGGTTCTTAAGTCACTTCCGTTCAGAGCGATTAACTTCGACGTATATGTGAACGGTCAGTTCTTAAAGAGCTACGGCGCTGACGGTGTTATCGTATCGACACCCACCGGTTCAACCGGTTACAACCTTTCCGCAGGCGGCCCCATTGTGGAGCCTTGCGCAGACTTACTTGTTATGACTCCGGTATGTCCTCATACCATGAATTCCCGCAGCATTATCTTAGCGGGCGAGGACGAAGTCTACATAGAGATTAAAGACGCCAAGAACGGCGGCGAGCAGGCTGCTTTTGCCATGAGCGACGGAGCCGCACACTTCGACCTTAAGACGGGTGATTCTTTCGTCTTAAGAAGAAGCGAGAGACGCACCAGAATCATCAAGCTTAAGAAAGAAAGCTTCCTTGAAATTCTGCAAAAGAAAATGAACGACTAAGTCGCACCGAGCAAAAGGGGATTACAGTGAAGAATAACAGACATAAGAAAATTTTGGAACTTATTGAGAAGTTTGATATCGATACGCAGGACGAACTCTGCAAGAGACTTGAAGAGGCCGGCTTTTCGGTTACACAGGCCACCGTTTCGAGAGATATCAACAATCTGCATCTTTACAAGAAGAATCTTGGCAACGGACGCCAGAAATACGCTATTGACGTAGACAACGACCACGAACTTGACGAGAAGTACAGAAGAGTTCTTACCGACGGATTCGTATCCATCGATATGGCTCAGAACATTCTTGTTATCAAGACCGTGTCGGGTATGGCTATGGTGGTTGCCGCAGCAATAGATTCACTTAAGTTTACCGAGATTGTGGGCACAATCGCAGGTGACGATACCATCATGATGGCCATCAGAACGGTAGAAGATACCAAGGCCGTTATGTCAAAGATTCAAAGTATCATAGGGGACTGATGCCCTTAAGATAGATATAGCCAAACTCCGGGAGAGAAAAGGCAGAAATTATGTTAGAGTATATGCATGTAAGAAATCTGGCTCTTATCAAGGATTGTGAGATTTCTTTCACCAAGGGGCTTAACATTTTGACCGGCGAGACAGGTGCCGGTAAATCAGTGTTGCTTGGTTCCGTGAATTTAGCCCTTGGAGCCAAGGCAGATAAGGAGATTATACGTACGGGGGAGGAAGAAGCTTATGTGGAGCTTGTTTTTTCTCTTAACGAATCTGCCCGAAAGACCCTTGAATCTATGGAAATTACGGCCGATGAAGGAACGGTCGTCGTGTCCAGAAAAATTACCCCCACCAAGAACGTATTTAAGATTAACGGAGAGATAGTGCCGGCCAAGCAGGTCAAAGAACTTGCGGGCGGTCTTCTTGACATTCACGGACAGCACGAGCATCAGTCGCTTCTTAACAATGTTAAGCAACGTGATATGATTGATGCTTACGGCGGCGACAAGGTAAGAGATGCATTGAAAGCCGTGGCTGAGGCGTGTGAACGTTTCAATGCGCTAAAAGAAGAGCTTGAGAACGCCTGCTCCAAGTCTGAAGGCAGAGAACGTGAGATAAGCCTTCTTAAGTACGAGTGCGACGAGATAGAAGCGGCTGAGCTTGTAATCGGCGAGGACGAGGAACTTGAAGAAGCATATAAGAAGATGCAATCCGCCGAGAAGTTACTCGGATACGTCAATGAATCCATGGCGCTTATATCAGGCGGGGCGGAAGGCGATGCGGGAAGCCTTGTATCAAGAGCTTTGGGCCTTATGAGAAAGGCATCGGGACTTGATGAAGGTGCGGAAAAGATGGCAGATGTCCTTTCAAATGTTGAGGATATGCTTGGAGACTTTTCGCTTGAGGCATCACGCTACGCCGAGAGTCTTGAATTTTCCGAGGAAGATTTTGTTAGGACCGAAGAGCGCCTTAACGTTATCAACAGTCTGAAGCTTAAATTTGGTTCCACAATTCAAAAGATTTTGGATTATTACGAAGAAAAGTCGGCAGAACTTGAAAAACTCGAGAATCTGACCGAATACATAGAGAAGCTTAAAAAGGATACTGACGCAGCACTTGCGGATTATGTGGCAAAGGCCCATACCTTGAGTGAACTTCGTAAGAGTGCGGCGGAAGACTTTTCTAAGCTTTTGGCGAGCGAACTTCTGTCGCTCAGCTTCCTTGATGCAAGATTTAATGTTCTTATCGAAAGCAATGAGAATGTTGTAAACAAGAATGGTTTTGATAATGTAGAGTTCATGATTTCAACCAACCCCGGCGAGCCCATGAAGCCTATCAAGAACGTGGCCAGCGGCGGTGAACTTTCAAGAATCATGCTTGCGATTAAGACAATCTTAGCCAAGCGTGATGAAGTCGATGCGCTTATTTTTGACGAGATTGATGCAGGTATCAGCGGTCGTACCGCATGGGAAGTATCGGGAAGATTGTCCAGACTTGCAAGAGAGCATCAGGTTATAGCGATTACTCACCTTGCACAGATTGCGGCTTCTGCCGATTCGCACTTTGAGATAGTTAAGAATGTAGAGGACGGAAGCACCGTTACCAACATTTTGAGACTTGACGGTGACGGAGAGATAAGAGAACTTGCGAGAATGTTAGGCTCGGATTCCCTTGATGAAGCAACACTTACCAATGCAAGAGAATTAAAGGCCAAGGCCAATGAGCGAAAGGAAACTGTATAGATGGATATAGATTGGGAACAGAAAAAAAGGGGTTTCAGGGCAGTATATTTTTTCTCCTTGCTTATCTACTTCACCGTTCTTTTTATGCTGTATTTTAATCAGACGGCAGTCTTATATAACGGAGCGAATAACTTTGAATCGGATACCGCGGTTCACATCAGAATGGCTGTTGTTGACGGGTATTATCACAGTCTTGCCGCTTTTGTTTATTTGTTTTTTGCGAAAATTGTGAGATTTGAAGCAGCTCTTATGTTGATAGCAACTTTGCTTGCTATTCTTACTGTGGGCGCAATTCCGCTTACGGCGGGGCTCGTGCGCGAAGTGTTAAAAAGAAGCGGAGTGGAATTATACGATCCAATTATCTGGGTCATTGCTTTTGCCGGTAACGTACTTATCGCTTTCTACGTAAAGGCGGCGAATCGCGCGCATTATATCGGTTATCAGAGCCCGAATATGTGGCACAATTCCACTTATACGTTTATGCGATTCTTTGCGATTCTTACGATGATTGTTTTCCTTAAATTGTATGATGATTATAAGGATAAGGTGTCGGTTTGGAAGTGGCTTCTTTTTACGCTTCTTCTTACAGTTACAACAGGCTTTAAGGCCAGCTTCTTGACTGTCTTCGCGCCGGTGCTTGCGATTGTTCTTATCAGGGATTTGTGTAAGAAGACCAAATTTTGGAACGTGTTCTTTATGGCTTTAAGCGTTGTTCCACCTATTGCCGTCATGGTAGTTCAAAGCATCGTTTTGTCCGGTACCGACGGCTCTAACGGGTATGCCATCAAGCCTTTTGCGGCTCTTAGCATGAGGGGCGACCATCCAAAGGCAGCGCTCGTTCTTTCCGTGTTGTTCCCGGTTATTCTTTTGCTGGCGCATATTAAGGATTTTTATAAGGATAAGTATTATTTCTGGTCGCTTGTGATGTGGGCGGTTGGATTTGTTGAGGTATTTCTCTTCATAGAGACCGGCGAGCGTGCGCTCGACAGTAACTTTATGTGGGGATACTCCATATCGTTGTTCTTCCTTTTTGTTTCATCGATGATCAGGCTGTTCAAAGACCTTTTTATCGAAAAAACAAGTATTGTCGTAAAGATAATAGGTTGTGTTGCTGCGGCAGCGCTTGTATGGCATGTGGTGAGCGGCATCAATTATCTCAGTATACTCTATTCGGGGGTAACGTATTTTGCCTGAGTCGATTTTTGACAGAACCGAAAAGTTAATAGGCGAAGATAAAGTGGCTGGTTTACATAACAAGACTATTGCTGTATTTGGACTCGGCGGCGTGGGAGGTTATGTATGCGAGGCTTTGGCGCGTGCCGGAGTGGGTCATCTTGTATTGGTGGATCATGATACGGTTAACATAACTAATATCAACCGACAGGTGATAGCACTTCACTCAACCCTCGGAATGAAGAAGACCGATGCTTTTTTTGCGAGGCTTAAGGACATTAATCCGAACATTGAAGTAACTGTTCATGACTGCTTTTTTTTGCCCGAGAACAGTAGTATTATAGATTTTAAGAAGTTAGATTACGTGGCCGATTGTGTGGACACAGTCACGGCCAAGATTGAGATAATAAGTAAGTGCAAGGAAGCCGGAACGCCCGTGATTTCCTCTATGGGAACGGGCAATAAGCTTGACCCGGGACAGTTTCAGATTGCGGACATCAGTAAGACTGAGGTATGTCCTCTTGCCAAGGTAATGCGTAAGGAGCTTAAGGATCGCGGAATCAAGAAGGTAAAGGTTCTTTTTTCCAAGGAATTGCCTGTAAAGACGGGACTCAGGACTCCGGCGAGCATTTCTTTTGTGCCTCCCGTTGCGGGGCTTATGATTGCCGGCGAGATAGTAAGAGATTTGATTAAGGATTAAAGTAATTGTTCGAATAAAAATTTTGATTGGAGAATACCATGAAAAAGATTTTGTTTGTTGCAAGTGAAGGTGTACCTTTTATCAAAACAGGAGGCCTGGCGGACGTTGTGGGATCGCTTCCCAAATGTATCGACAAGAGATACTTCGACGTTCGCGTATTCATGCCCAAGTACGCATGCATGCGCGATGAAGTAAAGGCCAAGATGCAGTATGTGACCCATTTCTATATGGATTACAACTGGAAGAATGAGTATGTGGGAGTACTTACGGCGGTAGAAGAAGGTATCACTTATTACTTCATCGACAGCGAATATTACTTTAACGGACTTAAGCCTTACGGCAACGATCCACTTTTTGAAATTGAAAAATATGCATACTTTTCGAAGGCCGTTCTTTCGGCACTTCCGCTTTTAGATTTTCAACCCGATGTAATACATTGTCATGACTGGCAGACCGGCCTTGTGCCTGTCTATCTTAAGGAACGCTTTATGGGCAACGAGTTCTACCGCGGCATCAAGAGCGTTATGACCATTCACAACCTTAAGTTTCAGGGCAAATGGGACGTTAAGGCTGTTAAGAACATCACCGGTCTTTCCGACTATTTCTTTACCTCAGACAAACTTGAAGCGTATAAGGACGCTAACCTGTTAAAGGGTGGTCTTGTATATGCAGACGCTATCACAACTGTAAGTGCTACCTATGCGCAGGAGATTATGACAGACTTCTACGGCGAGGGCTTAAACGGCCTGCTGGGAGCTCGTGCCAACGACCTTCGCGGTATTGTCAACGGTATCGACTACGAGGAGTTCAATCCCGCAACGGACAAGGCACTCAAGTATCCTTACGACGCAATCACTTTCAGAAAAGAAAAAATAAAGAACAAGACAGCTCTGCAGGCGGAATTGGGGCTTGCGGTTAATGCCAAGACCATGATGATAGGCATTATCTCGCGCCTTACCGACCAGAAGGGTCTCGATCTTATTGCCTACATGATGGACGAGCTTTGTCAGGACAACGTTCAGATAGTAGTGGTGGGTACCGGCGAGGAACGCTATGAGAACATGTTCCGCCACTTCGATTGGAAGTACGGCGACAAGGTATCCGCCAATATTTATTACTCGGACGATCTTGCTCACAGAGTATACGCTTCCTGCGATGCATTCTTAATGCCCTCGTTATTCGAGCCCTGCGGCCTTTCGCAGCTTATCGCGCTTCGATACGGTACAATTCCCATCGTACGTGAGACGGGCGGCTTAAAGGACACCGTAGAGCCTTACAACGAGTACGAGAGCAAGGGTACGGGATTTTCTTTTACCAACTACAATGCCCACGAGATGCTCGCCTGCATCCGCTACGCCGAGCGCATCTACTACGACAAGAAACGCGAATGGAACAAGCTCATCGACCGCGCTATGGCCTGCGATTTCTCATGGCACAAGAGCGCGCTGAAATATCAGGAGATGTACGACTGGCTTGTAGGCTAGGAGCGATGCAAAAGAATAATAAGCGCAGAGTCTTGGCGTTTACGCCAAAGAGGCTGTGATTATTATTTCTTTTATACCGCGACAGCGGGACGATTATTGAGCCTGCTTTTTAGGGTCAATAATAGGCATCG
Organism: Lachnospiraceae bacterium; assembly: GCA_017553505.1. GTDB lineage: Bacteria > Bacillota > Clostridia > Lachnospirales > Lachnospiraceae > UBA1258. The sequence continues at coordinate 25,996 of JAFZLD010000012.1, forward strand.
TGTTGTATAGGGAATCGTTTGGTTGGTATCGCGGCTAAAGCCAATCAACCAGTCGTAAAATTGTAATTACAAGGCCATCGAAACCCGGGGGTAAAATGATTTCGTGACCTTGTTTTTTACTAAAAAATATAAAGGAGAATGGTAATGGGTAAAAAAAGAACTACGTTGGGGACGCAACTGTATGTTGCGCTTATGGTGCAACTCGTTGGGATGGCACTTGTTGCGCTTTTAGGAATTGTGAGCATTTTTCAATATCCCAAAGAACTCAGGTGGGTAATGCTTATTATAATGCCGATAGCGTTGGGTATAGCGACGCTGATCTACTGGTGTTATTTTGACGCGTTCAGAAAGAATGAGCCACAGAGAATCAGAAGGCTTACCAAGGTATTACTGATTATAATTGTTGTAGGTCTTGTGCTGTTTGTGTTGCCTGATGTAATGCTACCCAATTCGCGCCAATTCACATCTGAGATTAACGCGAATATTAACAGTAAAACAATTATGTTAAACGGTGTGCTGGGAGCCTCGGTTTTCGCCATAACGCTTTATGAACTTCAGAGAGAAAAAATAAGAGACATCAGTGTTTTTGATAAGCGATTATGGATTGTGGTACTGGCTATAGAAGCTTTCTTTTTCCTTTCTGTTCTTTTCGGAAAAGGTTCTGTGCTGGGCGTTACCAATCCGGCTGAGGTTATCTCGTCATTTATAACCGGTGCTTCTCAGACCTTGATTGCCTGCTGGATTACCAATCCCGAGAAGTTCTATGTTGACGAGAATCAAGGCGTGGTGCCGCCGGCAGGAATTGTTTAAAACCCCGTTAATTCCCCTGTATTATCATTTTCCTGTAGTTTGAGTTTAACTTAGGAAGAAGATATCCGAAAGCTTTGGAACGCGTTCTTTTGCGCTAGGCGGAGAAGAATGGCAGAGGTTTTTAGGAAGGGGAAATATGGATTACGCTAAGATGATTGATTCCGTGCAGGGAGTTGCTTGTATAGTTTCGGTGAGAAAGGGTGTCGAGGGGGAAGCGGCAATTACTATTGCTGCGGCCAATAAGAGGTATCTGGCATCGGTTAATAAGCTTGATGAGGAGTTTGTTCCGAACAGGCCTTATTCTTATTACATCGCGCAGGACCCTAATTTCGATGCGCTTGCAAGGGGTTGCGTTTCTACCCACAAGATAGCCCATCAGTATGTCAATGCCGAGCTTTATGATTCATGGCTTGATCTGTATATGATTCCCTTGGAAGATGATAAAGACGGAAACGGGTATTGTCTGTTTACTTATGAGATGACGCCTAAGTCCGATTCGGAGAAGATGGTCGATATTTCTGCTGCGACTGCTTTTTCCGTGCTTAAAACTTGCATTAAATTCAGGGAGAATGAAGATTTTAAGGCAACGCTTGATTCTATAGTCAAGGACATAAGAATGCAGTGTGAATCTGACGGTTGCGCACTTATACTTACAGATACTGTTAACAGAAGGATTGATTTATTAAGCTTTGACAGTCACAACATTTATGCGCCTGTTGACGAGGATGTGTTTTTTAAGCCTGAATTCTACAATATTGTGGAGACCTGGCATGATTTCTTAAGCGGGTCAAACTGCATCATTATATCAAGTGAGAAAGAATTCGATGCTGTTAAAGAAAAATCACCGGACTGGTATAAGTCGCTTAAGTATTCGGGGGTTAAAAACCTGGTGCTTTATCCGTTACGAATTAAAGACAATCTTTACGGATACATTTTTGCAACCAATTTTAACGCCGATAAGACTCCTTTTATCAGAGAGGTAATGGAACTTAACTCATATGTACTGTCAGCTGAGACAGAAAATTACAGAATGCGTCAGCAGCTTGAAATGCTCAGTAATACCGACTTGCTTACGGGCGTTATGAACCGTAATGCCATGAACAGCCGTGTATATCGGCTTAATGACGATGAGGCGGCGCGCGGAAGAGGTGTGGGAGCCATATTCGTGGACGTCAACGGGCTTAAGGTTGTTAATGATACCAAGGGACATCAGGCAGGCGATAAGCTGATAATGGGTGTAGCCGAAACGCTTCGCAACACTTGTCGGGGCAAGGAAGTTTATCGTGCCGGCGGCGATGAGTTTGTAATTATCGCAGCAGATACGACCCGTGAAGAGTTTGACTCGTTATTTGACAAGTTAAAGTCATATTCGGGCAAGGACGGAGGACCTTCTTTTGCCATAGGTGCGGCATATGAAGATAAGAACGTCAGCATGAAGCGTATCATGAAAGTAGCCGATGCCGAAATGTACAAGGACAAGGCCGACTACTACAAGGCTCATCCCGATGCGGAGAGAAGAAATAAATAGCGGCATATAGCCCACCCATTGCGGTGGGCTTAATTACGCTTGTTGACAATACGTATTAATACGTATATTATAAAAGAGAAGGGGTAAGGTATGCCGTTAACATCTAAGGAACTGATAAAAAAGCTTAAGAAGCACGGGTTTGAGATAGTATCTCAAAACGGCTCATATGTTAAGCTATATAATAGAAAGACGAATAAAACTTTAATAGTCCCATACTACAGCAAGGATTTGAAAAAAGGTTTGGAACATGCGATACTTAAACAAGCAGGATTGGAGGAGTAATATGAACAGATATTTTTATCCCGCTGTTTTTCATACGGAAGAAGGAGGAAGCTACTGGATTTCTTTTCCTGATTTTCCGGAATGTCTTACACAAGGCGAGACAATTGAAGATGCATACAATATGGCATCGGAAGCGCTTGGGTTGTGTATAGATGAGAGGCTGAAAAATAATGAAGAACTGCCCAAGGTGTCGTCACCGGTAGATTATACGGTTACGGGAGACGATTTTTCCTGCCTTATAGAATTCGACCTTGAGAGGTACAGACGTACTCACAATACCAAGTCGGTTAAGAAGACACTAAGTATTCCCGAGTGGCTCAATGAAGCCGCCATCAAGCAGAATGTTAATTTCTCACAGGTGCTACAGGATGCGCTTATGAGTAAGATTGGTATGATGTGAACCTAACGTTTCGGAGGGGATAATTATGAACAAGAAGCAAAAGAAACTCATTACATACATAGCAATCAATTCAGTTTTGGTGATTGCGATTATAGTGTTTGTGGTAAAGATAATTTCCGGTAAAGGCAAGGAGTCTGACGTGATGTCGCAGATTGATGCGCCAATGCAGACGGAGAAGTTATACGCGGGCGAAGAAGTCAAAGAAGTCGTGACCATCAATACGAAGGTTATTGAGGACGGACTTCGGGAGATGGGTACTCTGATTACACAGGAGTATTATTTCACGCAGGTTGAGGAGTATACCAATACCGAGAAATTCTGGATATTTGATTCGACGGCTTCTTTTACCTACAGCTATGACGGAGTTGTGGCTGCGGGAATAGATTGCAGTCAGATTACGGTTGTGAAGGATGATGAAAAGAAGGTCATCACGATTACGATTCCCAAGGCTGAGATTACTTCGGTGACGATTGACAATGACAGCTTTAAGAAGTACGAAGAGAAGAACGGTCTTTGGAATAAGGTGACGACGGATAAGTTCAATGATTCCATGGCTGCGTTCAAGGAAACTGCCAAGAACAACGCTGTTGCCAAGGGGCTTCTTGAGAACGCCGATAAGAGTGCGGAGCAGATGATTGTTTCTTTTGCCAAGTCGGTGTCGACGGATGCAGAGTATAAGATTGAAACGGTTAGAAAGTAGGGGGTGACGTTATGGAATTACTTAAGAAAACAGCGATAGGATTGTTACTTGCGGCTGTGGCACTTTTCTCCATAGCGGTGATTACGCCTGCGGCGACCAAACAGAGCAATCATGTACATACATATGAGCAGCTGGACAGAGAGATAGGCAATACTTTGAAGCTTACGGCGGGCGCGACTGCAGTGTCTGCGGTTATATCGTTACTGCCGGATGATACGTGTACGCCTATTGCCGAACAGTTCGCGGAACTCGGAACGTACTTTGTGATAGTGTTAAGTGCGTTATATCTTGAGAAGTATTTGATTACGATTCTTGGATTTGTGTCGTTCTCGATACTGATACCGCTTGTGTGCCTGATACTGGGAATAGGAGTCCTCGGCAAGAAGGATAAGGCCAATGTGCTGGCGCTTAAGCTCGGAATTTTTGCAATACTCATTTACTTCCTGATTCCGCTTAGCGTTAAGACTTCAGAGGCTATCTACAATACATATGAGAGCACGATGGAAGAGACGCTTACCACGGCCAATGAGATTACAGTTACCGATGAGGACGCGAACGCTGTAGAGAAGTTTTTAAGCTGGATTAAGAATGCCGCTGTGACGGTGGTAGACTATGTTACGGGACTGTTAAGCCGCTTCGTGGAGGCAATTGCGGTCATGATGGTAACGTCGTGCCTGATACCGATTTTGGTAGTGATATTCTTCTCGTGGCTCATGCGGCTACTGTTCAAGGTTGATATATCGTTCATTGATATTAAGCTCCTTCCCGGTAAGAAACGTCATCTGCTTCCGAAGATTGAGAGCGAAGAAAAATAAAGAGAACGGTTAGGTTTTTTACATGTCTTTAAGAGGTTTGTATTATATGGCGCAGGAATACCTCTTTCTCGGAGGTATTCTTGCGGTTGTATTGGTAACGTCATTTCTGGTTGTTCGCCACTTTCATGCCAAACGTAACGGAAAAGAACATAGGAAAATAAATGTTAAGCGACTTTTATGGTGGCTTGTATTTTTGTGCTACATTTTTGTGGTGGCCGGCGCTACGTTGTTCAGTCGAGGCGGCAACTATGAATACGATATGATTCCGCCACTGTTTTATTCATATAAAAACGCGTGGAATAACTGGTCAATTACTGAGTGGCGCAATATCATACTGAATATTTGCATGTTTGTGCCCTTTGGGCTGTTGCTCCCTATGGGCTTAAAGTGGTTTAGAAAGTGTTACAGAACTTATGTGGCAGGCTTCCTGTTTTCATTGTTCATAGAGCTTTCTCAGATGATTTTCAAGATCGGAATCTTCGAGCCTGACGACCTGCTTGACAATACTCTGGGCGCGATTATAGGTTTCGGACTGTTTCTGGTGTTATTTAAATTATATGCCAAAGAAAAAGCAAATCTTAAGAAAGGTGCGACATTTGCAAGCAATATCCCGCTGATTTTGGTCGTTGCAAGTTTTTTTGCGATATTTATTACGTACTCGGGCAAGGAACTGGGAAATAATAACAACCGTTATAGTATGACTTATGACGTGAATCTGCTAAATATTCATGGCGCGGAGTTTGCCGATGACTCGACCGTTCGTCTGACCGTATACACTTCCGAGATACTTACGGAGAAAGAAGCGTATAAGTGCGCAGAGGATATCTTTAAAAGATTCGACGGCGCGATGAATTATCAATACGCGGGCTATTATGATGATGAGGCCTGGATTCGCTCGAAAGTCGGCGATGAAACAAATGAGATAAAAATACAATATGCCGGCGGGACGTTTGAATACTCGATAATGAGTCGATATTCGGAAAAAGGGTATGCTTATACCGAAAGCGAAGTGAGAGATATACTGAGTCAATATGGGTATACCATATGCAAAGACGCGGAATTCTCTGTTAAAGATGATATGCGCTTGTGCTTTGAAGTGGACAGGTGTGAAGAAAATGGAAACGTTGTGGACGGAAGACTGGAAGTTAAGTTGTCGAGAGATAAGCGCATTTTATGGTTGAAAGACAGCCTCCTTACGCTTAAACCCTACAAGGAATATGATGCCATCAGTGTGGCTGAAGCATACAGGCGCCTTAAGGAAGGTAAGTTCAAACGATACGGAAATGATTATCTCGATATAGAAGTTTTGTCTTGTAAAATTGCCTATAGTGTTGATTCCAAAGGTTTTTACCAGCCCAATTACCGCTTTGATGTAAATATCAACGGCAAGGAAGCGTGGATTATGATTCCTGCCCTTGAAATGTCGCAGGAATTTTAACGGCAATCGGACCTTGAATGGTGGACAATTGTGGCAAATAAAAGTACAATTTAATTAAATTGTTGTGGGTATTTCGGAGGGTTTATGATTAATAAGATTAATAGTGCGATTACGGAATGTTTTGTCGGCAAGGATGAGGTGGTTAAGTCGCTTCTTACCTGCTTACTTGCGGGGGGACATGTGCTCCTTGAAGATGTGCCGGGTGTAGGTAAGACTACACTTGCGAAGACGCTTTCAAAGGTTATCGGAGCCGACTTCGGCCGTATTCAGTTTACACCGGACACTATGCCGTCAGACGTAACGGGAGTGTCCGTTTATAATGCAAAAACCGGTGAATTCGAGGTTAAGGCCGGAGCTATCATGCATGAGATAGTGCTTGCGGACGAGATTAACCGTACCACACCGAAGACCCAGTCAGCACTGCTTGAGGCCATGTCCGAGGGGCATGTGACGGTTGATGCCACAGAGCTTCTTTTGCCGGAAGTATTCATGGTAATAGCGACGCAGAACCCTATAGAGTTCATGGGTACGTATCCGCTTGCCGAGGCATTCACCGACAGATTCATGATGAAATTAAGCATCGGCTACCCGGACAAGGACTCCGAGATTAAATTGACGGAGCTTCACTTAAAGGGCATGACCCCCGAGAGCGCGACCAATGTCTGCTCGCCTGCGGACATTTCCGCTATGCGCAAGGCAGTCGACGCTGTGACGGTTTCCAAGGCCGTTATTGAATATACAGAGAATATCGTAACACTTACCCGCGAGTCCAAGGACTTTACGGTTGGTGCGAGCCCGCGTGCAATGCTTTCGCTTATTAAGGCGGCACAGGCTACGGCTTATCTTGACGGCAGAGACTTCGTGAAGCCCGATGATATTAAGGCTTGTGCTGTTAATGTGCTTCATCACAGATTGACGCTTACATCCGAGGCGCGTATCCGCAAGGAGAGTATCGATAAGCTTATCACTGCGCTTGTGCTTCAGGCGAAGATTCCCATGGAGAGAGGGTTATGATAAGAAACAGGCTGATTTGGCTTTTCTTATTCGGGCTGTCCCTTGTAGGGATCAGCTTCTACGGAGGGGCGGCAAGTTACGGCTTCTTTTTCGTGATGCTTTTTATTCCGCTTATCTCGCTTTTGTATCTGTTCGTGGTGTATCTTACGTTTAAGATTTACCAGAGGGTAGAGAAGGGCGATATTATGGCGGGGGAGACGACGCCTTATTATTTCACGCTTCAAAATGAAGGCTTTACGGGCTTTTCGAGCATCCGTGTGGTTTTCTTTTCTACATTTTCCAAAGTTTTATCCATCGATGACAAGAGAGAATATGAGCTTTATCCCCACGCAGGTATCCGCAAGGACACCTTTTTGGTGTGCAAGTATCGCGGTGAATACGAGGTGGGTATTAAGCGAGTCGAAATAACCGACATTTTCAGGCTGTTTCACTGGTCATACAGGAACAAAGAAACTGTCAGACTTCAGATTAAGCCTGCAATTGTGCGCCTTAACAACCTTAAGGATATTGATGTGGATGTGCTGTCTTACAGAGACTCGAACATTAATATGTCGGAGCCGGACCTTCCTGTCAGAGACTATGTGTCGGGTGATGATGTGAGACTGATTCATTGGAAGAAGACGGCAACGGCAGGCAACCTTATGATGCGTACCGTTACGGGAGAGGAAAAGCAGGGCATCAGTATTGTGGTGCCGGCAAGACGCGTCTCCGAAGATGAATTTGAGTTTATTCCGCGCGAGAACAGAGTGCTCGAGGCCGCGGTGGCCACGACGCTTCTTTTTGCCGAAAGAAACATTCCCGCAGACATATATCTGACCGCAGATGAGACTGTAAGTGTCAGAAACCTTGAGAGTTTCAACTTCGCTTACGAAGAAATTGCCAAGGTCAATTTCGATATGCATTTTAACGAGGATGCCTTTTATGACAATATGCTGTATTCTGGCAATGTTACGCGCAGTAAGATGGCGTTTTTCTTTGTGTGCGAAGTGACAGAGAGTCTGCAGATTCTGATAGAGCGACTTAAGCGTGAAAATGTGGCGGTTGCCTGCTATGTGGTGGGTGATACGACGAATCTGAGAGCTGATTCGCAGGGTGTCAGGTACATAGGTCTGCCGGTGGACGATAAGCTTACGGAGGTGATGTGATGGTTAAACTGTTATATCGCCTCATCATAATATTTCCGCTTGCAATTCTCGGCACGGGCATGGCGGTTGACTTAATCTACGGGGAACCGCTGACAGCGGGAGAGTTGTTTCTTGCTCTGCTGTTTGCGGCATTCCTGCCGATTATCAGCAGAGTGGGATCTCAGTTCAGGGTCATTGCGATAGGCGGTGTGCTGATTGTGTCGGCGGCGGTGCTGTTTGTTACCATGAGGTTTGGTAGTGCGGATTCGCAGAAAGCGATTATCAGGGCATTTATTATAATCGGCATATCGATAGGAATGTCGGCCATAGGATTCATTGTTGTGAAGAGCCGCGGCGTGAAGATTACGGTGGCGCTTGCGTTGCTTGTATTCCTTATTGCAACGACGCTTCTTGGCTACCTCACTACGAAAATTGAGATGGCTCTTTGCGTGGTTTATATTATTACCGTTGCCTTCGAAGAGTCGCAGCGGTATTTCAGGCGGGGCGAGACTTTCGACCGCGAAAAGTTCGTGGTTTTTACGTGGCCGTTCGCTTTGGCCTTTTTCCTGATTATCTTGCTTTTTAAGGCACCGAATAAACCTTACGACTGGGCGATATTCGTAAAGATGTATGAGCGCACCAAAGCGATTACAATCGAGATTAAAGAGAAGCTGTTTTCGCGCCACTCGGAGGATTACGACTCCGCAATGTTAGGCTTTTCGGGCGACGGCAGAATCGCCGGTGAAGTCGGCGGCAAGGGCGAGGAAATCCTTAAAATCGTCACGAGCAAAAGAAAGAACGATACTATATATCTTACCGGAAAAATTTTTGCAAACTTCGACGGTCACGAGTGGACTAGTATACCTGCCTATGTGGAGGGAGAGCGCGTAATCGATTCGATGATGGCGCTTAGCGCAGCGCTTATGTACGGCGAGAAAAGTTCGAATGACTATATAAGACCCGAGAATATAGACATAACATTCTTGCCGTTTTCAAGTAAGTACATGTTTGCGCCTTCCAAGTACATAAGCCTTAGCGACGGATTCCATGCCATAGATTATTCGGAGCAGGACGGAGCCATTTTCTTTGACAAGACGCAGATAATAAATGCGCAGTATAAGATTGTGGGGCTGTCCGTCAATTACAATCCGACGGCCATGAATATGATAACTTCGGGAACTTACAAGGTTGATGAGGAAGCTTGGGACAGGATGATTTCCGCCTACAGACTCTACGACTTTTCGGACATTTCTTTTGAAACTGCCGAGGGGTATGCAGACTATGTCAAGGCTCATTATTTAAGCCCTGTGAATGTGTCGGGCGAAGTGGCGGAAACGCTTAAGGCGATAGAAGAGGCCGGCAATACCGATTATGAGAGGCTTAAACTCTTGGAATCAGCGTTTAAATCGATGACCTACACCAATATGCCCGGTAAGCTTCCCGGCAAGGTGACGGATGCAGAGAGCTTTCTTGATTATTTCCTTACGGAGTCGCAGAAGGGCTATTGCGTGCATTATGCGACGGCTTTCTGCCTTATGGCGCGGGCTATGGGATACCCGTCGAGATATGTGCAGGGCTATCAGGTGCCGGTTACGGATAGCAGCGATACGCGCGTGGATACATCGATGGCGCACGCATGGCCTGAAGTCTGGCTGGACGGTGTAGGCTGGGTGATTTTTGAACCGACTCCGGGAAGATATACCGCAGGAGCGGGCTGGGCTACAAAAGCGGAGCTTGCGGCGGATGCAGAGGGCAGAAGCAATTCACCGCAGCAGGACGAGTACTCCTATGACAATTCCGAAACTGTAATCGAGTTTGACAAAGAAAACGTCGTTGAAGAGGAAGAGAAGACACCGATTAACTGGTACATCTTTGCAATACCGGTAGCGGCATTCCTTCTTTTTGCAATGCTGTTTATATTGATTGAAGTTCTTATAAACAGGCACCGCTTTAAGAAAGCATCTGCGGATGAAAAAGCAGATATTCTGTGCGTAAGAATCATGAATATGTTATTATTTTGTGGTAAGAAGCCCATGCCCGGAGAGACGTTGAGTGAGTTCGGAAGTAGGCTACAGTCCGAAGGCGTTGAGTATGGACTGGGATTCATTCCTTGTTACGAGCGGCTCCTTTATTCGGACAGGGGCGTCGACGCGGATTCTTTGGCTGAGATAGTAAAGAGCGAAGAGGCGGTGGCAAGACTTCTTAAGGAAACCAGAAAATGGCTGTATCTGTTCTACAGGTTACGAAGCCTTTACAAGAAATAAATGTTAAAAGAGGAATTAAGCGTTGGAAAAATACTACATTACGGGACACAAGAACCCCGACCTTGACACTATCTGTAGCGCGATGGCGTATGCGAAATTAAAATCGATTCTGGATCCGGACAACGAATATGTTGCGGTAAGATGCGGACATCTCGGAGAGAGCTGTAAGAATATCCTCGCGGCGCTTGAAATTACGCCGCCTCCGTATATGCCCGACGTGTATCCGAAGGTCAAGGATGTAATGTTAAGTCCTAATTTAATGGTGGAAAAGAAGGCCAGCATGACCGAGATTGCCAAGTCTTACAAGGACACCAATCCTTCGGTTACGCCTATTTTCGACGGCGGCAAGTTCATAGGCCTTCTGTCGATTGATGATATTACCGCGTGGTATCTTGAAGGCATTCGTAACGGCAACGATTTGAGCCGGATTCCCACTGTGGGCGAGGTGATGCGCGACCAGGCCGAGCCTTTGCTTGCGGGCGATTTGTTCGAAGATGCCAAGAAAGCTTTATCGGCGTCACCCAAGCGCGGACTTTCGGTATTTGAAGACGGCGAGTTCATCGGATACGTTACCCGTCGCTGCTTCTTAAAAGCCCCCAAGTACAACGTTATCTTAATGGATCACAACGAGCCCCGTCAGAGCATCAAGGGCATCGAGACCGCCAACGTTGCGGAGATTATCGACCACCACAGGCTCGATACCATGAAGACCAACACACCTATCTTCATCGATGCCGAGCCCCTCGGAAGCACCTGTACCATCGTATACGAGCTTTTTGTCCGCAACAAACTCATGCCGGACAAAGAAACCGCGAAGCTCCTGCTTACCGGTATGATGTCCGATACTTTAATTCTTAAGTCCCCCACCACCACACCTGTGGATGTTGAGGCGGCCCATGCTTTGGCCGAGATAGTAGGCGAGAGCGTTCAGAACTTCGGTATCAAGATATTCAGCCACGTCGAGAGCCTCTCTGCCCTCAAGCCGGAGAAAGCAATCCTTACCGACTTCAAGCGCTACACCGAGAAAGGCGTCATGCTCGGCATCGGCCAGTGCGAAGCCACTACCCTTAACGACCTTGACGACTACAAAGACAAATTCCTCAAAGCCCTCGAAGACGTCCGCCTAAAGAACGGCCTCGACTGGGCAGTAGTAATGATAACAGATGTTATGAAAGAAAATAGCGTTCTTTTGTCCACAGATTTCAAGGCTTCCAAGAACCTTCCTTACGCACTTCTTGAGGAAGGCATCTACGATATGCCCGGAGTTATGAGCCGTAAGAAGCAGTTGTTGCCGGAGATGCTGTTTGCGTTAGGAATGTAGAGCAGTCAGCTACTTTGGGCATCAGAAATAATAATTGCACTTATTTGATAGTCGACTTGAAATATTTATAAGAAAATTTGATTATCTTACCTTAGATATAGTCATTTGGAAGATATACGCTTAAGCCTTACAGTGTAGAAACTACATTGTAAGGCTTTTTATAGTTCCCAAGGTTTCAAAAGACTATAGCAGAAGTGCCTGTTCTTTGTTTGCCTAAAAGAATCCATTGCGTTTCTTGTCTTATAGTTTTTTCTATTAAACAGCCGAATATATGGTATGACTCAAATTAGTGTATTTAGCAACGACTTTAGAATTGCTAATCGTTTTGCCAATATTTGCTACAATTGTGTTTTATATCCCATAATTAGTAATCACTATGTGCCGTAGGATAAGATAAGGAACTTATATAGTTTAAGTTTAGATTGGCATAAGTGCATTTATCTAATTAGATTAAAGTAAATGGAAAAAAAGATTTCCATTTACTAGCGTTCAATGTCAGATGATATAGTGATATAGTGAGAAATAGTACTCAACATATACGCTAAGAGTACATTGATGGGGTTGCATTATCTGCTTTGGCGCGCGAAAAGTTAGATAATAGCGATAATAATATAATGAAAGGAGATCGGTGTATGGACAAAATTCAGAAGGTCATGGGTAAGTACAATAGCTTTAAGACCGGCCGCTGAGTTGTAATCCGAGGTGCCAGTTTGTAAGGCGAAATGCTTGTTTGTAAATTGAAAACTGCATATTTGTAAACGAAACGCCAGTTTTGTACGCCAGATGCCATTTTTGTAAACGAG
>JAFZLD010000013.1 GCA_017553505.1 Lachnospiraceae bacterium
ACGATTCCTAATTTCATGTATATTCATCTCCTTTAATAATACGAATTCTAAGCATCTAATTAAAATCAGCACGATGAATTATACACTAACCTCATGCGAATTTCAATGTTTTGCACCGAAATCCTCTTATGCACAAGAAAACCGCCGGCAGAGGAATACTCCGTCGGCGGATACTGTTTAAATTTACTTTTTAGTTGTGGTTTTCTTGGCAGCGGGTTTCTTTTCAGCAGGCTTTTTCTCTGCGGGCTTCTTGGCCGTAGTTGCTTTCTTGGGCGCTGCTTCCTTCTTAGGAGCTGCTTCTTTCTTGGCTGTCGCTTCCTTCTTAGGTGCGGTCGCTTTCTTGGTAGCAGCTTCCTTCTTGGCAGGTGCTGCCTTCTTGGTAGCAGTTGCTTTCTTAGCTGTTGTTGTCTTCTTGGCGGTTGTTGCCTTCTTAGGCGCAGCGGCCTTCTTGGCTGCTAAGGGCTTTAAGGACTTGGCAAGTGCCACTGCCTTCTCCCAGTTGCCGGCAAAGAAAATGCTTCCCTCTGAAAGTGCGGTTGCCGGATCGAGCTTGCCGGATAAAAGTTTAATAAGAGTAGCGGCGCTTGTTCTGATGCGGCAATCATTGTCGTAGTAGTCATAAGGCTCAGCCACTGCCTTGCCATGATCAAGCTCAATATAAAGAGCTCCCGCGCCTTCTCCTTCAACGTCGATTTCAATTGCAAAGTGCTCTTTGATGTTTGAAGTATCAACCTTCTTAACAGCTGCCTTTGCTTTCTTAACAACCTCTTCGTAAGTCATTGTATTATATTCCTCCTTGGTTAATCGAATACTCGGTATTCTTATTAACCCCAAAACCCTTTTACTTTTATAAATTATATAACATTATTATTATTTTTCCACAAATTTTCAAAAATTCAGAAAATTACCCCAAAGCTTTTAAAGTTTTGGGGTATTGTTTAGTCTTCTATTCTGTTGGCAATAATCACCAGTCTGTGTGTAGCAAGATACAGCGGTGTGCAGGTATAAAGTGTGAGCGTTTCGTTATCCGTCGGCTCAAGTACCGACAGATCTTCGGGCTCTACAACCTTGATTTCCACAACCGTATAGGAATAAGAATCCGTAGCCGTATCCACATATATCATGTCGCCTTCTTTGACCTCGTTAAGTCGGTTAAAGAAAGAGCCGAAGCTGTAGTTGCGGTGTCCTGCGATAACGCAATTGCCGCCCTCGCCGATGTATGCGGTATCAGGCTCGTGACCGAGGGAATCAGCCAGCACACCGGCGCTTACGCCCTCACGGACAGGGTTCTCCGAGTCGATGCACGGAATTCTCAGCATGTAAAGTATATCGCCCTCTACAGCCGCGCTGCCGCCTTGTGAAGCATCCTCCGTAAGCTCTGATGTCACATCATCTATGGGATGCTCTTCCGGGACCGCTTCGCTTGCGACTACCATATTCTTAAACTCAACTATTGCGCTCTTCTTCATAGCCTGTTGCCTGATATTGATATAAAGCGAACCGATAACTATGAAGATTCCGAGTGCAATGAATATACAGCCGATAATTTTAACTATATATCTAGGTTTCATATTACTTATTTTTCTTTTTCTTGCCTCTTACCATGAACAAACCGGCTGCCATAAGCGCAAAACCTGCGCCGTATCCTGCCACGGTACCCATGAATCCACCGGTCTTGGCAAGTTTCTTGCCGGCCGCAGTGTACTCGTCAGCCAATACGTCAACGGACTTCGTAGAAGCAGGTGCCGAATAGCTCCATGATTTGCCCCCACCGGGGTTAGGCTTGGGTGCGGGATAATCCTTAACCACAAGGTTACCCTTTTCATCAATCATTACAATCTTGGATACTTTCTTGCCGTTCTTGTCGATTACGGTAAGGTCGTATTCTACCTGAGGAAGGAGCTTCATGGGAGTGCCTTCGCTCTTAGACCATGCGGGTGTGTCGGAAAGGCCTACTGCCGAACCGTCCGCATATTTTCTGGGAGTAAGCACAAAGTCCAAATCGGCTTCCTTCGCAGGATCGCTGCCGCTTGCAACAACAGGGTCTACTGTAACGCTGTCCGCGGGCTTGCTTACCTCGGGCACTACGATTTTATTGCCCTCAACGGTAATGTTACCTATGTTGGATGAAGTCTCTATCTCAAGAGCACCCTCTGCATTCTTCTTAATTGCAAAAGAAAGTGCCTTGCTTTCAGCCTCAAATCCGAAAGGAGCATCTACTCTTGTGAGTGTGTAATCACCCTCCGGAAGCGTGATTTCTTTAAACAATCCTTCGCTTTCAAAGCTCTTTACTACCGTGCTACCCTGCTTAACCTGGAACTTGGCGCCCTTAAGAGCTCTTCCCTGGCTTTCGGAGATATCGTTAATCATTATGGACATGCTTTCTTTGGCCGTGTCATACATAGTGATGTTGTCGCCGGAAAGCTTTACATCATCGGAGCTTGTCAAAAGAACAAGTTCTCCCGTGTCTTCCTTAATCGTAAACTTGTATCCTGACGCCGAATCGCCGTGGTAGCCGAAAGGCGTGGTGGATTCTTTAACCGTGTATTCGGTACCGTATATGGCCTTGAAAGGCTCGGTGCTGTCAGAATTCCACACCTCGGTAGCGCCCTTATATACGGTAATCTTGGCGGGGGTATCGGAAAGACCCGTCAAATCGGTGGTCTTATCTGTACCGTTAAGGAGTGCGAAATTGACTTCGCGTGAAGGCTTGGAGTTATAAACAATCTGATTGTCCTTCTCTTCCATTGCGGCGTTGTAGCCTTTGCCCTTAGTCTTAACAACGACACCGTCCTTAAGGGTGATGGGGATCTCGTATCCTTCGGGAGCGTCGGTTTCTTTGAGGAGATATTCGTGGTTTTCTTTGAGCACGCCTACGAACATAATCTCACCGTCTTCGTCACTGTCGGCCTCGTCTACAATCTTGTAGTCTTCTTCGGGGTCGAGAAGCTGGAAGTGCGCGCCTGCAAGAATGAGGGAATTGTCGTTCTCATCCTTTAAGCCGGAAATATAGTAAACGTACTTGCTGAAGTTAACGTTTGAAAAGTCTTTCTCTTCGTACTGAACGTCGGACTTATTGATTGCTCCGTCACCGTAGCCTTTGATTACTACGTTGTTAGAGAAGTCCTTAGCCTTTGCTTTAAGCATAAGAGCTGTGTACTGAAGGACATAAGCCTTGCCGTCGCCGTTCTTGGGAATTACTACCTGAAGAACGGTCTGAGGATTGCTCTTGTCTACTCTTACAACAGCGTCGGGTACCAAAGTCTCGGGCACGAGGGTTCCGTCGGACTTAACGGTCGCTTCGTACAGCTTAACGGTGGACTCGTCAAGTACAAGGCTGGCGCCCATGGTATCCTGAATGACTACTTCGCCGATGCCGTTCTTGTAAAGTTCCTGCTCGGCAACGTTTAAGTCTACGGTGTATTCGATGACTTCTTTGTTGCGCTTGCCCTTCTTGTTGATAACTTTATTATCAATCTCGGTTGAAGCCGATACTGATGTGTTGTTATTGAACTGTGCGCTCTTGAGGCTTGCGTTGTTGGGAATGGAGAACTTAGCGTTATTGGCAAAAGTCTCGCCGTCCTTAACCTTTACCTTAAAGGTAATAACGGTCTCGGCATCGATGCTGCCAAGATTAAAAGTAAGCGTATTTGTATGTGCATCGTAAACAGTTCCCGCAACATTGGAGGAGCCGTCCACGTACTCTACTCTCGAGTCAAGAGGATCGGTAATCACAACGTTGTCCATAGGCATCTTATTTTGGTTAACGGTAAGTGTGTAAGGAATAAGGTGCGTGCTGTAATCGTAATCGCCGGCAGCCTTGGAAATCACTTCGCTCTTGAATTTCTGAGTAGCGGAGTCCTTAACCTCGGCATTGCCCTCGGAATACAATGTTACTTCGTTCGTATAGTCTTTGGATGCATTGGATGCCCAAATCTTACTTTCTTCGTCCGTAAGCTTCGTGGTGATGACAAAAGAAGCCTTAACGCCTTCTACGTTGTCTCCGAAAGAAACCATAATGTTTCTCGAATCGGTAACGTCAATTGCATCGTCTGCAAGCGTAAACGCACTTCCGTCTACGGTTACATTCTTAATACCCACATAAGTGTGACCTGCGGGAATAGCATCCACTACGCGCACGTTGGTAAGTGCCTGCATATTGTTGTTGATTTCCACACGCCAGTCCATTGTGTGGTTAACTCTGTCGATGCCTGCGGGGCTCTTCTTAATGGCGGCCTTGGACATAATGCCGGGGCCGGTGAAATTAACATCCACACTGGGACCTTTGACAGGAGTCCAATCGGTGCCCTTACCGGTAGCATCGTACTCGTAGGTAAGCCATGCAGTGTTCTTAGGAACTTCGTGGTTCTTCTTTAAATATTCGGAATAATTCTTAATAGTCGTATCGTATGTGACTGTATATACGGCATCGCCTTCCATCAAACCGTCAAAGGCGATGGTATGGTTGCCGCCCGAATGACCATCGTCAAAAGCAACCGTATTGCCGTGAGCATCCACAACCTTAATGTTGCTCATTTCGATGGTAACACCGTCATCGGCAACAATGTCGTCATGAAGCACAACATTCTTAAGCGTAAAGCCGTTGTTCTTAACAACTATGGTCCAGCTTGCCTTACCGGTTGAATCAACCTGTGTACCTGTTTTATCTACCCACTTATCGACGTTCTTGGACACAGAACTTCCGGAAGTTGCAGAAATGGAAAGAGCGTCGTAATCGGTGCCCGCGGGAGCCGTAACCTTAATGTTGTTGGTAACTTCCTTGTTGACGGTGGTGTTGCCTTCGTTGGTATCTTTGGTAAGTGCAAGGAAATCTATATGGGTCTTATATGTAAACTTCGTAACCTTTGAAGGTGTATTGTCTTTGTAAGTCCACTTTATGGTGCTGCCGCTTACCGTAGGAGTGATTGCAGCTCCGCCCACTTCCTCAAGAGAACCCTCGAGATACGCCTGACCCGCACTGAATGTGTCGGTCAAAGTATATCCGTCGGCATAGTCTATGGGCTTTTCATCATTGGTAAGTGTAACGGTCCAGGTGATGTTACCGTCTGAATCCATAGTCGAAGAAGACTTTTCAACCTTGGGAGGCTGAGGCATAAACTCGCTTACTTTGACCGTGTATGTCTTGTCGCCGAATGTGAGCTCGTAGTCTTCCTTGTCGCCGTTGTCATCCTTGTTGAGGTTAAGCTTTAAGTCAAAGCCCGCTACCGCACCCTCTGCACTTTCGGGCTCGGTAAATCTGCTGTCGATTTCAAGCGTAGCGCTTCCGTCTTCGGCAAAATGAATCTGTCCGAGTGTCTCCTCGCCGTTCTTAACATCAATGCTGAATCCGCCCGGCTTAACGCAAATTGCAGGAATACCGGGCACCTTATAGTGCTGTCCCACTCTTACGTGATAACCGTCTACCTTGTTGTTAACCTTGCCGCCGACAGGAACAATCTGAATAGGATGGTTGAATACATAGCTTACTTTGATGGTGTCATCAAGAGAAACCTTTAAGTCCGCTCCGTCCGTAAGAACAGTTTCTTTGCCCTTGGAGTCAACAATCGAAACCTTCATGGATTCAATCAATGCGTTCTCATCAAGAGGCTGATCGGGCTCCGCTTCATTGTCTTCTACCGAAACCACAACGTAAGGTGAGAAATGTTCTGCTGCAAAAGAAACCTCGCCTTTAGCCACAGTCGTAGCTACAGCGTCGGCACGATTCAAAGCATCGTCCATATGGAAGACTTCGATTGCAGTGTCGGGATTCTGTATGGCTTCGTCGGTGTTGATGTTGGTAATGCTTACCTTAACGGAGCCTTTGGTGGTATCGGGCTGAATCTCCTGCCCGTTTGCATCATACATTGTAATATCAAACGCACGTAAAACCGTTATGGTCTGATTATCGGAAAACTTATCCGAAACAGCGTCCTCAATTGAATTGATGGAGCCCGCATCGGTAAGTTCTGTAACGGAAACTGTAGTGCCGGCAGGGAATACTCCCGCGGGTGCTTCCACGGTAATCGATACGCCGCCGATTTGACGTACGCAAACCAGAGCCTCGGATTCCGTGCTCTCTACCGCGCTCTCCGCTACATCCGTAACATCGTTGTCGCTAATATCTTCAGTTAAACTTACGGGGGAATCATTGCCGGAAACCGTCTCGGAATTACCCGATACGTCAACCGCTTCGGTAACATCTCCACCGACGGTCGCTTCCGTTTCCTCGATATCTGATGCGGAAACATCGGTCGTTGCTTCACTTGCGTCGGATTCCTCCGGTGTAACCTCGGGAGTCTCTGTCTCAGAAACTTCTTCAATCACTTCTTCGGTCTCTTCCGCTTCGGCCGATATCACGGTCTCTTCGGATACCGTTGTCTCCTCGGCTACAGTCTCGACTTCGGTCTCAGCCTCAACGTAACCGTCGCCTTCGCCTGCGTATACGTTAATCGCGTCAGATTTGATAAATATGGTCAGAAAAAGCACCATGCTAAGCAGCACGGCCAATATACGTCGTCCCATTATGCCCATTCCTTTCGATTATAAAACTTTCCGTATACTACCCCTGTATACTTGCATCACGTATCGTTCAATCGTTACTTACGCGTAGCATAAATAAGCGTCACAATACGTTATGACAGACTATATTATAGCACTACTGTCGGAAAAAGAAATCATTAATACGAAAGAAGTATAATAAAATTCAAACAACTGTGGTAAAGGTGGATTCTCTTATGTCAGAAAATAATAGGTTCTTCGCAGACAAATTTTGTCTGCTTCGCACGCTTTTGATAATTATTCTTTCGGGTGTATCAGTTTTTTCTTTTGGTGTCATCTATAAATACACCTATCCGGAAGGTTATCACGGCGACGAAATTATAGGATTCCAGCCCATCGGAATTTTATTGTTCATAGTACTCTTCTTTCTTCTTAACAGATTTATGCGCAAGGAAGTTCTCAGGGCAGTCGGCAGAATTATAATTTCCTGCATTATGGGACTCCTTCTTTCCCTTGCTTCGCTTTACTCCACGCTGATGCTTTATGGCAACAACACTATTTTTTCTTCGGGATTTTCGTTCGTTGCAAGATTATTGCTTATTCTCGGAATGGCTTTATTCTATGTACCCATGACAAGCGAGCTTGTGGGACTTTGCGATCTTCTTATTCAAAAAAACGCGTCTGCCGCGGAGGCCGAAACTTCTGTACGCTTCTACGAAAAGAACAACATCCTTTACTTTTTTATCGTATGGGGGATTGTGTTCCTTTCTTTTGTTCCGCTGTTTCTGTACAGCTTCCCCGTTAACTTCGTCTACGACGCCGGTTATCAGGTCTATGAATATGTCAATAACACTTTAAGTATGCATCATCCTTTACTTCATACCGTTTTTCTGGGCTTTTGCTATAACCTCGGCTATCAAAAGAACGACCCTACCTCAGGATTTATCCTTTATACTCTGGTTCAGATGCTGACCTTGTCTGCGTCTTTTGCGTTCTTTTTAAAGTATGTCAAAGAAAAAGGGGCTTCGAGATGTCTTCGAATTGCACTGCTGCTTATGTTTGTGCTCAACCCGACAAACCCTTATTTTGCAATCTCCACCATAAAGGGAGTTTTCTCGACGGCTTTTCTGATTTTTGCACTGACTTTTCTCATGAAGATATTTGATGGCAGGAAGCCGGTTCTTAACAGTATTCTTTTTACGATAACGGCTATATTGTCATGCCTTTTCAGAAACAATATGATTTACGCGATGGTTATTGCGGGTATTCTCACTGTTATCTTACGAAAGGGGATTGGAAAAAGAATTCATATATTGGTTCTTACAGCGCTCATATGTGTGGGGTATCTCGGCAGCGACTGTCTTCTCTCCCGCGCGGCGAAGGCCAATTATCCCAGTATTACAGAAAGCATGTCTGTGCCGCTTATGTGTCTTGCTAGAACCTACGTTAACCATAAAGACGAGCTGGACCCCGATACCCGTGATAGGATTCTTGCTTACATAGACGAAGACGCTATGGCGCAATACAGCTTAGTAATCGCCGACCCCATCAAAGGCGGCGCCAATGAAAAGCTGATAAGAAAATATACCGCAGATTTCTTAAAGTTCTTTGTAAAAGTCGGTTCCCAATATCCCGGCGAATATGTGGAAGCGATATGCGGTTTGACACTTGGGTATTACACGCCAATAAATTCACCCTACTTCCTGACAGGCATCACTAAGCTATACACCATGGGAATTCCCGGCGGATTTCCTTCGCCGGAAATAAGCAGTAAGTTGCCGATTGGAAACGCTGTTATGCATTATCTTTACAAAGATGAATCCGGTCGACTGGAAATTCCGGTGTTTGGAATGTTCTGGCGATGCGCTGTTTACTTCTGGACATTTATATTTGCTTTTTTGTATCTTATCTACAGAAAAAAGCCCGGGAACCTTTGCATACTTCTTTTCCCGCTTATGTATATGCTCTCATGCTTGCTCGGACCGGTGTCGTTCTTAAGATACATATGCATCAATACGATTTCTTTGCCTATAGTAATCTACCTGATTATGTCGGAAGATTTGGCCAAAGAATAATCCGAGAAATATTAAAAGCCGCTCAACCGAGCGGCTTTTTAACTGTATTTATTCAAATCTTACATTCTTAAGAGTAGTTCTTTACCTACCACTTTCTGATCCTTTATGTATGTGCGGGGCACTCTCTTGCTTACGGCGCAGGTAAGTTCGTAAGGGATAGTACCCGCAATATCGGAAAGCTCCTCTATCGGATTGTGCTTACCGAATATTTCAATCTCTGAGCCTACGTCTACACCCGGCTTGTCGGTTAAATCAATCATACACATATCCATACAGATCTTGCCACGTTGAGGCGCGAGGCCTTCTTTGGTCATGAGGCTGCACTTGTTGGAAAGACTTCGGAAAAATCCATCTGCATAACCGTAAGGAAGTACGCCGATTCTCTCACGCTTGTCGGTCTTATAGATTCCGCCATAGCTGATGGCAGTGCCTTCGGGATATACCTTAACGGTGCTGACAACGGTCTTAAGAGTCATAACGGGCTTAAGGTGCAACTGTCTTGCGTACTCGCCATATCCGTAGAGTAACAGTCCCGGACGCACCATATCAAGGTAAGTCTCGGGGAATCTTGCAACCGCACCGGTATTGGCACAGTGCTTGATTTCGATACGCTTACCGGTAATCTCTTCCACCTTGCTGCATACGTCGGTAAAAAGCTTAAACTGATGCTTGGTATATTCAAGCGCGGCTTCGCCTTCTTCATCCGCAACCGCAAAGTGAGTGAATGCGCCTTCCGTATAAAGCCCCGGCATATTCATGGCATCGGCAATGCCTTGCGCACCGGTGTCAAAGAACTCGCCGTCGCAGAGATATCCGAGTCTGGACATACCTGTATCAATCTTAATGTGAATCTTCAAGGTCTTACCGAGTCTCACAGCCTCTTCGGAGTACTCAACAGCCTTTGCCTTACAGGTAACAGCCTGCGTGATGTTGTACTCTATAAGTCTATCGACCTGTTCCTTGGGCGTATGACCGAGAATAAGTATAGGCATCTTAACTTCGTTAAGTCTAAGCTCCATGGCCTCGTCGATACTACTAACAGCCAGGTAGTCGGCGCCTTCTTCTTCCAAGGTCTTAGCCACCATAACGGAGCCGTGCCCGTAGGCATCAGCCTTTACAACGCCTAAAAACTTAACGTTCTCTCCTATACGTTTTTTTAACGTTCTGTAATTGTGTATGAGCGCATCCAAATCAATTTCGGACCACGTTCTTTTAAGTGTGGATTCCATTATCCTGTGAACCCCTTTCGCCCATGTTTAAATTAAAGCTCAAGCTCCATGTAATCGCCCACGCGCTTGTAGCCGACCTTTCTTAAATATACATAACTCTTCGGGATATCCGCAAGGAACCTACACTTGTTCACGCCATCCTTGGAAAGCTCTCTGTAAAGGAACTTGCCGACAGAAAAGTCTCTGAAAGTCTTTGTAACAAAGTCAAGATAAATATCGAGCACTCCGTCACGACTCTTCTGCCCTATCAATACACCAGCAAGAGTATCTTCGCTGAAAATTAAGTAGGCAACATTTCCGGGCAGGTTCATGGCATCGAAGCTCGGGAAAAACTCATGAATTTCATCCGCGTACTTTTCTATAAAGAATCTGACCATTCCGTCTTCAATACCCGTAGCCTTGGCGGAGTATATCTTCTCGCTCTTGTCGGTAAAGTGCCGCCATAAAAAGAAAATATTAATGATAGCCAAAGTAGCATTAAGCGCAACAGTCGGATATACGTGCATCAGCACACCGTATACCGCAGATATTGCAGAACCGATTGTGTTAATAACTCTTAACTTATATACCGATGACATAAGGAAAGAAATAAGCACCAAAGCGGTTCCCACGTATCCGATTACTTCAAAAATTATTCTTGTTTTGTCCATAGATTGTCCTTTAGTTGTTGCCGTACCACACAAGCTGTGACACGATGTCGGGATAAGGGAAAGAATTGTCGGCACGCTTATAAATACCGAATATCTCGCCGCTTCCCGAGAAGTTGTTATTGTCCCACCAGCATACGGGCATTAAGTAACTTCTTGCGTATGCCGTAAATGTTGCCGCATATTTGGCTCTGTCTTCAGTGTTACCGTTTCTGTCTCTTGCACCGAATTCGTCGATTATGATACCTGTTCCGTTCTTAATATACTTAACAAACAGGTTCATGAAAAGCGCGTTAAGCTCCGATACCGCACCCGACTGATCGAATGTGGCTGTAGCGCCCGACACGTTCGGCTCGGCAAGTGCAAAGAGGTAAGGTCTGTATGCATGTACCGTCAAAAGAATACGATTCTCAGCCTCCGCATACTCATCGGTAGGCATCTTAAATGCATCGCAAAGAATATAGTCAGGTGATGCACAATAGCCGGGAACGGTAATGTATCTTGTCTTATTGTAAGCACCGGGAGTCTGTCTGATAGTGTCAACAATAAGCTGGTTAAGCTGATTTACGCAATCAAGAGCTTCTTTGGCCTGTTTGGAATTAAGGTCGGGAATGTTCCACTCAATATCGGTTCCCACAAGTCTCGGCTCGTTTAATGATTCAAACACAAGATGCTCGTCACAGTCACCGAACTTGGTCGCAATCTGCTCCCACACCTTGCTTACATACTTCTTGGAATTATCGAGGCATTCGTAAGAAGGATACATGTACTTCTTAAGATTGTCATGATGTATGTTGAGAATAACGTACATATCCTCTTCAAGCGCCCAGTTTACAACTTCATAAACTCTGTTCATCCACTTTTCGTTGATGTTGTAATTATCATCAACGTGGTTGTGCCACGAAACCGGGATTCTTATGGTCTTGAAGCCTGCTTCCTTCAAATCAAGGATATGCTGCTTGGTAGTCTTAACGTTCTGCCAATATGTCTCAAACTGTAAATCATCGCTGAATACATTCTTGGCATCATTGGCATCAAAAGTGTTGCCGAGGTTGTATCCCGCACCCATGCTTTCGGTAAACTTAAGAGCCTCGCTCTCGGGGGCTTTATGCTTGGATACAAGTACGTTTACAAGGTTATCGGGTCTCACTGTAAAATCCTTTTCTTCTGTTGATGCAGAGGTTTCGGTCGATGCCGAAGTCTCTTTAGTGGCAGATGTCTCCGCCGATACGGAAGTCTCTTCCTCGGATACGGAAGTCTCCGTTGAAACGCTTACCGTCTCAGTGCTTGAAGGCGTAACACTCGCCTCACCTTTGGTACAACCTGCAAGTAAAAGTGTTGCTGCAAGTGCCAGTGCCAAAATTCTTTTTTGCTTTCTCATAATCCACTCCGTCTTTTAGTTTTTGCGTGCCCCTAACTGGGCGAAAAGCTCTAAATAGTTGTCATACCGAAGCTTGGATATCTTACCGTCACTTACCGCCGCTTTAACCGCGCAATCCGGTTCATTGATATGAACGCAGTCGGCGAATCGGCACGATGACTCATAATCGGCGAACTCATTGTAATAGTCTTTAAGACTTTGCTTGTCCGCGCCGAATATATCAAGTGACGTAAAGCCCGGCGTATCCATGATATAAGTGCCATCACCCATCGGCAGAAGCTCCGCATGCCTTGTGGTATGCTTGCCTCTCTCGGTCTTGATACTGATATCACCGGTTTCCATTATATCTTTCCTGCATAAAAGATTTATTAGAGATGACTTGCCCACGCCGCTGGGGCCGGCCATTACTGTTGTCTTATTCTCAAGCAAATCTCTTAACGCTTCTACTCCCGCTTTCTCCTTGACGCTGACAAAGAAAATGGGGTAGCCCGCGTTAATATAGGCTTCACGAATAGTATCTATTTCATCCTCGCTTGCAAGATCGTCCTTATTGAACACTATGATGCACGGAACGTTCTCACTCTCCATGTATATCAGGAATCTGTCGAGCAGATTAAAATTAGGGTCCGGACTCTTGATTGCAAAAACAATTAAAGCCTGGTCAACGTTGGCGCAGGCGGGCCTTATCATACGACTCTTGCTCTTATAAACCTTCGTCACGTTACCTAAGCTTTTTTCTTCGTCTATTATGTCGATTTCAACGTCGTCGCCTACAAGCGGCTTGGTTCCGGCATTACGAAAAGAACCTTTGGCCTTACACTCAAAGGTTCCTTTACCGTCAACATTTACGTAATAAAATCCTGCAATGCCTTTAATTATCTTTCCTTGCATCAATCACCCGATTATTCGTCAACTTCAAAATTAACATCACGCTTGATAACTTTGGTTTCTTTCTTCTCTTCGGTAATAACGTTACCTGATGCGTCCTTCTCGGCGGGAATCTTCACCTCATAAGAAAGGGTGATGGTACCGCTGTTGGTTCCCGAAATGTTGGAAATATTAACGGAAACAGGGAAAGAAGTGGTCCATGTGGACTGTAATACCTTGCCGTCGGTTCCGGCAATTACAATCTCAACCTTGGTACCCATTTCAAATTCGGGGTCTTCAGCCGTAGAGGGTGCATTAATGCTTCCGTTAAATCTGTACAAAACAGTATCAGGAGGCTCGGGACCCATGCTGGCATGAAGGTCTATTGCCGTACCCTTGGGAACATCCTTATCGGCTTCTAAGCTCTGATAACAAATCTGTCCCTCAGGGAATACATTATCGTAAACAGGTGCTACGGGATTAACCGTAAGGCCTGCCTCTGTCAAAAGAAGAACTGCCTCATCATTGTCTTTACCAAGGACATTGGGAACCTTAACAAGATTCTCGGCAGCACCCTGGCTGACTACCAATAATACTGTAGACTCTTCAGGTGCCTTCTCTCCTCCTTCCGGAGATTGAGAAATAATATGACCCTCAGGAACTGTATCTGAATATTCCTGAATCGGATCCACTTTAAGATTTAAATCCATCATAGCCTTATTGGCTTCTTTATAATGCTTACCTACTACATCAGGAACGATTACGCTGGTGGAGCCGGAGCTTACGTTAAGAACGATTTCCGAACCAGCATCAACAGGTAATCCATCATGTACGCTCGCAGAAATAACATAGCCTGCTTTGACATCATCTGATTCGGTATATTTAACAAAATACTTCAGCTTGTTTTTTTCAAGTATCTTCTGAGCTTCTTCCATGCTCTTGCCTTCTACCTTGGGCATAACTACCTGCTCGGGCTTCTCGATGGATTCGGAAATCGGAGTCTTGTCGTGGTTCTCCTTGCCAAGCCTGATGGCTCCGATACCCTTACCGATTAAAAATATGGCAATCATCAAAATAGCCACGCCCATGAAGATGGCAAGAAATGTGGTAAGTCTATCCATCTTTGAGTCATATTCCGAATCGTCGTCGTTGTGATTGGGGTTAACCTTAGGGAGTTCTCCCGTTAAATCTTCAGAACCCCTTGTATTCTTCTTGAGTGCCTCCAGCTCATCCTGAGTAACGGCTCTTGTGGCACCAAGTTCGTCGTCTTCTTTAATCTTAACAAAATCTTCATCCGGTGTGATGAAAGTCTTCTTAAGGTCTTCGATAAGAGCGCCCATGCTCTGATATCTTCTGTCGGGGCTCTTCTGTGTACACTTAAGTACAATCTGCTCTACGCTTATTGGAATATCGTCAACATATTCTCTGGGAGAAGGCATTTCTTCCTGAATTTGCTTAATGGCGATAGCTACAGTGGTCTCGCCGTTAAAAGGAACACGTCCGGTAAGCATTTCAAAAAGAGTAATACCGAGTGAATAAATATCGCTCTTCTCATCCGAATATCCGCCACGCGCCTGCTCGGGGGATGTATAGTGAACAGACCCCATAACGTTGGAAGTGATGGTGTTACTGGTGGCAGCCTTGGCAATACCGAAGTCTGTTACCTTAACCTTTCCTTCTTTGGAAATAATAACGTTCTGAGGTTTAATGTCTCTGTGAATAATGTGATTGTTGTGAGCGGCCTCGATGCCCATGCCTATCTGAATTGCGATGGTCACTGCTTCTTTGACCGAGAGACGGGCTTTCTTCTCGATATATTTCTTAAGAGTGATGCCCTCAACAAGCTCCATTACGATATAGTTGGTACCATTCTCCTCGCCTACATCGTAAACATTAACGATGTTGGGATGCATAAGTCCCGCAGCTGCCTGAGCCTCTATCTTGAACTTAGAGACAAAGTTGGCGTTCTCGGCAAACTCCTGCTTGAGTACCTTAACCGCAACAAATCTGTTCAATTTATGATCTTTAGCTTTATAGACGTCAGACATACCGCCGGTTCCGATTTTCTCAAGAACCTCGTACCTTTCGCCTATCATCATACCAATTTTAACCATGTGTATCCTCTGTCAGACAATATCGTGCGCCTACGCAAACGGCTCAATCAAGATAACGGAAATGTTATCCTTGCCGCCCGAATTATTGGCAGCCTCCACAAGTGCTTCCGCCTTGCTTGCTATATCGCGCTCTTTCTTGAGTATCATAAGAATCTCGCTGTCTTCAAGCATGTTGGTAAGACCGTCCGAGCACATAAGCACTATGTCGCCCTTATGAAGTCTTACGGTGAAAAAATCCGACTCGATGTCGTCATCCGCACCGACAGCTCTTGTTATGATATTCTTCTGTGGATGAGTCCTTGCGCTCTCGCGATCAAGGCTTCCCATCTTGATCATCTCCTCAACATAGGAATGATCCACCGTAACCTGTTTAATATCGTCCCCGATAACATACAATCTCGAATCGCCGACATTGGCTACCTGTAAGCAATCTCCCACAACAGCGGCAAGTACCAGTGTGGTACCCATTCTGTCATATTCGGGATTCTCAAGCGCCTCGGCTCTTATAACTCTGTTGGCCTCTTTAATGGCCTCCGTAAATAACTTACGCGGAGTGGTGGCCTTCGACTCTTCAATGAACTTCGTGACAGTCTCAACCGTGCGAAGAGATGCGTATTCTCCGCCGTTATATCCGCCCATACCGTCAGCAAGGGCAAAAAGATTGGGCAGATTTCCCACAGGCTTTTCGCTGGTGAAAATGTAGTCCTGGTTCATTGTTCGTTTTTTCCCAACATCCGATAAGGAAAAAGTCTTAAGCACCCCTATGCCTCCTCGTGTTTTTCGCTAAGGACCTTCTTACGAAGCTGTCCGCAGGCCCCGTCTATATCGCGACCCATTTCCCTTCTAATAGTAACATTTATTCCGCTTTTTTCAAGTTTATTTTTGAATGCAAGGACGTCTGCGTGCGCTGTTTCCTTGTAATCCCGCTCTTTGATGGGATTGACTGGAATAAGATTTACATGGGCTTTAACCCTCCCCGCAAGCTTTATAAGCCCCTTTAAATCTTCCTCCTTATCATTGACGTTTCGTACCAGCGCATACTCAAAAGTAATACGCCTTCCCGTCTTGTCAAAATAATACTCGCAAGCCCCCATAAGCTCTTCAATCGAGTACTTATTGGCTATCGGCATAAGCTCTCGTCTCTTCTCATCCGTAACCGAATGGAGCGAAAGCGCAAGCGTAATCGCCAGCTTCTCATCCGCCAGGCGCTTCATATTTTCCACGATTCCGCAGGTTGATACGGTTACGTTTCTCTGGCTGATATTTAATCCGTTTTCGTCCGTAAGAAGCTTTACAAACTTAAGTATATTGTCGTAATTATCCATCGGCTCTCCGGTACCCATTACGACCACATTGGACACTCTCTCACCGGTTAGCACCTGAATCCTGTATATCTCGTCAAGCATCTCTGACGGAGCCAGATTCCTCGTCAGTCCATCAAGCGTCGAAGCGCAGAATCTGCAGCCCATGCGGCATCCGACCTGCGAAGAAATACACACCGAATTGCCGTGATGATACCTCATGAAAACGCTCTCGACGTAGTTACCGTCCGCAAGCTTAAAAAGGTACTTTCTCGTGCCGTCTATCTTCGATTCCTGCATCCTTGCGACTTCGCAAGCGGTTATGTCAAAATGCTCGGCAAGGCTCTTTCGTAGGTCAGCCGAGAGGTTGGTCATCTCGTCAAAAGAAGTCACCAGCTTCTTATGAAGCCAGTCGTATATCTGACGTGCTCTGAACTTTTGAAGTCCCAGATCCTTAATAACCGTCTCAAGTTCATTAAAGTCCAAGGACTTAATATCGATTTTATCCATTACTCTACTCTCTGATAAATCTTGCCACGAAGAATCCGTCGGTTCCGTCAACATCCGGCCTTAACTGGATATGCGTATCCGTCTTACGCTCCCCCGTAAAAAGAAAGGGCACATAAGGCTTAAGCGAATCCTCTTTAAAGGGCAGATTCTCCGTAATAAACTTAACCATCTTTTCATTCTCGGCCTTATGAACGGTACAGGTAGAATATACAAGCACACCGCCCGGCTTAACATAGCGCGACACATTCGTAACTATTTTCTTCTGAAGGTCGCATATGTCTTTCATGGCTTCGTTACTGATCTTGTATTTAATATCACTCTTACGTGACATGACACCGAGCCCCGAGCAGGGAACGTCGGCTATGACAACGTCAAAGCGGTTCTCAAATTCACTGTTAAATTCCGTTGCATCCTGAAGCGTAGGCGTTACGTTCGCAAGCCCCATGCGCTCAATATTGTCGGCTATAAGCGATACCTTGTCATCCGACACGTCACAGCTTATAACCTCACCTTTGGGAAGCATTCTCGATGCAACATAAGATGACTTGCCTCCCGGTGCCGCACATACGTCAAGCACCTTCAAATCGTCGCCCGCTCGCACGCCCGTGCTCTCTGCGCATATCATGGAACTTGCATCCTGTATGAGGAACTTGCCCTCAAGGAAACCCGGAACCGACTCCATTCCTTCGAAAGACTCAAGCTTGTAAGCGTCAGCAATACTTCCTACCGTCTCATACTTAATACCTTTCTCTGCCCATTCTTTCTCCAGCATAAGAGCATCGTCGCTTCTTAACACCTTAACATATGTCGGGCGAATCTCAGAAAGGGCTTTGATCAGGCTTTCCGCGTCGCCCTGCTCTTTCATGAACATCTTCACTATCCATTCGGGGCAGGAATACTGCACGCTCAAACGCTGTACTTTGTCATTAATTCCATCAAAAGAAAGGGCATTGTCCTTGTCCCTGCAGATGCTTCGAAGCACCCCGTTTACGAAGGGGCAGAAAGCCTCGAAACTTTTCTTGCGGCACAGTTTAACCGCTTCGTCACAGACCGCGTTGTCCGGAACCTTATCCATGTAAAGAATCTGATAAAGACTCATACGTAAGATAGCCGCCACAGCGGGCTTGCACTTGGCTACGGGCTTGCTAGAATACTTATCAAGCACGTAGTCTAAGGTTATTCTGTTAAAGACGGTGCCCTCACTGACACGCTTTATGAATCCTTTGTCCCTTGCATCAAGGTAATCGTACTTAAGAAGCACATCGCGAATCAGCAGATGGCTCTTGGCGTCTCTTTTCTCAAGTTCCAAAAGAATATCTAAAATAATTTCTCTTGTATTAACACTCATTGACCTAAAAAGTCTCCGCCGGCAAGATGCATTCCTCTTACGAAATCGCAGGCGCCCATACGCTTCTTGCCTTCAAGCTGTACTTCAATAAGTTCCAATATGCCTTCGCCCGTGGCAACGTACACGTTTCTCTTCGTCACTATCAAAGCGCCGGGTTCAAAATCTGTCGTATCCACAGACTCAAGTCTGTCATGAACTTTAGTCTCAAAAACCTTCAAAAACTTGCCGTTAACCGTAGTGTAGGCTGTGGGCCACTTAAGAAATCCTCTCACAAGGCAGTCAATGCTTCTTGCGGATTTCTTGAAGTCTATAAGGCCTTCTTCTTTGGACAGGGGAGGCGCGTAGGTGGCCTTGTCATTGTCCTGGGGAACAGCCACTGCGGTGCCCGCTTCCACATCCTTAAGCACCTTCAGTAACTCAGGTGCGCCGGTCTCGGCCATCTTAAGGTAAATCGTATCTTCATTATCCGTATCAAGAATGGGAAAAGAAACCGTACTGTAAACAGCACCGGTATCCATACCCTTATCCATCTTCATAATCGAAACGCCGGTCTTGCTCTCGCCGTTTGCTATAGATCTCTGAATAGGCGCAGCCCCACGATATTCGGGAAGCAACGAACCATGCACATTGATGCAACCGTACTTAGGTATATCAAGTATTTCCTGCGAAAGAATCTGTCCGTAAGCAGCCACAACGTAAACGTCGGCAGGAATAGTCTTAAGTACCTCGACCGATTCGGGTGCCTTAATCTTAACGGGCTGATAAACAGGAATGCCCTGTGACTCCGCATATTCTTTAACCGGAGGTGCTATAAGCGCTCCGCTTCTTCCCTTGGGCTTGTCGGGCTGGGTATAAACCGCCGTAACTTCATGTCCCGCTTCGCATACCGCTTTAAGTATAGACGCCGCAAATTCGGGCGTGCCCATGAATACTATCTTCATTCTTCGGGCTCCCCCTGCTGAAGCATGGAGTTGTCTACAAGCTCACCGATAACTCTCTCAACATAAAGATGACCGTCAAGGTGCTCAAGCTCGTGGCAGATTGCACGGGCAAGAAGCTCCTCGCCTTCAAGCTCGAAGGGCTGCATGTGCTCGTCAAGTGCCTTAACCTTAACGTAGTTGGGACGCTTAACGATACCGCTCTTGCCGGGGACGCTGAGGCATCCTTCGTAGCCTTCCTGTTCGCCGGAAGTTTCCAGAATCTCGGGGTTGATAAGAACATGCAAATCTTCGCCCGTTGTATCGATTACGACAATTCTCTTAAGGACTCCGACCTGGCATGCCGCAAGGCCTACACCGTCTGCAGCCTGCATGGTCTCTATCATGTCATCGATTAAAAACTTTGTGCGGGGAGTCATCTCCGTAACTTCCTTACATCTCTTGGTAAGGACGGGATCTCCCATTTCTCTTATTTTTCTGAGTGCCATATGTAATACCTCCGTTTAACAAGGTTACTTAATATCCGTTCTGAGGGTCGAAGTCAAAGAATACGCTTTCTTTGAACTGTTTCCGTGAGGAAAGTGCTTCTTCAAGGAAATCCTTTATCTCCACCAAAGCATCGTATGACTTATGCTTTAGGTAAAATACCTGTCTGTATACATCGTTAATCTTAGACACCGAAGCCGGTGCGGGACCGATCACGAGGGTCTTAAAGTGTTCGCGCACGCCCATCGCAAGATTAGCTGCAAGAGCTTCGCAGGCCTTCTCGTCCGCGCCTGTTACAAGCACCGAAAGCATATGCGCCGCCGGCGGATAGTCCATCAAATCTCTGTACCCGATTTCCTCTTCGTAGAAGCCCTCGTAGTCCTGATCCACGGAAAAAGAAATCGCGTAGTGGTCCGGCTGGTACGTCTGAATCACCACATCACCGGGCTTGTCGCCTCTGCCTGCGCGACCCGCTGCCTGAGTAAGCAAATCAAATGTCTTTTCCGGAGCTCTGAAATCAGCCGCAAAGAGTGACATATCGGCAGCAAGCACTCCCATGAGAGTTACGTTCTTGAAATCGTGGCCCTTGACTATCATCTGTGTGCCGATAAGGATGTCGGCCTCGTGGTCAAGAAAACGGCTTAAGATTTCTTCGTAGCTTTCTTTCTTCTTAGTGGTGTCGGCGTCCATTCTGAGGGTGCGGGCCTTGGGGTACATCTTCTGTACTATCTCCTCGACCTGCTCGGTGCCGGCCTTAAAGCCAAGTATATATTTGGAACCACACTGGGGGCAGTTCTTGTAATTATCCGTGGTATAGCCGCAATAGTGGCATACAAGCTTGCCGTTACGATGAAGGGACAGCGAAACGTCACAATGCGGACATTTTACTACAAAGCCGCAGGCTCTGCAAGACACGAAGCCCGCCATGCCGCGGCGGTTAAGAAACAGCATAATTTGCTCGTTTTTATTAAGTCTGTCCTCAATCAGTTCCTGAAGGTTTCTCGAAAGAATGCTTCTGTTGCCCTCGCGCAATTCCTTGCGAAGGTCGGATACGATAACATTCGGAAGCTGATTGCCCGTAAGTCGCTCGGTTAAGGTAAATAACTTGTATTCACCGTTCTTAGCTCTGTAATATGAATCTATCGACGGTGTGGCCGAGCCGAGTATTACGCTTGCGTTATTCATGCGTGCAAGCTCGATGGCAGTCTCACGCGCATGGTACTTGGGCATTGTCTCGCTCTTGTAGGTGCCTTCGTGCTCTTCGTCGATAATTATCACCCCTAAGTTGTTAAAGGGGGTAAATAGGGCGGAACGCGGGCCTATAACTATATCAACCTCGCCTTCAATCGCCTGTCTGTATATATCGTATTTCTCTCCCTTAGAAAGGGTCGAGTTCATAACACATACCCTGTCGCCGAAACGCTTGTAGAAACGCATAAGCGTCTGGTATGTAAGGGAAATCTCGGGAATAAGCACTATCGCCTGTCTGCCACGCCCGATTACATCATCAATAATCTGCATGTAGACTTCGGTCTTGCCGCTTCCGGTTATTCCGTGAATTAAGTAAGTCTTGTGGATGTTCTTATCAAAATCATCTCTTACCTCATCCACTATCGTCTGCTGTGCGGGGCTAAGCTTCATATGAGAGTCATGAGCTACGTTCATGCTCACCGCGCCCCTCACTATGCGCTCTTCCTCTATCTCTATAAATCCGAGTTCTTCAAGCTTTTTATACGTACTTGCAAGAATATGAAGCTTGTCATCAAGAATTGACTTGGGAATGCGCTCTTCATCAAGAAGTGCATTTAAAAGTCTTAACTGAGCCGTCTTGCTCTTATTGCCTGCAATGTATTCCTCAATTTCTTCCGGCGCTTTCTTCCTGACTACGGTTTTCTTAACGCTTTCTTTGACTTTTTCTTTGACCGGGATGACGGTCTTTAAAGCCGCAATCATGGTGGAGCCGTAATTACGCTTCATCCAGGCCGCAAGGGCGATTCGCTTGTCGGAAAGAGAAATGTCCTTGTCGGGCACGTCCGCTATCTCTTTAAGCTTCTCGGGCGCCACGTCGGTGTGGTCGGTAAGTTCCACCACGTAACCCTTCTTAAGCGTATTGCCGGCTCCGAAAGGAACCGAAACCGCGCTTCCGAGATTGACCCGCGCCTTAAGGCTCTCAGGGATAATGTAGGTAAAAGGGCGGTCAACACTCTCATGCGATATATTTATTATTACTTTGGCCAAAGAAAGTTCCGCCACAATTCCTCCATATGCTTCATAGTCTCAATACGACTATGATTTTACCATAATCTTATCTGTAATGCACCATCTGCAGTTGTACGCTGTCGCGTCCCATGTAGGTGTTTATCTCTATCCGATAGCATACATCTATTACAACCTTTACCGCATTTCCGCTGTGCAAGCGCTTGGCCGTCTCTTCGTCGTAGATACTTGCCACAAAATCTTCAAATGCTTTCACATCACCGAAATAAATCATTTCGTAGATGCGTCCCGCGTCGTTCTTGACTTTGTACTTGGCAACTTTGCCTTTCGAACCCATAAGGCGACCGGCAATAATCGTCATGTGTCTTGCGGCAAAAAGAGGCTTCTCGTTGCCCACGCCGTAGGGCTCAAGCTTCTCTAAGTCCTTGGCCAGGTTCATGTCAACGTATTCAAGCGGAAGCTCCATATCAACACGCACGGTCTCGACAAAATCCTTGTCTTCAAGCGTACAGCAATCGTTAAGTGCCTTTCTGAAAGCATCCGGCGTATCTTCGGCAAGCGAAACGCCCGCTGCGAGTTTGTGCCCGCCGAACTTGGTCATGTGTTCTTTGACCTTCGTAAGTTCCTCATACATATCGTATGCTTCTATGCTTCTGCCGCTTCCCTTTAAGCCCTTTTCTGTTCTGGTAATGACAAAAGAAGGGCGTACATATCTCTCTCTAACCTTGCCGGCAATAATACCCGCAAGACTCTCGTGACAGTCCGGAAGATATACCACGAGTACTTTATCTATAGTCTCAGCGCTGTCGACGATTTCAAAGGCTTTTGCCGTTTCGTCGAGAGTCATCTGTTTTCTTTCTTCATTAAGGTTTTTAAGTTCTTCTGCCTTGGATATTGCTGTAGCCATGTCGGTTTCAAGGAATAAATCTACCGCTTTTAAGGACGTATCCAGTCTTCCGCTTGCATTAAGGCAGGGGCCTACTATAAATCCCATACTGTAAGGTGTAAGCTCACGACCCTCCAGACCTGTGACCTTAATAAGAGCCTTCATGCCTGTATTGCCGCTGTTACGCATAAGGCGAAGTCCCAGACACACAACGGAACGGTTCTCGTCTTTAAGCTCCATTACATCGCACACAGTCGCAAGTGCGGCGAACTCGGTAAGCTCACCTCTTAAGAGCTTGAAATTATCCGAATCGTCCTCGCCCAGCTCTTGAGCAAGTGCCATGATTACCTTAAAAGCCACGAAAGCTCCGCATATGCCCTCAAAAGGATACTCTGAGTCCGGAAGCTTCGGGTCTGTGACAGCATCGGCAGGAGGCACTTTATATATCTTCTCGCCACTCTCCGATATTTCAAAAGGAACTTCGTGGTGGTCGGTGATAACCATAGTCATACCAAGGCTCTTGGCATGCTCTGTCTGGTCATATGCCGCTATTCCGTTATCGCAGGTGAGTATGGTGTCTACGCCCGCGTTATGGGCATCATCTATAAGGCGGATATTGATACCGTAACCGTCTTCTACTCTGTGCGGAATGACATAATCAGCCTTGGCTCCGAGAAATTTGAGTCCCCTGTAAAGAATATATGTCGAAGCGATTCCGTCTACATCATAATCGCCTATTATTCTTATCTTCGCGCCCGCTTGTATTTTTTCTTTTAAGACGAAAATAACCCGATTCATTCCGGGAAGGGTAATCGGGTCATGAAAAGCCTCCGGCCCCGGAGAAAGAAAATTTTCTATCTCCGAGGGGCTTACGAGGTCTCTGTTTCTTAAAATTCTTGCGGTAACGGGCGAAATTCCATACTCCGAGGCCATTTTCATGAAGTCGGCCGATTTTCGTATTTCAACCCAGTTTTCCATAAGTTATTTTTCCTTTTTAGCGAATTTGCTCCTAAATACGAACCACATTGCACCTGCAAGGCAAATGGATGAGTATGTACCGCAGACAATACCTACCATAAGAGGAAGTGCGAATTCCTTAATTGAGCTTACACCGAAGATGTAGAGACATACAACCATTACGAATGTGGTAAGGGATGTGAAAATGCTTCGTGAAAGCGTTGTGGTGATACTGTCGTTAACAATGTCCTTAAGCTGAGTCTTGGGAGCTGCCTCCTTAAGGTTCTCACGGATACGGTCGAAAATAACGATTGTTGCGTTAATCGAATATCCGACGATGGTAAGCATACA
This sequence comes from Lachnospiraceae bacterium, assembly GCA_017553505.1. Classification (GTDB taxonomy): domain Bacteria; phylum Bacillota; class Clostridia; order Lachnospirales; family Lachnospiraceae; genus UBA1258. The sequence goes on from JAFZLD010000013.1 coordinate 23,806, forward strand.
TGCAACGAATGTTGAGCCTACGCTTACATATGCGATAGCGTAGAAAGCAAGTGTTACAAGTACGTCGTGTGTAAGTGCAAGTACTGAAGATGCACCGAATCTGATATCCTTAAATCTGAACCAGATGTAAATAAGCATGCAGATACAAGCAACAACCACAGCAATGATGGTCTCTCTCTGAGCTTCCTTACTGATGGTGGAGCTGATGGTCTCTGTCTTAATCATTTCTTTGTCTACAGAGAACTTCTCGTTAAAGTAATCGTTAAGTTCGGATCTCTGATCTGCATTAAGAGTAACTGTCTTAAAGATAACTTCGTTGGAACCCTGAACCTTGGTGGTAACAACGTTGGCGCTACCGGTGATGCCTTCGATATCGGATACCATGAGGCTGTCAATCTCTTCAAGGCTGTAGTCCTGATTGAAAGGAACTGTGGTCTGAGTACCGCCCAAGAACTCAAGTGAGTAGTTAAGAGCGTGTCCTCTGTCTGCATTCTTACCGTTGAGTGCAAGCATAAATACAAGGCCTGCTGCAATAACAAGACCGGATAAGCCAAAGAACAAACCTCTCTTTGAAAGGAAGTCTACGCGCTTTCTTGTCTTAGCCACACCAAAGAGCTTGGGGTTCTTGATGCCTGCGGCAACAAATGCGTTAAGAAGTGACTTGGTAACAACAACTGCGGTAAACATTGATAAGCAGATACCGAGTGTAAGTGTCTGAGCAAATCCTACGATTGAACCGGAGCCCATAATCCAAAGAACAGCGGCTGCAATAAGGGTTGTGATGTTACCGTCCAAGATTGCGCTCATAGCCTTGGAGTATGCAACCTTGATAGCGGATTCCATTGTCTTGCCTGTAGCAAGTTCCTCGCGCAAACGAGCAAAGATAATAACGTTAGCATCCACAGCCATACCGATTGAAAGAATGATACCTGCAATACCGGGAAGGGTAAGTGTGATGGCAAAACCGTTAATAAGTAATACTTCAAGTCCTGCGTAAAGTGCAAGAGCAATAGCACTTGTAAGACCAAGGAAGTAATAAACAACAATCATGAATACTACAACGATTGCAAAACCTACAAGACCTGCCTTAACGCTTGTATGAATAGCGTCCTGACCAAGTGATGCGCCTACAACGTTGCTGCGGAGTTCTTCAAGCTCAAGGGAAAGTCCACCGATACGGATGGTGCTTGCAAGCTTCTCTGCTTCCTCGGCATCCATAGCACCGGAAATCTGTGCGTTACCGTCAGAAATAACCGACTGAACACGGGGAACGCTGATGAACTCGCCGTCATAGTAAATACCGATTACATCCTTGCCGTTGTTGTAAGCTTCTTCGGTTGCTTCCTTGAAAGCTACCTGACCTGCGGATGTAAGGGTAAGGGATACGATAATCTGCTGGTTGTTCATGCTGTCGTGAGCAACACCTGCCTGAGCATTGGCAACATCTGTACCTTCAAGTACGATACCGCCGTCAGCCTTAATCTCATCGATTGTCTTGTTAAGCTGCCATTCGTCGGCACTTACCTGTGTGTAGTTGGGTGTGCCGTCGCTGCCGTAGTGCTTAATAAAATAAAGTGCACCTGGACGACCGAGATCCTTTAAGATCTTGTCTGCATCATAAACACCGGGGATTTCTACGCTGATACGGTTTCTGCCTTCTTTGTATACAGAAGCCTCGTTGCTGTAGTCATAAATACGCTTCTTTAATTTCTCGACCGTATCGCTCATGTCCTGATCGGAGGGGTTCTCGTCACCCACTACCTGATATGTGATGGACACGCCGCCGGCGAGATCCAAGCCAAGCTTAATATCCTTGGCGCTGCCTGACTTATTGGCACCAAAGCCTACCACATCCATAAAACCGACGAATACGGTCAAAAGAAGGGTAAAGACAATGATCAATATGCCTTTTGACTTACTCATGTTACCAATTCTCCTTTAAATATATTATTCTTCCGCTTCTGATTCATTCTCTTTATGTGGAAGCGTAACAAGCACTTTAACAATACGGTTCATACGGATACCTTCAACCTTTAATACCGTTCCGTCTTCAAGCGTTACGGTCTCTCCGTCTTCCGGAATACGGTCGAGCTGGTCAAGTACCAGACCGCCGATACTGTCGTAATCTTCCGATTCGAATTTAGTGCCAAGCTCGTCGTTGATATCCTCAAGCTTCATACGCGCTTCGATTAAGTAACCCTCTTCGGTTTCCTTGATAAGTCCTTCTTCGTCCTCATCGTATTCATCACGAATCTGGCCGACGATTTCCTCAAGAAGGTCCTCAAGAGTAATCATTCCCACGGTCTCACCGTACTCATTGAGCACAAAAGCAAGAGTCATGGCCGAATCACGCATTTCTATCAAAAGGTCGCTGGTCTTCTTGTACTCGTAAGTATAGAAAGCCTCACGACGAAACTTCGAAACTTCAAAAGCAGCCGGGTTCTTAAGCCTTAAAAGGTCCTTAACGTTGATGAAACCGTTAATGTTGCCCGCGTCGCCCTTGTAAACAGGAAGTCTGGTGTACATAGTCTCCCTGAATACTTTCATAATGTCTTTGTATGTCGAATCTTCGGGGATGCTGATCATATCGATACGGGGAATCATAACATCCCTCGCGATAGCATCGCTGAAGTCGAATACGTTGTTGATAATCTTCTTTTCATCCGACTCGATGACACCGTCCTCGTGAGAAACATCCACGTAGGTACGAAGCTCGTCTTCGGTAATGGCCTCATCGGCTTCCTTGTTCTGTCTGAAGATGAACAGGAAGAACCTGGCCACATTCTGTATTATAAATACAATCGGGAAAAGAACAATCATTATCCCCTTAATGACAGGGGCAAAAGAAAGCGATAACTTATCGGCATTTCTCCTCGCCCAGGTCTTGGGAACTATCTCTCCGAAAATAAGTACCAAAAATGTCAAAACGCCGGTTGAAACCGATACATACACATTGCCCCACAGCCTTGCGGTAAGCAAAGTGGCAATAGAGGACGCACTCAGATTGACAATGTTATTGCCTATAAGAATCGTCGTAAGTGCGCGATCGTAGTTGTCATAGATATGATTAAGTGTCTTGGCGTGTTTCTTGCCGGCTTCTTCCAAAGCTCTGACCTTGACTCTGTTAACCGAGGAAATCGCGGTCTCTGCCGAGGAGAAGAAAGCTGAAAGCAAAAGCAATACAACCAGTACAACCAGCTCAACTATATCTGCAGTACCCAAAAAATTCTCCTTTCAAGCCCCTACTACAGGGGATTAACGTAAAACTCCTTGAAGGTCTCATAGCCTTCCGCGGAAAGCTGTTCCTTCTGGAACTTTTTATTCTTATTCATCTTGGTAACAAGAACCTGCTTGCCCTCTGCGCGAGCCTTCATAGCTTCTTCAAGCACTTCGCAGTAACGAGCCTTGGGCATGTCCTTCTCAACAAGGAACGCAACCTTCTCTCCGACTCCGGGAATTTTGAAATCCTGCTCCATAAGAAGAAGGACGATTCTTTCAAATCCGATGGAGAAACCGCAGGCAGGTACGTCTGTACCTGTGAAATTGCCTACCATCTTGTCGTATCTTCCGCCACCGCCGCATGCACCGCCGAATTCGGGAAGTGCGATTTCAAAAATAGTGCCTGTATAGTAACCCATACCGCGTACAAGTGAAGGATCGAATACCATCTTAAAGTCTGCCTTCTTAACGGACTCGACGCTTTCGATAATTTCGGTAAGGTTGTTGACAACATCTTCGGAAAGGAACTCGCCGAGAGTACCCTTAAGTGCTCTTACTGCCTCTGCATCTGCTCCGATTCCGTCGAATAACTTAACATACTTCTCAACGGATTCCTCAGTAAAGCCATCTTCGATAAGCTCTGCCTTAACACCGTCAAGGCCGATCTTGTCAAGCTTATCAAGTACGATGCAGCTGGTATCGAAGCGCTCCTCGGGGAAGCCCGCATACATAGCCATTGCCTTGAGCATGCGTCTGTCGTTGATTCTGATTTCAAAGTTCTTAAAACCAATCTTGCCAAGAGTTGTGGTGGTAGCAAGGATAAGTTCGATTTCGGCCATGTTGGTAGCCTCACCGAAAATATCTATATCGCACTGCATAAACTGGCGATATCTGCCTCTCTGAGGTTTGTCTGCACGCCATACGTTACCCATCTGAAGTGCCTTAAAAGGTGTGGGAAGATTGGCTGAGTTGTTGGAGTAAAATCTTACGAGCGGAACGGTCAAGTCGTATCTTAAGCCCATATCTGTCAAGTCTTCTTCGGACTGAGCGGTCTCAAGTTTCAACTTTTCGCCTCTCTTAAGTACTTTAAAAATAAGCTTTTCATTCTCGCCGCCCTGCTTGGAGCAAAGGTTCTTAATGTCCTCAAGACAAGGGGTTTCAATCTGTGTAAATCCAAAAGAAGAATACGTATCCTTGATTACTCGCTGAACGTAATCTCTGATAAGCATTTCCTTGGGAAGGATTTCCTTCATGCCGGTAACCGGCTTCTTAACTAATGCCATGATAAATGTACCTCTCTATTCAAGTGCAAATAAATCTTTTTTACGTGTAATCATTTCGTCTATACGGTTAATGTACTCGGCGATGTCCTTAACGTTATCGCTTCTGACTAACTTACCCTCACGGGTAATAACCTTCGAAACACTTCCCGGACCCATGGCAACTATCGGCTCAAGCTCCTCCATAATGAGGATGTTGTAGATGCCAAAGCATCCCTCACGAGCGTAGCCGGTGTTCTCGAAATTGCCTGCCATGTTCTTTTGCCTGTAAAGGTAATAAGGCTTCATATTAAGGCGACTCGCGCCGTCCATGGCAATCTTCATGGTCTCATCGGTATTAACCATAGTAGCATATCCGTTCTCAATAATCCATTCATATAATCTCGACCCGCGCTTAATCGCGAGCGAATGGACGGTTAAAGAATCGGGTCCGAGCTTAACAAGCTCATCTATAGTATGGGTAACTTCCGTAACGCCCTCGCCCGGAAGCCCCAGAATAATGTCTGTATTGATATTCGTAAAGCCCGCTTCTCTCGCGTCGTTAAAGGCTCTCACCACATCCTCGACCGTATGTCGTCTTCCGATTAAATCAAGAGTCTTCTGATTCATGGTCTGGGGATTGACGCTGATTCTGGTGACTTTATGATTGAATAACACCTGTAATTTATCTTTGGTAATGGAATCGGCTCTGCCGGCTTCCACCGTATATTCAAGCAGATTGCTAAGGTCAAGTTTCTGCTCTATAAAAGAAAGCAGTCTGTCAAGTTCCGAAGCGCTTAACGTCGTAGGCGTACCGCCGCCGATATAAAGCGTATCTATTATCTGACCCTTGCGAGCCTCTGCGGTAAACTCAATTTCACGCGCAAGACTCTTTAAATAATCATCGACTCTGTCTCTCCACATCGCTATGGGATTGGAAGTAAAAGAACAATACAGGCAAGTCGTGGGACAGAAAGGAATACCGATATAAATCGAATAACCCTTCTCTCTTAACGGCTTAAGTATCTCTCGCTCGCGCTTGGCAATATCAAGCGCAAGGTCAGCCTTCTCATCACCGATTAAGTAAGTATCCTTCATGTAAGAAAGGATTTCACCTTCACCTTTACCTTCATCCAGCATCTTACGCGGAATCTTGGTAGGTCTGATGCCTGTAAGGTCTCCCCACGCAAGAGTCTTACCTAACTTGCGCGACAGTGCCTTGTATACCAGTCGCTTTACTGCATTCTTCTCATCGATTCTGGTAGGATTCTCGCAGACAGGCTCCCTCATGAGCACATCGGCGCCTTCCGCCAAAGAAAACTCGCCGGCTCCGTACACAACTTCAAACTGAAGCTCGGCCTCCGAAATCTCCTGCGCGCCCTTAAGAATCACCTTAACCTCGTGAGAAGGATAAAACGCTTTCACAAGGGAGTGAATGTCATATTCAAATTTGGCTTCGTTAATAAGTACTGCAATCATCTATCTAAATAAAAGGATTGTTCTGCCTTTCGTCACCGATTGTGGTGGTGCCGCCGTGGCCGGGATAGACTCTTGTATTGTCGGGAAGCTCCATGAGCTTCTTATTGATGGAATCCACAAGTGTCTTCATGCTGCCGGTGGGGAAATCGGTTCTGCCGACGCTTCCCTCAAAAAGCGTATCGCCCGCAATCAGTATTCCTGCTTCTTTAAAATAAAAACATGCGCCTCCCGCAGTATGGCCGGGAGTTGCAATTACCTGAAATGTCATGTCACAAAGGTCGTAGGTGTCACCGTCGGCAAACAACTCATCGGGCTCGACCGTAACCAAACGGCCCATCATAGCTGAAACATTAAGCTCGGGATCTCTTAAAAGTTCAAGCTCATCCTTACATGCGTAAACCTTGGCACCTGATTTCTCTTTAAGTTCCTTGACTCCGTATACATGGTCGAAATGACCGTGCGTTAAGAAAATCGCCTTAACATTGATGCCGTTATCCTTAAGCTTATCGTAAAGAGCAGCTCCGGAATCGCCGGGATCGAATACGATTGCATCCTTAACATCATCACGATATACGAAGTAACAATTGGTACCCATGGATCCAAGGGGTATGCGTCCGATTTTAATGTCTCCCATCAGCCTCTTGTCCTTTCTATGTCTATGACACTTTCAATGGCACGAATCTTATCTATTATACTTGTAAGAGCATCTCTTCCCTCAATTTCAAAAGCAGTGTTCATGGTGACGAGACCCTGCTTGTTGACACGGGTGTTAAGGGAAATAATGCTTATGTTCTTCTCTGTAAGGGCTTTTGAAATATCAGCCAGAAGTCCGTTACGGTTATTGGCAAATATTCGAATCTCAACAGGGTACTTGCCGCTGATATCGTCGTTATTTTGCCATTCTGCATCAATTAAGCGTACGCGGTCTATCTCAGGAAGAGACAGTATATTGATACAGTCTGTTCTGTGAATGGATATGCCTCGTCCTCTGGTTACAAAGCCCACAATTTCATCGCCCGGAACAGGTGAACAGCACTTGGAAAATCTTACCGCAACATCGTGGATACCCTTAACCACGATACCGCTCTTGCCGACACGCTCCTTGGGACGCATCTTGCCTGCGTCGTTGATGGCTTCTTCAACCTCGGAATCGGACATGTTCTTACGGCGCGTAGCCTCTAAAAGTTCGGTCATCTTGTTGATAATCTGACCTTCCTTGAGACCGCCGTGGCCGATTGCCGCATATACGGAATCCCAGTCGCGGAAACCGTACTTGTGCATGATGTAGTCCATGTACTCGGGGATAAGAATATCCGACGGATTGATGGAATGGGACTTGCAGAAAGAAAGGAACGTGTCCTTACCCTTGCTGATATTGTCTTCTTTGTACTCGGCTTTGAACCATTGGGTAATCTTGTTCTTGGCCTGAGTGGATTTAACGATGTTAAGCCAGTCACGGCTCGGTCCCTTGGAGTTCTGGGAGGTGATAATCTCGACACGGTCACCGTTATTGATAACGTAGTCGATGGTTACCAGCTGGCCGTTAACTCTCGCACCGACCATCTTATTACCTACAGCCGAATGGATGCTGTACGCAAAGTCAATGGGGGTACTGCCTGCGGGAAGGTTCTTAACGTCACCGGTAGGGGTAAAGCAGTATACGGAATCACTGAACAAATCGAAGTCGGACTTAAGTAAGTCAAGGAACTCCTTATTATCAGCCATGTCCTTCTGCCACTCAAGGACCTGACGAAGCCAGGAAAGCTTCTCTTCTTCCTGCTCGGGTACTTTCTTGCCGTCGGAAACTTCTTTGTATTTCCAGTGGGCGGCGATACCGTACTCGGCTTCCTTGTGCATCTCTTCGGTTCTTATCTGAATCTCGAAGGGCTGACCCGACGAGCCGATAAGCGTAGTATGAAGAGACTGGTACATATTGGGCTTGGGCATTGCGATGTAATCCTTGAAACGACCGGGAATCGGCTTGTATATCTCGTGAATTACGCCCAGAGCCGCATAACAGTCACGCACCGACTTAACGATGATGCGCACTGCGAATAAGTCATAAATCTGGTCGATGGTCTTATTCTGATTGACCATCTTCTTATAAATACTGAAAAAGTGCTTAACACGGCCGTCGATTCTAGCCTCGATGCCTGCGTTCTTAATATGAGAGCTTACCTCGGATACAATGTCCTGAATGTACTTCTCTCTCTCGCTCTTTCTTACGGTAATAAGTCTGTTTAATTCCTTAAATGCTTCGGGCTCAAGGTATTTAAGGGAAAGATCGTCGAGTTCGACCTTAATACGGGAAATACCGAGTCTGTCCGCAATAGGAGAATAAATATCAAGCGTCTCCCTTGCGATTCTTTGCTGCTTCTCGGGCGGCATGTGATCGAGGGTACGCATATTGTGAAGTCGGTCCGCAAGCTTGATGAGGATGACTCTGATATCCTTGGCCATTGCAAGGAACATCTTACGAAGGTTCTCGGCCTGAAGCTCGAGCTTCTCCTTGTCCTGGCTTAGAGGATTCTCGGCATTGGTCATCTGGAACTGCTTTAACTTCGTAACACCGTCTACAAGAAGGGCAACGTCGGGACCGAATTCTTTCTCTATTTCTTCCTTGGTGATGATGGTGTCTTCCACTACATCGTGAAGAAGACCCGCGCAGATAGTCTCTTTATCAAGCTCTAAGTCCGCAAGAACGTTTGCAACATAAAGAGGGTGAATGATATAGGGTTCACCCGATTTACGGTGCTGGTTAAGATGAGCGTCATTGGCCATCTTGTAGGCTTTCTCAATCATGGAAATATCACCGTTGGGATGATATTTCTGGACACGATAAATAAGGTCCTTGTAAAGTTCCTCGGGACTTATGTATTCGCCTAACGATTCGATTCGTCCGTCGTCTATGACAAAAGAATCATCCGCCGCTTCATTATTAACTTTTTCTGTCTCTGTAGGATCTTTGATAATCTCAGGTTCCATGAAAAAGCCTTCCGTAAATATAATAAACCGCTGAAGCGCTTTATTATCGGTCGTCTTCGAATAAGACCAATGGTCTTATTCCGACTCAATAATTTATTTGCCGGGATATGTAATAGCTGAGAAGAGCGGAACGTTACCGATCTTCTTACGGCCTTCGAGCCCTGCAAGCTCCATAAGAACTACAACGCCCACTACCTTGCCGCCGAGTGATTCAATAAGCTCGATCATAGCCTGTGTGGTGCCGCCTGTAGCGATAAGGTCGTCAACGATTAATACCTTCTGTCCGGGCTTGATGGCATCCTTGTGAATCTCGATGGTAGCTGTGCCATATTCAAGAGCGTATTCCTTGGATACGGTTTCACAGGGAAGCTTACCCTTCTTACGGATAAGAACAAAAGGTTTCTTATTGATATATGCAATGGGAGTACCGAAAATAAAGCCTCTTGACTCGGGACCTACCACTACATCGAAGTCAAGATCCTTAATAAGATCCTGCATGGTATCGATTGCAAGTGTTAATCCGTCTGCGTCCTGAAGCACACTGGTAATGTCCCTGAAAATAATGCCGGGTTCCGGAAAATCGGGAATGCTTCTTACATATTCTTCTAATTTTTTCATACTAAACTCCTCCTGTCTGAAATGCCACAAGGCATTCTACTGACAAATACCATAATATTATATTATTGTTAAAATTTTATGTAAAGAATTTTTTTACGTCTGTAACAGTTTTATTTCAGCCAAAGAAAAAGGTCCGGCAACCCACCTTTTGATGAGTCGCCGGATCTCATTTATAAGAGAGAGAAATGTATTGGTTGGCTTTATTTAACGGTCTTAATCTTGTAGATGAATCTTACGCCGTCCTTAGTGTCTTCACCGTCTGTACCGTAGGAAGCATAGTCTCTGGATACTTCCTTGACAGTGTTAAATCTTTCCACCATACCTTCAAGGGTATTGTTAACAAGGTCGTTAAGCTTTACAACGCCTTCGTCGTTAAACTGTGTGAGGCCGTCAGAGAGCTTCTTTTCGCCGTCTTTAAGTGCCTGAATACCTTTAACAAGTTCGGGCATGTTCTTGTTTAATTCCTTGGCGCCTGCATTGGCCTTTGATACGCCGTTAGTGTAAGCGATTACGCCCTGATAATATGTGTTGTAGCTGTCAAGAGATGCCTTAAGGTCAAGAATCTTCTTGTCGCCTGCCGAAATCTGAGCCTGAACTTCGGGTGAATTCTCATACTCGGAAATCTTGGAATTGATTGTTTCCTGAGTCTTGGCATCAATAATGCCTTTGACTTCGTCGGAAGAAAGCTTGCTTGCCTTGGTGGATTCGATTAATGCCTGAACCTCGGGAGTAGCCATCTGTTCATCAACCTTGGCATTGATTGTAGCCTTAACAGAGTCTGAAGCCATCTGAGCATCAGTCTTTTCAGCTATCATGGCTTTAATATCATCGGAAGCCATCTTAGCGGCAACTGTCTGATCTATCATTGCTGATGCTTCGGGAGATGCAAGTGCATCTTCAACCGAAACACCCAAATTACCGGCAACAGTTGCGGCAACCTGGTCTCTGACGCCTGACTCAACAGCTGCGGTAACCTGAGCCTCAACATTTGCTCTTACAGCTGCCGTAACCTTTTCTTCAACACCTGCTCTTACCGCATCTTCAACACCGGATTCAACCTGTGCATTTACTGCGTCAGTAACTGCGTTTCTGATTGTACCTTCGTTTTCTTTGACCTTAGCTTCTACGGCGCTGTATGCAAGCTTCTTGGCATATCCTTCGGAAACCACGCTTGCAAGTACGGAATCGTAATTGTCGATTGTAAGGTTACCTACGTTGATGCCTGATGCTTTAAGCTGTTCTGACGCTGTTGCAAGCAAAGTGTTGAATACCTGCCTAGAGCCGTCCACAAGTGCTGCGGAGTTGGAATCAAGGGTATTAAGTCCGTCGGATAACTGATTCATTCCGTCGTCGAATTTATTGGCACCGTCAAGGAGCTTGGACAATCCGTCATAGAGCTCGTCAGAACCATTCATGAGTGCTTCCATTGCATCATCGATCTTACCCAGATCCTCGCGAAGCTCATCCATCTTTTCGGTGGTGTCGATGTCGATTTCATTAAATACACTGTTGGTTACAAGAAGATACATGCCAAACTCTTCAAAGTCCTCAACGTCCGCCTCAATGGTAATTGACTCGGGAATTTCAACTTCATTGGCACTTATATCAAGATCCTCTTTAAGTCCGGGAAGTGCCACACCCACAACAGCATATCTTGCGCCGTCGTTGATGACACGACCGTTTGAAACAGTTACGTTGGAGTACTTTTCACCGTCAAGTGCTGTAACCGCGCTTGCAAGGAAAGGTACATAAATCTTCTCTTCGTTGCCGTTGATTTCTTTGTACTCATAACGGTTATCGGTAAAAGAAATCTCCGCTTTCAAATGTCCGCTCTTACCGGAAAGGGACTCGGGTGCAACTTCCTTACCGTCAAGTGAATACTTAACCTCTACAGTAAGAGGAAGGTCGGCGTCTGCGTCGGTCTGAGTCTTGTCTTCGCCGTCTTTAATCCAGATGCTGTCCATAACCTTCTCAACACTGCCGTTTGAATCGGTAAATACGTATACGACTTCATCATTGGAAATGTCGTCTTCGGATACGGCTACCGTGTTCTCGGAAACCGCTTCCTCTACTGTAGTCTCTGCGGAAGCATCTTCTTTTTCCTCCGCATATGAAATGTATTCATTGGTAACACCCGCCTTCTCTGCCGCGAAAGCTCCGATTGTGCTTCCCACAACAACTGCGAGTGAAACGATTATTGCTGTAAATTTCTTTCCTGTCTTTTTCATGACTCTACTTCTCCCTTCTTACTCATTCCGAGTGTAGTATGTATTACAAGGCCGTCACATAAGAGTAACAAAGCCGGCAAAATAAAGATTACGCATACCATACTGATTATCGCGCCCCTTGCCATAAGCATGCACATGGAGCTGATAATGTCGATGTTTGAATAAACAGCAACGCCGAAGGTCGCTGCGAAAAGGCCCATGCCGCTTACGATAATGGAGCCGATTGAAGTCATAAGTGCGGTTCTTACCGCTTCCTTCTTGTCGGCGCCGCTCTTTCTTTCGCTCTTATATCTCGTGGTCATCAATATTGCGTAATCGACCGTTGCGCCAAGCTGAATGGTGCTTATACATATCGGTGCGATAAACGGAAGTGTCTGGCCAAGGTAGTGAGGCAATCCAAGGTTAATAAAGATTGCAAGTTCGATAACGCTTATCAGGATAAACGGAAGTGAAATGCTCTTCTCAACTATCATGATGATTACGAATATCGCTGCAATGGATACGATGTTTACAACTTCGAAGTCGTGACCGGTGGTCTCAATCATATCCTTCATGCAGGGGGCTTCACCTATCAGCATGCCCTTGTTATCGTACTTCTTTAACACTGTATTGATTTCATCTATCTGAGCGTTAACCGCATCGCTTGCTACCGGATAAGCGGAATTGATAATTACAAGCTTCCAGTTGTCGCTTTCAAGCATATCTCTTACTTTGTCGGGGATAATCGATTCGGGTACCAGAGCACCTATCTCTGTTTCCATGCCGATTACCTTCTCAACGCCCTCGATGCCTTGCATTTCTTCAAGCATCTTGCGGGTTTCTTCTTCGGGAAGCTTGGAATCCGTAAGAAGCATGTGAGTGGATGCTACGTTGAAGGTCTCCGAAAGCTTCTTGTCTGCCTTCACAACCTCTATGTCCTGAGGAAGGCAGGCGCCCATGTCGTAGTAGACTTCTTTTTGCGTGTTCGAATATCCGTAATATGCGGGAATCGCAACCGCTACAAATACTGCCAAAAGAATGGGGAATATCTTCACAATCGCACCGGATAACTTAACGGGCTTGGGAAGTATTGCCTTGTGTCTGGTCTTAAGCAAAGGCTTATCGAGCACAAGAATCAATGACGGTAAAATTGTTACACATCCGATAACTCCGAGAAGTACGCCCTTGGCCATTACGATACCGAGATCGGCGCCGAGGGTGAAGCTCATGAAGCAAAGGGCAATGAAGCCTGCGATTGTTGTAATGGAGCTTCCCACAACAGATGTAAGCGTATCCTTGATGGCGTATGCCATAGCTTCTTTGTGATCGTCCATCTTCTCAAGTTTCTCGTTGTATGCGTCCCAAAGGAATATCGAGTAGTCCATGGTAACCGCCAACTGCAATACTGCGGAAAGTGCCTTGGTGATGTAAGACATCTCGCCGAGGAAGTAGTTCGAACCGAGGTTGTAAAGAATAGCCATGCCGATACTTGCAAGGAACACAAACGGAACAAGCCAGCCGTCGAGGAAAATCATCATAGACAGTGCCGCAAGCGCAACTGCGATACCGACGTACACGGGCTCTTCTTTTTCACACAATGCCTTAAGGTCGGTTACAAGCGCCGACATGCCGGATACGAAGCAATCCTTGTTGCATACGCTTCTGATATCCTTAATCGCCTGCATCGTCACATCCGCTGACGTAGAACTGTCAAAGAAAACCGCGAGCATCGTGCAGTCACCCTTGTTAAAGAGGTCGTACACTCTGTCGGGCAACATCTCCATCGGCACATCCACATCCATGAACGAATCGTACCAAAGCACCGTTTCCACATGGTCAACCACTCTTATCTTGTCCGCGAGCTCGCTGACCGCCCTATTATCCATCCCTTCTACAACAACAAAAGAAAACGCGCCTTTTCCGAAATCTTCCATGAGGATGTCCTGTCCCTTGACGGTATCCATGTCCTTCGGAAGATATGTAAGCATATCGTAATTGATTCTGGTATTAAGCATTCCGAAGAGTGCCGGAACGCACAAGGCAATTGCCGCAATCAGAATCACGAATCTTGATTTAACAACACCTTTTGCAAATTTCATAATTCCCTGTATTCTCCTTCCAAAACATCACATTTCTGATGTTTTATTATTTTGACTGCCGTAAGCACCGTGACCAGGTTCACAACTCCTTCAGCCATAAGTGCGATACCGATCAGTCGTATCAGTACGAGACTTCCTTCGGCCGGCATAAACACAAGTAACAGTCCGCCGATTCCTGCGATGATTGCAAAAGAAAGAATCAACCACCACTTATGTATTCCAAACTCTCTCGCATCCATTGACATCTGAATTTTGAAAAGCCCATCCGCCAGGATTATGATTCCAAGCACGATGCACAGAAACTCGATTATGTCGCCCCGCTTGATTATTGTTATGATTCCGAGAATCGTAATAAGTATTCCGAATGCCAGATCGTACTGGAACGCAAGTCTGAACAAATCCTTTGAGAAATACCCGATGAGTTTAATGATTCCGAAGATTATCATTGCGACTCCGAGGATATCCGCAAATACTTCTTTGCCCGTTTCGGGGCTTATCACAAGCAACAGTCCCAATATAAAAAGAATTGCCGAAGAAAAAATGTAACCGGTCTTGGCCGTTCTCATGGGAACCGTATTTCTAATAATGCCGACAGTTTTCATATGAGCCTTCCTTTCTGTCTCGTTCATCATTTCTTGAGTCTAAAATACTACTGAGGGAACGCAATAAAAACGGGTAAAAAATAAGCCTATGTTCAAAAATCGAACATAGGCTTTCAAATACCTAAAATTTAGGCAAACACCCTTGAGTGTCTAATTATTTAATTTACTGCGCTCAATAATCATCTCGGGAATGCCCTTGCAAAGCTCGCATACACGCTTAATGTCGGCGGGGCGTTCCTCGTTCATGCCTGAGTTAAGCCAGTCGTACACAAGTCCGAAAAGTGTACAGGACACAAGACGAACCGCGAGTTCTCTGTCCTCGGCAGGTACATTCGCATCCTTAAATGCAACATCCAGATACCTTGCTACCACGTGACGGCATAAGCGCATGGTATACTGCTCGTACATGTCACGGTTGACGGAATTGTAAATGTGAAATACCGCCATCTTATTCTGAATGGCAAATTCCGTGGCAACCTCCATACCCTTCTCAAGAGACTCTATCTCCGGGTAATTCTCTATAAGTTCCTCTGCCTGCTCGGTAATAATCTCCTCAAGGAGTGCCGGAATATCCTGGAAATGATAGTAAAAAGAATTACGATTGATACCGCAGTCTTCCACTATATCCTTAACACTTATCTTGGCAAGAGGCTTCTCGTTTAAAAGTTTAACAAAAGATTCTTTAATTGCTTTCTTGGTAAAATTGGCCATTTGTGAAAATATATCCTTTCAAAGAACATTTTACCCAATCAAAATTAAAATACAAATTGTACTTAATTAAAGAAATCCTTGTCAAAAGTCTTAACAGCGTTCTCGTCTGCTGTGGTAGCTTCTTCGGTTACGATTTCGGATGCGGGCTTGACAATACTGCTCCGGTCGTCCTTAAGGACCTTGGCTGTTCCGCTCTGTGCAGTCTTGGAAATTGTAGGAATTGCACCGAGTGCAGTAAAGAAGTAAAGCATAGCAATATCTTTAACAAAGTCTCCTGTTTTCTTTGCAAATTTCAAAATTGAGAATAATTTCTTAAATACATCTCCGAAAGATACGTCGTAAATGGTGGCAAGTTCCTTGTAATATGCATAAGACCATATAAGCCACTCAGTTAAGAATACAGTAACAATCATAATAACAACACATATAATGACTCCCTTTTTGGAAATCTTACCTGCGAACTTGTCATATAAAAAGAGTGACAAGAAAGCCATAACTACGCCGCTGATAGAAGCAACATATCCAATCTTCGCAAGAAGTGCGATAAGTGCTGCGCCTACCAATGCGCCCAAAATTGCACCGATTGTTCCCATAAGAACGTTCTCGTCCTTAACTTCGAGAGCAGGTGCATTGTAATTTGTTCCGTTTAAATTGTTATCCATAAATTTCTCCTTTGCAAGCAATAAGAATCTGTAGTGCAAATTCTTATTTTAAACAACATACCCGACGATTATATATGGTTTTAAAAAATATTTCCATAGTGTATAATAAAAAAAATATTTTCGGAGCTTTAGTTATATGAAAAAACTGCTTAAATTCTTAAAGCCCTACAGGAAAGAATGCATCATAGCACCTTCTTTTAAGATGCTTGAAGCCCTGTTCGAGCTTTTCGTTCCCCTTGTAATCAAGAGAATAATTGACGACGGTATCAAGGCAGGTGATGAAAGCGTAATCTGGCACAGCGCGATAATCCTTGTATCTCTCGGTATTATCGGTTTGGTCTGCTCTCTCACCGCCCAGTTTTTCTCGGCCAAGGCCGCCATCGGATTTGCCACCGGTGTCAGAAATTCTTTGTACGATAAGATTCTCGGCCTTTCTTACGAGAACGTGGATGCCCTCGGTACCTCATCTCTTATCACAAGAATGACCAATGACATCAACGCAGTTCAAAACGGCGTAAATATGGTGTTAAGACTCCTGCTTCGTTCGCCCTTCGTAGTATTCGGCGCGATGATAATGGCCTTCACCATCAACGTTAAGGCTGCTCTTATATTCGTAGTTGTTATTCCCGTTCTGTTTATCGCGGTATTTGCAATTACGCTTATCACCATTCCTCTTTATAAGAAGATTCAGAAGTCCCTCGACCTTCTCACCGGTCACATTCGTGAGAACTTAACGGGTGCCCGCGTAATCCGTGCATTTTCCCGCGGCGAGAGCGAAAAAATAGAATTCACCGAAGAGAACGACAAGATGTATCACCTGTCGGTACTTACTTCAAGAATCTCCACTCTTCTTAATCCGCTTACCCTAATTATAGTTAACATCGCTATGTTAATCCTCATTGCCAACGGCGCTAAGCTTGTGGACGGTGGCATTCTTACAAGCGGTGAAGTTTATGCGCTTGTTAACTACATGTCGCAGATACTTGTGGAGCTTGTTAAGCTTGCCAATCTGTTTATTACCATCAATAAGTCTCTCGCTTCCGCTTCCCGCGTGGCACTTACATTTGAAGCTGAAAACGCTCTTAAGGATGAGGGAACCGTTGACGCTGCGTCTATAGCCGCTACGGATAAGTTACTTGAGTTCAAGGATGTTTCTTTCTCCTATCCGGGTGCGGGTGATGAATCGCTATCCGGTATAAGCTTTGATGTTAAGGCCGGCGAGACCGTAGGTATCATAGGCGGTACCGGTTCCGGTAAGTCTACCGTGTCCAATCTGCTTATGCGTTTCTACGATCCTACCAAAGGCTCGATTCTTTATAACGGAACCGATTTAAGGAAGATAACTCTTTCTTCTTTGAGAAACATATTTTCCATCGTGCCTCAGCGAGCACAGTTATTCAGCGGAACATTAAAAGAAAACCTTCTTTTTGCCAAGCCCGACGCAACCGAGGACGAGATGAACCGAGCGGTTGATTTATCAGTCTCAAGAAATGTTGTGGATTCCAAGGGCGAAGGTCTTGAGTTTAATATAACCGAAGGCGGCGCCAATCTTTCGGGCGGTCAGAAGCAGCGACTTACCATTGCGCGTGCGCTTGTTAAGAATGCGCCTGTGCTGGTGCTTGACGATTCTTCCAGCGCCCTTGATTATGCTACGGACGCTACTCTTCGTAAGAATTTAAAGACGCTTGGCAACACGGTATTCATTATTTCGCAGCGTATCGTGTCCATTAAGGATGCTGATAAGATTATAGTTCTCGACGACGGTCGCATCGACAGTATCGGAACTCATTCAGAGCTCCTCAATTGTTCTTCCCTGTACAAAGAAATCTGCGATTCGCAGAAGTCAAATGAGGAGGGCTCGTTATGAAGAACAAAGCAATTTACTTAAGAATATTAAAGCTTGTTAAGCCTCATCTTTTCGGAATTATCTTTTCGCTGATACTTGCTACCGCAAGTGTGCTGGCTTCGCTTTACATACCTGTACTTACGGGTAATGCCATCGATGAAATGATCGGTGCCGGACAGGTTTCTTTTGAAGCCATCAGGAAGATTTTGTCACTCTTCTTCTTAATGCTTATGATAAACGGTATTGCCACATGGCTTATGACCCTTATCAACAACAAAGTTACGTTTAAGATTGTTCACGATTTAAGAAACGAGCTGTTCAATAAACTTCATAAGGTATCCTGCTTCTATCTTGATACCATGGGACACGGCGATATTTTGAGCCGTCTGATTTCGGATGTTGAGAGATTGTCCGACGGTTTACTCCTCGGCTTCTCGCAGCTTTTCACCGGTGTGCTTACGATTGTTGCCACGCTTGTGTTCATGCTTCGTATCAACGGCTGGATGGCTCTTGCGGTTATCGTGCTTACGCCTTTGTCTCTCTTTGCGGCATCGTTTATCTCGAGAAAGACTTACAAGCACTTTAAGAGACAGGCGGCACTTCAGGGTGGTCTTACATCCTACATTAATGAAACCGTTAATGCAGTTCGCCTTATCAAGGCTTTCGGTGCCGAATCCGTTGAGGAAGAAAAGTTTGATAAGTTAAACAAGGAATATGCGAAAGTTAACCTTAAATCGCTCTTCTACAGTTCCACCACCAACCCCGTAACAAGATTCGTTAACGGTCTTGTGTACGCCAGTGTCGCTATTCTCGGCGGTTTCTTAGGTATTGCCGGCAAGCTTACAATCGGTACGCTTTCCTGCTTCTTAAGCTACGCAAGCCAATATACCAAGCCTTTTAACGAGATTTCGGGAGTTGTTACGGAGTTTCAGAATGCTGTGGCTTGTGCGGGACGAATCTTTGAATTCCTGGATGCTCAGAATGCGGTAGATCTTCTTTCGCCTGAATCTCCCGTTACCGAGCTTAAGGGTGATATCGATATTAAGGATTTGTGCTTTAGCTACGATAAGTCCAAGAAGCTTTTGTATGATATCAGCTTCCACGTTGCACCCGGAAGCCACATCGCGATTGTGGGTCCTACCGGTTGCGGTAAGACAACCTTCATTAATTTGCTTATGAGATTCTTTGAGCCGGATGCGGGCGAGATACTTTTTGACGGTCATCGTTCCGACTCGATTAAGAAGTCTACCCTTCGCCGTAACATCGGTATGGTGCTTCAGGAAACCTGGCTTAAGTCGGCTTCCATCGCCGATAACATCGCCTACGGTAAGCCCGATGCCACCCGCGAAGAAATTATCGAAGCAGCCAAGAAAGCCCACGCTCACAGCTTTATTTCAAGGCTTGAAAACGGATACGATACTATAATCGCTCCCGACGGCGGTAACCTTTCCGCAGGTCAGAAACAGCTTCTTTGTATTACAAGACTGATGCTCTCGATTCCTCCGATATTGATTCTCGATGAAGCTACATCCTCAATCGATACGCGAACCGAGATACGCATTACCAAGGCTTTTCAGACGCTTATGGAAGGCCGCACAAGCTTCATAGTAGCTCACCGCTTATCGACCATCAGAAACGCGGATTTAATCCTTGTTATGAAGGACGGTAACATCATCGAACACGGCACTCATGATGAACTTGTAAACAAGCAGGGCTTCTACTATCAGATGCTTAATTCCAAGTAAATAATAAGCGCACCGGACATGATATCCGATGCGCTTTTATTATGCCTTTATATTCTTTCTTTAGCTGTTGGACGCAACAAGGTTGTTAATCTCGCCCGCAACTACCGCGAAACCTCGTCCGGCATCACCGGCTCTTGCCGCTTCAATACTTGCATTAAGAGCAAGTAAGTTAGTCTTTGATTAAATTGACCACTAATAAATATTGCAACAAAAAACCCGCGGAAATCCGCGGGTTGCAATAAACAGTAAATTATGCATTGTTCTTATCTTTCAAAATTGAATAAGCAATGTTCGTCGAGTGGTCGGCAACTCTTTCAAGTCCGGATACAACATCCGAGAAAATCATGCCGGCTTCCGGAGTACATTCGTTTCTCGTAAGACGGTTGACGTGATTGGACTGAAGCTCGCGCTCCATATTATCAATCTTATCCTCGAGTTCGGTAACCTTATCGATGTTGGTATCTTTACCGGTCTTAAAGGTCTCGGTTGAAAGACGATAGATTTCATTGACCATATCAAGCATCTGACCGAGTTCTCTCTGCGCTTCCTTGGAAATGGTAACGCCGGTCTCTATACGCGTCCTTGCAGCATCCGCAACGTTCTCGGCATGGTCGCCGATACGCTCGATATCATTAACTACATGGAACAGGCTGCCGATGGACTTTAAGTCTTCGATAGGAAGTGTCGTCTGGTTAATCTTAACAAGGTAGTTGGTAATGGCGTGGTTAAGGAAGTTAATGTTCTCCTCAACTTTATATACCTCGTCGATGTCTTCCTGATCGAGGGTTATCAAGGCATTCATGGCACGGTTGAGGTTCTCACCTGCAAGGCTCGCCATACGGTCTACCTCGTTGATAACGCCTACAACTGCGGTAGCGGGGTTGAGCACAACGTTGTCGCCGATGTACTTAAGCTTGAAGCTCTCTCTGTAGCCCACCTTCTGCTCTTCGCCGGGCACAAGAAGTTTGGTAAGCTTAACAATAGGGCCGATGAAAGGTGTCATAAAGATAACCTGAATCACCTTAATTGACAAGTGCGAGAACGCCACAACTCTACCGGCATCATTACCGGCAATTTTACTCATAACTCTTACAAAGCCTTCTACGTCAAAAGCAAAGGCAAAGAACATAACTATTGTACCGATTACGTTAAACAGCACGTGAATCGCTGCGGCGCGCTTAGCGTCTTTCTTACCGTTTAAGGAAGCAAGTACTGCGGAAGTACATGCACCGATATTGGAACCAAGCGTAATATACATACATATCTCAAGGCTCATAAGTCCCTGATTGGCAAGAAGTACCATGATGGATACCACAACCGAAGAACTCTGCACAACGGCTGTAATCACAAGTCCCAAAAGTACAGCCAGGAAAGGATTCCTAAGGCTTGAGAACAAATTCAAAACAGTTTCGGATTCACGCATGGTGCCCATGGATGCCGACATCGAGCTAAGGCCCATGAACAATACACCGAAACCGATAATAATCTCGGCAAACTTCTTAATATTCGATTTCTTACAGAACATTACGATTGCAACGCCTGCAAATAAAATCAGGGGAGCGATTTTCTCTAACTTAAAAGAAACCAAAAGAGCGGTAACTGTCGTACCGATGTTTGAACCAAAGATGACTCCGGCGGCCTGAGTAAGTGTCATAAGCCCGGAGTTAACAAAACTGACTACCATAACCGTACATGCAGATGACGATTGAATAGTAGCTGTAAATATCAAGCCCACCAATATTCCCATAAATCGATTGGTGGTAAGCTTCTCAAGTATACCACGAAGACGAGCACCGGCAAAGGCCTCGATGCTGTCACTCATAACCCGCATTCCGTACAGGAACAGCCCTAATCCGCCCAAAAGCGTCAGTATAATGGCAATTTCCATAATCAACCTCTCAACATATTTTCAGCGTCTGTCATGTGTCCATTCTTAATGGCATCTCGTATACGGGTGGAAGAAATATCCTCTCCCATATACTGTACCTTGTCTATTACAAAAACCTTGATCCCAAGTTCATCTTCCATACTGCGAAGAAGCTCAACATTGCCGCGACCCTTGTAGCCAAAAGAAAGATCCGGCCCGCAATACACTTCCGCCGCATGGAGTCTGTCTCTTAAAAGCACAGAAGCGAACTCTTCAGGTTCCATTTTTGCCGTTTCATCATTAAGCTCGTATTCTACCAGAATATCCGTACCGAGTTCTTCAAACTTCTTACGTCTGTCCTCTTCCGAAAGAATCCTGTTAACATCATGAAGGTAAACTTCCGAAGCAAACGTAAATGTAAATACCACAGATTTAAGTTCATCATTACGCTCTGTGATAGTACGTATCAGTTTCTGGTGACCTGCATGAATACCGTCAAACTTGCCGATTACAACGCGGGTACGTCCTTTGTATTCTATTTCATTAAGTCCGTCTGTTACAATCATTACTCACCCAAAAACATCTTAAAGGGCTTAAGGCAACCTTCAGCCTTCACAAATAAATATAACCCTGTAAATACCTTTTCGTCATTATATATTCTGACGATTTCCCCATCCATAAGCTTTGTTTTATTATCAATCATATGCAAAGCAAGCTTATTTCCGTTATCAAGAAGCTTTCTAAAATCTTTTCGCACAATAAATGCTTCATAGTCAGCAAAAGCAAAATCCGTGGGAATAACCGCCTCCGCAAGTCTTCCCTCGTCTTTAAGCACCTGTAAGTCCGAAAGCTTCAACGCTTTATCGGCCGTAAAATTAGACACCGCCGTTCTCTTAAGTGCCGTCATGCACGCAAGCTCACCGACCTTGGCCGCTATATCCTCGCATAAACTTCTGATATATGTTCCCTTGCCGCACTTAACCCTGATGGTAACATTGGGGTAGTCCATCTTCAAAATCTCTATTTCATGAATTTCGACAAACACAGGCTTACGCTCTATTTCTTTGCCCGCGCGGGCCAGATCGTAAAGCCTCTTACCATCTACCTTTTTGGCCGAGTACATGGGCGGAAGCTGCTCGTATCCGCCTGCAAAAGAAAGAATCGCTTCTCTAAGCGCATCTTCGCTTACGACAGGCGTACGCTCCTCTATGACGGTGCCCCAGATATCAAGAGTATCTGTTTTTTTACCCAACATAAAATCAGCGACATACTCTTTGGTCTTGTCTGTAAGCATGTCGCATAACTTAGTGGCATTGCCAAGACATACGGGAAGCACGCCTTCGGCCTGGGGGTCAAGTGTGCCGGTGTGACCGACCTTACGCTGACCCGCAATGCCTCGCATAAGGGCACATACGTCAAAGGATGTATAGCCCTGTTCTTTGTACACATTTATAATTCCGTTATACATTAATTAAATCTGTTCCTCAATTAACTTTAAAATCTCTTTAAGTGCAGATTCTGCATCCATGGAAACAGTGCAACCTGCCGCTCTTACATGACCGCCGCCCTTAAAGTTCTGGCAAATCTTGGCCACATCCACATAGCTTCTGGAGCGAAGACTTACCTTATTGTCGCCGTTCTCAAGGCCGTACATGAACACAGATGCTTCTACGCCCTTAATAAGGCGAAGCTGATTCACTATTCCGTCAAGATCGTAAGACTTAAGGCCCATGGACTGCATAGTCTCATAATCAACCTTACCGAAAGCAACCTTACCGTTCAGAAACAGCTTACAATCAGCCATAACCTTGGCAGAAATCTGCGTCTGAAGGAGACTCTTCTCATAGAAGGTCTCATCGATAAGTCTTGGAAAGTCAAATCCGTACTCCACAAGGTCCGCCACGATTCTTAAGGTCTTGGGCGAAGTGTTCGAATACTGCATAACGCCGGTATCGTGAATAATACCGATATACAGAGCCATCGCGATGTCCTTGTCGATATACTTCTTGTCAAGAAGGTCGAATATCAGCTCACAAGTACTGGAAGCCTTAGGCACGATGTAATTGTAGTCGCCGCACCCGGGATTGGATACGTGATGGTCGATGTTAATCGTGGTCTTAGCCGCATCGAATAAATGCTCTGCCGCGCCGAGCCTGGTCTTATCACAGTCGAGGCAAAAGAAAATATCAAACTCCTCATCGACATTCTCAGCGTTCTCAATCTCTTCGACTTCTTTGATACAGTCAAAGATGTCTGCGGGCTCTTCAAGAAATGCCCTCACTGTAGCGTCGGGCTTGCTGTTCTTAATATACAAAAACAGACCCATAACGGAGCCTATACAGTCTCCGTCGGGTCTGATATGACCACTTATACCGATGGTCTTTGCGTTTTCAAGTTCCTTACTCAGATTCACCATTTGTTTTATTTACATCCTCTATAAGTTTAGACATGTTAACGCCATACTCTATGGAATTATCCATAATAAAGGTTATTGCGGGAGTATTGCGAAGGTTAATACGCTTTGCAAGCTGACTTCTTATGAAGCCTTCCGCACTCTTTAAGCCCTGATAGGTGGACTTTCTTGCTTCCTCGTCGCCAAGGACGCTGATGTACGCCTTACAGGTCTTTAAATCGGGAGCCACCTCGACAGCCACCACACTTGTGAGGGGGCTGATACGAGGGTCCTTAATCTCACCGCGTACAATGTTGGCAAGTTCTCTGTAAACTTCCTCATTGATGCGGATATTCTTAATACTGTTCTTTCTCATTTCTTACTTCCTGCCTTTCGCAGTACTGTTCGTCCTACCTGGGAACCTCAACCATAATGTAAGCTTCTACGGTATCGAGTTCTTCGAACTTGTCAAAGCCTTCAAATACAAGACCGCACTCGAAGCCTGCTTTAACTTCCTTGACATCGTCCTTAAATCTCTTAAGGGAAGCGAGGTTACCTTCGAAGATAACGTCGTCTGCTCTCTTAACACGAACCTTGCAGTTCTTCTGGAACATACCGTCAAGTACGTAAGAACCTGCGATGTTACCGATTGCGGATGCCTTGAAGATCTGACGAATCTCGGCATGACCGATGATCTTTTCTTCAAATACGGGATCGAGCATGCCCTTCATAGCGTTCTCGATATCCTCGATAGCCTGGTAAATTACCTTGTAGAGTCTTACATCTACGCCTTCGCTGTCAGCTGCAGCCTTAGCAACGGGATCGGCCTTAACGTTGAAGCCGATAATGATTGCGTTGGATGCGCCGGCAAGAGAAACGTCGGATTCGTTGATGGCTCCTACGCCGCCGTGGATGCACTTAACAACAACTTCGTCGTTAGAAAGCTTGGTAAGTGACTGTTTAACGGCTTCAACGGAACCTTGTACGTCAGCCTTAACGATGACGTTGAGTTCCTTAAGGTTACCTTCGGAAATCTTGGTGAAGAGATCGTCAAGAGACATTCTGGACTTAATCTCTTCAAGCTTCTTCTCTTTGTTCTGAGCGATAAAGGTCTCGGCATAAGACTTGGCGGTCTTATCGGAATCGTGAGCGATGAATACTTCACCTGCGTTGGGAACATCGCTAAGACCAAGAATCTCAACAGGGATGGAAGGACCTGCGGTCTTTACGTTCTTACCCTTGTCATTAATCATTGCACGTACTTTACCGTGGCATGCGCCTGCGGATACGAAGTCACCCACCTTGAGGGTACCCTTCTGTACGAGTACGGTAGCAACGGGTCCGCGTCCCTTATCAAGTTCGGCCTCGATTACGATACCTCTTGCTTTACGCTTGGGATTTGCTTTAAGCTCAAGCACATCAGCGGTAAGAAGAATGGTCTCAAGGAGATCGTCGATACCGTCTCCGCGCTTAGCCGAAATATTAACAAACTCTGTTGTTCCGCCCCAATCGGTAGGGATAAGTTCGTACTCGGTGAGTTCCTGCTTAACCTTATCGGGATTGGCTGCGGGTTTATCAATCTTGTTAACGGCTACGATAACTTCAACGCCTGCGGCCTTCGCGTGGTTGATAGCTTCAACTGTCTGAGGCATAACACCGTCATCGGCTGCAACTACAAGCACTGCGATATCTGTGGAATTAGCACCACGCATACGCATAGCTGTGAAAGCTTCGTGTCCGGGGGTGTCAAGGAAGGTAATGTCTCTGTCCTTAACATTAACTGTATAAGCACCGATAGCCTGGGTAATACCGCCGGCTTCCTTGTCGGTAACTCTTGTCTTTCTGATGGCATCAAGAAGGGATGTCTTACCATGGTCAACGTGACCCATTACGCAGACAACCGGAGGTCTCTCCACAAGATCCTTCTCGTCCTCATCGTCCTCTTTAAGGAGTTCTTCGATAACGTCAACCTTAACTTCCTTCTCGCAGATGATTTCGTATTCGATAGCGATGTTCTCTGCTTCTTCAAAAGAAATCTCCTGGTTAACGGTAACAATCTTACCCTCAAGGAAGAGCTTCTTAACGATGGCTGCCGGCTGAATCTTCATCTTGTCGGCAAGTTCCTTAATGGTAATAGTCTCGGGAAGAGTGATAACCTTGATTACTTCTTCCTCAACTACAGGCTTAGCCTCGGGCTTGATGAACTTACCCTTCTTACGCTTAACTTCAAGGCTCTCCTCGTCGTCAACCATAAGGTAGTTCTTGTTGCCTCTGGTATCTTCCTTCTGATTACGACGGTTCTGCTGCTTGCCGCCGTCTCTTGTAGGATCGAAATTCTTGTTGTTCTTACTCTTATTGTCTCTTCTGTCGCCTGAAGGCTTACCGGGCATAGCGGGTGCTGCGCCGGCAAAAGAAGAGCTTCCGCCGCGCTGAGGTCTGTCACCCTGAGGACGGTTACCGTCTCTGTTAAACTGAGGTCTCTGACCGTCTCTCTGGGGTCTGTCGCCCTGAGGTCTTGCGGGTCTCTGGCCGTCACGAGGCTGCATAGGTCTGTCGCCACGCTGAGGTCTGTCACCCTGGGGTCTCTGACCGTCTCTGTTAAACTGAGGTCTCTGACCGTCTCTCTGGGGTCTGTCACCCTGAGGACGGTTGTTGTCTTTTCTTAAATACTCTTTCTTGGGAGCTTCCTCAACAATAATGGATACGTTCTTAGCGGGCTCAGGCTTAACTTCGGGAGTGTTCTCCTTAACTACCTCGGGTTCTGCTTCGAACTTATCCGGAATCTTTCTGTTAATTGCTTCCGGTCTGGGCTTAATCAAATGATTGCTGTAAGCGTTACCGGAAATTGTGCCGCGTCTGTCGCCTGCGGGCTTCTGGTTACCGTTACCCTGAGGACGGTTGCCCTGTCCCTGAGGTCTCTGACCGTTACCGCCCTGAGGACGATTTCCGCCCTGTGACTGACCGGGCATTTTGGAATTGTGAGGGTTGTTTACAAATATGATTTTCTTTTTCTTAACAGGCTGAGCATCACCTGCGGGAGCGGACTTAGCCGCGTCGGTCTTCGCCTCTGTCTTAGCGGGCTCTGACTTAACGGGCTCAGTCTTGGCGGGTTCTGCCTTAACTGCCTCTTTCTTAGAAAACTTCTTGCGGACAGCTGCCACAGCGTCATCGTCGATGCTGCTCTGGGCTGCCTTTACCTCTATTCCCTTTTCATGTAAGAAAGCTATGATGTCCTTGCTCTGAACATCCAACTCCTTTGCTAATTCATGTACTTTCATTCTTTAACCACTCACCTTTCCTGTTCGCTGCATTCATTTAAAAGTTTCTCCAAAGAACGCGCGAATCCTTCGTCACAAACCGTCACAGAGGTCCGTTCTTCTTTGCCTATCGCACGCCCGAGATTGTCCTTGTCGGAGTACTCGTAGCATGACACTTTGTAAAAAGAACACATATTGAAAACATCCTTTTTACTGTTATCTGAAGCGTCTCCCGCCACCAAAACCAGCCGGGCCTTACCGCCCTTAACGGCTTCGTCGGTCTGAAAAGAGCCGCTTTTAATCTTTCCTGCCTTTTGTGCGATTGACAAAAGGGATAAAACTTTGTCTTTAATCACTAAAATCCTTTCATCTGTGAAATCAGTCTCCGAATTCTTCTTTGAGACGATTTATGACTTCTTCGGAAACACTCATTTTAAAGGCGCGCTCAAGCCCTTTGTTCTTGAAAGCCTTTGTAAGGCATTCGGGGTTCTTGCAAAGGTAAGCACCTCTTCCGTTCATCTTGCCCTTAAAATCAAGGGTAATGTCGCCTTCGGGAGTGCGTACCACACGAATCATATCACGTTTATCACCTTTTGCGGCGCATCCTACGCACTGCCTGATTGCAACTTTTCTTTCCATTACTTATTCTTCCTCTTCGGTGGGAGCGTCTTCGAATTCGCCCTCTTCGTAATCATCATATTCGTCGTAGTCTTCGTCATCGAGGTAGTCTTCAAGACGGAAGCCGTATGCATCCTTGGCCTGAGTCTCGGACTTGATGTCGATCTTATAGCCTGTAAGTCTTGCGGCAAGGCGGGCATTCTGACCTTCCTTACCGATTGCAAGAGAAAGCTGATAATCGGGAACTACAACCTTAGCGGTTCTCTCGTCGGGATCCGCAAATACGTTAACAATCTTAGCGGGAGAAAGAGCGTTCTGAATAAGGTTACCGGGGTTCTCATCCCAGTTGATGACGTCTATCTTCTCGCCTCTTAACTCTTCAACAATAGCATTTACTCTCGCACCGTTCATACCTACGCATGCGCCTACAGCGTCTACGTTGGGGTTATTGGACCAAACTGCGATCTTGGTACGGGAACCTGCTTCACGGGCAATGCTCTTAATCTCTACTGTACCGTCCTGAATCTCGGCTACTTCGGATTCAAAGAGTCTCTTAACGAGTTCGGGGTGGGTACGGCTTACAAGGATACGGGGACCCTTGGAAGTGTTCTTAACTTCAACAATGTATAACTTAACGCGCTCGGTGGGACGAAGGTTCTCGCCTTTAACCTGCTCGCTTTCGGCTAAGATAGCGTCAGCCTTACCGAGGTCGATGCTGATGTTGTTGCCGATGTATCTCTGAACGATACCGGTTACGATATCATGTTCCTTCTCATAATAAATGTTATAAACAACGCTTCTTTCTTCCTCACGAATCTTCTGAGTGATTACGTTGCGGGCGTTCTGCGCTGCGATACGACCGAATTCCTTGGACTTGATGTCTACTTTAACAATGTCGCCGAGCTTGTACTTGGCCTTAATCTTTCTGGCATCCTCAAGAGAAATCTGAAGTACGGGATCTTCTACTTCCTCAACTACTTCCTTCTCAGCGTATACTTCGAAATCGCAGGTTTCCTTGTTGATTTCGACCTTTACGTTGTCGGACTTGCCAAAGTGATTCTTGCAGGCTGTGATAAGAGAGTTCTCAATAGCCTCGAATAATACGTCACGGCTGATCTGCTTCTCCTTTTCAAGTAAATCAAGCGCTAACATTAATTCCTTGTTCATTTTCTTTTATCCTTTCATTATAAATCAAGAGCCAGTTTGATAAGTGCTATGTCGGAGCGATTGAATGTCTTCTCTCCGGCATCGGTTTCTATCGTTATGTCGGTAGCAGTAAAGCCTTTAAGTATTCCGGAGAATTCCTTAACCTTGTCGATGGGCTTGTAGGTCTTAAGCTCGACCTCCATACCTATACTCTTTTCAAGATGTGAATCCTTCTTAAGCGTGCGCCCGAGTCCCGGGCTTGAAACCTCAAGATAATAAGCGTCGTCGATGAAATCATCGGCATCGAGTGCATCGGAAAAAGCACGGCTCACCGCCTCACAGTCTTCAATGGTCACTCCGCCTTCCTTGTCAATGTAGGCGCGTAAGTACCACTCTCCCGCTTCATTAACATACTCAACGTCGTAAATCTCCACTCCGTTGGCCTTGCATATAGGCTCCAACATGGCAGTGGCCTTGGCTTCGTAAGTCTCTCTTTTGGACATAACTCACCTCATTTATTTGATTACATAAGAAAAGTGAGCTCCTCAAAGCTCACTCTCAACTACATATTACGGTTAAAGAATAACACGCATTTTTTCTTTTTTCAAGTATTAATTACTTTAATTGTGACAAAAATGTAAGTTAGACACCCCTAAATGTAATAAAAAGCAATGGAAGACCACAAGATATTGCTTTAGACTTTCTTTAGAATCGTTTACAAAATCTTAACGATTATTTGCACATCCTCTTTATATAGGAAATGTATGATGCATTTGTAAAACGAAAACAAGTGCAAAAATGAGAATGATAAGTGAGGGAATCATGAACATTTTGATATTAACCGGACGCTTCGGCATGGGGCATGTTAAGTGCGCCGAAGCAATTAAAGAAGAAATCAAACACAAATATCCGAACTCGAACGTAACCGTAATCGACTTCTGCGATTACTGCTTCCCCAGAGCTTCCAAATATATATATAAGGGATTTGAGCTTTGCGTATTTAAATTCTACGACGCATACAACAAGCTTGCGAAGTTCAGCAACCACTTAAACTGTGTGCCCTTTAAACGTATGATTTACAATCATATGGAGAAGCTTATGAGCACTTACAGCCCCGACCTTGTGGTAGCGGACCTTCCCATGTGCGTTCAGTACTTCTCTTCTTTTAAGAAGAAACACCGCGTGAAAGTTCCTTTCTATGTATATATTACAGACATCACAATTCACAAGGACTGGATTTCAAAGAACGTTGACAAGTATTTCGTAGGCGATCGCATCTGCAAGCGCGAGCTTATTGATAACGGTATCATTGACAGCAAGATTCACGTATGCGGTATCCCCGTAGCACGTTCTTTTGCCGGTGCCACCGAGAATCCCAAGCGCGAGACCAACGTACTTATTATGGGTGGCGGGCTCGGACTTATTCCCTGCCAGGAGACAATACTCTCCGCTCTTAATAAGGAGGAAGGCGTAACCACCACGATTATCTGCGGCAAGAACGAAGCTCTTCGCCACGAGATTATTTCCAAGTACAAGAACATCAACGCCATCGGATTTACCGACAGAGTAAGCGATTACCTTAAGGAAGCGGACGTAATCATCACCAAGCCCGGCGGAATCACTACTTTCGAAGCCATCAAAGCCCGCACTCCTCTTTACGTTATCGAGCCCACCCTCGAGCAGGAACTCGGTAACTCACGTTTCATTAAGAGAAAAGGCCTTGGCGTAATCGTAAGCAATCGCGATGACTTCAACGTGCAGGCGCTTCTTGACTTCGTACACAACGCTGACAAGATTAACAAGATTAAAGACAACATGCGGGTGCTTTCCGAGCGTTTCGAAAGTTCTAACCCCGTTGATTATTTAGAGGTAGCATAATGAAAAAACTTTTTCTTACATTTGACGACGGCCCCAGCGCCGAATATACTATGGAATTACTCAATCTTCTCGACGAAGCCGGCATCAAGGCAACCTTCTTTGTGGTAGGTGAATTTGCCAAGGCTCATCCCGAGCTTGTGGAGGAAGAAATCAAGCGCGGTCACGAAGTGTGCCTGCACGCCAACCGCCACATCAGTTCCTGGCTCATGACGAGAAAGACTTACACCGAGGATATGGACACTGCTCTTGAGACTCTCGAAGGTCTCGGAATCCGTCCTCACTACTATCGTCCCCCGTGGGGCATGACCCGTCGCTTCTCCCGCTATGAAGCCGGCAAAAGAAAGATGCACTTAATCAAATGGGACGTTATGGCTGAAGACTGGAGAGCTCACACCACTCCTGCGGAAATATGTCGTAAGATATTGGATCGTTCTTTCCCCGGCGCAGTTATCTGTCTTCACGACGGACGCGGCCGCAACAACGCTCCTTCCCGCACCATTGAAGCTTTAAGAACAGCAATTCCGACATTACTTGAAAGAGGATATACATTTGAAACCCTGTAATAAGAAATCCGTTTATATCGGTGCCGCGCTGATTATTCTGCTTGCGGGTCTTACCGTTTATATAATATCCAAAGAATTCGGTATCACTTCGGTTAAAGACGTTTTAAGAAGCGTTAACCTGTGGTTCTTAATTCCTGCCGTAATCTGCATGCTCATGTTCTCCGTAGGCGAAGCTTTGAATATTCGCCTGGGACTTAAGCTATCGGGTTACAAGACAGGCTTCTTCAGTGCACTTAAGTATGCATATACCGGATTCTTTTTCAGTATGGTTACACCCTCCGCTTCGGGCGGTCAGCCGGCGCAGGTTTATATGATGCATCGCGACAAGATAAAAGTGTCGCATGCTTCTTTCTCACTGCTCCTTGAGCTTATCGGTTACGAAGTGGCTTCCATTTCGATTGCTTTTGTCGGCGTAATCGTATCACTGGTATCGCCCCTTAAGCTTTTCGAAGGTCTCAGCATCGGTTGGGTGCTGATTCTCGGATTCCTGGTTAACTTCGCGCTCCTTACCGGATTGCTGCTTATCATGTATTCGAAGCGCGCGGTTAAGGTTATCGCGGGAATCGCCATAAAGCTTGGTTCAATCTTTTCCAAAAAGAAAGATACCAAGGTTAAGTTACTCAGAACTTTTGCGGAATATAGAATAAGCGCCAAACGCCTTAAGGGAAATCATGGGGTACTTGTGAGGGTGATTTTGATTTCTCTTGTGCAGTTTGCCGCTTATCACTCAATAACTTATTTCTGCTATCGTTCCTTTGGTCTTAGCGAAAGAAGTTTTATCGAGGTAATGAGTCTTCAGGGATTACTCTTTACCGCTGTTTCATGCATTCCGCTTCCCGGAAGTGCGGGGGCAATGGAAGGTGGCTTCAGCCTGCTGTTTAAGAAAATCTTCTCCGAGGGAATTTTGGGAAGTGCAATAATATTATGCAGACTTATCAGTTTTGCATTGCCCCTGGTGCTTTCGGGTCTCTTCCTGTTAATCTACGGAAGAATCGCCAAAACAAAAAGGGGAATTGGGGTTAACAATATAGTTTCCGATAATGCCGAGAGAGCCGCTTAGGTTCTCTCGGTTTTTCGTATCAGTTGTTTTTGTCTTTCTTACCACCGGAGAAGCCGTCGGGAGGTGTCATACCTTCGGGAGGTTCAAAGCCTTCCGGAGGGTTGCCGTCGAAACCTTCGGGTATCTTGAATCCTTCGGGGAATTCTCCGTTAAAGTCACCGCCCGGTCCGCCGAAACCACCGTTGCCGCTTGCGTCACCGAAGTCGGGTCTTTCGCCGGGATTGAAATTGCCGGGGCCTTCGGGACCACCGAATCCGCCGAACCCGCCGAATCCCTTAACGGTGCTCTCTCCTGCAGTAACTGTCTCGCTGCTCTCCCCGACTTTCAGAGTATATTCCTTACCGTCTTCAAGTTCAGCCGCCGTAATAAGAATACTGTTGGCATTCTTAAGTACTTCAAATTCTGCTAAAACTTTGTCTCCGTCATACAGAGCACACTTGGTGCCCGCTTCTATTGTGGTGTCGGACATGTAGTCGATAACGTAATTGCCGGATCCGTTTGTAACCGACTGATACATTCCGGACATACCTGTCGAAATAAGGGTTCCTCCGTTAGCCATAAAGGTTCCGTCGTAATCTACGGAAGCATTGCCGTCATTGGTTGCGCCGCTTACGTATACGTAGCCTCCGTTAAGTTCGAGGTTACCGTTTGAATCGAGGCCGTCACCGTTTGAATTAACGGTTACTGTGCCGCCGTTTATAGTGATTACAGGTGTTATTTCATCAGATGTGGCATTAATACCGTCATCCTTGGCTGTTATATCAAGTGTACCGCCGTTTATGGTTATAAGTTCGGCTTCAACACCTTCGTTGGATTCTTTGACGGTTATCGTGCCGGCGTTGATTGTAAGGGAGTCTCCGCCGTGCAAACCGTCTTTTCTGGCGCTTACTTCAATAATTCCGCCGTTTATATACAAATTGTCCTTAGACACGATTCCGTGTTTCTTGTTGCCGTTAACCACGAGAGTGCCTTCGCCCTCGATCGACAAATCGTTTTTGCAGAACAACGCGCCTGTGGGGGCACTGTCAGAAGTATCTGCGTACTCGTTTGCATCTGTAAGCGTGTTAACTGTTCCGTCTACGAGATATACAAGCAGGCTGTTGCACTTGGTCGCGCTGATTGCAGGACCGTCGTCTGAAATGATTGTCGCTCCGTTTAATATGATTATCACATCATCTTCTTTGTCCGCTTCTACAGTAACGGTCTTAGTATATTCGCCGCTTAATACATATGTGCCGGCCTTGGTAATCGACTCTCCGTCCTTAACCGCCGTAGCGTTCTTAATGTCTTCCGCCGTAATCGTCTTAGTCACGGTAATAGTGTCGCTGTCGGAGTTTTTAACCACCGACACTGAACTTGTCATATCGTCGGATACTGTTAGTGTAATGGTCTCTTCGCTCTTGCCGAGGGAACATCCCTGAATCAGCAAGGCAGCCAAAAAAATTACCAGTAAAGAAGTCTTTATTTTTCTCATCTGAGCACCTCCTTAGAGTTCCTCGGTGGAACTTGATACTCTTGCGCACAGTACCGGGAGATTGCCGTTACGCACGCGGATTTCGTCTATTAATTCTTTTTCGCTTCGTTCGTCCTTAAATCTGATGCGGTAAGATACCTCAAACATGGATCCGAGATTCGTGGTCTTAACCTTTTCAATCGATACTTCGCTTAAGAACTTCTCGAATAAATCGTCAAACATTCCGCTGTAATTAAGGTTCTCGGGAATGGTCACCTTTAAGTTCTTGCAGCCTGCGTTGTTGCCGCCGAAGTTGGATTTCGAAAGAATAACATATAAAAGGGCCACGATTATTGTAATAAGCGCTGCAAAGCCTATATAGCCCATGCCGGTAGCAAGGCCGACTGTCATGGCAAAGAACACTGCGCCAATCTCCCTTGCGCTTCCTGCCGCACTTCTGAATCTGATGAGACTGAATGCGCCCATGATAGCAACGCCTGTACCTAAGTTACCGTTTACCATCATTATTACAGCCTGAACGAGAATCGGCAATACCGCAAGTGTTACCACGAAGCTTTTGGAATACTTCTCGCTGCAGTACATATAGCAAGCCGCAATTGCAAGGCCCAGTGCCAGCGACACCAGAGTGCAAAGGGCCATTGTTGTCATATCAAGTGAAGTTGTAGTTGTAGTTTCCAATATACTTGTAAGCATTCTTTTGTTCCTCCTTTTTGAGTACTGAGCTTCTTTTTCCGTATGCCGAGTAAATTTTCATCGCCTCGGCATACTTTGAAAAAGAATGAGGGTAAATATTGAGATGGGTTAAAGCTGATGTAAGCCACAAAGGCATGTTTCCGAGAACTTTGATCTCCATGAGGTATTCGTTCTCTTTTGTAATAGGTTTTTCTTCGCTTGCATTAAGCAGGTTTTTATGTCCCAAAGCGGTTCTTAAGTTCTTGTCAAAAGTAATTCTTAATTCCTTGTCTTCTCTTCCGTACATAGCCACTCTGTCGTACGCTATGAGGGTTCCCGTCTCGGGATGATTCATTATTAAGAAATAATCGATTTCTCTGAGTATCTGTGAGTCGTACTTGTCAGGGTAGATTCCCTTCTCGAGGTAATCCGAAGCTACCTTAATGGGAAGCGATACGCGTCTTTTGTAAACAACTCCGTCGTATTTCTTTTTAAGTTCTAAGAATACCGTTGAGTCCTCGGTGATATCGCCGTAAGCTCTGAGCCTTAATTTTTCTTTGTACACCGGCTTTTCCATCGATGTTCTGATGATGTCGTAATTGGCGGTGTCGTAATATATACTCGAAATTGTGCTGAGTCCGTATTCATCGACTTGCATGTAAGGCTCGAGCTTAATTCTCAAAGCGTCGTATTGTTCCCGAGACAATAAATACTTAATTTCAACTCGTTCAAAAATGTTTCCTGCCATAGGCGTGTCTCCGTTTCTATGGTCACAGAATACAGGCTAATTGTGTTCAAACTGTGTACGGAAAAAGTAGAAAATGTGAAAAGTGCGAACGCCTGTTACGGTGCAAAAGAAAAAGGGCTGCATCACTGCAACCCTTGCGAAATCTATCTTCCTACGCGATTTAAGTACCTGTCCCAGGTGATGACAACACCGGACGCTTCTATGTTAAGCAGATAACTGTTACCCTGCGTTCCGTCGTCCTCGGACATCTCTATCTCTACGGTGTACCTACCGTCGCCCTTATCAAGGGCAGGAAGGTAATTACCGTCGAAAGTCTTAATAAGACTCTCCCACTGAGGCTTAACCACAGGCTCGTCCGGCACTTCCTTAATAAGGCGACCGTCGGCATCGTAGTATTTAAAGCCTGCCTTAACTATATCTGTAATCTTTCCGTCCACGAACTTAATCGCTGTGGGACCGGCATAACTCTCGGTGAAGTTGGTATTCTGAGAGTTATTTTCTCTTACTATCAAAGCCTCGACGTCCATAATGAGACCGTCCTCGGCCTTTTCTATTCCCGTAAGGACACAGTCCTCGTAGGAAAACTTATCTGTTTCATCAATACTTTTAAACATACTAACCTTTAGGCGGATGCCGCTGTCAGTCTCCTGATCTTTAAGAAGATCTTCTCAATCTCCGTGCGCGGGAACTGGGGAAAACACTTAAGTATAGTCTCTAATTCCATACCGCATCTGCAAAGTGACTCAACTGCTCTGACATCCTGTTCTTTCATCTTGCCCCTCCAACTATGCTATTATCCCTTTTATATCCCGTACCCCGACAAGCACAATCTCTTGTATCTTCAGTATAGCACAACTACTAAATAAGTGAATTGATAAAAATGCAAAAAAATGAAAAATAAATAGTGTGTAAATTATACAAGAGTTGTCCGCGGAGCAAAAACAAAGGCGACGGTAAGTCCATCGCCTCAATTAATCTATTCACCTTTTTTAGGCTTAGATGCCGCATATGAAATACACAAAAGTGTTCCCACTACCGCAGTAGCCACCGCATTGGATGCTACGCAAAATGCACCCTGGCTGAAGGCTTCCGCGGCTGCTTCTTTGTATACCAGAACATCGAGCACCGGCGCAAGTAACAGCCATGCCAATAAATGTATCAATATCTGCGAAACATTGAAAATAATAATATCTTTCTTTTCAAACTCGCCGTTCTCCATATTGATCTTGCCGGCGACAAATCCCATCATTAATCCAAAGAATGCCGAAGCCGCAATCCAACTCCACCATATAGTGTAACCGTCTGCCAGATGCTTGGTAAAATCAATTAAGAAATGACCTATAAGTCCGGTAAAGAAACCTGCTATCGGCCCAAATAGCGCCGCCACAAAAGCAAGCACGCCATATTGAATCGAAATATCGGTATCCGGAATCGGGCTCGGAATCGACACAAATCGTCCCAACACAAAGAACAATATGGCTCCCACTACAATCGCCACAATGGTCTTAACAGAAAACTTCTTCATAAAACTCTCCTTAGGCAATTTGCATATGTGTATACAAATCCCACACATCAACTAATTGTATCACACAATTAATGCAAAAAGAACAAGAAGTTATCTGAAATCAGCAGACTATTATTATTCTACTCTACCGTCTACTATCTTAATGACCCGGTCGCACTCTGCAGCCACATCGGGGTCATGTGTAACTATAACGATTGTTTTTCCCTTTTTATTTAACTCTTCAAATACATTTACGATTTCTCGCCCCGTTGCTTTGTCCAATGCTCCGGTAGGTTCATCGCAAAGCAGCACTTCTGCCTCATTCACCAAAGCTCTTGCAATAGCCACTCTTTGACGCTGTCCTCCGGATAGCTTTAAAACCGATTGTTCTTTCTTTTCTTCAATTCCAACAAGTTTAAGAACTTCGTCAATCCGTGCCTCGCGAGCCTCTTTTTTTATTTTCTTTGAATACTTCAAAGGCAGAATAACGTTTTCTTTGACAGTATACCGTTCAATAAGCGCAAAGTCTTGTAAAACAAACCCCAGATACTCATTTCTGAGTTTCGCCCTTTCGCCATCCGAATAATCGTTTACCTCTTTACCGTCAAAATAATATTCGCCTTCTGTTGCCCTGTCTATGCACCCCATTATATTTAAAAGGGTACTTTTTCCCGAACCCGAAGGACCCATAATAGCAACCGATTCTCCCTGTGATATTTTTAAATCAATCCCTGCCAGAGCCTCACATGTGCTGTCACCCTGCTCATATACTTTCCTGATATTTCTCATTTCAATCAGCATTATTCAGTCCCTCTTTTAAGCATTTCTTCGATAGTAAATCTTCTTATCAGAATCAGCGGATAAGCCATTATTCCCAAAGAAAAGATAATAGCGAACACTACCGTACACATAAGTTCCACTGATTTTCCATACAGTATTACAGTGGGTATAATTCCAAAAATCACCAGCAAAAGAACCTGCACATAAATCCTAGTTATTATTCCGGCTTTATCCGATCCACACAGCATATTTATTGCAAACTCTCTTTTGTAATCCGATATGTACTGAACAAGATTTCCCACCAGTCCCATAAACGCGAAGGCGCATACAATCCCGCCTAAAAATCCGTTGACTTTAATTCCATCCTTTAAATACTCAATTCCCGATTCAAGTTCATAAGTAAATGACCTCACATCGAGCGTAAACAATTCTTCCTCGGCCATTCTGCGTTGCACATAATCGCAATAATCAGGTGTATTCGAAATAACATAAATTCCGTCTATCAAACGACACACATCTGTTGCTTCATCGGCATCAAGTTTTGCAGGAATAATCACATAGCCTCCAAGATCAACCGGTTCACCCGATAAGCTTGATGGATACAAATAATATGAATCCTTGTTCAAAAAGCCGATAATCCTGTATTCATCGTCTTTTTCGTCTTTAAAAGAATCACCGATTTCATATATTTTGGCAAAAGAATACCCCAAAATCACAGGAGTAACCCCATCATCTTCTCCTGTCGAGAAAACCTCCTTATATTCAGGTACGAAGTTACCCTTTAGACTGAAGATGTCAAAAAAATTGGCCGTCACCTCAAGTTTTAAGGATCTATTATCCGCAGTCAGCGAATTCTTCTTGGCTATACCGCTTTGGGCGTATCTAGCATCGTTAATGGTGATTTTCGATTCATTGTCAGCAACATATATCTTTGCCCCATATGACGCCAACATATCGTCCGAGCTGACTTCTTTCCACAAATTGATAAGCTTATCACGTTTTTCTTCGTCATTTATAACTGTACCGATGTCTGCGGGAATACAATTCATAAATGTATAGACTTCATTATCAATCACCATGTTTTTCTCGATATATGAAATCATAAATAGGCTTTTTACTTTTGATGCTACAATGGCAAAAAAAATGAAGGTGACCATGATCTGCAGAAAGCCTGCGATAAATTTTTTATAATTGCTGAATATATCGTCTATGGCAAATAAAAAGTTATTAATCATTTAAATAAAACCTTCCTTTTATGGCCGGTAAAATATCTCTTTTATTCTCTCTTCTGATGTATCCGGGCAGAATCAAGCACCCTATTAAAGTAATGCAGACAAACGCTGTAATCACATCTCTAAGCATTACTGTATTTCCAAGCATCGCTGACAGTGATTCCGAAAAATTAAACGATCTGAGCAACGTCATAAATATATAAAAAACACAGAGTCCTATCAAAAAAGCAATACACGATACAGCAAAATAGTCTGCACACATCTTTTTCGATACATCCTTCGCTGTAGCTCCCGATAGTTTTCTTACAGCCAATTCCTTTCTTTTACCGTCAATCCAAGTATTCAACGCAGAAAAAATATTGATGGTAACAAGAACAATAACAGTGAAAAACAGAAGCAGCATAAATTCTATATTGCTTATTACGCCGTTAAAGACATCCGCCTCTTTGGTTCCATATTTATGAATATCGGTATCTATGCCATTTAACAAGGCTTTACTCAATGCCTCGACACTGGTTTCTCCACAGTCAAAATAGCCATATTGCCATTCGCTGTAATCTTTCAACGCATTAGCCGAAATATTGAAAATTCTTGAAGCACTTCCGGTTCCCGAATCCGTAGCCTTAAAGAATCCCACCACTTTAAAACGAGTTCCTCTGAATGTGAAATAATAGTTTCCCGCTTCCTCTCTGCAGAAATTCTTTTTTCTTTCCGAAATCAATGCTACATTTTCGCCCAGTTCAATTTCTTCTTCCGTAAAATAACGTCCTTCTTTAATTATTATGCTTTCCTTGGCGGCTTTCTCCATATACAATGCCTGACTATACCCATCGGGAAAGCACACCCCGACTATATAATCATCCGCAATGTTTTTAGTTGTTTCAAAAAACTGTCCGACAGACAATCCGCTATTATTCATGACCGCATAATCATCTGACAAAAAAGGCATTACTTTTTTCATGCTTTTTGACTTGCTATATGAAGTTAAAGAAAAAAGGGCAAGGAATGACATCATACTTATAACCAGACACAATAATCCTGACTTATAAAAAAATTGACGCATACCTTTACCCTTCTTTCTTTACCTGTTTGTTTGTCTCTTTAGTTGTAATACCAGCCATATCCGCCGGACTGATCTTTAAAAGGATTATTGAATTCTTCTAATGATGCAGTTCCCTGTCCGTTATCAGCCGGCTTGTAGGTTGCACTGTAGTCGTAATTTGTGGAGTCTCCCTGAGTAATCCACACATAGCACTGCTTGATATACTTATTGGCAGTAACGCCGTAAGCGCTGTCGTCAGAAGTTGTCTTCCAGCCGGAATTAAACCATGCGATAGCTTTTAAGTATACCAGATTCGTTTTTCCATATGAGCCATAAGGAGAAAGTGACATACCACGTGCAATTATTGTTGTCGAGAAGCAAACTACTAAAGCCGCTAATACTATTGCGATTCTTTTCTTCATATTTGATATTAACCTCCTTTCATATAAGTATTTAGCGTACATCGATGATAAATTGATAACACGTGTATTGTCAATCTACATTTATGACGCCAATTCTTAATATTTTCATAACTTTTATTGCATCTTTAGATATCAACGTCACAAGCGAGGCACATTTGCATGCATCGTGCGCACAGAATCTTCTATAGTAGGTAAATTTAGTTGCAAACTTTTTAATTATGGCAGCAAAAAAGACGGGCGTTCCACCCGTCTAAATATGTCCTTGGTTCATCATACTGCCATATCGGGATTGAATGCAGATTGGTTCACAAGATTCGCAAAACCTTTGCAACTACTCTTTTAAACAGCGGCGTAGATGAAGTTTATGTAAAAACTATCATGGGACACGAAGATATTAACACGACGAGAAGTCACTAATACTACTGTAATAAAAGAAAAAAAGATTACGAAAACCAGATAAAATCTGCAATCGTAATCTAACTGAACCCTATTTTGATTGACCTTTGATTGACTCAATCAAAATGCAATAAAAAAACCCTTGATTTACAAGGGTTTGCGCAGCTGATAGGGGAATCGAACCCCTGTTTCCGCCGTGAGAGGGCGGCGTCTTAACCGCTTGACCAATCAGCCATGATACAAGCGCTCTCGCGAGCACTTGTATATATTATCGTATGTTACGGGAAATTGCAAGTACTTTTTTTAATTTTATTGAGAAACAATTTCCACGTATGATTTAACGGTTTTCTTGTACACCAAAAGGTAGAAAAGCGCAAAGGCTGCGAAGCAAATCAGGTACGACATAATAAATACTTTAAGGTCGTTAAGACCGAGTAAGAACAAAAGCTTACGTACTATCGGTGCGGAGAAAGCAAGGTGCACGGCAGCCAGTGCCAAAGGTGAAAAGAAAGTAATCAGGGTCTGCGAGTTGATGCCTGCTTTAATTTCTTTGACCGTCATGCCTACGCTTCGCATGGTCTTGTATGAGCTTGCGTCTTCGTAGCCTTCAGTAAGCTGCTTAAAGTAAATGATGAAAGCGCATGCGCCCATGAATACGATACTTAAGAATACACCGAGGAGCAATAAACTTGCGTACATGTCATTAAATTCAAGCTTCTCTTCTGCCTTGGAGATAACTCTGTAC
Source organism: Lachnospiraceae bacterium (assembly GCA_017553505.1). Taxonomy (GTDB): domain Bacteria; phylum Bacillota; class Clostridia; order Lachnospirales; family Lachnospiraceae; genus UBA1258. The sequence goes on from JAFZLD010000013.1 coordinate 65,034, forward strand.
ATACCGATATCGCTCCAGAGTTTATTGGCCTTTTCAATAATCTGCTCATCGGGCAATTCGGTGTTAAATCCCCAACCGGCGCTCAATGTAACCTGTGCTTTTATTGACATGGCGTAGTCATTAAGCTTCTTAATATCCTTAACAACAGCTCTGTAGCTTCTTACAATATCGGTTCCGTAGAAGGGCGATTCGTCTCTTCCCACGACTTTGTACTTAAGTCCGTCAATATCAAACACTTCTTTCTCAAACTTGGCAGTGCTGGGAAGGAAGAATATTTCATCGTCTGCCAAAGAAAGGTTAGCATTATAAGCCTTGTTATAATCGTCAAGCTCTGCGATTTCAACCATTGAGTAATTGCCTACGTCGGCCGGCATAAGATTCTGGTCTTCTCTTAAAAATGTTACACCGTCTTCATTGGCCAAAGCTATGAAGTCTTCATATCTTTCAAACAATACATCTTCAGGCTTAACATCTTCAAAGTTCGAATGAATCTTGTCGTAGAGTTCTGAAGAATCAAGTGCCGCCCATGATTCATATGAGTCTATGGAATTGGCGCTGATATATACATCTGTAGGATACATCTTATCAATGGATGAATTCATGCCTATGTACAAAGAACTCGTCGCGCCGAGCATAACCATTACCATGGTAGCAAGTATACAGATTGTGGCAAGGCCGGCACCGTTTCTCTTCATACGATAAATCATGCCGGAAACGGGTACGAAGTGTCTGGGATTGTAATAGTACTTTTTATTTTTCTTAAGCACCTTACAAATAAAGACGCTTCCTGCCTGAAACAGCATATATGTCGCCACGATTACCGCTATTACTGCGATAAAGAAAATGTTAAATGACTCAACCGCGTCCTGAATACTAATCGCGTACCAGTAAGCCACTCCGAGAATAACAATACCGCCGATGGCAAAAAGTACGTTGGTCTTGGGCTCCTTCTCTCCCGCGTTGGTGCTTCTCAGTAATTCGATGGGCTTATTGATGATAACCTTAGCGGCCGAGAAGATATAAAGGATCAGCATAATAACCGCATAGAATATAACAATCATCACCATCGACTTAGTGTCTAGATAGAAAGAATAGTCGGCGGGATATCCGCACATCTTAATAAGTATAAGTTCAAAAAGCTTCGACAAAAGAATACCTGCGGCGAATCCGAATACAATACCGAGGGTGCCGACAATAAGTGTCTCACCGAGGAGGATTCTTACCACGTTTTTCTTGTTCATACCTAAGATGTTGTAAAGTGCAAATTCGAAGTTTCTTCTTTTGGCAAGAAATGAGTTGGTGTAAAGCAAGAACAAACAGCTGAATACCACCATTACTAATTTACCCATGCCCATAATCGCGTATAAAACGGTGGCGCCGCGCATCCTGCTGATGGCGGGAGACTCAACGAGGTAATAAACCACGTAAGAAATCGCTACCATGCCGGCGAGGGAAATAATGTAGGGTATATAGAGCTTTTTGTTTTTCTTGATACCGTCAACCGCAAGTCTTGTAAATAATCCTGCGCTCATATTATTTACCTCCCTGAGAAAGAAGGGTCAGAGTATCGGAAATAGCCTTATACATTTCCTCGAAGCTCTTCTCTCCTCTGTAAAGTTCATGGAATACAATACCGTCTTTAATAAAAAGAACGCGCTTCGCATGGCTTGCAGCCTTGGTGGAGTGGGTAACCATGAGGATGGTCTGGCCTGTCTTGTTGATGTTTTCAAATACCTCGAGAAGCTCGTCGGTAGACTTAGAGTCAAGTGCTCCGGTAGGCTCGTCGGCTAAGAGTAACTGGGGCTTGGTGATAATCGCTCTTGCTACTGCCGCTCTCTGTTTCTGTCCGCCGGATACCTCGTAAGGATACTTGTCGAGAAGATCGCTGATTCCGAGTTCCTTGGCAATGGGCTCGAGCTTCGCGTTCATCTCTTTGTGCTTTTCTCCCTTGAGTACGAGGGGAAGGAAAATGTTATCTCTTATAGAGAAAGAATCGATAAGGTTAAAATCCTGGAACACATAGCCTAAGTTGTCGCGTCTGAACACTGCCATGTCGCTTTCTTTGATATCAACAACGTTCTTACCCTTTAAGAGGACGGAGCCGCCGGTGGGCTTATCAAGCGCTGCAAGGATATTAAGAAGCGTTGTCTTACCGGAACCGGACTCACCCATTATTGCAACGTATTCGCCTTCTTCCACAGAGAAGAATACGCCCTTAAGCGCATCTACTCTGTTGGTGCCGAGGCGGCTTACGTATGTTTTCTTTAAATCATCTACTTTTAAAATGTTCATTCTCAATTACCTCCTGTTTATGTACCCATTCTACCAATGCGTGGCGACAGGCTCTATCGATTCTCCTTACAATTAAAGGTTCAAATCTTACATAAACGTAAGAAATGAACCTTTTTCTTATTCATAGAAAACTTTATTCTTCGGAAACGTTAAGTACATCTTGGTGCCGACGTTCTCCTGAGACTCACATCTGATGTCAATCTTGAGGTTGTCGCAGATGCTCTTAACAAGGTATAAGCCTATACCGCTTGAGTGAGCCTCTCCGCGTCCGTTAAAGCCGGTGTAGCCTCGCTCGAAGATTCGGGGAAGGTTCGTGGCATCGATACCGATACCCGTATCTTCTATCACAAGAAGGCTGTCGTCTTCCTTAAAAGCAATTCTTACGTAGCCTTCCTTGGTATACTTAAGGCAGTTTGAAAGAATCTGCTCGATTACGATGAGTACCCATTTTCTGTCCGTAAGTACATATGCATCTTCAACTTCCATCTTAAGAGAAAGCTTCTTCTCTATGAAGTCAAGCTTAAACTTCCTGACGATGGTGGTCACGATGTCCCTGATGTTTTCTTTTTGAATTATATAGTCGGTGTGCTCGGACTGAAGTCTTAAGTATGACATAACCATGTCGACGTAAGACTCGATACTTGAAAGGTTCCTAAGAAGATTCCTGGAACTGTCCGAGTCCATGGTCTGAAGGTGAAGTCGCATGGAAGCTATGGGTGTCTTAATCTGATGCACCCAGGTGGAATAATAATCCGTGGTGTCACGCATTTTCTTTTCATGAGAAGTAAGTGCTTCGGATAATTCACCTATAACATGGTCGATTATGTTCTGATAATCCTGCTCAAGCGTAGACTCGGGGCTAGGAAGCTTGTCAGTCACACTTACTGCCGGAAGCTTGGCTATGTGAGAAAGCCGCTTATGCTTGCCGGTTTTGACGGATATTCTGATGACTACGAGAATTGCCAGGTAAGCCATGCTGAAAACCACAGGATACAAAACGGCTTGAAGAGGCAGATTGTACAGATAAAATATAACCGCAAAAATAATGATGGTGCCGGCGTATCCGATCAGCCTTATTTTGTTGGTAAACATGTCTTTGATAATGTTCTTCATGCTTACTGCTCCACAATGTATCCTACACCGAACTTGGTGGTAATGAAGCCCTCAAGGCCTGCGGCATCAAGCTTCTTACGAAGACGGTTAACGTTAACCGTAAGCGTATTCTCGTCTACGAAGCTGTCGGTTTCCCAGAGTGCTTCCATAAGCTTCTCACGGCTTACTACTATACCTTTATTCTTAAGAAGAGTAAGAAGAATCTTAAACTCGTTACCGCTAAGATCGATCTTCTCTCCGTTATATGTAAGCGAATTGTCGCCAAGGTTAAGAATTGCGCCCTTATGCTCCATAACAGGCACAGCCTCGCCGAAATCGTAGGTGCGTCTTAAAAGTGCCTGAACCTTGGCAATAAGAACGTTGCCGTCGAAAGGCTTGGAAATAAAGTCATCGGCGCCCATATTCATGGCCATAACGATATTCATGTTCTCGGCGGTGGAGCTTATAAAGATAATCGGAACCTTGGACTGCGCTCTTATCTGCGTACACCAATAATACCCGTCATAAGCGGGCAAAGAAATATCAAGAAGGACCAGCTGCGGATTGTACTCCGCGAACTCTCCCATAACGTTTCTGAAATCCTTAACAGGCTTCACCTCGAGGTTCCACTGAGAGGCAAGCTGAACTATTCCCTCTGCGATTCCCTCGTCATCTTCTACCAAAAGAATTTTGTGCATACTCATACCCTCATATCTATGTTTATTTCGTTCATTTTAGCGCACACCGCATAATTATACAATGCAGTCTGCGGTTTCTTTATATTTTCATCATATCAAAAATGCTTATCTGGTCGGTCTCGGGAATTGAACCCAAGATTCCGAGGTCAGCCATTTCATCGGCTATGGTCTGAGACACGTGTGCCCTTGACTTAAAGTCGTCCTTGGACGTAAAGGGTCCCAGTTTGCAGGCTTCCACAATAGAGTCAGCCGCGTTTTCACCGAGGCCGTCTATGCTGTTAAAAGAAGGCATAATCTTGTTATTAACTATTGAGAAAAGTCTCGACTTGGCCTTAAATAAGTCGATGGGCTCGAACTCATATCCGCGCGCATACATTTCCTGCACGATTCGCATGTCTCTTATGGAGTTTTCGTCCTTGGGCGTAGGATTCTCAAGGTTCTGAAGGCGCTTTAACTCTTCTTCCAGTCTCTCGCGTCCGAAGCACATGGTGCGGTAGTTAAATGCCTTCGCTCTAATGGAAAAGAAAGCTGCGTAATAAGCCAAAGGATAATAAACCTTACAATATGCTATACGCCAAGCCATCATAACATAAGCAGCCGCGTGGGCTCTCGGGAACATGTACTTAATCTTCTGACAGGACTCAATGTACCACTCGGGGACATTGCAGGCACGCATGTCTTCTTTCCATCCTTCCCACTTATCGCACTTACCGGCCGCAACCTTACCCTTACGAACCATCTCCATGATTTTGAAGGATTCCTCGGACTCAACGCCCATGTTGATAAGGTAAGTCATAATATCGTCTCGTGTACAGATAGCGGTTGAAATGGTTGCTATACCGTCACGAATAAGGTCCTGCGCGTTATTAAGCCATACGTCGGTACCGTGGGACAGACCCGCGATACGAATAAGGTCGGAGAAATACTTGGGCTTGGCTTCCTGAACCATGCCCATGGAGAAGTCTGTACCAAACTCAGGCACACCGAGGCAGCCTATCTCTACGCCGCCGATATCCTTGGGCTCTACGCCTAGGGCTTCCGTCGACTCAAAAAGCGACATAACCTTCGGGTCATCAAGCGGAATCGTAAGCGGGTCGATACCCGTCAAGTCCTGAAGCATACGAATCATCGTAGGATCATCGTGTCCGAGTATATCAAGCTTAAGTAAGTTATGGTCGATGGAGTGATAGTCAAAGTGTGTTGTAATAATATCCGTCTCGGTATCATTGGCCGGGTGCTGTACGGGGGTAAAAGAATTGATATCCTCTCCCACGGGAAGAACTATAATACCGCCGGGGTGCTGACCGGTACTGCGGCGCACTCCCACGCAGCCTTGAACGATACGGTCTATCTCGCAGTTTCTTTTGCTGATGCCTTTCTCTTCGTAGTATTTCTTAACGTAACCGAAGGCGGTCTTGTCGGCAAGGGTTGCGATGGTACCTGCACGGAAGGTCTGGCCGGCACCGAAAATTACTTCTGTGTATTTGTGAGCCTTGGACTGGTACTCGCCCGAGAAGTTTAAGTCGATATCGGGCTCCTTGTCTCCCTTGAACCCAAGGAAGGTTTCAAAAGGAATGTCGAAGCCGTCTTTCTTAAGCTTCTCTCCGCAGACGGGGCAGACTCTGTCGGGCATGTCGACACCCGCCATACCTCTGAACTTTTTAACCTCTTCAGAGTCAAAGTCGTAGAAATGGCACTTCGAGCAGTAATAGTGAGGCACCAGAGGGTTAACCTCCGTAATACCCGCCATGGTGGCCACAAAGCTTGAACCTACGGAACCACGGGAACCTACGAGGTAACCGTCCTCGACAGACTTCCACACGAGCTTCTGGGCGATAATGTACATTACGGCAAATCCGTTGGTGATAATTGAGTGAAGCTCACGTTCGAGACGTTCCTTAACTATCTCGGGGAGGTCGGGACCGTACATTTCATGAGCCTTGTTGTAACAAATCGTAGTAAGTATCTCGTCGGAATTCTCGATGACGGGAGGACACTTATCCGGGCGCACGGGTGACATGGACTCAATCTGATCCGCTATCATGTTGGAGTTAGTCACTACAACTTCCATAGCCTTGTCGCGTCCGAGATAACCGAATTCTTCAAGCATTTCATCGGTAGTGTGAAGGTACAAAGGTGCCTGATTGTCAGCATCTTCAAAGCCCTGACCTTTCATGATGATACGTCTGTATATCTCATCTTCGGGGTCAAGGAAGTGCACGTCGCAAGTAGCCACAACGGGCTTATTGTAAGCCTCGCCGAGGCGCACTATCTCTCTGTTTATGTTAAGAATATCCTCTTCGGAATTAACGTTTTCAATCTTCTCATCTCTTATCATGAAAGCGTTGTTGCCGCGGGGCTGAATCTCAAGATAGTCATAAAAATTAACTATCCTTGCTATCGTCTCGTCGCTTCTCTCATCTAAGATGGCACGGTATAATTCACCCGCTTCGCAGGCGCTGCCGATAATAAGACCTTCTCTGTGCTTCATTATCTCGCTCTTGGGCATACGGGGACGCTTATTGAAGTAATCAAGGTGAGACTTCGAAATAAGGGTATAGAGGTTAACTCGTCCCGTATTGTTCTTGGCAAGTATGATTACGTGATGAGTAGGGAGCTTCTTAATAACATCGGCAGATACCTTAGTACCTTCATTAATGTCATCCATGGTGGCAAAGCCCTTCTCACGGCACATTTTAAGAAGCTTAACAAACGCGCCGCCCGTAGCCGTAGCATCGTCTACAGCTCTGTGGTGCGTAATAAGCGTTACATTAAGTTCCTTACATATAGAGTCAAGCGTGAATCTGTGAAGCTTGGTAAGGAAATGTCTGGAAAGCCCAAGAGTATCCACGCAGGTAAAGTCGTATGTGTATCCCAGTCTCTCGCAGTTGGCCTTGATAAAAGAAGTATCAAAAGTCGCATTGTGAGCTACGAGAATAGTACCCTTACAGAACTCAAGGAATCTCGGGAGCGCTTCTTCTATCGTGCCCGCATCCTTAACCTGAGCATCGGTAATGGTGGTAAGCTTGGTAATACGGTAAGGAATAGGAATCTCGGGGTTAACAAACTCTGAAAATGTATCTGTAATCTCACCGTTAACTACCTTAACGGCACCGATTTCAATAATCTTGTTCTTGGTAGCGGAAAATCCCGTGGTCTCTATATCAAATACCACATAATCACTGTCTATGCTCTGATTCTTGGAATCAAGAACAGTCTCGATGAGGTCATCTACAAGATATCCCTCTACGCCGTAAATAACCTTAAAGAAATCCTGCTTGTTGGGATTCTCGTCACCGGCTTCGATTCTCTTCGCTTTTTCTTTTTTCCAAAGGTCTTCCCAGGTGTGATTGGCATCGGGGAAAGACTGTACTACGCCGTGGTCTGTTACCGCAATAGCCTTGTGCCCCCATGCATAAGCGCGCTTAACAATGTCCGATACCTCGCTGATACCGTCCATATCACTCATCTTGGTATGACAGTGGAGCTCTACTCGCTTAACGGGCGCCGTGTCGACTCTGCCGCCGGTCCTGAAGTCCTTGCCGACCATAACGGACTTGGGAGAAGTAACGGACAGTTCATGGTCGAACTTGTCTTCCTGAGGCACACCCATTACGCGCACAAACTTACCGGGCGACAATTTATCAAGGTACGCGGGCGCTTCCTCCGTAAGGCAAAAGAACTTAACTTTAATCGTATCCGTGAAGTCGGTTACGTTAAAAGAAATAATACTTCTGTCGCCTCTGATGTCTCGCTGTTCATTGGCAATAACCTTGCCCCTGAAGACTACCGTTGTAAAGTCTTCCACAAGGTTCTCAATCTTGGTATATTCTTCCTCGTCGTTAATCTCGCCGCCGAAGATAACATCGGGGTTATCGGACTTCTCGGTGGCACGGGGTTCGCGACGCTTAAACTCTTTCTTAAAGCCGCCCTTTTCAAACTTCTTCTCGAATTTCTTGCCCGAATCGGAGCCTGATTTGGGAGCTGCTTTTTCTTTTTTCTCAGGTGCCTTGGAGGCCTCTGCGGATTTATCGACACCCCCCTCAGCCTCAGCGGGCGCGGGTGCACCTTCCTCATCGTTCTTAAGGCTTGCAACGTTAATACGGCTCTCCACGAGCTTGGCAATCTTGTATTCGTCCCACTTGGTGCGCTCGGTAATGTCACCGGTCTCTTCGTGCCTGTAAGTCACGGTAAATAAAGCATCCGAAAGGTTAAACCTCTCGCACACTACTTTTCTGAAATATTCAAGTACTTCGCTCTCGCGTCTCTTGATAATCTCCGAATCCGGAAGAGAAAGCTCGATGTGATTCTTGTCAATCTCAGTAATTTCGGCTTTCTTGACTGTATTAAAAAGAATGGGGCTCATTTCCTGAAGTTCTTCGAAAATGCTGTCCTTGTACTCGTCAATAAGACTGCTTACGGTGTAGCTCTCAGGCAGATGATAGTCCTCGATTATATAGATTTCCATGTTAACACCCGCAAACATCTGCTTGCGGATTTCCTTAATCACGGAATAGATATCTTTCTTGGGAATGATATGATTGCTTGAAATGTAAATCTTGAGAACGTCTCTGCGTTTGTTGGAGGATACCTTGGTGACAAGCACTTCATCAAACATATCCCTTAAACCGCTCTTTAATTCAAGAGTCTTAAATACTTCCAAAAACGCCTTCGGTTCCATTTATCATTTTCCCCAATTCTTAAGTTCTTCTTCAAGTGCCGTAAACAGCTCTGATTCCGGCATCTTTCTGATAATCTCGCCTTTCTTGAACAAAAGGCCTTCGCCGTCACCGCCGGCTACGCCGAGGTCGGCTTCTCTTGCCTCTCCGGGGCCGTTAACCGCGCATCCCATAACGGCAAGCTTAATATTAAGCGGATACTTCTCCGCAACTTCCTCGACCTTCGTAGCAAGGCCGATTAAATCTATCTTGGTACGTCCGCAGGTAGGGCAGGAAATAACTTCTATGCCTTCTTTCCTGAGGCCTAAGGTTCTCAGTACTATTCTTGCGGAACGAACTTCGTCCACGACGTCACCTGTAAGCGATACGCGAACCGTATCACCGATACCCTTGGAAAGAATAAGTCCCAAACCGATTCCTGACTTAATGTTGCCGGAAAAAGCAGTACCCGACTCGGTAATACCCACATGCAAAGGATAAGGAATCTTTCCCGCAATCTTCTCGTGAGCTTCCGCGCACATAAGTACATTGGTAGACTTAAGGCTTACCACAAGGTTATCATAGCCCATGTCCTCGATACGACGCACGTTGCGAAGTGCACTCTCCACAAGACCCTCAGCCGTAACGCCGCCGTAGCGCTCCACAAGGTCTTTCTCCATGGAACCTGAGTTAACGCCCACACGAATGGGTATATTACGCTCTCTGGCAGCCTTAACGACCTCCAAAAGCTTCTCGTCGGTACCGATGTTGCCGGGATTGATACGCACCTTGTCAGCGCCGTTTTCGATGGCTGCGACTGCCATCTTATAGTCAAAGTGAATATCCGCCACAAGGGGAATGGATATTTCTTTCTTAATCTCCTTAATCGCGCGAGCTGCCTCAAGAGTGGGAACCGTTGAACGCACTATCTCACAGCCTGCTTCCTCGAGTCTGTGAATCTGCTCTACCGTGCTCTTAATATCTTCGGTTCTGGTATTGGTCATGGACTGAATAAGAATAGGGTTGCCGTGACCGATTACTCTGTTACCGATATGAATCTCTTTGGTCGTATCTCTGAATGCCATAGTCTCTCGCTTTCGCTTAATTATCTAAAAAATCTCATGATATCGTTAAATAAAATAAATACAGTAAGTGCAAAGAATAAAATGATTCCGATAAGGTGAACAATGCCTTCCTTGTCCGCGGGAACGGGCTTGCCACGTACTACCTCGATAAACAGGAACACTAATCTTCCGCCGTCAAGCGCGGGAAGAGGAAGGAGGTTAAGCACACCCAGGTTAACGCTAAGCAACATTGCAAGGTTCATCATCGTAAGCACAATGCTCGAGAAACCATATTGCTTAACCGAATTATAACTCTCGCCCACAATCTGAGCGACACCTACGGGACCTGCCACATCATCCTTGGAAAGTCTGCCGAGCACAAGTTCTCTTAAACTCTTCAAAGTGTTCTTGAAATTGAATCCAAGCTCATACCAGCTGTATTTAAAGAGGTTCCAGCCCTTGCACTCCACAATGTTGTTGCCGCCTTCGATACCGATATAGTAGCGACCGTCTGCCTCACTGTACTGAGGTGCAAAAGAAACCTTACCCTTCTCACCGTTACGCTCGTACTCAATGGTAAGTTCTTCGCCTCTGTTGAGAATCGAAATAAGTGTAATGTCTCTCCAGATATGAATCTTCTCGCCGTTAATTGCAGTAATGGTATCTCCGACCTGAAGTCCCGACTCTATAGCCGGACGACCCTCGGTAAGATTACTGATGGTAGGAAGATCGCTTCCGCAATTGGCAACGATTATCATAGAGAAAATCATCGCAAGAATAAAGTTAAAGAAAGGTCCCGCAAATACCGCGGAAATCCTTGCCCAAACCTTAGCTTCTCTAAACGGAATACCTGCGGGCTTCTCAAGCAGCTCATCTTCGTCGGCCTTAAGCTCTGCATCCTTGTGAGGCTCAAGTGCCACATCCGAATCAAATATGCACGCACCGCCGAAAGGAAGTGCCTTAAGAGCGAACTTCGTACCTTTCTTGGTAAAATGTAAAAGCGTAGGTCCGAAACCCACATCAAACTCAAGTACTCTGATACCGTTCATCCTTGCAACGATGAAATGTCCGAACTCATGCGCAATGACAATCACCGAAAGGATAATAATAAACCAAATAATCGACGCCATAATCAATAAATCCTTGTACCATTTTTAGCTTATTTAAAGCGTTTTTTCAAAATCTCGTAAACATGAGCCTCTGTCGAGAGTATCTCTTCCACCGTCGGAGCCTGAATATTCTTAACTTCCTCCATGGCAGCCTCAATATACTCATAAATGCCCGTAAATCCAATCTTCTTGGAAAGGAAATCCTTAACCGCAAGCTCATTGGCCGCGTTAAATACCGTAGGCATAACGCCGCCCTCTCCGATAGCCTTGTAAGCGTACTTAAGACCTCTGAAAGTCTCAATATCGGGCTCATAGAAGGTTATTTCTCTAAGCTTGTAAAAATCAAGCTTATTACCGCTCATAGGTCTTCTGTCGGGGTAAAACAAAGCGTACTGAATAGGCAGCTTCATATCGGGAACCCCAAGCTGTGCAATTACAGAGCCGTCCACGTACTCAACCATAGAATGGATAATGCTCTGAGGCTGAATAACTACCTGAATATCGGTAGCTTCCACATCAAAGAGCCACTTGGCCTCAATAACTTCAAGGCCCTTGTTGACAAGTGTAGCAGAATCTATGGTAACTTTTTTGCCCATGCTCCAGTTGGGGTGCTTGAGGGCATCTTCAACCGTCATGGATTTAAGCTCATCAAAAGTCTTGCCTCTGAAGGGACCGCCCGATGCGGTAAGAAGAATCTTACTAAGGTTCTTCTTGTTCTCTCCGTTAAGAGACTGGAATATAGCGCTATGCTCAGAATCAACGGGAAGTATGGATACTCCGTATTCGCGAGCCAAAGGCATAATGATGTGACCTGCGGTCACAAGTGTCTCTTTATTGGCAAGAGCAATAGTCTTACGAGCCTTAATAGCCGCAATCGTAGGCTGAATGCCTATCATACCTACAAGAGCCGTTACTACCACGTCACCGCCGGGCATCGAGCAGATTTCAAGAAGTCCGTCCATTCCCTCAAGAACGGTTACGTCCAAGTCCTTCACGCGATCCTTTAAATTACGGTAAGCCGCGGAATCGTACATAACAGCATAAGAAGGCTTAAATTCACGAATCTGAGCCTCCATCAAATCTACATTGGTCGACGCAGCGAGGGCAAATACTTTAAGACCTTCCTGCGCTCTCACAATATCAAGTGTCTGGGTTCCGATTGAACCGGTGGACCCAAGTATTACAAGATTCTTCATAAACAACCTCTATCTTCCGGCCACAATCCACAAAACCGCAAGAAAATATGTAATAGGTGCGGTAAATATCATACTGTCGAAACGGTCCATAACACCGCCGTGACCGGGAATACATCTACCGTAATCCTTAATATCCTTATTACGCTTAATAGCCGAAGCGGCAAGGTCACCGACCTGTGCTATAATGCCGCCGATTGCCCCCATTGCACAAAGGAACCACTTAACATCGGGCATAAAGAAATTGCCGAACACATAAGCAATAATCCCCGCGCCGATAACACCGCCGACTACGCCCTCAATTGATTTCTTGGGGCTAAGCTTCGGCAAAAACTTATGATTGCCTATAGTCTTACCGGTAATCATTCCCACGCAGTAAGCACAAGTATCATATCCCCACGAGGAAATAATAATCATCCAGGCTATCAAATGTCCGTCCTGAAGGTTTCTGGTAAGATACACGAACGCAAGCATTACAGGTGCGTAGGCAAAAGAAAAAATTGCCGACATAATGTCTTCTACCTTGTACTTGGGGAAAGTAAACACATAAAGGCACAAATACGCTATTACCATGAACGTTGCTATCATACCGAGCAAAAATGTATCTTCGGTAAACAGTAACACCACATAATAAATCACTATGCCCGCAAAGCCCAAGTACATAAGAGCGTTGTTCTCGCCCTTTTTCTTGATGCCAAGAGCTTTGCCAAGCTCATAGAAAGCTGTCAAAGAAAGCAATAACAGTATGCCCGCAAGACTTACGCCTCCGAATACTATCACCAAAACCGCTATACCCAGTAATACAATACCGCTTAACAATCTTTTTACAAACATATCATTCTCTCCGCCGAAACTATTCGCTGTCGGCTATCTTTCCAAACTTTCTGGTGCGTCCCGAATAACTCTCGCAGGCCTTTATAAGTTCAGCCTTGTTAAAGTCCGGCCACGCAACATCGGTAACGTATATCTCCGAATACGAAATCTGCCAAAGAAGGAAGTTGGATATTCTTAACTCACCGCAGGTCCTGATAAGTAAGTCGGGATCCATGATACCTGCAGTATCAAGATTATCGGATATCGTCTGCTCGGTAATATCCTCGGGACTAAGCTCGCCTGCCTTAACCTTCTCTGAAAGCTTGCGAACGGTTCTGGTAATCTCATCGCGAGCTCCGTAGTTAATGGCTACGGTGAACTTAAGGCCTGTATTGTTCTTGGTACCTTCTTCAAGTTCTGCTATGCTCTTCTGCAAGTCTTCATCGAGCTTGGACTTGTCGCCGATTACGCGAACCTTCATGTTGTTCTTGGAAGCACGCTTAAGACTGGTCTTCATATAATTACGAAGAAGCTTCATAAGCGCATCCACTTCATCCTTGGGACGGTTCCAGTTCTCTGTGGAAAAAGCATATACCGTAAGATACTCGATTCCTAAATCCCACGCATCTTCACAGATATCCTCAACAGCCTTGGCGCCCTGGATATGTCCGTAGTTACGGGGCATTCCCTTGGCCTTGGCCCATCTGCCGTTACCGTCTAATATTATAGCCACTGATTTGGGTATATTCATCTGTTTCACCAATTGTTTACAAAAATTTTAATAAATCAGAAAAGAGGCAGGAGCGGAACGTCTCCTGCCTCAGAATCTCAATAATCAAACTTTCAAAACGTCCTTGCTCTTCTCTTCAACAGCTGTATCAACGTCCTTAATGAACTTATCTGTAGCCTTCTGAAGTTCGTCCTCAAGCTTCTTAATTTCGTCTTCGGAAATTTCGGTCTTGGAAAGTTTCTTAAATGCGTCGTTACCGTCACGTCTGATGTTTCTGATGGCATCCTTGGCGTCTTCACCTTTCTTCTTAACTTCCTTAACGAGGTCTTTACGTCTTTCCTCTGTAAGTTCAGGGAAAACAAGGCGGATAACCGCACCGTCGTTAGAAGGAGTAATACCTACATCGGAAGCCATGATAGCTTTCTCAATATTCTTAATAAGGGACTTTTCCCAGGGAGCAATCTGAATAATACGGGGTTCGGGAACGGTAATGTTACCTACCTGCTGGATGGGAGTAGGTG
>JAFZLD010000014.1 GCA_017553505.1 Lachnospiraceae bacterium
TAATAGTTGATGAGGTAGGAAAGATCCAGTTATCGGGAAATATCATTCCGGAAGACTGGTATCATACCATTGTTAATGAAACCGGCAAGCCTAATCTTCTGGCAATCAATATACTGGCTGATATCGTATATTGGTACCGTCCTTCTGAAATCAGGGATGAAAAATCGGGGAATGTCACCTATAAAAAGAAGTTCCAGGATAAGGATTTTCTCCAGAAATCATATGCCGACATGTGTAATAAGTTCAATTGTAGCGAAAAACAGGCCCGTGAATCATTAAAGCTTCTTGAAACTCTTGGAGTTATACAAAGGCATTTTAAAGCTGTTATGACCGGTTATGGCAAGTTGCCTAACATAATGTTTCTTGAATTATTCCCTGAAACACTAAAAAAGCTTACTTTCCCCAATGGAAATACATGTTTCCCTTTTGGGAAGGATGGGGTTCCCGATTTGGAAACACCTATTACCCCAGAGGGCAATACAATTACAAAGAATACTACAGAGATTACAACAGATAAGTATACCCCGTCTTCTAATCAGTCTGGTATAGGAGAAAAACACTCCTATCATCCTCCGAAAAAATATGTAAATCAGTTCAATAATTTCCGTCAAAGGGATGATTATGATTTTGAAGAACTTGAAAGAAAACTAATTAAGAACTAATAAAACAGCTTCAGGTTCTAAATCAATAAAACCTGAAGCTTTATAAAACGTTAACTTGCGATATTATGTTCCAAGCCCCTATTATATAGTCAGCTCAATCTGGTTTCCTTCGAATGCCACGACACAGGATTCATAATAGCCATCTCCGGTCGTTCTTGGACCGCTTATAACTTCATACCCTGCATTTCGAATCTGTTCCGTCAGTTCATGTCATCGAACAATCAAGTGTGCGTCCGAAGATACTCCTCAAACTCCGGTGTTCTGCTCCAATACTTAATGCCCCAGTTTTCAAAATTCCATTCATCCATGTATTGGTTGCATTCATAGTCTACATAGTAAATAAGGTTATCTTTAACAACAAAGTTGGTCGGAAAATAATCTATATTTAGGCCTGCTTTCTTTGCGGCATCCGCCATTTCACGTACCTGCGTAATATAGGGCTCGACCGATATTTCGTCGCGTACCATATCAAAAATGGTTGGGCCCTCGATGTATTCTTTAACAATCCTCTCGGATTTTTCATCAATGGAAAGCATAAGCGGAATTCTTATTCCTGCATCTTTCAACCTTCTATAATCGTTTTTTTCCGCTTCGATCTTGTTGCCAAATGCATAGTACTCACACGGTTCATGGTGGATTTGCTTTAATACGACCTCTTTGCCATTTGATAACGCAAGATAGGAGTATCCACCCTTTCCGTGCCCCAATAGCCTTATAATTTCATATTCATCGTTGTTTACTCTGACAATCTTGTCCATTTCATCCTCTTCTATATTTCTGAATCCAGTCAACAGCAAAATCCACAAGTCTTTTTTGATCCATTAAGCGTAGTTCGGCATTTCCAATCATGGCTTTATTAACAGCATTGCTCTGTTCTAAGGCTTCTCCTATCCGTTCAAAATCCTCACCATCAACAAAAAGCGCTACGAACAGGAACAAATCAGTAAAAATACCTCGCTAATTCTACTTTCTAAGGTTTTGTCAGCAAAAAACAAAATATCCTTAGTTAATTATCTTCCGGGTTATAGTGCTATTGTCGCCACTATGACATTAATCGTTCCATGCAAAAACCAGCTTGGAATAATGCTCCCACCAAATTTTTTTTCGTTCATCCATCCCTGGAACCACCCAAAAGCACCGGGAAGTATAGTCATTACTATAGTCACAGGTATATTGTGTGTTGCTAAACCAAAAGGAATTCCGTGCATCATGCCAAACACGATTGCCTGTATGATATTGCCGGTGATGAACCCAACCTTTTCTCCAAAACGTTTTAATAAAAAACCCCTGAAGACTATTTCTTCGGATAATCCGGTACGGATAAAGCCATATGCCAGCACAGCAGGAAATGCAGCAAATCCTTTGCCGGCAAAGTTACTGCCTGCGGTGGTCACCCCTTCAGGAAGAAAACGGATTGCAAATGACGTTAAGCCTATATACAGTCCCGTAGCAATAAGGATTGCACATGCTGTTCCCCACCATTTCCCTTCATGCTTGATCTTTTTAATTCCTATCCACTTAAAAAAGTTCTGTTTTCTCCCGGCAAATATCAGCCAAAAGATCAGGGGAATCAAAGAAAATAGCAATACCTGTACTAATGCGCCAACGAATTCATTAATAAATATTCCAAACATACCTCGCGCCTTTCCACTTCCATCGTCAATAAAACTGAAAGTTAATGGTGACATCCACCATGACCACAGCCATGTTCTCCATAGCAATGTCTCCATGACCTATTTAAGCTTCATTCGCATAGAAGCCGTCGTTCCGTCAAAGTCAGTTTCCTCAAAGCCCATGCGTTTATACAAGCCATAACCGACTTTCATTACTTCCGGCATAGTGGTGAATTTAACTTCTGCAAAGCCGAGTTTTCCGGCCTTATCGAGCATAGCATTCATCATGGTGCGGGCGTAACCCTTGCCCCTGTACTCAGGCTTAATGTACAGCCTTTTAGCTTCTGCAGTTGCATCATCTATCTTTCTGATGGCTATCGTTGCAATCGGCTTGTCGCCTTCGTAACCAATCAGAAGTGCCCCACCCTTATAGTAGTTCTCAAGGTCGGCCAGTTCTTTGTCGAGAGAAACAAAGCATTTCTCCGCTCCCTTTATCGTAGAATACTCACGAATAAGGGCAATTGCAGCATCTTTATTGTCACATTCTTTTACCGTTAAAGCGTTCATATCATTATCCCTCCTGTAACACCTTCTGCATCCACACAAGGTCATACCATCTGCCGAATTTTTTGCCGATGCCTTTCATGTGGGCGACTTTGGTATAACCCATTCTTGAGTGGTAGTTGAAGCTGTCATGCGTAAGGAATTCGTCTTCCTCGTCGCAGAATGCCGTGCCTGCAAGAAGATTCACTATGCCTTGCTTGCGAAGTCGCTCCTCAAGCTCCTTGTAAAGTGCCGAGCCGATGCCCTGTCTACGGCAGTCCTTGTCCACATAAATTGAAGTGGTCGCGGTCCATGAATACGCGTCTCTCACGCTGTATGCGCTTGCATAAGTATAGCCTACAACCACGCCATCTTTCTCACATACCAGGTACGGATACTTCTCCTTGGTGTGAAGGATTCTCTGTCTGAATTCCTCAGCCGTAGGGGCCTCGTATTCAAAAGAAACCGCCGTGTTAAGAACGTAATGCGAATAAATCTCAGCAAGTCTTTCCGCGTCCTCAAGTGTGACCTCTCGGATATTTAATGCACCATCCATCATACAACCCTCATTCCTCTCCATTTTACGGCATGCCGTAATCTGCGTTTTTTATATGTGCTTTATTATGCGCATGCTATTACGAAAGAGTCAATCGGTTTTTTATTACTTTTTTCTAAAGATTTGGAGAGTACAAAAAAGGAGTCCGGCGCGAAGCCAAACTCCCATGTAATCCTTTATTCTTTTATATTCCGCGATAACTTACGCTACTTTGTCATCTGCTGCATCATCTCGGGCAGAATTCATATAAAAAGATTGTAAATTTTACTGTAATATAACTACTCTACAAACTTAAGTTTATCCCTGCACCCTGTCCCACAATTGCACTTCCACATAAGCGTACTTCCCAAGCGCTTCCTTGCAAAAAGCCTCTACAGAACCGCCACATGCCGCAATTCGCTCAAGAAGCATTTTCTTGGTCAGAACCACCGGCTCATTTCCATGTATCATCAGGGCACAACTGTCGCCCAATGTAAAGCTGACCTGATTATCGGGAACATCTTCAAGCGCAATAGTAATCTTGTCACTGCTGTTAAACCATTCTTTGAGATATTCACACTCCATCAGGGCAAAAGAAAAAGGATGCTCAAGCTTCGGATTTCCGCCCAACTCTATAAATCTTTCACGCACAAATTCATCCGCTTTCTTTCGCGCGGGGTAGTAGTTCTCAAAGTCGGCAAATCGCCCGAAACTGGTAGTGTTCGGATGCAAATTGGCAAGTTCTTCCGCCTTGCGAAATGCCTCCTCCTCGGAAAGAAGCATTATATTCTTCCAAGGATCTGTTCCCGGATAGTAATAGTGTGTAATATAAAGCTTATCCATCAAAACCTCCACAATGCGCCATTTGCAAATTTCTTGCCCAATTACTGATAATTATAATTCATCCACCGGTTCAAAATCACCTTTTTCCTTTTACAATAATTCCCTGATCTTTAGGCGTAAATGTAACATTCAAAACCATATCCATACCTTCCGCAAGACGCTGTAGAAGCTTAATGGAAGGATTACGTGTCCCATTTTCCAACCTGCTAATTTCAGTCTGTGCAATTCCTGTTTTTTCAGAAAGATCTTTTTGGCTCATATTCTTAGAAATTCTGGCGTCAATCATAGCCCTGATAACATTCATCTCCGGTTGTATTTCGTCATAAGCCGCTGCAAATTCAGGATCTTTCATCCTTTTTTCCTTGTACTCTTTCAATGTCATTTAAATCACCTCTTGCCACGCCATATCTAATGTGCCCCGTAACGTCTTATCCAGTCAGCTCGTCTATCCTTTGCCAGCTTAATCTCACCCGATGGTGTTTTCTGTGTTTTCTTAATAAACCCATTTGTAACTACGATTTTCCCACCGTAATAAAAGAAATAAAGAGCTCTGGTAATATTACTGCCTTGCTTGCATCGCAATTCAAATATTCCATCACCTAACGGTTCAGAATATGGCATCCTTAGTTCCGTTCCCTTTTCCTCTAGTATTTCCATCAAACTAAACATTTTAGCCGCCATCTTCACATCAAGTGAATCCATAAAATCTGTTACCGGCTGCTTACCATCCTCTGTCTCGTAAAACTCGAGATTAAACACAGTAATTCCTCCACTGTTCAATATTATTATATGAGATATATCTCAACTTTGTCAATCCGGTATTATTCTTCACGCAAACCATTTCCAAAAGGTATCCCCACCTTCTCATACTCCCCTGTCACAGAATCAATCACTATCATCGCAGACTCGCCGATCTGTCTTCCGTCATGGTGAGTAGAAAAGACATCTGTAGAAATAAACCCGTTCTTCTCATAAATCTCCTCGACCGGAGTATGCCCAACCACCTGCTTGTAGACGTCACTTCTAAAGCCTTCTACCGCCTCATACTGGGGCCTGAGCCAAAGTGGAGACGCATTATCCCAAAGATATTTGCCGGGCGCGTCGTTAACCGCTGCCACTATATCATCTATGTCATCCTCCGCCGGGGACATGCCAAGCCTTTCCACAAACGCTTCCGTTAAGCCACCGTGAGAGAACAGCACATTATCAATCCTGTGTAAAAAATAAATCTGCGATTCATCCTCAAGCGAATGCTCCAGTTCTTCGAGCTTAGATATTACTGTATTCTCCGCATATGGAGAGTAACCCGACTCCAGCATTCCCCATGGATAACTGACATCATGATTGCCATAACACCACAAAGTATTAGGGAATTTCTTGGCAAAAGAAATTGCTCGGTCATACGTCTCCCTATATTTTTCAACTTGGAACTCCGTGCCCCAATCATCCGGGATATCCATAAGGCAGACTGCCATATCAGCCTTTCCGCCCTCAAGAATGGCCTCAGCATTATCGAAAAGCCACGACTTTAAATGTACGTCAGGTATGACCAAAACTCGCATAGGTTGTTTCCCTTTCATTAACTATTTCTGTAATCCTCGGTATTTTTTTCATTTTTACCGAGTTCAAAAGATTCTGCATAGTTATTATAGCTTTATGTCCAAAATGCAAATCTGCTGTGAAATAAATCATCTCCCCCTATTATCTCTCCCCTGTTCTAATTGTCTTCCCACCCCACCTGTGCTACCATAAAGAAAAACCTCACGGAGCAACCCAGCATGAAACCTGCATTAATTCCCGAGCGCCTTGTGAAAGCGCGTGAAAATCTGAATCTCAACAAAGCTCAGGCCGCAGACCTTATGGGGCTGTCGCCTATCGGTTATCTCAGATATGAGCAGGGACTGCGCGTTCCATCGGCTCAGATGCTTCGCATTATTGCCCTGACGCTTGATACTTCCGTCGATTACCTTACCGGTCAGACCGATGATCCTACTGCGGACCAGATTATCATTACCAAGTCCGAGAATCCCGAGCTCTTCAAACTCGCAGCGGAACTCTCGCACAAAGAAACCGAGCAGACCAAGCGAATGCTTGCTTACTACAACAAACTCAACCCCTAATATATAACCATTGGTTATATTCTATGTCACTTCTTTTGCCATGTCAACAGGCAATTCTTCTGCCCAAGAAAGGCTAGTCAAAATATAAAAAGCCCCACATCATCTCTGATATGAGGCTATCTCTCTACTGTCGACAGACTTCTTGCCTACAAATTCTCCTCGTCGCCCTGCGCCTCTTCGGCCTTTAGCTTCCGATACAAAATCAGCTGATTGGCAAATATAATAAACCAAAGCAAATTCCATATCACCTGCATCAGAAAGTCCGGACCCTCAGCTTGATATTCTTTAGCGATAATATCCAGCACTGTTCTCACGGTCCATATTGCGGCGCACAGGCCGGTAAGAATCACCAGCGCTAACCTGTTCTTTGACGAAAGTTTCATTGTCTAATACCTCCATTATCCCAATAGTTTTAAACACCCCACTTCATATACCCGCGCGCCCCCGGGACGCGCCCTGTGCAATGTATTAGGGCAATTATAACGTGGCGAGCCCTACGGCGCCGTTTCTGATTCCGACCACGCACACCAAAAGAAGCCAAAAGGCCATTACGAGTCCTTCTAAGATTAGTAGCATTTGTTTTCCTCTTTTGAAATATGATTTTGTATTTCTACAAAAATTGTGGCATATGCAGAGTCCCAGGTCAATGGGCTCTGTCGGCAAGTTAGAGCGCTGTATTTTGCTCGCCACCTTCTTTTGCCTCCCGACAATCATAATAAAAAAGGCAAAAGAGCCCCGCCACCTAACTGTGGCAGAGCTCCAACTATGCAATATTAGTCTGCTTAAAGCATCAAATTTTCATAATCCTGCAGCTCATGGAAGATATTATCCACTATAGCCATATCTCCATCTATGCGGTACATCATAAAATACCTGTGTGACAAAAAATTGATACGCCTGTAGCCGAGTTTTCTCAGTTGGGGATTCTCACATAGTTTAAGGCTTCCCGCTACCCTTGAAAGGTTATCCTTGGTCGCTTGGAAATCCTCAAGAACATTAGATGCCGCTTGCTCGCTTCCTTTTTCTAAAAGAAGATAACTAATAAATCCATCCAAATCAGCCTCAGCATCTTCTGTAAGAACAACTTTATAAGCCATACTTAGACCTCATATCAGAAGCAACATCGTCTGCATCTCTGTACTTGCCTTGAGAAGCGTGCTTTCTGGATGTTTCAAGGCGAGCCAACATTTCGTCTGCTTTCATGGGAGTATAAGGGCCGGCAGCCGGCCTTTTAATTTCAAAAGGGAATCCGTTATTGGCAACCGCTTGTGTCAAAAACATGCGGATTGCTGAAGTTGTATCTGTGCCAAGATCTTTAAATAAGCTGTCGGATTTAGCTTTAAGTTCGTCATCAACACGCAACTGAATAGTACTAGCCATATCATGCACCTCCTATGCTATTGTAATGTTATTATACTGCCATTTCATTTCTTTTGCAATGCATGAGCATTGTGTCAGCACAGAATTGATATGTAACCGTATTAATCTCCCTCTACTCCCTATCCTCCCACTTATTCACGAACACATCCGCCTCCGGTCAAGCCTAAAAAAAATGTACACTTAAATCACAGTTCTCTTTATTAGAAATCATCCTCATCCATCATATCCATTTCCTCCAGCTCATCGACGGAGTATCCGCTACCGGATGAATGACGGCCGCCGCCTCTCCGGCCGCCGCGCATCTTGGCGATGTCCTTGATGATGACAAAAGCAAGAATCACGATACCGAGTGCCCATATCAACACCTTCACACCCACCTCGCCGAACAACGCCTCGACTGAAGGACCACAATAACCTATGATGAACAGTGCCGCTATAATCAAAAGAATAAGCATCTTCTCCCTCAACTTTCTCGCGGGGTCCAAGGCCAACGGCCCGGTGGCCCCTTGCTATGGCTATATAGTAACATATGTGGGTGTACGATAATCCGTACTTTGCCCGCCCGAGTCCTCCCTTCGCGGGCACAAAAAATCCCCGCCACCTCACAGTGACAGGGACTAAATGCCTATATTAAGGCTAGCAGCCTTTCTTGCCGCTCTTGTGGTCTGCGATTGAGCAGGCACCGGGGGTGCCGTACTCGATGAGGCCGGCGTCGGCAGGGTCGACGGAGACGCGGCCGTCGGGGAAGACGAAGGCCGGGATGCCTATGTCACCGACTTCCTTGCAGTGATCGAAGACCGGCGACGTGTCGCGCAGCCTCGTGAACGCAGACATGTTGCGCACATTCTCGCCGATGTTGATATATTCAAATTCATCCTCGCGCCCCTTAATCTGCTCGTGTACATAATCGCAGTAGGGACACGTGGGCATTCCATAAATTTTAATCATGATGAGTCCTCCTTGTCGTGTTATTTATAATCGTCATTATATTGTGCGCAATCTATATTGTCAAGTCACCGGGCCCAAAGAAACAAAAAGGCAGAATCGGTTTGATTCTGCCCGCTATTATCTAATATTCCTTCTCCACCTTATCCAGTCCATACATCCGCATGAACTGCGCCTTGTCCGCTTCGCCTCGGATCAGCATGACTTCGTGGAACTCGCCGGTGTGGCGGTTCTTGAAGCCGGCGACTTGCTCGCCGGTGCAGATGGAGGCGCGGATTACCGGGCGCTCGATTTCCGGGTCGTACACGTACGACGGCGCGGCGCCCGCCTTTTTCTTTTTCCAAACCTCAAACCACCCCATATCAATCTTCCCCCACCAGCTTAACCTTCACATAATCATGCCCCGTCGCCGGCAGGAACTTATTAAGCACATCCGCCGTCTTCATCCTGAGGCTCGACGTATTCACGCACGGATGGCACCCGACATCCTCGGCCGCCAGCACATCCTCATCAATCAGGAGCCGCACCGCCCGGTCCTTATCATTCATAAGCCCCATCACGCTCACCGCCCCCGGCTCGATATCCAGGTACTTAACCATATCCTCCGCCTCAGCAAAAGAAAGCCGCGCCGAATTAATCTGTGCCGACAACTCCTTGGTCTTAAACTTCTTATCCCCCGGCATCATCAGCAGATAAAACTGCGTTTTCTGCCTGTTGCACAAGAACAGATTCTTGCAAATAATAACCCCGAGCACCGCATCAATCCGCTCGCACACCTCCATCGTGCCCGCCGCCTCATGATCCGTCCTCATATACTCAATTCCCAGCCCATCCAGGAAATCATACGTCCGCATCTCGCGGGGCAGCCTTCCCTCGGCCTCGGAGGGGGTGGGGCGGCCTTTAAGTAGTTGCATTGTGTTCTTTATCTCCTCGGTAATTTCATATTAAACTCAGTTCATCACAGCAAAAGAACATTTCCGTTCCATTCTTCATGATTAACCGGCTTATCCTCTAAAACAAAGCTTTTCTCATCCGAACCTTTTATAACAGTATATTTTATCTTCTTATCTTGCAATTCTACCTTTAGTTCGCATCCGCTATTCAGGTCTATGTCTTGCTTCTTGCAATCTGCTGCTATTCCCCGAAGCACTTTATTTTTCTTGCTTTTTAGGCCACTACAAATTTTAACTTTATCCTTTTCTAAGTAAACATCGTCCTCACTTTGTGCATCAACCAAAGGTTCTTTCAAATTAGTTATCGGTATCAAGTAGAACTCTTCGCAATCGGAAATATACATATTGTCTCCGGCTACAAAGCTGTTTCCCTCCAACTCAAACAAATATACAACCTTGCGCTCGTAGAAACTCTTTAAATGAGCAATTTCTCCGGTATATTCATTTACGGAAGCACAGACAGTCCAAGTGCAAAAGAAACCTTGAAGACCCGAAACAATTATTCCTGTAATCAAATACATTTTTATTGGCATTACAAAGCCAAAAATTATATTTACTTCAACCAACAGTAAAGCCACAAATAACATAAAGCCAATCTCAAAGTATCTATACCACTTTCTGACTTTATAATATTTAGTTCTTCCCTTTTCTCTTTTTTGAACCCCGGCGGTATAAATCAAGCTCGCTATTAAAGCCACTAAAATGATGACTGCAATAACGCATTTAGCTATAAAATCATAATCAATTGATTCGTTAGCATTCTGCCCATTTTGCACCGTTTGCGCTACCATATCGTTATCGCTTACGCTAGCATCTGTTTGTGCTGTAATACCACTTTTCGCACTCTCCTGTTGCTTAAGCATTTGCGCTGAAATGTTAAAAGTATTAGTCATAAATCCCAAAGCATAACAAACAATGACAAAACACAAGAAAACCGCAATCGTGCGAAAAACTTTATGTCGCTCCCTTTCTCCATGCGACATAAGTGTTATAGAAATTCGTGTTTGGCTGAGAAATACCCCTATGCCTATTGTGGCACTAATAGTTGCCGCAATAAATGACAATATCTTAGTCACGTTAACAATACTGTTTAAATCCATACATACCCTCCCAATGTAAAATCATCAATTATTTTTTTCTAACCTTATTCTAAAATGCCTATACGCCAGCCACGACACCACGCTATCAAAAGCATTTCCGCCACCAAACATCAACGCAATTCCAATCAATGTTGGCGTCCATGCACCTGTCAGATACAGCACGAAAAATAATCCATAATAAATACTGTTAGTCACTACAGACTCAAACAGCATGTCCTCTTTAATAAATCCGCTTCTATCTTCTTTATTTGCACAGGGTAACCATTCACAGATGCTATCGCTTTCCAAATTAAACCTTCGAGCCTTAATGCATCCATTACAACGCTCTGAATCAACTGTTAACTCTTTTTTCCGACATTCTATTATGTCTATATCCATCCCGCTAGGCCAAGACTTCTTAATAGTTTTCAGCAATTCTTGTAGTTTACGAAATAGTAATTGCTCCGTTTGCGTTTGGTAGTTTGTAAATATCATGCTTACTCACGTAATATCAGTATACGCCTCTCTCTAAGACAAAGTCTATTAAAATCATTTTTCTAACAAGACCACCTTCAATCATTCTGGCTAGTCTTATTACCGTTTCGATGTAAACGCCTATTTCCAATACTCTCTAGAAAAGATTTGCTTCTTATTTTATAAAAAAATGAAGTGTCAAATTTCCTTCTGATACCTCTATGTAGTTAACACCATAATATAGTTCCCCAATTGTATATTCAAATTGAAGCATAACAAAATAGCCACACGGCTTTATTCCCGTGTGGCTATCCATAATAAAACAACATATCAATCACATATAAGCTTAAGCAAACATAAAAGAATTTTCTCATAACTGTTATACTTCTTAGCTCTCTTGTTAAATGTTTCAACTATTTTTTCATCAACACCTAGTACAGTTAAATACTCGCTATATAGTTTATCTGATGGCTGCCTTTCTCCTTTTTCAATTGCATGAATGTAACTTTGTGAAACATTCAATTCATCAGCCAAACTCTTTACCGAATACCCCCGTGCAATTCTCAACAATTTCAAAACATTGTCATTCGAATCAATACTACATATATTATTCATATTTTTCACCTACTTCTGCTACTTTTCAATCGCCGCCAATAACCGCCTTTTAACAAGTTGCAGTAGATCAAATAGAAGCCCTTACAAAAACATAAATATGCTAAGCTTCATTTTATGCGACTTTGTGGGATTTCTTTCAGTTTCCTAATAGACATAACAATCTGTACACCTCCTTCTATACTATATAAAGAATAACGTAACAATCGCGGTATAATCTATGATTTCACTTGCTATGCAATGCCATTTTGTACAGCACTCTTGAAATCAAGAGTGCTGTACATCGTTAGCTTACTTTTCCAAAAGAAATTCAATCAACTTCGTCAATCCGATTTTGAAGAGCGTCTCCACGATCAAAACTACAAGCCATGAGAGGAACTTTATAAGAGTTCTTATGCTAGGCTTTCCTTTCAAATCGAGATAGCACTTTGTTACCTTAACCCAATTTGAAGCCAATTTTACTTTCGTTTTAGAAAGTGCCGTTGCAAGTTGCTTTTTCATAATTACCGCCTTTCTAGCGGCGACTGAAAAATATTCACTTGTCAAAGAGCATTTTGTTGTTACAACACAAAAATACCATAGGTTCGCGCATTTGTCAAGCTTTCTTGTTGTTTTTTTCAACATACTTTGTTGTTTTTTTCAACAAGCGCTGTTGTTTTTTTCAACAAGCGCTCACAAAATTCCTCCTCACATTTAAATTGACACATGATGAATAGAAAATGGGAATAATATATTAGCCTTTATTTATTCTTATATACAACGAGTTTGATTATCTCCTTATGCCCTCCAGATATCAACAAGTATGCATCCTATGTTTTTTTCCCTCCCCATCCCCCATAATACCCCTATAACCACTCACACCACAGAAAGGACACCAGCCATGGGCGGAAATGGAGCCGGACTTAAAATCATTGAAGAAGAAATGTCTCGCGGGGATTATCATTCGCTGCGGCTTATTTGCGCGTGGGGAGCGTACATATGTGGGACACTTACATACCTAGGACTGAAACATATGGAGGGCCCCGGCAACCCGATAACAGCTACCGTGAACGACCTTAAAGCGGGCGTAGTCCGGGGGCAGGTGGTGACAGCGGGGCTTGCGGTGATTTTTCTTTTGCTGTGGGGGATTCTGATTGGAAAATCGAAGAACCTGCTTGAGGAGATAGAGGACAACTGCCATATGTCCATATTCGCAGGTGTAGTCGCGGCTATCGTGTTAGGCGTGTGCACCTATGCCGTATATTCGACGCCTAAGTACGCGGGTAGCAGGCCGGCTATTTTGGTCTTGGACTTCCTCGGGGGAAGTTCGTTGGTGATTGGGGTGGTTGGATTGATTGCAGTGAAGCTCCGGAGACGGAGGAAGAAATAGAGTAACAAGCATAACAAAAAAGAGTCCTTGCGGGCTCTTTTTTTGACTATATAATCTGCCGGCGCTACTGCACTCGGTTGCTCCGCCTATAGAACGCAACCGACAATCCCGCGGCCACGGCCCATCCTATGGGCCAAGCGCACCATATGCCGGTGGAGCCAAGCGATGTTGCGGAGAGTACTGCTGCCAGGATTACCCTGAGGATAAGGTCGGTGAATGTCGCAATCATGAACTTGCCCATCAGGCTCCTGCCCCGTAGTACGCCATCCGCGATAAGCTTCGCTGACACGACAAAATAAAACGGTGCGATTATCCTAAGCAGCATAAGCCCCGATTCCACGGCTTCCGCCGACGGTTCTTTCATGAACAGCATGAGAAGGTTCCGTCCGAACACGAAGTACAGCGCCGAAAGCGGCACGCACAGCATCCACACGAGCTTCAGTCCCGCGCGGAATCCCTTCGAGATTCTGTCGTACTTGCCGGCGCCCAGGTTCTGGGCCGCATAATTGGACACACCGTTGCCAAGCGTGGTGAAAGACGTAATTACGAGGTTATTAAGCTTAATGCCTGCTGAGTATCCCGCCATAACGCCGGGCCCGAAGCCGTTAATAATTCCCTGTATAACAATGTTTCCCACCGAAATAAAGCTCTGCTGCAAGGTGCTGGGTATAGCAATCTTGGCAATCTTCGCGAGGATGTTCCACGAGAATACCGGCGCCTTCTCAGCCGTCTCGACCCTGTGTAGCCGTCTCAACACGAACAGCACCGCCAGCGCGCAGCTCACTCCCTGGCATATAAACGTCGCCCAAGCCACGCCCGCGACCCCCATATGAAATCCGGCCACGAACCATATATCCATCAGAATATTCGAGCATGACGATGCCGCGAGGAACACAAACGGAGTCCTCGAATCTCCCATCGCCGAGAATATACCTGTGGAAATATTGTAAAAGAATACGAAAGGCAATCCAAAAATATAAATATCCAGATACAGCTTAGAATCCGCAAACACCGCCTCCGGCGTCTTAATAAGCCGTAGCAGCTCTCCGCACAGTCCCGCCCCCGCAATCATCAGCGCCAGGCACAGCACTCCGCTCGAAATCATCGCAGTCGACACCGCTGTCTTCACATCTTTGTACTGCTTCCCTCCGAAGTACGTCGACACCACCACTGAGCACCCTATATTGCACTCGAAAGCAAAAGCAATAAATATAAGCGTTATCTCATAACTATTCCCCACGGCAGCCAGCGCGTTCTCACCGATAAACCTTCCCGCCACCAGACTGTCCGCGATATTATACAACTGCTGAAAAATAATACTTCCAAAAAGAGGGAGGCAAAACCTCCACAATACCTTCCGGGGTTCTCCCTCCGTTAGATCTCTGTTCATTTAATCATCTCCTGTCATTTATACATCGATGATTATAATGCTTGTGGGGTGGGCGTGCAAAGAGTATTTCTTTGGTCTTTCTTTGGCATATAAAAAGGAGCCCGGCATGAAGCCGAGCTCCTTGATATTTCTAATTATTTCCAAACAATCTCTTTTCCAGTTCAAAATCTGCATCGTCTTCAGATAAAATCAATAATTTCGATGTTAGTTTTTCTTGTAAGCCTACATACTCGCCTTTAGGGATACAGCATTTTTTAAAAATGGCTTCCAGCCAAGAATTGTCTCCACTATCAAATGACAAAACACTAGCGCTGAGCATTTCGCTGTGAACAGTCCTTGTTAAATCAAGTATATAGCCACATTTGAGGCAAAGCTCTCTTGTAAATTCTCGCTGGCTTCGGCCGTTGCCTTCACGAAATGGATGAAGCGCATTTAAATCGCCATAATGCTTAGCCAAGGTCTTCACAAAGGCCGTCTTGTCTTTTCTCGCCTCATAGCAAGAGCTGTAAAAATCAGAAAACACCGTAACAGCATAATCTTCAATGAACTGAGCTCTGCAGAAAAGGTTTCCTTTGCTTATATCTATATCACGAACTTTACCGGCCCAAGAATAAATGTCTTGAAAAATAAATCTATGAATATCTTTCAAGTGCTTAAAGTTAAATTTACCCCTTATAGGATGTAACTGGAGATACGCAAGGTTGCCACCCGTAGAAAGTGCTTCCAGTACTGCGAGTTCTTTGGCATCATGGCAATCAAACTCATTAATCAGAACATCTTCGCCGGGATATTTGTAGTGGTCAATGCTTTCCATTCGCCTTGTAGTTCTCCTTCAGCATCTTCTGATATTCTGCTCTGGAAATCTCGCCCTTAAGCATCTTGCCAATAGCGTCTACGCCAGCTTTGCCTATACTAAGATTCTCTATTGCCAGTGTTGCCTGAGTCTGCCGTAACATGTCAATCTGAGCAGTCGTATATTCTTGCTCAATATACCCGTCACTCTTCATAACTCTTGAAATCAGCGAAGTTACGTAATCGGGCGGATTAGTCTTGCCCTGTTCCCAATGCTGGATATTGGCTACCGGAATTCCAAGGTACAAAGCAAACTTATTCTGGGACATTCCCGTTGTACTTCTAAGTGCTTTTATAGCATTCATAAAACAGCCCTCCGTATACTTATAGTATATACTATTAATATATATTATCAAGCCATTCCATGAAATCTTTTATCTTTCTTTTGCAAGATACTCCACCGGCACTTCCTTCGTAAGCCATACGCCGTTGACTGAGCGATAGAACTTAAAGCCGTCGCGGTGCATACGACCCGCACGGACGGTATAGATTACGGGCTTGTGGCAAAGGATGAGGGAGATGAATTTGGAGGTGTCGTTGGTGTTACTCATTGAGGTATCCTCCTTATGGTAATCCTAATAATATAAATCGTACCAGAACTGAGTATAATGCATAAAACCCGCGAAATCCCCAATTTTATCCATTGTTTTGTAGGCATTTTTCTGGGCACCAATGCATAAAATCGCGAAAAGCTGTTTTTTATCCATTGTTAGCGGGGCTTTGAAACCGATACAAGGCTGATTTTGGGCAAAAGCAAGGGATAAAAGCCGGAAATTAAGACTTTTATCCTTTGTCTGCTACATTTTTAAACTGATATTCTGAAAAAACAATGCATAAAAAAGGCAGAATTGGACTTTTTATCCATCCCACCTATTTTTTTGCCCTGATTTTTAATGGATAAAATGGCGAAAATCGCGAATTTATGCATTACTGCCCCGAAAATGGTCTTTAAAAGCCCCACAGCAGTCTGTAACTATACTCCCATCTCCTTCACCTTCCGGTACACGCCCTCGGCGAGGGCTTTGTGGCCGTCTTCCATGAGGTGGAGGGAGTCGGCAGAGCCGGCGGTGCAGAGGGTGGCGGCGTCGAGAAAGTCGCAGTCGAATTGCCGGGCCACAAGCTTGTACCAGTAAGCCAGATGCTTGGAGTTCTCGATTACGGTGTCCACGTCAAAGAAAGGCGCGAAGGGGGATGACGCCAGGTCATCGCCGAGGTGCGGAGGCGCCACGATCAGAATCTTAGGCTGAATACCGCACTGGTACTGCAGAAAGCTCTTGGTCTTCATGAGCATGTTCTGCAAGCTGCCCGCGATGTCGCCGGCGGGCAAGTGGAACTTAGCCTTAAGGTCGTTGGAACCGAGCATGATTATTAAAAGGTCGAAAGGCTTCTGGCTTTCCACCATGGGAAGTATATAGTCCATGCCGCACTTGCAGCCCCACTCCCAGGGATCGGCGTTAGCGATGGTGCGGCCGTTCTGGCCTTCCTCGATAATCGTATAGTCATCGCCCAGAAGGTGCTGAAGCACCATGGGCCATCTTGTGTTTTCATCGTAGCGGCTCCCGTTAGTAGGGTTATATCCCCAGGTATTAGAGTCGCCAAAGCAAATGATTCGTTTCTTCATCTTCTTCTCCACTAATTACACTTTATTCTTGCACGTCACATACACATGTGCCACGCCGAACACTACTGCGAATACCACAAGCAGCCAGTGTCCCATCGTCACACCGCACAGCAGGAAAATCGCTGTAGGTATCACAGCAAGCGCAATCTGCTTGCCAAAAGAAGGCTTCTTAAAGTACAGCATCCACACTACCCAGTAAGCCACGAGCAATACAGCGTTTCCGAACAGGTAAGCCAGGAACAGCGCCACATTGCTGAATCCAAACTCGGCTATTCCCACATTGAATATCATAAGAAGCATGCAAGCGTATCTGCCTACCTGCTCGAGGATATTCATGAACATGTTCTTGCACTTGTTTTTCTGCCCCTTAACTGCTATAGCATAAATAATGTTGGGAATCAATATCAGCACCACAATAATCAGTCCGAATATATTGAGCCACGAAGTGTTTCCCAGTTCTCCCGCGATAAATACGGATGTGGGGCCGTCGGCTCCCCCAATCATCATATACTTGTCTATCATTTACCATTCTCCTTTCAGTTTCTTTTGATTTTATTAGATTGTATCACAACTTCTTAATAAACGCCAAAAGAAAAAATCGGGAGCCCCCACCGGTGCTCCCGACTCACAATCTTTAATGCGGTATTATTATACCTCCGAAGTACTCCGGCATGCCCTCGCTGTCAGTTAACACGAATCCTCTCGTCGAGAGAATGGCATAGCTTCCGTCCGCTTTTCTCGCCCTATACACTAGCGGTCGCAACTCCATATCGCCTCGCAGAACCGCTTCTACGGCCTCTTCATAGCTTTCCATGTCATCCGGGTGTATGTAGTCGTGCCAGATTTTATCGGCATGATACATGTACTCGGACTTAAGCCCGAAATCATTAACCAGCTTTAATGACCACCGGGAATAGTCGTATCTCAAATCGTTGATGTAGATATAGCTTTCGCCCGCCACGGTATAAAGTGCCCCGAACATTCCGTCGAGGAGGCGCTTTCTTTCGTCGGTGATAAGGCTGTCCGTTTCTCCCGTGCGCCTGATGCAGTCCGCGACTTTGTTGGCTTTCATGGCCTTTTTGTTTTCATACATTTCGGCGTCGGCGCGTTCGTATACGTTGTTGAAGTTCCTATCAATGCCGGTTCGGTACTCCGCCATGCCGCTTGCAACTTCCGGGCCCGTGCGGGTCCTTCCGTTCTTAAGAGACACTTCCCTGAGCACCTCTAACAGCTTGTCTCTCTTCTCGTAGTCCCCGTCCGTAAGCACCGCAGCGAATTCGTCGCCGCCGGTTCTGAACACGGGGCTGTGCTTGAAGGTCTCGCAAATCATTCGGGCGGCTCTCTTAATAGCCTCATCGCCGAAGCTGTGGCCTCTGGTGTCATTCATATTCTTCAGACCGTTGACATCGCACACCACCACCGCGAAGGGCTTCGTGCTTTTGCCCCTGATAATGTCTTCGTTGATTTCTTCGAGACTCTCAAGAAACGCGTTGCGGTTCTTAATTCCCGTGAGCGCATCGATATTGGCCTTTCGCTCTGCCGACCGAAGGTTCTTTTCCTGCTCCGCCTTCTCGAGGTACTCTCTGTCTATATTTTCAAGACAGCATAATATATGCTTCTTGTCTTCGCACAACAGCGTAACCTGGCGCACATGCTCCACCACTCCGTGGGCCAGCACTCGACATTCGACCATAAAAGGCGTATTATTCTCAAGCCGCTTAAGAATCGCTTTCTTGTCATACACCGCCAACAGCTCATCAAGGTCGTCGGCGTCGACAAAAGAAGGCGCGTTTTCTTTGGCTAGGCTAAAGAAATCGTCCCCTTCTTCGGGCATACCGCTCACGCCGGTAACGTGCGACCGCACCATCTGCTTGAAGTGCCCGGTCTCGATATCGACATAATACATGCTGACAAAATGCCCCGCGAGCGCGTTTGCTATCATGTTGGCATCTGATTGATTAAGGTTCATTCCGTTCACCTTTAAGCGGCCCGTCTATATATCCAAAAGAATCTGTATCCACTTAGCCGTGGACAAGTCCGCACTTTTACCCTTGTGTTTATCGATTACCTCAAATTCCTCAGCCTTTTTGGCGTCGGAGTAGATTTCCACCAGTAACTGCTCGAGAAGCTGCTGTAAATCTTCTTCTTCGGCGTTTTCTAAGTACATAAGCCTCGCTTCGGCGGGCATTGAGCGTAAATCATCAAGTAAAGCGCTGCTCTCCATTCGATTTTCTCCTTTACACAAGCATTCCCCATTTCGTATATTGTAACCAAAGGCAAGCAACGATAAATTCAAAATGTTACAGATTCGTATTTTTTCTATCGGTTAATTAATTATGTGATACAATTTAATCAATTTAAATCAGGAGGTACGGCGTGAGCGAGGCACTGTACGATCTTTCCTTCATGATTGCTGCGTTTGTATTTAACGTTACCCTTTGTATCCTGGTAACCGTCAGCGGCACTGAAGTTAAGCAAAAGAATCTGACTTTCAGAAACTTCACTTACATTCTGCTTTTGGGCAATATAATAACGTGCTGTGACGTCTTGTTCAGGCGCACTCCGATTTTCTTTGTGCCTTATTACGTAAGGCTTATTTTCTATGTGTTATCTTTCTTTTCCAATGTTATGTTAACCTATTTCTTCGCGATTTATGCGGAGAGTTTCTTTGTGACGACAAGGCGCAGGAAGTTTTTTTCTGTAGTTAACGAGATACTTCTGGTAGGGCTTTTCGCGCTGGCTGTGGTGAGCGCGATTGTCACTATTCCGAATATCGGTGAGGATAAGTACTCGTATCTGCTTCCTACGGTTCCTAAATATATTCTGGCGTACTTCGCAGAGATTTATTATCTGCTGTATGCGATGGTTGTTTTCTTTGTAAACAGTAAGGAATTGAACCGTCGTGCGCGTATTACCGCTATTGCTGCTTTCAGCGTGACTATCGGCATTATCGTCTTCGAAGTGTTCAATCCTACCGAGGTTTACTTTAACTATTTCGGCGCGATTCTGGGCCTTTACATCTTCTACATGGGCGTTGAGACTCCCGACTACAAGAACCTCATCGCCACCATGAAGGAGCTCGAGCAGGCAAGGCTCAAGGCTGATGAAGCCAATCGCTCCAAGTCCGATTTCCTCGCCAATATGTCTCACGAGATTCGTACCCCCATCAATGCGGTCATCGGTATGAACGAGATGATTATGCGTGAGGCAAAGGATGAAAAGATTGCGGATTATTCGAAGAACATCGAGAGTGCGGGGCGAAGCCTTCTTTCGATAATAAACGATATTCTGGATCTGTCTAAGATTGAAGCGGGCAAGATGGAGCTTACCGAGGCGCCTTACAAGTTCAGTTCGCTTATTAATGATGTAGTCGTTATGATATCGGTCAAGGCACGGGAAAAGAACCTTGCTTTTAACGTGAATGTCGATGAGACGTTGCCCGACGGTCTGTACGGTGACGAGATTCGCATCAGGCAGATTATTACCAACGTTTTGAACAATGCTGTTAAGTACACGGAAAAGGGTAGCGTGACACTTACGGTTGATTATAATCGCACGGGCGATGACTGTAATCTGCTTGTGAGGGTTACCGATACGGGCATAGGAATTAAGCCCGAAGATATAGACAAAGTATTTGAGAAGTTCGACCGCGCCGACATGGAGCGTAATAAGACGATTGAGGGTACCGGTCTCGGACTTACGATTGTTAAGCGGCTTCTTGTTATGATGGACGGTACCATCAGTGTTGAGAGTGAGTATGGCAAGGGTTCGACTTTCTTTTTACGTATTCCGCAGAAGATTCGGGATGACGATGCTATCGGCGATTATCGTAAGAAATTCAGCTCAGCTTCCGCTTCGGACGGCGGCTACAAGGAATTATTCCACGCGCCCGATGCCGAGATTCTGGTGGTGGACGATACGCTTATCAACTTAACAGTTGTGCGTGCGCTTCTTAAGAAGACCAAGATTAAAATAGATACCGCCACGAGCGCGGCTGAGGCGCTTATTAAGACCACGGAGAAAAAATACGATACGATTCTTCTCGACAACCGCATGCCCGGTATGGACGGCGCCGAGGCTCTTCCTATCATGCGTACTCAGGAGGGCGGTCTTAACAAGGAAACTCCCGTCGTGTGCCTGACTGCCGATGCTGTTTCCGGCGCGAGGGAACGATACATTGCCGAGGGCTTCACGGATTATCTTACCAAGCCGATTGAAAGCGCAGCGTTAGAGCGTATGTTACTTAAGTATCTTCCCAAGGACAAGACCAAGGGGTAGATTTCTCTGAACATCAAAAGAGGGCCACTGCTGTGACCCTCTTTAATATTGCTCTGATTACGGTAAACTTTCGATGTAGATTGCGGGACGCACGCCCATGTCTTCTTTGGTAACGTTCTGTCCGTAGAAGTATCCTGCGCGTCCGTATATCGTTACGCTGCCGGCCACGAAGTTCTTGTTACCGGGGGTACGTGTCCACCACTGGGCGCCGGTTCTGTTGACATTGTCCTTAAGATACGCTTCGATTTCGCTTGATTTGAACAAGTTGTCATTTAAGAATCTGTGCATCTCATCGCCTTCTGCGTAATCTTCTGTTATCGTCTCTACCGAAGCTCCCTGCGCGATTGCGTAAGGTGTTGCCTCGACTATAAGCTTATCTGAAAGGCCAAACAGTCTGTCATCTTCCCAGATGCTGAATTCATAATAATCTACCACTTCTTTGGTACTTAAAATGAATACTTTCTCGTTGGTTTCGTTGCCGGCGTCGGTGCCGTAGTATTCGTTGGCGGGGTTCTCGTTGGTTACTTCAAGAACTGACTTTTGTTCTTTGGGCGTGAATGCGGTGTTTAAGAAGTCGGTGTTAAGCCAGATTCTTAAGTCCGATGAGCCCCATGTAATGGAAGCCATGTTGGGGTCGTACTGCCTTGCATCGAGCACGTAGCGGCTTACGAGAAGCACGCCCTTGTCTGTGGTTGCAAGTATCTCCCACTCAATCGGCTCCGCGCCGTTGTCAAGGTCGCCGTCTTGTTCGTAGTTACCGAATACCAGATATCCCTCGTCGTTAATGCTCATAATAGGTTCTTCCTTGGGTTCCGGTGCGGGTTCTTCCACGCCGGGCTCTACACTGGGCTCCACGCTAGCCTCAACTGATGCGGGTGATTCCGAGACAACGCTCACAGGTGATTCTGCGCACGCAGTCAGTGAGATAATTAATAAAGCAGATACAAATATTGCAAGAAATCTCTTTTGTTTCATTGTTCCTCCTTATTACACAAGGCGATATCGCCTTCTTTTCCCATTATGATAAAAGAAAACGGTTAACCTAAGATTAAGTTGTGCCCAAGAAAAGGGACCTCCGCCCGGGAAGTCCCTGTGTAACACTGTATTCTGTTGCGCACGGCCTGTTACAGCATTATGCCGTTAACTACCGCGCGAACTCTGTGATGGTGATAGAGCTCTTCGTTGGGAGCCATGTTGTGCATGTAGGCTACCGCGAATTTGTCGGTGGGGTCAGCTTCTACCCAGATGCCTGTGCCGCCGGTCCAGCCGAAGTTGCCGAGATGGCCGTTGTGGCCGTACTTCTGAGTCATGAGTGTGCGGAAGCCGAGGCCGTAGCCGTAGCCTGCGAGATAGTCGTTCTCGAAGTCCTTAAGCTGTACGGGACCTAACTGGTTCTCATGAAGCATAGCAACGGTGCCGCTTCCTAAGAACTTGCGTCCCTTGTAATTACCGCCGTTGGCAAGCATCTGCATGAATACTGCAAAATCATGTGCGCTGATAAGCAGGTTAGGTCTTGCGCCTGCGGGAACGCTGTCGGGCTCGGGGGTTAAGAAGTACTTCGTAGGCTCAAACTGTCCGGGGCCTTTCTTAGCATAATTGGTTACGATTCTGTCTCTGTTGTGAGGTCTGGCAAAAGTATCCGCGTCCTCAAGCTCAAGCGGGTCGATAAGGCGGTCCTTGAATACCTCTCTTAAAGGCTTACCCTCGAATGTCTCTACCAGTACACCTGTGATTTCCGAGCCGAAGCCGTAAAGCCAATGTGAGCCGGGCTCAAACATTACAGGCACCTCTGACATGGCCCTTACTTCCTCCTGAATCGTGCTGGGGCCTTTCTTAAGCAATTCCTCCATCTGCTTGCTCATAGCCGCCAAGGTGGGCGTTGTAGGGTTGATAGCGGGCATCATGCAGTAAGGAAGTCCGCACATCATAGCAACAGCGTCACGAATGGTGATGGGCTTATCAAGCGGAGCCGTATCAATCTCGCCGTTGGGAAGCTTGATAAACTTCTGAGTATTCTTCCACTCCGGCAGATAATAATAAAGCGGATCGCTGAAGAGGAACTTGCCCTCTTCAAAAATCATGCCAAGGATAGCGTAAGTAAAAAGCTTCGTCGTCGAAGCCTGGCTGAACATACTGTGTACATCCACTTTCTTGCAGGCCTCAATATCCGCGTAACCCGCTTCCCCATGGTAAATCATTTCATCCCCCTGCATTATCGCAACCGCGCAACCGGGGTTGGTGCCCTGCTCCACAAAAGCGTTAAGCAGGTTGTCAAGTTTCTTAAAATCCCTCATAAATACCTCCTCTGTATTGTATTTCCTACATTTTATCCCTTAAAAAAGCAAAAAGAAAGAGAAGATACTTAGCATCTTCTCTCTCTCTTTGAGAATGGTACATTGGGG
This sequence comes from Lachnospiraceae bacterium, assembly GCA_017553505.1. GTDB lineage: Bacteria > Bacillota > Clostridia > Lachnospirales > Lachnospiraceae > UBA1258. The sequence goes on from JAFZLD010000014.1 coordinate 23,672, forward strand.
TTATGGGGTATGATAGTATTATGCAATATAGGTATTAAAAAATAATTAATGTGAAAAACTTTTTTCAAAAAATTTTTCAAAGTCAATTCCAGACTATAAATTCTTCAAAATCTCTTCTCTTATTCCGTCGTTCAGACTGTCTGAAAGTCCGAAGTCCATGCGCTTATATGACCATGCGCTACGGGGAATATTGTACTTATCGAGTGCTGCGTGAATGTCCTTGTACCATGCAAGGGTGCTCTCACGGTCTGCAAGCTCAATTACTCCGTACTCACCGCAGTAGAGCTGAACGTTGTACTTCCCGGCTACTTCGATAGCTTTCTTAAAGTCGTTAAAGAAGAAGCCTGAATCTATGATGCCGTCCGGTAAGTCCTTGTACTGGTCGTCATAATCGGGACCGAATACACGGTTAGAGTCGTCTCTTAACTCGCTTACCTTACGCTTATAGGCAGTCCTAAAGTCATGAGGCATAACAGGAATCCAGCCTGCTCCCTGATGTGTGAAAATCATAGGATCGTAGCAGTGGAATGTATATACCACATTATCATCTACGGGCTTGGGCAGTAATGTAAGTCCTACGATACTGCTGTTGTAAATACCGCCGATGATAATGGTCTTCTCGGGAACTATGTCGTGAATCATCCTAATGGTCTCGGTGGAAATACGATTCCATGCCTCGGCCATTCTGTATTCCGTAACTTCGTTAAGAAGTTCGAAAGCCATAATCTCTTCCTTACCGTATCTGCGTGTAAACTCAAGCCACAGATCCTTAAACATCTTCTGAAGCTTCTCATCGGTAAAGAAATTGCAATACTCGGGATTGTCAAAGATAAAACCGCAAGTCTTGTGAAGGTCTAATACAATCTTAAGACCATACTTCTTACACCATGCTATACAGTCGTCAACGTGCTTAAAGCCGCTCTCTATGAAGCTTCCGTCCTCACGCTGCACAACATTATAATCAAGGGGGAGTCTTACATGATCGAGTCCCCACTCTTTAATGGTCTTAATATCACTTTCGGTAATAAAGGAATTGTAGTGCTCTTCCGTATAATTCGGACCGCACTGAGAAAGCCAACCGCCCAGGTTAACTCCTCTGAGATACCCATCCATCTGTTTCATACTCTCACCCCATCGGCGGTCTGAACCGCCCGTTCCGCAGTCGGAACGCGTAAAACGTTTTTATTGAGACGATTGTATCATACGGTTGGGAAAAAAGCCACATCAAAAACGAATTCTTACAAATATGTTACCTCTTACTTACGCAAATTCCGTAACATGCTTACGTTTCCACTTGGAGAAATGTGTAAGCTGACAGCGATAATTCTCGCGCTCCTTAATGGCTATCTCCTTAAAGTACACCTTCCAAAGCTCGGTAAAAGAATCATCGTAGTCTTCCGTCGCCTTGAGTCTGTCATACTCCTCGGCGCTTAGTTTGCGAATATAATACTGCTCATTGCAAGGATGAACCGCCGCCTCTCTATGGATGTCATCGATAATCATCCAGTGTTCCGAAGGCATCCTGTCGGCGAAGTGCTCCGCCACTGTGAGCAACACTCTGCTCTTAGGCTCGAAATGAGCCACATAAACGCCTTCCACAAGATTAAAGCGCACGAACTCAAGGAAGCTGCTTGCCTCCCTGCCATAGCGAATTCTGATAGCCTTAAAGCGCGACACTGCCTCATACCCGTATGCGTCCAGTACACCGGCACCGTGCTTAAACCCTAATACCAGTACTCTGTACACCGTATCCAGCACATCTCTCTCATACGCGCCGAGACAATACACTATCTCCCCGTAGAACGCAGGCGAAATCTTCATGTTGACCGCATCGGCAACCGCCATGGCCTTGCGCTCGTCAGCCTCGACATGGACATACGTATCAAACATATTAAGCTGCTCTATCGGCTCTATCTCGAGTCTCACATTGTCATGCCCGAGCCTGCTATACCAAGCGTCATATATGCAGGTAAGCATAGCCTCAAGACTGTCACTGCACGTAAATACCGTCATCCGCTCACCGCCTTCATGCCCATATCAAAGAGGCTCATCTGCCTATACGTAGTCCTGTCGGTGAAGCTGTACACTTCTCTTCGATCCACATCTGTAAGTCTGTTAACTATAAAGCGCTCCTCGATAGGAATCCTGTCCATCATCTTGCCGCCACAGGTAATAAAGTACTTGGCACGCTTAAGCACCACACCCATCTTCTTGAGCGCGTCAAAAGTAAGCCCGCCGTAACGTCGAGCCCTGAATATCCTCTCAAGGCTCTTAGGACCGATACCGGGCACTCTTATCAATATATCAGCAGGCGCAGTATTAACCTCAACCGGGAACACATCCAGGTGCCTTACCGCCCAGTCACACTTAGGGTCTATCACCTCATTGAAATTGGGTCTCTCGGGGCTCAACAGCTCCGATGCAGCAAACCCATAATATCTAAGCAGCCAGTCCGCCTGGTAAAGTCTATGCTCCCTAAGTAGCGGTACCGCAGTGCCCTTGGCCGGAAGTGCCGCGTCGTCATTGAGCGGAACGTATGCCGAATAGAACACTCGCTTAAGATCCATGCTCTTATACAGCTGCTCCGTCACCGTAATAAGTTCCAAATCCGTATCCGGCGTCGCACCGATAATCATCTGTGTGCTCATACCCGCCGGTGCAAAAGGTCTGCTCAAATCCCTATCCAGCGCCCTCTCCGGCACGAGAATCGAATTGTTCTGCGCTGCCTCAATCCTCATCTTGGAAAAGATATTACTCTCAAGCCTGTTATTAATCTTACTGCGCTCCATATAAGGGGTCTTACCCGCAGCCACCCTGTGAGCCGCAATGGTACTGCTGATGCTCGCCATAGGCTTAACGATGTTATTAAAATTCTTACCGGGTGCAAGCTTCTTAAGGCTCTCGCTGTTAGGAAGCTCTAAGTTCAGACTGATACGGTCGGCAAGTAAGCCCGCCTGAGCCAGAAGCTCCGCCGGGGCACCGGGAATAGCCTTAACGTGAATATACCCGTTAAAGCGATACTTATTACGTAGCATGCTAAGCGTCCTGCATATAAGCTCCATCGTATGCTCGGGACTGTTAAGCACACCGGAGCTTAAGAAAAGCCCCTCAATATAATTCCTCTTATAGAACTCTATAACCAGCTTGCATATCTCATCAGGTAGAAACGTCGCCCTCTCCACATCGTTACTACGCCTGTTAAGACAATACTTGCAGTCGTGAATACAATGGTTGCTCATAAGAATCTTAAGAAGCGATATGCATCTTCCGTCCGCCGCAAAAGAATGACATATGCCCGCCGCGCAGGAATTTCCAAGGAACCCTTCCTTGCCCTTACGATCCACTCCGCTCGACGTACAAGCCACATCATACTTGGCCGCGTCGGCAAGAATCCTAAGCTTATCCATTGTGGTATAATCATTAACTATCTCGTACATCTGTTCGCCCTCTTTAATATTAGTATACGAACAATTGTTCTCGCTGTCAATCGTTTTCTTTTACCGCCACGCACGCGTCGAAAAGCCCGCAACCGCCCGCAAATACACACAAAGAAAGCGCCGGGCCCAAACCCGACGCCTCTTTGAAAAGGATTATTTTGACTGCCGCCTACGCGGTCTGTTTTTCAGCAAATACCTTGTAGATTAAGTAGCATCCGCCCGCGAGACACAGGATCGGAACTGCCGCAAATACAAGCTTAAATACGAGTCCGATAACGGCTCCGATAAGTGCCAGTCCGCACACACCGATAAAAATCAGTGAAAGCTTTCCGAAAATACCTATCAAACCAAGAAATATTCTTATACCTAAAACCGCAAGGGCTATGCCTAATAACAATGTAATCATTCTTTGTACCTCCTGTAAGATTACTTAAATCTTATGTATAAAGAATACCGCATGCACCCCCTCAAATATACCGTCAAGGCAGAAAAATAGCCCCTTGTATTTCTTCAAAAAGAAAGACTTGGGGCTATGATTTTACTTAGAAGCTTCTTTATTGAATATATCACACATTTCCTTGGCGAAATGCATGGGGTAGAGCTGAATCATGGTGGAGTCGATGAGGCCTTCCACGTCCATCTTGAAGGTGATCTTGACAAAAGAATCCTTGCCTTCGTCAAACATCTTTTCAAAGATTTTAACCGACTCTACGTCGATGGAATTAATCTCCGGAGTGCCGATATCAACCATCATGTCAAGCATCGTGGCCATTGATGTTGCCGAGGCGCCCATCATCTGGTTCATGGCTTCGGACATGGCGCTTAACTGAAGCTCGCCCATCTCGCCCTGAACATCGATACCGCTTCCGCCCATCATGAGGTCGGTAAGTACCAGCGCATCGTTTTCTTTGAGCACGAATACGTTATTGCCGCTTAAGCCCTTGATGTAGTGAATCTGAATAAAGATACAGGTCTTCTCGTAGTCGTCGAGGGCCTGACTTCTCTTGATAAACTGAACCTTCGGGGTCGTAATTTCAACCTTGTGATTAACCATTAGGCTAAGGTTCGTAGCCGCGTTACCCATACTGATGTTGGCGATTTCGCCGAGGACATCAACTTCTTCTTTTGATAATTTTTCCAAGATATTATTCTCCCCTTTAAAGTTTAATACTTGGAACATTATATCCGCAGGCTATTAACCAAAACTTTTAAATTGCGTCCCAATTTATGGACTGCAAACGGGGCAACGCTCGGTGTATCCCGCCTTGTTAGCATCCGTGATGGTCTCGTAATAAATCGTATCCGAGCTGTTCACGGGCTTAAGCAAACAGTCGATTCTGTGAATAATCTTGGTGGCTTTGTTGACGAAATACTTGTAGTCTTTATTAGTGGTGGTCGTGGTGGAAGTGGTGGTGCTGGTCACGATACCATATTTCTTGTTGTACTCGGCAATAGTCTCTCTGAAGACTCTGTCGAGCTCGGCATCCTGGAGCTTAACAATCTCTTCGTAGTCTATCTCACCGGTCAAATTGCCGCTGATGGACTTCTTAGTAGACGTACTGCTCGGATGGTCCTTGATTAAATCCGCAAGATTGGGAACCGATGAATCCTCCGCGGAACCGCTCGTACTTACGGTTACGGAAGCCTCCGTATTGCCAGTCTCTCCGCCCTCCCCGGTCTTACGGGACGCGTAAAAAGCAATCACTATACACAACAGGGCGCAAATAACAATTACCGCATATGCCACAGATCTTACTGCCTTCATATACTCTCCTCTACCATCAACTAATCGTTGCCGTTATCGTCTTCCACATCAAAAGGCGTGCCGCAGGCAAAAGGACTGCCGATGTCGCACCTTCCGAGATGATACTCGCGTTTGGTCTTACCAAGCTCGAGCTCCTCGCTTACCTTAACCTTAAGTCTTGACACATCAGAGTCCGCAAACTCATCAAGCATCTTAACTATCTCATCTATGTCATTAACCTTAACTTTCTTGTCCATAGGCCTTAACCTCTCTACATTCAATTTTAAACGTTTTTAATGCAAAAAGAAAGCACTATCATTAAATTATGACAGTGCTCACTAAAGAAGGGTTTACTATGAAAAATTTAGTTATAAGTGAAGTCCGGCCGAGATAATAAAACCTACGAACAGCGCCAAAAATGCCATACCGGTTACTATCTCTTTAAAGCTGTTGTTGTTCTCTCTGAACATATCCCGATCGACCTCCCCCGTCATTAAATTCGGTTTCCTTTTACGGGTTTTAGTATATGATTAATCCATTAACATTTAAATAGCGAAAACGGCAAAATATACAAGAATATTTTGCCGTTTTTAGTGATTTTCACGAATATGTATTGTTAAATATAACTAACGAAGTTCTTTGATTATGATACCCAGCAAAGTCCTGTTTTCGGACGACAAAAGGGTCGCACATTTGATGATTCCGACTATCTTTTTGAGGTCCATATGCATGAGGTCGGTGATGTGTGTGATACCGTTTTTGGAAAAAACATCAAAGAGCTCACCCACCACTCTTTCCCTGTCTTCAAGGGGTATACCCTCTATCCAGTTATTGACCTTGGCTGACAATTCGGTGCTGAATAAATTTGTTGATTCTGCCATAGAAATTCCTGTGGCGGTCAGTTCCCAGTTGAACATGTCATGCTGGTACACACCCTTGCCGATGCCCTTCACCACAATCTTCTCAAACGGCGGTTTCATAAGGTTTCCGATGACACAACTCTCCGGAACGTAGGCTTCCAGACGGTCCTTAATTGCCAGATATCCAAGCTTCTCGCTGATGTCCTCGGGGAATCCGGGAGCATCAAAAGCATACACCTTTTTAAGCTTTTTACGAAGCTTATCCTCAAGGCTCATGGCGGCATAAACCGCAAGGTTACCTCCCTTGGAATGACCCGCTACGCTTACCTTCACGAAAGGCTTACTGAGGTCTTCCTGCAGATATTTAAGCGCCGAATACTGACCGGGAGTCGGCATGGTATGAATCGTATTAAAGTTTTCTTTCCACGAAAGAATGGAGCCGTCGGTGCCTCTGAACACTACCATCTTCTCGAATCTTCCCATGGTAAATGTCATGGCATAGAAGGTCTTCTCTTCTGCCGCATCGATATCACGCACGTAACGCTCTATCGGTATATCCTTATAACGCGCGCTTACCGCAGCAAGCTTCAGAATTGCTTCCTTATCATCGAGACATTCGTCCTGCTCGTCTTTCTTATTAAGGTCTGTGTAAGCCTTAAAAAGCTCGGCAATCGTCATGCCGGTGCAATCGAGGTCCTCGTAATCGATGCTGGTCACAATAACAAGCACCATCGCGTCATTTTCATTAAATTTCTGTTGCTTGAAGCTTAGGTCGCCCCTAAACTTCACATAGGTAATCAGGTTGTCCATTATATTCCCGCTCTTACACGTTTTAATCAGGGTTCGACGGGTTCTTCTTCCGTAAGTCCGTCGTTGCTGTAGGTTTCTTTGTTCGTAATGTTGCCGGCATTATCGTAGGTGTAAACGTACTTGTTCTCGCCCATTTTCTTACCCATAGAGTAGAAAGTCTCGTGAATCACGTTGCCGTGGTCATCGTACTCGGACTCAAGCTTCTGAACCTCGGTCTCACCGTCCTCGGTACCGGAAATGAATGTATACTCAAGCTCACGTCCTGCAGCGTCTCTCTTATAAAGGTCTTTCTCATAGTCGCCGTTGCCGTAGTCTGAGTAAATCTCGATAAGATAGCCGTTGTTGTCATACTTATATGTCAGTACGCAGCCTTCGGAGCCGTCGCTGTTTACATCCTGTGACTTTATTACATTACCATTTGAATCATATTCATTTGTTATCGTAGTAATGAGCTCGCCGGCCTCATCATAGCACTTCTGCTCGGAAAGATTGCCCGCTTCATCGTAAGCGAATGTATCGTAGCCCTGTCCCTCAACCTCACTCTTAACGATTCTTCCGTCGCTGTCGTATTCGTTCTTGGCATCGGGAGCGGTAAGAGGCTCCTGAGGAGTCTTCTTAACGATAGTATTGCTGTTCCCATTGCCCTCAGTCTGCTCTGCTCCGGCAATGACTTTCTTGGATTCGCTTGTCTCGGAACCTTCGGAAGCGCTTGCCTCGGTGTTAGAAGCAGGTGCCTCAATCGGAACCGGTGCCTTGGATCCGCATGCCGCAGCCAAAGAAACTGCCAATATAATACCCATAACCAATGTTTTTCTCTTCATATATCATTCTCCTGTAAATAAAAATCGGCCCCGCCTATGAGCGGGGCCATGTCTGCGAATTAATGTTATTCTTTCTCACCTTCGCCGTCTCTTGTCTCGACAGATGAAACAGACGCAACTACAGCGACTGCAACTACAACCGCTATAAGCGCGATCACTACAAAAACAGAAATTCCCACAATTACTCCTGCTCCCATATTAAGTAACCTCCCGTGTACCCACCATTATATCACACAATTTTAATTATTTCCACCCGATATCTGAATATATATCGCGGGTCTGACTCCGTCCTGATGGGACGCAGCCTCGTGGCCGGTAGTTCTGATAATGCCGGATGCGCCTACATCCATAACTCTTGTCGCATCTTTGCCGTTGGTACGAAGCCACCAGTTGCCGCAACCAATCATCTCGTCGCTGAAGCCCTTAGCCTTGAATCCAAACAAGTCATAATAATCTTCGGTGATGTACCATACACCCGCATTAATGGCGCGTGTCGTAACCTTGGAACAAAGCTTATTGCCGGGAGTACCTTCCTCGGCTCCGATATAAGCCTCTGCTTCGCCTTCGCTTAAGAGGAATACCTTATCGCTTACATCGCTCGTGCCGGCACTTACATCGCCCGCAACCGTGGGGTAATCAAGTATGATGGACTTCTCTTCATCGTTGAAAGCTGCGTTATAGAAATCTCCGTTAAGCCATGTTCTTAAAGTACAAGTCTCCCAGGAAGTCTCGGTATATTGATCATTGAATTCTTTCTGTTCCAGAACCTTCTCTGACAAAAGAAGGAGATGATCGCCGTCATCTGCTATAACAATCCAGTCGATGGGCTCGGCACCGTTATCGGTATTTCCGTCCTGATCGTAGGCACCGCCTCTTGCGGTAAGTCTGTCGCCGGAAATCGTGAATCCGCCTACGTGTGTAGCCTCTAAGATAACCGGCTCTTGTTCTTGGTCCGCTACCTGCTCGGTTGCAGCGCCGCCGGTCTCAGTTTGTGTCTCTATGCTTATTTCCGGCATAATCTCGTCTTCAATCGATTCCGCGGGTGCCTCCTTGCCGCATGTGACAAGTCCCAGCGAAAGTGCTATAAGTCCTATATAATAAATGTGTTTCTTCATCTAACAACCTCTTCTCAAAATTTCCAATTCATTATACAAAATACATCTTAATTTGTTAAGCATATTTTATTAGACATTTATGTATATCTAAGATAGAATTATCGGGAAGAAAGAGAGGTTTCAAAATGCAAAGAGCATATGAAAGATTTTTAAATTACGTTAAGATACACACCACTTCCGACGAGGAAAGTGGCCTCCATCCGAGCTTCAAAGGTGAGTTCGATCTGGCGAATATCCTTGTCGATGAGTTAAAAGCACTCGGTATGTCGGGCGTACGCGTAGACGAGCACTGCTACGTATATGCATACCTTCCCGCAACTCCCGGCTATGAGAACGCTACCAAGCTCGGCTTCATCGCCCACATGGACACATCCCCCGAAGCATCGGGTAAGGATGTTAAGCCTGTAATTCGTGAGCATTACGACGGTTCCGACATCGTCCTTGAAGGTACCGGCGACATTTTAAGCGTCAGCCGCTTCCCCGAGCTTAAGGACTTTATCGGCGACACCATCATCACCACCGACGGCACCACACTTCTCGGAGCCGACGACAAGGCCGGTGTTGCAGAGATCATGACCGCCATGGACACCATCATTACCGAGAATATCCCTCACGGCGAGATTTGGGTAGGCTTCACCCCCGATGAGGAAATCGGCGAGGGAACAGATTTCTTTGACCTTAAGAACTTCGGCGCTACCTACGCTTACACTGTTGACGGCGGCGATGTTAACGCCCTCGAGTACGAGAACTTCAACGCAGCCGGCGCCGAGATAGCCATCAAAGGCGTCTCCGTTCACCCCGGCTCTGCCAAGGACATCATGGTCAACGCCGCACTGGTAGGCATGGAGCTTCACTCCCTTCTCCCCGAGGCCATGCGCCCCGAGCACACCGAAGGCTACGAAGGCTTCTTCCACCTTACATCCTTCACCGGTCAGGTATCATCCGCCAAGATGTCATACATCATCCGCGACCACGACCACGATTTATTTGAGTCAAAGAAAGTGATGTTGCAGGATGCAGTTGCTGCTATCAACAAAAAATACGGCGACGGCACCGTAACCCTTACCATCAAGGATTCCTACTACAACATGCTTGAAAAAATCAAGCCCCACATGCACTTAATCGAGAACGCCCGCCTCGCCCTTAAAAAGGCCGGCCTTAACCCGATTGACGTACCTGTCCGCGGCGGCACCGACGGCGCCCGCCTTTCTTACGACGGTCTCCCCTGCCCCAACCTCGGTACCGGCGGTTGCAACTTCCACGGCACCTACGAATGCTGCAGCATCGACAAGATGGACAAGGCTGTGGAGATCATCCTTAACCTTATCGAAATCTATTCCAACCGCTAAACCCCAAGCCCGCGTCCCGCGGGCTTTTTTCATATCGGCCACCCGTACACGAACCGCCCCGAGCAGGCTGCCATTACGTATGAATATAGGACAAAAAAGCCCCGCGGTTTCCGCGGGGCAAAAGTCAATCTTTGATGAGTTTGACGTCGACCTTCGTATAAGGGATTTCGATACCCTTTTCGTCGAAGGTTTTTTTGATAAGTTCCATGCTGTCGAAGTAGACGTTCCAGTAGTCGGAGTTCTTGCACCAGACACGGTAGGTGTAGTCGATGGAGCTGGCGCCCATCTCCTTTAAGCGCGCCATGGGCGCGGGCTCTTTGAGAACCCCTTCGGTGGCGTCGGCCACTTCGAGAAGTGTTTTTTTGACGAACTCGGTGTCGGCGTCGTAGGAAGCGGATACCATTATGTCGACGCGGCGGTTACCGCCGGTGGTGTAGTTGATGATGTTGGCATTAGTAAGCTTGCCGTTGGGAACCGTGATGACCTTGTTGTCGGGGGTCGTGAGAATCGTGTAGATTACCGTGATGCTTGTGATGGTGCCCGAAGCGCCGTCGCTCTCGATGTAATCGCCGACTTTAAAGGGGTGGAAAAATAAAATCATCAAACCGCCCGCGAAGTTCGACAAAGCACCCTGCAATGCAAGGCCGATAGCCACGCCGGCTGATGTAAAGACTGTCAGGAACGCTGTCGAAGGCACGCCGATGCACATAGCTGCCGTTGCGATTACCAGCGCATAAAGGGCGATGCGGATGAAGCTTGTGATGAAGCTCTGCGCTCCCTTCTCGAGTTTCTTGAAGGCTCTGCCCTTCTGTATGATGCGAATAAGCCACTTGGAAAGCTTAACGCCTACAATAAGAATTACAAGGCCGAGCAGAATCTTAAGGCCCGCATCTGTTCCTATTTGCTGTATTTGTTTCCAGAAATCTTCCATAACCATCCTCCGTAACGCGCCTGCCGATTATATTCCTGCCGCGCGCTCTACTTTCTCAATGAATTCATTAATAGCTTTGGTATATCCCGCTCTGTCTTCGGTAATGGACAAAGCATGGTCCGCGCCCTTGAAGATATGTATCTCGCTCAAGGGGTTCTTGCACAGCTCGTACATTGCCTTGCTGTGATTTACATTAATCAAAGAATCATCCTCTCCGTGCATGAAACAGATGGGCACATCCGAGTTTCTGACGGAATCTATGGGCTTTACTTTGAAATAATCATATTTGTATCTTAAATATCCTATCAGGCGCGCCACGTAACGTGCAGGCTCCCCTAAGATACTCGCTCTCTTATAGGCAAGTTCCTTAATAAGCAGCTCAAGGTCCATAAACGGACAGTCCGCCACCACAAAATCCGGGCTGAAACTTGAAAGCATTCTTAATACACTCGCGCCACCCATAGACTCACCGTGGAGCCCTATCAGGCAATCGCTTCCGAAACGTTCCCTGGCGCTCTCGCAGATTCGCTTGATATCGTCGGCTTCCTTCATGCCGAGCGTACAGTACTTGGCCTTGGACTCGCCGAAATACCGCTCGTCGAATATTATTATATTATACCCAAGGTCATAGAAAATCTTGGCGTATTTGATGTCGGCTTCTTTGGCCGCCGTGATGCCGTGAGCGATGACGGCTACTTTGTTGCGCTTATGAACGTGAGCCGGAGTGAGTATTATCTCGCCCTTAATCTCTGCGTCGTCGCTTGCAATCGTAAAGGGTTCTTTGTCCCAGCGTTTCTCGTAGTCTTCGATAGCGTCGCCGAACCCCCGCTCCGTATCAATCTTTATAAGCTCTTCCCGCGGAGTCTTCGGAGACAGCATAATAAAGTTGGCAATATAATGACCGATCATTTTGCACTTCCCTTTTTACTGTACCTTGCCGCCATGATAAGCGGAATAAACGTAATAAGTGACACACCTGCGCCGACCAGGAAGAGCACTTCCGTAGGAAGATATTCTTTGAGGCCGTATTCATTAATAATTTCGCCGTTCTTTTTAATAATGGGGTTCGCAATCAAAGGCGCCACCACCATGGGAATCAGTACAAAGAAAAGGATTCGGATTCCCTCAAACTGTCCCTTCGCTTCCTTGGGATACAGTCCCTTAGCCCACACCGAAACGGTCTGCAGGAACACTACATAACCCACACCGATTAAGAACACGCCGATAAGCATCACAGGATTGAAAATGCTTCCCGTATTAACGTTCTCCGGGCGGACAAAGAAACCGAGCACCAGCAGTCCCACGATATTAAAGAATATCGAGGCAAAAGCAATCGGCACATGCTTGCCCGCATTGATAAGCTTAGTAGCCGGGAACACGAGGAGCATCGCAAGGATAAGCCCGATTCCCTCCATAAAGCCCATCATGTCGGCGGTGAATCCGAGATAATAAATCATGTAGTTACCAAGGTGCGTAAAGTACATGTTAAATGCTATAAAATACGCGGAAAGTGTGAGGTTGACCCACACGAGTTCTTTGAGCGAAAAGTACTTCTTAAAGTTGAAAACCGAGGCAAACTGCTGCCAAAACGTTCCCTCAATATGAGGCTCCAGGTCCGGCGCATCCTTCATAAATACCAGCGAAAAGATACCGCAGCATATTACAAACGCGCCCATCACCACGAAAAGTCTCATGTAATTGTTCTCGCTGCCGATGAGCATTCCGCCCGCAACGGTACCGACGATGGTTCCGATAATCGGCTGAGTTGCAAGAGCTGCACCGATTTGGCCTTTATTACGCTCATTCATGTGGTCGTTCATCCACGCGTTAAAGCCCGAATCGTTACCCATCGAGCCAAAGAAACTCATTATCGCATCCGCCGCCACAACGGCCACGCCCGCAGTCATAAGAACCGAAGCGGTGCCCGAGCCTGCGCCCTTCATAATGAATTCCGTCGTTCCGAAAAGTATCGTGAATATTCCCCACAATATATAACCTATCGAAACCGCGAGACGCCTTCTTCCGCGCCTGTCTGTAGCGGTTCCCGTCACAAACGTAGAAATAGTCGTAGCGGTCGCTGAAATTGCCACCATCCAAGAAATAATCGTCGGATCCTTGGCAATCTTCTCATACACAAATGTATTGAACCACTGATTCTCCATATTCCAGCACAGCTGGCCCGCAAGTCCGAGCGCCCACACAAAGCCCCAGAAGCCGCGTACCTTTTTAGTACTATCACTGTTCATACTGTAACCCTCCAACAATTACAGTATACAACAATTTACGATTAGTAACAGTACATGTTAAAATAAAAAATCGGCGCTTTTAGCGCCGATTTCACCATTACTTTTTAAAGTTCTTTTTTATATATACTATTGCAGCTATAGTCATGGTAATATGAAACGCAACAGAAGCGACATTTCCAATAATCCCCCATCCTATAACGAATAAATGTGAAATTGGTAAAACAGACATTTTTACTCCCTCTTTATAGATTTGCACTCGTGGTAATAGTATGATCTTGTATTAATCCCACTACTATAGCTGATGTAAATGCTATTTCTGTATGCATCGTTCCCTTTACTGTAATATTTACAGTTCTCATATCACTGGATAGTGTCTTTACTATACATAAATTATCGCAATATGTCAACAGATTGTGCTACATACTAAACGGTTAGTCATTATATATTGTAGCGCTATCCGTCAAAATCAGCGAATAGCGCTACAGCAGTTGCATTAGTCGTATTATCTTGTCTCGATTCTGAGCGAACCGGAAACTGTGGAAGCCTTAATCTGTACTCTTCCGCTTCCTAAGTTGTACTTGCCGCTCTTGGCGCCGTTAACGTTGGACTCACCGCATAAGAGGTTGATTCTTCCGCTTACGGATGAAGCGTTGGCATTGAAGCCGTCGCAACCGTCGAGGGTCATCTCGATAGAGCCCGATACAGAGTTGCTCTGAATCTTGTTAACGTTTCTGGTGATGATGTTGGTGCGTCCGCTGGTAGTAACGGTCTTAAGCTCAGCTACGGATGCAGCTGTTCTTACGCTTCCGCTTACAGCCTCTGCGGTAATCACATCACTGTTAACACCGTCAATTGTAATGTCGCCGCTGATGTTATTAACCTTCAAAGTCTCAAAGCCGCAAGTCTTAATCTCGATATCTCCGCTAACATCGCCTACTACAGCGTTTCTTGCGGAGATGCCCTCTACCTGAATCACGCCGGATGCTGTCTTAAAGGTTACTGACTTATAGTCTCTGGGAACCTCAACATTTAAGTCGATTCTGGGACTTGTGAGGCTCTTAAAGAAGTTGGTTAAGCCGAAGCTCTTTCTTTTGGCAATACCGTAAAGAGTGCTGCCCTTCTGATAGCACTCGAAAGCATATGCGAGCTGCTGATTGGGGGTGCCGTGGTTGGTATAGTGAACTCTCGCTACGTTGTCGGGTGAAGCGGTTACATAGATGTTCGCGCAGTCGCCTTCAACGACGATTTCGTTACAATCTGCGGAACTTCCGCTTCCTTCCTCGGTGGTCACATCAGAAGCGCCGTCGGCGGTCTTTCTGGTAGCCTTGTAGCTGTCGCTTAAATCCTTGGCAAATTCGCTGCCCTTGTTGTAAACTTCCTTGGCCGCATTGGTAACGCCCTTGGTGAAAGAATCTGCGAAGTCGCTTGCGCCGTCTGCAAAGCCCTCACCCATCTTCTCCGCACCCTTGGTAACGGTGCCTGCAAAAGAACCTACAAAGTTAGCGATTCCCTTAACCAGGCTGTCAGCTGCCTTGGAAATATCCATTGAGTCAAAGCCCACGCCTTTCTTGTCGCCGCCCTTGCCCTTTAATTCCTTAAGGTCTGCGATAAGTTCATCTATGGAGCCAAGCTCCTCAACAATCTGCTCCTCGGTCTTGCCGTTTGCAAGTCCGTCAGCAAAGTGCTCTTCATAATCACTGATGATTTCGTTCCTTACATCCTCATCGAAAGGTCTCAATGCCTCGAAGAGATTGTACATATACTCCTGTTTATTCATACCGTCCTCCTAAAATCTCGTCAATTGCCTTAACAAACTGTATCCATTCTTCTTTCAACTCTGTCTGGTATTTTCTGCCCTCGTCAGACAAATGGTAATACTTTCTGGCGGGTCCCGTCTCGGACTCCTGCAAATATGTGGTCACCAGGTTGTCGTCCTTAAGCCTCTTTAACACCAGGTACAATGTACCGGTCGCAATATCCATTCTTGCGGAAATCTCATCGGTAAGCTCGTATCCGTAACGATCCTTGTCCGCAAGCATTGTAAGTACGCATAACTCCAGTGCCCCTTTTTTAAATTGTGCGTTCACATTGCTCTCCTTTCTTTGTAACTGTTTCTCTCGATTAACTGCATTGTATCACAAGCTATTCTATAATGCAAGATAGTAGTTATAAAAAAATAATAAATTGCCCTGTTCCGCCGTTTTCTACGCCGATTCTTGTAGCGAAAGAAGGCCTTTTCCCTACCATCCGTCGCATTTGTCCCCCGTGGATGGGGGCCGGCGCGATGCTATTTAGGGCTTTAACCATTCCTTATTGGCTATTTTCTGTATATGGTATGGTCTTTATTCTGCCGCCGTGAGGCTCGTATTCATACCTTTTGAGCGTTTTGGGTCATAAGGTATGGTTTTTCTTTTGTCGGCGCGCGCGAGTTTTCATACCTTTTGGGCATTTGGGGCAATAAGGTATGGTTTTTCTTTTGTCGGCGCGTGCGAGTTTTCATACCTTTTGGGCATTTTGGGCAATAAGGTATGGTTTTTCTTTTACCGGCGCGTGCGAGTTTTCATACCTTTTGGGCATTTTGGGCAATAAGGTATGGTTTTTCTTCCACCAGGGCTGTCCGGCCCTCATACCTCCGAGGTATTTTGGAACATAAGGTATGAATTTTCACAATTTCCCCTTGCCCGAACGGCGCACCTCAGGGAATTAAATCGACTTAAGGTGTGAAAAAGGTGTTTCAGACCAAAAAAAAGCCCCGGGCTAAAGCCCGAGGCCGGTGATACAATAATTTAGTTAACAAATATGTGCTTGCGCTTCTTAAAGTAGACAATGTTTACGCAAAAGAACGCGATTGAAATAAGTGTTCCTACGGCATTACTTGCGTTCATTTGGTTGTGGCCGATAATATGTGAAAGCATCACGATATATGCGATGCCCACAAGAAAACTTAAACCGTTAAGCGCGCATACAAGCGTTCCTGCCATTGCCTTGTACCTAAGAATCGAGATTGCGGTCAAAACTGCAAGCCCGGCAAGAACAAGAAGGCCGATTCCGTAGAACTTATCGACATATCTGAGGCTTCCGTAAACCCTGTATACCATCTCGGCATTTGCTCCGCCAACATCATACAGCGAGCCGGTAAGCATCTGAACCGCTGAACTCAAATCTACAAGTGCACCGATCCACAGTGCAAAATATCCAAGGAAGTGCGCCCACTTAAGTCCTATGCTCGGGCCCTCTTCGCTTCCTACAGAGCTGTCCGTCATAAAAGCAGGGCTGATAGCAGCATCTGCATTAATTCCCGTGTTTTCTACAGCTGAAGCATCGGAAGCGGTATAAACCGTAATCTCCTTGCCATCGCCCTCTGTCGCGCATCCGCAATAAGGACATGTCTTAGTGCCTTCATCAAGCTGAGCACCACATACGTTACATCTCATAAATCGTTCCCCCGATAATTGTAGTTACCGTTTGAAGCAACAACTCCCCAAACAGCTTATCAAATTCAATGATACACTATCTTACGCCAAAAGAAAACATCGCGCGAGATTCATCCACGGCAAATATCAGCCGTTCTCGCTTCCTTTCTTAATTACGTATGCATATAATCCTGTCACGTAACATCTTATCAGCGTCATGATTAAAAATCTTACATTAAACATCGTGTTAATGCCGGTAATCTTCCAGGTCAGGCATCCGTATATCACATCTGCAAGAACCATAACCGCGCAAATCGCTATTACCAGCTTGTAAGCATAAGGTTTGGATTTCTTAACGCATATTGCTGCGTATGCACACAATCCTGCCATTACGAGTATCAATACCGCATACAAATAATCCGTATATTTGAGTGCATTGCCGTAATACTCATATACTTCTGCCGCCGGCACATCCCCATACAAGAATCCTGTGAACACTTTGACCGCGCTAAACACATTCATAGCTGCGCTAAGCCACAGTAAATACGTGAAAACCTGCGAAAACTTTTGGGCCGAAACCTGAACGGCTGACTTCTTGCTCATACTGCTCTGCAGCCTCATGCTTGCGAACTGAGCCCTATCCTCATCCGTAATTTCAATCTTCTGCCCGGGAACCGCGCGATAGATCTCCTTCTCACAATACGGACACTTAACGCTGTCATCAGCGATTTCTGCCCCACAATAATTACACTTCATCCAAGTACCCTCCATTCTCTGTAACTTCTACCATTGTATTATATGGCAAAAGAAAAGCCAAGCCCCACCTTAGTAAGACTTGGCTCTTCACCCCCAATACTGCTGAAAAATTCAACTTAAATTATGCTATATCATCCATCTGCGCAGTATATAACTTGTAATAATAGCCTTTGCGCGCCATCAACTCTTCGTGGTTGCCGCACTCTACGATGCCTCCGTCGTCGATGTACATAATCTTATCGCAGTTGCGGATGGTCGAAAGTCTGTGCGCGATGATGAAGGAAGTGCGTCCCTTAAGCATCGCGTTGAGTCCCTGCTGAAGCGCTTTCTCGGTCTGCACGTCGATACTGGAAGTCGCCTCATCAAGCACCAGTATCGCAGGATCCGACAGCAACGTTCTTGCAAAAGAAATCAGCTGCTTCTGGCCCTGACTGAGAAGTGAGCCACGCTCCTTAACCTCAGTATTGTAGCCGTCCGCCATCCTATCGATAAACGGCGCCGCGCACACAGTCTGACTTGCCTTATCAATTTCCGAGAAGGTCGCATTAAGCTTACCGTAACGGATATTGTCCTCAATGGTACCAGAGAAAATAAAGCTGTCCTGAAGCATGATGCCCATCTGGCTGCGCAGGCTCTTAAGCGTCACCTTCGAAATATCGATTCCGTCTATCAGCACCCGTCCGCTATCCACATTGTAGAATCGCGATACAAGGTTCACAATCGTACTCTTGCCTGCACCGGTAGGTCCCACAAGCGCCACGCTCTCTCCCGCCTTGACGGTAAAAGAAACATCGTGAAGAATTTCCTTACCTTCTTCGTAGCTGAAGCGTACGTTCTCAAATGTTACCTCACCCTTAATCGGAGGCATCTCTGTAGCGCCTTCCGCATCATCAACCGTTACAGGCTCGTCCATGGTCTCGAAGATTCTCTCAAGATAAGCCATGTTGTTGATGAAGTTATTAAAGATGTTACCAAGGTTCATAATAGGCTGCCAGAAACGGCTTGCGTATCCTGAAATAGCCACGATGGTACCTACGGTCTTGTCACCGTTAATAAAGATTGCGATACCAAAAAGGAAAATCGCACCACGTACCAGTACCGAAATCGTATCGATACCGGGCCACACAAGGTTAGTCCATCTTACCGCACCCATCCAGGTACGTCTGCAGTCGTTGGAAAGACCTGCAAAAATCTCGGCATTCTCGTCTTCTCTTGCAAAAATCTGTGTGATTCTCGCGCCGACGATGTTCTCCTGAAGATAAGCATTTAAGTTCGAATTCTTGTTGGAAACCGCTCTCCATGCCTTACGCTGCTTACCCTTAATCCAGAACATGAATATCGCAAGAATAGGCACACCGCACAGCACCACAAGCGATAACTGCACATCCACCGCGAACATGTAAGCCACGATGATTACAAGGTTGATGCACTCAAGTATTACATTGATAAGACCGTTCGAAAGCATATCCGACACGGAGTTTACGTAGTTAACCACACGAATCAGAATCTTACCGTGAGGCCTGTCATCATAATACTGGAATGACAGCTTCTGCAAATGAGCGAACAGGTCGCGACGAATATCATAAATAATATTCTGACTGACATTAACCATTACCCTTGATCTTAATGTTGTAAAAAGAATACTTACCACAAACACTCCGGCAAGAAGACTTACCAAGAACACAAGGTTCTTAACGTCACCGCTCGGCACCGCTTCGTCCAGTGCTTTCTTGGTAATCATGGGAGCAAGCAAAGCTGTGGCTCCACCGATTGCACTTAAGATAATCGCAGCAATCATGCGCTTTAAATATTTCTTGATGTACTTGGAAGCAAGGAGGATATGCTTTATATTAAACTCCTCTTCGTAGGCTTCATCGACTCTGTAAGTATTACGCTTAGTTGCCATTATGCCTCACCTCCCGTCTGGAGCTTAACAAGCTCTGCATAGTAGCCGCCCTTGGCTATAAGTTCCTCGTGGGAACCTTCCTCCGTAATGCGGCCGTCCTGCAGCACCAGAATCTTGTCTGCTGCCTTGGTGGTGGAAATACGCTGCGCGATAATAATCTTCGTGCAGGGGAAATCGAGCTCGCGGAGGCTGTGCTGGATTTCTTTTTCCGTTTCCATGTCAACCGCTGAGGTAGTATCGTCAAGTATCAGTATCGAAGGCTCGATGGCAAGAGCTCGTGCAAGAGAAATTCTCTGCTTCTGTCCGCCGGAGAGACCCACGCCGCGCTCACCTACTATGGTGTCGTAGCCCTCGGGCATCTTGGCGATGAACTCGCTTGCCGCGGAGTAACGCGCGAACTTCACCACCTGCTCGGCGGTAAGTCCCGTCACACCGTAAGCAATATTGCCTTCAATCGTATCGGAATACAGTAAAACGTCCTGCGTCGCAAGACCGATATGCTTTCTTAAATCCGTGAGTCTGTACTTATCAACGCTCACATCGTCTACAAGCACCTCGCCCTCGATAGGCTCGTAAAACCTCGGAATCATGTTGATGAGTGAAGTCTTGCCGCAGCCCGTCTCACCCATAATAGCCACCGTCTGACCGGGCTCTGCGACAAAAGAAATATCCTTTAAAACCGGAAGCTTACCGTCGTCGTATTTAAAGGAAACGTGCTTAAACTCAACCTTGCCCTTGAAGGGAGCGGGATGAGAAATCGCGTTTTCTTTGTCCACTATGATTGGCTCGGAGAAGTAAATCTCCATAACCTTATTGGAAGCGGCATCGAAACGCTGAAACTCGTTCATGATGTTACCAAGGTTACGCATGGGATTCGCAATCGCCCACATAAGGCCCGAGAACGCAACATACTCACCCATTGTAAGCTCATGGTTGATAAGGAAAATACCGCCCACCAGTATGAGCACAAGGCTTAACATATTCGCAAGACCTTCGATGAACGGATAGAATCTTATCCAGATCATCTGAGTCCTCTTATTAGTATCTCTGTAATCAACGTTAGAAGTATCAAACTTGTCGATTTCGTAATCTTCACGCGCGAAAGCCTTAACCACACGGTTACCGGAGATATTCTCCTGAGCATAGGTGTTCATGCCCGCAAGCTTCTCACGCAACTCTCTGTGCATGGGGCCGACCTTCTTACGAAACTTCACAATGATAATAAAGATAAACGGCGAAATCGCAAGCACCGAAAGCGCAAGCTTCCAGTTAAGCATACAAAGGTAAACCGCCGTCGAAAGATACAGCACAAACGACTCGATGATGTTACGGATTACCCACGCAATCATATGTCTGCAAGCGTCAAGGTCACCGGTAACTCTTGTCATTAAATCGCCCGTTCTGTAAGTGGAGTAGAACTTCATGTCCTGTCTCTGTATCTTATCATAAAGTGAATTTCTGATGCGATACAGCGCTTTCTGAGACGAATGCTCATAAGCCATACAGTCAAGATATACCACAATAACTCTGAAAATCGTAAACCCTACCATACAAGCAAGAAGCACATAGAATCCGTGCATATTGGTCGCACGATTGTAAGCTGCGTTCTCGCCCTGCAAATACTCGTCCACAATTCTGGACGAAAAAAACGGCACGGTTAACTGCATAACGTTATAAACAACCGTACCGAAAAGAGCCAGTACAAACATGGCCCTCGTCCCCTTCATGTTCATCCAAAGCCATCGGAGCTTGGACACGGGGAACTTGTTCTTCTGTTCCTTAGATTCGTTTCTTGCCACTTCTCATTCTCCTCATCAAATCCATTCTCACCCGTATAATGTGATTGTAGCAAAACCCTCCTTTCTTACAATACAAAAATCTTTCTTTATTGTAACAATATCGCACACCGAGCGGAATTAACCGTGGGTTTAGTTTTTTCTTTCACCGGGGGAGATACCCGGAATGATAATGAGTAGTCCGGCACCCCCTCCGAATAAAAAACAGCTGTGCCCGTCACCGAACACAGCCGATCTATCATCTTTTTTCCTTCAAAAGAAGGCCTATACGTTTATTTAACCTGTCTTCAAGAGCATCTATTCCGATACCGTCTTTATAATAGCTTTCAAGTTCTTCACAGACTATATCCCGATAATCTTCATTAATGTCTGTTTCAAAAGAAATGGTGTCAAACAGGTCCTGCAGATAAGTTCTGAGTTTCTGCGCATCGACATCACCTAAATCATAACGTTCCGAGCCATAAAACAAAGTATGCTCCCCGTTATCAAAAGCAGCTTCAATTTGTTCCTCTAAAACATCTCTTCTTGATGCAAAAGAAGCCATTACACCTTTCTTAACAGCTTCGTGCTGCCATTCATACGAAAGCAAGTAATTTAGAAACCTCGAGGCGACTGCTTTTTCTTCTTCCGAAGCGTTGGCCCTTACCACCAGCATCGAGCCTGAAAAAGCATAGCTCTTTGAGCCGTTCTTCCCGGGATATCCTACGGCCTCAGCCCCCTTATCTATGAATAGCGACACTTCCCTTATTTCGGCAGGACTGGCAAAATATGCCGGCATAGCAGCGCTACGTCTGTTAAATACACATTCCAAGCAATCGGAACCATCGCTTTTTTCATCGTAATATTTTTCCACATCATCAAGAACTCTCTCTAATTTCTGCCTGTCTACCGGTTTTTCCGGGTTTTCGGAGTCAATAAAGAACGAATCATACAAATCATAGCAGAAAAGCTGGTAAATGAGTGCCGTTTTACTTTCCTGACTGACAGGACTCAACATCCATACTTCCGAAGTGCTCTCTTCAACCAGATTGAGATATTGATCATACGTCCAGTTTTTTCTATCAAAACACGATACCAGTGACCTGATTTGAAATCCTTCAGCCGCTCCGTATAATGTTCCGTTTATAGTCCCTAAGTTAACAGCAACTTCACTAAGGTCTTCCAATATATCATGATTCACCAGATTACTCAAAGGTTCCCATGCCTTCTTCTGCTCTCTGAAAGGAATCATGTTTGAATCAAGTAACACCGGTCCATCACCGGATATTATTTTGGTGTAAAGAATATTTTTATCATATTCGTCGTTGATAACTATTCTGCAATCGGGGTTCTTCTTGTTAAATTCATTAACTGCCCTTTCATAGTCCAAAGAAACATTATTCGCGGCAAGTTCAATCTTCACCACATTTTCAGGCATTTCTTTAAGGACAAAAAGGGTTTCGATGCCCCTTGATTCTGTTACTATATTAATCTCACCTTTATCGGAAGCACATATTCTTGCCTTGGCAAGCGGACTTTGCTGAATCTCTATACCATTTTGTTTCCACGTGAATATTTTTGTTGAATTCTCCATTGAGTAATCCGACAGATACACCCCGTCTTTATCGGCATATACCACGTGTTCATCATCATATACATTGGCACATATAATTCCGCCTTCGTCAAAAGAACGCGAGTCTCTATACGAAAAAAGCGGCTTTACTTCTCCGCTTTTGACATCAAAGCAGTCATAGCATGTTTCTCCATCATCGGAAGACAGCTTCTGCTTTTCAAGCGCGACACCTCCGTTTGGCATAGTACACAAGCTTGTACAAATATACGCCCCTAATGGAATCTCTTTATATAGATTTCCGTCCGGTGCAAAAACCAAGCAACAATTATCACCGTTCTTATCTGCATTTGAAATATAAATATATCCTGCGGAATCAGACATAACCGCTACGGTATTATGCTCAAACTTATACTCTTCTATTCCGTTAAGAACAATCGTTTTATATACGCTACCATCACGATTTCTGAATTCGGCTGCTATTTCATCCTGCGTATCTGCTTCTCTTCGCACGATTAAAACGGTCTGTGCCTTGCCATAGGCACTTCCCGCGAAAATCACATGCGTACCTTCTTCTTCCTTAACAGCAAATGATACATCTGTCTCGTCATTTAATAAAGTATATATGTGAAGTTCATCTCTCCCTGTTTCTTCAACATACTCATAGGCATATTTGGCAGCATAGCCTACACCCAAACCATTTATAGTTCTTCCGCTTCTTGCGTTTTCAAAAGAAGTGCTTGCGATGCACCCGAATGTATCCTCATTGGTTTTCGGTCCCTCGACTTTGTCACTTCCCACAATGCATCCGCTCAGACATAAAACTAGTATAAGTCCTACGCTCAGCAGTTTATTCTTTAATCCCATTACCCTGTATACTCCCTTTATTCTCGCTCTTTTATATATAAACCGAAATGAACTCTCCTTTTTATAATTTGAGTCACGACTAATTAATTATTCAAATCGGTTTGTTTGAGTGTATGCGATACAGCGTGCTATGTCAATCGTTTATGCTATGATTAGTGCCTTTTTTCGCACAATATAACGTCTTTATGTTTTTGTTGAGTTATTATCGCATCATATCGCATGTTATTCTATCACGTAAGTGACGTTATCATCATTGTTCTTGTCCCGGCTATTGATGAATTACATTGAAATATCCGTATCATTCAGTTACAATTAAAGAAAAAGAACACGGAGAATGCCTATGAAGATAATCACTTTAAGTCGAGAGTACGGCGCCGGCGGTCATTCGATCGGTACCGAAGTGGCCAAGCGCTTAGGAATTGAGTTCTATGACAAAGACATTATTGCGGGTGTGGCTCGTGAAAGCGGTATTGATGAGAGTCTCATCGCTTCGAAGGGTGAAGAGATTTCCACCGCGGAGTCAATTATTCGCGCGATTACGCCTATTTCTTACGATCAGAAGGATTTAATCTTCGAGACCGAGCGCAACGTGATAATCGATATTGCCAAGAAAGGCCCTTGCGTAATCCTAGGCCGCTGTGCGGATATCCTGCTCAAAGAAGCCGGCCTTGATACCCTTAACGTCTTCCTCTATGCCGATACCGCTTCCCGTATGAAGAGAGTCGGCGAGCTTATCGGAAGCGACAATGAAGCGCTTATTCAGAAGACCATCAAGAAGCGCGACCACGACAGGCATTCATATTACACATATTTCACTTACCAGAAATGGGGAGATTACAAGAACTATAATCTGATGCTTGATACCGGAGCCCTCGGGTATGAAAAGTGTATCGACATCATCTGTGAAGCCGCTCAGAACTAGCGCTCATCATATCAAACACAAAAACCGCCGGCCTACCGCCGACGGTTTTATTATACATAACCTCTTATACGACACATAATAACCGCAATCAACACTCCGAGAAGTGCACCCACCGCTACCTGAAGCGGAGTGTGTCCGATGAGTTCCTTAAGCTTCTCGTCATCGGTCATCTCTTCGTCCGAAAGCCTCTTGAAGGACTCCATCATATCGTTGAGAACCTTAGCCTGATTGCCGGTCTCTCGCCTTACTCCCATGGCATCGTACATGGTAATAAAAGCAACTATCACGCAAATTGCGAATTCAAAGCTTCCCACACCGTAAATCATAAGTGCCGCCGACGTAAGTGCACACACCGTTGCGGAATGTGAACTCGGCATGCCTCCCGCTCCGAAGAGTCTCTCTCCTCTAAATGACTTAGAGGTTACGGCATAGAGTATGGTCTTGACAATCTGAGCCGAAAGCCAGCCCAGTATCGCGCTTATTAAAACTGTATTGTGCAAAAACGCAGAAATACTATTCAACGCTTATCTCCCTGTAACGCGGGTTCTTAAATTCAAACACCGCCATAAGTATCGTAGTAGCAACCGCCACCGCATCCGCGATGGGACCCGAATAGATTATACCATCAATTCCGAAGAAGCGGGGCAAAATAATGAGAAGCGGAAGCAAAAATATTATTTGTCTTGTAAGTGACAAGAACATACCCCTCTGCGGGCGCCCCGTAGCCGTGAAGAAATTGGACACTATGGGCTGCACAAAGTTTAAGAATATAAAGAAAAAGTATATTCTGAAATACTTAACCGCAAAAGCAAAATACTCGGGGCTTCCCTCTCCGAAGAGCTTAATAATCTGAAGCGGGAAAATCTGGAACACCGCAAAAGCTCCGATTGAAAGTAAGAATCCTATCTTAAGAGCAAGAAGCAGGGCTTCTTTAACTCTCTTAAACTGCTTGGCTCCGTAGTTAAAACTGATAATCGGCTGAAGTCCCTGCGAAATACCGATGATGAAGGAAAAGAACATCATTCCCACCTTCGAAATAATACCCACGCAGGCAATGGGAACGGACTCGCCGTAGACACTTCTGGCGCCATAATATTTAAGCGAATTGTTAAGAACGATCTGCACCACCATCATTGCTATCTGGTTAAAGAAAGAAGCCGTGCCGAGTGATGCGCTTCTTCCGAAGTAGCGAAGTCTCGGAACAAAGTGCTTAAGTTCAAGCTTAACGGTCTTGTAGTGGCACAAATACCAGATTACCATAGCCGCGCAGATATACTGACCGATAATGGTGGCAAGCGCCGCACCCTGAATGCCCCATCCGAATACGAATACAAAAAGTGCATCAAGAATAGTATTGATAACAGCGCCCACAAGGTTACACATCATGGAGTATCTGGGCGAACCGTCCGCTCTTACAAGATGAGCGCCTCCGCCCTGAAGTATCAGCGCCGGGAAGCCTATGGCTGTTATGCGTGTATACTCGGAAGCATACGGAAATACGTCCGCGGGAGAACCGAAGAAATTAAGAAGCGGGTGCAAGAACACCTCAGCCACCACCGCAAGGATGGTACCTAAGATTACTATCATAGCCGCTGAGTTACCGATGTAGAAAGGAGCTTTT
This sequence comes from Lachnospiraceae bacterium, assembly GCA_017553505.1. Taxonomy (GTDB): domain Bacteria; phylum Bacillota; class Clostridia; order Lachnospirales; family Lachnospiraceae; genus UBA1258. The sequence continues at coordinate 49,815 of JAFZLD010000014.1, forward strand.
TCTTTGTCCCCTTCTCCCAGGGTTAAGTTAAACGCCGACGCGCCGCCTATACCGAAAAGCAGTGCCAGCGATACGCATGAAATCGAAAAAGGAAACGCTATGTTGGTAGCTGCGTTACCGAGCGGTCCCACGCTTCGACCGATGAAAAACTGGTCTACAATATTGTAAAGTGCGCCCACAAGCATCGCTATGATACTGGGAATCGCAAACTGTCTCAATAACTTGCCCACAGGGTTAACGCCCAAAGGGTTCTTAACTATGTCTCTGTCCATTTTTAACGCCTCATAATCCTTATCTAAAACACAAAAAATCGTACCACATTTTGCCCCTGCTGACAAACAAAAAAGTCGTTTCCGGCTTCAAAAAAAGAACACGGCGCCGTGCCGTGTCCCTGTAATTAAACTGCGTGTTCGTAATGCTGCGCGTAAGCTCCGATTCCGGGGTTAGTATTACGGTACTCCGTGGGGGTACAGCCTACCATCTCCCTGAAGGTCTTCGTGTAGTGGCTGCCGCTTGTGAAGCCTGTCTGGAAAGCGATGTCCGTAACACTTAAGTCGGAACCCGTAAGAAGCTCCATGCTCTTGGTAATGCGGTACGAAATCAGGTAATCGCCCGGGGTCTTGGCCACGTAGCGCTTGAAAATCTTAGCACAAAGAGTCTTACCCACATTACCGGAAAAAGCAATATCCTCAAGGGAAATCTTATCCATGTAATGGTCCTGTATAAAGGACATCATGCTCTTGAAAGTAGACGCATGAATCGGCACCGCCTGCTTGGCCGTCGAGAAGTCGATGTGCTCGTGCATAAGTCTTAAGCACTTAAAAGAAGCTTCGATAATCTCAAGCTCCAAGGTCTTAGGGTCCTTGTTCTCATCAAACAGATTCAAAAGTTCATCGATAATTTTCTTGGTCCAATTATCCTGCTTCAAAAGAATGTAGTCATTACATCCGGCCGCAAGAATCGGTGCCACGTAGCGCTGCTCAATGTAGTTGGACGCGCACATGTATGAAGGATGAATGACAAGGCACAGGAACTCACAATAGCTTCCCTTATTGGACCAGTTGGAGTGAATACGCTTAGAGTTAACGCAGATACCCTCACCCTTATCAAGGTGAATCTGCTTACCGTTAACCATGAACTCAATGCATCCGTCCAGCACATAGAAATACTCTATATCCTCATGCCAGTGCTCCGGAATATAAGTGGTGATGCCCGGTCTTATAAAGTGACGGTCTCTGAAGCAGTAAAACAAAGGATTGTTGTAATCAAAGATCTGTGACTTGTCTGAGCGGGTTGTAATAATATCTTTGTTCATTGTAATAATCTAACGCCTCCGCGTGATAAAATGACAAAATCGCGGTATATTTGATATATAATTGTCTCTCACCGTGTGATATTATCATATCAAAAGAAAGAAAATAAAGCAATACAATTGTTCACAAGTCATATCAACATATCCTTCTAGGTCCTAAGGACCGCAGAGAGAAGCAGCCAGCCACTGCTTCTTTTTGTTTTATGAAAAAGCATATAGCTATAATAAAACCCGGGGCTTCATAAAGCCTCGGGTTTTAATTAACTGTTCTTAATATCTTCAAGGGTTCCCTTAAGGTCCTCGATAGCCTTCGATGCATTGGCAATTTCTCTGAACTGCTTCTCGAATTCGGGATCGAACTCTCCGTCCTTGTGCATCTCGTAATACTTGCGACCAATTGCCATGTATGAGCGGTTTACAAGATTCTCGCAGGTCTTGATTTCGCTTCGCACTTCAAGAGCATCGAGTGTATCGTTCTTTTTCTTGGTGAAACGCTCCACGAGCTCTCCGATAAAGTTTATAAACTTTTCAACCATTTCCCAGAAATCATTCATTAGTTTTTCTCTCCTCAAGTTTCTTTTTAATTTTACCCTTAGCGCGTGTAAGCGCGTTGTCGGTGGATTTCTCGTCGCGGCCTAAGACCTTGGCTATCTGAATGTAGCTCATGCCCGTAAGGTGAAGCTCGACGGCCTCGCGTTCGAAGTCGGAAAGGTCCGAATCGATAAAATGCTCGATGTCTTCCACGTTCTCCCTGTCAATCATGATTGCCTCGGGATCGCCGTCACCGCCTGCCAGAGTGTCCTCCAAGCTCTTCTCACTGCTCTCGCCTTCCGACTCAAAGGTCTGGCTAAAAGAAATGTACGTATTAAGCGGCATGTGTTTCTTACGCCCCGAAGCTGTCACTGCGGTGTACATCTGCCTCGACACACAAAGGTCGGCAAAAGTAAGAAAGCTTGCGTCCCTTCCCGCGTCGTAATCCCTGATGGCCTTGAAAAGCCCTATCATGCCTTCCTGAATTAAATCCTCTGCGTCGGCACCTAAGATGTACATGGACTTGGCCTTGGCTCTCACGAGGTTCTTGTACTTATCAAGGATGTACTCGGTAATGCCGGGCTCGCCTTCACGCAAGCGAAGAATAAGCTCTTCGTCGGTGGCGTCGCCGTATTTATTTCTGTAATCTTTGTCTTGCAATCTCAAAGCTTAATACTCCCATTGCAACGGATGCGTTAAGTGAATCTATGTCGCCCTTCATGGGAATGCGGGCTACGAAGTCACACTTCTCACGCACAAGTCTTGATACGCCTTCGCCTTCATTGCCGATGACAAGTCCGATGGGGCCTGTAAGATTAAGGTCGTACATAACCTCGCCTTCCATGTCAGCGCAGACGAACCACAAACCTTTTTCTTTTAACTCTTCGATGGTCTTGGAAAGATTGGTAACCTTAACCACGGGAGTGTAATTGAGCGCGCCTGCAGAAGTGCGGGCAACAGTTGCAGTTAAGCCCACCGCGCGGTTCTTGGGGATAATAACTCCGTGAGCTCCTACAAGATTGGCGGTTCTTATAATGGCGCCAAGGTTGTGAGGGTCTTCGATTCCGTCTAAGATAATTACGAAAGGAGCTTCTCCCTTCTTCTTAGCAAGTGCGAAGATATCCTCCATCTCGGAATAATCGTATGCCGCACTTACTGCGATAACGCCCTGATGATGACCGGTCTGAGACATCTGATCGAGGCGGTCTTTGTCTACGTACTTAATTATCGTATCCTGTTTCTTGGCCTCTCTTTTAATCGTAAGTACGGGGCCGTCCTGGCAACCGTCGAGCACGTAAAGTCTGTCTACGGTCTTGCCGGATCTGAAGGCTTCAAGCACAGCGTTGCGGCCTTCTATCATTGATTCATTACTCATAATACCTCTATTCTGCGGGCTTCTCTATAACGCCCTTTTCTATTAATTCAAGCATTCTCGCGGTCTCACCTTTAAGATACAGGTAACCCATTAACGCTTCAAAACCTGTGGCCTTGCGATAGTCGCCTATAGAAGCGTTCTTGGCCTTGGTGGCGGACTTGGCGTTGCGGCCGCGCTTGTAAATGTCGGCTTCTTCCTCCGTAAGTAGCGGCAAAAGAACATCTGCCGCATCGGCCTGGGCCTTGGCATTCACGTAGTGTATCGCGTCCTTGTGAACCTTCTCTATGGGGCGATTGCCCTTGGAAAGCGTCACGGTGCGCACCACCACTTCGTATATCGCGTCGCCTATGTGGGCAAGTATAAGCGGTGCCACCTCTGCGGGGTTAATGTCCGCGAGAGCGAATTTGTCTTTAATTTCTTTATAAAGGAATTCATCCATTGAACTTCTTGCTTAACTCCTTAAGTCTCTCTTCCAGATCAAGCACACGGTTGATAAGCTCGCTGTTGGCCTGCTGAAGGTTCGAAATGTCCTCGCGTACGGGGTCGGGAAGGTCTACCTGATTGAGCTCTTCCTGAGGAAGCAATGCATCCGCGCGCTTCACCACACGACCGGGAACGCCCACAACAGTAGAGTTCGGAGGCACTTCCTCAAGCACCACGGAACCCGCACCGATTTTGGAATTATCCCCAATCTTAAAGGACCCGAGCACCTTCGCGCCGGCGCTTACCATTACGTTATTGCCAAGGGTAGGATGACGCTTGCCCTGCTCCTTACCTGTACCGCCGAGGGTAACTCCCTGATAAAGCGTACAGTTGTCGCCGATTATGGTAGTCTCACCGATAATAACTCCGTTGCCGTGGTCGATAAAAAGTCCCTTACCGATCTCCGCACCGGGGTGAATCTCGATACCCGTCTTGCGCGCAGCCTTCTGGGAAATGTATCTTGCCCAGAAATAATGACCCTTCTTGTAGAGTCTGTGCGCCCTTCTGTAGCTAAGCATAACCTTGAAACTGGGGTATAAGAATACCTCCCAGTTACAGTGGATAGCCGGGTCACGTTCTTTGATCAATTGTATTTCTTCTTTAATCTCTTTGATAATACCCATAATCGTACCTTTAAGCGTGATAACTCATTGTAATCCATTTTAAAAAACTTTTCAATGAAGGGAGGGCACATCCCAAATATTTTCGCCAAAGAAAAGCCACCGGCAGACCCGATGGCTGATTTTTATCTGTGTACTTTGTACGATTTAACATCAAGAACTGTCTCGCCGTCAATCTGAAGCGCGCAGGGGCGGTCGAACTTAACCTCCACCTCGCGGCTCTTAATCTGAATGACTTCCTTGCGATGCTTAATGTGCTCGCCCTTGCCGATACCCGAGAATATGAGAAGCGTTTTAAGCCTGCTCCTACCTCTGAATATCATGGTAGTAACGGTGTCGTCTTCGTTAAGGCGCTTCTGCCCGGGTGTGGCCTTCATGCCTCCGCCGTAGTAGCGTCCGTTCATGGTAGGCGCTATCCACACATGGTCGAACACTTTCTTGTGCCCGTCGGAGATGACTGCTGCCGTTACGGGCTTAAACTTAAAAAGAAGTCCCTTGATGGCAATAGCCGCATAATTGACGGGCTTATCGCTCTTCTGTCTGAACTTGTCGCCCTCCTCACAGCAGTAGCCGTCGATGCCGTAACCGATACCGTTTATGAAGCGGTATGTCTCGCCTTTAACCGTAACCTTCGGAAGGTTCTTAATATACGTGTTGAGAAGCACCAGCCCCGGATTGCCGTCGGGTCTGACATCTCTCATAAAATCGTTACCCGATCCCGAAGGGAAATAATATACCTCTCTCGGAAGCTCTTCATCGCCTATAGTATTTACGAAGCGATTAATCGTACCGTCTCCGCCCGAAAGAACAAGCGTCTTGTCCCCGGGAAGCTCTCTCATAAATTTCTTGATATCTTCTATCGAAAGAATGCTCTCGTACTCAAACTCGCCGTCCGTGACCGCAGTCTCAATCTCAGTCGCACTCATAAAGCCCCTGCCGCTGTTCGACAGAGGATTAAAAATCACATAATATTTACCCATTACATCTAACACTCCTTTGTAACCATCCGGAGTATTATAGACCCCCATACCTTTATTTTTCCATATACAGATTCTGACTTCTGCACAAAAAATCATGACGGCTCGAGAAAATATCGCTGTCAAAGTATTTCACGATTAATTCTGCATCCTCATCCGTCACCGCATGTCCGACCTTGTGCACGTGAATTGCGAAATGCCTGTTGAGCCCCGCCTCCTCGTAGTAAGGAAGCGCTCTGTTGTAGCACTCCCACATTGCGGGGGCGTTAACCCAGTCCTCGCCTGTAGCTGCGCAGACTATGAAGTAGTACACTTCAGGGTCCATCGCCAGCGCCGCAAGCATCTCCTGATTGATCGGAATCTCCTCCTCGGTCTTGTACTGCAAGAACTTATCCACGAACCATCCGCGCTCCGCATCCGACTGCAGGCACGAAAGTGGCTCGTTCTCGCCGTAAGTGTAGTCTGCCGGCGCATCCACCTCAGTCAAATCATAGGTCTTACCCTGCGACTTAACTCCGTAAAGCGCCAGTCCGCCCGCTCCCGAGCACGTAGGCACCACCATCTTGAATCTGTGGTCAAAAGCACCGCACACCGCAGTCGCCTTGCCCCATCTCGAAACGCCCGTCACTACCGCAAGGTTCGGGTCGAATCCAAGCTCGGCTCCCAGACCCGCCTTAACCGCATCCAGCACCTTCGCGGCACCCCAGGCCCATGCCATCAGCACACCCGTCTGTTCTTTTTCCTCCCCGTAAGGGTACAATTTGTAAAAGCATCCGTCATGCTTGCAATCGTCCGACGCAATCTCCCTAGTATCCATGAATATCAGTCCGAAGCCCGCCTTCGTGAATGTATCCACCGGCTGAATCGGGTGCATGCATATCACAAAAGGATGTGCTCCTTTATGCGGCGCGTCTTCCTCCGGCTTAATCACTCTAACGGTAAAAGAAACCCCGTCTACATTTATCTTAACCGGCTCCCCCGGAATCTCCTGTCCGAAGAACGTCACCGGTTCAGTCTTCGCCGGGTCAAGTATCTCGTAGCTTACACTCTCTCCGCTACGCCACTTACCGTATTCATTCTCTTCAAAAAACTTAATCAGTTTCTGTCTGTCCATACCCGTAACCTCCTATGCAGAAACGCCTCTTTGTCGGTTTCCGCAACGACTATATTATACCAAACAGCGCCTTCTTTTTCATTCTTCAAGTTTTGCCAAAAACTTCTCTGATATTGCCCCGTTTGGTGAAACGTATTGAGGTTTTATTTGTATGTGGTAAATTGAGGATACCGATTATTTTAGGAGAATTACTATGATTAATTACAAGAAAATGACCAAGGCCTGTGCCTTTATTCTCGCGCTCACGCTTGTAAGCGCATGCGGCGACAGACTTACTCCCGCAACAATTGATGAACCGGTATCTACTGAGACTTCAATATCTGAAGAGGCTTCAGTCGAGACCCCCGACGGTATCAAGGAAGCTATTGAGGCTGAGACTTCTTCCGTTGATGACGCGCCTGTGGTTGAAGCAGAGGAAGGTGCCGAGCGTGTTGCAGACGCTGAGATTTCCGAAATCATCCCCGGCAAGTACATCAAGCTTCAGCTCAAAGAATCCGGCACTATCGAAAAGATTACTTACACTTCCAAAGACTATTTCGACGACGAGTCCGACGTAGAGAAAGAAGCCTATGTCTACCTTCCCTACGGCTACGACGAATCCAAGCAGTACAACGTCTTATACCTCATGCACGGTATCGGCGGCGATGAGGAAGAATGGGGCATGACCGGCTCTTCTTCAAGAGTTAAGTGCATCATGGACAATCTTATCTACAACGGTGACATCGAGCCCTTCATCGTCGTTACCCCCAACGGTCGCTCCGCCAAGAATCACGCAAAGAGCGGTTCCGACTATAATTCTTTTTACTGTTTCGGCAAAGAATTACGTAACGACTTAATTCCTTACATCGAGAGCCACTACTCCACTTACGCAGAGTACAGCGAGGACGGCTACGATCTGACCGCTACTCGCAATCATCGCGCTATGGCCGGTCTTTCCATGGGCGGTATGCAGACCATCAACATCGGTATCGGCGAGAGCTTAGACCTCTTCTCCTACTTCGGAGCCTTCTCCGCAGCACCCACCAGCACCACCGCTTCCATTACTGCCAAGACCATTAACGACAGCGACTATACCATCGATTACTTCTACAACATCTGCGGCAAGAGCGACGGCACAGCACTCTCCAGCCACACCACTGCTGCCAAGAGCATTTGCAGCTTAACCGACAAGCTCACAGACGGCGAGAACTTCATGTGGCAGGAAGTCAATGGCGCCCACGATTTCAATGTGTGGTACTTAGGATTTTATAACTTCGCACAGATTGCTTTTAAATAAACGCAAAAATACAGCGATGGGTCTTTTAGCCCATCGCTGCTTTTTTTGCTAATCTTTTCTTAATGTACCTACTACAGTCATCAGCAAACCCACTGTGCCTAGGACAAGGCATCCTATTTCCAAGCCGTTCGAACATAGACTGAGCAAAATAGCAAATAAGATAATAGCTTTTCCGATTTCAGTAAGTCTCTTCATTTCTTAATACCCTCCTCAATTAATATCACCCAATCGATATTATATCCCATGATATTGCGTGATTAGATTGTATCATTCGCTTATTGTTTAGTCAATGTATCACATCAGTATAATTAGTTGCGCTTTATTATATTTCTTATGTTAAAAAGGCCTCTTATCATATAAATGAAGAGACCTTTTAATTACATCCATATTCAGTTAAGCATCGAAGATGCGTATATCTTAGATTCTGTTCACACCAGTCTTAACAGCTGCTGCCTTAACAGCCTCTGCTACGGTCTTGCCGACTCTCTCATCGAAAGCGTTGGGAATGATGTACTCGGGGTTGAGTTCAGCATCGGATACGAGGCTTGCGATAGCGTAAGCGGCTGCGACTTTCATTTCATCGTTGATGTCGCGGGCACGTACGTCGAGAGCGCCGCGGAAGATACCGGGGAAGGCAAGTACGTTGTTAATCTGGTTGGGGAAGTCGGAGCGTCCGGTTCCTACAACGGCTGCGCCTGCGGCCTTGGCTTCGTCGGGGTTGATTTCGGGAACAGGGTTAGCCATCGGGAAAAGAATGGGATTGGGAGCCATTGTCTTAACCATCTCTGCGGTAACGGTACCGGGAGCGGATACACCGATGAATACGTCGGCACCCTTGATTACATCAGCGAGAGAACCTTTCTCGTGGTTCTTGTTGGTAATCTTGGCCATTTCAACCTTCTCGGAGTTAAGGCCTTCTCGTCCTTCGTAGATGGCGCCGGTTCTGTCGCACATGATAACATTTTTAAGTCCCATGCTGACAAGAAGCTTGATGATAGCGATACCTGCGGCACCTGCGCCGGAGGTAACTACCTTAATGTCTTTAATGTCTTTCTTAACAATCTTAAGGGCGTTAATCATAGCGGCAAGCACTACAACTGCGGTGCCGTGCTGATCGTCGTGGAAAATCGGGATGTCGCAGACTTCCTTAAGTCTTCTTTCTATTTCAAAACATCTGGGAGCGGAAATATCTTCAAGGTTAACTCCGCCGAAAGAACCAGCAAGAAGCTTAACGGTATTTACGATTTCATCAACGTCCTTGGAACGGATGCAAAGAGGGAAAGCATCTACGCCGCCGAAAGCCTTGAACAATGCGCATTTACCTTCCATAACTGGCATGCCGGCTTCGGGTCCGATATCACCAAGGCCGAGTACTGCGGTACCGTCGGTGATAACCGCTACGAGGTTGTGACGTCTGGTGTACTTGTAAGATAAGTCCACATCCTTCTGAATCTCGAGGCAGGGTTCCGCAACACCGGGAGTGTAAGCTACCGAGAGCTCTTCTTTATTGGAAACGGAGGCGCGGCTGATTACTTCAATCTTGCCGGCCCATTCTTCGTGCTGCTTAAGTGCGAATTCTTTTTTGTCCATGATAATAGTCTCCTATGAAAGTTTATCGTTGATAGTATATCACTTTAGTCAAATAAAGCAAATACAATTTAATCAAACTTTTATTGTTACTAGGGGAAGTTTTTTGTATAATTGAGCCGGAATAAGTCCGAAGGACTTATTCGAAGGCGACCGATAATAAAGCGCTTTAGCGGTTTATTATAGAGCCGGACCAAACCCAAAGGGTCTATTCGAAGGCGACCGATAATAAATCGCTTTAGCGGTTTATTATATGGCTGGGCCAAGTCTGAAGGACTCATTCCGAAAGCGATCGATAATAAAGAGAGGATATCAGCATGAAGAATATAAAGCGTTTTGCGGCAGCGTTCATTATTGCCGCCATAGCATTCCTGTCAGCAGGTTCAAGCGCCCGCGCGGAAGGCGAGCTCAACACCTATGAAAAGACCTTTACCTATACCAGGGGCGACGGCAAGACCTTCGGCGCCACCGTAACCATCAAGAGTTCCGCCGAGACCGACTGGAACCTTAGATTTGAAAAAGAAAACGACGAGACTACCGATAACTACGTCTACTACCGCATAATCGCGGACGGCAACCCCGGTGACGTTATCGATGTAAGTCTCACCACCGAATACCCCGACACTTTGCTCGGCGTTACCATGATGCCCAGGATTAACGGCAGCTGGAAGAGCGGCACCCAGAAGACCCTCTTTGCTACCGCCGAGGACAATTCCATCAATTTAAGCTATACCATCGATCAGAACGCTTCAGACCTTCAGGTAGCCGCAAGTGCTTACTCTAAGTCTTTCAGTTCCAAGAAGCCCGGCAGCATGGATGTTATCCTTACCATTGAGACCCCGCTTCACACCGATACCGTCAAGAGCGAAGGCGGCGGCAGGTTCTTTATAACTGTTGTAATATCCGTTCTTTTTCTGGTAGCGCTTTCAATGTTTATGGGCAAAAGAAGCGCCATGAAGAATAAAAAGAAATAACGCAGGTCACTTGCGTTCTTCACGCCTCTTACGCCTTACGCGGTTGATGTGGCGTACGAAGTCACCGTTTTCGATTAATTCCGCGAGCACGTACTGCTCCATCACCGGAACGGTGCATGAATAGAAACCGATTTTATCACTAAACACCTTTTCAAGAGTTTTCGGTATTACCATGTAGGCAGCCCTGACGTAGGGGCCTACGGTTCTTGTGAAGGTGTTTACGTATATTACGCGGTCGTTTTTATCAAGAGAATAAAGCGTCTCCTCCGCCTTTCGGCTGGGGGTAAACTCCGACTCGAAGTCATCTTCTATGATTATTCCGTCTTTCTCAACGCTCCACTTTAAGTACTCCGCTTTCTTGGCGGCAGATGCAGTAACGCCGGTCGGGAAGCTTCGATATGGCGTAATGTGCAATACCTTCGCCTCTGTCTGCCATAAGAATTCGCTCTCGATACCGTCGTCGCCGAGGTGTAATAGTTCAGGCTTCACGCCTTCGGTCTTGTATATCTTGTATATCTTAGGATATGACGGGTACTCGCCCGCGAACTTCGTATCACGCCCCAGCGCATTGATGATAAGTCCATAGAGATATTCCGCTCCGGCGCCGATTATTATCCTGTCGCTCTCCGCCTTGATGCCTCTGTAGCGGTACAGATAATCGCTAATGGCACTTCTTAAGCACTCACATCCGTACCCCGGTGAGCGCTCGGTTAGTTCCTCACCGTATTCACTCAGAACTCGCCTTACTGTCCTTGCATATATGTTAAAAGAAATCTCTTCGTCGTGCGTTACACCTGTATTAGTTTTCGCATGTCTGTATACACTTCTGTCTGTCACGCCATCTATTTTCTCAGATACGGCAAAAGAATCGCTTTCTCTGTAGGTCACAAAATATCCGCTTTTTTCGACCGTGGAAATGTATCCTTCTTCCTGCAAAAGTTCAAAAGCATGCTCCACCGTGATGACGCTTACACCGTTATCCTGAGCCGTAACTCTCTTCGAGGGAAGCTTGTCGCCGTAATGGTAAATTCCGTCGATAATTTTTCTTTTGACGTCTTCGTAGAGGCTTAAATATCTGGTCATATAATATTCTCCGATTTTGGTGATTTCAGTATTACCACCTCAATGGTATATTATGGAGCAACAAGAGTCAAGAACGACTTAAGAATACTGAGTTTAAAGGAAGAAGAATACTATGAGCAGTCAGAAATCACAGGACAAACTTATTAAGAAACTTGCTTTTGCGGGTCTCATGGCAGCGCTTTGCTACGCAGGCTACGCTTTTATCCCTCCGCTTCCGATTCCGGGTCTTTTCGATCTTACAAGCGGCACCAAGGTTCACTTCGGTAATGCCTTTGTAGTGCTCGGCGCTTTGTTCCTCGGTGGCCCTTACGGCGGACTTGCAGGTGCTGTGGGACTTTCACTTGCAGATATACTTACAGGTTACGGTGCTTCCGCTCCCAGAACCTTCATATGCAAGCTTTTAATCGGTCTTATCGTAGGTCTTGTAGCTCACAGACTTGCCGAGATTTCCAAGTCTCACGACAAAGGCTACCTTACCAAATGGGCTATCATCTCATCCGTAAGCGGACTTGCATTTAACGTAATCTTCGAGCCTACACTTAAATATATATGGTTCTCGCTTATCACACCCAATGCCGACAAGGCTCAGTCAGCCATCAAGACACTGGTAAGCATCACCATCGCAACATCCTTCGTGAATGCGATAATCAATTCAATCGTAGCTGTAGTCGCTTACCTTGCGCTTCGCCCGGTGCTTTACAAGACCGGACTTCTCGGAGAACTTCCCTCCAAGCGTCAAAAGCAAGCTTAATTTAAAGCAATAAAAAAGGCCCCCGTAGAGGGCCTTTTTTATATTGGCGAAGTAATATAAGTATCAATTACTTGAATAAACTAATCAATCTGTCTAAGAAGTACTCTCTGAAGAAAGATCTGATGTTTCCGTCGCAATTATCAAGGTGTTCATTCTCAGCCCACTTAGGCAGAACCCTGTTCTCAAAATTACGAGTATCTATTAAACCTGTCATGTAATTAAGTCCCATAATCTACCTCCTATAAGCTTTAACTTCTGTGTGTCACTCGCGGACACCTTTGATGCTTAAAATATAGCACAAAAGTACTAATTTGAAAAGTAGATTGCCCCATTATTAACAAAAAATTAGATAAAATTGCCAATTTTCTCGATTTCGTATTATCTGCCGCGGATATCTGTCCGTGTGGCGCATACATTTTTGACCCATTATCACGCTAAAGCGTTCGCGTGATATTGCGAAAAATCATAGTTATGTAAACCATTTGCCCGGTACTTTCTTTTGCCGGTCAAAGAAAAACCGCGACCAAAATCGGTCGCGGCCATCCAAACATTCACCTAATAATATGTCTTAGCTAAAAAGTTCCTTCATTTCCTTGCCAACCTTCTCAAGGTCGTCGCGGATATTAATCTTCTGAGGGCACATGGTCTCGCACTTACCGCACTTAACGCAGGAGTAAGGTCTCTCGGCCTCAGGCATCTGGCTCCACTCCCACTGAGCGCCGCCACGGTTCATGAACTTGTGATAATTGTTCCAAATTGCGAAGTTTCTGGGGATGTTAACGCCCTTAGGGCAAGGCATGCAGTACTTACAACCGGTACAGCCGTTCTGAGAGCGGGCTGTAATCTCTTCGTTAACCTTCTCCATAGCTGCCATTTCGGCATCGCTTAAAGGCTTAAATTCCTTGAAGGTCTCAAGGTTGTCATCAAGCTGCTCCATTGTGGTCATACCGCTTAAGATAACCTTTACGTTGTCAAAGGTTCCTACCCAAGACAAAGCCCATGCTGCAGGGGTAAGGCCGGGTCTGTATTCATCCATGGGACCGATAACGTCCTTGGGAATACTTGCAAGGCTGCCACCCTTAACGGGCTCCATGATAATAAGCGGAACGCCGAGCTCCTTGGCAAGCTCGTAGCCCTTCATGGTAGCCTGAGTGTCCTTGTCTACGTAATTAAACTGAATCTGGCAGAAATCCCACTCGCGGTCCTTGATAATATACTCAAAAGCATCGTAGTCATCGTGGAAAGAAAAGCCGTAGTTCTTTATTTTGCCTTCATCCTTGTAAGTCTGAAGCATATCCACGATGCCGAGGTTCTTAAGCTTATCGTAAGAGCCTCTGTTCATGGCGTGAAGCAAATAGAAATCAATGTAATCTGTCTGAAGGTGCTCAAGCTGCTCCTTAAATACCTTCTCAGCCTCCTCAAGGCTGTTTACGAACCATGCAGGCATCTTGGTGGCAAGATAGAAAGATTCGCGGGGAAGCTGCTTCATAATCTTACCCACAACTCTCTCACTCTGACCGCCATGATAAGGCCATGCAGTATCAAAATAATTGACACCGTTCTTGTAGGCCTTCATGAGAAGCTTCTCGGTCTCAACTTCATTAACCGTCTGACCGTCATCCATAAGAGGAAGACGCATGCATCCGTAACCCAAAAGGGATGATTTATATCCGTTTTTAAGCTCTCTGTACTCCATAAATAATTACCTCCTTACAAACTGCCGTACTACTCAACCACTTTTATCATAACAAAAAAACCCGGGAGATGATACTCTCTCGGGTTTCGTTTTTGTCAAAATATAACTTTTGCTGCGTACAATCTTAAAGCTCTACACCGTTCTTTTTAAGAAGTTCACGTGCGCTTTCAACGGAGTCGACACCGGTCTTGTTCTTAATAGGTGCAAACTCGCGCTCTCTTACTACCTCGAAAGGTAAGCATGAAGAACTTAAGTAAATCATATCAAGCACAAGCTGCTCAAACTTGCAGCCGTTGGGAGTCTCGGGCTTAACTTCGTTACCGTTTTCGTCAAGGCAGGGAATCTTCTTTTCCGCAAGGTGGTAAGGAAGGCTCTTGTCCACTATCTCCTCAAGTTCTTTCTCATTGAAAAGGTAGTTAAGAATAACGCCAAAGTTGTAAACTCTCTCGCCGCGCTCGTCAGTTAAGTCCATAAGCTCATCGGTAAGCTCGTAGTACTCAACGATTGAAGGATGACCGTCTTCAAGACACATAACGCCGACCTTCTCGTCACGGGTATTCTTACGAACAACCTTAGCTCCTACGGAACGCTTCTCTAAGATAGTAGCGCCTACGAATACAGGATCGCAGATACGCTGGCATACGTTATCGACAGCGAATACGTTGAGCCATTCAATGTTGTTCTTCTTAACGATATCAAGGACGCCTGTTCTCTTCATAGACTGAAACCACCCCGCATTACCGTTGGGAGAAACAGCAACCTTATCCTTTCTCTCAAGAAGCACCTTGCCGTTGTAATCACAGCAGGGAGCCATTTCCTGTTTAAAGAAATGAACGTACTCATCAGGGTAACCGAAGTTCTTCTTTTCCTTAAAGAACTTGGTGGTGGAATCATAGTTCAAATCGCTTGTCATTACAAAAAGATGGAAGTATGTGCCGGTTTCTCTTACCACGTCCATCATGTTATTGATAAGGCACTCGAAGATGTATAAATCTCTGGTAAGACCTACATTGTACATACCCTTAGGGTCGTTGGAACCGAGTCTGGTACCCATGCCGCCTGCAAGAAGCACTGCTCCGACCTTGCCGGCCTTCAAAGCATCGACGCCGACCTTTCTGTACTCAGCCTCTCTTGCCTGAATCTCTGGGAGCTCCAAGCTCTTAAGAGGGGTAATCTTGCCTCTCTTCTCGGGCTTATGCAAATGCTCGATGTTCTTAACTACGCTAAAATCAAGGGACTCAATCTGCTCATAAAGCGCTTTCTTTTGCTCCTCGGTAAGCTCCGACTCGTACTTTAAAAGCTGCTCCTGACCAATCTTACTAAGCTTCTCCTTAACGTCCATTTATCAACTTCTCCTTCTGATTAATAGTGATCGTAACAGATCTTATCCGCCATAGCCTTGGCAGCGTCGGGTCCGTCGATTGCCTCAATAATCTTAAGGGCAAAAGGAACCGCGCAGCCCGCCGAACGACCTGTAATCACGTTTTTATCCCATTCAACCTCCGCACCGGTGCACTCCGCACCCTTGCATTCCTCTTCATAGCCCGGGAAACAGGTAACTTTCTTACCCTTAAGCACTCCCGCGCGACCAAGAATCGAAGGTGATGCACAGATAGCCGCAATGAACTTGCCTGCCTCGTCAAACTTCTTAACATACTTCATAAGAAGATCGCACTTCTCAAGATTGGTGTGTCCGGGACCGCCGGGAAGCACCAGCATATCAAAAGTTTTGAACCAGACTTCATCCACTACAAAATCCGCTTTAAACACGATTCCGTGCGAGCCGCCCACATGATGTGAATGTCCCACCGAAACCGTCTCAACATCGTAACCCTGTCTTCTTAAAATGTCAACTACGGTAAGTCCTTCGATTTCTTCAAACCTTTCCCCAAAGAAAACGCCTATACGCATAGTAACTACCTCCTCATTTAACTTTAAGTATACAATATTTGTCACACTTTTTCCACCTGTGATATACTTCTGTTGTGACCGACATTTTAGGAGATATTACATGGAAATCGAAAGAAAATTTTTAATAAAAGAAGGTGCCTTCCCCTTCCATGACTACCCTTACAAGGATTACGAGCAGGGCTACCTTAACACCAAGCCCGTCGTGCGCGTGCGTAAGGAGGGTGACGATTACGTTCTTACTTACAAAGGCAAAGGCATGATGGTCCGCGAGGAGTACAACCTTCCTCTGAACAAAGAAAGCTTCGAGCACCTTATTACCAAGGCTGACGGCAACATTATCCGCAAGCGTCGCTACTTTATACCCCTTGGTGAGCTCACTGTCGAGCTTGACGAATTCCGCGAGCCTTTCGCTCCGCTTCTCATGGCCGAAGTCGAGTTCCCGTCGGAGGAAGCCGCACGTTCTTTTGCCCCGCCCGAGTGGTTCGGCGAGGATGTGACGCTTAATAAGGAATACCACAATGCGACAATGAGTCAAAAGAAATTTTAGATGTAAAAAGCGCCGTTTATACGACGCTTTTTCTTATGTTTCATTAGTTTAAGTATTGTATCCGTGCAAGTTCTGCATACTTGCCTTCCGCGGCGCACAGTTCGTCATGCGTTCCCGCTTCCGTAATCTTTCCGTTTTCAAATACATAAATTCTGTCGCAGTTTCTGATAAGGCTGAGCCTGTGAGCGATGATTATCACTGTAATGTCCCGGGCAAAAGAATCGAGCGACTCGGTAAGGGTCTTCTCCGTCAAAGCATCCAGGTTGCTGGTGGCTTCGTCAAGTATCAGTATGCGAGGCTTCTTAACAATTGCTCTTGCTATGGCGAGCCTCTGCTTTTGCCCGCCCGAGAGGTTGGAACCGTTTTCTTCAATCAGCGTATCGTAACCAAGTGGCATCTCTTCTATGAAATCATGAGCCATCGCAATCTTCGCAGCCGCTACCACATCTTCCTGCGTAGCGTGCTCGCAACCGATAGCTATATTCTCGGTCACCGTGCCTCGGAACAAGAAAGTATCCTGAGGAATATAGACCACATTTTCTCGCAAGGCACTCTTGGAAATATCCGAAATGTTTACTCCGCCTATCTCGATTGTTCCGCCCTTTGCCTCGTAAAAACCGAGAAGGAGCTTGGCTATTGTAGTCTTGCCTGAACCGCTGTCACCCACAAAGGCAACATGCTCTCCGGGCGCTATATTTGCGCTTATGCCGCTTATTACTTCTTTTCTGAAGCC
Organism: Lachnospiraceae bacterium; assembly: GCA_017553505.1. Lineage (GTDB taxonomy): Bacteria > Bacillota > Clostridia > Lachnospirales > Lachnospiraceae > UBA1258. Next base: position 66,785 of record JAFZLD010000014.1, read on the forward strand.
GTACGAGAAGTGAATATCCTTAACAGAAATGCTGTTGTCCGCCGGAAAAGCTTTATCGGCATCCTTCTTTCCTTCCTCATCAAGCTCCATAACTTCGTTAAGTCTGTCTGCCGCAACCATGGCGGTCTGCACCTGCGGCTGAAGGTTAATAATGCTTTTCAACGGTTCCATAAAGAATGACATGAGTGAGCTGAATGCAAGCACCGTACCAATGCTTATCTCGCCCCTTATTACGCTCATGGCGCCGACCCAGATTATCACGCTTGTTCCCACAAGCTCGGTGGCACTCTTCAGAGCATCCTGGGCATTTATGGAATAGTACATCTTTGAAACGCTGCTCATGTATGCATCAAATCGCGAATCGCCCTTGTCGATAACGTTCGCCTCAGTCCGATATGCTTTGACTGTCATGATGCCGTTTAGAGACTCCACCAAATGTGAGGTGAGTTTCGCGCCATTCTCCATCACTTCTTCGTTAAGTCTTCTGAAAAGTCCGTTGTAAGCAAGCGCAATCACCGCATATACCAGCACTACCGCAAGAGTAATAAAGAACATCTTTGCATTCTGCAAGTACAGAACTATCGCCCCGGCAATTGCCATCAGCGTATCTACCATTATAGTGACCGTCGCCCCGATAACAGCCTCCCTGACCTTACCGGCGTCAGTGAACCTCGAAACCACCTCACCGATTCTTCTGCTGTCAAAGAAAGTCATCGGCAGTTTCATGACATGCTTAAAATATCCAAACACCAGCGATGTATCCACTTTTCTTCCAAGCGATATCAAAAGGTGCCTTCTGAAGGCGTTTAACAATACCCTGAAAACATTTAACAGAATAACGCCGATTGAAACCGCCGCAAGCGTCTTTTCAAGGGCATTCGGAAGAATGTTATCAAGGATTTCTTTTAAAAAGAAAGAGCTGAGAATTCCTGCGGCCGAAAAAAGAACGGATGCGACAAAAACCGCCGCAAGTATTCCTTTGTGAGCAAGCAGCACCTCAAGTGCCTTTCTTATACCGCCCTTTGACCGAGCCATGGTCGGCATCTCGTCGGTTTTCTCAAGAACAACAATTACTCCCGACCACTTATATGTGTGGCGGCCTTTGGCCGGTTTTTTCTTTCCCGTAAATTCATCTATGGTTAAATGCACCAATCCCGCTGCAGGATCGGCGATTGTCAGTTTTCCGTCTTTAATCTTATGTATTACCACAAAGTGAAGTAAGCCATCGTCTACCACCACATGGGCAATGCACGGCGTATCAAGGTCACTTGTAAGTGCCTCTTCGGTGCCCTTGTAGCCTTTGGCGTTATATCCGAGTCTTGATGCGGCATAAATCAACCCCTTAACATTCGTGCCCATCTTGTCGGTTCCCGCAGCCTCGCGAATCTTGGCGATGCTGACGCTTCTGTTATCCTGTTTGCATATCGTGGCAAGGCATGCTGCCGCACAATCCGTCACATCGTGCTGTCTGACACAAGCATACTTCATCTGACCCATACTCCATTCCCGAACAAAAATAAGCATCCACCCGCCCAAGGGATGGATGCTTACATATAAATTACCAAATAATACTCACTAACTCAATAGATGAAATCAATCACGGTAAATCAGCGTTCCTATGAACAAACCAATCGGGAGGGAGCACTTCATACTCTCCACCGGTAATAGCCTCGAGTTCCTGATCGTTGAGTTCAACCAAAATTTCTTTCTTCATATATTAACCCCTTTCTAATCTCTTAAGTACTTTTTACTTAATGGCCGCCACCCAAGCTGCCGACCTTGCCATCCCATACAGGAATGTCAATCGGAATATACTCATAGCGTCCGCCTTCGGTATTTTCAAGTTCCTGTTCATTAAGTTCAACTAATAGTTCTTTCTTCATGCCATAACTTCCTTTCTGTTTTGTACTGATTTTCAATAACATCCCAATATTTCTTGCAAGAATTGGTATGTGCTAATTATAATCCTTCAGTCTTCTTTTGAAAAGAGATTCTTTTATTAAAATATTATTACATTATCATCGATATGGCAGACAATACTTCCCATACGCTCTAATTATTTAATAATTTATTTACAAACAGCGCAAAGGGCACATAAAAAAGGAGCTGTATCGTATCGATACAACTCCTTATATAATGCTTTAGGTTAATTCAAAATCATTCGTCGGCTTCGCCGTCTTCTAACTTAAGGCCTTCAGCTTCGATGTTGTCGCGCTTTGCACAGGTCTTGCAAAGACGGGTCTTGTTGTCTGCGATTGCCTGATCGACAGAGCCCTCGTACAATGTATCGCTGTTGTTTAAGTGTGAGCAATCTGCGCTGGTGTGATATACCTTACCGAACTGTGTCCAGTATACTTCGCCGGTAATGGCTGCTTCTGCTGCTGCCTTTTCTTCGGAAGAAATAGGGTTCCAGTCGTAGCTGCATAATCCGCCGATTAAGAGTGCGATGATACCTACAACTACTGCGATAGCCTTGGTCTTCTTGTCAAGCTTGTTCTGCTTGTCGGTGAAGATCAAGATGATGTAAGGAAGGAAAGCAATGATACATACGATAACGCCCATGTTGTTCCAAAGGAAGAACTTAACGGGGTTCTTCTTGGATGCGGGATCGATGCGGTTAGCTTTCTTCCAAAGCTGAGAACCGATGATTACAAAGATTAAATCAAGTACCAGAACACCGATAATACCTGCAAGTGTAGGTAAAGGTAATCTGATCTTGTCAAAATATAATAAAAATCCTAATACTTCAAAACAAATTGCGACAAGCCAGCAAATAATGGCGCCGCATCTTAAGCCACCTGCGTTGCCTACAGGCTTAGCTTCTTTAATGGTCTTACCGTCTTCGGTCTTCTCAACCTTGACGATTTTGCGTTCCTTTTTCTCTTCTGCCATGGTTACTCTCCCTGTATGATAGTGTGTGCGCGGGTACCTCCCGAGCCAAAATTATTATATAACAAAATAAACTGTCATTTCAATACTTTGCGAGATCTATGTGAGATAATAATTGACTTTTGTGAGTTATAAACTCATAATTGAATTTAAAGAGGTATAGCCCTCGGAAAAGGAGAGAATCATGGATTTATCTAATGTTTTGGGCCTTTTATCAGGCGGCGAAGTAAGTAAAGTAAGTAAAGAAACAGGCGCATCCACCAAGGATGTCACAAGCGTTTTGACAACAGCTCTTCCCCTCCTTGCAGGCGGAGCCGATAAAAAGAAAGCGAGCGAAGCTACGGCCAAGAAAACCGGCCTCTCCCTCGAGACCGTTCTTCCCATCATCACCGCTGCACTTCCTCTTCTCCAGAAGTTAATCAACACCAATGCCGATGAAGAAACCACTTCCACCGGCAAAAAGAAGAAAAAGAAACCCGCAGCCGGACAGTCCCAGGCATCCGGTGCCCTCGGCCTTCTCGGCGGATTACTCGGTGGCGGAAACTCCTCGGGTAGCGGCTCAGGCGGCGGATTATTAAGCGGTCTTGCAAGCTTGGTAAGCACCTCAACCGAAGATGAGGAAGAAGAAAAGCCTAAAAAGCCCGCAGCCAAGAAAAAAAAGACTTCTTCAAGCAGCACTACCGCAAAAAAGAAAACGTCTTCTACTTCTTCTGCCAAGAAAAAGACAAGCACTACAGCTAAGAAAACTACAGCAAAGAAATAGAAAGATTCTTATAAACAAGCAAAGGGACCTGCCCATCAAGGCAAGTCCCTTTTTAGTTTCGAATTGTTCGTTGTTAGGCCAATCGGTCTATCCTATATCACGGATTTCCGGGATAAGGCTTACCATTTCCATACATCTCATAGAGAGGAAGGCATACATATTTACCGCCATCAACCTTCTCAAGTTCTTCTTCTTCCAACTCGATTAAAAGATTCTTCTCCATATTGAACTCTCCTTTCCTAATGTACCATAATACCTATCGGTGAACTTATTGTACACCATCAATCCGAGTGTTTATATGCATATAATTGACGAATAGCGCAACTACTTTTTGTACAAAACATCCTATTGGACATATAACATCTGCAATTTTTACGAATTGTGTCTCTTTATGAGTAATCAGTCAAAAAAGCAGACCGACCACGTCACGCGATCGGCCTGTGTATTTATTCAAAACTTATAATCAGATATCCCTCCTCAAATTTTGCTCCCGCCACATTCAGCTCCTTGAACTCTGCCGGCACGGGGAATCTGCGGCGCTCGTTCTTGACGCCTACGGTTATTTCGGAGCCGTCCTGGTTAAGTTCGAGTTCTTCTTTGGTCGCGAAAGGAAGGTAGATGGTGAGAGTTCGTGCGGCGCTGTCTACACGGTACATTTCTTTCTTGAAGAGGACCGCGTCGGGCTGCATGTCTTTAAACATGAGGTCGCCGATTCTGCCTAGGCCATCGACGGTACGAAGCTCGCTGTCCTGAAGCTCCACATAAATCTTGGGCACTTCGCCGAAGCATTCTTTAATCTCTGTCAGGCCTTCCTCCTGGCGCTTGATCCACTTGTTGAAGTAGCCTTCCATGGCCTTCGCGGGGTAAATGTGGTTCACGATTACCGCGTCTACGTTGTAATGGTAAAGGTAAAGGCAGGTGAAGTTACGCTTCGCCTCGCTGATTACGATTTTCTCGGGCGTTGTCACCACTCTGAGGCTGACGGTGTCCGTATTGAGCATCAGCTTCTGAAGGCGCTGCATCTTGTCCATAAGATACTCAACGTCGTCGAATACGCTCTCACCGGGCATGGGAATCTTCATGAGCCCTTCAACCACGGGTCCCGCCACTTTCACGCCCACTTTCTTCATGGGAAGCACCTTGTCGATGAGCGTCGAGAAACGCTCGGGATACTTAAGAAGCGACAACGTCTCGCCTGTGGGGGCGCAGTCTACGATGATTACGTCGTATCTGCCACTTTCGTACATCTCCAGAATTTTAAACATCGAAAACAGTTCTTCAAGTCCCGGAAAAACAAGGAGTTCCTCCGCCTCGATTCCGCCCTCACCCCTGCTGGTTATGAGACGCTTCATGTAATCCTTGAGGTTGCCCCAGCTCTTCTCGCCCTCGTAAACCGTATCGATTTCCATGGCATCGAGATTGTTGGTGACGGGTGTCGCCTCGCGCCCTACCTTGCAGTCAAAAGAATCTCCCAGGCTGTGGGCCTGGTCGGTACTCATGATGAGTACCTTTTTGCCGGCGCGTGCCAGTTTCACGGCGGTTGCGGCAGCCATGCTGGTCTTGCCGACGCCGCCCTTGCCGGTATATATAATCACTCTCATGTGTGTGTTCTCCTTACTGAATGTCTACTTTCTTGACGCGCTCTTCGGTCTCTGCGCCGCTGTCGGTGCAGGCGTCCGCGCCCGTTCCTGTTCCGAAGGCGCACTCTCGTCCGAATCTTATGACGCTTTCTTTTACCAGCGCCTTCAGTTCCTTGGCTATCACTTCTATATGTCCTGCCGACTCCTTGGGAAGGAGTTCCATTATTGCTTTCTTTTGATATTCGCTCGCGCGTTTGATTCTTTGTCTCAATTCTCTATTCATTCTCGTCTCCTTTCTCCTCTTTGGTGAAAAGAATGTTTAACTTGCCGTCCTCGTATCCTGCTTTGGCCACGCTTAAGTTCATGAGCATGTTGGGAAGAGGAATGTTTCTTTTGAAGTTACCTATCTTGATTACTATGTCCGCGCCTGCCTGGAAGAGGTCGATGTCGCCCTTGTCGGCGCAGGGAATGTTGACCTTGAGCACGTAGCCGTCGTCGGTCTTTTCGAAGCTTTCGCGCTCGGTAGTTGCGTGGCTTGCGAATACGTCCTTGTCTGCGAGCGCGTCATTTACAAGTCTTTCTACGTTCTTAATGCCCTTGAGTTCCTCGTCGTACCAGGGAATCTCGCAGATGGGGAGTCCCGCGAAAGTGCTCTTAAGCACATCGATGTAATCCTTCTGAAGCTTAATCCACTTGTCAAAGAAATCGTTGCCGATGTCCTCGGGCAGGATTCTGTTGATGTATAGACCGTCTACGTTGAAATTGTAGAGGTTCATGTACATGTAGTTACGCTTGGTCTCCTCAACCACCATTTTCTCGGGAACGCTTACGATGCGCACGCTTGTGACGTCGCGGTTTTTAAGCAGTTCCTGAAGTTCTGCAAGCTTCATGTAAATCTTCTCGATGTCGTTCATGGCCTGCTTGTTAGGCATCTCAATCTTGAAAAGCGACTTCGATACCGGCGCAAGTACCCGGACACCTACCTTACCTATCGGGAAAAGCTTCTCCATGTACCAGGAGAGCATTTCGGGGAACTTAAGAAGCGATAACGTCTCACCTGTCGGCGCGCAGTCTACGATGATGCGCTCATATGCACCGCTCTTATGAAGCTCTGCGATTTTTAACAGCGAAAAAAGTTCTTCCGTTCCCGGTATAATTCCTATGTCCGCCGGTGCCAGCTCATCTGCGCCCGCAAGCAGGTTCTTGGCATATCTGATTATGTCCGCGAAGTCAGTCTCGCACACATACGCGGGGTCTATCTCGTAAATATCAAGGTTCGGCATTACATTCTCGATATCTCTTGATAACTTGCGCTCGAAGATGTCCCCGAGATTATGCGCCATGTCGGTACTGACAAGAAGCGTTTTCTTGCCTTCTTTGGCGCTTTTATAAGCGTGGGCCGCCGCGATACTGCTTTTGCCGACTCCGCCTTTACCTGTGAAAATGTATATTCTGCTCATTATTTCGCCTTTCGTGTAATTCTTTGTATGAATAGTTCGCGTGTCGAAGTATTTCTTTTTATGTAAGGCAGCTACTGTAACCGTGCTGCCTTGGTGTAGCTATTCTATTGTTATCTTTCGTACCTTTTTAACCTTGGCTTCCTTGTCGTGTTCTTCCTTAAACACTGTCTTCGCCTTAGTCATGATGCTTTCGAGAAGCTTAAGCTCGTCACCCGTGAGCGAGCCAAGTATTTTCATACCGTATGACAGCAGTTCCTCCACCAGGCGGTTAAACTGCGCGCGTCCCTTCTCCGTGAAGGTGATAAGCACCACTCTCTTATCTTCCTTGGAATGCGTGCGCTCGATAAGACCGTTCTTCTCCATACGGCTCACAATACCCGTCGCCGTATTAAGCGGCACATGAATATACTCGGCGATCTCCGACATATTCACCTCGCCCTTCTGATAAAGCAGCCAAAAAAGAAGCACCTCATTCTTCGAGCAATTAAGAAAAATATTGCTCCAAAGATCAAGCGATAACAGCTCCTTAATCTCTTCAATATAGTCCGTGAAGTTCTTTAACACTTCTTCCGGCTTATCGTTTCGGCTTATTTTAACAGTCATTTCAGGTCCTTATAAAAATGCTTCGCGTCTCGAACTAAATTAATTCTACACGCGAAGTATTTTTTTGTCAAGGGGTATTTATATGTATTAATCGTCGATCTTCGCTAAACGCTTTGTATCTCCTCAATATAAACTATTACTCCATGATCGATTATTACCTCATAGCCGGCACCATAAAGGTACTTCTCTAAATAATCCTTCGTGACAAAAGTAGGGTAAATCGAATTATTCAAACCCACAATTACCACATCATCAGACACTTTTATCGTTTCAAATACACCGTCTTGCCCAATGACTCCTGCGCCACCGCCGTAACGATTCTCAACTTCCGATCCAAAATCAACCTCTATGGTACCGTCATTAGATGAATAGTTCTTTAAATCTGCAGGTCTGATAACCACTTTTTCCGGGTAGTTATTTCTATAATTCCAAATATCTATAGCATTGTCAGGGTAAAAATCGGTATAGGCAACCGTTGGCTCATTCTCAAGGCCAATCTTTTGAGCATTGAAAGAGCCAAGCAGTTTTTCTTTCCCTTCAAACGTGGCATACACTTTGATAGTGTCCGGGGATTTCTTACTGTTCTTAAATACCAGATTGATAGCGGATACATCTACATTTGTATCTAGCTCATAACAATAGATAAATAACCTCTCTACCTCTATAGCCATATCACCGCAAGGGCCGCCCTCAGGTATAATCTTTACCAAGTCTCCATATTTCATAGCATCTTCATCACTGACAGTGACAAGTTTTTCGCTCTCTACGTCCTCGGCGATACATTGATAGAGATTCTTGTCAGCGTCTTCTTCTTTGGACTTAATAAAGAAGGTATAGTCATATACCATTTTATTGGAGGATACGTATGGTTTCAGTTGCCCGACGGGCTTCTTGGTTGTTACAGGCACATAAGGATATATCGCATCGCCCACATCCCCCGGCGGAGTGCTGTCCATAAGATAGTATTCATAAGATTCTACTAACTGACCAAGGCTGTCATACTTTCGAAATCCGTGACCGTCTTCGCCATCACTTCTTACGGTAGAGCGCTCATACCCTCCGTTTATATCGGTAAATGTATATACAGTCTCGAAATCTACAAAACCTTCCCGTGGCCAATAATATGTGCCGTATTCTTTGACTTTTCTTCCCAAGTCGTCATATTCGTAATTGAAATCGTCCTGTTCTCCGGCCGCGTATGTCCGAATTTCTTTGACTAGCCTATCCTTGTCATCATAGGTATTTTCCCCAAAATTTATACTACCCTGCGAATATTCATAGGAACATTTTATTTCTCTGCCCTTTTCGTCATACTCGTAGCGGCGTATACCTCCGTCTTTCTCATATTTAATCACACAATTTCCTGACTCATCATATTCATATGTGTCTGCGTTATCGCTTAACAAATACTCTTTTCTGATTAATCTGCCCGAATCGTCGTAGATGTAATTGTTTTCATATCGGTATGTGCCCCCGTTCTCGTATTCATAGACCACTTTACCGCTTTCATCAAACTTTCGGTATCGATATCTACCCTCGCCCCAGTTATCCAGTTGCTCATTCTTTCCGTATTCGGTTGTTGTAGTGTATACACTATCTTCTTTCTTGATTATTCTTCCATGGTCGTCGTACACATAATGCATATAAGGAGTCATCTCCTCATTGAGCCCATGATACTCGGTAATGATGTATGAATTATCTCTGATAAATTGCAAAAATACTTCACAGTTCTCGCTGTCTCTTTTAATCACACAATCTGCAGCCTTAACCGGATCATCCATGCAAAGATAAATATATGCAAGCTTAATAATTGAATCATCATCCTGACTTGTAAATTGTTCCAAACATTTCTTGTTAAAGTTCCCATATTTTTCAGCTTCTTCTGCTGCCAGATAAGCCTCTTCGTAATTTTCCTCCTGCACGAATTCCTCAAACCTCGCAAAAGCATCTGCAAATAAAGTCTCGCTGTTATCCTCTTCAGACGCACTAACTTCAGCTGCTACCGATGCTGATATTTCTGTGTCCGGTTCGGATTTTGTCTCCTCTTTCTTTGACCCGCAAGCGCAAGCACTTGAAACAACCAATGCCAATATTAGTAATCCCGCAATCTCTCTTCTCATATTGTCCCCCAATAAGAATTATCTTTCTGAAATTATCATACAACGTAGCGCGCTGTTCGTTTCTTAATTCTTTTTGAAAAAGCAGCTTCTCGCCCCCTATTCCCGCCATTGTTATCGCAATACGCTGTTTTATCCCTAAACTGCGATAAAAAATCCGCCATTTTTCATGTTATGTCAACCTGTTTATCGCAATATGAAATTTTAGTTTAAACTGCGATAAGTTTTGGGCATTTTCTTATCGCAATTTCAATTCTTTTTGCGTATTGCGATAAGTAGTTTACATAACACCAGCTTTTGGGGTACTTTTTTATCGCAGTTTCAATTCTTTTTCAGTATTGCGATAACTAGTTTACATAACTCAGCTTTAGAGAGCTATTTCTAGCCCGATGAAAGCTATTCTGTGGTAAATGAAAGTCTTTTAGCGGCATAAAAAGCCATTCCATGGTAAAAGAAAGCCTTTAAGCGACAAAAACAGCCGCCGGACACCATCCGACGGCTGCTAAATTACACTTATCTTCTATTAAACTTACCTCAGGCAGAGCTTCCTAAGCTTATCAATGTCTTTCGCAAGCTTCTTGGTGCAGGCGTTCTTTTTCATGCGCCACTGCCAGTTGCCGCCTAAGACTGCGGGGGTGTTGATGCGGCCTTCGCCGCCGATGTTAAGGAAGTCCTGCATCGGGATGATTACGGTGTCGCATACGCTCTTGTAGCAGAGCTCGATGAGCGCCCAGGCCATCTTTGTAGCATCCTCCTCGCGAGCGTAGAAACGCACGTACTCCGCGCATTTTTTGTCGTCCTTGAGCATTCTTTCGTACCAGCCGCGGACGGTTTCGTTGTCGTGGGTGCCGGTGTAGATTACGGAGTTGGACGATAAGTTGTGAGGAAGGTACTCGTTGCCGGCGCCGGAGCCGAAGGCGAACTGCATGATTTTCATGCCGGGGTAGCCGGTACGCTTAACGAGGCGACGCACGGAGTCGGTTAAGAAACCGAGATCCTCGGCGATAATCTGCTTTTCACCCAAAGCGTTGTTGATAGCCTTGAACAAATCGTAACCGGGGCCCTTGCGCCACTTACCGTTCTCTGCGGTCTTATCGGTAAAAGGAATCGCATAGAAGGCATCGAAGCCTCTGAAATGGTCGATTCTTACCACATCATACAAATCGAAGCAGTAAGCAATTCTCTTAATCCACCACGCATAACCGGTCTCGCGGTGCACATCCCAGCGGTACAAAGGATTGCCCCAGAGCTGTCCCGTAGGAGCAAAGGGATCCGGAGGGCAGCCTGCCACAGCATTGGGAATGTTCTCTTCATTAAGGTCGAAGAGCTCGGGACTTGCCCACACATCCGCCGAGTCGAAAGCTACATAAATCGGTATGTCGCCCACAATCTCGACGCCCGCAGCATTGGCATATTTCTTAAGCGCCTTCCACTGTTTGTTAAAATAAAACTGCTGGAACTTATAAAAGTCAATCTCGGAAGCGAGGCGCTTACGAGCATTCTCCAAAGCCTTAGCCTTGCGAAGCTTTAAGTCCTCCTCCCACTCGGTCCAGGCGATTCCGCCCTTTTCATCCTTAAGAGCCATGAACAAAGCGTAATCGTCGAGCCAGAATTCATTGTCCTTCACAAAGCCCTTGTAAGCCTTCAAAGTCTTCACATTGCTGTTTTCGAAAGCCTTGCGAAGAAGCTTGAAACGCTTCTTGTACATATCTTCGTAATCTACGTAAGACCCGTCCTTACAAGCATACTTCTTGCAGTCAGCCTCGGTGACGAAGCCTTCCTTCACGAACTCGTCCACGTCGATAAAATAAGGATTACCGGCGAAAGTCGAGAACGACTGATAAGGTGAATCACCGTAGCCTGTAGGACCCAGAGGCAATATCTGCCAGAGGCTCTGTCCCGCAGCCTTAAGGAAATCTACAAATTCATATGCTTCTTTGGAAAAAGAACCTATTCCGTACTTAGACGGAAGTGAAAATATCGGCATCAAAATACCGCATCTTCTCATAATCTAACCCTCCCTGCGACCAAACTTAATCCATTGACTTTAAGTGCCATACATCTTTGTTGTAATCTTCGATGGTTCTGTCGGATGAGAAGAAGCCGGCCTTCGCGATATTGGTAAGCATCATCTTCTTCCACATGGTGCGCTTCTCGTAATCTGCGAAGATCTTATCCTTCATCTCGATGTACTCTTCAAGGTCGAGAAGGGTCATGAACCAGTCTTTGTTAAGAAGTTCGTTGTAAAGTCTCTCAAGATTCTCCTTGTGACCTACCTTCATGCACTTGTCGCCTACGATAAAGTCAACTGCGTTCTTGATAACCTTGGAGTTCTTGTAGAAGTCCTTGGATACGTAGTCAGCCTTCTTGTAGTGGTTGATAACGGTCTTAGAATCCTTACCGAAGAAGTAAATGTTCTTCTTACCTACAAGGTCTCCGATTTCAACGTTCGCGCCGTCCTTGGTGCCGAGTGTAACCGCACCGTTAAGCATAAACTTCATGTTACCGGTACCTGATGCCTCCTTGGATGCCAAAGAAATCTGCTCGGAAATATCACATGCGGGAATAATCTTTTCTGCGTAAGAAACGTTGTAGTTCTCTACGAAGAGCACCTTCATGTAAGGGCTTACCTCGGGATCGTTGTTGATGATTTCCTGTAAGCAAAGGAGAAGGTGAATTATATCCTGCGCAATTATGTAAGCGGGAGCTGCCTTGGCACCGAAGATAAAGGTCATGGGTGTGGAAGGCTTCTTGCCCTTCTTGATTTCAAGGTACTTGTGTATTATGTACAAAGCATTCATCTGCTGACGCTTGTACTCGTGCATACGCTTGGCCTGTACGTCGAAGATGGAGTGAGGGTCGAGCACAACGCCTTCTTTTTCCTTGATGTAAGCGCAAAGCTCTTTCTTTTTCTCAAACTTAATCTCGGCGATGCGGTCGAGAACCATTTCGTTGTCGATGTAGTCCATGAGTTTTTCAAGCTCGGTTGCATCCTTCTTGTAGTAGTTACCGATAAGGGATGAAATGTAGTCCGAAAGCTCGTGGTTACAGGAAAGAAGCCAGCGACGGAAGGTGATACCGTTGGTCTTGTTGTTGAACTTCTCGGGGTAAATCTTGTAGAAGTGATTAAGCTCGGTCTTCTTTAAGATTTCTGTGTGAAGGGCAGCAACACCGTTAACGGAGAAGCCGTAGTGGATGTCAATGTGAGCCATGTGCACGCGGCCTTCCTTGTCGATGATGTGAAGCTTCTTGCTCGAGTATTTTTCTTTAACCTTTTTATCGAGTTCCTTGATGATGGGAACTAAGTGAGGCACTACCTTCTCAAGGTAAGCAAGGGGCCACTTCTCGAGTGCTTCTGCGAGGATGGTGTGGTTAGTGTATGCGCAGGTCTTGGATACTACTTCAACGGCCTCGTCAAAAGTAAATGCCTTGTCGTTCACAAGGATTCTGATAAGCTCGGGGATAATGAGCGTAGGGTGTGTGTCGTTGATCTGAATTACGCAGTAATCGTACATTCTGCGAAGGTCGTACTGCTTTTCTTTTAACTCTTTTAAGATGAGCTGAGCGGCGTTACTAACCATAAAGTACTGCTGGTAGATTCTAAGTAAGTTGCCGGCTTCATCGGAGTCATCGGGATAGAGGAAAAGAGTAAGGTTCTTCTCTATATCGGTCTTATCGAAGTCGATGCCCTTGTCTACGATTGACTCGTCAACGGACTCGATATCGAATAAGTGAAGCTTGTTGGTGCCGCTTCTGTAGCCTACGATGTCGATGTCGTAGAGTTTGGAGTTAACGGTAAGGTTACCGAAGTGTACGGGGAAAGAAATTCCTGTATCTTCAAGCCAGGACTTGTCTTCAATCCAGTCGTTGGGCTCAGCCTTCTGAAGCTTGTTTCTGAATACCTGCTTGAATAATCCCAAGTGGTAGTTAAGTCCGATACCGTCGCCCTGATAGCCAAGTGTTGCGATGGAATCAAGGAAACATGCGGCAAGACGACCGAGTCCGCCGTTACCGAGTGAAGGTTCGGGCTCGAACTCTTCGATTTCTGCAAGGCTCTTGCCGTTCTTGGTAAGAATCTCGTTAATCTTGTCATAAAGACCCATGTTGATAAGGTTGTTGGAAAGTAACTTACCGATAAGAAACTCTGCGGAAATATAATAAACCTTCTTATCACCCGAAATAGGCTCGGATAACTCGGTCATTTCCTTGGTAAGTGACAAAAGAATGTAATAAAGCTCCTTGTTGTCGCAGTCCTTGAGGGACTTTTTGTACGCCTTCTTGGCTCTGTCCTCAAGCTCTGCCTCCATATTCATAAGCATAACTTCCTGCTGCATCTCTGCTCTTAAACTCATTTGTAAATCCTCCTTAGATTGGGGTCACGGTAGTCCGTGCTGTTAATGGATAACGTCCAGATACTCGATTCTTACGACTTTGTGAGGAAGAATCACTTCTCTTCCCGCTTCGCCGAGTAACAATTTCTCGGCTTCCTCAACGGCGGTCATCGCAATCTCTGTGAAGTCCTGCTTGACGGTGGTCATCTGGCGACCCGCATAACCCATAAGGGATATTCCGTCAAAGCCGCATACCGGTCTGAATATGTCCATTTTCGTAAGGGCCATCATGGCACCTATTGCACAAAGGTCTGATGCGCATATCACGGCATCGTAGTCGGCGCCGATTTTAAGCACAATCTCGCGGGCTTTTTTCTCACTGAAGTCTGCCTGCTCCACTTTGAGTGTGAGCTTTTTCTTTTTGCAGAAATCCTTAACCGCCTGCAAACGCTTCTCGCAGACGAAGCTGTTTTTCTTGCCCGACAAATACAGTATTTTCTTAGGCTTGTTCATCTTGTAAAGCGCTTCGGCCACGTCATACTGGGCTTTGTACTGGTCTACCCATACGCATGAGGTGCTCTCGCTCACAAGGGGTGCGTCTACGCAAACTGTCTTGAATTCGCCGCTTTCCACCAGTTTCATGATTACCTTGTCGTCCTTGGAAAGTCCGAAGATTACTAATGCTTCGACGTTCTGGGACTTAAGGTAAGCAGTGATTTCCTTAAGGCTCTTGTCCCCCAGCATGGAAAAGAAAAGGGTTATTACGTCCAGTTTCTTCTCTCTGGCCTTGAGTATCGCGCCGGATAAGTACTGCATGTCCACCTCATCGATGGAGGCGTTGGTCATCTGATTGATTAAGATGGCCACCCTTCCCGGCTGCTTGGAGGAAAGGGCCGCCGCTACGGCGTTGGGCATAAAGTCAAGCTTCTTGATGGCTTTATTGACCTTGTCCTTGGTCTCCTTGCTTACATTGGGGTAATTGTTTAAAACCTTGGAAACAGTGGATACGGCAACTCCGGCTTCACGGGCTACGTCTTTGATTCCGGCCATTGCTGTCCTACCTTTCTTATGTGCACGTTTCCGACCTTCCTGTGTCTGCGGAAAGTCTCGGAAACCGTTTTCCATAATTATAATATTATGGCATTAACGGAAAGTCAAGGAAAATTTGGAAAACGTTTTCTTTTGCCTGAATTAAAAGAGCGAGCACAGGAAATACCCGTCTCGCCCATTATATACATTCTCTATAATAATCACCTGAGTGATTTATTATCGGTCGTCTTCAAACATGCCTCAGGGGCCTATTTCGACTCTGTTGTATAACCTATAATTCTCTATCTCTATGATTACGGTGCTTATGATTACGATAACCGCTCCGCATACCGCAACCCTGTAATCGATGTAGCATGTCCAGAAGTACTTGCTGAGTGCCAGAAGTGCTAAGGCTAAGAGGCCTATCAGTGTATCGTAGTGAAAGAAACCGCGCTGCTTCTTTAAGTCTTCCGGTGAAAGTCCCATGTCCTCAATGCCGCCTGCAAGCGCCTTGCGAATACGACCTACTCTGGCAATTGCGTAGATGCCGTACATTGCGATGATGCAAAGGATGGTCCAGTGAATATTGCAATGTGCGGCGGCCGTCTCAGGTACCGCTTCATCTTCAATTTCCGTAACGCTGCCCACAACTGTGCTAATCAGCCACATTGCCTTGGCAAGTAATGCATTCATAGTGTCATTCCCAAAGTTAATTGTATGTGGCGGACTATTCGATGACAAGCGCATAGCGGCACCCACCATCAGAGTTGTAAAAGGATGTCATCAATTATTGAGTGCCATGCACGTCCGCCAAATTTAATTATACATCAAGCCAGTAGTTTTTTTCAACTATGCTGACGGTGTTGTCTTTTTTCTCAAGGGAAAGCACCACTTCCGCGGTGTCGGCGCTGTCTGCGAGGGTAGCGTTCTGAGCCTTAATTAGGAGCTCCAGATAGCGTCTTGCGCTGAACTCAGAATACAGGATTTTGGTCACGTCGTCGTAGCCAAGTTCAGTATAGCTGCCTTTATTTAAGTATTCTTTGCCCACAAAAATCACGCGGCGAAGCTTGGTATCAAGCCACGCATACTCAAGTCGGCCAGACTGAAGCGCTGTTATATCATGGTTAAAGAAACAATTCTTTCTGTCATAAAGCTGCACTTTAACGCCAAGTTTCTCGACCGCCATCATGCCGGTGAAGCCTTCGGAAAGATCGGTGAAATTGTGCTTGGGCTCTGTGTAGAAATCGTCCACCACAAAACGCACGTAGTGGGGAAGCTCGCCGTTTCGAAGATCGACGTCAATATACTCGGCCGCGTTGCTGTGAGTAACGTCGCCGGAAGTCGCCATACCGCTGTCTCTGAACTCTCCGTTCCAGCCGATGTGCACCGATTCCTCTCTGCCGTCAAAATACCCTTCGGCATGAAGGTCAAGGTCGGCGCGCTCTTCTGTGGAGTTCCAGTACACGAAGAATCGCACTGTTGTCGCCTCATCCGGAATTCTGTAAGCAAATCCGCTCTGCAGGTAACCCGTAAGCGCGCTCTTGTCATTGCCCGCAATCGTGGAGCGTGAAAGGTCCACGTCGCCTTCATCAATATAAACCTTCTTGCCCTGCCAGCCGGTATCTACGTGCTTCATCTTCTCTTCCATGAGACGCAGGAAAATGTTGTAAATCTGCAGTCTCTCACGCTCATAGCTCTCGAAAGGATGGCCAAAGAACACCAGACAAGTGTTGAGGGTCTGTGCACTGAGTTTCCCAGCCACAGGCAAAAGTCGCGAAAGAATCTCGTACTCGCCATATCCAAGCTTAATAAGACGGTTAATCTTCCTAAGCATAAGTCCCGGGCGCTTCGCAAGAAAGTCCAGCGCCTCTTCGGAACGAAGCTTAAGCAGTGCGTCCACCTGCGCCTCGAAAGACTTAAGCTCGCCCGTTCTGAGCCCGCGTATTGCCTCGGAGAACTCCGGGTTCTTAGAGAAGCGGTTAAAGTCTATAACGGTAAGCAATTTAATGATTCGCTCACCCTTCTTGATACTAAGCTGCAGGTTCTCTCTGAAGTCGCCTGCGCCATAAGATTCAAACAGGCGCACGAGTTTCTTTTTCTCAGATGTGCGAAGGTGGAAACGTTTATGAGTAATCAGGTAATCCGCGCACTTCCACACGTCACCCGTGTGTTTGCAGAATGCCTTCATGGAATCGATGAAATCCTCAGTCTCAAGCGTGTCAAAAGCAATCGCAAAGAGCGCCATCAAGTTCTGTTTAAAGGGCACCTGAAGTTCGGAAAGCCAGGTCTTACCAAGCTCGTGTTTGTAGGCAAGAGCCACGTAGGTCTTGTCGTCCTGCGACATGCGTTCTTTTTTCGAAAGAACTTTCTCGAGGCAGTAACGATATGCATCGTTCTCGTCGACAACCGTAAGAAACTTAAGGTTCAAAAGCGCCTCGTCCTTCTCGGTCTTCGCGGTGTCGGGAGTGTCCGGGAGCCAGCCCTTCTTAATCTTCACGCCGTACCAACGCTCAAGGCCGTAGGTGGACGTATAGTGACATATCTGGTGGAATCGGAAGGTTGCCTCGTCGATATTCATAAGAGTCGTGGGGAAGTCGGGGTACATGGGCTTCGCGCCGTGCATGTCGGCGGTACTCTCGACGTCCTTGTATATGGTTTCAATGGAATCTGAGGATGCAAGCTTAAGAAGAGCCTCTGCCCCCATGGAGTAGCCCAGAGTCTTAAGGTTTTCATTGGCAGTAACGGCCATTACGAGGCGCTCGTCCGTAAGCTCGTGAGTGCCTTCTCCCTTAATTACCACTGTTCTGAATGCCGCAAAAAGAAACTTCTCAAAATCCGTCATCATTGTTTAAGTGCCCCCATTAATCAGGTTTTCTTAATCCATAATAACACAAAGGACAGGCCTGTGTGACCTGTCCCTGCAGTTAAAATTCAGCATTTATTTGTATCCCTGCTCTACCAGCCAGTCGGACATAATCTTGTGTGATTCCTCTTCGGAAACTACCTTGATACCTACATTGGTAAATGCCTGTCCGGCGGGGCTTGAAGCGTCATATTCTTCGCCGTCGAAGCCTTTGTAAAGGGTTACCATGATATCTTCAGCCTTGGGGTCTTCCTTAAGAGTGAACAGCGAAACGCTGAGGTCGTCTGTGTCAACGCTGCTTAAATCAACCTTGATGGGGTCCTTGGAAAAGCTTACGTAGTAGTCGGCTGCCATTACTTCGGTATTTTCTTCCCACTGTGAGATGAACTTGTAATCACCGTTACCGTCTATAATCGCTACGTCTCCCACGTGCACGGAAGCACCTGCGGAACCGCCATTCATGATGTAACCGTCGCGTCCTACAGTAACTTCGCTGCGTGACCAGCTGTCTGCGTCGTATGCAATCTTAAGGGCACCGTCCTTCTCCACGATTACCATGTCGACGGTGAAATCTTCAATGCCTTCCACGGGAAGTTCGATGCGAACGTGAAGTTCTTCCTTACCGTCCATACCGCAGTCAATATATTCTTTGTAAATCTCGCCGAGTGTGGGGCGCTTGTCCCAGCCGTTCTGCTCCATGTTGTCGGAAAGATTGGTAATGATCTCGTTAAGTGTGTAAGACTCGCCTGCGGTCATGGCATTTGTAAATGTGTAGTACTGGCCCTTGTCGCCTTCGGCGGTAACCATAGCCTTGGCTTCGCCTGCCATAAATGCTTCGTACAAAGCCTGACCTGTTAATTTCTCTTCATCTGAGGCTGTGCTTGCGCCGGTGTCCTCCGTAGATGTCTCAACGGATGCCTCTGAGCTTACAGAAGTCTCTGTGCTCTCGATAGGTGTCTCACTGATGGAGCTTACCGTCGTTTCATCCTTCTTCTCACATCCTGCCAAAGCAAGAATGAGTGCCATTGTCAATGTTACTGAAAGTATTCTTCTCTTCATACTTTTATACTCCTCTCCTCTCAAATATATCCTAGATTATATTGCACAATTATTAATATCTCCATAACAATCTTCCCAAAAAAATATTAAAATCCCCGCAATTTTGATGTATAATTGCCTCATGGCCGGATTAATATATGATGCAAGAAAAATAATGGTATACGAAGATTTGAAGTATCTGGCGGAGTTTAGCGGTAAGCCCGCGGACTTTGCGGATACGTTATGGGCTGAGTTTCTGAATAAGGCTGAGCTCTATGAAGAATTTCTTTATTATATAGACCACAAGAGTCTTAAAGACAAGTTTGAGTTCCGCGGTTATTTCTTATCTGATATATATGTTTACCTGTTAGGTGAATATAAGATGTTTAAAGACATCGGCAAGAACGGTTCCGAATGCAGCAAAGAATGGCTCATTCTCGAAACCTTCATGGAAATGGCTCATTTTATAAACGACCCCGATAACTATATTAAGAAACTTGAAGCGGGGCGCGGCATGGATATTATGTAGGTAAGGACCCGGTGATGCGGGTTCTTTTTTTGAAAAAAAGGCAAAAATATGGAGAGGACATCCTGCTGTTACTGATGCCCTCTCCTAAAGAAATATCTCGTCCAATGGACTAATCCTGCCTTTCTCTTCTCATCTTTCCACGTATTGTTTTGTACTCGTTGTACTTGGCGTCCTGTATCCAACCGCCTGTATTACTATGTACTCGATCTAAGAAGTGATATATATTGGATTTAAATTAAGTAGTAAGGTGGACTGTACCTCCTTTTCTTAAGATCTGTATTAAGTTTTGTTCTCTTCCTTTCTGAAGATTCTCTCTTCTGTTTGTATCTAGACTATATCATTTCGCCGTTAAATTGTCAAGTAACTTTATAATTTCTTAATAAATTTATAGTTAATTATGCCGTTATAGTCTGAATTGTCTTTACATTTTGATTCTTTTGAACAATTCAAACTGTTACTGAAATTGATTTCCCGTAAAATAAGGGGTTTCGAAGGGCACAAAAAAGGCACCTAAAAAGGTGCCCTTTTGTCTGAAAATTAAGTTCAATTTATTAGAGTCTTGCTACTACAAAAATGTCATAAATGGCCTTGATGGCTGCTTCGAAATCTGCGTTATCGACACCGATGATGATGTTTAACTCACTGGAACCCTGATCGATCATCTTAACGTTAACGTCCGCATGAGCAAGTGCTGAGAAGATACGACCTGCGGTACCGCGGGTGGACTTCATGCCACGACCTACGACTGCGATAAGTGCAAGGTCTGCTTCAATCTCGATGGTGTCGGGATCTGCAAGGCGGTGAATAGCGGATACTACCTGCTGCTCCTTGTCCATGAATTCGTCCTGGTGAACGAATACTGTCATGGTATCGATACCTGAAGGCATATGCTCAAAGGAAATGCCGCTGTCTTCGAAAGCCTGAAGAACCTTTCTGCCGAATCCGACTTCGGAGTTCATCATGTCTTTCTCTATATTAATAGAACAAAAGCCTTTACGTCCTGCCACACCGGTAATGGTGTACTTGGACTTCTGGCAGGTACTCTCAACAATCCATGTACCGCCGTCCTGAGGGGAATTGGTATTGCGAATGTTAATCGGGATGCCTTCGCGTCTTACGGGGAAGATAGCGTCTTCGTGAAGTACGCCTGCGCCCATGTATGAAAGCTCGCGAAGCTCTCTGTAAGTGATGGTCTCGATAACTTCGGGATTCTCGATGATACGGGGATCTGCGATAAGGAAGCCCGATACGTCTGTCCAGTTCTCGTATACGTCAGCTTTGCAAGCTCTTGCAACGATGGAACCGGTGATGTCGGAACCGCCTCTTGAAAATGTCTTAATGGTGCCGTCGGGTAAAGAACCATAGAAGCCTGGAATTACGGCATTCACACAGGTCTTAAGCTTCTCGGACAATACCTTATTGGTAAGCTCTGAATCAAAGTCACCGTTAGCGGTAAACTTAATAACCTCAGCCGCATCGATGAACTCATATCCGAGATAGTCTGCCATGATGATACCGTTTAAGTATTCACCTCTGGAAGCTGCGTAGTCGCGACCTGCCTTCTTAATGAAATTCTCGCGGATGGTCTTAAACTCATCGTCCAAAGAAAGCTTAAGCGCAAGTCCGTCGATAATCTCCTGGTAACGCGCCTTGATATCCGCAAGGTCCGCATCCATCTTTTCTACTCCGCCCTTGCCTGATACATTCGCATAGCAGGCATAAAGCATATCAGTTACCTTTTTATCTTTGGAAAAACGCTTACCGGGGGCGGAAGGAACGACGAAGTGTCTGTCCTTATCATCGGTAATGATCTTCCCTACCTTCTTAAACTGCTCAGCACTCGCAAGTGAGCTGCCGCCGAATTTAACAACTTTATTCATATATTCACCTCACAGCAGAGAACACTCCGGCTCTCTACACCTTTATTTTTCCACTCTTAAGTAATTAAGGGTAGTACCCATTTTTGCTTTTTTGCTTGCAAAATCTGCTTCGGAAAGTTCGCAGGTCATAAATGCATACTCATCGAAGTATCCTGCATCAACTTCCGTAACCTCTCCGTCGAAAGCATTGATTGCATCCTGCTTAAGCTCTGCGCCTACGCGGACAAAGAAAACTTTCTTGGAAGCCTGATATCCGGGAAGGTTAATCTCTTCGTCAATCCAGTTGCAAGGGATGTGCTTGCCGTTACTCTTGGCACACTCAACCACGTCGCCGCATACAGCACTGGCGGTGGGAAGCTTGCCGGCGCCGCGACCCATAAACATCGCATCATCTAACATATTGCCGCGCACAAGGATTGCATTGTAAACGTCGTCAACATTGTAAAGGGGATTGCCCTTCTTAACAAGGTAAGGAGCCACAAGAGCAAAAGCACCTGTAGGTCTGTCCTCGTACTTGGCAAGAAGCTTAATCTTCATTTTAAGCTGTTCCGCATACTTAATGTCGCGGGCGGTAATATTGGTAATACCTTCGGTGGGAACCTTTGCAAAATCAACGGTCTTGCCGCATACCACCGAAGCTAAAATTGCTATCTTTCTCGCTGCATCGTGACCTTCGATGTCAGCCTCGGGATGAAGCTCTGCGTAGCCTAAAGCCTGAGCTTCCTTGAGTACTTCGTCAAAGTCGGAGCCTTCGTAAGTCATCTTGGTAAGCATGTAGTTAGTCGTACCGTTAACGATACCTACAACGCTTAAAATATGGTCTGCGGTAACAGAGCTCTCAAGCGCTCTGATAATCGGAATACCGCCGCCTGTGGATGCCTCAAACTTATAAGAACAGTTATGAGCCTTGGCAAGCTCGATAAGTTCGGGACCGTGAAGAGCCACAAGCTCTTTATTGGAAGTGCAGACGCTCTTGCCTGCCTCAAGTGCCATCTTGGTATACTTGTAAGCGTAAGTCGCGCCCCCCATTGTCTCGCACACGATGTCGATTTCGGGATCGTTAACAATCGCCTCAACCTCGTGAACCACAAGCTTTTCAAAGGGGTCGCCGGGAAACTCTCTTAAGTCAAGGATTGCCTTAACCTTAACGTCGTCGCCCACGTTCTTCTTAATTACTTCAGCGTTCTGAGTAAGTACCTCTACGACGCCGCTTCCGACGGTGCCGTAACCAAAAACTCCAACATTAATCATTTCAACCGATATCCTTTACATTTATAATTTCTTGCCTATTCTTTGGCAATAATCTTTACATAGTGAATGCCGCGCTGGGCTTCCATTTCTTCAAGCATCTGCGATACGTCGAGGGTCGTCTCGAGAATCTGTATGCTTATGGACAAAGAAGCCATTCCGTTAATCGGAATACTCTGGTGAATCGTCAGGATGTTGGCGCCGTGATCGGCGATAATCTTGAGGACGTCCGAAAGTACACCGGGCTCATCGTCCATTTGAAATGTAATTGTAATCGTGGTACCCTGAGAGTTGTCGTGGAACTCCATTATGTCGTCCTTGTATTTGTAAAAAGAAGAACGACTGATGCCCACCTGCTCCACCGCTTCCTGAATGGTGGAAACCTTGTGGGTTTCAAGAAGTCTCTTAGCCTCTACAACGCTAAGTAACACCTCGGGAACCGCCTTTTTTCTCAGTACGTAGTATTCAGATTTCTCTGCCATGCTTGTCTTCCTTTCGCGTACAGTTGTGCGCTCATGGAAGATAGTCTATCATACGTTCACGCTTTAATCAACTAAAATCTTTACTATTTTTTGAACTCTTTTATCGGGGTTTTGTGCAATTGCCACAAAAGCCCGTAAATCAGTACTTTTTGACACTAACTTCGCCGCTTGAAAGGGTCTCTTCGTGTCCGTCGTCGTAGCGCACCGTGAGGCCGCAGTTGTCGTCAATGCCCGTGACGAGCGCATATTTTGCCTTGGCGTTTTCTTTGAACGTTTCTACGCGGACATACTTACCGATGAGCATGGAAAGGTCGCGGTACTCCTGTACAAAGTCGGGGTGGTCGCCTTTGATGTAAGAAAGGAGCTCCGCTATGAATGTTGCACAAAGCTTCTCGCGGGCGTCCGGCTGCCTATCGTTGAGGAGGTAGCCTGCGATGTCCTTAAGCTTGCTGGGGAAGCCTTCGTAAGGGTCGTAGATGTTGGTGCCGGCGCCGATTACCACGTGGGAAAGGCTCATGTCCTCTACAGATGCTATTCCTTCCGTAAGAATGCCTGCGACCTTCTTGTCGCCCAAGAATATGTCGTTAACCCACTTTATCTTAGTATCGATTCCGAGAGCGCTTTTAATGGACTTGCTGAGAGCTACCGCGGTCATACATGTATAAAGTGCCGCTTCCGAGAAGTCTGCCTTGGGGTAGATTAAGAAACTCATGTAGATTCCGGTGTCCTTGGGCGAGTAGAACTCTCGTCCTCTTCTGCCTCTGCCTGCGGTCTGTCTGCCGGCGATGAACACGGCTTCCTCTCCCGGATGCTCCTTGGCGTATTTGAGGGCTTCGTCGTTGGTGGAGCCGACTTCGTCGTAGATAAAGAGTTTAGGCGTATTCGCGCCGGTCTCCGCAAGATAAGCTACTATCTTCTCGGCGTCGATGGATTCCTGCACGACTTTCAGTCTGTAGCCTCTGTTGGTGACTGCCTCGATCTCATGTCCGTCTTTTTCAAGTGCCTTGATGCCCTTCCAAACCGCCGCGCGGGTTACAAAGAGGCGCTTTGCAATGTCTTCGCCCGAGATAAAGTCGGTGCCGTTTTCTTTTAATATGTTAAGAATTTCGTCTTTGGTCTTCATGACTTTTTCTCCGTTTTTCCGTGATTGTAAACTTTTAATGTAAACCTCTTGCAATTATCTGCGGGTTTTCGTACACTCACATAGGTTTGATTGTAAACCACGCGTGATTGATTGTAAACCATTTCTTTATCAAGGAGAGTGAATATATGTCTAAAAATGTTCAAAGAATAACCTTCATCGGGCTCGCCGCCGCCATCATCTGCGTACTCAGTCCCTTTACTATAGCAATACCGATAAGCCCCGTGCCGATTTCGCTTTGCATCTTCGCTATTTACATTGCAGTGTACGCTTGCGGAATGCTTGACGGAACAATCGCAGTACTTGTATACCTCTTAATCGGCGGTGTCGGTGTTCCCGTCTTCTCCGCCTTTTCCGGCGGATTTGCCAAGATTGCGGGTCCTACAGGCGGATACATGATCGGCTACATTTTCGTAGCTTTGATTGCAGGTTTCTTTATCGATAAGTTCCCGAGGAAACCTTACATGCACGCAATCGGCATGATACTCGGTACCGCAGTCTGCTACACCTTCGGCAGTCTCTGGCTTGCTCACCAGGCAGGTATGAGCTTAAAGGCAGCCTTCGCCGCAGGCGTAATTCCCTTCATCCCCGCGGATGCAGTTAAAATTGCTGTCGCTATCCCCGTGGGAATGGCTATCAGGAAAGCACTTGTGAAAATCAAAAAGTAATATAAACTAATGCCAAAAGGCCCGATGCTGTCGGGTCTTTTTCTTTGGCCATAAATGCGAAACGGGCCCGCAGATAAATCTGCGAACCCGCTTCCATAAAGAGAAGTTAGATTAAGGGATATGCTTTGGTAAGTTCAAGAATACGTGCCTTGGTGGGCTCGATTGCTGCCTCGCCACCTTTGATGATGCTTGCGATGCAGTCGGCGATAACGTCCATGTCGGCTGTGTTCATGCCACGGCTGGTAACTGCGGGAGTTCCGAGACGGATACCGGAAGTAACGAAGGGCTTCTGAGGATCGTTCGGAATCGTATTCTTGTTGGCAGTTATGTGAGCGGCATCAAGCCATTTCTCAACTGCCTTGCCGGTAAGACCGAAGTTGGTGAGGTCGACAAGCATTAAGTGGTTGTCGGTACCGCCGGATACGATCTTAACGCCTCTGCTCATGAGACCCTTGCAAAGAGCCTGAGCGTTGTTAATAATATTCTGCTGATATACCTTAAATTCGGGCTGAAGTGCTTCCTTGAAGCAAACTGCCTTACCTGCAATAACATGCATGAGAGGGCCGCCCTGAATTCCGGGGAAGATTGCCTTGTTAAAGTTGAACTTGTCCTGTACATCCTGATTGCAAAGGATGAGTCCGCCACGGGGACCTCTTAAGGTCTTGTGTGTGGTGGTGGTTACGACATCAGCAATGCCGATGGGTGACTCGTGAAGGCCCGCAGCTACAAGACCTGCGATGTGAGCCATATCTACCATAAGTACTGCGCCGCAATCGTCCGCAGCCTTTCTGAATTTCTTAAAGTCAATTGCACGTGCATAAGCGGAAGCACCTGCGATGATGAGCTTGGGCTTATGTTCCATGGCAAGATCGTACATCTTGTCATAATCAAGGAATCCGTCGTCGTTAACGCCGTAAGGTACGATGTTGAAGTACTTACCGGACATATTAACCGGGCTTCCGTGTGTAAGGTGTCCGCCGTGGTCGAGGTTCATACCCATTACGGTGTCACCGGGATTAAGAATCGCAAACTGCACTGCCATGTTAGCCTGTGCGCCTGAGTGAGGCTGAACGTTTGCGTAATCACAGCCGAAAAGTTCCTTGGCTCTGTCGATTGCAAGATTTTCAACAACGTCTACGCAATCGCATCCGCCGTAATAGCGCTTTCCGGGATATCCTTCAGCGTACTTGTTGGTAAGGGGGCTGCCCATTGCAGCCATAACTGCCTTGCTAACCCAGTTCTCGGAAGCGATGAGTTCGATATGATCGTTCTGTCTCTGCTGTTCGTTAACAATGGCTTCGGCGATTTCAGGATCAACTTTCTTGATTTCGTCAAAAGAATACATTTCTAACTTCTCTCCTCTTTATTGTTTTAATCCTTTAGCACGTTAAATTGGTATCATTATAGCATAATAAATTGCCTTTGCAAGTCCAAAATTGATTTTTTCGCAAAATTTCTGAAAAAATACAATCGAGCGTGCCAAACGACCAATAACAATGTTACAGATTTACAAGAGGTTTGTAAATTGATAAAATAAAGAAAAGTAAATTATTTCTATATTTCAGGGGGTTCATGCATGTTCTTTTTCCTTGTTAATCCGGCTTCCAAATCAGGCCACGGTATGAAGGTGTGGAAAACGGTCAGCTCATATCTTAATGAAAGAAACGTTGAGTATGAGGTGTTCTTTAGTAAGCGCCCGGGCCACGTTCAGGAGCTTATGTACGATATATGCAGTAAGAATCTGGAGAAAGACGGTCGCATCAACGTGGTAATACTCGGCGGCGACGGCACTTTCAACGAGGCGATTCAGGGAGTTATTTCTTTTGACAAGGTTAATATAGGATATATTCCGACGGGTTCCAGCAACGATTTCGCAAGGGCGCTTCCCTATGTGGACGACCCGGTTGAGAATGTAAAGAAAATTATCGAGTGCGAGACGCCTCTTAAATATGACCTCGGCAGACTCAAATACGAAGGCACGATCAAAGAACGCTCTTCCGCTTCAAGCGGTTCCATGGCAGCGACTAGATACTTTAACGTATCCTGCGGTATCGGTTTTGATGCGGCTGTGTGCGAAGAGGCTCTTCATTCCCGCGCCAAGGACTTTCTTAATAAGTTTGGGCTCGGTAAGCTTGCTTACGGATTGATTGCTATTAAGCAGATTTTCGGGGCTAAGCTCTGTGATGCGAAGCTTACTTTTGAAGACGGTGAGGTTGTGGAGATTAAGAAGTGCAGATTTGTGGTAGGCATGAACACCTGCTACGAAGGCGGAGGATACAAGTTCGCTCCCACTGCCGTTCCCGACGACGGATTTCTCGACATCTGTACCGTAGGCAACATCAGTGCTTTAGGTGTAATTCTCGCTCTTCCGAGTGGCATGAAGGGTAACCATGTTAAGAAGAAAAATATCCATTTATATCACGTGAAGAGCTACGAAATCACCACCGACAAGCCCCTCTGGGTACACACCGACGGCGAGGTCCATGCCAAGGCCGACCACATCAAGGTTTCTGTGATTCCCGGAGCACTTAATTTCTTATTCTAAACTAATCGGCAACATAAAAGAGTCGCTGCGTATTCGCAAGCGACTCTTTCTTATTCATTCATGTATGTTGCAGTTCGAGCAGTCACCGGAGCAGCCTTCGCACCCGGACTTACCTTTCTTACGTGAAGATATACGTGCGAAAACCGCCAGTCCCGCCAGTATTGCTATCACAGCCACAATAATAATCGATGCAGTATTCACTGTAATTCTCCTAAAAAATCATGTTGCCGATTACATTAACGAGCATGCCGCATATCCATGCCACTGCGCACTGAAACAGCACCATGAAGAGTGCGTATTTTCTGCCGAGTTCTCTCTTAACTGAAGCTACGGCCGCCACGCAGGGGGTGTACAGCAGACAGAATGTGAGGAGCGCCGCAACACTGACTGTGGTCATAGCCGCAAGCATTGCAGTCTCGCTTCCGAATAGTACGAGGAGGGTTGAGACCACGCTTTCTTTGGCCATGAAGCCGGTGATGAGGGCTGTGGAAATTCTGTAGTCACTAAAACCGAGGGGCTTAAATATCGGCGCTATGAAGCCTGCTATGGTAGCAAGTATGCTGTCGCTTGGGTCAGCCACCGCCGTCAGCGTAAAGTCAAAGGTCTGAAGCAACCACACCACAATCGTGGCCACGAAAATGATGGTGAAGGCTCTCTGCAGGAAGTCGCGCGCCTTGTCCCACAATAAGTGAAGCACGTTCTTGGCTCCGGGAATGCGGTAATTGGGAAGTTCCATTACGAAAGGCACCGGCTCGCCTTTAAACACCGTCTTCTTAAAAAGAAAGGCCGTCACAATGCCCACCAGAATTCCCAGTACGTACAGCGCCACCATCACAAGCCAAGCACACTTCGGGAAAAACAGTGTCGCGAAGAATCCGTAAATCGGAAGCTTGGCGGAACAGCTCATGAAGGGTGTAAGTAAGATTGTCATCCTGCGGTCTCGCTCGGACGGAAGGGTTCTCGCCGCCATAACGCCCGGCACCGTACATCCGAAGCCTATAAGCATGGGCACGATACTGCGCCCCGAAAGGCCCAGCTTACGAAGAAGCTTGTCCATTACGAAAGCGACTCTTGCCATATAACCCGAGTCTTCGAGCATCGACAGGAAAAAGAACAGCGTCACGATAATCGGCACGAAGCTTACCACGCTGCCGACACCGCCGAAAATAGCATCAATCACAAGCGACTGCACCGTTCCGTTAACGTTCCAGCGCTCAAAAGCATCGCCCACGACTCCCGCAAGCGAATTTATCAGAAATTCCAGTCCGTCCTGCATCCACTTACCCAGGACGTTAAATGTCAGATAGAATACAAGCGCCATAATCAGCACGAAAATCGGTATCGCCGTGTACTTACCGGTAAGAAGTCTGTCTATCTTGCGGCTTCTCTCGTGCTCCTTGGACTCGGCGGGCTTAACAACCGCTTTCTCACAGAGCTTGCCGATAAAAGAAAACCTCATGTCCGCGATGGCTGCCTGGCGGTCGAGGCCGCGTTCTTTCTCCATTCTGCGGATAATCTGCTCTACCATGCCGGCTTCGTCGGGCGCAAGTTTCAGGGCTTTCTTAATAAGAGAGTCGCCCTCCACGAGCTTGCTGGCCGCGAACCTCACGGGAATGCCCGCTGCCGTAGCCTTGTCCTCGATAAGGTGCATGATACCGTGAAGGCAACGATGAACCGCGCCGCCGTGGTCTTCCTTGTCACAGAAGTCCTTGCGGCCGGGGCGCTCGCAGTACTTGGCGATATGAACCGCGTGCTCCACAAGCTCCTGAACGCCTTCGTTCTTGGACGCCGAAATCGGAACCACCGGTATTCCCAGCGCTTCCTCAAGGTCGTTGACTCTTATGTGTCCGCCGTTACCTCTCACTTCGTCCATCATGTTGAGGGCGAGAACCATGGGAACGTCAAGTTCCATAAGCTGCATGGTAAGGTAAAGGTTTCTCTCTATGTTCGTGGCATCTACGATATTGATGATGCCCGTAGGTTTCTCGTTGATAATGAACTGCCTCGACACGATTTCCTCGCTCGTGTAAGGAGACAGTGAATAAATGCCCGGAAGGTCAGTAACCTCGGTGCCGGGACGGCCCTTAATGGCGCCGCTGATGCGGTCTACCGTAACTCCGGGGAAGTTGCCCACATGGCGGTTGGCACCGGTTAACTGATTGAACAGTGTCGTCTTACCGCAGTTCTGATTGCCTGCCAGAGCAAAAGTAAGAAGCGTGCCCTCCGGAAGCGGATTCTCGTCGGCCTTACTGTGATAACGGCCTTCCTCACCGAGTCCCGGGTGGTCCGTGTGGTTCTTAAGAGTAAGAACACCTTTAGGCTTCTCGGGCTGATTCTCAGGCTTCACGTATACGTGTGCACTTTCCTCGTCAACCTCTATCTGCTCCGCGTCGGCAAGTCTTAAGGTTAACTCGTAGCCGTGTATCATAAGCTCCATCGGGTCGCCGAGAGGCGCAAGCTTCATAACAGTCACTTCCACACCGGGTATAAGTCCCATGTCGAGGAAATGCTGCCTCAAACTTCCGCTTCCTCCCACCACCTTGACGGTAGCGCTTTGTCCTATCGGTAATTCTTTAAGTGTCATTTACTCTTACCCTTTTCTACGTACGGAACTCTGGCGCTTGGCACCACCTCGGACGCAGGCGTCGTATGAATCGCCTGATCGTCAAAGAAAATGTGCGCCCCGAATGCCTCCAGCACGTCTCTTTTCGAAACTCCTCCGAGGAAAAAAGCCTCATCGATACGCACATTCCAGGCTCTCAAGGTTCTGATGACACGCTCGTGAGCCGGCGCGCTTCTTGCGGTAACAAGCGCGGTGCGAATAGGCACATTCTCCGGTGGAAATTCTTTCTGTATATTTGAAATCGTCTTTAAAAACTTGGCAAAAGGTCCCTGGGGAAGAGGCTTGTCCGCGTTTTTACGCTCGTTTTCCTCAAAGGCCTCCAAGCCTTCTTTTTGATATATCATCTCGGACTCGTCGGTAAATAAAACCGCGTCTCCGTCGAAAGCTATACGAATCTGACTGATCTCCTCCGAAGCGTCGTAATCACTGTCCACATCGTTGCAGATGATACCTGCCGCGATGCCCGAATTGATGGCCGACTGCACATCATCCTCATACGCCGACAAAAAGAGATCCGTCTTAAATGCGTTCAAATAAGGGGCAAGGCTTCCTCCGCTTGAAAGCACAGCTCTTGTGATATTGAGGCCATAGTACTCAATCGAGTTAAACACTCTTAACGACGTATCAGCGCTGTTACGTGACATAATGATAACTTCCACTATGTCCTTGCTTTCATTAAGCTCGTTAAGCTGCAAAAGCGCTTTGATAAGCTTAAAACCGGGGCCCGGCTTCAAGATTTCTTTTTCATGAGCCACCTGATAATCACAGAAAGCCTTCACGCCCTCGCGCTCGAATATTTCGTTCTCGTAACTTAAGTCAAAAAGCGCTCTTGACGAAACGCCTACCACAAGTCTGTTTTCAAGATTGTATGCCATATGCTCCTCCGGAGCTTAACGAAGCCTCAAGCACTCATACTTGGCATGGGTCTCAAGACAGCTCATAAGCTCATTGTATCTGTCTTCTGTCTTACCGTCTTTAATATCAAGGTCCAAAGAAACCGCCATCGTATTAATCATGGAATCCGTAATGCGGGGACGAAGGTGAGCAAGAATCTTGATACGCTCCTCGTAAGTCTCGGCATCAAGGAACTCCATAAGCCCCGGATCGAGCATGGAATCGGTCTTCTCGAATCTGTACTGCTGGGTTACCTCCGGGTACTTCTGCCTGTCCACTTCGCTCATAAACATGTCGAGGGGTCTCGCATATACTCCTCCCTCGCCGTAAAGCGCTCTGTATATTACAAGCGTCTCGCGGGTCTCCGAGTGAGTGGCAAGTGTCACTATCTGGTAAAGGTTGCCTTTAAAGTGGCGATATACTTCGTTTTCTTTGGGATCGGGTCTCATTATTCCTCATTTCCGGAAAAAGAAAGTCTCACCGTAGCGCTGTCTACACCTAAATCCACCGCTTCAAGCTGCTCACGGATGTATTCTCTCTCCTCTGTATTAAAATATTGGGGTAAATTGATTACCACTTCGTATTCAAGTGTGCGGCCGTCGTTGCATCGTTTTGTAAGGTTGATGCCTGCGGTGGAGGCCTTGCAGCTCTTTAAAACTGCCTTTAATTCATGTCTGTATTCAAGCTCCTGCTCGTCTGTGCCCTCAAAAGGATTGTGAGGCTTGGCCAAAGAATGAAGCGTGAATAAGCCGAATATCATAATGACTACAAAAGTCAATATAAGTAATGCAAGTCCTGTCTTTCTGTTAATCGCTCTCATAATGAATACCTCCGTGAACTGTAAACTCTTGATTTGTCTTATCTTTGAGTACAAGTTATCACAGAGGGTGTCCAATATAAGGTACAGAGCTCGGCGTTTTCGAAGTTTATTGGCGCTACGCTCTCGCGGTCGCCTTGTCGGCCGGCATGGAACATTCGACGATCAGAAGTTCGAGACTCATGGAGTCTGTCAGGTTACCGTTCTTAATGTCCTCGTCGGCCTTGGCACAGGCTTCGAGGTTACGGCGGATTTCTTTGAGTGAAATGTTGCGTGTCTGGTCGCCTATCTTCTTGGCAAGCCAGTCCTGCATATCGAGCTTACCCGCAATCTGCGCTATCGGTACGCGTTTCTGCATCGCATCCTTGATGGCAAGCATTCTGGTATACTGTCTGACCAGAAGAGTCAATATGTGAAACGGCGATTCACGGAGCACCAGAAGGTCGTAATACATAGCCAATGCTTCTTTTTGATGATGGAGAGCGATGGCTGTAACCATGTCGAAAATCTTGTTATTCACCTGATGTGTGCAGACTGTATCAACGTCCTCGCGAGTGATACTGTCCCGGTCAAGACACCACGCAAGAAGCTTCTGCATTTCTTTGTCCAGAAGGAACATGTCCTTGCCACACTCGGATACCAGATACATAGCCGTGGCGGGATCCATTTTCTTACCGTCCGCGCGAGCCTGATTGATAAGCCATCTTGCAAGCATCTCATCGGTCTGCTCTCCAAACTCCTCGGCAGCACCCTTCGCCGTAATCGTCTTAAATAGCTTCGAACGCTTATCTACCTTCTCTTCCGAGAATATGACAATCACGTCGTCGCCCATATTCTTGATACCCTCAATAACAAGTGCAAGCTTACCGTCGCCCGAAGACTTCTCTTCCGAGTCGTCACCCAAGGACTTGGCCATCCATCCGCTGTTCTCTATGATAATCACGCGATGCTCTGCCAGAAACGGCATAGTCGACAAAAGCTCCGCCACCTCCGTAGGGTTGGTGCCGGTACCTTCAAAATATGAATAATTAAGATTATCGCCTTCATTGACCAAAGCGGTCTTTAAAGCATTCTTATAATAATTTCTGAGATATCCTTCAGTTCCGTACAAAAGATATGCATTCTTGTATTCCTTGGACTGAAGGCTGCTTGCAACAACACCCATTTTGGCACATATTCTCCCTGATTCTATATTACATTTTAACTTTCGTAAGCCTTCTTTGCAACACAAAACCGCCTGAAATGCCACGCGACATTTCAGACGGTTTTAAGAAGGAGTTTCGAATACTCTACCTATAAATCTTATTTAATTCCGAGGCGTTCACGCACATACTTAAGGCTCTTAAAGTACGCCTCATCGTTCTCGAGATGCTCGATAATCATGGGCATGTCGGGGTTGTATTTATCAGCCAGTTCCACATACTTTTCAATATCCAAGGTACCCTCGCCGCACGGGCATTCTCTAAGCTGGAACGTGTAATCATCAAGGAGCTTGATATCCTTTAAGTGACAGCTCTTAATATTCTTACCGAGAAGTCCGAAGGTTCTCTCGAGGAAATCGTCGCAAAAGAAATATCTCTCGGGACAATTAATCATATTGACGATATCCATATGCACGCCGAAGCATCCTCTACTTACACTCTCAAGGAGCATATGATAGCACTCGGGGCTGTCGGGGTACATCCAGGGCATGGGCTCGACAGTAAAATAAGTGTTGCGGGGCTTAACCTCATCGATTACTTCTTTAATCATCTTAACAAGCTTGTTAAAGGCTTCTTTGGAGAAGTTCTCTCTGTAGCCTCCGTCCCAGCGCTCACCCATGGAGCCGGCGACGTTGACGCAACAATTGGCCTTGATTCTCTCCGCAAGAGCCAGCTGGTCGATGCAATACTGAAGGTTTTTCTTCCGCTCGCTCTCATCGCGTGATAACGCGTTACGCCAGATGCCGACCTCTGCAATCACGAGGTCATTGTCTGCCGCTGCCTTGACATAATCATCAATAAGCGAATCGGGCGCAGTATGGTCTACGGGAAAAACAACGCTTCTGCAGCCTGCCTCTCTTAATGTACGTCCCCATTCTTCCGGGGATAAACCCTGTAGTGATGTTGATATACCTAATCTCATGTGACCGCCTTGTATGTGTAATCTGAGTTAAAAGGTTCTGAATCTGAGTGCCGATGAATTAATATCTTTAACCGACTTAAATCCGGTCCTTGCCATTACGGTCTTAAGCTCGCAGTTAATCTCTTCGATACGCTTGTATACGGCCTCTCCGCCGCCTTTAAGCGGTCCCATAAGCGCGCGTCCTATACCGACACCGTCTGCGCCGAGCGCCAGCGCTTTATACACATCCATGCCGCTTTCAAAGCCGCAATCGACGATAATCTTAAGTGAATCGCCCACCGCCTTCTTAATCGCGGGGAGCATATATAACGGTGGCACCATCGAATCCATTATACCATGATGATGCGAAATAATAATACCCGCCGCGCCTGCTTCCACGCATTTATATGCGTCATCTACGCTCAGCACACCCTTTACGATAAACGGTACGCCTGCTGCCTTCACGTAAGATTCAAGCTGTTCCGTGGTCTTAGGCTCCATAGGCAGTCCCATTACATTGTCGTATGTGCCGTGCGAAGAAATCGAGTGATCGATATCCATGCCGACAGCCACCGCACCGGCCTTAACCGCACGCTCAATCTTCGTAAATATAACCGATTCGTCCGCATGAGGCTTCACAATCTTAACCGTATCGGCTCCCACTGCCGCAATCTCATCGAACTCGTCGTCCTCACTCATGCCCACAAAATGAAGCGCATGCGCCATTAAGGCACCTTTCGCATATTCACACATTCCGTTCTCGCAGGTATTGTGAAGATGTGAAAGGGCGGCCGTCATGACGGGAGTATTATACTTTTTCCCGAAAAACTCTATGGAAATGTCGGGAATATCCCCGTCTAAGTACCTTGGAACCACCATTATGGAATCGAAATATTCTCTCGTAAGCTCGTCAGTGTTTCTCGTATACATAAGCGCCCCTTTACACTCTACCACTTTACTAATATGAGTATACGCAAAAGAAAGTGATACATATATAAATATAGATTCTTTTTTCATAAAAATATGCCGTCACTTGCGGAAACAGAATATACGTATTCTCCTTCCCCTCGGCGCGACGCTTACCGCCCCGCTCTTATCCGTGCGCAGCAGAACGGTCTTAGGCGTGTACTGTCTGAATCGCTTAAGTACCTCTTTGTGAGGGTGCCCGTAACGATTGTTGATTCCGGCCGATACCACCGCCGTGCGTGGCGCCAGAGCCTTCAAAAAGCCCGCGTCACTGGCAGAATTCGACCCGTGGTGCGACACCGACAAAAATTCAAGGTTGCCGCTCATTGCCCCTGCTACGCTCTTTATGATATGCCTCTCGGTTTCCCCGGTTGCGTCCCCGCATAAAAGCGCGTCGAAGTCTCCCTTAGATGCAAGAATCACCATAGAGCCCTCGTTGACGTCCTCGCAAGAATATCCCTTTGCCGGCCACATGCAGGCAAAAGAAAAATCCCCAAACCGCATCCGCTGTCCCCCAGACATATGTATCACCGGAACTCCCGCGCTTCGTGCCGTCGCCTCTGCTTCCGCCAGGAACTTGCTTTTGCCGGTCTTGGCAATATCCTGCGTTACAAGGCTCCTCAACCTCACGCCTTCTCCCGCCAGATTTTCTATGAGATATGGCACTTCACCCACATGGTCGTAGTCTCCGTGCGACACGAATATGGCATCCACCCGCGATACCCCTGTATAGCGCAGGTACGGAATCACCGTATACTCACCGATATTCGACTTGGATGTTGAGCCGCAATCGTATATCACCGCGCTCCCCGCTCCCGTATGCACCACCACGCACTCGCCCTGTCCCACATAAAGCGTTGTCACTTGCCCCGAAAGATTCGCAGGCATGGCTATAAAGAGCACCGCCCCAAGCGCCACTCCGAGCCTCGCTACGGTTCCCACGACATTCTTCCCTTTAAACAGCACCCACAGCAAAAGAACATAGTACACGCACACCTTCCACAATGCCGGTCGCCCCAGCAACGTGAATACCGGATACAGTGATGTTAGTTTACATAACTCGTCAAATCCCCGCAACATCAGTGCTATCAAAAAATCCGTCACTCCCACCGGAACCGCCATCCCCATAAAAGATATTCCCAGCCCCAGAAACGCCAATATCAGAATCGGTGCCGAAAGCGGCGCCAGCAACGCATTAATCAATATCGAAGCCGCCGAGCACCCGTATGACAGGCACAGATTCACAGGCATCACGAATAGCCACAGCACCAGAGGGAATTTAAGATATCTTTTCACTACGCCCCTAAACCCCTTCTCAGCGCTCTTTCCCGGGCTTATAAACGTCACATACACTGCAATCGCCAACACCGTAACATAAGAGTAGATAAAAGCCGTATCCGTGACGCACAGCGGATTTATGGCTACATTCACCACCGCCGCGACCGCCACCGCATTGAGCATGTCATAAATGCGCTTCAACACATCCGCCAAGAGCCTTATAAAGAACATCACGACCGCCCTTATCACCGATATCGAGAACCCCACAAATATCCCATACAGCAAAAGAAAGCCCATCGCCGCCGCGCACCCGTGCCGTACCTTGACTCCCATTCGCCTAAGAGCCCGATAAATACACGTTCCGACAGCTGAGATATGCAGACCCGAAATCACCAGAAAATGTCCCACCCCGGCATTAGTGTATAAACCCTTTCGCTCTTTGGACAGAAAGGTCTTGTCCCCGCACAAAAGCGTATTTACGGTTCCCCCTTCAAGTATGAAGAACCTCATAATTCTCTCGGATATTCTACGCCGCAAGTTCAAAAACCACTCTCTGATGCCAAGCTTAGGCTCCTTAACCGTCACAACCGATTCGGCACTGATTTCAAAAAATACCCCTTTGGCACCGTAATAGTTCTTCCTGTTAAACTCTCCGGGATTCATGGGCCCTTCAATTTCCTTGACATCTCCGCCGACGGCAACCGTCGCCCCTAACTTAAACCGCCTTTGATCCGCAGTCTCGCAGTTTACATAACATAATGTATTCCCGACAACTACACTCTTAACCTTCCCCGTCTCATCAAACGTCTTCTCTCGGATTCTTCCTGTAGTTGTCACATTCTCTACCGATGTCACAGCCACAACATTGCCCGATTTCAAGCGTGGGGTCCTAAACAATAGGTTGACATAAATCAAATCGACGCATATTACAAATACAGCGACCACCACCAACGGCCTGACCTTAGCAAACTCAATTAACCACGATAAAATCCTTAATCTTTTCAAAGGTGCCTTCCTTAATTCCCGAAACCTTCATAATATCTTCAGGCTTTGAAAAAGAACCGTGCTTGTCCCTGTATGCAATTATCGCCTTGGCTCTGGTCTCCCCGATACCCGGCAGAGTAGTAAGTTGCGCCGTGGTAGCTTGATTTATGTTAACCATCGAACTATCAACGGTCTCAGCAGATTCAGTTAATTCCTTACAAATCGGCACCACAACTCTGTCGCCATCATGCATTATGTTAACCAAATTCATCGTCGACTCATCGCCTTCATCGGTGACTCCGCCCGCCGCATTCACAGCATCATAAATTCTGCTGCCCTCAGGCAGGATGTACACTCCCGGATTGACCACGCACCCCGACACATAAACATAAATTTCCCCACGCAAAGAAGTCTTCGACTCATCATCCGAGTCCAAGACTTCCGCATCGTCATATACATTTAAATCATCCGCATAGGAAATTCGGTTCTTATCGCCGCACGCTGTAAGCGTAAGCATCAGAACCATTAGAAAAAACAGAAAAAATCTCTTCATGTTACCTCCGAAAGCCGGAGGATTTGTGTTGACTGACCTATGATAACCTAAATCACAAAAATCCGCAACAGGAATTTAGAAATCCTTTTTGTACCGCTTCCAATCCGTGATAAACACCTTACCGTCACCGCTTTCGGTGAGAATGCCCTCTTCCACAAGCTCCTCAATAAGGCGCACGGAATCTTCAATCCTGAAGGCCGCTCCGAACTGAAAGCCTCTTTCTTTGTCAAAGAAAATGCATTTATCGGCCTTTCGCTGAAGCGTTACAAACTCCTCATAAATACGCTGCTTCCTGTAATAATCGAATACCTTGTCATGAGGCACCTCAAGCCCTCTGTCCTCACAGAGTCTCTCAATAAGTTCATACTGAGCTCTCGCCTCTGGCTGACCCCAGAGACCGGTAATAACATCATATTCATTCACAGGCTTATAAATTGCCGCAACGTCCTCGGAAGTAACCGCACCCTCGGGCATGGCCGCAAGCTTATCATAGTCGATTCTGAAAGCGGAAAACTCCTCAATCTGCTTAACGTGCGACTTAACAATCTTTAATAAATCCGAAACGCTTACAGGCAAAGAAATCGTATTGCAGGAAAGGTCGGCATCTATCATCTCGTTAAGGTATCCCAAAGCCTCGCCGACTCTGCTGTGTATACCCGCCGCATCATACGCGGAACTCGTAAGAATGTAGCTGTCATTGTCTCTATCCATCGACCACTTAAAGCTCTCAAAGCTGTCACCGGTTCGGGCGTCCTCAATAAGCGTCAGCACGCTGTATAACTTATCGGCATACTCACTTCCCACAACAGCCGTCGCAACTTCCTTAAGAAGCGCCCCGCTGCCCATACCGGGATCCTGCAAAAGCATGCCCGCGCAGTAAAGCGAGAAGATATTGGCAAGATGGTACGAATCCATCTCGCTCCAGTAAGTGGGCTTACAAATCTCGTCTTCCTCAGCCGTTCTTAAATAAACTTCTTTTAGAAGCTTGGAATTAACGTTCATCTCGGCAAGCTGATCGATCTCCATCTCAACAAGATTCCATGACCAGATACCGTAATTAAGTTCCCTGCTTCTGCAGATGTTTCTGAAGTCTTCCCACTTTCTTTCGTCCGTAGTCTCAACGCCCGAGTAAAGCGTCACATCTCCGTCCAGCTCACTTTCAAGCAGGAACAAATCAATCGTATCCATATAGCTTTCCACGCCGAAGTCGATGTCGGGATTAATCTCCCTGAACTTATCGCGCAATTTGCGGGCAAAGAAAGCTGTATCTTCCTGGGTTCTAAGGTTAGTCGGATCGTGGAAATGACCGATAACCCTGTCGGAGCAATCCGCAAGCTCCGCATATATCGAATAGTATTTGTCAAAAGTCTCAAGCGCCTTGGGATTCTCGCTCGCAAACTGATACTCAAGCTCATCAACTCCGTAATAATCCACGGTGTCATCGTCCCAGCCGTATCCGTTAAACTCGGCGCCCCATACCCAAAGGGTAAACTTCATGCCCATGGAATGAGCCGCGTCGGCCATAAATCTTAATCGTTCCTGCACATACTCATAGCTTCCGTACGCTGCCCAGGCTGCACATATATCGGTCACCTGAATGCCCGTAAATCCGCAGTCGTGCATCATCTTAACATACGAATACAGCATATCGTCCGAGTATGACAGCACCTCACTCTTAAGGTTCGTCGCCGAATTGTAATAAGCGCCTCTGCTTGTGCTCGTCTTCCAAAGGCAGATAATCGGCTCCCTCTCCCGCATCCAGGGCTCGGCATTATGATAGACATTCTCGGGAATTCTGACAGCATCACCTACCGTATCAAGCACATGCTCTCTCGCCTCTCCGGCAAAAGAAAGTCCCAGATACAAATTGGCAAATTCCTTAACAGCCTTCAGACACTCTTCGTCATTTCTGCCGCGGATAATGATATTACCGTCTTCAATCAAAATGTGCGGGTCGTATTCGCCGAGCTTCTTGTCCTTGGAAACAGCAATATACTTGCCGACTCCTCTGAAAGTAAGCTTAGTGGAAAGCTTCTTACCCGTCACCTTGTAGATATAGTCTCTAAGCTCCGTTGCTGCTCCGTTAAAACCGCTCTTCTGAACTATTGAATAATCCGTAATAGGCGTCTTTCCCACATAGATTTCTATGCCGGCAGGATTCTTCATAAGGGCGTCTTTGTCTTTAAAAAAGCCCATTTTAAACGCAAACAGGCATCCTGCCAGTGCAAGCAGGACGCCAATAATAAGCGAAATTATAACGTGAAGTTTATTAATCGGGGTTTTCTTCATAAATCTACTCCACAGCAAGCTGGGACTTAATCTGTTCCGAAAGCGACTTAAGGCTCGCCTCGGGATCCGCACCGTCCCAAATCTCTTTAAGTGTTATCTCAAGCTGAACCCAGAGGTTGGATGCCTCTACAAGCTTGGATAAGGGAATTGAATCCTCATATGCTTCCTGGAATATGGCTTCGGGCGAGCCTTTTTCATATCCCGCGCCGAGACAGGATGCAAGTCTTCCGGTTCTCTGATATAACCTTGATGCACAGTCCATGGAAATGAACTTGGCAAATTTCTCAGCAGCTTCCTTGTTGACGGAATAGCCGTTTATTACGACAGCGTCGGTAACCGAAAGTGCTCTTGATTTAAGAGTCTCCTTAACGTAAGGAACCTTGGCGAAACCGTATTCATAAACATCTATCGCTTCAACGTCTTTGCGAAGCTTGTCTATTTCTTCGTTAAGAGTCTCGACTCCGCTTGAAGCATCGCCGATTTTGGAAATCTCGAATTCCTTGTCTGCAATGGCTGCCTCGAGTTCTTCAATCTTGGCGTTCTTGTCGGCGTTGTACTGAGAAGACTTGGCAATCGCATCGCTTGAAACTATAGTGTAGAGCGATTGTCCGTCCAGGAACTCATCAAGTGTCGAAGTATAATCCGTATCCGAACCGAAAGCGAAAATATCGTTAAGGTTCTTGTACGCCTTCATACACTCAAGTGTGTTCTCGTTGTAGATATCGATAAGTGTCGAATCATCACCCGTATCTCCGCCCACAAGCATGTAGTTGCCTAAGAACAGGTAATTGTATAAGACATCGGAAACATCCCATTTTACGAGGTTCTTAACCTTTTCCTTGGCCTCGTATTGATCGGAGAAGTAATAAATATCGTCAAAGCTCTGAGGAATCACGCTCTCAAGAGTAATGGTCTCTGCAGGTGTCTCCTCAACCTGATTGCCTTCTTCTTCGAATTCCATGTTACCGGATTCATCTTCGGAGAACTCCATTTCCTCTCGGCTTACACCTTCACCTTTGGCGGTTTCTTCACCGGCGTTGACTCTGTCTACCCAGTCCTGAAGGTAGGTCTTATTGTACATAAGAGCCGTCGTCTCAAAAGTAAGCGGATAGCCGATGGTGTTCTTATGGTAAGTCACCGCATCAAGCGCTGCCTTCGGATAGAATCTGGTATCAAGAACACGGAAAGTATTCTTAACCTTGCAGGCAAGACCCGCAAGATATGCTTTTTCAAGGGATTCGTTGGAAAGAATGTACAAATCCGGGAAGTTCTCGCCGGATACAGAAGCGTCATTGATGGCCTTGACGTACTCAGAGGAGCTTACAAGTACCGGAATAACACGGGTATCGGGGTTGGACGTATGGAACTCAACGGCCGCATTGGTAAGAAAGTCCGTATAACGCTCGTCCGTGTACCAAAAGTAGAGCGTCTGAGTCTGGTAATAGGCGTTCTCCTGCTCTTCCTCGGCCAGTCGGTTGTTCTTATGGCCTACATATAATATACCCGTAATCGTTGCAATAATAATCACAACGACCAAAAATCTCTTTCTGAATGACATTACAATCCTCTCAATAACGGGGACTATCTACCCCTATACCTCGCTCATGCACTCCTTCAGAATCTTAATCATTGCATCAACTTCCGACTCCGTAATCACAAGCGGCGGTACGAAACGTATTATATTGGCACCTGCATTGATAAGCACAAGACCTTTCTCAAGCGCCTTGTTGATAATTGGTGCAACCGGTTTATCAAATTCCAGTCCCTGGATGAGTCCCACACCCCTGTGAGCTACTACTCCCGGAACGGATGTCTTAATCTCTTCAAGCTTGCCGTACAGGTAGTCTCCTACGGTACGCACATTACTTATTATATTTGATTGAGCAAATATTTCAAGCACTTTATCCGCAGCGGCGCATGCGAGAGGGTTGCCGCCGTAGGTAGTTCCGTGGTCTCCGGCCTTAAGCGAATTCTGTGCAACCTTTTCCGTCAAAAGAAAAGCTCCGATGGGCACACCGCATCCCAAAGCCTTGGCAACAGTCATAATATCGGGCTTCACGCCGTACTTCTGCCATGCAAACATATATCCGGTACGACCCATACCGCACTGAACTTCGTCGAGTATCAAAAGAATATCTTTCTCATCGCAGATTTTTCTTACACCCTTAATGAATTCGTCGGTTGCGGGATAGATTCCGCCTTCGCCCTGAACAGTTTCAAAGATAATTGCGCAGGTCTTATCGGTAATTAAATCCTTAACGCTCTCCAAATCGTTCATCTTGGCAAACTTAATAAGACCGATGCCGGGCTCAAAAGCCTCGCGGTACTTGGGGTTACCGGTTACGGACAAAGCTCCCATGGTACGTCCGTGAAAAGAATGCTCCATCGCAATAATCTCATGATCGGTGCAGCCGTCCTTAAGATATGCGTACTTGCGAGCAGCCTTCAAAGCGCCTTCAATTGCCTCGGCACCGCTGTTTGTAAAGAATACACGGTCCATTTCGGCAGCCTTTGTAAGCTTTTTCGCCGCTTCAATGGCGGGAACGTTGTAGTAGTAATTTGATGTGTGAATAATCTTGTCAATCTGATTCTTCAGCGCATCGTTGTATTCTTTGTTATTGTATCCGAGTGCAAATACAGAAATACCTGCCACGAAGTCAAGGTACTTCTTGCCTTCCTCATCATAAAGGTATACTCCGTCGCCGTGGTCAAATACCACCTGATAACGATTATATGTATGAAGAAGCACTTTCTCGGCTTCTTCGATGTGTTCTTTCATCATTCTTCCTCACCTTCATCGGTCCTGAAGCAGGTGCCGACGCCTTCTTTGGTAAATATTTCAAGTAACAGACAATGTGCGATTCTTCCGTCCAAAATGTGGACTCTGCTTACGCCACCTCTGATGGCATCGGTGCAGTTGGTAAGCTTGGGAAGCATTCCGCCGCCGATAACGCCGGAGCTTATAAGGGCTTCGCCTTCGGTTGCAGTCATTCTCGAAATAAATGTGGACTTATCGTTAAAGTCTCTGTATACGCCTTCAACGTCTGTAAGGAACGCAAGCTTCTCAGCCTTAACAGCTTTAGCGATAGCGCATGCAGCGTCGTCTGCGTTGATATTGTATGTGGTGAAGTCATCATCGAATCCGATGGGAGATACGATGGGAAGAAAGTCCTTCTCGAGAAGGTCGAGTAAAATCTTGGTATCCACACCCACAACGTTACCTACGAATCCGATGTCCTTGCCGTCGGAATATTTCTTTTCACATTTAAGAAGTCCGCCGTCTTTACCGGAGATACCCACTGCCTTAACGCCGAGCTCCTGAACCATGCTTACAAGGGACTTATTAACCTTACCAAGTACCATCTCCGCAATTTCCATGGTCTCTGCGTCGGTAACTCTTAAGCCGTTTACGAACTCCGACTTTTTGCCGGTCTTCTCAATCCACTTGCTGATTTCCTTGCCGCCGCCGTGAACTATGATGGGCTTAAATCCTACAAGTTTCAAAAGGGTTACGTCTTTAATTACGTTTCTCTGAAGTTCGGGGTTGCTCATTGCTGAACCGCCGTACTTAACAACGATAATCTTTCTGTTGAATTTCTGAATGTAGGGGAGCGCCTCGATAAGGACCTCCGCCTTCTTTAAAAGTTCGTCGATTTCTTTCTTCTCCATAACAATATTCTCCTAACAATATTTTTAAAGGAATCAGTCCATTTGTGAACTACCAAATGGAATGCGGAACTCTCCGCGTGGC
Organism: Lachnospiraceae bacterium; assembly: GCA_017553505.1. GTDB lineage: Bacteria > Bacillota > Clostridia > Lachnospirales > Lachnospiraceae > UBA1258. Next base: position 110,209 of record JAFZLD010000014.1, read on the forward strand.
GGCCATTTTAAAGCTAATGCCCGCCATCATGAATCTACAATACAGATTCATGATTCCTACTAACTTCTATAATCTGCATTAATCGATACATATTCGTGAGTCAGATCGCAGCCCCAGGCGGTTGCCGAAGCGTCGCCTAAGTGGAAGTCAGCGATGACTTTAACTTCTTTGTTGGAAAGAATCTGTGTGGCCTTCTCTTCCGAGAAATCGGTACCCACACCGTTTTCGAATATCAGAATGCTCTCGCCGCCGCCCTCAAAAGAAAGGGTTACGTTCTCGGGATTGAAGGTCTCGCCCGAGTAACCGAATGCGCAAAGAATACGTCCCCAGTTGGCATCGTGACCGTAAATAGCGGCCTTGGTAAGGCTTGAGCAGATAACGGACTTCGCAAGAACACGCGCCTGCTCTTTGGTCTTCGCATTCACAACGTTTACTTCAAGCATTGCGGTAGCGCCTTCGCCGTCTGTCGCCATCTTCTTGGCAAGAGTCTTCATAACATCGAAAAGAGCCGCTTTGAAGGTCTCGTAATCCGCACCTTCTTTGTCCACTATAGGGTTCTCGGCGAGGCCGTTGGCAAGAACTACCAAAGTATCATTGGTGGAAGTGTCTCCGTCAACCGATACCATGTTGAAAGTGTCCGTAACGTTCTCGGAAAGAGCCTTCTGAAGTAACTTCTTATCTATAGCGCAGTCTGTGGTGATGAAGCCGAGCATCGTGCACATGTTGGGGTGAATCATACCCGCGCCCTTGCACATACCACCCATTGTTACGGTCTTGCCGCCGATTTGGAAAGATACCGCAACTTCTTTGTTCACCGTGTCAGTGGTCATGATGGCCTTGGATGCAAGTGTTCCCGATTCTTTAGAGCCATCAAGGGTCTCGCAGAGCACAACCGCTCCGTTTACAATCTTTTCTATAGGAAGCTGCTTACCGATAACGCCGGTGGAAGCAACCAGTGTTCCTTTGACAGGAATGCCCTTTTCCTCGGAAACAGCTTTAGCCGTCTCTTCGCAATACTGAAGTCCGAGCTCACCGGTGCAGGCATTGGCGATACCTGCATTGATGACTACTGCGGAAACCTTCTCATCGGAAGCCGTAACCGCCTTGTCCCACTGTACGCAGGCTGCCTTCACGAGGTTAGATGTATACACGCCTGCCGTAGTGCAGGGAGCATCCGACCAGATCATGGCCATGTCGGTTCTTCCTTCATATTTGATTCCTGCCGCGCAGGATGATGCTTTAAAACCTTTAGCTGCGGTGATGCCGCCGTCAATTGTATACATTTTGCTCCTCCTGAATATAACTTATAATATTGTCTCGATTCAGTGTGAAATCGTAGTAGTTCAAATCTTCTCTCTTGGTCCAGCTCATGCTGTTCCAGAAAGCGTTTCCTATATCGTTCTTGGTAAAAGCAATAAGCGATACCTTATTAATATGTTCTTCCATAAGTTTTTCCATGCAGTGTACCACCATCGCCTTGCCGATACCGTGGCGTCTGTAGCCTGCATGCACGCATACGTGATAGAGGCATCCTCTTCGTCCGTCGTGACCGCAGAGAATCGCGCCGACGATTTTGCCGTCTTCCACGGCAACTACGCTGATGCCGGGGTTTCTTTTAAGAAATACCTCTACGCCCTCTCTCGAATCATCGATACTTCTGATTGCAAAGCCCTTGATGGAGTTCCAAAGTGCGAATACTCCGTCGTAGTCTTCAATCGTCATGGGGCGAACCGTGAACTTATCCATAATCCTTAACCTCTCTTTATACACTCCATATATGAATATAACGCATATACGGGTGAAATACCACAGTTTATTTTGCATAACTATACAGCCAATTTGAATATTATGCAAGCATTTATACATATTTTTGTGTAATATTTATAGTTTGAATCTATTTTTATGCAGATTTTTGTACTTGCATTTGCATAAATATGGGTATATATTAAGGAAGACACGAAAGCAGTGCCCCAAACGGGGGCTTTTCATGAATAAAAATACACATAAGGAGATTAGTTACAATGGCTAAAGAAAAAGTAATTCTTGCATACTCCGGCGGACTTGATACCACAGCTATCATTCCCTGGCTTAAGGAAAATTTTGATTATGAAGTAATCTGCGTCTGCGTTGACTGCGGTCAGGGCAACGAGCTTGACGGTCTCGAAGAGAGAGCCAAGTACTGCGGCGCAGAGAAGTTATATTTTGA
>JAFZLD010000015.1 GCA_017553505.1 Lachnospiraceae bacterium
GGCTAGAGCATGCGGTTCATACCCGCAGTGTCGAGGGTTCGAATCCCCCTCTCGCTATTTAAATACCGGGGTGTGGCTCAGGTGGTAGAGCGCCACGTTAGGGACGTGGAGGCCGCAAGTTCAAGTCTTGTCACTCCGATTTAAGCAGAAGCCTTTAGATATAAGGTTTCTGCTTTTTTCTTTTTCCGGGATAAGTATTAAAATCTAAGCGTTCCCCCAAACGTTCTCAAAAATGCTTCCCCCAAATTTTTAAGATTGTTTAAGAATTGCCGTAGTTTGTTGACTTTAAGCCGGCTGAATGTGAATATTGTATTGTAAATAATTTGAGGGGGTACAGTTATGGTCAGAAAGCAAATAACGTTACATAAACGTCTGTTATGCGCGTTTGTCGTAAGCACCATGCTTTTGGCAGGCTGTGGTAAGGACGTAAGAGAATCCGTTGAAAGCGTACAGACAGAAAGCTTTGTCGAAGAAGAAGCAAAAGAAGTAGTAAGCAAAGAGGAATCCTCTGTTGAGGCTTCTACAGAGACTGATGTAGAAGAGGAAACTCCGGTAGAAATAAACATAGAGGCACACTATCCTCCGGTGGAAGACTCTGCGCTTAGAGACAAGATTTTGGCGGATTACGCAGACGCTTATGGATATTGGATGTGGTTTGCGGGTGCGGCTCCCATGAACAGTGATTACGTCAAGGAAGAAGAAAACTGTAATTATTACGCCTTCGATTATCCGGGTATCACTACGATGGACGAGTTAAAAAAGTTCCTAAAGACCCGTTTTACCGACGAAATTATCGAATCTAAGCTTGAGGGCGATTTCTTTAGGGAGTACGACGGCAGACTATACGTTATGGATGCTGCCCGCGGCTCCAACATATTCATAGACCATGTTGATTATGAAGTTTACTATGACGTAGAGAAAAGTGAAGGCGAAATCGCCGCTTTAATCTACAGGCACGACTTTGATGATAAAACCGGTGAGACTTATCTCACAGGAGAAGTAGATGTAGAATATATACGTTTTAACATGGAAGATGACGGAGCGGTGTTCAGCACATTTCCGACGATTTGGTAGGAATAAGACTTATAAAAACCTTGAAAATAAAGCGTTTTCAAGGTTTTTTATTTTCGGAAATAATTCTACCTTAATGGCAGTGAATATTCTCCGTTAACGTACCAGTCGTTAACGTATGAGTTACCGTACCAGGTTTGTGTGGTTCTTTTCTTTTTGCCGTCAGAGTCAGTATAAAACTCGTAGTATTTATCGCCTTTTGCGAGTCTATCGCGAGAGATGTGCATTAGGTATTCATAAGTTGAAGGTGCTTTCACATGCAGGGTATTGCCATTAACATAGTACTCAAAATTGGCCTCTTTGCCGGCCGGGCAACGCACAATAACGCCGTCGGTTAAATCCAGATATGCGTATTCGATTTGATTCCAGGCGGAAATGTCCGGATAGAAGTAGTATTCCGCAAGAAGACTTTTAAAGTCGATAGTGCGTCTTGTTTCGTAGTGGTTGATTCGCATGCTCCCATAATGTAGCGGGTAGAAATCTTTCCATATCATTCTGACTTTTTCTTCAGATACTTTTACGTCAGAAGGTCCGAAATAGTTAATAATCATGTTGATGTTAAGTGGCAATACGTCAGATGAGGCAATGTATTCGCTAAGATTGTCAGGCGTTACAAAAGTCGGGAGCTTCATGCCACCGCCACCATACCTTGGATTGTGCTCGCCGGGAGTTGAGTCCCAGAATGAAAAAAAGTCTACTTCGTATTCACAGCCCGAAAACAAATCAAGTTCGTCAATGCCGCCTAAGATTTTTCCTTTAAACAATTCCTCAAATTCTTTTTGGTAATAGTTGGTATAGGTAACAGGTTCCGACGGATAAGTATCGACAGATGCCTTGTATTTGATACCTTTAATTTCAAATTCGTATTCTGCCATGCGGGAATGGCCCACAAAGCCTTCAGACAAATAATCTTTGCCGGAAGTGAAGCCGTATGCGGAAGAGAGAGCTTCTTCAATTATCGGGTCCGATTTAGCCAGAATTTCTCTAATTTCGCTCTCACCGGGAGCGTCATTACAACCGGTAAAAACAAGTGATGCAAGTAAACTCACAATACATATGAGTGATAAAACACGTCTTTTTTGTCCCATATACATATTCGCCCCATAAAGTCATATAACTATAGCCACTTTTACCTTATCAAAAATGCTTTTTGTTAACAAGTAGCAAGGATTATATTTCAAAGCAAAAGAAAGCCCGCAGGCAGCTAAACCCGCGGGCGCATTTGTAAGTGATAAAGCCAAACCGTTATTAATTGTGTAAGAAGTTCATTATCACCAGAATCCATATATGCACAGGATAGATCACATAGAACAGATACTTGCTGAATGCTGTATTCTTACCACGTTTGCCGTTATACAAAAGTATAAAGGGAATAACCAGAATCATGCCCCATTCGTTGTCAAAGCACAAATGGCTGTACAGCGAACAAGCGCCCGTAAACGTGACAAGTGTATGCGCCAGCAAAAGAAGGCCAAAAGCGCCTATTCCGATACATTGCAAAGCCTTTTTTTCGCGGAAGAACCACATGATTGCCGCTACAGGAAGCATGTAGAGTCCGCCTTCCGAAAAAGGACACATGCATACAACGATAACCGCGACAAGAACGTTTCGGACAATATGATTGCGCTGCTTTATGTTTTCCAGGCACCAGATGAGGGCAAATAATAGCGCGAGAGTCATGAATATATTGTTGGGGCCGGTCAACCCAAAGTAACTGTATTTGCCTGTGTTAGGGTTAACATTGTGGAAATACAAATTGATGGCTACATTTCCGGCGAGCATTATCAACGCTGCCACAGAGAGCCTCAAAAGGTACTTGGCGCGGCTTCTTGTGTGGTAGAAGCCTTCTATCATCAGGTAAAGAAACAACGGTGAAACAAATCTTGTGACCAAAGAAATCCATTGCGGCATGCTTCCATATAGCCACAGATGTGAGTGAATGTGATCTAATATCATGAATAGCAGAGCTATTATCTTAAGTTTGTATGCATTGAGTCCTTTTTCCATGTCTGCCTCCTTCGCATTACATTTCTGATTTCAATACATATACTACCTTCTAAATCTGAAAATCCCCTGCACAATATTCTATAGATGTTCTAAAGACCCTCTTAACTTTTTAATTCCGATACCGTACATGTCGGATTAATAGCAAGACACATAGAGACACCTTAACAAAAGGAAGCGCACATATTTCAAATAAAATATATCCACACTAGAATGTAATAAAGAATATTGACAATGCACGCATACAGATGAATAATTAAACGGAATGAAATAGTATGGTGCGTATAAATGCACATATATAGATTGAGACTAAAGTATTCGGGGGAGTACGGAATTCTTTCACGGCAGTAATCGCAATTTTCTATATGCCGCACATTTTATCTCATACGTGTGGCAATCTTATGGAAAATCCCGCTAATTCAGCTTTTAACCGAATTGTTTCTCAAAAATTAAAACACACAGTTGCATAACTTTGAAATGAGTTTCGTGTTGCATTCCTGCAGCTTGCTTTGTGCAAAACAGCCTTACATGTGTGGCTGCGGGTATTGTCTGCTTTGGGGAGCGGCGCGCATACACGGACTTATATATAGCTTATTCTGAACAAGGAGAGTATAGGTATGAAAAATGGTTTAACAAGATTGGTCTGTTTAATCGCAGCGCTTATAGTTGCTGTTGCGGTTCTGACGGTTTCCGTATTGATGGTACGAGACAGGAGAGCGGTGACAGACGTTCAAGCGGTTAACCGAACAGTCGAGGTAACTGACGATTCTTTGGAAACAACCGCCGTGGCAAGTGTAATCAAGCCGCCGGCAAAAGAAACTGTTAAGGACGACATTTCAAAGAAAGAAAAAACTTCAGAAGAAAGTTCTTTGGCAGTGAAGGAGCAGCCCGACGACTCAGTCGAAGCCGAAGTTTCAGCTAACGACGTAGTGCAGGAAAACAAGGAAGAGTATTACCGGGAAAACGCTACCGTAGTAGAAGTTATCGACGCAAGCAAGTCAGAGGATACTCCCACCGAGGACGAAGTAACCGTCTTGTTACGAGAGAGGGGATTTACCCGTTTCCCCGTAACATATGAGTTCGCCGAGGGCGGGGATTATGAAGGAACCACAGAAATTGCGGGCGATTCAAGAAAAACTCATCCAATCTACCAGACATACTTCGAAGCCGATAACGGAGATATCTGGACTATTTTTGTCATAAACGGAAACGTTATGGCCAATCCTGCTTCTTACAATTTGAGATCACCGCATCCGGTGCAGCTTCTTATATCCGAGACCGAGGAACTTACCAGTTACGACAACCAAACAGACCGATACTTTGTCACCATACCCAATGACTCTGCGGTAATAGTGAAAACCGTTGACAGAATAGATGCTCAAACAATCAATTCTATAACAGATGAGGAGATGGACAACTTATGAAAAGAAAACTCAAATGGATAGCGGCAGCACTGGTAATGACGCTAATGGTGCTACCCGTATTCAGCCTAAAATCCATGGCAGCTACCGACCCCATGATAGTTGTTTCTTTTGGCGATTCTTATGCGTCAGGTGAAGGCATTGAACCTTTCTACGGACAGGACAAGCCCCTTTCACAAAGAGTGTACGATCAGGACTGGCTCGCACACAGATCGTCGCTCAGCTGGCCGGCTCTTATCAGAGTGCCGGGCTACTCGGGAACCATGAGTAATTACAGAAGAACAGGACAGAGCAGTGCAAGCGTTCAGTGGTATTTTGCCGCTGCATCCGGTGCGGTTACATCTGATGTGTATCTTGGAACCCAGAACAAAAAGGCCAACAAAACCGAATGGGTAACAAAATGGTTTATTCCCACACCCGTAACGTACAAAAGCTCCGTAGACCTTCCCAAGCAGATATCGGTGTTTAATCAGATTAAGGGAAGTGTTGACTACGTTACCATGTCAATCGGCGGTAACGATGTAGGCTTTGTGGATATCATAACCGAGTGTGCTACCGGAAGTACCTATCTTGGCACATCCAATCTCAATGATAAGCTTGCTGCTGTGTGGAGCAAAATGAACACCACCAAGCAAAATCTGAAGAACACGTACAAGGCAATAGAGACAAAAGCAGGTCCTCAGGCAGCTATCCTTATTACCGGATACCCCAAGCTTCTTGACAAGTCCGGCAAAGGCTTCTTAATCAGTCAGGAAGAAGCCAATACCGTCAATTACAATGTCACCAGATTTAACAATACTATCGCGTCAGTAGTTAACGAGTGCAAAAATGAAGGAATGAATATCCACTTTGTAAGCGTTGAAGAAGCTTTTGACGTTGACGGCGGCCACCAGGCATTTTCAAGCGATCCCTGGATTAACGGAATTATTCTTTTGGCAAAGGATCAGGATATTGACGATTCAAGCCTTGTAAGCTCATACTCCATGCACCCCAATGCAAGAGGAGCACAGGCCTATGCTCAGTGCGTGAATGCCAAAATAAGCGAAATCGAAGGCAAGAAACGCGCGGGTACTTTGTCAGGTGTTGTTTATGCCGCAACCGACAATACCACACCGGTTTCGGACGCTGTGATAAATGTATATGACGAAAGCGGAAAGTTTGTATACCGTGGCATGACCGATGAAAACGGTGAATACAGCTTATCGATTGACGAAGGCAATTATAAAATCGAAGTACAGGCAGACGGATACGTTGATTTCCCTGTATACGCAAGCGTTGCCCAAAAGCAGGATGTAGTCATGGACAACCTTCTTATGGTAGCGGGCACTTCTGATGAAGCAGCTCTTTCTGCCGGCAATGTAGCCAACATATTTACCGGTTACGGTATAGAAGACGCCACAATTTCAGTATGTAAAGGCTGGAACAGTTCGGACAAAGAAAGTGCTCTTGCATCATTTACAACAGATGAAGCCGGTAACTACGAAATGTCACTTCCCATCGGTAACTACAGCGTAACCGTAAGCAAAGACGGATATACTGTCGATACGGCCAATGTAATTGTTCAAAACGGTACCGAAGATATAAAGAACGTAGTAATAGAGCCCACACTTTTTGAAGGCGACTACAGGATAGAACTTGCCGGCAGCGCAGAGAGCAACATCACGACATCGTACCTGGCAGGTGATGAAGTAAACGGAGAAGCCGCTCTTACAGCAGGTCTCAAAGAAGCATGCATCGATAGTGCATCTGCCGTAAGAAACCTTAATGCAGATGTAACTTTGTCGGATGGCCCCGATACCATTTTGTTTAATGTATCAGAGAACAGCCCTAAGTATTATTTCGTACAGAATAACTCCGTAAGTGATTCGGTTTCCGCATCGGTAGCTTCGGTTAAACTTTACAGAGGAAGCGAACTTCTGGCTGTTATTAATTCGGATACAGACGTGCAAGCAGGTGAATGCTGGAATGTATTTGCAATATCAAACGGAAGAATTGTGATTAATAATACAGTCACAGGCACCCCTGACTTATCCTACGCCGGTGAGATTTCCATAGACATGGATAAGATTGATATCATTGGATTAAAGAAGTCTCTTAAGGGACTTAAGGCAGAGGAAGACATTTCCGAGAATGATCCCGAAGCTGAAGAAGCAACTGTCGAAGAAACGGAAACGGATGATGCAGTGGCTGATGATGTGTCGGCGGGAGATGTATCGGGAGATGATGCATCGAAGGACGAAGAAACTCCTGAGATTTCAGAGCCCGAAGCAATAATACAAGGTAACGAAGATGCGGCATCTGAAGGCAATGATACTTGCGAAGTTACAGAGGAAGAGAGTGAGTCTGAAGAAGCAACACAGGCAGAAGAACCTTAACGAATGTAACGGATAAGCACAATAAAAGAGTCGGACGCAAGCCCGACTCTTTTTGATGTTTTCTTTTGCAAAGAATGCTCAAATTATTTAAGTATATTTGTAAACTCATCTTGCAAAGAATGCGACACCGACCGCGCCGGGGCCTACATGGGTCCCGATGACGCAGCCGATACCGGTGATGTATTCCGGGTTGTATGGGTCTACACCACTTGGAAGAAGATGAAGTGAATCAGCTATGTATTTGTCTAAAAGTGTACGATCTGTACCGCTGTAAACGAAGCGGAAGGGGCGGGAAAAGTCGATTCCGCCGGAGGCGTTTATAAGCTCCACGAGTTTATTGTGAATGTTCTTGGAGCCGCGAGCCTTGCCAAGGAGAGCAACTTCGCCGTCATATATAGTGATGACCGGCTTGATACCCAGTAGGGAGCCTGCCAGGGCGGTGGCGGAGTTAATTCTTCCGCCCTTTTTCAGGTATTCGAGGGTATCAAGCATGGCCACCAACTTAACTTTTTTAATGTCGCCGGAAAGACTTTCGATTATTTCATCCACCGACTTCCCTTCGTCGCGAAGCCTTACAGCCTCTAAGACAAAGAGCATTTCAGCCACGCACACGTTAAGTGTGTCGAAGACTTTCACGCGACCGTCGTACTCACTTGCCGCCAGGCATGCGCTTTGGTAACAGCCCGAGAGACGGGAGGAGAGAGTAAGTATCAATGCCTCATCTTCCGGTCCCATAGCCTCTTTTAAAGCCTCCTCATAATCGTAAGGAGAAATCTGGCTCGTAGTGGGGAGCGTGTCGCTTTCTATCAATTTTTCAAAGAACTCTTTGTTGGTAATGTCTATCTTATCAAGGTAATCTTTATCACCGAAATGCACCCTCATGGGAAGCAGGGTGACATTTAACTTCGTGGCTTCCTCGGGCGTAAGATCCGAAGCCGAGTCCACCAAAATCTTTAAACTCATGTATTAAATATCCCTTTTTTATTCTGTATACACGTGTTAGTATATTCACAAAAAGAAAAAGAAACAATATGCAATATTGAACGCAAATGTTATTTATTTGAAAATTTGGATTAAAGTGTTGATAAAATAACATTTCTGTGGCAATATGTTTAATAGTAAATCGCAAAAGGAGTATAAAATGGACTCAAGAATAAGATATACCAAGTTTAGAATAAAAGTAGCTTTTTTTGAACTCTTAAAGAACTGCCCCGTGGATAAGATGACGGTTAAGGGGATATGCGACATTGCTATGGTCAATCGTGCGACATTCTATAAGTACTACGACAGCGCGGCAGACCTTATGAACAAGATAGAAGAGGAGATGTTGGACAGCCTCGAGGAACAGCTTAAGAAAGTCGACCTTACCAATCACAGAGCGAATTTCACGATTATCTTAAAGGATGTATACGATAACGCGGCCAATTACGAGATGCTTTTTGAAAAGAGCGGTGACGGTCGCTTCCGAGACAGATTCTTTAATTTGTTTTACAAGAGAAACATGGAATTAATCGAGATGTATTTCCCGAATCTTCCTTACCCCGATAAGCGCAGGCTTTATTACTTCATCGCAGAGGGATTAATCGGTATCATGAAGACCTGGATGGCGGAAGGCTGCAAGGACCCCATCGACGAAGTGGTAGGCTTCATGGTAGCCCTCATCGATACCATTAACAAGAACTTCAAAGGACAATAACAAAAACTCCGTAAGCTTCACCGGCCTACGGAGTTTTCTTTGACTAAGATTAATTATTTGTCCTGCTTAATCAGCTCGCGAATAGCCTCGACAGCCACTTCGATGGCGCCCTCGGTATCGTGAACCTGCTTGTTGGGAAGGCCTTTCTTGGCACGTTCCTGATTGGCTACTACAAGGAAGCAGGAGCCTACGCGGACTCTTAAGAAGCTTCCTGCGATGAATAATGCAGCAGACTCCATCTCGGACGCAAGACAGCCCATTTTAAGCCATGCCTGCCATTTATTCTCAAGCTCGTAGCTTACAGGCATAATCTCGGGCTCATGCTGGCCAAAGAAAGAATCCTTACACTGCACAACACCCACATGATGCTTGAAACCAAGCTTTCTCGCCGCATTGGAAAGAGCGGTGGTAACGTTAAAATCGGGAACTGCGGGGTACTCGATGGGAGCGAACTCGCGGCTGGTGCCTTCCATTCTGACAGCACCGGTAGCGATAACAACATCGCCGCCTTCAACATCTTCCTGCATACCGCCGCAGGTACCTACGCGGATAAAGGTCTTGGCGCCAGCTTTGCTTAATTCATCGATAGCGATGGCTGCACTGGGGCCGCCGATACCCGTTGAAGTTACGGACACCTTAACGCCGTCAAGGGTACCCGTATAAGTCACATATTCTCTTGAATCGGCAATGAGCTTCGGATTGTCGAAGTGTGCCGCAATCTTCTCGCATCTCTTGGGATCGCCGGGAAGAATTACGTACTCGCCCACATCGCCGGGGCCTATCGCCGTATGATACTGCTTACCTGAACCTTCTGTATAATCTACCATAAATCTAACCTCCGTTTAATAGTGCTTAAAAGCACACAACTATAATACAACATGACCCCGCTACTTTCAATTAACATCGGCCAAAAACCCATGATATACTCGCTAAAAACCACGCCTTATGGTATACTAAGCGGGAGAAGAAAGATTAAGTGATTTGAGAGGAGTTTGGGTTGTTATGAGAGACTTTTGTTTCGGCTGGGAAATTTCGCTCATGGAGTGGCTTCAGAGCCTTTTTTCGAGTTCGATTGCGGTTAAGATTTTTTCTTTCTTTTCCGCCTGCGGGGAGGAACTTGCCTGCATAGGAATTCTCGGCTTTTTTTATTGGGGTCTCAACAAAGAGATTGGTAAGTATTTGGGTCTTAATCTCGCGGTGTCCAACGTCTGGAACCCCATGATTAAGAACGTGGTGTTAAGAGTAAGACCGTACTTTACCCACACATCGATTAAGGTATTAAAGCCCGTCGATACCAAGGCCGACATTATGGACATTGCCGCTCAGGGCTATTCGTTCCCCAGCGGTCATTCGGGCAATTCGGTGGTGACTTACGGCGGCCTTTCCGTTAAGTCCCGCACTAAGTGGATTAAGGTCCTTCTTTGGGCTGTGCCGCTTCTTGTAGGCTTTTCGCGCTTTGTAGTGGGCGTACATTACCCCACAGACGTTTTGGGCGGATGGATTCTCGGCGGTATCGTAATCATCGTGGTGCCTTTCTTGCAAAAGAAAATCAAGAACGAGTTCGTGTTCTTCGGAATCTTGTTACTTGTGGGACTGCCCGGTTTCTTTTACTGCACGAGCAATGACTTTTATTCGGGTTACGGTATACTTATAGGTGCAATTGCAAGCTTTCTTTTTGAGGAAAGATTCGTTAACTTTGACAGTACGAAGAATGTGCTGAGAGCTATACTCAGAACGGCAGTAGGCGGAGCGCTTTTCATGCTTCTTAACACTGTGCTTAAGATGCCTTTCAGCAAGGAATTCCTGTCATCGGGAACTGCACTTGCACATATTGTGAGAACTTTAAGATACGGTTTGGTAATTTTCTGTGTCTGCGGACTTTACCCTATGGTGTTTAAGTTCGCCGATAAGATTTGGAGGAAGAAATAATGGCAAGTTACGGAACCTGCGACACATGTGCCAATTACGTGTATGACGAAGAATATGACTGTTATGAATGTATGGTGAATATGGACGAGGACGACTACGGACGCCTTATGGCGGACTCGCGCTTCCAGTGCCCGTATTACACCGACGATGATGAATACAAGGTGGTACGCCACCAGAACTAGGAAGTATTATGGCTGAATCTAAAGCAAAACCCTGCCCGGTTGCCGGCAAGTGCGGCGGCTGCAGGTACACTGACATTCCATACGAAGAAGAACTTAAGAAAAAGGAGGCCTATGTTGCGGGTCTCCTTAAGCCTTATTGTAAGCTTTCGGGCATTACGGGTATGAAGGACCCGACCCACTATCGTAATAAGGTATCGGCTGCCTTCGGCCTCGACCGCCGCGGCGTGCCCGTGTCCGGTATCTACGAAGAGAAGAGCCACAGGATTGTGCCCGTGGACTCATGCTTACTGGAGGACAAGAAAGCGGACGAGATTATCGTAATAATCAGAAGCCTTCTTAAATCCTTCAAGATAAAAGTTTACGACGAAGACTCGGGCTACGGCTTACTCCGCCACGTACTGGTGCGAGTCGGCAAGACTTCGGGCGAGATTATGGTGGTACTTGTTACCGCATCGCCCGTATTTCCGTCCAAGCAGAATTTCTGCAAGGCACTTCGCGCCAAGCATCCGGAGATTACGACTATAGTACAGAATGTTAACTCCCGCACCGACTCGCTCGTGCTGTCTGACAAGGAAAATGTGCTCTACGGCAAAGGCTTCATAGAAGATACTCTTTGCGGTAAGGTGTTTAGAATCTCTGCACGTTCTTTTTACCAGATTAATCCGGTGCAGACCGAGAAGCTGTATACGAAGGCTATCGAATATGCCGGACTTACCGGTAAGGAAGTTGTGCTCGATGCCTACTGCGGTATCGGCACCATCGGTATCATCGCTTCCGACAAGGCGGCACGCGTAATAAGCGTAGAGCTTAACAAGGACGCTACCCGCGACGCCATAACCAATGCCAAAAAGAATAATATCAAGAACTTAACCGTCTACACCGACGATGCCGGCGCCTTCATGGAGAAACTTCAGGCTGACGGAGCTAAGGTTGACGTAGTTTTCATGGACCCTCCGCGCCAGGGATCGAGCGAGGCATTTATTAAGTCCCTTCTTTTGCTAAAGCCTAAGAAGGTTGTGTATATTTCCTGCGGCCCGGACACCCTTGCCCGTGACCTAAAGCTTATTACCAAGGGCGGCTATAGGGTAGAGAAGGCGGAATGCTATGATATGTTCCCCAAAACCGAGCATATCGAAACCGTTGTGGCTTTGTCACGTAAATAGACAGGTTATCCGATGAAACAGAAGAAAACAATTGTAATTGACGAAAAGACACCGCTGCTTTTGCTGGCGGGGCCGATGTTTCTTGAACTGCTGCTTAATACGATGCTTCATAATGTGGATACGATTATGTTAAGCCATTATGATGAGTATGCCGTCGGAGCAGTGGGTAATGCCAATTCAATAATGTTCATGATGAACATTTTGTTCAATGTCATAGCTACGGCCACAAGCGTAGTGGTGGCTCAGTATCTGGGAGCCGGGCAGCAAGACAAGATGAATATGATATATACGCTGGCAATAACAGTAAATTTTGTGGTGGGGCTTACGCTGAGTGCTGTGTTCTGCGCGGCCAATCCGCTTATCATGAATTTATTGCATGTATCGCCGGAGATGAGACCGTATTCGATGATATACATATATATTGTCGGAGGGTCCGGATTTGTGACGGCGGTATATAGTGTAATGCTGCAGATACTTAGGTGTAACGGATATACCCAAATCGGCATGTGGGTTACATTTGCCATTAATATAATCAATATCATAGGCAACTATCTGTTCCTGTACGGCGCACTGTCGCCTTTAAAGATGGGTGTTGCGGGTGTTGCCATATCTACGGTAGCGGCGAGACTGATTGCGGTAATAGCGCTTTTTGTGTTCTTCTTTGGAGCTAAGATAGGTAAGATAGCGCTTCGTTATCTAAGACCGTTTCCGGGGAAGCTTCTTGCAAAGATGGTAAGAATCGGACTTCCGTCAGCGGGAGAGAGTCTTACATACAATCTTTATCAGACGACACTGCTTTCTTTTGTCAATACAATGGGCAATGATGCGGTTAACGCGAGAGCTTACTGTAATATGCTGATTTCTTTTGCGATTATTTTCTCGAATGCTGCGGCAATGTCTACGCAGATAATAACTGGCCATTTGGTAGGAGCGGAGAAACCGGATCTTGCGTACAAGAGGGTATTTAAAACACTTAGAGTATCGATGCCCATAACAATAGCGCTGGCGACTCTTAATGCGGTACTGTGCAGATATTCCCTGCGCCTGTTTACGGATAATATGAATATCATAGCGCTCGGGCAGATGATAATGATAGTGGATATATTTATAGAGGCGGGGCGCTGCCTTAACATGACTTTTGTAAGCAGCCTTAAAGCGGCAGGCGCGTACATATTCCCGTTGGTGGCAGGCATCCTCTGTAACTGGGGACTGGGGCTTACTACGGGATATGCGGTCGGTGTTCTGCTTGGATTCGGTGTAGCCGGAATATTCGTGGGAACCGCCACAGACGAGTGTATTCGAGGCCTTATAGTAATGTATTATTGGTACAAGAAAAAGTGGATCGGTAAGTCTGTCGTAGATAATTCGCAAGGGCAGATGGGCAATAAGATGTAACAGAATAATCAATAACTTACTTACTGCGAAATGAATGTTTCGCAGTATTTTTTGTTAGGCGACGAGCCAAGCGGCTAAAACCGTGTAAAACATGTCAAAATCAGCGCAAGCCGTGAGCAGAACCGCCATGTATGATAAAAATATGCACAAGGATGTACGTTGGTGTAGATAAATGGGACAATGCTGATATACTGTTATTAGTGAGTTAAATTCATTGTGTAATCAGTTTAGGGGGATACATGGATAGCAAGCGTTTATTGGAAGGGTCTGTACTTCGTATAGCCATTTGCGACGATGACAAAACGGACAGGGAGAGAGTTGACGCTTTGGTACAGGAGTACTTAGGCAAAAAAAATATCAGAGCCAATGTCAAGGTATTCGACCACCCGGACACGCTTATAGAAGAGTGCGAGCAGTTCAGACCGCATATCTATATTCTCGATATAGTTATGCCCATGGTCACAGGCATTCAGGCCGCAAGAGAGTTGCGCTGGAATCAGCCGGACGCACAGATTATATTTGCTACCTCGGAAAGTTCTTTTGCCTTGGAGTCTTTTGATGTCAATCCCATTAACTACATTTTGAAGCCTATAGCCCGAGAAAAACTGTTTGCGACCCTTGATATGGCCATATCGCGAGTGGACATATCGGACGGAAAGAGCATTTCGATTAAGGTTAAAGGCGGCATGCAGACGCTTCGTCTTGATGAGATTCTTTATATAGAATACCGTAACCATGTGGTCTCTTATCATATGATAGACAAAGAGATTGTCTCAACACCCACACTTCGCATAGGATTCGCCGAGTATCTTGCCGACAATCATTCGGGCAAAGAATTTGTAAGATGCCATGAATCCATAGCGGTTAACGTAGCGGCAATCGATAAGCTTACCAAAACCGACATTACGCTTCGCGGCGGCGAGCAGATACCCGTTGCCAAGAGCCGATATTCCGAGGTAATGGACAGCTACATGGATTACAGGTTTTAATCGGAGAAATGTTGATGGATAAAACAAATATTTATGATATTCCCAAACGGGACGGGAGTGTATGGCCGGAGGATATCTGCCCCGCCTATACCCCGAGAGAAGATGCGATACCAAGCCTTAAGGGCTGCTGGTATTGTAAATATGCCGACTTCCATTTGACGGAAGAGAGGGCACTCGAAGTGGGAATTTGCAAATGGCCTAAAAAGGTCATTGACTGAGGGTATAGACTACTCATAATTTCAGGGGGATTAATTTGTGAGAGAGTATCTTTTGGCGGCAATAATATTAAGCTTGTTGGCCATGCTTTTTGAGGGCTTTATAGTATTCAGAAACTTAAAAAATAAGCTTCATGCCTATTTGTTTCTTAACTGCATTGCCATGTTAATCGGCAATACAGGTTACCTTATGCAGCTTCTTTCGAAGACGGAAGACGCATATATTGCCGCACTTAAGTTTTCATATGCGGGCAGAGTCTGGATAGTATTCTCGCTTTTCATGTTCACGGCAGAGTTGTGCCATGTCAGAATATCCAAGCATATCGAGAGAGTACTGGTGTTAATTAATGTGGCGGTCTATGGGATTATCTTTACCCTTCAGGACCATTCGCTTTATTACTCGAAGATATGGTATGACAAGACCGGTATGTTCCCTGTTTTGTTGCACAGAAACGGCATAGTGCATAAGCTGTTCGTACAGTATCAGGCAATCGCCGTTATCATTATTCTTTTATTACTTATCAGATCGTTTAAAAATCACAAAGGTAAAATCGCAAGAAAGCGCGTGTTTATTATCCTCGGCGGATTTCTCGTGGCGACCCTTCTTTATGCTATGCAAGTGGGACATGCTTTCTTTTCTACGTACTATTTCGATATTTCGATTTTCGGAAATGTCGCAATCACGGTTTCCATGTTTATTGCAATATTCAGATATAACCTTCTCGGAGTAATCGATATGGCCAGAGATTACATTGTCGACAGGCTTTCGGAGGGCGTTATTGCGCTTGATGAAAGCGGAAGGGTACAGTACTACAACGAACACGCCAAGGAACTCTACCCTGAGATTACCAAGAACCCGGGAAGCGTTGTAAACAGGCTGCAGGAGGCAATCATAAGGGGCGATACCATCACGGTAGGCGACAGATTTTATACACCCGAGGAAAAAGAACTCTCTGCCGACGGCGAGGTAATAGGGAAACTCTACGCGCTTGTGGATTCAACCGCGCTTAAGCAAAAAGAATATAAGTTAAAGTCGGACGCAGCTATCCTTGAGATGGCGGCCAGAAGCATGAGAGAGCGCTTAAACTCCACCGAAGAACTCTTAAGTCAGGACAGAACCATGCGCCACGACAGAAGACATTTTGAGGCTCTCATATTGTCGCTGATTCAGGACGGTAAGGTTGATGAGGCAAGAAAGTGCCTTGAAGAGCGCCTGTCTCATGAACCTCGCGCCGGCAAGCGCTACTGTGAGAACACAACAGTTAATGCTGCGCTTATGCATTATATGTCACTGGCTGAGCGCAATAATATCAAGATTACGGTATCTGCGAATATTCCATACAATGTGGGTGTAGATGACATGCAACTTGCCATAGCAATCAGTAACCTTTTGGAGAATGCCATAAACGCATGTTTAAAGGTTCCCGAACCTGAACGATTTATTGAAGTTACGGCCAAGTACAAGGAACAGCTTCTTCTTGAAATAGTCAATTCCTGCGATGGAGAGCAGAAACTTGATGAAGAAGGGCACCCCGTTACGGCTGAGGCAGGTCACGGTATCGGAACCAGAAGTGTTCTTGACTTTGCAGAGAAAACCGGCAGCGAAGTCAGATACATTACCGAGGATAACAGATTCAAAGTGCGCATGATAGTAGGATAAGGAGCGGGAGATTTATCAATGAAAAAAAGTATATTCTTTCTTTTGACTATGGTCATGTGTTTAGGACTCTTAAACGGCTGCGAAGCTAAAACGCAGGACGGGAAGACTACCATAACCTTTCAGACCTGGAATCCGGCAGATGCGGGACCGGACAGCCCGATTTATAAGATTATTGCGGCTTTTGAAAAAGAAAATCCCGACATTCATGTTGAATATAAGTTTGTGGTATCGGACACGTATCAGGAGCATATGCGCGTCGAACTGATTGGAGAGAACGGCCCCGACATATACGGAATAAGCTCCGGAGCGGCCTTTGATGCCTTCAGGTTATTCGAGGAAGACATTTCGCCATTCTGCATAAGAGCCTGGGGCGAAAACTGGCAGGACAAGTTCTTTGACTCGTGCCTTGAGCGCGTAAGCACCGCGGACGGTAAGGTATACGGCCTTCCCCTGGGACAGACCTATGCAGGTTACATGTGGGCGGATGTCAACATGCTTAAGCGTTACGGACTTAAGGTACCCACTTCTTACAAAGAAATGCAGGAGACCTGCCGGGGGCTTCGCGAGAACGGCCAATATCCTCTTGCTATCGGAGCCAAGGATTCATGGATGAATCTTGACCTGTGGATGTCTATAGCGGCCGACATCGACCGGGTTGCTTTGTACGATGCGATAGAGGGTAAGGCAAGCTTCGAATCGGAACCCATTACGGAATCCTTCAGAATCTGGCAGGATTGCTTTTACAACGGAGTCTTTCAGGATAAGGCCATTAAGATGCCTATATACGATACCGTCAATGACCTGTTCCAGCGCGACGGCAGCATCCCTATGTTTGTTAACGGTTCATGGGCCATGAATATGTACACGGTTGGCGACGAGAAGACCCGCGCGGTCTTCGATGCGGAAGGCGCAGACCATGATGCTTTCTTAATCGATTGGAACGACGATGGCAAGGTAGCGCCGGTCACCGCCAATGTAGACGTTATCCTGTGCCTTAACCCCGAATCGAGCCAAAAGGAAGCGGCATTTCGCTTCATGGCCTATCTTGTAAATGAAGGACAGGAGCTTTTGGTTAATCAGTACCTTGAATATATGCCCTCCCGCGCCGACATGGAGTTAAACGTTGAAGGACTCAGTGAAGACGGTAAAAAGAATCTTGAGTACATCATAGAGAACGGTAAGACAAACGTCGCCGGCACCAGAGGAATTAAGTATGAAGATATTAGCCTTGCCGTATGCGACGCACTAAAAAAGCTGGCCCTTGGCAAGATAACGCCTGAAGAAGCGGCCGCGGCAGTACAAAAAGTATCTTTGAGAACGGTACGTTAGGAATAAAAGGAGAGTATCATGATAAAAAGCAGAACCAAATATGAGGCTGCAACAGAGGAAATCAGCCGCCTTTTTGAAAGCAGGGGAATCGGAAAGATAGTATCGATCGCACCGCTTGGTGACGGTGAGTTCAATGCGGCTTTCAAAGTAGGTTGCAATGACGGCAAGGAATATGCGCTTAAAATAGCACCGCCTGCGGATGCAACCGTTCTTACCTACGAGAAAAACATGATGGATTCGGAGGTATTCTGGTACGGACAGATGAGGGATAACACCGACATTTGCTGCCCCGAAATCTATGCAACAGATTTTTCAGGGGAGATTATCAAGAGCAATTGTTTTATTATGGAGATGATGCCGGGAGAGCCACTTTGGAAGTTTAACTTTACGCCCGAAGAATCCGCTAAGGTTCAGGCCGAGAAGATAGGCATGCTTGCCAAGATACATGCGGTAAAGAATGACAAATACGGATACAGACAGACCGGATTATATGATTCCTGGTATGAAGCACTCCGCACCATGGCTGCCAATCTTGTAAAAGACTGTAAGAGCATCGGATATGAAACACCCGACGGAGAAGAATTTATAAGACTTATCGACAAAAACGAAGCCGTCTTGCGCGAGGCTCCCTGCCGTATGGTTAACTTTGACCTTTGGGACAGTAACATCCTTTATAATGACGGCCACCTTATCTGGATAGATCCCGAAAGAGGCTTCTGGGGCGATCCGGTAGCCGATTTCATTACAATCGGAGCGGGACAGAAAGCTCCCCTTTCTGCCAAGATAGAAGAGATTGCCATATACAACAGAACAGCCAAAGAAAAGATAGAAGTAAACAGGCACACCGAAATCAGATACGCCTGCGCCGTAGCATACCTCGCTCTTATCGAAGAAGTGGAAAAGTACGTAAGATATGAGCCCGACCACCCCAACTACATTCGTAACACTGTAGATGCAAGAGATATGTATGATATGGCATTTGATGTGATGAGATAAGACTAAAGAAGGCGTCGCAATGTGCGACGCCCTCTTTGGCATTATCAATATAAACTATCCGGAGACAGTTTAATTAAAACTTAGCTACATGTGCAAATGTTTCATACAGCGCTTCAAAAAACTTTTCTAATTTCTTCATAATGATTCTCCTTTCATGGAAACAAACATTATCAGTTATCAATTAGCGTTTCGGCCGATTCGCTGTTTTCTTTTCTTTACACTTACAATATAAACTATTGCAAGTTAATTGTGAAATACATATAATAAAGGTGTAGCGATACCTTAAAGGTATAGTAAGAAAAGGAGGCAGAGGCCTATGGAACTGAGACACATACGGTATTTTATGGCAGTTGCGGAGGAGATGAACTTCACTAAGGCTGCCGAGAAACTTAACATTGCACAGCCTCCGCTGTCCCGTCAGATTAAGGATCTTGAAAATGAACTTGGCACAGAACTTTTTGAAAGAACCTCGCATGCGCTTCACTTAACCGAGGCAGGCATTCTTTTTAAGCAGTATGCGGCACAGATGCTTGAGATTGAGGGCAGGTCGAAGGCTGATATTTCCAAGATGGGAAGCAGTCTTAAAGGACTTGTGTATATTGCAACCGTTGAAGGATACGGCCCGCACATGCTGGCAGAGTGGATAGCGGGCTTCAGGAAGCTTCACCCGGACGTAAGCTTTGATATCTGGAGCGGTACCACAGATGAAATAGTACATCGTACGCACAACGGCCTTTGTGATATTGCTATAGTAATGGAGCCCTTTTCGGACCCGGACATCATATCCAAGCACATACATTCCGAGCCATGGGCGGCAATAATCCCAAAGAGCGACCCTTTAGCTTCGCAAAAAGGAAAGTCAATTAAACCGGAAGATTTTGCGGGCAAGCCACTCATAATGCCTTCCAGAGCTTCACGTAACGAGGAGTTTCGTAAGTGGATGCCGGACCCGCAAAAGCCTCTTAACGTAGTCTGCAAGGCTGCACACATGATTAACGTAAGGGAACTTGCCAAGACCGGTATGGGAATAGCTATATTCCCGCGTGCAACCGGTATTATGGGCGATGACGAATACGTTACTGTTAAAAACATCGATCATCCCAAGGCAATCGCATCATACCTGCTTATCAAGAGCCGTAAGAGGCGCATTTCGCCCGCTTGCGAAGCCTTCTGGGATTACGCACTGTCGACGAAGAAAAAGTGATATATATGGCCACAGAAACCGATGTCACGATTCGTATCGCGATTGTGACAGGCGGTTTCTTTTTCTTTTGCCGGATATGCATTATCGTCTGAAGCAAGAACTTTAGACGAAAGGACGGAAAAGAAAATGACCAAACAAAAGAAAAATGATTTAATGGCAGGTA
This sequence comes from Lachnospiraceae bacterium, assembly GCA_017553505.1. Lineage (GTDB taxonomy): Bacteria > Bacillota > Clostridia > Lachnospirales > Lachnospiraceae > UBA1258. The sequence continues at coordinate 19,793 of JAFZLD010000015.1, forward strand.
TTACCCTCTTTGGGGTGTTTCTCATGTGGACCATAATGGTTCGGTGTGTGGATGTTAAACCTGTCGGACAAAACGGAACCGATATAGGATTTGCGGGTATCAATACATGGTTTCACGGGCTTACGGGTGTACATATGTGGATATACACTGTCACAGACTGGCTTGGCCTTGTACCCATAGCCGTTTGCATGTGTTTCGGAGTACTGGGGCTTGTTCAGCTTATTAACAGAAAGAGCCTCTTTAAGGTGGACCGAGATATAATAGTGCTGGGCATTTATTATCTTATAGTGATATTCGCGTATCTGTTTTTTGAGATGGTTCCCATTAACTATAGGCCCATACCGATTGAGGGCATCATGGAGGCATCTTACCCCTCATCGACCACGCTTTTAGTGTTAAGCGTTATGCCCACACTTATGTATCAGGTGAGGAGAAGAGTTAAGAACAAGACTATGCAGACTGCCATTATCTACGCAGGTGGATTATTCGCAGCTTTGATGGCTTTGGGAAGAACCGTTGCCGGTGTGCACTGGCTTACGGATATTATAGGTTCGATATTATTGAGTTTCGGATTATTTATGCTTTATCGATTCTTCGCTACCGGCAGGAGTGATAAGAACTGATTACGGAGGTTATCATGGAGTTTTATGAAAAACTGCAGGAATTAAGAAAAAGCAAATCACTTACCCAGGAGGAACTTGCTGAGGCGCTTTACGTTTCGAGAACCGCAATTTCCAAATGGGAATCGGGGCGCGGTTACCCCAATATAGATTCGCTCAAGGAAATAGCAAGGTTCTTTTCGGTAACGGTCGACGACCTTATCTGCTCCGAAGAGATTATTTCCGTTGCAAAGCGGGAAAAAGAAGAACTTAAGGGCAAGATTCTGGCGCTTGCTTTTGCTACATTGGATATTGCTATGGCATTGCTTTTGTTCCTTCCGATATTCGGAAACGGTAACGGTACGCCTACATCTGTGGCACTCTACGGCCTCACCGGGATACATGCGTGGATCAGAAACATCTTTACGGTTGTGATCTGCATTACGATACTAACGGGAATCATAGGCTTCGTGGCTTGTAACCTTGAAAAGAAGGCATGGAGCAGACGATTGATTGTTGTGAGCATAGCGCTGTCGATTCTTGGCGCTTCGCTATTTATCATTACCCGTCAGCCTTACGCAGGCATTATTCTTCTCGGAATGCTCATTGTAAAGGGGCTTGCTTTAATTGCCGGGAAATACTAAAGCGGTGTAAAGATAAGCACATTCCGTGTAACAGGGATTCTTAGGACTGTAGAGGTGCATTATGTAGTCAGGAGAATACAGGAGGAATAGAAATGTTTACTTTGTACAAGAAAAAAGAAGTAATATTTGCGGTAATCTGGATAGTTGCTTACAGCATGATTATGACGGCAATAAGGAGTAATTACGGGGACGAAAGCCTGCCGATGCTTATCGGACTTACCGTATTTTGGATATTGATTAACCTATTTGTAAGCGTTAACCGTCTGGAAGACAAGTACGGCCTTAAGAAGTGGCCGAGAGACATGAAGAGCCTGATTTTTATCATCCCCATGTGGGTGCTTATGACAGGTAACCTTTGGGACGGATTTGAACTTTCATATACGGGCAAAGAACTTGTTTTTGCAACACTTTCAATGATGATAGTGGGATTCGTGGAAGAAATGCTTTTCAGAGGCTTTCTTTTTAAGGCACTTGAAAGCAAGCACGGAATAGTGCCTGCGGTTATTATTTCAGCATTGACATTTGGTATCGGACATATCGTAAATCTCTTCTCGGGACAGGCGACCGCGGAGACCATTCTTCAGATTGTGTTTGCGGTAAGCTGGGGCTTTATGCTTACGATGGTGTACTACAAGGGTGGCAGCATGCTTCCTTGTATCCTTGCTCATGCTTTTATTGATGTTTCGTCGCTGTATGGCGCCGACAATGAGACGGTTGATATGATTTACGTGGTTGTGACGATTGTGGTTGCGATTGCTTACAGTATTTATCTCGCTAAGATTAAGACCTCGGAGAATCCCAACGCATCTGAGGCTTAACTATCGGTTTAGTAGATTTTTACCCCGTGAAATGGTAACATGGAAGATAATTGTTATCATTAAGCGGGGTATTGTCGTTACAGAGATAACGCAGAGTGGGGGTGCCGATGTCTAAGCAGAATATCTATGACAATGATTCTTTTTACGATAATTTCAAGTCTAACAGAGCGGATTCTATCAATTTCAACGATGTAATCGAAACACCTATAATCACAGCCATGCTTCCTGACATGAAGGGTAAGAAAGTCCTTGATATCGGTTGCGGTATGGGTCAGCATGCCATGCAGTATGTGGGCCTTGGTGCGGCGTCGGTGCTTGGCACGGATATTTCTGAAAAGATGCTTGCATATGCGCGCGAGAACAATTCTGCGGAAAATATAACTTATCGCAGACTTGCTTTTGAGGAACTGGCTGAGATAGAGGAGAAATTTGATGTAATTACGAGTTCGCTTGCTTTTGACTATGCGGAAGACTTCGGAGCGCTCATGAAGCAGATTTACGGGATGCTAAATGACGGCGGCAAGCTTGTTTTTTCCATGTCGCATCCCATAGATACATCTTATGACGGAACTTACGACAGATATACGAGGACCGAGACCGGCGAGCGACTATATGCCAATCTTCGCAACTACGCTGTGGAAGGTGTCCGCAGGATTAAATGGGTGGTGGATGAGTATGAGCTTTACCACATTACGTTTGCTACACTGATTAACGGCCTGACAGGGGCAGGATTTATCATTGAGGAATGTGAAGAGGCCAAAGTACCTGAAGAGATAAGTGTTAAGTACCCTGAGAAGTTCGGGGGAACGATTCATCAGCCCCAGTTTATCTTTTTCAGATGTCGAAAATAGGTCTTTGAGAAAATCAGAGGTGAGTACGATGGAAATTAGAGAGTTAGGCGCTTCGGATGATCGGGGCGCAGTCAGCAGGATATACGAAAAAAGCTGGAAGGCGGCGTACAAAGGAATAGTACCGCAGGATTATCTTGACGGAATTAAACCGGGACGCTGGGCTAAGAATCTGGACATTCCGGGGTGGACCAATATGGTGTGCATCGAGAATGGTGAGTTCATCGGAACGAGTACATACAGCAAGTCGCGATGGGACAAATGGCCCGATGCGGGTGAGGTTATATCGATTTATTTATTGCCCGAGTATTACGGTAAGGGATACGGACGCCCGCTTCTTACAGCTACACTTAATAAGTTAAAAGAACAAGGCTATACGGAAGTACTTCTTTGGGTGCTTGAAGAGAACAGTCGGGCAAGGCGGTTCTATGAGAGGTTTGGATTTACATGCACTGAGGATACCATGGACGGTGTCATAGGAGGCAAGACTTTAAGGGAAGTGCGCTACGTATACAAGTTTGCCTAGAAAGGAATATATGAACTATTTTATAGAAGGATTACAAGGAAGCGGCAAAAGCACGCTGGTGCAGAAAGTTTCGGAGACGCATCCCGGTTACTTAGCGGTGCGAGAGGGCGACTACTCGCCTGTTGAGCTTGCGTGGTGCGCATATGTAAGTCGTGAAAAATATGAGGAAATACTTGATAAGTACCCGTCGATTCGCGAGGACATTGAGCTGAAGACTATGGCTGAAGGCGATAAGAGGATAGTCTGCTATACGCAGATTATGACTGATGTTCCGGGATTTCATAAGGATCTTGAGCAGTATGAGATTTATAACGGAAGGGTTTCTTTGGCCGATTTCAAGGATATTGTGCTTGGTAGGTACAGAAATTGGGGCTCAGACGAGAATATCTTCGAGTGCGCCATATTCCAGAATACAGTCGAGGACATGATTCTGTTTAGATGCATGAGCGATGCGGAGATTATTGATTTTTACCGTGAGGTACGAAAGGCGCTTGAGGGTAAGGAATATCGTATTCTTTATCTGGAAGCCGAAGACTTGCGCGGAAATCTGTCGGTGATTCGAAAAGAGCGCTCCGACGATAAAGGCAATGAAATGTGGTTCCCACTTATGATAGGGTATTTTAACGATTCCCCCTATGCCAAGGCTAAAGGTGTGAGCGGCGAAGAGGAGCTTCTTAAACACTTTGAACACAGACAGCGGTTGGAACTTGAAATAATACGCGAAGTATTCGCTGACAAGTGCACGATTTTAAAGTCCAAGGGCTATACCGAGGCAGAAATACAAACATTATAAGAAAACAAGCATCGCTTGAGCGTTAAACAAATAATTGATAATTGAATCCCTGGGGGGCATTTGCTATGCTTATATCACACCGGTGATAAACATTACGGAGGCATAGAAAATGCAGATTAAACTTGGGGACAAGATAAAAGAGTTACGTAAAAGAGACGGGCGAAAGCAGGAAGACCTGGCGAATGCTCTCGGTGTGACCGCGCAGGCGGTTTCAAGATGGGAAGCGGGCGGAGGATACCCGGATATGGGTATGATTCCTGCCATAGCCAACTATTTTCATATATCTATTGATGCGTTGTTTGGATATAATAATGACAGGGATATGCGCATCAAGGAATATATGGCGGAGGCGCATAAGCTTCTGCTTGGTGGCGCGGGAGATTCGGATAAGTGTATCAATCTTATGAGAAAGGCACTTGAAGAGTTTCCTTCGGAGCCCGAAATTAAGAAGTGCCTTGCAAACGCGCTCCATCAGAAGGGCTTTACCGTACCGGAGCGACCCAATAGATACTTGGAAGAAGCGGTTTCTCTGTATGAAGAATTGTCAGAGACGGACAAGACAGTTATTCTTTCGCTGTTATCTGTGTACGGTCTTTTGGGTGAGTACGACAAGGCAGAAAAGAAAGCACTCGAGCAGCCTGCACTTAGGCAGAGTCGCGAGATACTTGTCGCTAGCATTATCGGGGGCAATCATGAAGCAAAATATCTTGGTGAAGCCATAATTGCGCTTTTAAGAGAGCTGATGTTTGCAGTTGAGCCTGCCATAGCAAGAAATGATGAAATGAAGAAGTCTCAGGCGGGCATAGAATTACTTGTTATGTTACGAGACTTATACAAGAAGTTTCTCGGCGAAGACTACGCAGGTATACTGATTACAGACTACTTCCTCATCGATATGCGCTGTGCCAAGATTGCCGCAGCGATGAAGGATTATGAGCAGACTATGAGCTTCTTCGACTCGGCTTACGGGCACTTTGTGACAGTTAAGAAAATGCAGGAAGAAGGGTTAAAGGACGAGCACTACAATACACCGCTTCTTTCTGAAGCAGGCGATATGAGTCTTCCCGTGGTGATGTGCAAGCCGGAACTTATTGAGACGGCGGTCTCGCAGTTTCCCAAAGAGCTTCAGAAGAAGATAAAGAGTAATCCGAAATACATTTTTTAAAAAGAAGGAGTAAAATGGTCATTACGACGGCAAGCAAAGAAGAAATGCTTTCTTTGTGGGAATACAACAGTTACAGAGAGGCTTCTCCGACAGCGCGTTTTTTTGCCGACAATATAGCTTCGGGAAACGCGGAATTTTGGAAGATTGATGAATCGGGAGAGACAATTGGCGAGCTGTATGTGTTCTTTGACCTTGCGGACAAGGCCTTTGCTGACGGGAAGACCACAGCGTATCTTTGCGCCTTCAGGATTAAGAAAGAGTATCGAGGTAAGGGACTGGGCAGCAGGCTTATGGAGCATGTGCTGGCGGATTTGCGTGAGCGAGGATTCAGCGCGGCAACCATAGGCGTGGACAGTACCGAAGAACAGAATATAAGATTATATCATCGGCAGGGATTCACGGAGAAAATAAAGGATTGCTTCGCAGATCCCTGCGATGTGGATGAGGATATGAAGCCGAAGGCTTGTGAGTGTTATTGGCTTCTTAAGAAGGAGTTATGGTAGTATGAAAGTAGGATTGGTATCCTATAGGAGTGAAAATAAGAATATAGAGTTAAACCTAAGTCAGATAGAAAGAGCCTGTAAGGCGGCAGAAGGCAAGGCGGAGCTTATATGCTTCGGAGAGGCCTTCTTGCAGGGGTTCGACTCTCTGTGTTGGGATTATGATATCGATAAAGATATGGCGGTTTCAATCGATTCCGATGAGATAGGCATGCTTCGTAAGTGGTCGCTGCAATACGATGTGGCGATTGCCGTAGGATTTATCGAAAAAGAAGGCGACAGACTCTATTCGTCTTACGTATTCGTCGACAGAGGTGCGATAGTGCACAACTACCGTCGTATATCGAAGGGATGGAAAGAGTTCACGAAGACGAACGAGCACTACTGTGAAGGAACTTCGACCGAAGAGTTCACGCTCAGAGGTAAGGCATTCCAAGTGGCTTTATGCGGCGATATGTGGGACTTCCCCGAGAGGTTTAAAACAGATAAGCCCCTTCTTTGGCCGGTGTATTGCAATTATGATGTAGCGGAGTGGGAAGACGGAATCCTCGGCGAGTATGCTGAGCAGGCAAGTCTGGCGGCTCGGGATACGTTGCTTATCAATCCGATTGATAACAATCCGGTGAGCCATGGCGGTTCATTTAGATTCATTGACGGTAAGTTGGTCGAGCGGATTTCTTTTGACAGCGAAGAAATATTATATACAGAAGTTTAGCGGGAGATAACATGGCAGTTTCAAAGACGAATAAAAAGAATGTGCTTACGGGCATAATAGGAATTATTATTCTGGGGATTACGATAGTTACGGTGTATCTGACTCAGAAGTGGGTACCGGTCATGATGGACGATTTATGGTATTCCACCAAATTGTCGGATGATACGCCGATTCGTAACGCAAGAGATATATTCGAGGCTCAGGTGTGGCACTATAACAATTGGGGAGGACGTTCCATGGCGCATACCCTTCTTCAATTCATTCTTTTGACAGGGGCTAAATGCGCGGATGTGCTTAATACATGTGCGATAGTGTTAACCGGAATGATAGTTCTTAAATTCGCGGGGCTTTCGGGCAAAAAGGAAACCTGCATCGGAGAATATCTGATTAAGTTAAGCATCATTATCGGCTGTATTCATGGGCTTAACGCCAACTGGGAGATGAGCATGTACTGGCAGTCGGGCGCTGCCAATTATCTCTATATCACCATGTTTATCATGGCATTTATATATGTTTACGTGCGTGAGATTATGGCTTCTTTTAACGGGGATGCTTCTTTGTCAAAGAAAATACCCGGAATAGATATATGGATTGTTCCGCTGGCGATTATTGTGGGCTGGAGCAATGAGAATATGGGCCCGACATCTTTCCTTATTGCAGTGTTTGCGATAGCTGTGAATATCTATAAACATCAAAAGGTTAAGATTTGGATGATTCTCGGAGCGGTTTTATGTGCGGCAGGTTGCGCGGTGTGCATCCTTGCGCCGGGCAATTTCGTGCGTTCCGGTCAGGTTGTAAGTAACAATTACGGTATTGTATGGCAGATTTATTTAAGATTCTACGGTATGTTCAAGGGATATCTGGAATATCTTTTCCCTGTGATTATGCTGACGGTGGCGGTTGCGGTATTTGTGATATTTGTGTTAAAGCAGTCGCTTAAGATTCAGGAAATTGTATTGCTTGCGGCAGGTATAGTTTCTTGCGGCGCAATGCTTTTGTCACCGCATTTCCCGGACAGAGCATCGTATGGTTCCATGATGTGCTTTATACTTGCCGATGCATTGATGTTAAGAAGGGCGGCCAAGGCTGATTCCAAATGTATGATAGGAGTGTACATTGTGGGTGGCGTAATCTGGCTGCGTGCTATGTATATACTGTCTGAATTCCTCGGTATTTCGTGGGGATGGATATTGTAACGGAGATTGAATGATTAGATACAAGGTTTCTGATTCGCATCTTAATATGTCGCGAAAGTCGCGGGAGGCGCTTGTAGAGTTCTTTGAAGCCGTAAAAGGCTGCGGAAGAGAAGGCGCTGAACTCACGGCGGATTTCTGCGCGCTTCACTTTGAGAAGGTTTTCGCGGTGAAGTGGTATGAAGTTATGGCTTGGGAAGCAGGCAGGATTGTAGGCTATATCAGGTGCCTGCGAAACCCGGAAGATGCTACGAACTGGTATATATGCGAAGTTCATGTAAGACCCGAATACAGGCGCCGCGGAATTGCGGGACGGATGTATCGTAAGGTTATAGATGTGCTCGGCGAGTATGAAGACGCAAGAATTGTGTCGGCGTCGGTTCATGCTGAAAATGGCGGCTCCATAAAGCTCCATGAGAGCCTTGGATTCACTGACTCGGGGGTTCCCTGCAAGTTCCCGGGATTAAGCTTTGAGGACAGAGAAACCGAGTATACGAGAAAGATATATAAAAGGCTTTTCCTGCCCGACAATCTTGACTTTGCAGTGCCTAAAGTTATGCCGCTTTGGAAGGCATACTTGCGCAACCATGGAAGTAATATGTCGGACGATGAGGCAAGAGAGAAACTGGTTAAGCTTATGAGGAAAGCGCTTGTCGGTAAGTGTTCTTTTGACACTATATGGTGCGGACTTGAAATTGTGGGATTTGAAGCGGTTGACGGCGATACAGAATACTTTTATTTAAAGGATGAGGACTGAGAATCTGATGGAGAGAAGTGAAGTCATAGAGAGATCTCATGGATTTTATGTAAACCAAGTTGCACCCATGATTCGTGAGAAGTTCCCCGAATACGAGGAGCGGATTGCCGTGGGAATTGCGGGCGAGGGCTCGGATTGCTTCGGGTTTGATGACTTTATTTCCAGAGACCATGACTATGGTACGGGAGTGTGCCTGTGGGTTACGGATGAGGATTTTAAGGCGATTGGGTATCATCTGTCGATAGCTTACAATGAGCTCTTCTCGCGTCAGAAGGGTATGGCTCTTTCACAGAGGCTCACTGACAGGCGCGGAGTCATGACGATACATGATTTTTATTCGAATATCCTGCTTATAGACTGTGATACTAAGCACGCGACCATGAGTGAGGAGCAGTGGCTGTCGCTCGATCATTCCTGCCTTGCAACCGCCACCAACGGCGAGGTGTTCAGGGATGACCTCGGCAAGTTTAAAGCTTTCAGAAAGCTTCTTACAGACTATTATCCTGACAGGATATGGCGTATTCGCATAGCCGATGAACTTCATAATTTCTCCGCATCCCTTCAGACCAATTACATGAGATGCATGTTGAGAAACGACCTCGTGGCAGCAGAAATGTGCAGGGCTACGGGACTTAAGGCGGCTATGGAGTTGTTCTTTTTACTGAAGAGGGCTTATCCGCCGTATTATAAGTGGACATTCAAGGCGCTTGAGGCATACGGCGACACTGAGTACACAGAGCTTATCAAGGGTCTGGCAACGACTCCGCTTGACTATTCTAAGTGGGAGTCTAAGTCTTACCTTCCCGGGCATTTAAACTATGATGACGATATAGTGAATATCGCCGAGAGCCTGGCTATAGACATTTCTAAGGCGTTAAAAGAAAAAGGCCTCATCCGTGAACGAGACCTTTACCTGGAACGATTTGTTGATGAAATTTTACAGGTTTAATATCACGAGTGCCGCAAGCACCATTATTAAACCGATTATCTGCCTTACGGTAGGACGTTCCTTAAAGAACGTAAGGCTTACTATACTTACAAGTATCAGCGCACCTGTCGAGAAACACGTGTATACGATGAATGAAGGAAGCGCCGACAATGATTTAAGAAGCAAGAGAGACGAGAAGTAATTGGGTATTCCCACGGCGATGCCGGCGAGGAAATCCTTTAGGGTCGATTTCTTTTGCTTTTTTATTTTCTCATTAAAGAAAAGCGCGGTTGTAAGCACCAGCGCTGTGGTAAACACGAATAATATGTACAAAGAATCCTGATCGCGTGAACCCACGTGGTCGAAAATCTTTGCCATACTGTCGGTGATACCGGTAGACAAGAGTGTAAGAATAAGTATCAAGGGAGCGGATACATTAGCCTCACCCTTCTTACCGTTAATCACCAATATGGCCGAAAGAACGATTGCGACTCCGACAATCTGCAGTACGCCCGGCTTTTCGCCAAAAAACGCAACACTTAAAACAAGAGGAACTATCAACCCAAGCTTTGAAAACGCAGCGGTGAGTATTGCTCCGTTACTTTCAATACTCTTTTGCATAAGAACAAGGGTCAAAACAAAAAGTATACCGCAGATGCCGCCACATATATATGTGGTGGGGGTGCCGGTGAAAATCACCGACTTATCTTTAAGCATAAGGAGACCGGTCACGATACAGGTGATGTAATTACCGAGTATTATGGCATATCGGTTGTGGCCGTTCGTTTTAAATATCTTTAAAACGATAGTCATTGAGGCACTTGCAATTATAGCAAGCACAAGATACGAACTTCCGCCAAGTTGCATAATCGCTTCTTTCTCCAGCCTCCGCAAGGCTGAATCTGTATAGTAGCACCCAATTTCAAATATAACAAGTGAAATTTTAAATTGTACGCAAAAAAAAACAATAAGGGCATTGGGGGGATGTTCGGTCACAGTTACGATAAATATGATAGTAAAAAAATAACACCAATGTAAAAGTTAACTACTTAAAATATACCTCTGTACTTCTTATTATCCATATAAGAGGTTATTGATATGAAAAGAAAACTGCTTTTTGCAATGGTGCTTTTAGGCAGTCTTACACTTGCCGCATGCGCCGATAAAAATACTGATGGAGAGAGTACTATGATAGAAGATGTTAAGGATACGGTTACGGAAACAGCGCTTGCAGTTACGGAAGTGCCTGAGATAGAAGGGTATGAACTGTTCTGGCACGATGAGTTTGACGGTGACAAGCTTGATACCAAGACCTGGACGGTTGAAGCGCACAAGCCCGGGTGGGTTAATCATGAGCTTCAGGAGTATGTCATAAAGCGTGATAACATTTTTTTGCGTGACGGGAAGCTTGTTATTAAGGCGATTAAGACGGTTGACGACAACGGAAACGTACATTACACTTCGGGGCGCATGAATACCAACTACGCCATGTCGTTTACCTACGGCAAGGTAGTGGTAGGCGCCAAGGTTCCCAAGGGCAGAGGCTTATGGCCCGCGGCATGGATGATGCCTTCATCCAACGAGGTATACGGACAGTGGCCCTTGGGCGGCGAGATAGATATTATGGAGATTCTCGGCCACGATACCAAGACTACTTACTCCACCATACACTACGGTCTTCCTCACGAGGAGCAGCAGGGACGCCTTACGGTGACGGGCGATGAGCCTGATTTTGCCGAGGCTTTCCATGAGTTCAGCGTTGAATGGGAACCGGGTGAGATAAGATTCTATGTTGATAATCGTCAGATTGCCACCATAAATAAATGGTTTACGAAGAATCACGGGCAGGTGCCTGCAGAGTTTCCGGCACCCTTTGACAAGCCTTTCCACGTGATACTTAATCTTGCGGTGGGCGGCGACTGGCCGGGAAGCCCGGATGATTCCACAGATTTTGACAATGCGGAATATCTTGTGGATTATGTGAGAGTCTACACGAAGACCGAACAATAAAAAATCGACACCCTTTTGATAAAAAGAACCTTTTTCGCAAGGTTCTTTTTTTTTACCTTTAGTGTAAGAAAGTCAAATCTGACATGAGAGGATTGTTGAGATGATTAGATTTAATGAAGACAACAGCGCTTTTACATTTGAAGGCGCGGATAAGGTAACGGGACTTTACTATCCCTTGGCAAGCGAAGCGGGACTTAAGTCCTGCGTAACACCTACGCTGGCAGGCGACAGTAAGCTTAATCAGAATACGTTTCTTTATGAACCCGCAAGTATAGAGGACTTAACAGAGAAACGCTACTCCAGAAATTTCTGGGTGCTACGCGAGGGCAAGACCCCCTGGTCGGCTACAGGGGCTTCCGTATGGCAGATGGCCTCGGACAAAGAAAGCACCACGGTCACGGCGGGTCTTATGTGGCACAAGACCGAGCGCACTTCCGAGGACGACGAATTAAGCGCGTCCGTTCTTTCGTTCATACCCGTTGACAAGCTTCATGAAATTCATGTGGTAACGGTTAAGAATATTTCAAAGGACCCGGTGAAAATTCGTTTTTGTGCGGCACTTCCCATCTACGGAAGAAGTGCTGATAACTTAAGAGACCACAGACATGTTACGAGTCTTCTTAACAGAATATATGTGACCAAGAGAGGCGTGAGTGTTGCGCCTACACTTTCTTTTGACGAAAGAGGGCATAAGGTCAACCATATGTTGTACTTCGCGGAAGCTATAACTTGTGCGGGTGAGGCTCCGGAAGAGTTCTTTGCAGAGGTTAAGGACTTCGCGGGCGAGGGAGGCAATCTTGAAAGACCAATGGCGCTCGCAAATAGATTAAAAGGCGTGAAGCCCGGCTACAAGACTGCAGGCGGGGAGACTATGAGTGCATCACTCTTTGCGGAAAAAGAACTTGCACCGGAAGAAGAGACGGTTTACATAACTATAGCAGGCATAACGTCGGATGTAACTCCCGAGGAGCCTCAATCTCTTGAATACAAAGACCTTTACGATATTTTGAAGACCTTCGAAAACACTCGTGACTACTGGGATAAGAAATCGGTTCTCAAGGTTGAAACAGGCGACAAAACCTTCGACGGCTTCATGCGTTTTGTAAGCTTTCAGCCGGAGCTTCGGCGAATATTCGGCTGTTCATTTTTACCTCATCACGACTACGGTCGCGGCGGCAAGGGCTTCAGAGATTTGTGGCAGGACTGCCTGGCGTTAGTACTTTTTAATCCGAAGCTTACATCGGATCTTTTGTACAACAACTTCAAAGGCTTGAGGGTGGATGGTACCAACGCCACAATCATCGGCGACAAGCCCGGTGAATTCAAGGCTGACAGAAACGGCATCCCGCGCGTGTGGATGGATCACGGATTCTGGCCGCTTCTTACCACCAAGCTTTATATAGATGAGACAGGTGATCTTGATTTCCTTCTTAAGAAAACAGGATACTACAAGGATTCCCTCGTAAAGCGCGGAACCGACAGAGACGATAAGTGGGATGGCGAGAATCTTCATCAGCAGACCGAAGAGCATAAGACATACGAAGGAAGCATCATCGAACATCTTCTACTTGAGACCCTTACAGAGTTCTGGGAAGTGGGCGCCCACAACATGATTAAGCTTCGCGGCGCTGACTGGAACGACGCTCTCGATATGGCGCCGGACAAAGGCGAAAGTGTTGCGTTTACTCACGCCTACGCAGGTAATCTTGTGACACTTTCAAATCTCTTGATGAAGCTTCACGAAACCGGCGTTACAAGCATTAAGCTGCTTAAAGAAATCGAGCCGCTCCTTTCAGACAACGATGATGTGTACGCATCACTCAATCACAAGAAATGTATCTTAAACGGGTATCTTGACAGCGTCGTCCACAGCGTAAGCGGCAAGCGGAAGACATACAAGACCAAGTATCTTGCGGAGAATATGAAGAGTAAGGCGGAGTTTCTTTTTGCGCTTCTTAGAAATCAGGAGTGGATAGGAGACGACGGTTACGGACGTTACAACGGATATTACGACAATCAGGGACAGGCTCTCGAGCGCGGTAACGGTACGCAGATGACCCTCACAGGTCAGGTATTCGCCATCATGTCGGGCGTTGCGACCGATGAGCAGATTAAGGAGATTACGGGCAGCGCCGACAAGCTTCTCTACGACGAGTATTGCGGAGGCTACAGGCTCAACACCGATTTCGGTAAGGGCTTAAGCGATATGGGACGCGCGTTTTTCTTTGCCTACGGGGAAAAAGAAAACGGTGCGGTGTTCTCCCACATGGCGGTAATGTACGCAAATGCCCTCTATTCAAGGGGCTACGCCCGCGAAGGCTATAAGGCGCTGAAGGCACTTTACAAGCAGTCCATGGACTTTGAGACGAGTCGAATCTACCCCGGAATTCCCGAGTACTTCGGCAAGGGCGGAAGAGGACTGTATCAGTTCTTAACCGGTGCCGCCAGCTGGTACGTGCTTACCGCGGTAACGCAGATGTACGGAATCTGCGGCGAATACGGCGCTCTCACGGCAGAGCCCAAGCTCATGGCGGAGCAGTTTAACGAAAAGGGCAAGGCGCTGATAACGCTTCCTTTTGACGGTAAGACCCTTCACGTCGAATACGTGAACGAAAAGCACCTTGAGTACGGCAGCTACCGCATCGCAAGCGCCGTCCTTAACGGTAAGACCGAACTTGAAATTGAAAACGGCAAGAAAGCGGTTCTTAAAGACACATCGCTTTTAACCGCCGACAATCACTTAAAAATCGTATTAGAGCAGGGAGAGTAAAAATGAAAAACTACGGAAAGAAAAGTACCTTCGCAAGCTTCCTCCCCGGAATTGCGGGAATCAAAGGCATCCCGATCTGGTGCCACTACGTTAACAGGGGCCAGGCGGTAACAAGCTTCGGCACTAAGGATAAGAACGGCGCCATCATGGAGTTTTCGCCCGCCCACACTGCATATCAGACAGTCAAAAGAAACGGTTTCCGCACTTATATTAAGAAAGACGATACGGTTTACGAGCCCTTTCATGACGAGAACGTTCCCCACAACATGGATGTGGAGATGAACCTTCTTACCATCGAAGAACAGAACGACAAAAGCGGCCTCAACACCAAAGTCACCTACTATGTTCTTCCCGAAGAAGAGCTCGGTGCACTGGTGCGAGAGGTTAACATAACTAATACATCCAATAGAAATGCCCACCTTGAAATCCTCGACGGAATGCCCGCAATCATTCCCTTCGGAATTAACATGGACAACTTAAAGAACATGGTGGAAACCGCCAAAGCCTGGATGCAGGCTGAAGATACTCCCGCGGGCAACATCTACTACAGAGTGCGCGCAAGCATCGAAGACTCCACCACGGTTACAGAGATTATTCAGGGTAACTTCGCCCTCTGCCACGACAAGGCAGGCAGAAGAATCCACGCGGTTGTGGACCCTGCGGCGATTTTTGCCTACGACAATTCTTTCGAGAACCCTGTAGGCTTCAAAGAAAAAGGCTTATCCGGAGTACACGAGTACAAGGAGAAGCGTTCAAACCTGTTTCCGTGCGCTTTTTTTGGCCACGCTATAGACTTAAAGCCCGGCGAAAGCATTACCTTTAACGAAGTCTACGGCTTCATAGAAAGCATGGACAAGCTCGATGCTTACACCGAAGAGCACCACGGCACGGACTACTTCACGCTCAAAAAAGCAAGAGCGCGCGAGCTGACCGCCGATCTTACGAACCCTATAGATACCCATACCGCCGACAAGCGCTTCGACGAGTACTGCAGATACACTTTCATGGACAACGCCCTCCGCGGCGGCGCCCCCATCAGACTCGGCAACAACAAGGTATTCTACGTGTACTCAAGAAAGCACGGCGACACCGAGCGAGACTACAATTTTTTCTCGGTGCTTCCCGAGTTCTATTCTCAGGGCAACGCAAGCTACAGAGATATCAATCAGAACCGCCGCATGGATGTTTTCTTTGCCCCTTTTACCGGCAGGGAAAACATCAACGAATTCTACAGCCTTATCCAGCTTGACGGCTACAATCCGCTGGGAATAGAGAAGCTCACATACAAGCTCCCCGAGGACAAGGCCGACACTTTATTAAGTGACCTTGAACCCGGGAACAAAGCACTTGTGAAGACTTTGGTAACGGGTGGCTACACGCCAGGCGCGCTTTACATGACACTTCTTAAGGTTGTTAAGGCCGACGTTCTTAAAGACCTTTTCACAAGCATCATCGACTTCTCCGGATGCCTTGTTAACGGTAACTTCGGCGAAGGTTACTGGTGCGACCACTGGACCTACAACCTCGACCTCGTGAACGAATACTTAAACGTATATCCGGAAAAAGAACACTGCCTGCTTTATTCCGACTCCCTCACGTATTTTAAGTCCGAAGTCAACCTCCTAAAGCGTCACAAACGCTACGTCAAGACCGAGAACGGTATAAGGCAGTATAACGCCCTCGATAAGGACAGCATGCGCGTAAACACCGACAAGCTCGTGCGCGCCGACTACGGCAAGGGCGACACCGTGAAGGTTAACCTCATGGAGAAGTTAATCCTTCTTTCCGCAATTAAGTTTGCTACCCTTGATCCCTACGGAATGGGCATTGAGATGGAAGGGGGCAAGCCCGGCTGGTACGACGCACTTAACGGCCTTCCCGCACTTCTCGGTTCCTCCATGGGCGAGACTTATGAACTTGCAAGAAACATTCTTTTTACAATAAATGCACTTAACAAGCACAAAGAAGACGTTAAGCTCACCGAAGAAGTGGCTAAGCTCTTTATAGACGTATCCGAGGCGGCCGCAAGAGAGACAGATCCCTTCAAGCGCTGGAACCTTCTTAACGACATTAAGGAAGAGTACAGA
The DNA here is from genome assembly GCA_017553505.1 of Lachnospiraceae bacterium. Lineage (GTDB taxonomy): Bacteria > Bacillota > Clostridia > Lachnospirales > Lachnospiraceae > UBA1258. Next base: position 36,146 of record JAFZLD010000015.1, read on the forward strand.
GAAAAGACCTACTACGGAATCTCCGGCAAGAAAACATCATTCAGCTATCAGAAAGCAATCGACATGCTACTGGTACTCTACCGCGCAGTGATGTTCGGCATCGAAAAGGCGCTTAAGTACGGCGACGGCATCTGCCCCATGTACTTTAGCTACGAAGTGACCGAGTACGATGAGAAGGATGACCTAATCATTCCGCTTAAAACAGAGATTCGCACCCTTCCGCCTTTTCTCGAAGGACAGGTGCGCTACTTAAAGCTTCCCGAGACCGGCGAAAGAAAGCTGGCTCTCTACAACGAAGTAAAGAACAGTGCCCTCTACGATAAAAAGCTTTCCATGTACAAGGTAAACGGCTCGTTGGCTAAGGCAAGCTACGAAGTGGGCCGTGCGAAGGCTTTCACTCCGGGCTGGCTTGAGAATGAGTCAATCTGGCTTCACATGGAATACAAGTACCTTTTGGAACTCATTAAGTCGGGACTTTACAAAGAGTTCTTTGAAGACTTTAAGAACGCAGCCATTCCTTTTCTTGACGAGGAAACCTACGGCCGAAGCACCCTGGAGAATTCATCTTTCATCGCAAGTTCCGCCAACCCCGACGAGCGCATTCACGGCAAAGGCTTTGTGGCAAGACTCAGCGGTACTACGGTTGAGTTCATGAATATCTGGAAGTTAATGATGTTTGGTAAGAATCCTTTCACCGTGGAAAGCGATAAGCTGACGCTTAAGTTCGAGCCTGCAATTCCGAATTACTTAATCGGCGAGGACAGAAAGGTCAAGGCTATGTTTCTCGGAAGCGTTCCCGTGACATATTCTTTTGACGGAATAAAAGACTACATCCCGGGCGAGTACGAGATCGGCGCAATTGTGCTTACTTACAAGAATAATACGCTTATTAACGTCTATAACGGCGCAGTGGAAGATACCGCGGCAGCAGACGTACGCGACGGCAAGGTTAAGTCGATTGAGGTAAGCGTCATAAAAAAAGAACACTAAAAAAAGAGCACCAAATAAAAAAATAGTGTACTTTTTTTGGTCATCCCATCAAATACAATGAAACCACGATAAGGAAATGCCAAAAGGAGGGCAAATTATTATGAAAATGAAGAAACTTATTTCTTTATTGCTTGCAGGCGTTATGACATTTTCACTTGCGGCTTGCGGCGATACAACCGCATCCTCAACCGACAATTCGAACGCAGGCGAGACTAAAGCACCTGTAGCATCCGTTGAAGAAACAGCTACAGAAGACGTAGTTTCACAGGCACTTGCAAACGGCGACAAGCTTGTTGTATGGACCCTTGCCAAGGACCTTGAGCAGTTCGCTGACAGATACACCGAGAAGACCGGTGTTCCCACAGAAGTAATTGTTATCGAGCCTGCTGACTACCCCACAAAGCTTCAGACAGCTATCATGGGCGGCGAGAAAGAACCCGACATCGTAGTAGGTGAGCCTCAGATGCTTCCCGAGTTCTTTGACAACGGATTCTTCGCAGACCTTGATGCACTCGGCGCAAGCAACTACGCAGGACAGATTGTTGACTATGTATGGGAAGTAGGTAAGGATTCCGAAGGCACCACAAGAGCCATCTCTTACCAGATTACTCCCGCAGGTTTCTACTACAGAAGAGACATCGCTGAATCCGTATTCGGTTCATCAGATCCCGAAGAGGTTCAAAAGATCTTCTCTTCATACGAGAACATTCTCGAAGCAGGCAGAAAGTTAAAAGAAGCAGGATACAGAATCTTTGCTTCCGACTCCGAGCTTAACTACTTCTCCGGCGACTCCGCATGGGTTGTGGATGGCAAGCTCAACGTAGACCAGGCTCGTTTTGACTACATGGATATGGTAGTTAAGCTTTACCAGGAAGACCTTACAGCATATGCTGCACAGTGGTCTACCCCTTGGTATCAGGCAATGAGCGGCGCAGTTCCGGTTCTTACCGCAGATCTTCAGTGGGGTGACTGGGGCACAGACGAAGAAGGTAATACCAACCTTAACATTTGGGACGCAGAGAACTACAACGCTAACGTAGGTAACTACACCGATACTTACGCAGAAGTATTTGCATTCGGTCTTCCCGCATGGGGCGTTTTAACCATGAGAGATAACGTAGGCGACACCGCAGGTAAGTGGGGCGTTTGCGCAGGACCCGCATACGGCTTCGGCGGCGGTACCTTCATCGGTATCTCCGAACTCTCCGAAAGAAAAGAACTTGCATGGGATTTTGTAAAGTTCTGTACTCTTAACGAAGAAACAGCTGACTGGTGGATCGAGGCATCCGAAGGTGATACAGTATCCCTTCTTTCTGCACTTGAGAAGCACAAAGACGACACCAATCCCGTATACGGCGGTGAGAAGATGTACTCTATGTGGCTTGAGCTTGCAAAGGGTATCGACTACTCCAAGGTTACCAAGTACGACACCGCCATTGGCGATGCATGGGGCAACGCTATCTCCAAGATTAAGACAGGCGAAGCTTCCAAGGAAGATGCTCTTAACGAATTCTATGACACAGTTGAGTCTACATTCGCAGGCGAAATCGTAGTAGAAAGATAAGATTATCAATACACAAAGGGCGGGGGAGCAAACACTCCCCCCGTCCAAATGTATAAGCTCTTTTTGATTAAGGGAGAACATTCATGGCGAACACAACACGAGTAAAGCAAAAGAAAAGTAAACTTACCGCGTACAATAATTGGGGCTATTTTTTTGTCGCTCCCTTTGTAATTGTATTTTTGATTTTCAGTGTATATCCGGTTTTAAGAACTCTTTATTTGAGCTTCACGAACTTAAAGGTTACTGGTACACCCAAGTGGATTTGGTTTGATAACTACAAGCGAGTTTTAACGGATAAATTCTTTTGGAAAGCACTCGGCAATACGATGCGCATATGGATTGTCAACATTGTGCTTCAGTTAGGCCTTGCATTCCTGTTAATGGTTATATTCAGTGATGTTAAGTATAAGATGAAGGGCTTACGCGTATTCAGAATCGTGTACTACCTTCCGAACCTTATAGCTGCAACATCCATAGCATTCTTATTCAGCACATTTTTCATGTTCCCTTACGGAGACTTTAACAACATGATTTCCGCAGTGTTAAATATATTCGGCAAGGTATTCCAGCGTAAAGACTGGCTGGGGTCATCAGACAGCGCCGGGTACGTTATAGCGGTCATTCAATCATGGATGTGGTTTGGTAACTCCTTCTTAATGCTCATGGCAGGTGTCCAGGGTATCTCCAAGGATTACTTCGAGGCTGCGGCCATCGACGGAGCGGGAAGATGGACCATATTTACGAAAATTACATTGCCTCTTATCAGACCCATACTTATGTATGTGGCAATCACCTCCCTCATCGGCGGTGTGCAGATGTTTGACCTTCCTTACCTCATGATCAGTCCTTCGACCGCATCCTACGGCAAGGTTCAGACGGCAATGATGTACTTATACAAATTCGGCTTTACCACAGGCACCACCCAGACCGGTTACGCCTCCAGTATCGCTTACACCATGTTCCTCATCATCCTTGTGGCATCGGTGGTTGAATTCAGATTATTTAACAGAAAGAAGGAGGACTAAAAGAATATGCATCATTCAGTCGGATATCATATTAAAAAATCTCTTATCTATCTGTTCCTTGTAATACTTGCGGTAACCTGCATGATTCCTTTCCTCATGATGATGGTTAACGCAACCAGAAGCGGTAACGAGATCCTCACAGGATTCTCTTTAATTCCCAGCACTCATTTAAAAGAAAACTGGGATACCGTATTTAAGTACTTTAACCTGTTCGTCGGTATGAGAAACAGCATATTGGTAGGCGTTCCCGCAACACTTTTAGGCGCTTACTTCTCAACTCTTACCGCCTACGGACTTGCTTTTTACAACTTTAAAGGCAACAAGCTGATATTCACGGTTATCCTCGTATTTATGATGATACCCGGTCAGCTTTCCCTCATAGGCTTTTACCAGCTTTGCTCCAAGCTTAAACTGGTAAACTCATACATACCCCTAATTTTGCCCGCCATCGCGGCTCCGGGAACCGTTTTCTTTTTAAGACAGTACATACTGTCCTCACTGCCCAAATCCCTCATAGAGGCAGCGAGAATGGACGGCGCCAACGAGCTTTTCAGCTTTCACCGGATAGTCATCCCCATAGTGGCTCCCGCGGTGGCAACCATGGGCATCATGGGATTCATCGGTAACTGGAACAACTACCTTCTTCCGATGATCCTCATCAACAAGAAAAACAAAATGACCCTTCCCGTCATGATGGCGACTCTTCGCGCATCACAGGATATTACCCGCAACCAGGGCGCAACATACCTATCGGTTGCGATATCCGTAATCCCGATACTGATTGTATTTGCGGTATTCAGTAAGTACATCATCAGCAGCGTATCGGCAGGCGCGGTCAAAGAATAAAAAACTACAACCGAGAGCGGTTTATACCCTCTCGGTTAAAGTGTTTTTATTAATTCAAATTGTGTATACTATTAAATAGATTACGTTACAATGGAGGCTTATGTGAAAAGAAAGCTTTTGGCCATATTGCTTACGTGCACGATGCTTACTCTTGCGGGCTGCGTGGATAAAAAGAATAATACGGGAGAGGACCCCACGCCCATTACATTTGACTGGTACGTTAACTATTCGTGGTTCGTAACTTCATGGGGCGGAAACTCAGTGTCTGACGCAATTACGAAGGATACAGGTGTGTCGATAAACTTTATTTCGCCACCCGGTAATGAAGCGGAGAAGCTTAATGCGCTTATAGCTTCCGACTCCCTTCCCGATTTGATTACACTCGGATGGTGGGAGCCTCAGTATGGTGAGATTGTTGAAAGCGGTATGGTGTATGCCCTCAACGAGCTTGCGGATAAGTACGACCCGTACTTCTATGAGGTTGCGGATGAGACTGTAAGAGACTGGTATACCTGGGCTGACGGTAATATCTACTGTTATCCCAATTCAAGCTTTACCCCTAACGACCTGGCGACTCATGATGACATAGCTTCCAACCAGACTTTCCTGGTAAGAAAGGATATTTACGAAGCTATCGGCAGTCCCGATATGACTACGCCCGAGGGCTTTTACAAGGCGGTTAAGGATGCTTATTACAAATTCCCACAGGTGGGCGGAGAAGCGCTTATTCCTATAGGGGCGCATGTTTTTGACGATACCGGATGTGTTTCTTTTGACCAGTATCTCATGAATTTTCTGGCGATTCCTTACGAGAAGGACGGCAAGTATTACGACAGATATACGGACGAAGAGTATATTAAGTGGCTTAAGATGTTCAGAAAGCTTTCAAGCGAAGGATATTTAAGTCCCGACGTGTTCGTGGATTCAAGAACGCAGATGAGTGAGAAAATCGCCAACGGCCGATACTTCTGCATGTTATATCAGCGTACCGACCTGGCGGATCAGGAAAAGCTTTTGTACGAGAAGAGCCCCGAGAGTATTTATATCGCTGTGGACGGACCGAAGAACAGTAAGGGCGATGACCCGATTCTTCCGTCAAACGGTATTACCGGCTGGACCATAACACTGATTTCCAAGAACTGTAAGGACCCTGAGCGTGCGATTAAGTTTATGTCGTACTTGCTCAGTGAGAAAGGTCAGAAACTTATATACCTCGGTGTCGAAGGCGAAACATATACCGAGGAAAACGGTGTGGCGACTTTACTTCCCGAGGTTGAGAAGGTGCTTAATTCCGACCGCGAAGAATATAACGCATTATACGGTGCAGACGACACCTACTGGATGCTTCAGAATAACGTAATGCAGCTTAAGTGGAAGCTGCCGCTTAAAGAGCCCATGAAGCAGCTTGAGGAGTGGACTTACCCCTACACCGCATATCTTGGCCAGTACGAGGTTATGGTGCCCAAGGATGCTGAGCTTGCAAGCCTTTTTACCAAGTGCGACAAGTTATGGAGTAAGACGTTAAAAGAACTTCTTTTGGCAGAGACAGACGAAGCGTTCGACAAGATTCTTGAGGATTATAAGACGGAGCGTAAAGCCTTGGGCTATGACAAAGTCATGGCGGAGAAAACAAGGCAGATGAAGGAAAACAAAACCCGTCTTAAGATGGAGTAGATGAAAAAGCATAAGTTATATAACGGCTTAAAACTGAATATAAAGTTCACCATCGTCATCATAGTGACCATTGCCATTACCATGGCGGTGCTTGCCGGTGTGCTTTTCAGAGAGCAGGAAGTGAATGTGGTAAGCGAGTCTAAGGCTTACATGGAGCATAAGACGGAGCGAAACAAGAGTCAGATAGATACCTGTATCGACTCTATCAATATGTCCACGCAGTTCTTTCTTGCGGACGAGGAGATGCTTAACGTGCTTAACGCCGCAAGCGAGGGAAGAAGCCTCGATCTTGATGCAATCGTAAGCTTTAAGGAAACAGACGTTAAGAACCTTGAGCGACTTGTCAGCAACAACCCGTTACTGTACGGCGTGCGAATATATGCATCAAACGATGCCGTATCCGAGGTTATGCCGGTGCTTTATAAGAACTCGCGAATGAGTAATCTTGAGTGGGCGGAAGAGGGAAGAACCGGCTGGGTATTCGGTTACAACGACACTGCTTTTTCCGCGCTGATTACCAGTCACAGAGAGAGCCTTGCGGGCCTTATTACGCCTATTACGGACTATAAGAACGGTGTAATCGGCACGATTGAAGCCGCAGTCAACATGAAGACCATGTTTCCGGCATTATACGAAGGCAAGGACACAGAATACGGCTTTTTTAAGACCGATGACGGCTTAATATATTATGACGATGCTCAAAGCGACGAGATAGCGGCGCTTATGGAGACTCTCGCCGCAGAGTGCGACAGCGAGGGGCAGGAAAACTTTGTAAATTACATCAGGCATGACGGCAAGAAATTTGTGGTGTCGGGCGTATACAGTAAGAAGCTCGGCGGTACCCTTATCACCGTCCTTGATATTACCGCCAACATCAAGAAGGTCTACAACACCAGAAATTTCTTTGTGGGTGTGATGGTGGTAGTGCTTATTCTTTTGGCATTCATCATCGATTTTATTGTCAAAAGAATGCTGCGACAGTTCTACGCAATACTCGAAAGCATGGAGAAAGTAAGACAAGGTAACCTAAGTGTTCGTATCAAAGAAGAAACCTCCGATGAGATGGGTGAACTTGGTACGGCTCTTAACGATATGCTTGATAAGATTGAAAAGCTGATGAAGGAGAACATCGACAGAGAAGTCCTTGTTAAGAACTCGGAGATAAGGGCACTTCAGAACCAGATCAATGCTCATTTTATTTATAACGTACTTGAGTCCATTAAGATGATGGCGGAGATTGAGGAAAAGTACGATATCTCCGATGCAATCACATCACTTGGTAAGTTACTAAGATACAGTATGAGATGGGTATCAGGCAACGTTACCGTCGGGCAGGAGCTTGAGTATATTCAGGACTACATGGCTCTTATTAATCTAAGATACGACTATCCGATTCACCTTGGCGTAAAGCTTGACGATGCACTGCTTGAACTTGAGATTCCGAAGATGTCGCTTCAGCCTCTGGTTGAGAATGCGATACTTCACGGCATAGAGCCTCTCGGTGTGGAGAATACCGTATATATTAAGGGCCACCTCGAAGGTGAGGACTGTGTAATCGAAGTATCCGACAGTGGCCGCGGAATGTCCGAGGAAGAGATAGCTATTCTACGTAAGCGTATAGAGAGCGAAATCGACGTAAACGGCGGCAAAGGAAACGGTATCGGTCTTAAAAACGTCAATGACAGAATTATAATGGCCTTCGGCAAGGAATACGGTCTTTCCATGTATTCCAAGCAGGGCTTGTATACAAAGGCGGTAGTCAAGATTCCCGCCAGAAGAAACCGAAGAGAAGCGGGTAATAATGTCGGAGGTTTAAAGTGAAAAGCGTACTCATAGTTGAAGATGAAAAAATGATAAGACGCGGCATCTGCACCATGGTAGAGCGAAGCGGAGTTCCGGTGGAAATGATTATGGAGTGCCAGAACGGTGAGCTTGCCTGGGAGATACTAAAGGACAAAGAAGTGGACGTAATGTTCACCGATATCCGTATGCCCAAAATGGACGGTATAGAGCTGGTGCGCCTTGCCAACACTCTGCCCAAGCCCCCGCTTATGGTGGCAATCAGCGGTTATGATGATTTTTCATATGCTGTTGAGATGCTAAGAAGCGGCGTAAGAGAATATATCTTAAAGCCTGTTGAACGAGACAAGATAGCAGGTATCCTTAAGACTCTTAACGAAGAGATAGAAGGCAAGAACCTTCGCAGCATGAAGGATAAGGACTTCGGGCTTAAGGAAGTAAGGCAGCTCGTGGAGAGACCCGTTATTGATGAGGCTCGTATTCAGGAGATTGCCGAGAGGTACAGCGAGATATTTGTAACCGAGCCCTACAGGGTGGTTGTTGCGCCCGTGGGCAGCTTTAAAGACGTTATTGACGGAATACTCTTTGAGAACATTAATGCATCCGATGTACTGGTGCTTGAAGAGCCCCGCGAATTTGACGAAGATCGTTTTGAAGAACTTCGTGCCGGAGCCTCCGATGTACATACCGGATTGATTGAATTAAGAAAAGCGTACAAAGAAGCTCTTGAGCGCAGAAAGCGTGCCTTTGTGGAGTGTCGCGGCATTAAGTCTGACGATGACATCAAAGAAGCACCCGAGCCTTTGCGGGTGCAGGCAAAACGTCTGGTGGAAGAAGCGGCACTAATGCAGAGGCTTCAGCTTGTGGGCACCAAGAGAGAAGATGAGCTTGATGAACAGTGGGGCAAGTTATTCACCGAATGTAAGCGCGGAAATCTGAGCTACGATGACTTCGAAGCGGCTCTGACGGACTTTAACGATAATGTCAAAAAAATATACAAAAACAGCGTGACGGAAGAGGCGGAAGAGGAGCTTAAGAGGCTTCGTGACGTGCTTTCTTTGGCTGACATCGACGAGTACAGGGAAGCACTTATGGAGTGGATTATGAAGCTTAGGGGGCTCATCTTACAAAGCGATGATTCGGAAGGTAAGAAGAAGCTTAAAGCGGCCGTTGAGTATGTGGAACAAAACTACATGAAAGACTTAAACATGGCGGTTGTGTCCAATTATATCTCCATGAATTACTCCATGCTTTCGTACCTGTTCAAGCAGTACACCGGCACGAACTTCGTGAATTACTTAAAGGGCATCCGCATTAAGGAGGCTAAGAAGCTTTTAAGCGAGACCGACATGAAGATTATCGAAGTGAGCCGTGCGGTGGGATACGACAACGAGAAGCATTTCATGAAGACCTTTAAGGCTGAGTGCGGAGTCTCGCCCGGAGAGTATCGCAAAAACATGCAAAGGCAATAAGTTTTTCTTGCTTTATCGCCCTAAAGTGGTAACATAATGGGAAAACGATAGGAGAGACACTATGGGCGAAGTTAAGTTAAAATCGAATCACATAAAGGGAATTCTGTGCATTTTACTTGCTGCGCTGGGATTCTCTTTTATGACGTTTTTTGTACGTGTATCGGGCGACCTGCCGACTATGCAGAAGGCGTTTTTCAGGAATGCCGTGGCAGCAGTCGTGGCAACCGTGATTCTGGTTCGCTCACCTGAGAAATTCAAGATTCAGAAGACAAGCTATTTAGATATCGCGCTTCGCTGTATCTTCGGCACCAGCGGCCTTATCTGCAATTTCTATGCCATAGACAGGCTAGGTATTGCGGACGCGAATATGCTTAATAAACTTTCACCTTTTTTTGCGATATTGATTTCCATACCGGTGCTTAAGGAAGTGCCCAAGGTCAGGGATATTGTGGCAACGGTGGTTGCCTTCATAGGCGCGCTTTTCATCATCCGTCCCGGAGGAGATATGTCGGTAGTGCCGGCACTTATCGGTCTTTACGGAGGCTTCGGAGCAGGTACCGCGTATGTGTTTGTGAGAAGACTCGGGGGCAAGGGTGAGAGAACGCCTGTCATAGTATTTTGTTTTTCTGCGTTCTCATGCCTTGTGACTGCACCGTTTCTGATTAAGGACTTTCATCCCATGACAGCATGGCAGTGGACCTGCCTGATACTTGCGGGGGTTGCGGCATCCCTTGGGCAGTTCGGAATCACCACAGCATATAAGTTCGCCCCGGCCAAAGAAATTTCCGTGTTCGACTACACGCAGGTTATATTTGCGGCCATCCTCGGTATGATATTCTTATCCGAGACACCTTCATACCTTAGCGTTATCGGTTATGTGATCATCATCGGAACGGCAGTTGTAAGGTGGTATCTGACGCTTCGCCGCGACCGCGCCGCTTCAAACGAAAGGATTAATAATTCGTTTCGCTCCTTCGGGTAGTATAAAAGGTGCGAAGGAAAATTTCCTGAGTAGGGGATATAGATAAATATATAAGTGCAGGCTACAAGGCCTGCACTCTTGCTACATAGCACTTTTCATGCGGAAAGGAGTCCGATATGTCATTAGAAATTTCATCGGTAACACAGGGCGCAAGCGTAGCGCAGACCGCTGCGACTTCGACTGTTTCCAAGGCAACTGAAGTCAAAGAAGAAAAGGCTGTCGAGACCGTCAAGGAAGACGTGGGCGCAGTCTATGAAAAAGGACAGAATCAGGGCAAGGCTACTTACTCAATCAATAAGATGAGCAAGGAAGACAGAGATGCCCTTGTTAATCAGCTTAATGCAGACATGGAGAAGCGTCAGGCACAGCTTTTGGATCTTGTTCAGAAGACCATCAGCGGTCAGGTAGGCGCATACGGCAAGGCAACCGGCGACGATATGTGGAAGTTCCTTGCAAGCGGCAAGTTCACCGTTGATTCGGCTACCAAGGCCCAGGCCCAGGCGGATATCTCAGAGGACGGCTACTGGGGCGTTAAGCAGACCTCCCAGCGACTCTTCGATTTTGCATCCGCTCTTGCGGGAGACGACGTAGAGAAGATGAAGTCCATGCAGGAAGCCATCGAAAAGGGTTACAAGCAGGCTGAGAAGACCTGGGGCAAAGAGCTTCCCGAAATCAGCAAGAACACGCTTGATGCCACCAACAAGCTTTTCGAAGACTACTTCGCATCCAAGCAGTAAACAGTATTACAGCGTATTACCCGCGGCGGATAGTATCCGCCGCTTTTTTTATCGGGGCGCGCGGTGCGTAGCCTTTTTTCCTTAAAGTGCATACTTTTCTTTTTCCGCGGCACGTAAATTGTTCTTTTATCGCAATACGAAAAAAGAATGGATTCTGCGATAAAAAACCGTTAGTTATGTAAACCATTTATCGCAATACGCTAATCCGTGCCAAATTGCGATAAAAAAAGTGTCAAATCTTATCGCAATTCCGAATGAAATTTCATATTGCGATAAATGCCCCGAAATACAGCCTGAAAATGGCCGGAATTTATCGCAGTTTCAGGTAAAATTGCGTATTGCGATAAAGGCGGCGGGAGAAGGACCATAGACGGAGCAATATGGACACCAAAAGGGTGGAACAGGCTTATATGCACAAAGAACAATAGTTAGAATAGGATATAATCAGATGAGTTAGACATTGCTAACAGCATCAAGAGTGGTACAATTTAATCAATAAATACGGAAAGGAAGGACAACGATGGAAGCTTTATCGGATAAGAATGTTTTGATGGGTTTGATCATACCTTTTGTGGGAACTGCCGCGGGTTCGGCGATGGTGTTCTTTATGCGAAAGGAAATGGGAAGATTGGTGCAGAAAGCTCTTACCGGCTTCGCGGCGGGAGTTATGGTGGCAGCGTCTATCTGGAGCTTGCTGATTCCTGCGATGGAACAGTCGGCGCATCTTGATAAGTGGGCATTTGCTCCGGCGGCAGCCGGATTCTGGGCGGGCGTGTTGTTCCTTCTTTTGCTGGATACGATTACGCCGCACTTGCATATGAATGCGGAGAAGGCGGAGGGTCCTAAGAGCAGGCTGGCGCGTACTACGATGATGGTACTGGCGGTTACGCTTCATAACATTCCGGAAGGTATGGCGGTGGGCGTTGTGTTCGCGGGACTGGTGTCGGGATCGGCTGAGATTACGGCGGGCGGCGCGCTTGCTTTGGCGTTGGGTATTGCGATTCAGAACTTCCCTGAGGGTGCGATTATTTCAATGCCGCTTCATGCAGAGGGCAAAAGCAAGTTCGGAGCCTTCATGGACGGTATGTTATCCGGTGCGGTTGAGCCTATATTCGGCGCGCTTACGGTGATGGCGGTGGGCTTTATAGTGCCGGCGATGCCGTTCTTACTTTCTTTTGCCGCCGGCGCAATGATGTATGTGGTGGTGGAAGAACTTATTCCCGAGATGTCGGAGGGTGAGCATTCCAATATAGGTGTTGTGATGTTTGCGGTCGGATTTACTGTTATGATGGCGCTTGATGTGGCGCTCGGATAATTGACAGTTTCGGTTAAAAAGAGTAGATTATTGAGTATCAAAGAAAGTATGGGAGGATATGTTATGATTAGATTTATAGTTACGCTTTTGCTCGGCGCATTGTCCGGTTGGCTTGCAGGTGAAATTATGGGAAGCAAGGGTTCTTTCCTTCGCAATATCATCCTCGGTCTTGTAGGTGGTGTTGTCGGCGGACTTCTCGGCGGAATCATCGGACTCGGTGCCACAAACTGGATTGGCGGTATCCTTATTTCGGTAGTAGGTGCCTGCGTACTCATCTGGCTCAGCAGAAAGATTTTTAAGTAAGACATAAGACGAAGAGAGGCTACGCGCCCCTCTTTGTTTTTGATAAAGGAGGACATTTAAATGGCAGACTTTACCAATATCGATGCCGAAGACGATCAGTTTGCGTATCGTTATGACACACAGCTTCTTATTGACAGACGCGACGAAGATTTGGATGAGGATGAAATAGCAGATTACATCACCGAGCACTTTGAAGGCAACAGCTTAATTGCTGCAGGTGATGAAGATCTTATCAAGATTCATTTCCATACCAACGAGCCCTGGAAAGTACTTGAGTACTGCAATACCATCGGCGAAATTTACGATATCGTCGTAGAAGACATGATTCGTCAGTCAAACGGCTTAAAAGGCTAAAGTTAAGGCACCCGCGAGGGTGCCTTTTTTGTTAGGCGACGAGCCAAGCGTCTGATGTGCTTGCACAATCAGACATTTGAGCCATAAAAATCTTTGCAGTCTTTACGCAGGCGATGATAATAAAGCGCGAAGCGGTTTATTATAGGCGACCGCATACAATCTCGGATTTTATCATTAAGAAATCCGATGATTGTTATTGCATTGCTATATCTTTTATGTAGTCTATAAAGGCCTCTTCGATGGTCGGGAGAGGGTGACCTTTTCTCCAGACGAAGAGGTATTCTACCTTGTTGGACTTATTGTCTATGTCGATGGAAACGAGCGAGTCGCTGGGTACATAGGCAGTCTTGGGAAACACACAGATTCCGATCCCCCGGCCGGCAAGAGCGGCGGCGTTAAGCGAAGAGTCTATTTCGCATACGATGTTAGGTTCTTTTCTCGTAGAGCGGAACCATTTATAGATTGTATCAATATCGGCCTTTCGGCTGGGAACAATCAACGGTTCATCGATGATGTCTGAGACATCGAGGGTTTCTTTGCCGGATAATGCAAGAGGGTGGTCCTTTCGCATTAAAACGGTCATTTTTTCATTACCCACCGGGAACGAGTTAAGCAGTGACTGGTTACAAGGAGCGGTGATGACTGCGAGTGAAATGATACCGCTGAGCAGCTTCTCTATGAGGTCGTCGCTGTTACCGTCCAGGATACGGAAGCGTACGCGGGAATGGTCTTTCATGAAGCCGGAGAACCATTCTGCGGCGATGTCGGGCGCCATTCCTTCCACGAGACCCAGAGAAATGGTACCGCTCATGCCCTTGGTAAGAGCAAGAATTTCTTCTTCGGCTTTGTCCGCAAGATTGATGATTTCTTTGGCACGGCGATAAAAAAGCTGACCGGATTCAGTTAACATAAGTTGGCGTTTGCCCCGGACAAACAAAGTGGTATTCAAATCATATTCGAGGTTCTTAATCTGTGTACTGAGTGGCGGCTGGCTCATGTTGAGCTTCTCGGCGGCGCGGGATATGTTGAGTTCCTCCGCCACGGCTACGAAGTAGGAAAGCGAACGAAGATTCATGACGACTCCTTGTTATACGAAAATCATATAGTAACACCTATATTATATGTATTTTATTTCTTGCGTGCAAGCACATATAATATGCTTGTCAATGAGAGTGCAAGGCACTCATGTAATTAGAATTGTATCGGAGGATTATTCTTATGTCTAATTGTGCAGTAGTAGGAATTAACTGGGGCGACGAAGGCAAAGGCCGTATGGTAGACCTTCTCACCGAGCAGTATGATATTGTAGTTCGTTTTCAGGGCGGCGGTAACGCAGGACACACCGTTATCAACGATAAGGGTAAGTTCGCGCTTCACCTTCTTCCTTCGGGTATCTTAAGAGACGGCGTTGTTAACATCTTAGGTAACGGCGTGGCAATGGACCCTGAGAACCTTTTAAAAGAAATCGGAGACGTAACATCCAAGGGTGTTTCCGTCACTCCCGAGAATTTAAAGATCAGTGACAGAGCATCCCTTCTTTTGCCCTGGCACAGAGATATGGACGAATTGGAAGAGAGACGTCTTGCCGATAAGAAGTTTGGTTCCACCAAGCAGGGAATCGCTCCTTTCTATTCAGACAAGTACCAGAAGAAGACCATTCTTGCAGGCGAGTTATTCTATCCCGAAGAGTTAAAAGAACACTTAAAAGACTTAATGGAATGGAAGAACTTAACCCTTACCAAGATTTACGGCGCGGAAGGCTACACCGAGGAGATGCTTGATAAGTGGCTTAACGATTACGCCGAGAAGATTAAGCCTTTCGTATGTGACACAGGTTTATATCTTAAGGACGCTCAGAAAGCCGGAAAGCGTATCATGTTCGAGGCTCAGCTCGGTTCACTTCGTGACCTTGATTACGGTATTCATCCTTACACCACATCATCCAACACCACCGCAGCTTACGCTCCCATCGGCTCAGGCTTCCCCGGTGCCAAGATTGAAGATGTAATCGGTGTTGTTAAGGCTTACTCCACCTGCGTAGGCGAAGGACCTTTCGTATGCGAAATGTTCGGCCCCGAAGCTGACGAGTTAAGAGAAGCAGGCGGCGAGTACGGTGCCAAGACCGGTCGTCCCCGTCGTGTGGGCGCGCTTGATATCGTTGCTACCCGTTACGGGGTAGAAGTTCAGGCAGCTACCGAGATTGCACTTACCAAGCTTGATGTGTTAAGCTATATGGACAAGATTCCCGTATGTATTCACTACATCGTGAACGGTGAGAAGACCGACAGATTCCCCTTCCCCACCGCTCTTAAGGATGCCAAGCCCGTTATCGTATTCTTCGATGGCTGGAAGTGCGACATTTCCAAGGTTAAGACCTGGGAAGAATTACCTGAGCAGGCTCGTAAGTACGTTGAATTTATTGAAAAAGAAATCGAGTGCCCCATCACCTACGTTTCCGTAGGAGCTGAGCGTGACAGCATTATCGTAAGAAATAAATAATTAGCTAAAGCTTTTATAATTTATATAAGGAGAGTGCACATGAAAGAGTACAGCCCCATCGCCAGCGGCAAGGTAAGAGAGATCTACGATCTCGGCGATAACCTCGTGTTATACGCAACAGACAGAATCAGTTGTTTTGACGTTATTCTTAACAACACAGTGGTTAACAAGGGAAAGGTTCTTACACAGATGTCCAAGTTCTGGTTCGACATGACCAAGGATGTAGTGAAGAATCACATGATTTCTGTTGATGCCAAGGATTTTCCGGAATTCTTCAGACAGGAGAAATTTGAGGGAAGAGTAATGCTTTGCAAGAAGCTTAAGATGATTCCCGTTGAATGTATCGTAAGAGGCTACCTTTCCGGTTCGGGCTGGGCAAGCTACCAGAAGGATCAGACCGTATGCGGCATCAAGCTTCCCGCAGGACTCAAGGAATCCGACAAGCTTCCCGAGATTATCTTTACCCCTTCCACCAAGGCAGAAATCGGCGATCACGATGAGAACATTTCTTATGAGCAGTCGGTTGACTACCTTGAGAAGCGCTATCCCGGCAAGGGCGCTGAATACGCTTCAAAGATTCGTGATTACTCAATCGCTATTTACAAGAAAGCAAGCGAGTATGCTTATGAGCGCGGCATCATCATCGCTGATACCAAGTTTGAATTCGGTATCGATGAAAACGGTGATATTGTAGTGGCTGACGAGATGCTTACTCCCGACTCTTCAAGATTCTGGTCTAAGGAAGCTTATGAGCCCGGTCACGGACAGGCTTCTTTTGACAAGCAGTTTGCAAGAGACTGGCTTAAGAGTCACGAACACGACTGGACACTCCCGCAGGACGTAGTGGACAAGACCATTGCAATTTATCTTAAGGGATATTCAATGCTTACAGGAACAGAGCTTAAATAAGGAGAAGATTGATGAGCGATACTTCCAAATATATCAGTCCTTTTTCGGAGAGATATGCTTCGGCGGAGATGCAGTATATTTTCAGCCAGGACAAGAAATTTTCCACCTGGAGAAAGTTATGGATTGCACTTGCCGAGACTGAAATGGAACTCGGACTTTCACAGGACGGCAAGCCCGTCATCACTCAGGAAATGATTGATGAGATGAAAGCCCACGTAGACGATATTAACTATGATGTGGCAAGAGAGCGCGAGAAAGAAGTTCGTCACGACGTAATGAGCCATGTCTATGCTTTCGGATGTCAGTGCCCCAAGGCCGCAGGTATCATCCACCTCGGTGCTACCAGCTGCTACGTAGGCGATAATACCGACATCATTATCATGCGCGACGCATTAAGACTCGTGCGTAAGAAACTTATTAACGTTATTTCCAAGCTGGCTTCTTTTGCCGAGGAATACAAGGACCTGCCTACTCTTGCGTTCACACACTTCCAGCCCGCTCAGCCTACTACAGTCGGCAAGCGTGCGACTTTGTGGCTCAATGAGTTTGTGATGGATTTGGCCGATCTTGACTATGTGCTTGGTTCACTTAAGCTTCTCGGCTGCAAGGGTACCACCGGTACTCAGGCTTCCTTCAAGGAGTTATTCAACAACAATCAGGAGATTCTTAACAAGATCGATCCCATGATTGCTGCCAAGATGGACTTCGATGCATGTTACCCCGTATCCGGCCAGACTTATTCCAGAAAGGTGGACACAAGAGTTATGAACGTGGTAGCCGGTATTGCGGCTTCCGCTCACAAGATGTCCAATGACATCAGACTCTTACAGCATTTAAAAGAAGTGGAAGAGCCTTTCGAAAAGAACCAGATCGGTTCATCCGCTATGGCATACAAGCGTAACCCCATGCGTTCCGAGAGAATTGCTTCTTTGTCCAGATACATTATCTGTGACGCACTTAATCCTGCAATTACTTCCGCTACGCAGTGGTTCGAGAGAACTCTTGACGACTCTGCCAATAAGCGTATTTCCGTTGCAGAGGGCTTCCTTGCTCTCGATGGTGTGCTTGATATCTGCGTGAATGTAGCAGACGGTTTAGTAGTTAATGATAAAGTTATCTACAAGCACATCATGAGTGAACTTCCTTTCATGATTACCGAGAACGTTATGATGGATGCAGTCAAAGCAGGCGGCAACCGTCAGGAACTTCACGAGGAAATCAGAAAGTTAAGCATGCAGGCAGGCGCTCACGTGAAGAAAGAAGGCAAGGAGAACAACCTCCTTAAGCTTATCGCAGAGAGCGACGCATTTAACCTTACACTCGAAGAGTTAAACGGATTTATGAATCCTATCGATTATGTGGGAAGATCCGTTGAGCAGGTTGATGCTTACTTAAAGGATGTAATTAAGCCTATTTTGGACGAGAACAAAGATTTACTCGGCTTGTCCGTAACATTAAAAGTTTGATTTTGAGGATAATTTATGAATCAGGAACTGATTATTGTTTTGGATTTCGGTGGGCAGTACAATCAGCTGATTGCAAGACGTGTGCGTGAGTGCAATGTCTATGCGGAAGTTAAGCCTTATACCATGGCGCTTGAGGAGATTGAGAAGCTTAATCCCAAGGGTATCATTTTCACAGGCGGCCCCAACAGCGTATACGATGAGACTTCACCCCACTATGACAAGAAGATTTTTGAACTGGGCATTCCGATTCTCGGTATCTGCTACGGTTCACAGCTTATGGCCTACACTCTCGGCGGCGAGGTTAAGACAGCACCTGTCAGCGAGTACGGTCATACAGAGATTACACTTGATAAGAGTTCGGCACTTTTCTCAGGTGTTGAAGAGAAGACAAGTGTGTGGATGAGCCACACAGACTATATTGCGAACGCACCCACAGGATTCAAGATTACTGCACATTCGTCCGTATGCCCCGTGGCTGCCATGGAAGATGCTTCACGTAAGCTTTACGCTACGCAGTTCCACCCTGAGGTAATGCATACCGAGCGCGGTAAGGAAATGATTTCCAACTTCGTATACAAGGTATGCGGATGCAAGGGCGACTGGACCATGGATTCTTTTGTGGAGACCAAGATTCGTGAGATTCGCGAGACTGTAGGTAACGGCAAGGTATTGTGTGCTTTGTCCGGCGGGGTTGATTCTTCCGTTGCGGCAGTTCTTATGTCCAAGGCTGTCGGCAAGAATCTTACCTGTGTATTCGTAGATCACGGCCTCCTTCGTAAGAACGAAGGCGACGAAGTTGAGGCGGTATTCGGAGAGGGCGGTTCCTACGAACTTAACTTTATCCGTGTCAACGCTCAGGAGCGCTTCTACGAGAAGCTTGCGGGCGTAACAGAGCCCGAGAAGAAGCGTAAGATTATAGGCGAAGAATTCATTCGCGTATTCGAAGAAGAAGCCAAGAAAATCGGCGCCGTAGACTTCCTTGTACAGGGTACCATCTACCCCGACGTTATTGAGTCAGGTCTTGGCAAGTCTGCTGTAATTAAGTCACATCACAACGTGGGAGGACTTCCCGACTGCGTTGATTTCAAAGAAATTATTGAACCGCTTCGTATGCTTTTTAAGGACGAGGTTCGTAAGGCGGGACTTGAGCTCGGACTTCCCGAGTATCTTGTTAACCGTCAGCCTTTCCCCGGCCCCGGTCTCGGTGTACGTATCGTCGGCGAAGTTACCGCTGAGAAGGTTCGCATCGTTCAGGATGCCGACTACATCTTCCGCAAGGAACTTGAAAAAGCAGGCCTCACCAAAGGCCTCGGCCAGTACTTCGCAGCACTTTCCAACATGCGTTCCGTTGGCGTAATGGGCGACTTCCGTACCTACGACTACGCTGTAGTGCTTCGTTCCGTTAACACCAGCGACTTCATGACCGCTGAGTGCAGCAACATACCTTTCGAGGTTCTTCAGATCTGCATGAACCGCATCATTAACGAAGTTAAGGGCGTTAACCGCGTAATGTTCGATCTTACGAGTAAGCCTCCGGGAACGATAGAGCTTGAGTAACTGACACAAAACCGTTAGCTTATCTTGACATCTTAAGCGAAAAATACTATATTGAACAAAGATAACGTGCATCGGTGCACATCCTATGCACGTTTTTTGTTGGCAAAACACTTTAGCGCGATAAAATGGTAGCGTGCTAAATACGGGAGGAAGAAAATGAAAAAGTTTAAAAGAATTTTGGCTCTTATCGGAGTCATGACACTCATCGCAGCTTTATTTGCAGGTTGCGGTAAGGAAAACAGCGACAACAGTAATTCAGGTGCCGCTTCAAGCGAGAAAACCTATGATTTGACAGGTGTTAAACTCCTTAATGACGGAGTTCTTTGTGTAGGTGAAGAGGTGGGATATCCTCCCTTCGAAGATTTCGCTGAAGACGGAACCACCCCCATCGGATTTGATGTGGATATCATCAATGAGATAGCAAGAAGACTCGGTCTTAAGGTTAATATCATCAACACTTCCTTTGACGGTATTTTCGCAGGAATCGGCAATAACTACGATGTGGTTTGCTCCGCCTGCACCATTACCGACAAGCGCAAACAGAGCATGCTTTTCTCGACTCCTTACATTTCCAATTATCAGGCAGTCATTCTTAAAGCCGGAGATACCAGAACAATCTCAAGCTTTAACGATCTTGACGGTATGACCATTGCACTTCAGAAAGAAACCACTTCTGACGAGCTTATAAGCGACTACAAATCAACCGGCACCATCGATATCGAAATCGTTGCCAATGAAAAGGTGTTAAGCTGCTTTACCCAGCTTGATAACGGTGAAGTTGATGCAGTTGTGGTTGACTCTACCGTAGCTGACGGCTATCTTGCCAAGAACCCCGACAAGTACATCTATGCATACAAGGATGAGGCTGAAGCAGAGTCCTTCGGTATCGCAATCGGCAAAGAAAACGAGGCTCTTAAGAAAGTTATCGACGAAGTACTTGCAGACATGGAAGCAGACGGCTTTATCAAAGAAACTTTAGAGTATTGGTTTGGTGCAGAATAGAAGAAGATTTGGTTAGATTGGGAAACATACGGATATGAAGAGTTTTTTTAAAAACTTATTTGATGTTAAAAACTGGAAAAAGAAAACAAAAATCACGTGGATTGTGGTTTTGTGTGTCTTGGCGGTTTGCTGTGTGCTTTCGGCTATAAAGCCTTCTGAAGCGGACATGAAGCTTCAGGCAAGCGAACAGATGCAGAAGCTTATACAGGCAGATGAGAACAGCACCAGAAAGCATGTGACGGTTACATACAACAGTCTCATAATCGTAAATTACTGTTCTTTCTCCACCTCAGGCGCAAGTGAAATCAACGAGAAATATGTAGGCTTTGCGGGACAGGTATTCCACGCGGACGAAGGTGTCGGCAAGTTTGTGGGCCAGATGGTTAACTATACTTACCGTATGCTTGGCTGCGGCGAGAACATCCTTCACGGTGCGAAACTCACACTTTTGCTTACCACACTTACCACCTTAATCGGTGTTATTCTCGGTACGCTTTTGGCACTTGGAAAGATTTCGAGGAACAAGCTTTTAAGCAAGCCTTGTTCTGCGTACATTTTCTTTTTCCGTGGAACACCCTTGCTGATTCAGCTGTTCGTGATCTATTATTCGCTTCCCGCAATCTTCGGATTTGCATGGAGAGACTTATTTGACGCAGCGGATAACCAGGCGGTTTACAAGGGCGCATTCATCGCTGCCCTCATCGCATACGGTTTAAACTCCGGTGCATATTGCGCGGAAATCGTGCGAGCAGCCATTCAGTCAATTGACAAAGGTCAGCATGAGGCAGCCAAAGCACTTGGTTTGTCCTATGGAAAAACCATGCGACTTGTCATTATTCCCCAGTCTGTCCGCAGAATGGTTCCGCCCATCTGTAACGAATTTATCATGATGCTTAAGGATGCGTCACTGGTATTTGCAATTTCCCTTATGGACATTACCACCATCTCAAAGAACATCATGACCAGTGAAATATCATACATCGTGTTCCTGCCGGCACTGATTATTTATCTTATTATCACTGCCTTTTTCACATGGATTTTCAATGCGGTCGAGAAGAAATTCTCGCTGTATGAGTAAGGAGGTGCGGCATGGACAATTACGAGTACATTCTTGAAACGGAACACGTGAGCAAGAATTTCGGAAATCTTGTTGTTTTAAAGGACATTAACTTAAAGGTTAAAAAAGGCGAGGTTATCTGTATCATCGGACCCTCCGGAGCGGGTAAATCCACATATTTACGCTCCCTTAACCAGCTTGAAAAGATAACATCGGGAAAGATTTTTATAAAGGGAGACCTTTTCCTTCACAGAGAGAAGGATCACACGGTTGAAAGAATTGACAAGCAGACCCAGCAAAAGCTCTTATTGGAAATGGGCATGTGCTTTCAGCGATTCAATCTTTTCCCTCATAAGACGGTGCTTGAAAACATTTGCCTTGCCCCCGTGGAAGTTAAGCACGAGGACAAAGAAACCGTCAAACAAGAGGCCATGGAGCTTCTTCAAAAGGTAGGTCTTGCGGACAAAGCAAACGAATATCCCAATCGTTTATCGGGCGGACAGCAGCAGCGTGTTGCAATAGCCAGAGCTCTTGCCATGAAGCCTGAGATCATGCTTTTTGATGAGCCTACCTCAGCCCTTGACCCTGAACTTGTAGGCGACGTTTTGCAGGTTATGAAGGACCTTGCGTTAGAGGGCATGACAATGTTGGTGGTTACTCACGAAATGGGCTTTGCCAAAGAAGTTGCCGACCGCGTTTTATTCATGGCGGACGGAATCATTGCAGAGGAAGGAACCCTGGACCGGATATTTAACCATCCTGAGAATCCCAGGACTCAGAGCTTCCTTAAATCTGTGTTAAACGTTTAGACGGAAACTAAATATAATGCCAATAGATTGCAGGTAATCCGCGTGATTGCCTGTAGTTTTATTTTGGGCCAATAAACCAAGAAACTATATGAAAAGCGCACGTTAATGTAGATTTAACTGACATGTTTAATATTGTATATATGTATATTTCTTGTGAAAGGGGAAGGATATGAACAAAGAAAATACAAAGGTTAAACATCTCAGCACTAAACTTATGGTGCGCTTTTTGCCTGTAATCATTATCGGCGTAGCGATTATCATCGGTGTGGTTGCGCTCTTCAGTATTCGCCTTATCAAGGATTTGCTTCATACCACGTTGGAGCAGCACGTTTCGGCGGATTCGGGTGAGGTTAATAAGCAACTGAATTCTACTTTCTATTATCTGAACGCTATCGCGGACTCCATTGAAATTCAGGAGTTTTCAAGCGACGAGGAAATGAAAGCATTTATGGCTCAGACACTCGGCCGCTATGATATGATTCCTACCGGCGTATATCTTGGCTTAAATGAAGGTTCTTACATAGACCCTTCGGGCTGGGACCCCGGCAAGGACATTCGTGAAAGTAATTGGTATAAGCAAGGAATGGGCTATAGCAATTCCTACTATTACTACTACGATGTTCCTTATTTTGATTCGGATACCGGCGACCTTTGCGCCACTGTTATCCGTCACGTTCACTTAAAAGACGGAAGAGAAGGTGTTCTTGCATCCGACCTTATGATGTCTGCATGCCAGAATTACCTGAATTCTTTTACGATTTTTGATAACGGCCGTGCGGTAATGATTACTTCCGAAGGCCTCATCTTAAGCAGCCCCAACGCAGAGTGGTGCGGTATGACCGTTGAAGAGACGGGAGATGCTTTTTACGCATCACTTACAAGGTTCCTTACGGCTAAGGACGGCGAAGTTCAGGAGTTTAAATCGGGCGGCAAGATGTATTACGGAGTTGCCTACACTGTAGACGGAACCGACTGGAAAGTTATAGATTATGCCAAAGAAGACGATGTTCTTGCCGACGTAAGAGTAATGTTTAATTACATTATCATGGCAGCTTTGGTTATGTTAGTTATAATCATTATCCTGTTTAACACTACTCTCGGAAGAATGATCGGCAAGCCCGTAACCGAGCTTACAGGAAACATTAAGCACATCGGAGAAGGCGACTTCACGGTTGAAATAGAGTCTAAGAGTAACGACGAAATCGGTGTAATGAATGAGTCCATGAACGGCTTTATTACCAACATTCGCGGCACCATTCGTAACATAAAGGATATTTCAGAACGTCTGGAGCGAGATTCCAAGAACTCGAGAGAAACTGCCGAAGTATTAACGAGAGAGGCCAAAGAACAGGCTTCTTCCATGGAGCAGATTCTCGACAGCATGGAATCAATGGCTCATTCAGTTACAGAGGTTGCGGAGAATGCGACTTCTTTGGCCATGACAGTTGCAGATCTTACAGAATCCGAGCGCGGTGTTGAAGCTAACATGAACGAGTTAGTGGAAAAAGCAGGTGTCGGAAGACGAGACATGAGCAAGGTAAGCGACGGCATGCAGGATATCGTTGCTTCCATGAACGACATGAATACCGCTGTACGCTCCGTAGATCAGGCGGCTGAGCAGATTAATCAGATTATCGATATGATTAACGAAATCGCAAGTCAGACCAATTTACTTTCACTTAACGCTTCCATCGAGGCTGCACGCGCGGGCGAGGCAGGTAAGGGATTTGCAGTAGTGGCAACCGAAATCGGACAGCTTGCAAATAACAGTGCCGATGCCACTCAGCAGATTGCAGAAATCATCCGAGGCATGACTGAAAAGGTTCAGGACCTTGCAGAAAAGTCTGAGCACAATACCAAGATGATTAACGAAAGCTCCGATACTATTACCAACGCGGCAGATACATTCAAGCAGATTACCGATGACTTAAGCGAAGCAAGTAAGACAATGGTTAAGATGGCAGAGCAGATGAACAAGGTTAACGATGTTGCCGCCAATATGGCTTCCGTTTCCGAAGAGCAGTCTGCAACATCTCAGGAAATCACGGCTACCATCAATCAGCTTACCGAAAGCTCCAAGAATGTTGCTTCATCCAGTGATACAGTATCCGGTGCAGCCACATCGGTTGCTGAGGCTGCAGACGCAATTAATGAGAGCGTTAAGTTCTTTACCATCGATTAGTCATAGCCTAATCATAATATTGGTGATTTAATAAGTCCCGGGTCCGTTTGTGGCGGATTCGGGGCTTTCTTCTTGCTTTGACGGAAATCAAGGCCACTTCTTTTGCGAAATATCAAAAAAACCGTGAGTTATACTTATAGTTTATATCTCATTTATATGGAATAATGGATACTGATAGAAGATTAGTATTCACGGGGGTAATGACATGAAAATGCTGCTTAAGCTCAGCAAAGAAGCTATCAAGTTTAAAAACCTTTATATTATAGCCATTTTCTCCACTTTTATGCTTACGGCCATTAACCTTGCGGCGCCGAGGGCGTTGTCGGCCATGACGGGTATTGTAAGTGAAGGCGTGGATGAAGCGGGAATGTGCAGGATTCTGATACTTACACTGATTCTTGTGGGGCTGTATCTGTCCAGGGTTCTTTTCAGATTCCTAAGTAACTATCTTGCGCATAAGGCTGCCTGGTATCTGGTGGGAGACCTTCGTACCAAGGTTTATGACAAGCTTGAACGCATGCATATCGGGTATTTCCATGACAAGCAGACCGGCGACCTTATGAGCCGAATTGTGAATGATACGAGAGATTTCGAGCTCCTCTATGCCCATATGATTCCGGAGACTATAACGAATTTCGTGACGTTTGCGGGCGTTCTTATTATGCTTCTTACGATTAATGTGAAGCTTGCGCTTATTACGTGTGCGCCACTTCCGTTGATTTTTATTTCGGGCATTATTTTTTCCAAGAAGGTTAGACCGTTCTTCAAGATTTCGCAAAAGAAAATGGGTGAACTTTCCGGTAAGCTTCAGGATAACCTTTCGGGTATTCACGAGATTCAGTCTTTTGGTCGCGAAGAGTACGAGACCGGGCAGGTAGATGCCACTAACTTCGAACACATTAAGGCCATGCTCACGGCGCTTAAATACAGCGGTATTTTCCATCCGACGGTAGAGTTTATTTCGTCAATCGGAACCATCCTTGTGGTGGCTTTCGGCGGACTTCTTGCCTACAGGGAAGGGCTTAAAGTAGAGGATATTGTAGCGTTCCTCCTGTATCTTGGATTGTTCTATGCTCCGGTAACGGGACTTGCTAACTTGCTTGAGAGTATGCAACAGTCACTTGCGGGCGCTGAGCGTGTGGTGGCGATCCTGGATGCGCCCTGTGAGATTAAAGATAAAGACGGCGCAGAGGGTTTAAAAGATGTTAAGGGCGCCATCACTTTTGAAAATGTCAGCTTCGCTTACGAGACAGGCATTCCGGTGCTCGACGGAGTTTCTTTTGACTGCGCACCGGGTAAGATGCTTGCGCTTGTGGGACCTACGGGTGTGGGCAAGACTACGCTTACGCAGCTTATTTCCAGATTCTATGAGCCTACTTCGGGCAGGATTCTGATAGATGGGCATGACATCAAGGATGTGACGATTGAAAGCTTAAGGCAGAATATCTCGCCGGTGCTTCAGGATACGTTTCTTTTTAACGGAACCATCGCCGAGAACATCGGATACGCATATCCCGAGGCCGACCTTGATATGATTAAAGAAGCCGCTAAGATAGCCAATATTCACGAGGACATCCTTGCGATGCCTGACGGTTATGATACCGTTGTGGGCGAGAGAGGATTGAGGCTGTCAGGCGGCCAGAAACAGCGAGTTTCGATAGCCCGTGCGATTCTTCGAAAGTCACCGATTATCATCCTTGATGAGGCGACAGCTTCTGTTGACGTTGAGACAGAGCGTCAGATTCAGGATGCTATTACGGGAATTGTAGGCTCGCGTACTATCATAGCCATAGCACACCGGCTTTCCACCATCCGTAATGCTGACATGATTCTTGTAATAGAAGACGGCAAGATTACCGAGCAAGGTACCCACGAGGAACTGGTGGCGTTAGGCGGAAGCTATGCAAGGATGAACAGGATACAGAGTAATTCGTAACTAATTACAAATGATTTTGATTTCAAGCCATGCGAAACGCTTGGCTTGATTTATATTACGTCTTAGTGTATTCTGTAACAGATATTTCTGTATGCTTTTTTCATATTCATGTGGCGACTATTCTGTCACGTTTTCACGAATTATTTGTTTTTTATGTACCTGTTGACATGCGTAAGTACGATTAGGTGGATTTAGCATGTCTTGATTTGAGTGGCGTAAGAGATTTATGCATGCGATAGAGTGTTCATGTTCGGTTGGCATGTCGTTTGGCAAGGTAAATTTATCTAACAACGAAAGTCCTACATGCGAGAACGGAAATAGTTAGATTTCGCATGTAAGCTTATGCATGCGATAAGAGATTTGGCATCTATACATATGTCGGAGTCAGAAAATGGACAGAAAATGCTACATGCGAGAATGCACTCGACGTCATATAGCATGTTAAGTCCACTAAAGGAAGAAAACGGCATACATGCGAAATGGTGGAGAGTATCTGTACGCATGTCTAATCGTCGATTGCATTACTGATTGGAGGATAGAAATATAAAAGATTACAGAGAAATGCTTAGTGAACAGTCAAAATGGCTGGATTCACTTCTTACTAAGACAGAAAAAAGCTTGAAAGTTAATAAAACTAAGGGTGATATTGCGCTGAGATTTTCAAAAAGAAACGGGCAGTATCAATACTACATAGAGGATGATACAGGAAAAAGGCAGTATATCAAGAAAAAAGATGTCAATATGGCAGCGAGAGTGGCACAACGAGATTACGATTTGGCGCTTAAGAAGACGTTGACTTCTCTTAGATACAGGCTGAACCAATTCATTAATCTCTATGACATCAGCATGGTAGAAGCAGAATATGATAACTTATCTGAGGCAAGGAAGAGATTGATAGTACCGGTAGTCGATACTGACAGCGATTATATTACAAAATGGATGACAGAACACAGGGGAGGGATGAATCCGTTTCCAAGAGAAGGGCAATACCTCACTGAACGTGGGGAACTGGTAAGGTCTAAGTCCGAGAAGATTTTAGCTGACCTCTTTAACAGGCATAGTATTCCGTATGTATACGAGACGGGCTTTGAACTTGATAATGGGTATTATATTTATCCGGACTTTGCCCTCTTAAATGTCAAAGAAAGGAGAACGATATACTGGGAACACTTCGGATTGGCATCGGACGGTGAATATTCAACTAAGGCTTTGCAGAAGTTAAGGCAATATGAGTCAGTTGGAATTGAGGTTGGCGTGGACTTGCTGTTTTCTGTTGAGGCTGAGAATATGCCTTTGGACGTGAAGAGTATAGAGAAGAAGATTATGAAATACCTGATATGAGAGCAGGGTAATATCTATATGGTAAAATAATAGAAACATTGCCTTAATAGGAGAAAGCGTGTGACAACCCGATTTGACATTAAAAGAAACTGTATACAAACTATCAAAATCGCTCTTGCGGCTATAATAGCAATCCTCATAGCAGAGGCTCTGAGCCTGCAGTTTGCGGTCTCTGCAGGCATCGTGGCAATTCTTTCTGTAGCATTTACTAAGCGGGAGACCATACAGACTGCGGTTAACAGGTTCCTGGCTTTTGCGGTGGCACTGGTGATTGCGGCGGCGTGCTTCAATCTGATAGGGTATGACAGGTATGGGTTCTTTGCGTATCTTGTTCTTTTTATAGGTGTGTGCCGGTTTATGGGGTGGGACAATGCAATGGCCATGGATTCTGTGCTGATATCACATTTTCTAACGCTAAAGGCGATGGGTGCGACGGAACTGATCAATGAAATCGGGCTCTTCGTAATCGGCGTGGGAATCGGTATAGCGGCCAATCTTTTCATCAGGCCAAAGAAGGATTACATGGCCAAGATGAAGGATGAGACGGACGCGCTTATGAAGAAGGCGCTTCACAGAATGTCACTTAGAATCGTGAATCCGGCGATGGATGACTATGACGGCAGTTGTTTTATTACGCTCAGAAAGACTCTCGATGAAGCCTCGGCACTGGCGCACCTTAATTACATGAATCAGTTAACTTCCCGAAATAAAGAAGACATTGAATATATCGCCATGCGCGAGGAACAGTCGGACACGTTATATGAAATATACAAGCATTTACGCGGGATTCAGACGGTTCCGAATACTGCAGAGATGTTGTCGAGGTTCTTTGAAAAAGTTTCGGTTGAGTATTCGATGGAGAATACCGTGGACGGGCTTATGGCGGAATATGACGAGCTTAACACTCACATGAAAGAGATGCCGTTACCCAAAGATAGAGAAGAATTCGAGGACCGCGCGAGACTGTTTGCGGTGATGCGGGGGATAGGAGATTTGCTGTATATTAAACATATTTACGTTCTGAAAGCTGCCAATCAACGCAACTTGAAGTTGCGCAAACTTCAAAAATAGCACATCATGGTTGGTAGAGGGCTACAGCCTCTCATGTTAATCTATACTTGCGACGCGGAGCAGACATCAAGCAAGACAGATTAAAGGAGACTATTATGAGTTTTGGAAACAACCTTCAATATTTGCGCCAGTTAAGCGGTAACATGACCCAGGAGGATCTTGCTGAAAAGCTTAACGTAAGCCGCCAGACCATTTCCAAGTGGGAAATGGATACAGCCAATCCCGAGATGGACAAGGCTCTCGAACTTTGCAAGATTTTCAACTGTTCCCTCGACAATCTCTTCAGGGACGAGATGGACAAAAGAAACGATGCCTACTCAAACCTTCGAATAGAAACAGTGCCGGGATTTAAGTACGTAGAATACACCGTAGTCAGCAAAGAGCCGGAAAGTGATGCTATCGGCAAGGTTAACGGATACGCCAAAGCAAACGGAGACAAATCCCCCAAGGTTATAGGCTGGGATTTCCCAAACCTTTCGCAGGAGCAGATTAACGTATTCAACATGCACGGATATACTGCAGCATGGGTAGTGCCGGAAGGCCTCACGCCCGAGGGTCTCACGGTCAAAGAACAACCCGCGCACAAATATGCAGCGATTCACATCGAGCATCCCTTTGACAATCCATTTGTCACTATACCCGGAGCCTATAAGACCCTGAACGATTTCATGAGAACCAATGGTCTTACATACTCGGAAGATGGCGTGATTCCGTGCTACGAGACAGACGGAGAAAGCATGGATGTCTACATAGCCTGCAAGTAATAGGGTAACTAAGTGAACTAACGGTTCATTTTCAAAGAGAATAATGCAGTGTATGATTCCCTTGTGAGCATTGCGCTCATGAGGGAATTTTTGTGTGTGAGCGCGGATGATGTGGTATTATTGATTC
This sequence comes from Lachnospiraceae bacterium, assembly GCA_017553505.1. Lineage (GTDB taxonomy): Bacteria > Bacillota > Clostridia > Lachnospirales > Lachnospiraceae > UBA1258. The sequence goes on from JAFZLD010000015.1 coordinate 65,928, forward strand.
AATGAGTTATTGGGAGGGAGTACGAGTTAAATGGAACAAGAATTGTACTTGGAACTTGAAGACAAAGAGTGGCCTTTCACCTTTACGGACCACGACAGAAACATCGCCAGAGGTATAGTATTTGACGACGCAGGTAATTTCTATTTCGTGCGGGCTGAGCGTGATGATGATTTTGGAAGAGCGACGCTTATAGAGACTGCAGGCGGTGGCGTGGAGCCGGGCGAAGAACTTAATGAGGCAATTAAGCGCGAGTTAAATGAAGAACTCGGTGCCGAGGTTGAAGTTGTATGTAAAATCGGTGTGGTAAGTGACTACTACAATCTTATACATCGCCACAATATCAATAATTATTTCTTGTGCAGGGCGGTTTCTTTTGGCGAGAAGCACCTTATGCCGGATGAGATAGAGGATTTCCATTTATCGACACTCAAATTTTCATATGATGAGGCGATGGCGGAGTACGAGCTTAGAAGAGAGACGCCTATCGGAAGGCTGATTGCGAACAGGGAGATGCCGATTCTTAAGAGGGCGCACGAGATTTTAAAGGGTATGGAGTAATAAAATGTTTGAAGACATTAAATCAAGCGTGAACTGGGCGTCTGTGGAACCTGTCACCAAGGGCTGGTCGGACGATAAGAAGTACCTGGTGACTACCAAGGCGGGAGAGCGATTGCTTCTCAGAATTTCGGACGCTTCACAGTATGACCTCAAGGCCAAAGAATACGCGATTATCACGAAGTACGCTTCGACAGGCATAAAGATGTCCGGGCCGATAGAGTTCGGAACCTGCGACGGCGGCAAGAGCGTTTATATTCTGCTTACGTGGCTTGAAGGCGAGGATTTGGAGGACGTTCTTCCGAGACTTTCCGAGGGTGAGCAGTATCTTCTCGGCAGGCAGGCGGGAGAGATTTTAAGAAAGATTCACTCGATTCCTCTTGATGAGGCAGACCTTCCCAAGAATACGAAGAAAGAGAAGAAACTCTTCCAGTTATCGCACTATGAAGAGTCGAACGTGCGCATATCAGGCGACGAAACGGCCATTAAATATGTCAGAGACAATATCGACGAAATCTGGAAAGTGCCCGCAGTGTACCAGCACGGCGATTTTCATCCCGGGAACCTGATATATTCGGGGGACAGCACCATCGGTGTTATTGATTTTAACAGATGGGAAGTGGGCGACCCTTATGAAGAATTCTATAAGCTGGAAAGCTTCGGAACAGAGCTGAGCGTGCCCTATTGCATCGGACAGATCGACGCGTACTTTCAGGGTGGCATTCCGGAAGGCTTCTGGAAGGCCAATGCGGTGTATGTGGCCCACGCTTCTTTATTTTCCATCAAGTGGGCGGAGAAGTTCGGGCAGGAGGACATTGACGGTATGGTAAGGCGCGCGAGGGCTGCTTTTGCTGACTTTGACGGGTTCAATTCGTATGTGCCGAAGTGGTACACGGATGAGTACAGTAAGGAATACGACGCGTAACAGCGCGGTTGGGGAGATATATGGGTAAAACACTTTACGTTACCGACTTAGACGGTACGCTTCTTAACAGACAGGACAAAATCAGTCCTTTCAGCATCGAAACCATCAATAAACTGGTGGAGGAAGGCATGCTTTTTACGTATGCCACCGCCAGGTCTTTGGTGTCTGCGTCCGTAGTGACCAAGGGGCTCAGCACTAAAATTCCCGTGATTGCATATAACGGAGCCTTTATCATTCAGCCCTCCACCGGAGAGATTCTCGCCAAAGAAGACTTCACGGACGAAGAAAGAACCTATGCAAGGCGGATTATCGGTGAGCATGGAGTGAGTCCGATGGTGTATTCTTTTGTGAACGGAGTCGAGAAGGTTTCGTGGATTCCGGAGCGGGAGAATGACGGTGTGAAGCGATATTTAAACGTGCGCCCGGGGGATAAGAGATTTCGTGCGGTGCATGACGATGAGGCGCTTTATGAGGGCGAGGTATTCTATTACACCTGCATAGGGGAGCGTGAGGAACTGCAGCCGATTTACGACGTTTTGTCCGCGGATAGTCGCTACCGTGTTACGCTTCAGCAGGAACTTTATCGGCCGGAGTATTGGTGCGAGATTATGCCGGCCCGGGCTTCGAAGTCCCATGCAATTGCAAGGTTTAAGGAGATGTGCGGGTGCGACAGGGTGATTTCTTTTGGCGATGCCGCCAATGACATACCCATGTTTGAAATTTCCGACGAATGCTACGCGGTGGAGAATGCCGTGGATGCGTTAAAGGCCGTAGCCACAGGGATTATTGCGGGTAACGATGACGACGGCGTGGCGAAGTGGCTTATCGAGAAGCTGGGAAACAAGGAGTTTAAGGGCAAATGAGCAAAGTTGAATTATATGTACCGAAGCTTGAAGAGCTTTGGTTCTACGAAAAAATGATGGGCGACCCGGATACAATGTCGTACAACGCGCACTACGATCTGGGCTTCAAAGAATATCACGACGATACGGGATGTATCGATTTTCCGCGTGAGCAGTGGGATGAGTGGTATGCCGACTGGGTGGGGCAGGAGCCGAAGCGTTTCTACGCCTACATTAAGGATGCCGAAACCGGCGAGTGGGTAGGAGACGTGAACTTCCACAAGAGTTACGGCGGCGATTGGTATGACATGGGAATCGTGCTGTATGCGCCTTTTCGCGGGCGTGGGTACTCGGCGCCGGCTTTGAGGCTGATGCTTGCGCACGCTTTTGAAGCGTGTGGTGTTGCTGAGATTCACAATGATTTTGAGGTGACGCGCGAGGCGGCCTTGAAGACGCATCTGGCGGTAGGTTTCAAGGAAGCAGGCGTTACGGACGGTGTTGTTACGCTGGTGATGACCAAAGAAGATTTTGAGGCAAATAGGCAACAGGATGGCCTTGACAAACAGAACATATGTTTGCTACAATAATTGCATTGAAAGCAGTTATGAGGAGGTCATTGATATGAGTGGTATTGAGAGATTTGATGTTAGCGAAGAGTGGGCACACTCCGGGATTATTAAGGCAGGAGATTTCTACTTTTTAAGCTACTGTGTAGGTAATATCGGTCAGCCTGTGGAGGCTCAGATTAACGGAGCTATCGACCAGATGGAGTCAAGGCTTAAGATGGTTGGCTTGACGCTTGAGAACGTAGTGCAGATGGATTGCTTATTCCGTGACGTTTGGAACATTCCGATTATGGAGAAGGTTATTAAAGAGCGTTTTAACGGCAAGTATCCTGTGAGAAAGTCTATTCAGACAGAGTTTGCTCATGTGGGCGGTAAGGATGGTTTGCAGTTCCAGCTGGATGGGGTTGCTTACGCAGGGAAATAGTGCGGATTACAAATTATTGGAATTGAATATAATGAATAAACAAACAAAATTATTTGATTGCATTTAGACAAATCACACACAATCAAATCTATCAAACCTGTTAGATTAATTGATTGATGCATATTATTTTGCTACTCTGATAGCACCAGAAATCATTTCCCACAACAAGCGCGAGGAGGAAGCAAGATGAAGAAATGGAATAATCCCGATGTAGAAGTATTAGTACTTTCTGCAACAGCTAACGGCAAGCTTAAGCACAAGAATGAAGGTATCGATGGTGTTGATGCACACGGCGAGTACAATAAGTACATCAACAAGAATGGTACAGGCTTATTTACACCGCCTACCACAGATTCCGGAGATCCCGAAGATCCTGTTGAGAACAACTCATAATAGCTTTAGCAAAAGGCCTTGCCGATTGTGGCAAGGCCTTTTTATAATTATATTATCTGATATAAGCGTTAATAGGTGACACGATATGAGTGCTATATTTGGGTGCTTAACAGTTGAAAATACAGAATGCAATGCCGAAAGTATGCTTCCTTGGAACAGGCCTTATGGGACTGCCGGAGAAGCTGTGTTTTCATGCGGCGAGGCATCACTTGGATGCTGTGTAGAGAACCTTTCGAGCGGACATGTTCAGACGGAGTCTGTTGTCGGAAACGGGAATATACATGCGGTAATAGACGCATTGCTTTATAATCGCGAGGAACTTATTGCCAAGTGCGGAACGAGCGAAGGGATTTCCGATGCCGAATTGTTGCTTGAGTATATTAGCAAGTTCGGGTGTCGGGCGCTTAAAGCTGTTAACGGAGATTTTGCCGGTGCCATTTATGACGATAAGAATCATACACTTACGTTATTCAGAGACCACATGGGCATCAGACCATTATATGTGTATTGTAATGGCAGAACAATTGCTTTTTCCACCGATATCAGAGGGTTGATTGCACTTCCGATTGTTACAACCGGGATTAGTGAAGAGTGGATATACAGAACGGTGGCGGGATACGATACCGATACGTTACTGGTAACACCTTATGAAAATATAGAGTGCGTTTCACCGGCTTCTGTCATGATATTTTCTTTGGCAGGGGACGAAATAAAGTCTTCAACATCGGAATACTGGAAGCTTGGGAGTCGAAAGATTAAGAAAGACTCAGATTCGGAATACATTACGGAACTTAGAAATATCATCACGGATGCTGTCACTCGCAGGCTTAACGCTGTGTCGGGTATCGTTGGAGCGGAAATGTCCGGCGGATTGGATTCAAGCGTGATTGATGTTCTTATTAATCGGGCAGGGCGAGATTGTATATATTATTCATGGTCCAAGGATCCTTCGGAGGTAGAGTATGCCGATCGGGACGAGCGCCTGATTATTGAGGAGATTTGCAAACAGGAGCATATTACTTGCAACTTTTCCCATTTGGGCGATACATACGAGGAAGGGGTGGCTGAGGTATCGCGGAAGGTCGGTATCAATGTATCGGAAGCCGGTTCGGGAGACTTCAGATTTGCCTTTCCGCCCGGTTCCAACACTTACCAGATTATCTATGCATCCCAATTTGTGAAAAGTAAGGGCGCGAATGTTATATTTACCGGACACGGCGGCGATGAAGGAGTAAGCCATCGCAGCAACATTTATGAGATGTATGCGCATCACGAATATTACCGATATTTGCACTATCTTTGGTCGGTTACGAGAGGAAAGAGCAGAATTTTCCGTACACTGAAAAAAGGCTTGACCAATATTGCCGAGTCAAAGAAGAGTCTTAAGGAGACTTATCTTAACTGGTTTGAGTCACCGGAACTTCTCAAGGAAGACTTCGCCCGTCAATTTAGGATTAAGCAAGAAAGCGCACTACTGTTTGAATTCGACCCAATAGGATATATTAAGAGTGGCGGAAGCCGCAACAGACTTGATAACATGGCACTCTTCGGGGCGTACAGCGGTGTGAGATACCTGGTACCGTTTCTCGATTACAGGGTTATTGATTATGCTGTATCCATTCCACGATACATGTACGCGTACAAGGGCATAAAGAGATATATATACCGGGAGGCTTTCAAGGATATTATTCCCAAATCCCTGTATAAGCTTAATGACAAAGAAGACATGAGCTTAAGAAACATCCCGGTCAGAGATAATTGGCAGGATGAATATGCTTTAAGGAAGAGGGAAATCATCGAAGGACTCAATCGTGAGTATTGGAGCAAATATCTTGATTTTAGTATGCTTGATGAACATTTATCAAAAGGATATCCGACCGAAGAGGAGTACGATGCCGAGATGCGTCATCTGAAAGTAGCCTTAAAATGTGCACTGGCTCAGAATCTTTTAGATAAGGCCAAGAAAACTTGTTAAATTATGCAAATTCTTAAGAAAGGAGTGATTATATATGACTATTTATCGTGTATGGAGGGCCCACGAGACCTGACCCTCTGAATAAAAAACGGAGGATTGAAAATTGGTTGAATTAATCAAAATCAACGAAGAAAACTGGCTTGATTATGCCGGTTTGAGTGTCAGAGAGGACCAGAAAGGTTATCTCTCAAGTAACATTGGAATTATTGCGAGAGGATATGCTTATAGGGACTTTCGCGCGAAGGTTTTTGGAATTGCTGACGGTGGTACCGCTGTAGGGCTTGCAATGGTTAAGGATTTGGATGAAGAGCCTGCATGCTACGATCTTCAGCAGTTTATGATTGACGTAAAATTTCAGGGGAAGGGTTATGGTATGGCTGCCCTGAAATTGATACTCACGGAACTGGGCAAGGAGCGCAAGTATAACTGCGTGGAAGTTTGTGTTAAAGCGCACGATAAGGAAGCGCTGCATTTGTACGAAAAGGTCGGATTTGAGGATACCGGCTATATTGATGAGGATGCCCCGGATTGCTTAAATCTTATGTATTATTTTGCGGATGCAAGGCAAGAGCGACAGAGTGATATAGTGGTCAGGGAAATCCGTGATTCAGAGGACAAGAAGCGCTTTACCAGACTTATTCTTGAGGCTCTGCCCGACTGGTTCGGAATAGAAGAGTCTAGGGAAGAGTACATCAGAGAATGTGTAGACAAGCCTTTTTTTGCCGCCTTTTGTGGGGACAGGCCTATAGGGTTTATATGTCTTAAAGAGACAGGCAAGGAAACTGCGGAACTTTGCGTAATGGGCGTATTGCAGGAGTATCACAGGAAAGGTGTTGGCAGGATGCTCTTTGAGAAGCTTCGTGAGACGGCTAAGCGTCTGGGCTATTCGTTCTTGCAGGTTAAGACTGTGCAGATGGGGCGATATGAAGATTATGACGCGACCAATCGCTTCTATTTGTCACTTGGATTCAAGGAGTTTGAAGTATTTCCGTTACTTTGGGATGAGTGGAATCCATGCCAGATTTACGTGATGACTTTATAGTTGGGGTATAGATTATGATTGAGATTCAGGAGATTCCGGTTTCCGATATTGAGGAATTCTGGAAGATACATTTTAAGTACCTTGTGGATGACGGTATTATCACGGATGAAGAGGATTTTGAATATTTTTCGGGTGAAGAGTATCGCGGAATAATCAAGGATAATATGCAGGCAGAAATCGATAGGCATCATATGATTTATTTTACTGAGGGCGGCACCAAGATTGGTGCTGCTCAGTATAATACGTATACGCAGGAAGACGGACAGTGCTTTATGCTGGATTTCTGGGTGTTCCCGGAATTTAGAGGAAACGGTACGGGGCACAGATGCTTTGATGCCTTTCAAGAGTATACGAAGGCTGACGGAGCGCTGTACTATCTGCTTAACAGTACCAAGGAGAATTCAATTCGCTTCTGGAAATCCCTGGGATTTATAGAAAACGGAGTGGATGAAGATGATATGCCGGTGTTTATCAAGAGATAATGGTATGGGTTAAAGGAGTGTTCATTATGAAAATCAGAGAATTTGAAAAAAGTGATTTGGATAATTTATACGGAACTTTGTCGGATCCCGATGTTATGACTTATATTGAGGATCCTTACACCGTTGAAGACACGCAGGCTCTGCTGGACGATGTACTTGAGTCGGAGGAGAGAAGTATTCACGCGGCGGAAGACGATAACGGTAACTACGTGGGTTACGTTATTTTCCATCAGTACGAGGATGATTCTTACGAACTCGGATGGCTTCTTAACAAGTCTGAGTGGGGTAAGGGATACGCGTCCAAGCTTACGGAAATGATGATTGAAGAGACCCGCAAGAAAGGCATGAATGCTGTAATCGAATGTGACCCGGAGCAGGCGGCGACCATACACATTGCGGAGAAGTTCGGCTTTAAGTTCGACGAAGTCTACGACGGCTGCAATGTATACAGACTGAAACTGGTGTAGGGTAATAGTCTGTGATAAGATGTGATTGGATAATTCTTCTTTTGACGGAGAGAGATAATGAAAGAGAGCACGTCGTTAGTTTTTACCGGTGATATCGGGTTTGACAGATATATGGAAGGAAAATGGGAAGACAAGGACCTTATAGCCAAGGAGGTCCTTTCTTTCCTGCATTCGGGCGACCATGTGGTGGCCAATGTCGAGGGGCCGATTCTTGATGCCCCCGCCAATACGACCACCGAAGGCGCAGTTCAGCTTATGCATACCATGAATCCCGGAGCGGTAGGTGTGCTTAAGAATATGCATGCGGATATCTGGAATATCTGCAACAACCACATTATGGACGCGGGCGAGGAAGGTATGGCGGCAACGCTCAGAGAAGCAGCGAGTGCAGGCGTTACCACTCTCGGCGCGGGCATGAATATTGACGAGGCAAGTAAGCCGGTGATTCTACATGAAGCGGGCGGCATCGGTCTTATCGGTGTCGGTTATCAGCGCGGCTGCAAGCCCGCAGGACCGGATAAGGCAGGCTGTCTTAACTGGAGCGATTACGAGCTTATTCAGGAGCGTATTAATGAGGTTCGCAAGACCTGTCGCTGGTGTGTAATTGTGTCACACGGCGGCGAGGAGTTTACGGCACTTGCGACTCCTTATACGAGAGATCGCTATCTTAAATATCTTGAGATGGGTGCGGATGTAATTATCGGGCACCATCCTCATGTTCCCATGAATTACGAGACTGTTGGGGATAAGGCAATCTTTTATTCTCTCGGTAATTTTATATTTGATACGCCTTACCAGAGGGCGCAGTTTAACACGCAGTACGGATTGCTTGTGAAGCTTAATTTCACTGAAGATGCGTTTTCTTTTGACGCCTTCGGAATTGAGATCGACAGGGCCAAAGAACATGTTGTTGCGGGTGATATTCCCCGAATCTTCGTGGATGTGCAGGAGGAAGAATACAAGCTTCTTGCACCGCTTTCGGCCAAGATGTTTGTGGCAGCTACCAAGCGTCAGCAGATTTTTATGAAGACCATGAAGCCCGATGCCACCGAGGAAGAATGGGCGGAGCATTTTGCCAATCCCAAGAGAAGCGGCAGGGTACCCGGGGAAGGACTGGATTTCTTTATCGTGCTTCCGCTTGCGGCAGAGGCTGAACGGGGAGATTGGAAGAAGAGTAAGCTTGAGGGTGTTAAAGAGTATATTTTGGAGCAGATATAAGCAGAAGATATAAATTTGTGAGGAGGTACATATGGGTGATGTAAATGGTATACCTACCCCGCCGTGGGCAGGTGAGATGGAATCGGAGGACTTTATTTCTACGGCGCCTACTTATGAGGTGGGCAAGCTTTTTCATTTGTTTGAAAAGTCACAGTACAAGCACGTTTCGGGCACAGAACTTAAGTACTATTTCTATGACCCGTTCAAGCAGTCGACTGTTGAGCGTAAGAAGCTTCCGCTTCTTGTATTCCTGCATGGCACGAGTAACGCGCTCGAGGGCGATGTATGTATTAACTATACCGGTGCAGAACTGTACGCTTCCGAAAAGTACCAGAAGTCTCTGGGCGGGGCGCACATTCTGATTCCCGTTGCCAATGAATACAGAGACGAGGACGGTAAGGTTCAAGGGTTCTGGTCGGCAGATTATCTTGAGTCGGTGCATGGTCTTATTATGGACTTCGTGGCTGAGAGGAAAGATGTTATCGGACCGATTATACTCCTTGGCAATTCTTCCGGAGCAACATTCGTATTAAGACTTATGGATACATATATGGACGACTTTGATGTGGTTATTCCGGTCGGAGGTACTGCGCTTGGAGATGATTCGGTTCTTGATAAGTATGACGAAAAGGGCAAGTATCTGTTTCTGGCGCTCGGAAAGCGAGATGAGTTCCACGATTACGAGAAGGAGCTTGTGCCGAGACTACCGAGGCTTGAGAGAATGAAGCATTGCTTTATCTATACACCAGATTGGGTGAGAAACGGTGACAAGGGAGTTGCATCCATTTACTTCGGTATCGAGATGGGGCAGCACTGTCTTATGAACGGAGTGCAGTGCAATCTCATGTTTGATGATGGGACTCCGATGGACGAAAGACTGCCGCACGGCTTAACCGGCTGGATTGCCGATGTAGTAAAAGAACTTGGATTTTGATGTAGTGTGTTGTTAAGGGGGATTAATGAGCATTACTTCTTTAGTGCTGAAAATGGCGGCTCCGGTGCCGAGGCTGCTTGAGTATGAGCGGTTTCTTTTTATAGGACCGCATCCCGACGATGTTGAAATCGGTGCGGGGGCGACTATAGCGAAGCTTACGGCGAGGGGTAAGAAGGTGACGTTCTTAATATGCATTGATGGACGTTTCGGTCTGGATTTTGCTCCTGAAGGTACTACGCCTGATGAATTGGCGAGAATCAGGAGGGAGGAGAGTATCAGTGCCGCTAAGATTCTGGGAGTCGACGATGTGCGATTCCTTGGCTTTTCGGACGGCGGACTCTATAAATTCGAAGACCTTTATGGTGCTATGGCGCGTGCTATCGGAGAGATTAAGCCCGAAGTGATATTTGCACCGGACCCGGTAGTGGCAAGCGAATGTCACACTGACCACTTAAATGTGGGTGAGGCGGCAAGAAGGCTTGCTTTCTTTGCACCGTTTAAAGAGATCATGGAAGCTTACGGGGCTGAGACTGCACCGATAGAAGCTATAGCTTATTACATGACGGCCAAGCACAATCGATATATGAAAGTCTCCGGCTTTATGAACCGACAGTTAGAGGCAATACTCGCTCACAAGAGCCAGTTCCCCGCAGATTCCGAAGCATTTAAGTCGGTGAGAACCTATTTGAAACTTCGTGCATTTGACTTCGGTATCCGAAGCTTTTCCGGCAAAGCCGAAGGCTTCAGAGTGCTTGGACGCACTCATATGCATTGCTTGCCCGAAGCAGGAATAAAATAAGTTTCAAAAACTTATTGACAATTTGCAATAATTACAGTAATATTCCATCAATACACTTTGAAAGGATATAATCGTGGCAACATTAAACGGATTCTCTTATCAGAATACTTGGCTACTCGTCCCCGGAACCGAAGCGCTTGTGGGTTTGTTAAGTGATGGAATCTGTAGAGAAGTTGTTGACACGGCACCGCGACTATAAGGGAAGCGGTATACCTATATAACGATAGCTATAGACACCATCATACCCATACGTATGGTGGTGTTTTTGTATTCAATTCCGGAAGATATAAGGCAAGGGAGTGCACGCCCGGGCCCGGACAAAAGAAAGAGGAGACAAGATATGGACGCAATTAAGAACTATTACGAGACTCACGACGAAGAAAACAGGCTTACGCCCAATCATGGCAAGGTGGAATTCATTACCACCATGAAGTACATTCACGAATACCTTGATGAAAAGCCCGACAGCAAGATTATCGAAATCGGCGCCGCCACCGGCCGCTACAGCGTAACCCTGGCCAAAGAAGGCTACGATGTAACCGCAGTCGACCTTGTACCCGCTAACCTCGATAAACTTCGCGCCAAGCTTGACGGAACCGAGAAGATTGAAGTATACGAAGGCAATGCACTTGACCAGTCGCAATTTGAGGACGAGACCTTTGACATTACGCTGGTGTTAGGACCGATGTATCACCTTTTTTCGGCAACAGATTTAAAGAAAGCCCTTTCGGAAGCGGTTCGAATTACCAAGAAAGGCGGACACATATTCGTGGCATATATCATGAATGAGCCTGCCATAATTGAATGCCTTTTCTTAAGAGGGAGGCTCGATGAGATGCGGGGTAAGGGCTTGGTGAGCGAAGACTGGCATTGCCTCAGTACACCTGACGATCTCTTCAATATAGTCAGGACAGAAGAGATAGCAGCACTTAATTCAACTGTTTCCGCCACCCGCGTAAAGCTCATTGCCTCCGATGGAATTTCGGAAATGCTTGGATTCAGGATAAACAAATTGAATGAGGATGAGTTTAAGGCTTGGGTAGATTTTCATTTAAATGTTTGTGAGCGCGCCGACGTACTCGGCATGTCCTGCCATACACTTGATATACTTAAGAAAAACGACTAATGCAAGCAGAACCCCGGTGCGCTTTAAGCCCCCGGGGCATCTGTTTTTACAGGGCTGAATTAGTACATAAACCTTCACATTCCCCCTCGCTAAAATGCACGATTTGTGTAATAATCTAGTACATAGGGTTAAGGTACAAATGAATCAAATGGGTTATCAGGAGGTATACATGTTTCAGGATTTTTTGAAGAAATTCGACCAAATCGTCAGTGAAGCGTCCAAGGAATTCACCGACGCCTTTAACAAAGCCATTTCAGGCAATTCAGTTCAGTCAGGTTCCGCTTCACCCTCAAGTGCTGCGGTTGACAACACTCCCAAAGTAGACGTATTAAACAGCCCGGTTTCTCTTAACAATTACAAGAAGCGGGTATTCCCGGCAGGCACCCCCTACCGCGAGATAATGGATGTGTACCAAAGAAAACTCATCCTCGGCGGTCCCAACGGTTTCACACCCATTTTGGTGCCCACACACTCCGACACGCTTGAAGAGAACATATCCATCTTGAACGACGAAGGCTACTCCATCAAAGAAGCCATCACAGGCGCCTCCGCCGAAGAAGGCCGCAAGTTCTTGGAAGAACGCTATCAGGAAATCGTAGCCGACCGCGGCGGTGATGACGAATCCCTCATCGGCGAGTTCGAAGGCGAAGCCGAGATGCTCTACAATTTCAAGGCATTCACAGACTACAGCGGCGACAAGACCGAGGAAGTAGCTTTATACTACATTCCCACAGCCAATCCCTGGGAAGTTCCCGCATACATTCCCTTCGGCGGCTTCAACGAATGCCCGAGTCCCAAGACCATGGTATCGGTATGCAAATACTGGTATGAGAAATACAAAGCAATCCCCACCACAATCTCCGGCGATATCATGGAGTTTACGGTAGACAACCCCGTAGAGCGCGACGAATCCGTTAACCTCGCCAAAGAACACTACGCATTCTGCCCCGACCGCGTCGACCAGGGCACCATGACCTACACGCTCAGCGAGCTTGCCGACACGCTTTCTTATGCGGAGAAGTGGTATTTTTGGTGGGATTAAGGTGACTTAAGAGGGTTAGACTATGAGACTTATAATGGTACGACACGGCGAGCCCAATTACGTGGACGACTGTCTTACGGAAACGGGTAAGAAGCAGGCGGAGGCTGCGGCGGAGAGGCTGATGCTTGAGCCGATTGATGAGATTTATTCTTCGCCCAACGGAAGAGCGCATAATACGGCGGAATATACGGCCAAGGCGCAGGGGCTTCCGATTACGACCCTTGATTATATGCATGAGATATCGTGGGGCGGAGAAGGCATTCCGATTGACGGACATTTGTGGTCGTTAAGCGACCTTATGATTAATGAAGAGGATTTTGACTTCGTGCATGATGACTGGCGCGAGCATCCGTATTTCAAGGGCAACATAGCCACTAAAGACTACGACCACGTGACTAAAGAATTCGACGCCTTCATGAAGAAGCAGGGATACATCCATGAGGGTTCGCGTTTTCTTTGTACGACAGATGAGCGTAAGAATGTGGCGGTGTTCAGTCACGGCGGCTCCGGTGCGTGTGTGCTTTCAAGCCTGCTAAATCTGCCTTTTCCTTACACGCTTGTTATGCTTCCGTATGATTATACATCCATAATTGTGCTGGATTTTCCTGTGGAAAAAGGAAAGTATGTGCATCCGAGAATTGAGCTTTTCAACGATACGCTTCATACGAGAGACCTTTCGGGCGGGCTTAAGTTCCAGCAAAAGTCTGAGTGACAATTACATATAAGATTAATTAAAAGACTCCTTTTTTCGGTAATTGTGTTAATTATTTGTCAAATTGCTCTAAAGACGGGGCAAGACCCACAAACTTTTGGAAGTATTTCTAATTGACCGGCAATTGGCGCAACTGTATATTTATAACGTTGTGTTAACTTGCTTGTGTTATGTGTTAAGAGACGTAGTTTGGCACAACGGAATATGAAAGGAGTTTTTTTATGTACGAATCATCAAATTCAATTCCCGAAAAAGGTCCGATTACCGATGAACTTCTTAATCGTATGGACAGATGGTTCAGAGCTGCCAATTATTTGTCAGCCGGACAGTTGTACCTTCTCGAGAATCCCCTTCTTAGAAAGCCCTTGACCATCGATATGGTTAAAAAGAAAATCGTAGGTCACTGGGGAACGGTTCCCGGACAGAACTTCGTATTTGTTCATTTGAACCGTGCAATCAAGCGTTATGACTTGGATCTTATTTTACTTTCCGGTCCCGGACACGGCGGAAATTTCTATATTGCCAACGACTATCTCGATGGCACATATTCCGAGATTTATCCCAACATTTCTGAGGATGAAGCCGGTATGCAGAGACTCTTTAAGCAGTTCTCTTTCCCCGGTGGTATGCCTTCACACTGCGCACCCGAGACACCCGGTTCCATTAACGAGGGTGGTGAGCTTGGTTACGGCGTAGCTCATGCTTTCGGTGCAGTATTCGATAACCCTGATTTAATCGCTGCTGTTACAGTAGGTGACGGTGAGGCTGAGACAGGCCCCCTTGCTACTTCATGGCAGTCTAACAAGTTCTTAAATCCTATTACCGACGGTGCAGTACTTCCTATCCTTCACTTGAACGGTTATAAGATTGCGAACCCTACACTTTTCGCACGCATGAGCCACGAAGAAATCGTTGACTTCTTCCACGGTTGCGGTTGGGAGCCTTACTTTGTAGAAGGTGACGATCCCATGACCATGCACAAGCTCATGGCTGAGACTATGGATACCGTAATCGAGAAGATTAAGGACATCCAGGCACACGCTCGTACCACAGGCGATGCTACCCGTCCCGTATGGCCTATGATCGTTCTTCGTACTCCCAAGGGATGGACAGGTCCCAAGTATGTAGACGGACAGAGAATCGAAGGCAACTACCTTGCTCACCAGGTACCCATTTCCATGGCTAAGCCCGAAGAGCATTTAAGAATTCTTGAAGAGTGGTTACGCTCTTACAAGCCCGAGGAACTCTTTGATGAGAACGGCCGTGCTTTTGCCGACATTAAAGACCTTGCTCCCAAGGGAAATGCACGTATCGGTGCTAACCCTCACGGCAACGGCGGACTTCTTCTTCGCGACTTAAGACTTCCCGACTTCCGCGACTATGCGTTTGATACTCAGGGTCACGGCGAGAGAGAAGGTCAGGATATGATCGAGCTCGGTAAGTTCGTACGCGACGTCTTCAAGCTTAACAAAGATGCCAAGAACTTCCGTATTTTCGGACCCGACGAGACCAACTCCAACAGACTTAACGCAGTATTCGAAGTTGAAAACAGAGACTGGAACGCTGCTCACCTTGATACAGACGATAACCTTGCAGTTGACGGACGTGTTATGGACTCCATGCTTTCCGAGCACATGTGCGAAGGTTGGTTAGAGGGTTACCTTCTTACCGGTCGTCACGGTTTCTTTGCTACATACGAAGCATTCGCACGTATCATCGACTCCATGGCAGCTCAGCACGCTAAGTGGCTTAAGGTTTGCAACCAGCTTCCCTGGAGAGAAGAAATCGCTTCGCTTAACTTAATCATGGCTTCCACCGTATGGCAGCAGGATCACAACGGATTCACTCACCAGGATCCCGGTTTCATGGACCACATCGCCAATAAGAAGGCAGACGTAGTACGCCTCTACCTTCCTCCGGATGCCAACTGCTTGCTTTCTACATTCGACCACTGCATACGTTCACGTAACTATGTAAACGTCATTGTAGCTTCCAAGCATCCCAGACCCCAGTGGTTATCAATGCCCGAAGCTGTTAAGCATTGTACTCAGGGTATCGGTATCTGGGATTGGGCATCTAACGACCAGGGTAAGGATCCCGACATCGTATTTGCCTGCGCAGGTGAGACACCTACTCTTGAAGCTCTCGCAGCTGTATCTATCCTTAAGAGCGAGCTTCCCGAGATCAAGATTCGTTTCATCAACGTAGTAGACCTTTTCAAGCTTCAGCCTTCTACCGAGCATCCTCACGGACTCACAGATGCTGAATACGATATACTCTTTACCCAGAATCGCCCTGTAATCTTTGCATTCCACGGCTATTCATCATTGGTACACGAGTTAACCTACAGACGTCACAACAACCGTCTCATGCACGTTCGCGGCTACAAAGAAGAAGGTACCATCACCACACCTTTCGATGTACGCGTACAGAACAACGTAGACCGTTTCCACCTTGTTCAGGATGCTATCAAGTATCTTCCTCAGCTTGGAAACCGTGGCGCTTACCTCTACCAGAAGATGAGCGACAAGCTTGTTGAGCACACTCAGTACATTCACCAGTACGGTGAAGACCTTCCTGAAGTAGCAGGTTGGAAGTGGGAGAAATAATTCCCCGCAACACACAGTAACAAAGAACCCCTGCGGAGTCGCATAGACTTCACAGGGGTTTTATGTTGTCTTTTTTTGACCGGCCAAAGAAACCGTTTCTACATCAACGTAACTTTCTCGGGAGGCAGATACTTAATGAGCATAGCCTCCAATTCATCGCTCTTAATAGGCTTTGAAAGATAATCGCTGAAGCCTATCTGACGGTACTCAACGTCGGCGCCGCTTAACGCGTTGGCGGTAAGCACGATAATAGGAGTGTCGGTGTTAAGACCGCTTACCGAAATCTCTCTGAAGGTCTCAATACCGTCGGGCGAAGGCATGCGGTGGTCTAGGAAGATGCAGTCATATTTCTTTTCATCACACATCTTAATAGCCTGCGCGCCGCCCGTAGCCTTATCAACCTTAACAAGTGTACGCTTAAGAAGTGCCTCCACAACCTTTAAGTTAACCTGCACGTCGTCCACCACAAGAATGTTGGCGGTGGGGGCGCGGAAGCTTTCCTGATACTTAGGGCCATTGACTTCGTGCTTCTCCTCAAACGGCCCGAGAGGAGTTTTGTCGACGATGGTCTGCGGCAGGCTGACGTTGAAGGCGGTACCTTTACCCGGTTCACTGGATACAAGAATGTGACCTTGCATGAGTTCCACAAGTTCCTTGGTAATTGTAAGTCCCAAGCCGGTGCCTTGAATGGTGGCATTCTGCCCTTCGTTGACGCGCTTGAAGGAGTCAAATATGTGAGAAAGATCGTGCTCCGAAATACCGATGCCGGTGTCGGAGATTTCAACCTTTAACTCAAGCGTCTTATGCGAAAGAAAATTGCATGCCACATTGACTGTAACGCCACCCTCTTTAGTGTACTTTATAGCGTTTGAAATTATGTTGGAAAGTACCTGGCGGAGTCGCTTTTCGTCGCCGTAGAGCACCGAAGGCATCTCGGAATCGCAGGTAATCTTGATATACAGGTCCTTCTCGGCCGCAAGCTGCTCGAAGTACTGTTTGATATCGTTTAGGAGCTTGTGAGGATTGTACTCAACCGGCACAAGTTCCATCTTGTTGGCTTCAATCTTGGAAAAGTCGAGAATATCGTTTATAAGGCTTAAAAGGATTGCGCCCGACTGCTTAATCTCCTCGGCATATCCGCGGATTTCCGGATCCTGCTCAGAGCGAAGAATCATCTCATTAAGACCGAGTACCGAGTTAAGCGGCGTGCGGATTTCGTGAGACATATTGGCAAGAAATGCACTCTTGGCGCGGTTTGCGTTGTCGGCATTGTTCTTGGCCTCGTTGATGGTGGCAAGATAATAGATTTCCTCGGTTGTATCCTGAATCAGGAAGTAGGAGCCTATTACACGGTTGTTTTTATCAGTCAGTTTATTGAACTTAATCTTGTAGTGCTCGGTCTTGGCAATGCCGTCGCGGATAGCGTTCTTGATGTATGGAATCTCGCCGAAGGTTTCGCCGGTTAAAATGATTTCTTTGATTACCGACGATACGGGCTCGCAAGCAAAATTGTAAGTCTCTTCATCGATATTGAAACGCTTCTTGGCAAAAGCATTGGCATAGATACAGGAATCGTTTATATCAAAAAGAATAAGTCCTTCCTTGATATCATCAAGCGCGCGCCCCAGAGAAACGTTCATAAGGCTTCGCGGCACGAACACCGTAATGGAGCCGTACACAAGCGCACCCGCCACAGCGTAGAAAACAACCGAAATATCCAGCACAAGCGAGAGAGCCATATATAAAAGATTCAGAAATACGACCACCAGTAGACAGGACAGAATAATGCTGTACTTAACACGGTACAAGCTGTAACTCTTTACAATTCTGTATACGATAAACACAAGCGCCGCGAGCATTACCAGGTAGTCCAGAGCCAGGTGCGCGTAATAAAACGGCCTGAAGCCGGTAAGAAAATAGGACACACCCGAAGAATCCACATCCTCATAGATGTAGAAATGATGTCCGAATGCGAAATTCAAATAAATGGAAACAGTGTCGATAAGCATCAGGAACACAATAAGTCCCGATGTCTTCTTAAGAATATCGTCATGCTCGGTATAGAGCAGGCAGAAGCCGTACAGGAAATACAACAACCAGTCAATGGTCGAAAAATATGCACAGTAAGCGACAGATGCCATGAGGGTATTATAAGAAAGGGCAACGAAAATATTAGCCACAACCGCAATAGACCCCATCATAAGTGCCCTTTTAAGCCACTTGGCATACTCGTTCTTTACGCTGTCAAGCGCATACAGCGTAAAGAACATTATTATAACGGCCAAAAAATCTACCATTACATATATCGCTTTTGTATACATTACTTTACCCCTTGTTAAGGAAAATGTTGCAAAAGAATAAACTTTCGCAAAAACTATTGTAACCCAAAACTATTAACAAATAAGCGAATCTACAGACATTGTACCAAATTCTGCGGATATTTTAAATTACATTGGCAAAGATTACTTTATCTTAAAAACTTCCTAAGAATAAAAAACTTTTCAATATGCCTCCCAAGTGGTATTATTTTTCTTGCATATCAACACACACAAGGAGATTTTTATGTGCGGAATTGTAGGTTATATTGGCGATAAACAGGCTTCACATGTATTGCTTGAAGGCCTTTCTAAGCTTGAATACAGAGGTTACGACTCT
Organism: Lachnospiraceae bacterium; assembly: GCA_017553505.1. Taxonomy (GTDB): domain Bacteria; phylum Bacillota; class Clostridia; order Lachnospirales; family Lachnospiraceae; genus UBA1258. Next base: position 84,694 of record JAFZLD010000015.1, read on the forward strand.
GCGGGAATTGCCGTAAGAGACGGTGACAAGCCTGCCGAGGTTGTTAAGACTATCGGAAAGATTAAGAATCTTATAGATACTACAGATAACGGTAACGCTATTGTGGGTAATTGCGGTATCGGACATACCAGATGGGCTACCCACGGAGCACCCAGCCGTGTCAATGCGCATCCTCATGTATCCGGTAATTGTACCAATTCGGGCTCCGGTCTTGTAGAGTCTGAAGTTGTGGGCGTTCACAACGGTATTATCGAGAACTATCAGGAATTAAAGAGTAAGCTTGAGCATCACGGTTATCAGTTCTATTCACAGACAGATACCGAAGTGCTTATTAAGCTTGTTGATTATTATTACAAGAAATACAAGGTAGGCCCTATCGATGCTCTTGCCAAGACCATAGTGCGTGTACGTGGTTCTTACGCCCTTGCGGTTATGTTTAAGAATCACCCCGGCAAGATTTTCGTGGCGAGAAAAGACTCTCCCATGATTATCGGTCTTAACGACAAGGAAGCATTCCTTGCATCGGACGTACCCGCTATCCTTAACTACACCAGAAACGTTTATTATATCGGCAACCTCGAGATGGCTGAGCTTTCCGCAGGTTCCGTTAACTTTTACAATCTCGACGGCGACATGATTGAGAAGGAGCTTACTGAGATAAGCTGGGATGCCGAAGCTGCGCAGAAAGGCGGCTACGAGCATTTCATGATGAAGGAAATTCACGAGCAGCCCACAGTTGTAAGCGATACCCTTCACAAGTATGTTGACGAGGATACCAAGAAGATTAACCTTTCCGAGGTAGGCCTTACCGCTGAAGATATTAAGAGTTTCTCCGAAGTTTACTTCGTAGCCTGCGGCTCAGCATGGCACGTAGGCATGCAGGCCAAGTACATCTTCGAAGACCTTGCGGACATTCCCGTAAGAGTTGAACTTGCTTCCGAGTTCAGATATTCAAAGGCTAAGGTAAGGCAGGACGCCCTCGTTATCATCATTTCACAGTCGGGCGAGACTGCGGATTCTTTGGCTGCATTAAGAATATCCAAGGAGCGCGGCATCAAGACCCTTGCAATCGTTAACGTTGTGGGAAGCTCCATCGCAAGAGAAGCCGACTATGTAATGTACACCGTTGCCGGTCCCGAGATTTCCGTTGCAACTACCAAGGCATACAGCTGCCAGCTTGTGTGCGCGGATTTGCTTGCACTTGAATTTGCAGTAGAGAGAGGTACTTTGACCTCTTATGAGACATATATTGACGAGCTCTTCACCATTCCCGAGAAGATTAACAAGATTCTTGATGACAAGGAACGCATTCAGTGGTTTGCGTCCAAGTACGCCAATGCCAAGGACGTTTTCTTTATCGGAAGAGGCGTTGACTATTCGATCTGCCTTGAAGGCTCCCTTAAGATGAAGGAAATCAGCTACATCCACTCCGAGGCTTATGCCGCAGGCGAGCTTAAGCACGGTACGATTTCCCTTATCGAGGACGGAACCCTTGTAATCGGTGTTCTTACCCAGAGCGACATCTATGAGAAGACCTTAAGCAACATGATGGAATGTAAGTCGAGAGGCGCCTTCTTAATGGGCGTCACCGCTTACGGCAAGTACGATGTTGAAGACAGCGTTAACTTCTCTGTATATGTACCGAAGGTCGATGAGCACTTTATCGGAAGCCTTGCGATTATTCCGCTTCAGCTTCTTGGCTACTACATCAGTGTTTCCAAGGGTCTCGACGTTGATAAGCCCAGAAACCTTGCCAAGAGTGTTACGGTAGAATAATTTGGGTATTGACTTTATACAATTGAATATGGTATAGTACATCTAGTTTAGCGGTTTAAAGTGATAAAATCGCACGCTACGAAGGGACTAATCATGAAAGGTTTAAAGCAGGTTAAGTATTATTACTACTTTACCAAGGCTTGTGTCTTTACAAGCTTTTATTATTATGCTTTTTACCGTAACAAATCAGTGTGTCCCGTAGGAGCGTAAGTACGTATTAGGTATTTGAGCGTCGTTCCTTTCGGGAACGGCGCTTTTTGTATGTATACCGACAGAGGACAAAGAATGAGCAGTGAATCAACCAAGACAATTAAAGCATCATACAGCGGCATAGAAGGTTCTTTTGCCCACATTGCGACGACTAAGATTGCGCCGGATGCAGAGTACCTTCACTTTAAGAATTTCAAGGATGCCTACGAAGCAACTGTAAGCGGCAAGAGCGATTTGACGGTGCTTCCCATTGAGAACAGTATGGCCGGTGAGGTCGGACAGGTAATGGATATGCTTTTTACGGGACCGCTAATGGTTGACGGCATATACGAGCTTCCGGTAACACACTGTCTGCTGGGCGTAAAGGGCAGCAAGCTTGAAGGCATCAAGCAGGTTATCAGCCATCCGCAGGCGCTTGAGCAGTGCGAGAAGTTTATAGAAGCTAACAAGCTTTTGAAGACGAGTTTCGAGAATACAGCCAGGGCGGCTCGCGAAGTTGCGAACCTTAAAGACAAGTCGGTAGCGGCCATAGCGAGCGTCGATACGGCGAAACTCTATGGACTTAAAGTGCTTAAGAAAGCTATCAATGACAGCAAGGACAACACCACACGCTTCGCGGTTCTTAAGAGAAAAGAAGACGTGACACCCGACAGACCCGATCATGACTCGTTCATTCTTCTTTTTACGGTTAAGCACGAAGCGGGCGCTCTTGCGAGAGCAATCGGCGTACTTGCGGTGTTTGGATACAACATGAGAGTGATAAGAAGCCGCTCTCTTAAAAAGAAAAACTGGCAGTACTATTTCTACACCGAAATCGAGGGCAAGGCAGATACCAAGAATGCCGAGAAGATGCTTAAGATTTTAAAGGGCGAATGTAAGAGCGTGAAGGTGCTCGGTACTTACAAGCCCGGATGCGTATTGAATCAGTGACGGGAGACTATAGTGAAAGTAAGGATTGAGCGGTCGAAAGCCGCGGGTACCATAAGTGCACCTCCCTCTAAGAGCATGGCTCACAGAGATATAATTGCGGCTGCGCTGGCTGACGGTACTTCGAAGGTTACAAATGTGGCTTACTCGGAAGATATTAAGGCTACCATAGATTGCGTTAGAGAGCTGGGAGCCGAGGTTAAGGCAGACGAGGACAGCGTGACGGTCAGAGGCGCGTTCCCTTTTGACGAGACCGGCAGAGAGCGGAAGTTTATGTGTCGCGAGAGCGGCAGTACGCTTCGCTTCATGATGGGCATTGCACTGGGCCTTGGCGGAAGAAATTCTTTTTACGGAAGCGCCAAGCTCATGACGAGGCCGCTTGGTATCTACGAAGATATCTGCAAGGCAAACGGTATAGTGTTTAACCGGTTCGATGACAGAATAGAGACGGAGGGCAAACTTTCTTCCGGAGTGTACAAGATTCCCGGGGATGTGAGCAGCCAGTTCATTACGGGGCTTTTGTTCGTGCTTCCGCTTCTTAAGGGCGACAGCGTGATATTGCTGCTTCCGCCGGTTGAGAGCAGATCGTATATCAACCTGACGGTTAAGGCACTGAAGGATTTCGGTGTGGATATTGTCTGGCAGGATGACAACACGTTGTTCGTTAAAGGCGACAGCGCGTATATGTCACGCGATATCAGGGTTGAAGGCGATTATTCTAATGCGGCGTTCCTTGATGCATTTAACCTCTTAAGTGGCGACGTGAAGGTTACCGGACTTGCCGCAGACAGTCTTCAGGGCGACAGAGTATACGAAGCATATTATGAAGAAGTGTTACGCGGGCATGCCACATTAGACTTGTCGGACTGCCCCGATCTGGCACCGGTACTGATGTCGCTTGCGGCTGCACTTCACGGAGCAAGATTCACCGGTACAAGACGATTAAAGGTCAAAGAAAGCGACCGCGGCGAGGCGATGGCTTCGGAACTTTTGAAGCTTGGCATCAAGACCGACTTATATGACAATGAGATAGAAGTTCACAGTGGCGCGCTGCAGGAGCCGACAGAGCCGATTGACGGTCACAATGACCACAGAATCGTAATGGCAATGAGCCTTCTTCTTACGCTTACGGGCGGCGAGATTGAGGGAGCCGAGGCAGTGGCGAAGAGCTATCCGAATTACTTTGAAGATATAGAAAAGCTTGGAATAAATGTAAAGAAGGAATGTTGAAATGGAATGGATCAGTGAGAAAAATGTATTAATTGTGGGACTCGGACTTATGGGCGGAAGCTACGCGAGAGCGCTTAAGCGTATCGGTTACCACATTCACGCAATTGATGCCAACCCCGAGTCGATAGAGTTCGGCTTATCGAAGGGTATCATCAGCAAGGGCGCGGCTTTCGACGACCCTGAGCTTATAGGGGCTGCGGATTGCATTATCATGGCGCTTTACCCCACAAAGGTTACAAAGTGGGTTGAGGACAACCAGAAGCACTTTAAGAGCGGTGTAATGATTACGGACGTGACCGGTGTTAAGAGCCCTGTTGTGTACGATATACAGAAGATTTTAAGACCCGATGCCGAGTTTATTGCGGCTCACCCCATGGCAGGACGTGAGGTATACGGTGTCAAGAACAGCGATGACAAGATTTTCAGAGATGCGAACTTTATCGTGGTTCCCACGGAAGCCAACAGCGGTGAGGCTATCAGATGGTGCGAGAACCTCGGCGGACTTCTTGGATTCAATCGTATATCCGTTCTTTCGCCGGAAGAGCATGACAGTATGATTGCGTATGTGTCTCAGCTTACTCACTGCATTGCGGTAGCGCTTATGACATGTGACGACGATGAGAACCTTGTGAACTACACAGGTGACTCCTTCAGAGACCTTACAAGAATTGCGAACATCAACGAGAATATGTGGTCGGAGCTTTTCTTTTTAAACAAAGAGGCGCTGCTTAAACGCATGAACGATTTCATGGATGAGATGAGCGAGCTTAAGTGCATGATTGAAGAAGAAGACGAGGCGGGCATCAAGGAAAAGATGAGACTGTCCACCAAGAGAAGAGCGAGGTTTAATAAAGAATGAATATGAATTTTGAATTCGTAAGAAGGCTTGCGCTTCCCGCGGAGATTAAAGAGATGTGTCCGCTGACTTCCGAAGCTGAGAGGATAGTGGAGGAGAAAAAAACAGCACTGGAAGCTGTATTTTCGGGCAGAAGCGATAAGCTGATTCTTATCATAGGTCCTTGCTCCGCAGATAATGAGGACAGCGTAATAGACTATATTTCGAGACTTGTGCCGGTGCAGGAGAAGGTCAAGGATAAGATTCTTATCGTGCCTCGAATCTACACCAATAAGCCCCGTACCACGGGCGAAGGCTATAAGGGAATGCTTCACCAGCCCAATCCCAATGAAAAGTCGGACCTTTTCAAGGGTATCATCGCTACGAGACATATGCATATGAGAGCGGTGGAGGAGACAGGCTTCGCGTGTGCGGATGAGATGCTTTATCCGGAGAATTATCAGTACCTTGATGACTTACTCGTATATGTGGCAGTCGGCGCAAGAAGCGTTGAGGACCAGCAGCACAGACTTACCGCCAGCGGAATATGTGCGCCCGTAGGTATGAAGAACCCTACCAGCGGCGATTATGATGTAATGCTCAATGCCATACTTGCGGCTCAGCATCCGCATGCTTTTATCTACAGAGGCTGGGAGGTTAAGTCGACCGGTAACCCTTATGCACACGCTATACTGCGCGGTTACACCAATAAGCACGGCGAGTCCCTTCCCAACTACCATTATGAGGATCTTACCAGACTGTTACGTCAGTACGGAGAGAGACAGCTTCAGAACCCGGCAGTGATAATTGATACCAACCACGCCAATTCCGGCAAGGATCCTTTTGAACAGCCCCGTATTATTAACGATGTCATCAATTCCATGAAACACAACGACGAGGTAAGAAAGCTGGTTAAAGGCTTCATGGTAGAAAGCTATATCGAGGACGGTCGCCAGGCAGTTAACGGCGGAGTGTACGGTAAGTCCATTACCGATGCGTGCCTTGGCTGGGAGAAGAGCGAGAGGCTTATACTTGAACTTGCAGAAAATTTGTAATAATCCTTGACTTTTGTCTGTAAGCTATGCTATAACAGTTTAAACCGATGAAGGAGAGAAGTAATCTCTTGGATATCAGTCACAGAGAATCGCAGGCGGTGAGATTGCGATACCAAGACAAGAGACGAATGGACTCCCGAGGGCCGAGGGAAAAGGTTACTTAGTATCGAGGCCGGGGTAAGATTCCCCGTAATCAAAAATCCGCATATGTATGTATGCATGAGCGGGTACGCGTTAGTACCAAGCAGGGTGGCACCGCAGGATAATTCCTGTCCCGGCAGAAACTGTCGGGACTTTTTTTGTACTTAAAAGTATGATAGGTCCCGATCCACACGCGAAAGGAGACAGAAAAATGTCAAAAGAAATCCCTTACAAAATTTATCTTGAAGAAAACGAAATGCCTAAGAGCTGGTACAACCTTCGTGCCGACATGAAGAAGAAACCGGCACCCTTACTTAATCCCGGCACTCATCAGCCCATGACTGCAGAGGAACTCTCCGTAGTATTCTGTGATGAGCTTGTTAAGCAGGAACTTGACAACGACACAAGATTCTACGAGATTCCCGAAGAAATCAGAAACTTCTACAAGATGTATCGTCCCGCACCCTTGGTACGTGCATATTGCCTTGAAAAGAAATTAGGCACCCCCGCACATATCTACTACAAGTTCGAGGGTAACAATACAAGCGGAAGCCACAAGCTTAATTCGGCAATCGCTCAGGCTTATTACGCTAAGAAGCAGGGCCTTAAGGGCGTTACCACAGAGACCGGTGCAGGTCAGTGGGGTACCGCTTTATCAATGGCTTGTTCATATTTTGACCTTGACTGTAAGGTATTCATGGTTAAGGTATCTTACGAGCAGAAGCCTTTCAGACGCGAAGTTATGCGTACTTACGGAGCTTCCGTAACACCTTCGCCTTCAGAGACCACAGAAGTAGGTAAGAAGATTCTTGCCGAGCATCCCGGTACCACAGGTTCCCTTGGATGTGCTATCTCCGAGGCTGTTGAAGTTGCAGTCGGAACTCCCGGCTACAGATACGTACTCGGAAGCGTTTTGAACCAGGTTTTACTCCACCAGTCCGTAATCGGTCTTGAGACCAAGGCCGCACTTGATAAATACGGCATCAAGGCTGACGTTGTAATCGGCTGCGCAGGCGGCGGTTCCAACCTCGGCGGACTTATCGCTCCTTTCATGGGCGAGAAGCTTCGCGGTGAGGCTGACTACCGGATTATTGCAGTTGAGCCCGCATCCTGTCCGAGTCTTACCAGAGGTGTATACGCTTACGACTTCTGCGATACCGGTATGGTTTGCCCTCTTGCCAAGATGTATACTTTAGGCAGCGACTTTATCCCCGCTCCCAATCACGCAGGCGGCTTAAGATACCACGGCATGAGCTCCATTCTTTCCGAGCTTTACGATCAGGGTCTTATGGAAGCAAGAAGCGTTAAGCAGACCGACGTATTCGAAGCTGCTGAGATGTTTGCCCGCGTTGAGGGTATCCTTCCCGCTCCCGAAAGCTCACACGCTATCCGCGCAGCAATCGACGAGGCGCTTAAGTGCAAGGAAACCGGCGAAGAAAAGAATATCGTCTTCGGCCTCACCGGCACCGGCTACTTTGACATGGTTGCTTATGAAAAGTTCCACGACGGCAAGATGGACGATTACATCCCCACCGATGAAGAACTTGCCAAATTCAGAGCAAGACTTCCCAAGGTTGATTAATAAGAGAATAAAGCTTTTGAGCCCCGCCAAACCGGCAGGGCTCTTTTTTTGACCAAAGAAAGTTTCCGTAAATGGTGAAAAATGAGAAGTAAACAGCATTTTTTGATATGCGCGTTCTTTGACCGATGTGTTACCATACTGTAAAATTGCACAGAGTATTGATTAGGAGAAAAGTATGAGTCAAGAGAGAAAACCTTTGGTTACACACATTTTCACAGCAGATCCGTCGGCACATGTATTTGACGGTAAGATATACATCTATCCTTCGCACGACATCCCTCATGAAGGTGAGGACAATGACAGTGGCGATGAGTACAGAATGGAAGATTATCACATTCTTTCCATGGATGACCTCGATGCCAAGTGCGTAGACAACGGCGAGGCTCTTCACGTAAGAGACGTTAAGTGGGCCAGCAAGCAGATGTGGGCTCCCGACGTTGCATTTAAGAACGACACTTATTATCTTTATTTCCCTGCACGTGACAAGGAAGGCTTATTCAGAATCGGCGTTGCCACTTCCAAGTCTCCCGTAGGACCTTTCAAGGCAGAGGACAACTACATTCAGGGAAGCTACAGCATCGATCCCGCTTCTTTTGTAGATGAAGACGGACGTGCATATCTTTACTACGGCGGTCTCTGGGGAGGCCAGCTCGACAACTGGAAGAAGGGCTACTACGATGCCAAGGATTGCCAGTTAGAGGGTTCGATTAATCCCGACGAGGCAGCTCAGGGACCTATGTTCGCAGAGCTTAACGACGACATGGTTTCCTTTAAGACCGAGCCCAAGAATCTTACCATTCTTGATGAGAACGGCGAGCCAATCAAGGTAGGAGACGAGGACAGACGCTACTTCGAAGGTCCTTGGATGCACAAGTACAACGGCAAATATTATCTTTCATACTCAACCGGTACCACACACTACCTTGTATACGCTACTTCCGACAGCCCCGCAGGTCCTTTCACCTACGGAGGACGTATCATGGAGCCTGTACTCGGCTGGACTACTCACCACTCAATCGTTGAATACAAGGGTAAGTGGTATTTGTTCTATCACGATTGCGAGCTTTCAAACGGTATCAACCACAGAAGATGCGTTAAGTTTACCGAGCTTAAGTACAATCCCGACGGAAGCATTATTACAATCAAGCCTTACGAAAAGTAAAATTTTTACATATTGTACACATTGCCCCATTCTCATTGCGAGGATGGGGCTTTTTGTATGTTTCTCAAGCATTTTATTGACACCTGTTGAACAGATTGCTATCGCAAGTAAAAATAATGCTTGTCGCGAGCGCGCAGATTGCACAAAAGTAAAACGTTTTTTAGTGAAAAAACGTACAATAAGTAAAAAATGTACTTGTAGAAGTAAAAAAATATCATTCACTTAAGACAAAATTTGTAACAAAATAAGACATACAGTGCGGAATGAGTCCAATTGTGGGAAAATTTGAAGCAAAGCACCGAATGTATATGAGGGTTAAAAAATCTTTAGTTCTTTTGCTGACATTTAGCATAATGGTTGCAGTCTTTACAGGATGCTCCAAGAGTAATAGTCCTCTCACCGGAGAGTGGGCATACTTACATGACAAGGAAACCGCCGCATTCACGGTTACATCCAAGGGCAAAGCGGTTTTGGACGGCACCGAGTATGATTGCAAATATGATGATTCCTTCATAACTTTGTCAGCTTCCGATTCCAACACTAAGAAACTCAGATACATACTTACGGACGAAGGTTTGATTCTTTACAAATCAACTGACTATACATATTCCGGTGAAGGCACTCCTACTGATGTAGTAGGCCACTGGGAAGATACGAAAGACAGCTGGAGTTATGACTTTACTTCAGACGGTGCATTTGTCGAAGACGGTTTCTTTTCCGGAAAATACACGGTTAACACTTCGGAGGGCACGATAGTCCTTGATTACAACGAAGACTTCGACGACACGACGATTTACTACACCTTATCGGGTAACACGATTACAATCGAGTACCCGTGGAAGATGGTAAAGCTTCACTAATTTCGGATATAGGGGGCTGTCCCCTTTATCAATACAAACTTATTTTTTCTAAAGGAGGAAAATTATGAAAAAATTTGTTGCTATGGTTTTAGCAGCAGCCATGGTATGCGGCCTTTGCGCATGTGGCGAAACTAAGACAGAAACAAGCACAAGCACAGCTACAAGCACCAGCACTGTAGAAGCCAGCACAGAGACTTCTACCGAGCCTGCTCCCGAACCCGCTACAGACGAGCAGATCTCTCTTAAGATGTGGTGTATCGCTACTGAGAGCGATTCCAACTACCCTGCTTACAAGCAGGCTATCGAAGAGGTTACAGCAGCTCATCCCGAAATCAACTTCGAGTGGGAAGCTACCGAGAACGAAGCTTACAAGACAAAGATTAAGGCAGCTGCAGCAGCTAACGAGCTTCCTGACATCTTCTTTACTTGGGGCGGCGCATTCCTTGGCGATTTCGTTAAGGCTGATCGCGTTTACTGCTTAGACGATGCTTACAAGGCATTCACAGCAGACCTTCCCGAGTCTATGCTTGACAACACCACATACGGTGGCAAGCACTACGGTGTTCCGCTTACCATGAACGTTGTTGGCTTATTCGCTAACATGGACATGCTTGCAGAAGTTGGATACACAGAAGTACCCAAGACTTATGACGAACTCATCGATTGCTGCGATAAGCTTGTTGCAGCAGGCAAGATTCCTTTCGGATGCTCCGGTAAGGAAACATGGTGTGTAACCGAGTACATCGAGCCCCTTCTTGAGAAGACCATCGGTGCAGGCGAACTCGCTAAGATTTTTGCAAAAGAATCTACTTGGAACAACGAAGACATCAAGAAAGCTATCGGCTACTTCCAGGAATGGATTGCTAAGGGCTACTTCGATCCTTCAGGTATTTCACTTGGTAACGACGAAGTTAAGAACAACTTCCTCCAGGGTAAGTACGCATTCTACCAGAATGGTACATGGAACTGTGGTGATGTTGCAGCAGCAAGCTTCAAGTCTGCAGTATCTGAGTTCCCTGTAATTGACTCCAGCAAGTCAGCTCTTGGTCAGCTCATCGGCGGACCTTCCGATACACTTGCAGTAGCAGCTTCTTCTCCTAACGCTGAAGTAGCAGCTAACTTCACATTCGAACTTGGTAGAGCAATCTGCCACTACAGCTATCTTGCAGGTTCAGGTCTTCCTTCTTGGAAGGTAGATTACGAGACTCCTGATGTTAACCCTCTTACTCAGGCAGTTGCAGAAATCTGTAACAAGGCTACCGGTTATGTTCTTTTCGGCGATACCGCTATGGACGCTGATACCGCACAGATCTATCTTGACTACGTAAGCCAGATTTACGGCAGCGAGATTGACGGCGATGGATTTGTATCCGGCTTAACAGATGATATTGGCTAATTGAAGCTTAAACATCAAAACATCTAAGTAAGATGTAGGCGGCCTTTTACGGACCGGTAAAGGTACGGAGAGGCCGCCTTTTTTGAAAGGTAATATTAGGATGAATAAAAAAGTCAAAAACGGTATCAATATATTTTTGTTTTTGCTTCCCGGCTTGGCATTGTTCATTGGGGTTTTGATTGCTCCCATTTTCATGTCATTCAGATACAGTCTCCATGACATGAGTCTGTTAGACCCTTTGACCAAAGAAAATTATATTGGCTTTAATAACTACGTTAAATTATTTACAAGCGGAAGTATCCATTTCCCCAAAGCGCTGCTTAATTCACTGCTTCTTGCGGCATTATCGGTGTTTATTCAGTTACCTCTTTCTTTGGGCCTTGCGCTTTTACTCGGTAAAGGTATGAAAGGTGAAAGAGGATTCTTATCGGTATACTTTATGCCGGTACTTATTTCGACAATTATCATAGGTCAGTTATGGTTAAAAATATATAATCCCGATTACGGTTTGCTCACCAGAGCTTTATGGGCTTTGCATATTTTGCCCAAAGGCCAGCTGATTCAGTGGTTGGGAGACAAGAAAATAGCGTTAGCATCTGCGTTTGTGCCTATTTTGTGGCAGTACGTAGGCTATCACATGTTACTTATGTATGCAGGTGTTAAGGGTGTATCCCCCGACCTTCGTGAAGCTGCAATGCTTGATGGCGCAACCGACGGTCAGATTAACAGATACATCGTTATCCCTTCCATTAAGCCCATCATTAAAGTCAGCGTTATTTTCGCAGTAACAGGTTCACTTAAATCTTACGACCTTATCAAGGTTCTTACCGATGGTGGTCCTAACCATGCGACAGAAGTGCCTACCACAATTATGATCAACCAGTTGATTCTTCGTAACAAAGCCGGAATGGGAAGTACGATTGCAGTTATGCTTATTGTGCTTTGCTTCTTCTTTGCACTAGTAATCAATAAGGTATTTAAGAAGGAGGATTAAGATGGCTAAAGAATCAAAGACTCCGATGACTATCGATGATTACTACATTAAGAAGACCAACCCCGTAGTTAAGGTGCTCATTTACATCTTCCTGGCATTTTGGCTCTTGGTTAACCTTTTCCCGCTTTACTGGATGTTTACTTTTTCCTTTAAGACCAATGAGGAAATATACGGTAAAAATGTAGCCGGTTTACCTCATGAATGGAACTGGCAGTATTACAAAATAGCCATGGAAAGAGTTAACATGATTAAGCTCTTTGGTAACAGTATTCTTGTTGCGGTTATTACAATCGCAATAACAATAATTGTTTCACTTATGGCTACATACGCACTTACACGTCTTAAATGGAGAGGTCGTACACTTGTAAACAGCTTCTTTATGCTGGGACTTACCATACCGCTTCATGCGGCGTTGGTTCCCCTTTATAAGGCTATCAAGCTTGCAGGCATATTTGATACAATGTGGGCTCTCATTATTCCTTATGCAGCGTTCTCACTTGCGATGGGTATCCTTATCAGCACAGGATTTATGGGCGAGATTCCCATGGACCTTGACGAAGCTGCTTGTATCGACGGATGCGGTGTATGGGGCACATTCATAAGAATCATCTGCCCGCTTATGACACCCGCACTTGCTACTATCGGAATTTATACCTTCTTACAGTGCTGGAACGAGTTCCTTTTCGCAAGTACGTATACCAGCGCGTTTAAGACTATTCCCGTCGGCGTTCAGCAGTTCTTCGGTCAGCATACCACTGACTGGGGCGTTGTCGGTGCTGCACTTGTAATGGCAACTTTCCCTACACTTCTTATCTACGTATTCTTAAGCAGAAAGATTCAGGAAAGCTTCATGGCAGGCGCTATCAAAGGTTAATAAAGATTTTAAAGAAGTCATCAGTCGACGTTAAAACGTTTTGTCTGATGGCTTTTTTTGTCGTGTCGTGGTAAACTGTTTGTGTATTATTTCGGGGCGGTGGATTAAATGGGAACAGGTAAAAGAACTAAAGAAGATAAAAAGCGTTTTTTATCGGGCACGTCGCTGGCAGTAAAGGTATGGTACATTATTGGCGGCGTTTTTTTACTGTTTACCATTATGTTTTCGATTTCGGCCCTTGTACTCAGGGAACGTTCCATCAGAGACTACGAAATAAGAGAATCTGAGACCATCCTTAATTCCATGTCCGGAAGTATCACCGCCAATATAGAGAATTACAAAGACATTTCGCGACTGGTTATGCTTAACAAGCAGGTGACAGCTTTCTTAAGAGCCCCGGCAGAAGAGGTGGGGGCAGGTCTTAAGAACGATACCATTTACGGTATCAACGATATTTTTATGGTTTCAGACTATGTCGATTCCGTATTTATATTCAGGTCAGACAATCATTACGTTACTACCGGTAAAGGTTTATACCATATTGATTACGATCTTATGGAAGATGAAACCTGGCATGCGCATATCAAGGAAAGGGAAGGCGGTGCGGCAATTTCTTTAAACGGTAACGGCGCTGTATACAGAGCTAACGGCAACCAGCTACTTACCATCGGCCGCGACATCTATGATATTTATTTGCAGAAGCCTGTAGGCCTGCTTCTTGTCAATATTTCCACGGGTATGCTTAAAAGCGCCACCGAGAGTCAGAAGGGTTCAAAAGTCTGCATCGTATCCGAAGACGGCACGCTTCTTGCGGGCGATAAGTCTGTAAGTGAGTATTTTACCTCCGACATGGCCATCAGGTACACGATGGTTCATAAGTCCGTAAGAGGTAATAAAAATGTGCGAATGATTTCATCTATCAGGGTTCCCGATACGCCGATTATCGTAATGTGTGCATCCAATGCTTCGGCTCAGTCGATTCCCGTAGAGACCACCGCTGTAATGCTTCTTTTGTTTGTGACCTTTGTAGTATCGATTTCTTTTGCCGCAGTATTCATTTCAAGGAATATTACGCATCCCATATACACTCTTTCCGCCGAAATGGAGAAGACCAAAGAAGCGGGATGGCTTAAGAAGATTGACGCCGAGATGCCGCGTAACGAGCTTTCCATGCTCAAAGAAAGCTACAACAGCATTATCGATTACTTAAACGACCTCTTCACAAGGCTTATAGACAAAGAAAAATCAGTGCAAAAAGCGGAAATGCGAGTGCTTCATGAGCAGATTAAGCCGCACTTCCTGTATAATTCGCTTGAGACCATCAGTTTTATGGCGCTTGACGCGGGAGCCAAAGACGTTCATTCTGCGCTTGAAACACTCGGAAGCTTTTACAGGAATTTCTTAAGCAAAGGAAACCGAGAGATACCGCTTAGCCGTGAAATCAGCATTATCAAGGACTATCTGGCGCTTCAGAAGCTAAGGTACGGTGATATAATCAACGATGAGTATGACATTTCGGAGGATACGCTTGATATAAAGATTCCGAAACTTATTCTTCAGCCGCTTGTCGAGAACAGTATATATCACGGCATCAGGCTTACCGGCGAGCCCGGCACCATCAAGATCACATCGTATCTTGAGGATGACGATATTCATATTATTGTGCGGGATACGGGCGTTGGTATGAGTCAGGACACTATAGATGAATTGCTGGGACGTTCCGAAACACCTGTAGAGGACCAGAATGCAAGTTTCGGATTGAAGGGTACCATTGAGAGAATTAAGTATTATTGCGATTATAAAGATGTAGTGAGAATCAGAAGCGAAATAGGTGAGTTCACCGAGATAGAGCTTATTATTCCCACCAAGCTTAAGGAGGAAGAACGGGGTAATGTATAGGGTTATGCTTATAGACGACGAGCAGTCTGCAAGAAGTCTGCTTAAAGCGTCCATCAACTGGGAACGCTACGATATGGAAGTGGCGGGCGAGGCCGCAAGCGGAATCGAAGCCATCAACATCATCGACGAAATCGTTCCGGACATAGCATTCGTAGACATCTCCATGCCCTTTATGAACGGCATAGAGTTTACGGAGGTTGCTACCAAAAGATATCCGGGACTCAAAATAATCATCATGACTGCCTTCGATGAATTTGAATACGCAAGGCAGTGCATCAGGCTTCCTGTATTCGATTACATGCTTAAGCCTTTTGTACGTGCGGAGGTTGAGGAGAACCTTAAGAAGCTCAAAGATATTCTTGACCGTACAGTCAAAGACACGGAGCCTGCGGTAGAAATCGAACCGTCTTCAATCGGCCAGATTAAACGCTACATTGAAGACAACTACACCGATTCCAAGCTTAACCTTACATCGGTGGCCCAGATTTTCGGCTTCAGCGCCAGCTACTTAAGCCGAAAATTCAAGCAGGACACCGGCAAGAACTTCGTCGAGTACTTAACCGAGTGCCGCATGAAGCGCGCCATGGAGCTTGCCGCAAGCAACATGAAAATGTTCAGCGCCTCCACCGAGGTCGGCATCCCCGACCCCAACTACTTCGGCCGTTGCTTCAAAAAATACACCGGTCAAAGCTACTCCGACTACGCCTCCTCCGTCTCCAAATAACCCTCACCCACCCGGGCCGACCCACGTCGGCCCTTTTTTATTGCTGATGTTATTGGCAGCCCATCCCGGGGCGAATGAAAGGGTTCCCGACTGATCGAGACTCACGCAAAAGAAAGTTTTACGAGCATCTTGTTTATCCGAGCTATAAAGGCGAGGCCGCTCGGACCGCTACCGCTTAAACTTCATGCGCGGAGTCTTTGGCTTTTTATTTGCTTCCGCTCGACACAGTCGTCCACCCTTTCATTCGCCCCGGGATGGGCTCAATCTACTGTATGGCAAAGCAAGAGACAGCGATTCGGCGCGGGCAAAAGTCTTTCACAAAAACTCTATCGGAGCGTCGGCGCTTAGCGGCTGTATTTTAGCCGCTTATGCACGAAAACACTTCTGTTTGAGTTGCAAAAAAGGGCTGTGCTGCCCCTCAAGCACCACTTTTTGCGTAGGGCAGACCGCAGTCTAAACGGAGCGTCTGACCGGCCGCTACGTGAGATCGAAACGGGAGGGGGTTTTTGTGGAAGACTTTTGCCCGCGGCGGGGCGCGTCAGGGAGGCCAATATGAGGCAATAAAAAAGGGCCGGCGGTGGCCGGCCTGGGGTGGGCGTTAGGGGGTGTTAGGCGAGGGTGATGAAGAGGTCGTCGATGAACATGTCGGCGTTGCCGTTTGTTTCGACGAAGAGGGCGGCGGCGCGGAGGCCGGCGGGGACGGAGGCGGGGACGGTGATGTGGGTGAAAGAGCCTGCGGCGGAGGTGAACTCGCCGAGGGGCTCGTAGCCGTCTATGCCGACGCGGATAGTGGTATCCGCGGTTTTGACGTATAAGGATATGTTGATGTCGCGGCCGATGTAGGTGGAGACGTCGAACTTAACGGTGGCGTCTTTCTCCTGGCGGGATACGCGAAGAGACCTGGTGCCGGAGGTAACGGCTTCTGTATCCGTGACGGATAAGAAGGGTAAGTGGCCCATGCCACGGATGGCTGCGATGTTGGTGTCGCCTTCAAAGCTTTCTTTGAGACCGATGAGGTGAAGGGATACATCGTCTACGTAAATAGGGCTAAAGGTGCCTTCGGAAGCCTCTTCTGTGTAGAAGTATACCTTTACGGAGTGACAGTCTGAAGGAAGAGTGCATTCGCCTTCGAGGTAGCGCCATTCATCGTCGGAACTGTCGACAGTTGCGAAAGACTCAGCCTTGTCGGGGGCATTCGGGTGTTCGACGTTGAGGGTGACCTTCTTAGCGGGGCTCTTGACCCATGCGCCGATTTTGACGGTCTGGCCTATGAAATCGGAGACGTCAAGGAGTATGCCGCTCCAGCCGTCGAAACGAGTCTCGAGAGCAAGACAGTGGTTGCCTGAGTGTCCGTCGCCTTCTTTGAGAAGGTCTATGGGGAAGAGACCGCGGTTCTTAAAGCCGACGGCAGCGTAATCGAATTTGGTGCCGCTTACGGGCTCGAAGTCGTAGAAGCGGTCAGAAAGATCGAGAACAACGGGCTCGGGCTCACCGAGGCTCTCGCCAGTAACTGCGTATTTGAGAGCGGTGCAGGCAAGCTTGGGAGATAAATCACCGTTGAAAAGCAGGGGATTGGCGCCGCGAATCCAGGAGTTGTCGTCAGTAAGACCCCAAACGGTTACGCTTGTAACCTTGCCGCCGTTTTTATTGGCCTTAAGGATTGCTTCAAATAATCTCTTGTAGAAGTCAGCCTGATAGTAGAAGGCATTGACTCCCGAAGAAGTGCATTTAACATCAAGCTCGGTGATATGAACTTCATCCACGAGAGCAGAGTAGTCCATAATGGCCTGATAATATAAATCTATGTCGTTGGTATCGCTCAAATGACCCTGCATACCGATACCGTCGATTAAATGCTCGGAGAATACGCTTCCGTGTTCGGCGGTGGAACGGCCGAGGTTTGCAATAATTGCTTTCTTTTTCTCGGGGTCAAACTCATTGTAATCGTTGTAGAAAAGAAGGGGCTTGCCGTAATCGTAACCTGCGGAAATCTCGTCCACAGCGTCGCGGGCGAAACGGAATGCCCAGTAGATGTAGTCGGGACCGATAATCTCGGACCAGTAGCTCTTGCGCACGCCGGTTTCGGTCTTGTCGGCAAGCTCGATGGCTTCGTTGACCACGTCCCAGGCATAGATAATCTGTGCGAAGCCCGACTCATAGGTCCACTTCACGAGATTGTATATATAGCTCTTAATACGCTTAAGAAGCACTTCGCGGGATACGTAGCACTCGGGATTGAGCTTCTCGAAGAACTTAAGATGCGGGTTGGCTTTTAACTTTTCGGGGTCGGTGGGGATAGTTACGGCGTTGTAGCCCTTGGCAAAGATTTCCTTGGGACACTGGCTGTGCCATACCATAACGTGACCGCGCACCTTTAAACCGTTGTCTCTTGCAAAAGAAAGCATTGCGACAGCGTTTTCATTGGGCACGAAGGGTAAGAATTCCTCGGTGGCATCGGGAGAGTTAAAGCCCATATTGTACATAGGCTTAAGCTCGTTGGCGCAGGTCATGCTGTTAAACTGCTCGGCCATAAGAGCTTCCTTGGCGGGATTGCCGATTTCGTGATTGGTGAATCGTCCGTTTATGCGCTCACAAGCAACACCGATTTTGAAATAATCTTTGTAGATATCTTTGAGTTTAAAATCCATTAATGTAATCCCCCTGATAAATGTTATTTAAATTGTATCCGCTGCATTTTCCGCTCACTTATCAAATACCACAATTATCTTATCAACGCTTGCTAAATTTCTGCGCATTTGTTGACCGTTTTTGAGCCTCAAGAGTAAAGTTAGGGTAGAAATAACGATTTTGCAAATGTTAAAATAAAGGAGGATTCATCATGGGGATGAAAGAGAGCCCGCGCGTTGTGACGATGACCGGGGCCAAGTATTGGGAACACGAATTTAAGAGTTTTAAAGCAGGCGTGTATGTGCCTGACTGTGATAAGATTTACGATGTCATTAACTTTGGATATAAGGCACCGTACCTGATTGTATTCGAGAAGAAAGAACAGACGGCTGAAGAGCGAGCTTCTTTGGCCGAGAAGACAGGACTGTCTAAGATTGCAAGTGCTAAGGGCGGCAGCGTAGTCTTTGTATTTCCTACATCGGGAGACTGGGACAGCGCATCACCCGATTTGTTCAAGGATTTGATTGCTGAGTCGAAGATTCACCAGTATTACAGAGACGGAATGGTTACTTTCAGAGACCGTTTTACGGGTGAGTACAAGGATTTCTTTATCCGCGGTGCCATCTTCAGAACTTGTATCTATGCAAGCGGCAAGAGCGCCGATTATGCGGCACGTAACCTTCTTAAGAAGGTGGAAGGCGAGTACCTTTGGGGACCCGGTGATATTACGCCTGCGTGCCTTGTGCTTGAGAATCTGAGCGTTGCGGTAAGGGCTGAGAGAGACGATATTCCCGTGCTTTCTGTCGGTAATTCCGCAGAGGTAAATGCTACGCTTGAAAACTGCTGTAAGCATTTCCGTGCAGAGAAGACTGTTGATTATATCAAGGCTTATGAAGAGTTTACCGGTACGTTTAAGCGCTGGTGCGGCGACCTTGAAATTGAGCCCGATTTGGCAGGAGAAGGCGTGGTTGAAGAGCCCGCGATTTGTGAGGTTAAGACTTCGCCGGATAACTGCGGTGACGATAAGGGTACAGAGAGACACAATGTCGGATATATCGCATATTACAACAAGGATTTGTTTGATAAAGGACCTGCGCCGTTGCTTCTTGCTTTTCACGGCGGCGGAGATTCTTCTTTGTACATAAGCTTCGTATCGGGATGGTGGAAGGTTGCGCATCGTAACAACTTCCTGCTCGTTGCGATTGAGAATCACTTAAACAGCACCGCTACCGAGATGATGGAGCTTATAGAAGAACTTAAAAAGAAATATTCTATTGATGAGCATCGTATCTATGCGAGCGGTTTCTCGATGGGCGGCTGTAAGTCATGGGATATGTTCCAGGAGTATCCGAAGGTTTTTGCGGGACTGGCTCCCATGGACGCAACTTTCGAGGTGGGTCTTAATGTGTTCGGCAAGCCTGCGCCTACAGAGATTAATCATGATACGCCTGTGCCTGTATTCTATGCGGGCGGCGAGATTACGCCTCTTCCGGAGCTTCCTTTCCAGGCTGAGAAGTGCCATGACCGAATCAAGTATGTTTTTGAAGTAAATAAGCTTGTAACGCCTTATAATGTTAAGTACGAAGACCGCGAGAACTGGCCTAATAAGATCTGGGGCATCGATGGCGACAGAGTTGAAAAGTTCTATGATGAGACGAGAGACAGTTATCTCACTGTCAATTATTTCAAGGATGCGGCCGGCGTTGAGACGACTGCTTTGGCAAGTATAAGCGGTCAGGGACATGAGTGCAGAGAGCATACCTGCGAGCATGCTTGGCAGTTCCTGTCCAAGTTTACACGATAAATTTTTTAGGGGATTTCAGATGTTAAAGAAGGTAATCATTATTCCGGACAGTTTCAAAGGAAGTTTGTCGTCTGCGGAAGCTGCCGGAATTCTGAATGACGTAATATTGCAAAAAGAAGGACACGAAACGCTTTGCGTTCCAATGGCTGACGGCGGAGAGGGCAGTACCGACTGTATCATCAAGGCTATGGGCGGCGTGATTAAGAAGGCTAAAGTGCACGCGCCCGACAGCAAGATTATTACGGCAAGGTACGGCATAACTCTTAATAAGACCGCGGTAGTGGAGATTGCCGAATCAAGCGGTATCACGAAAGTGGAAGATAACAGTGCGCCGGACGCCACGACGTATGGCTTCGGTGAGCTGATTCTTAAATGCCTGGATGAAGGACTTAAGGACTTTTTACTATGCCTCGGCGGCAGTGCCACAACCGACTGCGGTTGCGGAATGGCCGCGGCTCTCGGCATTAAGTTCTTAGATGCTTCGGGGCAGGCTTTTGTTCCGACAGGAAGAACGCTTAAGAAAGTAGCTGAGATTGATACATCTGAAATTGACAAGAGAATATGGCAGAGCAGATTCACGGTCATGAGTGACGTCGAGAACCCGCTGTTTGGCCCGCTTGGAGCCGCATGCATCTACGGACCGCAGAAAGGCGCCACGAAGGATGAAGTGGCTATGCTGGACGCGGGTCTCATGCACATAAGCAACGTCTGCCGCCGCGCCGGGTTCAAGGACTCCGGCAGCGTCAAAGGCGCCGGTGCCGCCGGCGGTGCGGGCTACGGCTGTGTGGCGTTTCTTAACGCCACCATCGAAAGTGGCATCGACGCTATGCTCGACATCTGCCACTTCGACGAAGCCCTCAAGAACACCGCCTACATCGTCACCGGCGAGGGCAAACTCGATGAGCAGAGCTTCATGGGCAAGGTGATAGGCGGGATTCGCAAGCGCTCCATGGGCAAGCCGCTCTACGTATTCTGCGGCAGAAACGAGGTGCCCGAAGAGCGCCTCAAATCCCTTGGCATCACCGCCATCGAGATTGCTCCCGGCGTACCCGCCGAGGAATCGATAAAGCATGCCGAGAAGTATCTCAGAGAAGCGGCAACAGATTTTCTGAAAGAGAACCCCGAATTATAATATGTGACATAGAAAAGGGCATAAACCCGACCGGGTTTATGCCCTTTAAATTCTGCCTTTTCTTAAAGTTTATGCCGCTTTGGCTTCTTCCTTTTCTTCGACCTGAACCTTTCCGACATTACCTGCATTGCTCAAAATTCTCTCAAGCGCATGGAACACAATCGGAACAAGAATACAGCCGGTTGCGTAGAATGCATAGCCGATACCAAGAGAGAAGATAAGCGCCGGAATCATTTCGCTGACTACGGTCTTGCCGCTAAAGTTCTTGTTCATGAGAACCGACTGGAAAATCATACCTGCGAGCCAGACAAGAGCGGTGATAACCACACTCCAAATCGTATTGAGGCCGCGCTTCTCAAGAAGCATGATGACAAAAGGCATCATCATCGCACGCTGAGGCACTTCCATCAATGCACCTGCCAGGCACTGGAGCTTCAATTCTTCGCCGGATATTTTCTTTGACTTATCGCGGGTAATGATGACAATAATGCTTGATACGATTACCGCAGCAACAGCTATGCCCCATACAGAAAGGTCGCCCAGCTTATCGAAATGAAAAGGATGATCCTTTACAATCAAATAAATGATGAGAGCGGGAATCGCTCCCGAAATTGCGGGTGATGTAACCCAGAAATTCTTAATCTTTTTGTTAAGAGCGCCGTACAAAAATGTGTTAAGCGCAATCCAAACCCCACTTAATGTGAATCCCAATAAAAAAACCACTATTGCTTTCATGTTTTCTCCTTTAAATAGTTTCTACCATTCCCTACATTAACTTCTCTACGTCGCGGCAATCGTTGAACTTGCCGAAATTTGCAAGCGCCTTATCAAGCGCCGCACTAAGCTTCTTGGTCTGCCTGATACCTCCTTCCCACCACATTCCTCTTACATAAAGTACATTTTTCTTTCGGTCCGGCACAGCCTCGATGCGCCCCACAAATCCGTCTCCGTAGAGAATCGGAAGAGTGTAGTAGCCATACTTACGCTTGTCCGCAGGAGTGTAAATCTCCCACGAATACTTGAAATCAAACAGCTGAAGAATAAGCGCCTTATCCCACATAAGCGGGTCAAGCGGCGCGATAAAGGACATCCGGGGCTTCACATCCGCTAAGCCACTGACCACCGCCTGCATCAGTTTCTCATCCTCAGCACGGTAAAAGAAAGCGGGTTTCATTCCCTCAATCGTAACTGATTTAATCTTGCCCTCTGATTCAAGCTTCGCAAGGATTTCTTGGCGCTTCGCTGCCTTTAAATCGATACCGAGAAAAGCAGTACTGTTTTTATCCCACAACAAGCCCACGGCTCCGATGCGCCTGAGTACGCGCCACGCCGTGAACTCATCATCGTTCTTACAAGGGTTCGAAGCTTCAAGCACCGATTTCGGAAGATGACGCTCAGCGAGGTCATAATACTTACGGCTTCCCTGCTTATGATGAACCACAAGAACTCCGTCGGTATAAAGCTGTTCAAGTACCGACCTTGCGGCAAGAGATTTCTTGTGCCAGTTGCCGCTCCAGTGCATGGAAGAGTGCCAGAAAATCTCGCCCTCTATGGGGAGCGAATCGCTCGACACGGGACCATGCTCACGAATATAATCAACAGCCTGCCCGGTTAACGGTTCAAGCTCACCAAAAGTCTCGCCCAGCTTGCGGCTTCTTTCTCTGTAAGAAGAGAAGTAAGGCCAGTCCTCGGCAGGCCAGATGGAGAGCTCCTTATCGGCATAGTCCACAAGCTTTCGATCCTTGTACAAAAGATCCTGAAGCATCGACTTCTTGAACCCCTTGACTCTCGATTGGAGAGTAAGCTCTGCGTTTTTACCGCATACATCCACCGGATCGAACTGAATACAACCCGCCTGACGCACATATTCGTATGCACCTTCCTTACCCACGAAACGGTAAGAACCGAGTAATCCCTGCTTTATAAGTATAAATTGACGCGCTTGCTGTTTGGTAATAGTCTGCATTTAAAACTCCGGACGATTGACTTATTTGTTCGTTAGTGATTCAAAAACTTCTATAAAGCGCTTTTTGTTAAAAATCAAAAAAGAATACTTGTTGCCCGACTTCAATGTGATAGTGGCAATAATACCTTTCCACGTAAGGCTCGCGATATCCGCGACATCCATCTTAAGATTCCGGATACGATCGTCCACGGTTACTTTGCCGGTCTTATAAGTAATCGAATTATCATCGACGAACAAACCTCCGCCCAATACGCCGCCGTAAATGATACTGCACATAAACTGAGTTTTCATGTTATACCCTCCTTTATTAACCCAATGCATTATTTATAAATCAAAAAGATATGAGACTATGGCGTAGTCCTTAACGCCCCACTTGTGAAGACTGATTCTGTACTCACGACCTCCCATTTTCTCATAGAACTTTCTTGATTCATGATTATCCTTTAAACACCACACAATCATGCTTTTCTTGCCAAGCCCCCTGAAATGCTTGAAAGCATGCTCCATTAAAATTCTGCCGATACCGTTCTTTCTCTGATTGTACCTTACGTACAAAGCAATAACCTCGCAATCCGCCGCCTCATCATCAGCCCCTTCTAACCACGAGTACCCAAGAACTCTAACACCATCAGTCGCAACAAACTGCTTATCATACCTCTTAACTTCAATCTGATATCGATCCTCAACATTCATGGAATCAAGAAAATCATCGCCTATAATCCCCTTATACGCAATCTTCCAATCCTCAACGCAAATCTCCGCAATATCCCTGACATCGTCCTTCATTGCAGGTCTTACGTAGATTTTGTTTTTTGATTCGCTATTTGCAGTTGCGTTATTAAAATCAGACATGTCATTTTCCTTTGCATTTATTCGCTATTATTAAATCATACTATATTTCACATCAAAATCCAAACATTTATTGCTCAAATACAAGCACTATTCGCAAATAATTATTTACATGTGCTCGAATCCTGACATTGAGCAATCCGTTGAGCCGCGGGGCGAATATAAAGAGATTAGCTGGGCCGAAGCGGGAGCGATAAAAAACCACAGACTTCGCTCGTGAAGTTCAAGCGGTAGAGTGTCGGGCGGCCTCGTCTTTATAGCCCGACTGAACAAAACGATCGTAAAACTTTCTTCGAGGGAGTCTCGGTCAGTTAATCTCTTTATATTCGCCCCGTGGTGGAATGGAGGGTAATCGCAATAGAGAAGGATTTGCGTGAATTTAGCAAGAATCGGAAAAATTCAAGTTATTAGAAAATATTCGGACAATAAAAAAATATTTTGTTAATTCTCTAAATGTAATGTATAATTGAAATACAATGAAGGGAGAATGCGCATGTTTGCAACACTTATACCTTTGTTTGATGAAAATATGGCGGTTAAGGCCTTTTCGCTTTTCTCTCAGAAGGAGAACTTCCTGCTAAATCCCCATATGCTTGGAACCGGTGCATATTCGGGAGTGGGAACCATAAACGGCCTTGAGGTTATCGAGAATACGGGCATCGAAACATTGTCTAAAGATGCCGACATTTTCGTGCCGGTTAATAATGCATCCATATTTGCGGACATAGAGGACCAGTGTAAGGCGCCCGCTAAGCGAATTGTTATTTTGATGGACAATACCGTTAAGCCGGAGACCGAATACTTAAGACGAATAGATGAACTGAAAAAGAAAGGCTACAGATTCGCAATAAGAAAGCTTCTTGTGGCAGACTTTGAAGCATACAGAGATATTATCGGAAAGCTTGATTTCATTCTCCTTGATCACAAAAGAATTGATATTTCAAAGGCGAAGATTTATTTTACCAAGCTGTTTCCTAACGTTAAACTGTGCGCCATCAATATCGAGACGCAGGAAATATTTAACGAATTAAAGGCTCAGGGCGGATATACATATTACGAGGGCGAATTCTACAGAATTCCCATTACCGCAGGCGTTACGGAAGTTGCACCCGTTAAGATGACTTACATAGAGCTTATGAACGTGGTAAACGCTCCCGACTTTGACCTTACAAAGGCAGCCGATGTTATCGGGCGAGATACCGCGCTTGTTGTGTCGCTCTTAAAGATGGTTAACAGGATGAGCGTTAACTCGGAGATTACGTCGATAAGACATGCTGCGGCAATGTTAGGCCAGAAGGAACTTAAGCGTTGGATTAATACAGCTGTTGCCAATAAACTCTGTGAAGACAGTCCCGGCGAAGTTACCAGACTTTCTCTTATCAGAGCTAAATTTGCCGAGAATCTGGCACCGCTTTTCGACCAGGCAGGCCAGGCACAGGAACTCTTCCTTATGGGACTTTTCTCAATCCTTGATGTGGTACTCAATAAGTCCATGGAAGAAGCGTTAAAGATAGTTCACATATCCAAAGCAATCGAGAAGGCTCTCGTAAAAGGCGAAGGCGACTTCGGCGAAGTGCTTAAATTTATGCGTGCATACGAAGATGCCAACTGGACCGAAGTATCACGTGTTATGGTACTTAAAAACATTGATATGAACGCAACTTACGCCGCATACCTCGATGCACTCAAGTGGTATAAGACCATTTATGCCGCATAATTAGCGCAATTTATGGCAAAATAACAGCAATACATAATAAGTTTATAAAAAAGACTGCATGCTAACATTTTCATGTAGTCTTTTCTTATGTTTATTTTTATGTGTTTATAGAGGCAAAATAATGAAATTATACAAGAAAGATCCCGCGTTTTACGGGAAAGTATTTACCATAGCTATTCCGATAGCTTTGCAGAGCTTAATAAGTATCGGTGTCAACATGTTAGACACCATCATGGTAGGTAAGCTTGGTGAGAATTCACTTTCCGCCACATCGCTTGCCAATTCTTTTATCAGTATCTATCACATCTTCTGTATGGGTCTTGGTATGGGAGCTTCGGTGCTCGTATCAAGATACTGGGGTATGAAAAGCTCCGTATCGGAAGATAAGAGCATAGTCGGTGAGAGTGCCAATGCCGGTCATGCTCTTAAGCAGACAGTGGCATTGATGCTTAGAATTACGCTTATACTTGCATCACTCTTTGCACTGGCAACGCTGTTCTTCCCGGGAACACTTATGAAGATGTACACTCCCGACGCAGAGATAATAAGGCTTGGTTCTGTTTATTTTAAATATTCGGTTATTACTTATTTCTTCCTCGGAACTTCTTTGGTAAGTACGATTGTATTAAGAAGTGTAGGAGAGGTAAGATTCCCTCTGCTTGTATCAATCGGTGCTTTCTTTGTGAACTTAGGCGCCAATTATATCTTTATCTTCGGTAAATTAGGGGCTCCCCGTATGGAAGTTGCGGGTGCTGCACTCGGAACACTTATAGCGCGTATTTTTGAAGCAACACTTATTCTGTTTTACTTATTTGTGGTTGATAAGAGGATTGCCTTTAAGGTTAAAGACCTCTTTATGAAGACAAGCTCACTTATCGGCGAGTACATAAGAATCAGTATTCCCGTACTTATAAGCGATGCTATTCTTGCATTGGGCTCGAACTCTGTTGCCATGGTAATAGGCCGACTCGGAGCTACCTTCGTAGCGGCCAATGCCATCACTGCGGTTACGCAGCAGTTAAGTACCGTGGTTATTCAGGGCGTAAGCCAGGCAGGAGCTATCGTTACCGGCCAGACACTCGGCACGGGTAACAAAGAAAAAACAATGGAGCAAGGCTGGCTCTTTCTGGGCCTCGGCTTCGGACTCGGTGCAATTTCGGCGCTCTTTATCATGATTGCCAAGAATCCGATTATCAGTTTCTACAGTGATGTAAGTGCGGAGACTCAGACAATTGCGGGACAGCTTATGGTGGCTATCAGTATTATTATTATCTTTCAGGCTACCAACAGTATCATGACCAAGGGAGTGCTAAGAGGCGGCGGAGATACGAAGGTGCTGATGCTTGCCGACAATATCTTTCTTTGGGCGGTAGCGATTCCGCTTGGTATCCTTGCGGGATTCGTATTACATCTGCCTGCATTCTGGATATATGTATGCCTTAAGTCCGACCAGATTATCAAGACATTCTGGTGTGTAATCAGACTGCAAAGCGGCAAATGGATTAAGAAGATTTCAACAGGTAAACATTAATTTTCAGGGGGTTATAAATTATGGCTAAAAAAGCTAAAATCACAGTTCATCCCGAGTTTCAGATCGGGGACATTTCGGAGAGATTATTCTCTGCATTCTTAGAGCCTATCGGAACCATGGTCAACGGTACCATGTTCAATCCCAAGCATCCCACGGCGGATGAGCAGGGCTTCAGACGCGACTTCATCGACGGCCTTAAGGACACAGGCCTTCCCGCAGTGCGTCTTCCCGGCGGTAACTTCGTATCCGCATGGCAGTGGAAGGATTCCATCGGACCCAAGGACCAGAGAAAGGTTCACTTAGATCCCGCATGGTATCAGTACATCACCAATGAAGTGGGTCACGACGAATATCTTCAGTGGGCTGAGAAGGTCGGTACAGAAAGCTTGTACACCATCAATCTCGGCACTCATAGAGAAATGCAGGATGCAATGGACCTTGTAGAATACACCAATCATCCGTGCGGAACCTACTGGTCAGACCTTCGTCGCAAGAACGGTCACGAAGACCCTTACAAGGTTAAGCTTTATTACCTCGGCAACGAAATGGACGGTCCCTGGCAGTTAGGCTCCTGGGAGAAAGACCCTTCAGGCTACGGCGTATTGTGCAACGAAGCTTCCAAGGCCATGAAGTGGATTGACGCGTCCATCGAGACTGCAGTATGCGGTTCTTCCGCGCCTTTCATGGAGCATTTCCCCGAGTGGGACGAGAAAGTACTCGACCAGTGTTATGACACCGTAGATTACCTTTCCGTTCATCATTATCACAGCGCTCAGCCCGGCGATATCAAGTCGCTTCTCGGCGGTTCGCTTTACTATGAAGACTTTATCAATACCGAAGCTGCCATGATTGAATACGTGGCTTCCAAGCACCGTTCACCCAAGAAAGTGAAGATTTCTTTTGACGAATACGGCGCAATGGTAAGACCTTTCTCACCGCTTAATCCCGGCTACGGCCGTTACAATATGGCTCG
Organism: Lachnospiraceae bacterium; assembly: GCA_017553505.1. Taxonomy (GTDB): domain Bacteria; phylum Bacillota; class Clostridia; order Lachnospirales; family Lachnospiraceae; genus UBA1258. The sequence goes on from JAFZLD010000015.1 coordinate 112,959, forward strand.
CAGCCATTACAAATTCGATCCCGAGAGAAGATACATTCTTCACGATCCCGACAAAATGACCGACAGAGCATTCCCGGGCGGAGATATGTTGCACCTTCTTTCGATGGCATCGATTCAGCTTGCACTGCTTCGTCATGCCGATGTGGTTAAGGTAGGCTGTATGACAGGCGGTTTGGGAGCATTATGTGCTTCCAATCACGACCACGTATGGAAGGCTGCTTCACACTATGCATTCAAACAGCTTATCGATTATGCCCGCGGTATTTCAATGGAGACCAAGGTCGACAGCGAGACCTACGACATGCCCGGCTACGCCATCGACGACACTTCGCAGTACACCGGCAAAGAAGGCGTTAACTACATCGATTCCGCATCCGCATGGGATAAAGAACACGACAGACTCACTGTTTTCGTGATAAACAGAAGCGAAACGGAAGAGTATCCGATTGACCTTGATATTAAGGGCTTTGAGGGTTATAATTCATATGAGCATGTTGAGATTTATTCTCCTGATTTTGATGCGAAGAATGCCTATGGAGAGGACATCATCGTACCTAAGGAGAATAAGGAAGGTAAGCTTGAAGACGGAGTGTTTACCACTCACGTTAAGCCTCTTTCCTGGAATGTGATTACTTTCACCAAGTAATACATTTTGCTCAAATGAGGCGGGGGAAATACAAAAGGAAGTATGATGAAGGATACTGTGAAATTTTCCACTAACCGGGATACAAGGGTCATCGCTTTATGCATGGCCAAATTCAACGGTCTCGATCAGATCAGTTTCTTGAAAGCCTTTAACCAGGCCTGTGAGCGGAAGAAATATAAGCTTTTTGTTTTTTCTTCGTCCATAGACTTTTTGACAGATTTTAATACGGAGCCCGAAGAGGCAATTTTCGACCTGATGAATCCGGCCCGGTTTGATGCGGTTGTTATTATGACCAATTCTTTTAAGGACCATAAGATTCCGGACAGGATTGCCGCCAGAGCTCATGAAGCGGGAACTTTCTGTGTGTCTCTTAATGAAGACATAAAGGATTGCGTTACCGTAAGAATTGACTTTGCCAATTCTTTTGAGCTTGTGGTGCGTCATATTATCGAGTACCACGGCGTTAAGAACGTTAACTTTATCGCAGGTCAGAAGGGAAATCCTTATTCGGAGGAGAGACTTGCGGTATTCAGACGCGTAATGGCGGAGAATAACCTTCCCGTTGAGGAAGACCGCATAGGATACGGCGATTTCTGGGAGATTCCCACCGACAAGGTTATGGACAAGTTCCTTGCATCAGGTAAGAAGATAGACGCCATAATCTGCGCCAATGACTTAATGGCCATGGAAGTGTGCCGTAAGCTCAGAAATGCGGGTCTTAACGTTCCCGATGATGTTTTGGTATCCGGCTTTGACGGTATCGAACTTGAAAAGTTCCACTATCCGAGACTTGCTACGTCCATTTATAACGTTGACGAGGCTGCCGAGGTGGCTGTCGACCTTATGGACAGACACTTACGCGGCGAGAGAGTCGACGATGAGTATATCGTAAGCTGTAAGTTCAGAGAGGGTCAGTCCTGCGGATGCCTTTATCACAACGTATTCCTTGAAGGCATCAGAAACGTGGGTATTAAGGCTTTCGAAGCTCACAGAAGCCAGAGAGACTTAGAGGCCAACATTCAGTTATTGTGGGAGAAGATTTCACGTCTTTCTTCGCTTAACGATTTATACGGTTGCTGGGGAGAGCTTTACTACATTGCCGACAGATATTTCCCTGCAGACTTTGACTTATACATGAATGACGATTTTCTGCGTGAAGATCTCGAAATCTGGCCTACGGTACCGATAGGAGACAGAGAGAACGCAGTTCAGCATTATACGGACAATCTTCGCGTAGCCATGACGATTCGAAATGGTTCTTTTACCAATCAGCTTGCTGCTACCAGAGAGAACCTTGTATACGATCCCGATGTGATTATTAAGAAAAGCGGCATAGCCCTTTTCGTACCGATATATGCGCAGGGTTCGACCATCGGCTATGCAATGTGCAACTTTAATCCCGAGAACATGCAGTACTTCTTGCTGCTTGCTTTTGTCAACAACATAAATCAGGTATTTGAGTCGCACAAAGAAAAGATAGATCAGCAGAACAAATTCTGCATCGACCAGCTTACGAAACTGCTTAACCGTCGTGGATTCTACCGTCACATGGAAGAGATAATGAGTGATGCCATTGAGTCGGGGAAGACGCTTTGCGCCATTTCCATCGATATGAACGGACTTAAGGGCATTAACGATACTTACGGACACACCGAGGGAGATTTCGCACTCTCGAAGATTGGCGAGATTCTTCTTGATTCAAGAGCTAAGAGAAGTGTGTGCGCCCGTTTCGGCGGAGATGAGTTTGCAATGGTCTTTGCGGCAGATGATGCCGAGGAAAAGAGCAGGGCGGTTATTGAGGAGATTCGAAGCGAGATTGACAAGGCCAATGCCACCGACGGTAAGCCTTACAAGCTTGAATGCGGAATAGGCACTGCGTTCTGCGTTCCGAAGAACTGGGACGATTTGGAGAAGGTTCTTTTGGAAGCAGACAGAAAAATGTATAGCAACAAGAGAGATTTAAAAGCCAGGAAGAATTAAAATGAGCCCGTGAGTGCATTTGTTTCTAAAGTGGATTCACGGGCTTTAAAAGTATAAACAATAGATTTAATTCAGATTTTTTAGAATTAATTTCGAGTTAATTTGCTGTTTCCTTTGCGATAATGGGGTACGTTTAATATGTGTGTATAACGAATATAAACGTCCGGCTATCGAGGGGATAAGCCGGGCGTTTTTGATTGCGCAAAAACATTCTCAATCTGATTTAAGAGGTATAATGATATGAGACTTCTCATTCAGCTTGTTAACCACGCATCCGTCACGGTGGATGGCAGGGCTACGGGTTCAATCGATAAGGGTTATCTTGTGTTTGTGGGCGTGTCCGATTCGGATACGGTTGATATTGCCGACAAGATGCTTAAGAAGCTTGTGAACTTAAGAATATTTAAGGATGAGAACGACAAGACCAATTTGTCGATTAACGATGTGGGTGGATCCCTTCTTTGGGTATCGCAGTTTACGCTTTATGCGGATGCGAGAAAGGGCAACAGGCCTTCTTTTACCGGAGCAGGTGCGCCGGATCATGCCAATGCATTGTATGAGCACATGATTTCGGAGGCGAGAAACACCTATTCACTTAATACGCAAACAGGCGAGTTCGGAGCTGATATGAAGGTTAGTCTTGAGAATGAAGGACCATTTACGATTATGCTCGATTCGGACGAAATACTTAAATAAATTTTGGGAGGATTTTTTATGGACAAGGCATTTGTGGTAGGAGCGATTAATGCGTTCTTAACCGGAGAGACGGGAGTCTACGCTATTGAAGGAAAGGCAACCGGATTCGTAACACCGGGCGAGAACCTCTTGCTTACGGATCCCGGCAAGGACAAGGACCGTGTGCATCGCGTAACGGTTACCAAAGTATGCTTAAGAAGAGGCAAGGAGCTCGAGGCAGTAAGCAAAGCAGGCGAGTGTAACCTCTTAATATATTTTGAGTGTGAGGATAGTTTATCGCTTAGAAACGGTGTTGTGGTTCACTCAGAGAGCGCGGCACCCGAGGAAATAAGAAAAGCATATCTTAACGTTCTCGGTAATGTATTTGTAGTGGCAAGAGACTTAGACCTTAACGAGAAGGACTACAAGAATCTCGAACTTTCGGACCTTGCGGAGATTTGGATGTGCTTTTGGCGCTATCAGCTTAACAAGTCCAATAAGAAGGATGACGGGGACAAGTACTCCAAGCGTCTTGAAGGCCTTATGGATGCGGTATGCACTAAGCTTTTTGAACTTGACGGACTCAATGTAGTGTACTCGAAACGTACCAATGAGCCTTTCATGTTTAACCGTATCATAAATCACAAGGACAAGGCATACTCAGCTACCATGCCCGATATTATGGTGCTTACAGAGGCTGTCAAGAATCGTGTTATGGCAGAGTTCAATCCTGAACTATACGAGGTGAGACACATATCCAAGGACAATATGGTTCCTTTCCTCGGCGGATGCTTCTACATTAACGGTGCGGCAGGTGTGCGTATTAACAATACTGACGTAAGAATTCCTGCTGAGATGCTTGTGGAGAAGCCTGAAGATGACGGTACGGAGGCCGGCAATATCAGTAACCCGGATCTTGTGAAGTGGATTCTTTTGCTTAATCAGATGGCTGATGCGGAGAGAAACGAGGAGTCGATTGCTTTCGGAATTTATGAGGGATACATGGAAGCTGAGCTTATGAAGGCTAAGTTCCTTATTCCCGCCAAGGATGAAGACGGCAAGCTCGGCGTGGCTGCTCAGAACGGACGCGGTGAGAGACCTGCGGCAAGACTTTATACAGACTGGGGCAAGCTTCGTCTGCTTTACGATCCTTCGTGGGCATGCCTTGTGCAGACGCTTGAAGAGGCTGAGGTCAGCTATGATGCGATAATTAACTATACCGGCGAGAACCGTATGGCGCTTTATGTATCGGAGGAGGACTTTAACCGTATTAAAGCAGGCTTTGTCAAGAAATGAGGCGCTGATGATTAAGGACATTTCCAAGGTTAAAAAGTATGATGTGTTTGAAAGGGTGTTTACCGGCAAGACTGACGGCAATCCTTTCATCGATTACGATATTAAGGCTGTTTTTAAAGGCGAGCACGAGGAGGTAGAAGTAAACGGCTTCTACGATGGCTTCGGCAATTACGTGGTTCGTTTTATGCCTTCCTATGAGGGTATGTACGAGTATACCGTGACAGGTTCTTTTGCCGATGAAGCTTACAGCGGGACGATTAAAGTAACTGCGGCGGATAAGAAGAATCACGGACCGGTGCGGGTTACCGATAAGTTCCACTTTTCCTATGATGACGGAACGCCTTATTACAGCGTGGGCACTACGTGCTATGTGTGGGAGTTAAGAGAGGACAAACTCATCGCAGAGACACTTAAGAGCCTCGACAAAGCAGGCTTTAACAAGATTCGTTTCTGCATATTCCCCAAGCACTACGTGTACAATCTTGATGAGCCGAGGTCATATCCTTTTGAGGGTACGCCTGTGGGCAGTTATCTCATTACGCCTGAGAACTTTATGGATTATGATTATAAGACCGTCGGCAATAACTGGGATTTTGACAGATTCAATCCCGCGCACTTTCAGCATATCGAGAAGTGCATTAAGGAGCTTAAGAAAATCGGTGTGGAAGCGGATTTAATAGTATTCCACCCTTACGACAGATGGGGCTTTTCGAATCTCCCACGTGAGGTTGAGGTAAGGTACCTTGACTATATAATCAACAGATTCGCGGCGTACTCAAATGTCTGGTGGTCCATGGCCAATGAATTCGACATACTGCCTAACCGTGATGATTCCGTATGGAACTTCTACGGCAATTATTTCAAGGAGCATGATCCTTACGGACACCTTCGTTCGATTCATAATTGTCTTAGGGTATTCGACCACAGTGAGCCCTGGATTACACATGTAAGCTACCAGCGCACCGACCTTTACAAGACGGCCGAGGATACCGACGGACTCAGAGACAAGTACGGTAAGCCTGTGGTACTTGATGAGATAGCTTATGAAGGCAACATTCAGTGCGGCTGGGGTAACATCCCCGGCGAGGAGATGGTCAGACGTTTCTGGGAAGGAGCTATGCGCGGAGGCTATCCGGGCCATGGTGAGACATTCCTTAATGACGAGGGCATCCTCTGGTGGTCGCACGGCGGCAAGCTTCGAGGCGAGAGCTGGAAGAGAGTTAAGTTCTTACTTAAGATTCTCAGTGAGACTCCGGGCCACGGACTTAAGAAAGTTCCCGCCGAGTGGGACTGCGTTACGGCCGTATGCGAGGATGATGCGATAGAGGCAGAGACCGGCTATCGCATAGACTATTACAGCTTCATGCGCCCGGGCTACAGAGAGTTTAACATAAAGGACGACTACCTCTACGAAGTCGAGGTAATAGATACATGGGACATGACTGTTAAGAAAGTCGGCACGTTCTCCGGTAAGTTCAAGATTGAGCTTCCCGGCAAGCCTTATATGGCAATAAGACTTAAGAAGGTATTGAAATAATATATGGATTAAGGCACCGCGAACCGGTGTCTTTTTCTTTGAATTAGACGGCAAAAGAAGGTACTCGTTGCGAAAATATTAAAGATTTGTTTAAATTGACAGATAATTTGTTGACTAACCTTCATATTGTGGTAAAATGGAATCAAGGACAGAGGTACAATCTCATACCGAGAACGGGGTAAACTTTTCACATACGGAGGATACAGCATGGAACAACGCATGACATCTATTTATTCTAAGAAGTTTCCCGACATCAAAATCAGGGTAATTCCCGGACATTTCGTTACTTCGCACTCCCACATCAATTACTACATCGATATGACTATGACCAAGATGAGAGCCAGCGAAGCCAAGAATGTAGCCAAAGCCATTGCTTCCAAGTACTCATCCAACACCATCGTGGACACCATCGTATGTATGGACGGAAGCGAAGTTATCGGCGCTTATCTTGCCGATGAGCTTACCAGAGCCGGCATCATTTCCATGAACGCCCACAAGACGATTTACGTTGTAAGCCCCGAGTTTAACTCGACAGGTCAGATTATCTTCAGACAGAATCTGGTTCCCATGATTGAAGGCAAGAACGTATTCCTGCTTCTTGCATCCACCACCACCGGTATGACGCTTCACAGATGTCTTGAGTGTATCAACTACTACGGTGGCCACATTACAGGTATCACGTCCGTATTCAGCATGATTAATTCAATCTGCGGCATCCACGTTTCATCGCTGTTTAAAGCAGGCGACCTTCCGGACTACAAAGCATACAATCACGGCGAGTGCCCGATGTGCGACGCTAAGGTTCCGATTGATGCATTTGTAAATGGTTACGGATACTCGCAACTTAAGTAAAAAGAAAGAATAGGATTGGAGCTACTTAGGAGAATAACCTGAGTAGCTCTTTTTTTGCGGGTTTTTAAAATTAGTTCAGTCTTGATAGAAGAGTGAAGTGATTTGTGCGCGCTGCTCAGATGAAAATGTTGGTGAATGATTGACATAATAGCGGATGAATGAAAGAAATGCGACAGATATGGTGCGAGAATGTGTAATAGTGGTGTAATAGGGTCAATAATGTGCGAAAAAATATAAAAATGTAGCATATTGATATTTACAAACTGCAGAAAATGGTGCAAACTAATAGTAGCGGAGTTGCATTAGGACATAATAATACACATAACATCTAGAAAAGGAGAATATTGTTATGAAAAAAGTTTTATCACTGGTGCTTGTTGTTTTAACTCTTGTATTTATTGTTTCAACACCACTAACCTCAAATGCCAGTCAACATGGCTCGCATTCGGTATCTTTCTCTTATTGGTTTGGAAGTGTTACAACTACAATAGACTGGGATTACGAATATGGTGTAAAAATTAAGGAAAGCACCGGATATTCTGCAGCTACTGGATTGTGCATTCTTGCATACACATATCGGTATAAGAATTGGGAAGATATAACTCACTATTTTAAAACGATAGTATACAGGAGCCTTACAGCAGGTATTTCTATAGGGGATGTTGTAGGTGGTACTGTAGGAGGAGATTTAGTTTGGATATCGGATACGTACTATTCCTTTGTGACAAACAAAGGTAATGCCGCCTCTTCGCATGATGAGACTTTTGAATAGCTACATTACGGTATAGAAAAACAATTATAGAATCTATCTCAGCAGGCAATATTGCTGAGATAGATTTTTTGGGGTGAATATGGTTACTTTAACTGATTTTGAAAAGAAATATGGAAATAAAATCATAATTAGATGTGATTCACTTTGCTTTAATAGTGGCAAAATTTCGTTTTTGATGGCACCAAATGGAGCGGGAAAAACTACCCTGTTGAAATGCATTACTGCACTTGAACAATATGAAGGACAAATAATGATAAATGATAAAGAGAACACAGATAATTTGGAAGAGTGCCTTGTTATTTGGGATGATTGCCCCTTCATTGATACACTATCAGGGCTTAAAAACTTGCTAATTCTTTCGGAAAATAAAAAGAGCAATAAGGAAATATTTGATATAGCTATTAAACATCTTAACGAGGAACTTCTAAGAAGACGTGTACGGACTTATTCATACGGGCAACGCAAGAGACTTGCTTTAGCTTTAGCAGAGATATTAAATCCGACAGTGCTGATAATGGATGAGATTTCAAACGGTTTGGACTTTGATACTATGCAGGAGTTACAAAAAAAATTGAAAGAGTTATCTGTCAACAGAACGATAATACTAACGGGACATCAATTCGGATTTTACGAGAAGATATATGACGATCTATACATAATCAAGGATGGCGTGATTATAAAAGAGAATTCTGTTGGCAGAAAATCATTAGAGGAGGTATATTGTGAAACTCTCCATATTAACTGATTTAAAAGCTTGGATTTATTCGGGTAGAATAATGATGCCGTTAGCTATAGTTGCTTTTCTGTTTTCATTATCTGTTTTGGGTTCGTATAGGTTTTTTGTCGCCGGTAACAATTTTTTCCTTCGTGAGGAAGAGGATGCGATTGAACAGGGCTTGTATGATGAATATGTATCGGCATTTAGCAAAACATCGGATAATACATTGTATGATAATGAACTGCTTGTCAGTGATTTAGAAAAAACTGGATCTAATCTTCACGCGTTGAGTCCTAAACACGCCTTATCGTATTGTATGGAGATGGGATATTTCTTTTTTCCTTTTTTAATGACTGTCTTTGGAGCGTATACGGTAAAGGCTGATATGAGCAGTAAGATTATGCGGTTTAGAGCGGCAAGAGAAGGACGTTGGGCCTATTTCTGGGGAAAGCAGATTGTTCTTTTTGTTTTGATAATTGGATGTGTAATAGTGGGGATTATAACAGATTTTTGTATTTCGCTGGTAACCTTTGCAGGCATTAATAAGAAACAAGTTTTTAGTCTGATAGATATTTCGGGTAATAAATATCCGAATCTGGGAAACAACCTGGGGCAAGTGGCTTTTTTTGTTTTCTTTATTTTACTCTTCTTGGAACTTGGCTTTAGTTTGGCTTTCATTTCAAAGTCACTTTTAATTCCGACGGTGATAGCAATTTTTGTATTTTATGTAATGCCCATGTATAAATACAGCCCTCTTAATGCACTGACAAATGTTTTTGCTCCATTATGCGATTTTCAGGGAATTGTACATTTTAAGTGCATCCCTATTGATTCACTTTCAGCTTTTTCTATTATACTATTGTTACTAATCATCCCGCTTTTTTCGGCTGTATTGTTTAATAAATTTAGAAGCATGTATAAGTTTTGAGAGGGCTAAATGCGTAATTCATTTAAAGCAGAACTTAAAATGTGGTTTCATACGGGAAGAATTATTGTTACATTAGGTGTGCTTTTGGGGGCAGATGTTTTTTTTACTGCATTAGGCATTTCATCAATTGAGGAGAAGATAAAAGCGTTTACTTTTTCGATAAATATGATTTCTTCCGATACGGAAATTTATAGAATTCTTCAGGAGCCACTTATTTACGAAGACGGAAGTGTAAATGCTGTTCTTAAAAATAAGATGGATATTGAAATGACATTACATGCTTTATCCCCTCATAATGCACTGTTATTTTGTACAGAAGTGGGGTTTTATCTATTTCCGGTAATAATGACTATCTTAGGGGCGCAAGCAGTATGTCAGGAATATTCAACCGGTGTGATGCGAGTAAGAGTATCAAGGGAAGGAAAATGGAAGTATTTTGTTGCAAAGCAGACTGTAATGATTTTAGTAGCAATTGGATTGATTTCTATGGCAACGTTACTATACAGAATAGGTTCAAAGTTTTTCTTTGATATTGCAAAAAAACATGCGTATTTGAAGTATATTGATACTTCCGAGGGGAACTATTCAGATACTGGAAATATATTGTATCTGGTATTGTTTTTTGCCTTATGCATTATTATATTTTTGGAAATTGGATTTAGTATAGGTTATCTTTTTAAATCATCTATAATTCCTAGTGCTATTGTTGGCTTCTTATGGTTCATAAATATTATACCGCTAGACTATGGTCCTAAGAATGCAATATATAATGTCGCAAATAGGTTGTCACGTTTTGATGGATTTGTGCCAAATGGAATGGTGTCGGTAATTACTAATTTTTCGGCAAGTATTGTCATTGTGATTACGCTCATGCTCCCATTGATAGTGGCATTTTTTACGTGGAATAAAAGAAGTTTCTATAAATAGAAAGGGAGAGAAAAAGTTGCAAGGGTCGCAATCGAGAATTGCTTTTGCGGCTTAAAATACTTCAGAACATAGATGTGGTCCAAAATGCTTTAAATATATGGAAAAATCAATCAACTCAAACTCTTTTGTGTTGATTTCTGAAAACTTTATTTGTATAATATACTCACATTGGTGTATATGGGTTCTACTTTTGTTACATCGGAGAACCTATGAGAAAGTACGAAGCACATCGTAAAAGCGAAGATGCGTTGAGACGAAGCATTGATGCCATATATAGGGAAAAAGATACTGACGCGGCAGTGGAAAGAGTGCTTTCTATTACTGCGCGTTTTTATAGTGCGGATCGTTGCTATCTCTATGAGCTCTACGAAGACGAAGAGTGCTACAAGAATACCTATGAGTGGTGCCGTGAGGGACTTAGCCCCATAGACAAGACCATGACCTATCCGCAGGACATTATTTCTACCTGGCTTGAAGAGTACGGCAAGGAAGGTGAGGTCTGGATTGCATCCGTAGAAGATGAAATCAGGGGCGGCTACGTCTACGACACACTTATTTCTCAGAAAGTTGAAAGTATTATCTTAAGCCCCATCAAAAACGGTAAGACCATTGTGGGTTTCTTAGGTCTTGATAATCCCAAGAAATCCGTGGACGACAGATTCCTGCTTCGTTCCGTTTCGGTAATTATATACAGTGAAATCGCAAGAAGAAGACAGGCTAAACTTCAGGAAAGAGAAGCCGAGAAACAAAAGCGCCAGCTCGAACTTGATAAGTCCATTATCGAAGTCCTGGCCAATGAATACTCGTCTGCTTTTTACGTAGACCTTGATACGGATTCCCTTACCCCCATCCGAACAGACTCGGCCATGGAGGCGCATTTCGGCGAGTTTTTCAAGGATAAGATCAATTATTCACCCGCATACAGAATATATGTGAATACGGTTGTGCAAGAAGACGACAGAGAGGATATGTTCTTTGCCGGAAGCGTTACGCATTTGAGAGAAGCGCTAAGGGAGACCAGCCTTGTAATTAAGAGGTTCAGGTGCTTAATCAACGGCTCTGAAGAAATATTCGAGGCTAAATGCGTTAAGGTCGGTAACGTTAACGCGCGTCCGAAGATTATCGTAATCGGTATAGCAAACAGAGAGATAGAAACAAGAGAAGAGCAGAACCGCCGAATCGAACTTATCGAGGCCAATAAACGCGCCGAGGAAGCAAGTAAGGCCAAGAGTACTTTTCTTTTTAACATGAGCCACGATATAAGAACGCCTATGAACGCTATTATAGGCTACACCGACATGGCGGAGAGCAATGCGGGTAATCCCGAGAAGAGAGACGAGTGCCTTCAGAAGGTTAAGCTTGCCAGCCATCAACTGCTAAGTCTTGTTAACGACGTCCTTGATATGGCGCGAATCGAAAACGGTAAAATCGCCATAGAAGAGATGCCCAACGACATTAAGGTTACGACGGGAAACTGCTTCCAGTTATCCAAGCAGGACGGGGTGGCTCACGGCCTTAATATGACAATCGAATATCGTGATATAGAACACAACATGATATTCTGTGACGCGGCGCGCCTTAACAGGATATTTACGAATATTATCAGTAACTCGGTTAAATATACGAAGCCCGGCGGTAATATCAGCTTCATCGTGGAAGAGCTTCCCGGAAAGCGGCTGGGATACGCAAGATTTAAGTTCACGGTTACGGACACCGGTATCGGTATGAGTGAGGAGTTCGTAAAGCACATTTTCGAATCCTTTTCGCGCGAACGTTCCACGACCGCAAGCGGCGTAGAAGGCGCGGGCCTCGGTATGGCTATTACCAAGGAACTGGTGGACATGATGGGTGGCACCATAGATGTTAAGAGTGAGCTTGGTACCGGAACAATCGTATCCATAAGAATCGACTTTAGAATTGCCGAGAACGTATCGCCCGATTCCGCGGACGAAGAAGTGGATTACGATAAGGGCCTTGAGTTCAAGCGCGTTCTTCTTGCTGAAGATAATGACATGAACAGAGAGATTGCCAAGCATATCTTAGAGAGTCGCGGGCTTATAGTCGAAGAAGCCAACGACGGTTCGGTGGCGGTCGAGATGGTGCTTCAGAAGGCTCCCGATTACTACGACTACGTGCTCATGGATGTGCAGATGCCGTACATGGACGGATACAAGGCGACGGGCGCCATCAGAAGTTTCGCGGATTCCAAGTACGCTAAGCTACCCATCATTGCAATGACGGCGAATGCCTTCGAGGAAGACCGTAAGAAAGCTCTCATGGCGGGCATGGACGCTCATCTGGCTAAGCCGATTAACGTCAAAGATCTCTTCAGAACCCTTCAGAGATTTGCATAAATTTTACAAAGGATAAGTTGACTATGAAAAAAAGAAAATGGCTCAAAAGGTTATGTATCACATTAGGGGTAATTGTGGCACTGTATCTGGTGCTCTTCCTTGTGAACGTGTTAGTGAATGTAAGTCTTCGCAAGTACATTAAGACTTTTGCACCGGTTGAATATTCCGCCGACCGTATTGTTCCGGTAGAAGAAAACGGATACATCACCATCACTACAGACGGCGACCTTCGCATCATGCATATTACAGATGTGCACCTGGGCGGTGGATTCTGGACTTACAAGAACGATAAGAAGACCATCTACGAAGTTATTACCATGTTGCAAAAAGAAAAGCCCGACATAGTAATCTGCGGCGGCGACAACACCTATTGCCTTATCCCGCCCGGATACAACGGAAGCGGTACTTTCAACAACAAGATGGTAGCTAAGACTTTCATAGACATTTTCGACCACGAGCAGGTTTATTTTACCACCGTATTCGGTAACCATGACACCGAGGCCATGGACTACGCAAGCAGACAGGACATCGGTGATTTGTACGCAAGCGACTACTCGAAGTACTGTTTCTTTAAGCAGGATTTCACAGACCTTGATGCCCCGTCGGTTCCGAGCGTAACCAACCAATTTATTCGCGTCAAGAACACTGCCGGCGAGGTTGTGAAGCTTATAATGCTCATAGACTCCAATGATTACGTGGACAAGTCCTTCATGGCGACTGTTAAGGGTAAGTATGATGTAATTCACGACGCTCAGGTAGACTGGGCAGCAGAGACGGTTAAGAAGCTTTCACTCGAGGCAGGTCTTCCGGAAGGCGAGTATGTTCCGACCATTACATTCATGCACATTCCGATCGGCGAGTACAGAACAGCCCTTGACGATTTAATCGAAGAGGTTAAGGACGATAAGGGCAACATCATTGAGTTTAAGCAAAAGAACAATCCGGTCGACACCGAATTCATATCGGGTGTCTGGGATGAGAAGGTATGCTACGGCGGACTGAATCGAACCGACAAAACGCCCGATAAGCTCGACAACTTCTTTGAAGTGCTGTGTGAGGATATGGGTGCGGTGGAAGCGATTTTCTGCGGACACGACCACGTGAACAATGCTGTGGTTAAGTATAAAGGCGTTCTTTTGGCATACGGTTATTCCGTTGACAATGAAGCGTATGGTGACAAGATTATGAAGTCCGGAAGCCAGCGAGGCGCATGCGTGATTACATTGAAGCCTGACGGATCGTTTACGCAGCAGTACAAGAACGCATATACCGATTACGGTGTGGAGCGTGATAAGTTCGTGGATGTGTACATGGACAAGCCTTTGTATCCGGATGATTTAAGAACGGTTAAATAGAGTAAAAAATAGCCGCGGAGCTTTGTTAAGAGCCCCGCGGCTTTATCATGCCTGAAATTACAGATTGTAAATCTTGGTGTACTTATCGGTAAAGTACTTAAGAATAGGCTCGGCGCTTACCTCGCGACCGCATACTGCCTGAATGACTTCTTTGGGCTTTCTGGTGCTTCCGTACTGATGGATGTGCTCGTTAAGCCACTTGGTAATGTCCTTGATACGACCTTCGGCAAGTACTGTGTCAACAGGGCCGAGATCCTTCTCAACAGCCTCTAAGAACATACCGTCATAGATGGTACCGAGAAGGTATGTGGGAAAGTAACCGAAGCTACCGTCGCTCCAGTGCATATCCTGTAAGATACCGTCTGCATCGGAAGGAGGAGTGATGTGAAGGTATTCCTCCATTTTCTTGTTCCAGAGAGCGGGAAGCTTAGAAACGGGTGTGTTGTTTCTAAAGATTTCTTTCTCGATTTCATAACGTACGATAACGTGGAGGCAATAGGTAACCTCGTCGGCAGCGGTACGGATGAGAGAGTTCTTAACGCTGTTAATATAACGGTAGAATTCATCAATTGTGATGTCCTTAAAGTCGGGAGCGATTTCCTGAAGCTTAGCGTAAATGGGCTTCCAGAAGTTAATGTTACGGCCGAGTACGTTCTCGTAGAAACGTGACTGGCTTTCGTGGAGGCCTAAGTAATTGCAGGAGCCCGCTACGGTATCGTCGAGACGTTCGGCTACATTCTGCTCGAAGATTGCGTGACCACCTTCGTGGATAGCAGAGAACATAGGGTCAACCGCATTGTCGGTTCTGAAGTGGTTGGATACGCGAACGTCCTTTGAGTTAAAGTTAAGTGTGAAGGGATGCTCGGTCTCGCCGGTGCAGCCTTTGTCAAAAGAAAATCCGATGTATTCAAGCAGGAACTTTTCAACCGCTTTCTGGGCGGGAATGTCGTATTCTTTGTTGAATTTGGACTCGTCGTAGGGAGTGGCTGCAAGAATCTTGTTAAGAAGAGGGAGAAGTCCTTCTTTTAACGAATTAAAGATTCTGTCGTAGGTAGCGGAGTCCATGCCTTCTTCGTAGGAGTCGAGGAGAGCGTCGTAGACTTCCTTGTCGGGGCGCATGTAGCCCATCATTTTCTTGGAGAAATCAATCATCTTCTCAAGGTGGGGAGCAAAGATTGAAAAGTCGTCTTTGGCCTTTGCTTCCTGCCATGCTACACCGGCTTCGTTCTGAGCTACGATGAAGTCGTGGTAGAAGTCTGCGGGAACGCGCTTGTTTTCGTCGTAATTCTTCTTCATTTCTTTGACAATGTATTTCCAGTCTGCGTCAAGAGCGTCAAACTCTTCGGGAGCGCTGAGCTTATCAAGAAACTCGCCCATCTCTGAGGAAGTGCTGCGCTTAAAGCTTTCGGTGGAAAGATAAGCGAGGGCATCGGAGTGACCTTTGAAGCCTGCCTTGGGCATTGAGGTCTCCATATCCCAGTATAAAAGAGTGGAAGCGTGGCCTAAATTTCTGCCTTCTTCGAGGTATGCTTTGAATTTGTTAAGTAATTCACTCATGTTAAGGTAATCCTTTCTCTGTTCTCTTTATTTTGCCGCTAAAAGTATAACATATCGGGGTTTTTACGCAAACTGTTTTTCTCGACATAAATGCGTAGAAATGGTATACTCGATAAGGATTTTTTGTTCTAAAAGGAGAAAGTTAGATGGAAAGAGAACATTTGGGGAGCAGACTGGGATTCATTCTGCTTAGTGCGGGTTGCGCCATAGGTCTTGGCAACGTGTACAGATTCCCTATGAAAGCGGGTCAGTACGGCGGTGGCGCGTTTGTGCTTGTGTATGTGTTGTGTCTTGTTTTGCTGGGACTTCCCGTTATGGTTATGGAGTTTTCGCTCGGGCGCGCGGCTCAAAAGAGTCCCGTTTATATTTATAAGACTTTAACGCCCGAGAAGAAGTGGTGGAACATTCACGGATTTGTGACGCCTTTCGGCAACATTTTGCTGATGATGTTTTACACGACGATTGCGGGATGGATTTTAAGATATTTCTTTAAGGCGGCTGCGGGCGTGTTTACGGGTATGGATTCGGATGCGGTTACGGGCGAGTTTGTAAGTATGCTCGGTAATCCCTGGAGCATGCTTGCTTACACGGCGGTGATTGCTTTTCTTGCCTGCCTTGTATGTTCTTTCAGCCTTCAAAAGGGCCTTGAGAGAATTACGAAGTATATGATGGTTGCGCTTTTGGTGCTTATGGTTGCTTTGGCTGTTTACGGTCTTACCCTTGACGGGGCAAGAGAAGGTATTAAGTTCTATCTTGAGCCTGACTTTAGCAAGATTAACGCTAATGTGGTGTCGGAAGCTATGAACCAGGCGTTCTTTACACTTAGCCTCGGTATCGGTTCCATGGCTATTTTCGGAAGTTATCTTGGCAAGGAGCGTTCGCTTACGGGCGAGTCGGTAAGCATTATTTTGCTAGATACCTTTGTAGCGCTTACTGCGGGACTTATTGTATTCCCTGCATGCTTCTCGTATGGTATTGAGCCTAATGAAGGTGCGGGACTTTTGTTCCTGACACTTCCCAACGTATTTAACGGTATTCCCGGAGGAAGATTCTGGGGTGCGTTGTTCTTTATTTTTATGACTTTTGCGGCGTTTTCGACGGTGCTTGCGGTGTATGAGAATATCATCGCCTGTGGCTCGGAAGTGTTCAAGTGGTCACGTAAGAAGACCGCATGGATTGTATGCGTGATGATGATTGTGCTTAATATTCCTTTTATCCTCGGCAACAACGTTTGGTCTGGCTTCCATGCTTTCGGTATCGAGGGCAAGGATGTGTCGGATCTTGAAGACTTCTTTGTATCGACTTTGATGCTGCCCCTCGGTTCGTTAACTTATGTGCTGTATTGTACACGTAAGTGGGGCTGGGGCTTTAAGAACTTTACGGATGAAGCCAATGCGGGTAAGGGTCTTAAGTTCCCCAAGTGGATGAAGGGATATGTTACTTTCGTGCTTCCCGTAATCATTTTGATTGTATTTGTACTCGGTATATTGTCATACTTTGGTATCGGTAAGTAATATGAGGAGCCTATGAAGAATCTTATTTTTGATATTGACGGAACTTTGTGGAATACCACCGGAGTGGTGGCAGGTGCGTGGAATAAGGCAATTCGCAAGATGGCAGTGCCGGAACTTGCAAGCCTTAACGTTACCGCAGACATGCTCAAGAAAGAATTCGGTAAGCCCATGGATGTAATCGCGGACGATTTGTTCGGCGATATCGATGCGGGTGTTAAGGCAGAGCTTCTTTCGCTGTGCTGTGAGTATGAACAGGCGGCTCTTTCGGAGTGTGATGAAGACCTTACGTATCAAGGTATGAATGATACGCTTCATAAGCTTTCTAAGAATCACAACCTTTTCATAGTGAGCAACTGTCAGGACGGATATATCGAGCTTGTTATCAGAAAGACCGGACTTACGGGACTTATCAAGGATTTTGAGTGTTTCGGCCGCACGGAGCTTCAGAAGGATGAGAACATTAAGCTTGTGATGGAGCGTAACGGCCTTTCGCCTCTTGACACCGTTTATATCGGTGATACAATGGGAGACTGTATTGCCACTAAGAAGGCGGGTATTAAGTTTGTCTTTGCCGAGTATGGATTCGGCGATGTTCCTGAAAAGGATTACAGCATTAAGACAATAGGGGAGCTGCTTTCTTTGGCTTAAGGCATACAATTTGTTAATTGGGTTGCGTTAAGATTGATTCAAGTGGGCACTTAAGAAATGGAGAATAAATATGGGCGATCTTGAAAATTTAGCAGCACTTAAGAAAATGCTTGAAAGAAAAGATGAGGAAGAAGCGGCGTCTAAGCTTGAGCAGGAGAAGACTTTTATAGCCGATGCCACCAAGGCGTATCTTGGACACAGCACTCCCGTAACGGGAATTCAGGCATATGACCCCGACGAGATGATTGCGTTTTTAAACTTACCGGCCAAGGAAGTTCAGAGACGTATGGGCGGACGTTGGGCAGAAATGGACTTTGGTGAGTTTGATACATTCTGCTACCATATGAAGCAGAAGATTCAAAAATCCACAACTCTCCTTGACTGGAAGTCATAAAAGATATAAACTTTTATTGTTTCATGAGGGAGTAGCAGGCGGGTAACCGTAGGAAGTCACCAGCACGATCGAAAGATCTGGCATACTTTAAATTGCAAGACTCATGTATAGCGTTCACTATACATGGGAGTATCATGAAGATTTACCGGGTGTAGTGAGAGCTGTGCCCGGTTTTATTATGCTTAAGGGGCTTCGTTGCGGCTTCTTTGGCAGTGGGGCCGGAGTATTGTAATTAAGAGAGGATAGTAACATGATAGCAGCACTTATTATTTTTGTACTGATGTATATTGGAATGCTTGCTTTTTCCAAGTACAGAGTGTGGTTCGCCCTCGGCGGAGCGGTGGCCATGGTGGTGACCGGAGTATTGTCCGTAACGAAGGTTCCCTCAGCGATTAACTGGAACGTAATCATGATGATTGCGGGCACGATGGGTCTTGTGACACTGTTCATTGAGACGGGAATGCCTGCGCGACTTGCGGACCTTATGCTTAAGAAGATGCCCAATGCCTGCGCGGCGATTATTGCGTTGTGCGTATTTTCGGGCGTTGTGTCGGCATTTGTTGATAACGTTGCGACCGTTTTAATGGTTGCGCCCGTAGGCCTTGCGATTTGTAAGAAGTTAAAGATTAATCCCGTGCCGGTAATTATTTCTATTGCCGTGTCTTCTAACCTGCAGGGAGCTGCGACGCTGGTAGGCGATACCACGTCGATTCTTCTCGGCGGATATGCGGGAATGAGCTTCATAGATTTCCTGTTCTGGCAGGGTAAGTTCTCCATTTTCTGGGCGGTTGAGTTCGGAGCTTTGGGAACTGTAGTGATTCTTTATTTTATATTCAGAAAGCAAAAGCAGCCCGTTACAGCTGAGCGCCTCACACCTGTAACCGACCACGTACCCGGCATTATGCTTGCGATGGTTGTTGTATGCCTGATTATTGCGTCATTCTTCGAGATTCCCGTGATTGACGATATTAAGAACGGTCTTATCTGCATGACAATCTTTATTATCGAACTCGTGCGCAATATGTTGTCTCGCAAGAGCACCGCGCCTTTGAAACTCGTGCTCAAGGAACTCGACTACCAGACATTGCTTATGCTCTGCGGACTCTTTACCGTAATCGCAGGTATTACCGAGGCAGGCATCATTGATAAGATTGCCGACTGGTTCTCAGGCCTCGGCGGCGGTAACCTGTTTGTACTTTATACGATTATCGTATTCGGCTCCGTAGTGATTTCTGCTTTTGTCGACAATATTCCTTACGTGGCAGCGATGCTTCCCGTTGTACAGGGTATTTCGCTTAAGCTTGGAATCAACCCTGTTGTATTGTACTTTGGACTCCTTACCGGCGCGACCCTCGGCGGCAATATCACACCTTTCGGCGCTTCCGCGAACGTTGCGGGTATCGGTATCCTTAAGAAGGAAGGATATACTGTTAAGAATTCAGATTTCTTTAAAATCGGTATTCCTTTCACCTTTACCGCCGTAATAATCGGCTATGTATTTATCTGGTTGGTTTGGGCATAAGCTTAATAGTGGCTATTTGATTAATGTGGGCTCCGCTTCGTGCGGGGTCCTTTTTTATACCAGTGCGGAAGACTTGTTGGGACTGTTAATTGACTTTTTTTCGCGAATATGCCTATATTAATTTGGAAATCATGATTTGTGGGGGGAATATATGAAAATCAAGAGTCTATTCAGCGCAATATTCTATACTAAGTCAGTTTACGTTAATTTCAAATTGTTTGATTTCAAGACGGCGCTTCATATGCCGATTATTGTTTCCAACAAAGTTAAATGTATAGGATTAAGACGCGGCGCGGTTTCTTTTTCCGAACCTATACGCAGAGGCATGGTTAAGCTTGGGGTTAAAGAAGGCACCACAGGAATCTGGCATTACGACAGATGTCACGGAATAATTGATTTTACCGGCGGTAATGTGGTATTTGGCGATAATGTCAGTATTGCTCGAGGTTTTTCGCTTAAATGTGTGTCCGGCGGACGCTTGACAATCGGAAGGAATTTTACCGCAAACAGCTACACAACCATCCTGTGCGCGGAAGAGATTACCATCGGAGAAGGCTGTCTTTTCGCACATCACACCTTTTTGAATTGCGGTGACGGTCATAAGGTTGTATCAACAGTTACCGACGAAGTTACGAACAAAAGAAAACCGGTGATTATAGGTAATCATGTATGGGTGGGTGCTTATTCTTCGATTTTGAAAGGAAGCAGTATTGCAGACAATTCTATAGTAGGATTTGGATCCATAGTCGGCAAATCGTTTGAAGAACCAAACTGCGTAATTGCCGGCCCCTTCCCCGGTCGGGTGGTCAAGAGAGAGACTACATGGAAGCATTAATGAAGGCTCCGCTTTGCGCGGAGCCTTTTTTATGCGGTCAATATTTTGATAGACTGAAACAGGAGCGATACGACATCGTGAGAGATACAGAGCGCTTCAAAGCTGTTCTGGGTAAGATTACTCCCTATGTTGACGATACAGCAAAACAGAACTGATTTAATTGTCCAATAGGCATAGAGGGCTTCTCGTATTAAGGGAGGCCCTTTTTCTTTTGCAATGCATAAAAAGAAGAATTGGCCGATTTTATCCTTTGTTTTACTCGCAACATTTTGCGAGACAATGGATAACTATAGGAAAAAGAAGAAAATTATCCTTTGTTTATGTATGCTAAATAGGCAGTAAGGGTCTGGAAAGAAGCGTCGGAGCGAAAAACAATGGATAAAAATGCTGAAATTCTTTAATTATCCATTACTCCACGAAATAGAGAAGAAGAAATAAAGGATAAAAACTCAAAAAACGAAAAATTATCCATTGTACCTCAAAATACCTGTGCGAAAACAATGGATAAAATCTAAAAATCGGCGAATTTATCCATTCCGCGGCCTAAGAGCGATAAGAAATTGAACTGCCGGGCAGGTCGTCCGGGCGAAGCGGCAGAAAGCAAATATAAAAAAACAATAAAAAGCCAAAATAACACTTGCATATATCCCACCTTAAGCGTATAAATGTATATGTGATAAAAATTAGCACTCGGGCATACTGAGTGCTAACAATATAAATTAGGAGGCTAAGTCATGAAGTTAACACCACTCAACGACAGAGTCGTTTTGAAGCAGTTAGTAGCTGAAGAGACTACCAAGTCGGGAATCGTACTTCCCGGTCAGAATAAGGAGAAGCCCCAGCAGGCAGAAGTTGTTGCTGTAGGTCCCGGCACAGAAGAAGTTAAAATGCAGGTTAAGGTGGGAGACAAGGTTATTTACTCCAAGTACTCAGGCACCGAAGTTAAACTTGACGAAGAAGAATACATCATTTGCAAGCAGGACGATATCCTTGCTGTAATTGAATAATTGGAGGGAATGTACAATGGCTAAAGAAATTAAGTACGGAGCCGATGCAAGACAGGCTCTTGAAGCAGGCGTTAACAAGCTTGCAGATACAGTTAGAGTAACACTCGGACCTAAGGGCAGAAACGTAGTTCTTGATAAGTCCTACGGCGCACCTTTAATTACCAACGACGGTGTTACAATTGCCAAAGAAATCGAACTCGAAGACGCTTTCGAAAACATGGGCGCACAGCTTGTCAAAGAAGTTGCTACCAAGACCAATGACGTAGCAGGTGACGGTACCACAACCGCTACAGTTCTTGCACAGGCTATGATTAATGAAGGTATGAAGAACCTTGCAGCAGGCGCTAACCCCATCGTACTCAGAAAGGGTATGAAGAAGGCTACCGATAAGGCTGTTGAAGCTATCAAAGGCATGGCTCAGAAGGTTAACGGAAGCGAGCACATCGCACGTGTTGCAGCTATCTCCGCAGGCGACGACAAGGTCGGCGAAATGGTAGCTAAGGCTATGGAAACAGTTTCCGGCGACGGCGTTATTACTATTGAAGAGTCTAAGACCATGGAGACCGAACTTGAACTCGTTAAAGGTATGCAGTTCGACAGAGGCTACATTTCAGCATACATGGCAACAGATATGGATAAGATGGAAGCGGTTCTTGACGATCCTTACATCCTTATCACAGACAAGAAGATTTCCAACATTCAGGAGATTCTTCCTTTACTTGAGCAGGTTGTTCAGTCCGGCGCTAAGTTACTTATCGTAGCAGAGGACGTTGAAGGCGAAGCTCTTACCACATTAATCGTTAACAAACTCCGCGGCACATTCAATGTAGTTGCAGTTAAGGCTCCCGGCTACGGCGATCGCAGAAAGCAGATGCTTGAAGATATCGCAGTTCTTACCGGCGGACAGGTTATCTCTTCCGAACTTGGCCTTGAGTTAAAAGAAGCTACACTTGATATGCTTGGCCGTGCTAAGTCCGTTAAAGTGCAGAAAGAAACCACAGTTATCGTAGACGGTTGCGGCGACAAGGCTGCAGTTTCCGCACGCATCAACCAGATTAAGGGTCAGATTGAGACCACCACTTCCGACTTCGACAGAGAGAAGCTTCAGGAAAGACTTGCCAAGTTATCCGGCGGTGTTGCAGTTATCCGCGTAGGTGCTGCTACCGAGACCGAGATGAAAGAAGCTAAGCTTCGTATGGAAGATGCTCTTGCAGCTACCAGAGCAGCAGTTGAAGAAGGTATCATCTGTGGCGGTGGCTCTGCATACATCCACGCTTCCAAGGAAGTTAAGAAGCTTGCAGACGAACTTTCAGGCGACGAGAAGACCGGTGCCAACATCGTTCTTAAGGCTATGGAAGCTCCCCTTTACCACATCGCATACAATGCAGGTCTTGAGGGTTCCGTAATCATCAACAAGGTTAAAGAATCCGAAGTAGGCGTAGGCTTTGACGCATACAAAGAAGAGTACGTTGACATGGTTAAGGCAGGTATCCTCGATCCCGCCAAGGTTACCAGAACCGCTCTTCAGAACGCAACATCAGTAGCAAGCACCTTCTTAACCACAGAATCTGCAGTAGCTACCATCAAGGAGCCCCAGCCTCCGATGCCCGCAGGCGGCGGAATGGGCGGAATGTACTAAGACCCATATAGCTTAATACACAGGCACTTGTCTTAAAAAGTAAGGCAAGTGCCTTATTTTTTGCACAAAAAGCAATGATTTGTCATATTTGTGTTGAAATATTATGTTAATCAGATTATAATAAAAACGACCAAAAAGCAGTGAAAAAGGGGCACTCAGCGTTAAGGTTTTAAACGCTATGCCCTGTTTTTTTGCGCAAAATTTTATTATGTGGGGTATACATTCATGAAAAATCTCAAAATTGGCTTCAAAATCTTCCTTACCATTTTTCCACTTGAGATACTTCTGATTCTTTCTTTGGTAATGTTGGGAATAAATGTGCGTAATGCTGTAGATGATTCCAGGGCTGTCTACTATGACACTCTTTATAATGTGAATCACAACCTTTTATCTGCCGACAGGGAGCTTTACAGAGCGCAGCTTTCTTTTACCAGATACATTGAGACGCAGAATGCTGAGAAAGAACAGATGGAGGAGTACAAAGAAAGTACGGCGGCGTGCCTTGACTATGCGACCAAAGCAAGCGAGATAGCGGCTCTTGACAATTCGCTGTTTAAAGATACGACAGTGGACGGAGTCAATTTTGAGGAAGCTTTCAACATTTTTTCGGAGAACCTGATATCATATACCGGCGCCTATGTACTTGAGTTTCGTATAGGAGATGTCAATAAGCAAAAACAAAGCTTTGAAACCGCCAGAAGTTCTTTGGCAAGGCTTCAGGCCATTACAGAGAGCTGGGCGCTTAAGCAGGGCGATGCCATGACTGCCAGAACAGACGCACAGATTAAGGGAATAAGCTTAATCTACCTTGTGGTTATAGCGGTAATAACAATTGTGGTGTTCTTTATTTCACACTCCATAGGTAAGGGCATCAGAAAGACCAAAGAACGCCTGGATATTCTTGCGACCAACGACTTAACCACGGCGGTTCCCGATACAAAGGCCAAGGATGAAGTGGGCCAGATGACGAGGTCATTTAAGACTATGCAGGACAATCTTAAGAATGTTATCGGTGTGCTGTATGCGCAGTCCGATGAGCTGGCGGGTTCCTGCGAAAGTATGAGTAACGCCACCCGTGAGGCCGCATCCAGCATGGAAGCCATTAATACGGCGGCGGAAGAACTTGCGGAGACAGCATCTCAGACCGCTTCAGATGTGGAAGAGATTGCTTCGGATATGACGAGACTGTCCGATGTTATGAACAGATCCGTTGAATCTACCGACTCCATTACAAAGGCCGGCGAAAAGATTAACAAGGCTACAGGCGAGGGAATGGAAAAAGTAGCGGGACTTATAGAGATTAACAAACAGTGTATAGATGCTTTCGGAAGCGTATTTGACGGAATAGCATCGATAGAGGAGAGCTCAAATCGAATAAGCGAGGTATCCGGACTTATTTCAGCCATAGCGGGGCAGACCAATCTGTTGTCGCTTAACGCAAGCATCGAGGCGGCAAGAGCCGGCGAGTACGGCAGAGGATTCAACGTAGTGGCTGAAGAAATCAGAAAGCTTTCGGTTCAGTCGGCAGATAATGTGAACACCATAAACGCACTTTTGGAAGAGCTTGAAACGAACACCGCCAAGGCCACAGCTTCCTCCAGAAGAGTAAAAGAATTCGTGGAGAGACAAAACATAAGCGTAGAAGAAACCAAGGGAAGCTTTGAAGGAATCGTAAACAGCATTGACGACGTCAATTACGCGGTAGACGGTCTTAAAGAGGTTAACTCGGAGCTGGCCAAAGGCTTTGAAAACATAAACGGACTTGTGGCTGGCCTTTCCGCAGTGTCCCAGGAAAACGCCGCCACTGCCGAGGAACTGTCGGCAACAGCGGATCAGGTTTCGGAAAATGTTGCGGCACTTAATGAAACGGAGAAGCAAATAGACAGTGCCTCCGAAAAACTTGCGGAAATTGTTAAAAACTTCAAAGTGGAAGATTAGTCATTTAAAGGGCATCGATGCATAAGTATCGGTGCCTTTCTTTGTTATTCATAGGGTAATTTGCGCATGATACGATTAAAAAAATGTGGTACACCCGCAATTTTTGATAATCCATATCACAGGAGGGGAAAATGAAAGGATTTTTAACGATTTCTTCTGAGCGCATTAAAGAACTCAAAGTAGAAGACAAATTTAAGGCTGTATTTAAAAAGATTTTGAGATTTTTTGCGGTAGCGGTAATTGTTTTGATTTTTACAATTGCGATAAGCCTTACGGCCATCAGTGCGATGCAGAAGAACTATGAAATCGGTAATGTGCAGGGCGAAATTCGTATCGATATTCAGGCGCTTTCCAAAGCTTTTCTTTGGGCAATGGCGGCTCCGGATCCTGCCATTAAGGAAGAGCAGCTCGGAAAGGCAATGGATAAGTTTGGTGAGTTTGACGCCAACCTTAAGACTTTTTCGGGGCTGTATTCGAATCAGGCCAATTTAAACAAAGTAAGCACCGATTTAAAAACAGTTCAAGCTAACGGGGAAAAGTTAGGAGAAATGTTTAATAGCGGAAGCAGCAATGAGGAAGTATTCTATTTCTTTAATGATACGCTTTATCCTTCCATTGATGCGGTGGTTAAGGATTTGAAGGCGGTTTCCACAGAAACCGGAGCTTCGGCCGCTTCGGTTTATAAGACCAGTATGCTGGTAGTTGTTATTATGATAATTGTTTCTGCGTTAATCGTAGTTGCGATATTGATATTTATTGTGAATGCAAGGAGGGTTTTCAGTAACGCTATTCTTGAACCCGTAAATGAAATCTCCGAAGCGGCAGGCTCAATGGCCAAGGGAAGAATGAAGATTTCAATTGCTTATGATGCTAAGGATGAACTCGGACAGCTTGCCAAAGACCTTGACCATTCAACGACGGTTATAGAAAATGTAGTCTCTGATATAAGCACATCGCTTGACAGAGTTGCGTCCGGCGACTTCTCAAAGAGCACCGATCATCCGGAACTTTACGTAGAAGACTTTGCACCGATAAAAGAATCTGTAGATCGCATAGTATCACAGCTTTCCGGTACTATCAGAGACGTTAAGACTGCATCTTCAAAGGTTGCACAGGATGCATCCAACTTAGCCCACGGAGCACAGGACCTGGCAGAAGGTGCTACAGATCAGGCAGCTGCGATTGAAGAGCTTACAGCAAGTGTTGAAAGCGTTAACAATCAGACCAAGGATATGGCAGCTTCAGCAGAAAAGGGTGTAGACCTTGCCAAGCAGGTACGACGTGAAGCCGAAGTCAGCGCCGAAAGAATGCAGGAAGTTACGAGCGCCATGGAGCGTATTACCGATGCTTCTCACCAGATCGAGCAGGTTACCAATGCCATCGAAGGTATTGCCAAGCAGACACAGCTCCTTGCCCTTAACGCTTCAATCGAAGCCGCAAGAGCAGGCGAAATGGGTAAAGGCTTCGCCGTTGTTGCAGACGAAATCAGTTCACTTGCCAATGAAAGTTCAGAGGCTGTTAAGAATACACACGAACTTATCGCAGGTACCATTCAGGAAATCGAAAACGGTAACCGCGTAGTTGAAATGACCACCGAAGCTCTCGGAAGAGTGCAGGATTCTGTCAACAGCATTGCGGAAATCGTTCAGGAGTCCGGAGAACTTGCAAGGTCACAGGCTCAGAACATGGACGAAATCAGCAAGGGCATCGAGCAGATTGCAGTGGTAGTACAGAACAACACCGCAACCGCTCAGGAGTCAAGCGCCGTATCCACCGAGCTTTCGACCCAGTCCGAAGAACTGAACACTTTGGTAAGTCAGTTCGTAGTTTAATAATGTGCAATACCCCGCCTTTCGAGATGTATGCTCGGAAGGCGGTTTTGTGATATAATACCCCCATGAGTGCAAAGATTAGGGGAATAGGCAAAAGAATAAGTGTACTTATCTTAGGAGCAGCGATGCTCCTTCTTAGTGCGTGCAGGCAAAGCGAGCGAAGCGCGCTTATCTCCGAAATATCCGATAAATACAGTGTTCCCAAAGACAAGCAGCTCATAGTCTATACTTCCCACAAAGAAGAAGTATACCTTCCCATCATCAGAGAATTTGAAAACCGCACCGGCATATGGGTCGAGATTCATGCGGGCGGAACCACCGAGATGTTTAAAGAAGTAAAAGAAGCGGCTGAAGAAGGCGCTTGTGACATAATGTTCGGCGGCGGTATCGAGTCTTTTGAAGCCGGTAAGGACATGTTCATGCCTTATGAGGTTTCGAGCATAGAGAGCCTCGATGCGCACTATCTTTCAGAGGGCGACTACTGGACACCTTTCACGGAACTTCCCCTGGTGTTTATTTATAATAACAAACTGGTTCCCGAGGCCGAAGCGCCTGCTACATGGGCGGAACTTACGGAAGGTAAATGGAAGGGGCAGATTGCTTTTGCCGACCTTCACAGCTCCGGTACCAGTTATACGATATTATCGACGATTTCCCAGATGAGCGACAAAACGCTCAAAGAATCTATGACGGAGTTTCTTAACAACCTCGACGGTCGAGTGCTGACTTCTTCGGGCCAGATTATCGAGCAGGTTTCGGACGGCTCGTTTTTAATGGGTATTACCCTGGAAGAAACCGCCAAAAAAGCGATTCTTGCAGGCTACGATATTACGATGGTCTACCCGCAGGACGGTACCGGCGCGGTACCCGACGGTGTCGCTATGGTTAAGAATGCTCCGCACAGCTATAATGCGGGCCTGTTCATAGATTTTGTGACGGATTACGATACTCAGGCTTACGCGATGTATGAGTTCTACAGACGTCCGGTTCGCACGGATATTATCCTTCCGGAAGGCACTGAGGCTATCGACCAGATTGATTTTGATATAGAGAAATCTGCCGCGGAGGAAGAGGACATCTTCAACCTCTGGGACGAGATTATCGGTAAGGAGGACTGACATGGGCTTTATCAGACACTCCTTTAAAAGAAGACTTTTCTTTATCATTCTTTCGGTAACATTGGTTCTTGTTATCTTCGGAGGAATCCTTACGATTCAGGGCTTCCAGGCCAGAATCCGCGCCGATCACGAGAGAGAAGATTACGAGCAGGAAGTAGCAATCGTCGACAAGGTAGATGAGATTCTGAAACTTTCCGAAAGCGTCCTTGATAAGATATCCGAGAACGATGCCCTTAAGAAAGCACTTATGCCGGGTCCCAAGAACGACCTTGACACATATTCCGCACTGTATGAAGTGACTGCGGATATACGCGATTATGCTGTGGTGGACCTGTACCTTGGCGGTAACAGCAAGTTCAGTACCAGAAGAGGTGTGGTGTCCGAAGAGCTGCCGACCAATTACGCTGTGCTTAGAGAAGCAGACAAGGCTGAGGGCGCGACAGTATATGCAATGGATCCTTACGATGCTACCGAAGACGGCGCCACCATGATAATCGCAAGAAAGATTACCGACGTGGGTGCCAAGGGCTACGCGGTAATTAGGATTACTCAGACGGAGCTTAGGCGAATCCTGGCAGGTTCTTTTAACGCAAGGGACGGTTTCATGCTTACCGATAAGTATTTCAGGCCGTTCTGCCTTATGGGAACTGCAGAGAGTAAGAATAACCTGTCCGTCATCCGCAAGAATCTTTTTAAGAACGATTTATACAATAAGGACATAGAAGAAAACGTTTATATTTCCGAAGTGGGCGACAGCAGTCTTATCAGCATTTATATTACACCGCCTGCTTTTGAGAAGTCTGCTGTGCATGCGGGCTACCAGATTGTGCTGATGCAGGTGGTAATCAGCGTGCTGTTGTGTCTGCTTGTGGCTTCGTACCTCAGTACTTCTTTTGCCAAGCCCATCAATACGTTGAGCGTGGCGATGAAGCAGTTTAGAAAAGGAGATTTCGATACCAAGATAGACCTTAACCGCGAGGACGAATTCGGACAGCTGGCGTCGGGTTTTAACAAGATGACGGCGCGCCTTAAGGATACCATGCGCGAGCGTGTGGAAGCGGAGAGAAAGGTTAATGAAGCCCGCATAGAGCTTATGCAGGCGCAGCTTAATCCGCACTTCCTCTACAACACTCTCGACACCATCAAATGGGTGGCCAAGGCCAATCAGGTGCCGGAAGTGGCGACACTTTCTTCATCGCTTGCGACTATACTGCGCACGGGTATTTCCGAGAATCAGTTTTGTATGCTCGAAAGCGAACTCGATTTGGTGCGCAACTACTGCGACATTCAAAAGATTCGTTTCGACGACTGCTTCGACCTTGAGGTTGATGTCGCCGACAGCATCGCGAAGGCCTACGTACCCAAGCTTATCCTGCAGCCACTTGTGGAGAATTCGATTATCCACGGACTTGAAGGCAGGAGCGACGGCCGCATCAAGATTACGGCCGACAGAATCTTTGATGCAAAAGAAAACGGCGAGAGTACGCTTGTGATTACCGTAACGGATAACGGTAAGGGCATAAGCGACGAAATGATTAAGCTTATCGAGACCGACGACCCCGAGGCACTAAAGGGCCATCTGGGACTTAAGAACGTTAACACAATAATCCGTCTGTACTACGGAAGAGAGTACGGGGTAAGCGCCAAGCGCACGGATACAGGTACAGAGATGACTGTCCGTCTTCCTTTTTCCACGGAGACGCCGGTCAAAGAACGGGAGATTACACCATGACATCCGTTATGATAGTGGACGATGAAAAATACGTAAGAATGGGTATCAAAGAGGAGACCGACTGGGCTTTAATAGGCTGCGAAGTGGTAGCCGAGGCATCTAACGGCGAGGAAGCTCTTGAGAAGGCGGAAGCAACCCGACCGGACCTTGTAATATCCGACATAAGAATGCCTAAGATGGATGGAATCGAGCTTGCGGAGAAGCTGCTTGAGAAGTATCCAGCTACGAAGGTTATATTCCTTACCGCCTACAACGAATTTGAATATGCGCGCCAGGCAGTGCGAATCGGCGTAAGCGACTACCTATTGAAGCCTTTTAAGGACGGCGAACTGGAGGCTTCGGTGCAGAGGCTTCTTCACTTACATCCCAACACCCCCGCTTCGGTCAAAGAACTCGAGAACACGCTTATTCCCCTCAAAGACAAGGCAGAGATTTCGAACAGATACGTTCAGACCGCTCTTACCTACATAGAAGAGCATTTCGCAGACCTTGATTTCTCCATAGGCAAGCTTGCGGAATCCATGGGCGTAAGCGAAGGCCACATAAGCCGACTTTTCAAAGCCGAGACGGATGTGGGAATCAACAACTACCTCACAAGGTTTCGTATCAGAAAAGCCATGGACTACCTTAAGGACGTTCAGGTGAAGGTATACGAAGTGGCCGAGAAGGTGGGATACCAGGATATTGCTTATTTTTCCAACACATTTAAAAAGCTCGTAGGCAAGTCCCCCTCGGACTACCAGAGCAACGGTCTTGAATAAAGATGTGAATTTTTTACAAAAAATATCAGTTTTGTCCTCTGCAAATTAAAAACATGCACAAGTAGAATGTACTTATCAGGAAGCAATAACACAGATAAGTACATTTTTTTGTTGCCGTAGTGGCATTATCTGTGCAAATTGCGTAAAGGAGGAAGCACATACTATGAAAAAGAGATTGTTAGCAACACTTTTGGCTTGCACACTCGTTGTATCCGGCTTAACAGGATGCGGTAAGAGCGAGCCCGCTGCAAGCAACACCCCCGCTTCTAAAGAAGCAACAACAGAAGTAACACAGACTAAGGAAGAAACTCCTGTAGAAGAACTTACAGGTATCGACTTAATCATCAAAGAAGCTGAAGGCATGTCAATGGAAGAACTTGCCAAGAAGGCTATCGAAGAATCCAACGGTAAGACATTCTACGGCGTAGGTAACTCGAGCCGCGGCAAGTCAGCACTTCCCAAGTTCATCGAGTACTTACAGTCAATCGATGCAAGCTACACAATGGAATTCGAATGGCAGCAGCCCAAGAACAACAAGATCTTCGAACAGCTCACTTCCGACTCTTTAAAGAGCACCGGAACATTCGCAATGACCCTTATCCAGGATGGTAACCAGATTCAGAGCAAGATGGTTGACACAGGTATCTTAAAGACCTTCGTTCCCAAGGAATGGGCAGAAGCTAACGGTACTACCGCAGATGCTTTCACAGGTTTCTTACCTCTTCAGACACTTAACAAAGTATTCATGTTCAACTGCACAGGTGATGCAACATTCACCAACTGCTGGGATTTCGTATACGAAGGTTCGCACCCCTTATTCATGGGCGTTGACTCCGAAATCGTAGGTAAGAACTTCCTTATGATGCTTACCCAGGATAAGTACGCAGGATGGCTTAAGGACGCATACGACAAGTTAGACGCTACCAAGAAGGCTTACTTCGAGCCCACCATTCAGGCTATGCAGTCTGACGCTCAGGACTTGGGTCTCGGCGCTAACGGCGCTTACGCACTTGCATGGATTAAGCTTTGGGTTAACAACTACAACGAGCAGACCGATGACGGCCCTATCTGCAACACCCTTGTAGATGCATCCGCTACCAATCAGTCAGGTCTTCTTGTATACTCCAAGCTTCGTTCCGTAGAAGAATCCGCATCCGTATCTGTTAACAACATCAAGGTTGCAGCTTACGAAGACGGTTACACCGGTATCGGCGGTTATGGTTACTGCCACTACTTATTCCTTACCAAGAACAGTCCTCTTCCTTGGACAGCATGTGCATTCATCGCATACATGACCTGTACAGAAGACGGTTTCGAAGCATGGGGCAAGGACATGGGCGGTTACTCAGCTAACCCTAACGTAGCTAAAGAAATCGAAGATAAGTTCCAGCACTCTCAGGGTGGCGGCGATGAATTCCTCGCTAAGAACGACAGAGGTTATGACTGGTGGACAGGCGAAGGCAAAGGCGAACTCGTACTTGAAGATCCCCTTTACTGCTCGGAAGTATCATTCACAGTAGGAAGCTGGATCGATGTACTCGATCACTATAAGCCCGAGTAAGTTATAGCTACCCCCGGGGGTGTCGCTTCCCACAAGTGGCATCCCCTTTTATTAAAAGAAGGAGCATCCTATGCAGGAAAATATTAAACCTGACAGGGTGGCAATATTTAAGAACAAGGTAAAGACATGGTTTTCCCAGCCGCAAAATATCATTCTTTTGCTGTTCGGAATAGTACTTACCTTTAGCACGGTTGCCCCCATTGTCGCTATTGTCAAAGACACATTTTCGATACATCCGGGCACCATTGACCAGCATTTAACCAAGCGTGCATCGGGGTATACGATAGTCAATTACATCGACTTGTTTACGAGTAAACTTGCGAAGACCAACCTATGGAATCCGCTTGTAAATACCGTATTCCTGTCGATACTTACATGTATCATATCCATTCTTTTCGGCGGACTTTTTGCATTCCTTGTTACAAGAACGGATATGAAGTTCAAAAAATACTTAAGTTCGATATTCATTTTCCCTTATATCATGCCTCAGTGGACACTGGCTGTAGTATGGCAGCATATGTTCTACTCGAATAAGGTGACGGGTACTTCGGACGGGTTACTCGCATCAATATTCCACGTATACTTCCCTCACTGGTGGTGCCAGGGATTATTTCCGAGTGCAATGGTATTGGGACTTCACTACGCACCTTTCGCATACATCTTAATCGGCGGAATATTCAAGAACATGGACGCTAACCTTGAAGAGGCTGCAACCATTCTTGATACACCAAAGACTAAGATTATGTTCAAGGTAACGCTTCCTATGATTAAACCCGCTATTTTGTCGACTATCCTTCTGGTATTCGGCAGTGCGATGGGAAGTTATCCCGTTCCTCATTATCTAAACCTTACGACTCTTTCGACCAAGTACATTTCCATGAACAGTAAGTACACCGGCGAAGCAAGTATCCTTGCGATTATCATGATGATATTCGGTGTAATCATTCTCGGAATGAACCAGTTAAGCCTTAAGAGCCGCAAGAATTACACCACTGTAACGGGTAAGTCGGGACAGCTTACTAAGCTTCGAATCGGTAAGATAGGAAAGTATCTTGTGGGTATTATCTTTATCCTTATTACTTTCTTTACCAGTATCTGGCCGATACTCTTATTCGCGCTCGAAACCTTCTTGCCTAACCCCGGTGACTACAGTTTCTTGTATTCCGGAAACCTTGCTCACCTGACTACAAAGTGGTGGGTTACCAACGAGAATATTACAGAAAACGGTATGTACGGCCAGCCCGGTATTCTTTACAACAACACAATCTGGCATGCGTTCTTAGGAACCTTGTTACTTGCTGTTGTATGTGCGCTCATCGCAGGTACCATCGGAACCTTAATCGGTTATGCGGTTGCCAAGAAGAGAAGAAACAAGTGGGCCAACTACGTTAATAACGTAGCATTCCTGCCTTACTTAATGCCTTCAATCGCAGTCGGCGCAGCTTTCTTTATACTGTTTTCGAATGAGAGGATTAACCTTTTCAATACATATACGCTCCTCATCATAGCGGGTGTTGTCAAATACATACCGTTTGCATCGAGAAGCTCGCTTAACTCAATGCTTCAGATAAGCGGTGAGCTTGAAGAAGCGGCACTGATTCAGAACGCATCGTGGTTTAAGCGAATGACGAGGATCATAATCCCGATTCAGAAATCCTCTATCATTAGCGGATATCTGCTTCCGTTTATGACCTGCTTAAGAGAATTGTCACTGTTCCTGCTTTTGTGTACTCAGGGATTCATTCTTTCGACGACCCTTGATTACTTTGACGAGATGGGACTGTACGCATTCTCGAGTGCGATTAACTTAATCTTAATCGTAACAATCTTAGTGTTTAACACACTTGTTAACAAACTCACCGGGGCGAGCCTGGACGACGGCATAGGAGGTAAATAACATGCCAGAGATTAAATTAGAGAACATAACCAAGCGCTGGGGTAAATTCTTTGGTGTTGATAATGTCAGCCTTGATATCCCCAACAATTCATTCATAACACTTCTTGGTCCCTCCGGCTGCGGTAAGACCACAATCCTTCGTATGATTGCGGGTCTTGAGACTCCCACGGAAGGACGTATCACAATCGGCGACAAGGTAGTATTCGATTCCAATGCCGGAATCAACGTACCTGCCAACAAAAGAAAGGTCGGATTCTTATTCCAGAACTACGCTTTGTGGCCTAACATGACGGTTTACGAGAATATTTCTTTTGGCCTTAAGAACATCAATGAAGAAATGCCCGTAGTGGACGTTGAAGCCAAGCGCGCAGCTGATATGTGCAGAGCGTTAAGCAACGGCGCCAAGGTCAAAGAAGTCATCGAAGAGTGCCGCGACAAGAACGGCAAGCTTGATGAGAAGAAGGCATACGTTAAGTTAATCGATAACTTCACGCTTTCGATTTATACCGCCAAGGACCTCTTTAACTTAAAGGTACACGAGGCTTCCGACCCGAATGCTTTTGCCAAAGGTAAGGCAGCTACATACGCAGAGAAGCTTGAGAGCATCAAGACCAAGTACCGCAGCGAAGGCAAGGATTTAAACGATGCTTTCGAAGTGACAAAGGACGGCGCTCCCATCATTGAGAAGCGTAAACTCACCAAAGAAGAGATTGACTCTCAGGTAAGAGCTTGCTCAAGAATCGTTAAAATCGGCATGTTCATGGACCGTTATCCCGCAGAGCTTTCGGGTGGTCAGCAGCAGAGAGTTGCCATTGCAAGAACTTTGGCTCCGAAGCCGCAGGTTCTTTTTATGGACGAGCCGTTGTCTAACCTTGATGCGAAGTTACGTCTCGAGATGAGATACGAGCTTCAGAGACTTCATGTGGAGACAGGAAGCACCTTCGTATACGTTACGCACGACCAGATGGAAGCTATGACTCTTGCCACCAGAATCTGTCTTGTAAACAACGGTGTGCTTCAGCAGTATGCGGCTCCTCTTGAAGTGTATAACAGACCCGCGAACCTTTTTGTGGCAGACTTCGTAGGCAATCCTTCCATGAACTTTGTGGATGCGAAGGGTAAGCAGAACGAGGACGGCAGCGTTTCTCTTGAAATCTTAGACGGAATCAAGGCACGTTTCGTACCAGGCAAGCCTTTAAGTATCTCTGAGTGGAAGGCAAACCGAGACAAAGAAGCTCTTGAGAAGGCTGAAGAAGAGAAGAAGCGTCTCGCCCGCAAGGGTGCCGTTGAGAAGACCAACAAGGACGAGGTATTCAAGTACCACGTTCAGAAGGTTGAAGAGGAAGACGACAGCTTAATGGATGCTCCCGTTATCACTGAGGATGATTATGTAATCGGTATTCGCCCCGAAGCAATCGATATTGAGCCGGACGGTCACACCGAAGCTACCATCTACGGTGCGATGCCCACAGGTATGGAGTCCACACTTAAGTTAAGAGTCGGCGAATATCTCCTTACAAGCGTGGTATTCGGTAACAGCATCTACTCAATCGACCAGAAGGAGAAGATTAATATAAATGGCGAAGATATCCTGCTCTTTGACCGCAAGTCAGGCAAGCTTATCACCGCCGGCAGGCTTGAAATTTAAGACTAATGCGCGGAAGGCGCCGCTCTCGTGAGAGAGTGGCGCTTTTTGCGTTACTAAAACAATATCACAAACAATTAGGATAAATAGTGATAAAAAGTTGCTAAAATAATGCAAAATGGTGCTAATAGAGCACATTTGTAATTTACAAAGTCATATATAGGGGCTATTATATATACAATCACGTGATTGCAAAATGATAATGAGAGAATGGAGGTATTTCATGGCTGAGTTGTAATCCGAGGTGCCAGTTTGTAAGGCGAAATGCTTGTTTGTAAATTGAAAACTGCATATTTGTAAACGAAACGCCAGTTTTGTACGCCAGATGCCATTTTTGTAAACGAGATGCATCGTTTGTATACGAA